>CAYTMJ010000018.1:0-56828 GCA_964438895.1 uncultured Syntrophobacterales bacterium | reverse complement strand
CATTCGAAAGTCAAGGACACTGCGGACCTTGATTCTGACGGTACCCCTCCGTTCGTGTCGTAATATCGGAACTTCGCATGAGGATTCTGCTCCAAAGAGTTGAAAGCGCCAATGTGAGTGTTGGCATCAAGACAATATCGGCGATAGGGTCCGGCCTTTGCGTTTTTCTTGGGGTGAGCAAAGATGATACCGGAGCCGACGCGACTCTGCTGGCAAACAAGACTCTCAACCTCCGAATCTTCCCCGACGAGTCCGGAAAGTTTAATCGCTCTGTCGTGGACAGCGAGGGCGAGATTCTAGTGGTGCCTCAGTTCACACTCTACGGCGAATGTCTTAAGGGGCGACGTCCGTCGCTGACAAATGCTGCCAACCCGAAAGAAGCGGAAAGGCTGTACCGAGACTTTGTCACCAAGCTCAGTCTTCCGATTGGCCCCAGAATTTGTACCGGGATTTTCGGGGCGCATATGAAAGTGTCCCTCATAAACGATGGTCCAGTAACTTTCATTATTGACAGCATGTCGTCCCCGGAAAAAACAGCGGGCCAAGGGTCCCAAGAAGCCGGGCATCAATGAATATCGTGCTCTTTCAACCGGAGATCCCGCCGAACACGGGTTCGGTGGGACGGCTGTGCGTGGCCACCCGGAGTCCGCTACATCTGATACGACCCCTCGGATTCGCAATCGACGACAAACATCTCAAACGGGCTGGGCTCGACTACTGGGCACACGTAGACCTTCGTATCCACAACTCGTGGGAAGATTTCATCGACCTCCATGGGCCAACCGGATTACATTACTTCTCAAAAAAAGCGAAGAAGTCTTACGTGACAGCCCGGTTTCGCGACGAAGACTTTCTCGTTTTCGGGCCGGAAACCCGAGGTTTACCTCAGTCCCTCCTGGACGCCAACGAGTCTCACTGCTACCTTATACCCATGATGAGTCCGGTTGTTAGAAGCCTAAATCTCGCAAATGCCGTATCCATTGTGCTCTACGAAAGCCTTCGCCAACTTGGTAGAATATAGATCGTCCCCGATTAATTGGTGATACCGGACCATTGAAACAACTAACGACCGAGTAAACTCTCGAAAAAACCGGTTCAATCGGTATTGACTCAAGAATTGAGCGTGTTTAAATTTATAAAAACCTAGATCCTGGAGGTTGGTTTATGAGGATTAGCAAGGCTTATCTCGTCTGGCTGTTGCTGGCTGCCCTAATGGTCGGTTCACCCCCCGTGGTTAGTTCGCACGACAGTTCTGAAGGCGCTGCGACACAACCGGAGGTGCCCGATGACCAAAAGGAGCCGTTCGAGTTGATCATGGCGTACACAAACATCACCGTCGGCCCAGGGCAAGAGTTCGAGATGGATGCCGAGATCGTCAACCCAAGAAAGGCTTCGGTACGGGTCGCCCTGGACGCAACTTCGCTACCCGAGGGCTGGACCGCAGCATTTCACTCCAGATACCCGAGCTTTCCGGTGGGCGGAATCATGGTTCAGGGCGGGAAGTCCACCACCCTGGAACTCAAGGTCAAGCTTCCCGACCGTGTGGAGCCCGGCGACTACGAAGTCTCAGTAAAGGCCACCGACAGTAAAGGCGAGAAGACCGAAAACGCTAAGGTCGCGTTCCGCGTCTCCGCCAAGAAGGTCGACACCGGGGGGCTCAAAATGGAGAGTCAGTATCCCGTGTTGAGCGGAAACACCAGTCAAACCTTCAAGTTCAGCATTGACCTCAAGAATGAAACCGACAACCCAGTAACCACCGCATTAGCTGCTCAGGCACCCCCAGGGTGGGTGATTAAGATCAAACCCCAGTTCGAGGAAACTCAAATTTCCTCCATCGCACTCAAGAAAGATTCGAGCGAGACCCTCAGTGTTGAGATTCAGCCTCCCCTACTCGGAGAACCTGGAGACTATCCCGTGGTAGTTAAAGCACGTTCGGGTGGCCTCTCTACCCAAGCGGACCTCAAGATCTCGCTGTCTGGCACTCAGAAATTAAACATGGGCACCGCTACCGGTCGGCTTAATGCGTCAGCGACCGCTGGAGAGCAGGCTCAGGTCGATTTCCTTGTGGCAAACGCGGGCACGGCCCCTCTCACCAATCTCGCCTTCATCTCATCGAAGCCGGATCAATGGGAGGTCAATTTCCGGCCTGACAAGGTCGATTCTCTAAACCCAGGAGAAGTCCGCGAAGTGAAAATGGAGATAACAGCTCCAGACAGGGCGGTGGCAGGCGATTACATGCTCAATGTGACCACCAACAGCCCGGACGTAAGCAAATCCATCGATTTCAGGGTCACCGTATCGACACCTACCATCTGGGGTTGGATCGGCGCCTTCATAGTAGCCTTGGTCGTGCTCGGGCTCGCAGCGGTGTTCATCCGGCTGGGACGGCGATGAGCGACTACATCATCGAAACCGAGGGATTGACCAAGCGTTACCGGGATAAAATTGCGGTCAACGATCTGGCCCTGCAGATCCCCCGGGGAGAGGTGTTCGGTTTTCTCGGCCCCAATGGCGCTGGCAAAACCACGACTATACTGATGCTGTTGGGGCTCACCGAACCCACGAACGGGACAGTATCTGTGTGCGGGTTCAACCCCACGATACAACCATTGGAGGTCAAACGACGCGTCGGCTACCTCCCGGAGAATCCCGGTTTCTATGAGGATCTAACCGCGCGCGAAAACCTCGCATATATAGCCCGACTCAACCAAATCAAGCAAAACAGGCTGGACGCCCTACTCCACCAGGGGCTCGATCAGGTAGGCCTAGCCGCCGACGCCGACCGCCCAGTGCGAGAGTTTTCCCGTGGTATGAAACAGCGGTTGGGAATCGCTGAAGTGTTAGTGAAGGAGCCTGAGGTCATTGTCCTGGATGAGCCTACCTTGGGAATCGATCCCGATGGGGTGAAGCGCCTTCTCGATCTGATCACCAAACTTCAAAACGAGCGTAATCTTACGGTATTGCTATGTTCCCATCTGCTGCATCAAGTGCAAATGGTATGCCAACGTATTGGCATTATTGTCAACAGTCGAATGATCGTACAGGGAAGCCCCAGTGAACTTGGCAAAGCGATCCTCCAAGAACACCAGTGGAACTTCCTCGTGGAGGTCAGCAATGACTACCCCCTAGAGGAAGCCCTAGGCGCCCTACCGGGGGTCAACCAATGTGAACGCCGAGACGCCGGCTGGTTCATCCGTTGTACCCGCGATGTGAGACCGGAACTTATGACATTGATACGGGACAAGGGGCTCGACCTCCTACAACTTCGCGCCGAAGACCCCACCCTCGAAGAAATCTACCTTAAGTATTTCAGGGAGGCTTGAGAAATGCTCGTCGTCTATTGGAAAGAGCTGTCCGACCATTTTAGTAGTTTTCGCTTCATGATCCTTCTCGCCTTGATCATGCTGCCGGGAATTCTGGCGGTCTACATAGCGGGGCAGGCGATCCAGCAGGCGGTTCAAAGTAACCCAACCCAACACGCATTCCTCGCGCTCCTCACCACAGAGTCTCTCTTCTTTTCCCTTGCCACCTTTCTCGGGTTCTTTGGTCCGTTGGTGGGTATTACCCTTGGTTTTGACAGTATTAGCGGTGAATACGGACGGGGCACACTAAGTCGAGTGCTCTCACAACCTATCTATCGCGACAGCCTAATCAACGGCAAGTTCCTGGCCGGCTTGACCACACTCGCCATTCTGTGGGTATCGATCCTCCTAGTAGTGATTGGTCTCGGTATAAACCTCATCGGATTCTTTCCTAACGCCGAAGAGCTCTGGCGAATGCTGTTTTTCGCCATCGTCGGTATCGCATATACCGGCTTCTGGCTAGCCCTGGCCATGCTGCTATCCATGTTGCTCCGGAAAACAGTCACCGCGGCTCTCGCCGCCATAGCCATCTGGCTGTTCCTCGGAATTTTCATTGGTGTCCTTGCCGGATTTGTTGCCGGGCTTATCATCCCAAACCCCGGGACCGCCGCGGAAGCCAGCCGACTTGCGACCATTGAAACCGTCCTGGCACGTATGTCACCAAGCCTTTTGTACAGCGAGTCAGTGCGCCTCTTATTGAATCCGGTGGCGCGGAGCCTTGTGCCAATCCTGCCGGAACAAATCGGACAACTCGAAGGGCTACTCATCACACCGCTCAACCTAGGGCAAAGCCTGCGGTTAATCTGGCCAATGTTCCTGACGCTAATAGCCCTAGTGGCCGTTTGCTTCGGTGTAGCCTACATAAAGTTCATGCGTACTGAAATTCGCGCATAAAAAAAGGGTAGGTGTGCTTACCACCTACCCTTTTTATTGTCTTGGATAGTATTCAGGGAGCCTGCGCGCCACCCTTCCCCACACTCACAATAGACTCCACAATCTTCTTGTAGCCAGTACAACGGCAAAGGTTTCCGTTCATGTACTCGATTACCTCCTCCTCCGTAGGATTCGGATTCTCATCAAGTAAAGTCTTCGCTGTAAGTATCATTCCGGGGGTACAGAAGCCGCACTGGAAACCGCCGTACTCGATAAACGCCTCCTGGATTGGGTGCAACTTCCCGTCTTGGGCCATTCCCTCAATGGTGAGAACATCCTTGCCCCTTGCTTCAAAAGCCGGCAGGGTACACGAGCTAACCGGGCGACCATCCAGGAGCACCGTACATGCCCCACAAACCTGAACATCGCAGGATCGCTTAGCCCCAGTGAGGCCTAGGCGCTTTCGAATTACGTCAAGGAGAAGCTCGTGCGGCTCTACCTCAACATCATACTGGGTACCGTTCACCTTAAAGGATAGCGAGAGGGTCTGCCGTCCGCTGTCTGTCATAGCTGTTGGCCTCCGCTCGGTTGTAATGGTTGAAAACGACCGGTTAACCGGCCAGCTCCACGCGAATGTCATTGAAGGCCCGTGTCAACAGGACCTTGACGATGTGCTCCTTGTATTCGGCCGATCCGTGGAGATCGCTGATTGCGTCTGCCGCCCGACCCGCAATATCACCGGCCTCACCCACTAGCGTCGCGGCATCGGCGAGGCTCTTGTGCCGTAGCACCGTCTCCGCCTCTTCCACCCGCATAGACTTTGGCCCAACGCAGCCCACGGAGATCCTCACGTCCTGAACTGACTCCCGCGCCTTGTCCGCAATCACGTGCAGCGCCACACCCGCGCTCGGTCGTTCCAGGTATCCGAATTTACGATAACGCACGGCGGCATGTTCGGCGGGCACCGGGATCACGATCTCAGTGACAACCTCGTCTTCTTCTAGAGCCGCGTCATATGCATCCACAAAGAACTTGTTCATGGGAATCTCTCGAGACCCGTCGGATTTCTGCGCAACTACAGTGGCGTCCAGCGCGAGAAGTAAAGTCCCCGGATCCGCGTGGGGCTCCGCAAATGTCAGATTGCCCCCAATGGTCCCGACCTCCCTCACGCGCAGATTCGCCACATTCCGTTCCATTTCTACTAGAACCGGAAGTGTTTGTTGCAATGTTTCCGAACGTTCGAGCTGCCGGTGGGTACTCAAGGCCCCAAGTCTCACTGCCCCATTACCGTTAGTGATCTGATCCAACCCGGGTATCTTTTTGACATTAATGAGGCAATCGAAATGAACGAGCCCTTCCTTCATGGCCAGCAGCAACTCGGTGCCGCCAGCGTAGATCTTAGCCGATTCACCGTACCGAGCTAACGAATCGGATGCTTCCTTGACACTTTCAGGCTCTTCCAGACGGAACGGACGCAGCATGAATCAGGCTCCTCCCTCAAGTTCCTTCTTAACGGCCTCAGCAAACTTCACCATATCGTTGTCGGCCTTACGCTTGATAATGCTGTGGCCTAAAGTAGCCAGTTTGCCAAGAACATCGACGGAGGCAACGAAGGACAGTAGCGTCGCCTCGCCCTTCTCCTCCAACGAGACGTCTAAGTCTACCTTTAAGTGACTCCCTATCTTGTTGTCACTACCGGAAGCGCGAGCTTTTATCCGCTGTTTCGGCTCGTTCTCCAAAACTTCGATTTTGATAGGAAATGTGACTTTGAATGGACCAACACGAGCCACCATTCGAGCGTTGTATAGCTTTCCGGCCTCGACCGTGCTTGCCTCCTCGCACCCTGGAACACAGGCAATCAACCGATCCACGTCCCACAAGAAATCCCAGGCCGTGTCCCGGGCGACACCGATCTCGATACTGTTCTCAAAATTCATAACGGGGTTCTTAGCAGAATCGCACCCGCGACATCAAGCGCGCTCATTGAAGCCCTCCAAAACCTCAAACTCCTGCGACAGATAGTTCTTGAGTTTTTTCTTGACCCTGTGCTCGATCTGGCGTACACGCTCACGGCTAATGCCGTACCGCTCACCGATCTCTCGTAGCGTTACCGGCTGCTCCGCAATCAGCCTCTCCTGAAAGACTACAAGCTCCTTATCCTTCAGGCCCTCCCCAAAGGTCTTGAGACGCTCCTTGACCGCCTGGCGATATTCGTCCTCCGCGAGACGCTCCTCCGGAGTGAGGCTATTGTCCGATAAGGTATTTAGGAGAGTGGTGCTTGTACCCTCGCCGATGGGCGCGTCGGTGGACAGATCCCGACCCGAGAGGCGCTGATCCATCTCAATCACTTCAGACTCTTTCACATCGAGCCGCTGTGCGATCAACTTAGCGCCGGGCACAAAGCCCTCGGCTTCTAGTTTCTCCTTCTCCTTGCGCAGGTTGAAGAATAGTCGCCGCTGGGCCTGAGTGGTCCCCAGTTTGACCATACGCCAATTATTCATCAGATAACGGATGATGTAGGCGCGGATCCACCAAACCGCGTAGGATGGAAACCGGACTCCACGATAAGGATCGAAGTTCTTGAGACTCTCCATGAGCCCGATATTGCCCTCCTGTATCAGGTCAAGGAGGTTTCGAAAGGCGCGCTCATACTCCCGGGCTATCATGACAACAAGGCGTAGATTCGCCCTTACCAGTTTATACGCCGCTTCGACATCCCCGTACTGCTTATACTGAACAGCTAGTTCGTGCTCTTCCTCGCGCGTCAGTATGGGGTAACGGCGAATTTCCGAGAGATAACTCTGTAACGAGTCGAACGGAAGCAGTGCGCCGGAAGACGCCTCCAACTGGTCATCGTCATCCACGACCTCTTCGGTCGCATCCAGTAACACCGATCCCGCAGTCCCATCTTGGGCTGCAGGATCCACTTCGTCAACTACATCTATGGGGGTGTGAACAGCCATCTCGTCACGCTGAATGTACCGTTTTTACGAGGTTTTTTCAAGAACACGCCACCATCTTGACATGGCCCAACCATGGTCCTATTCTAATCCGATGGCACTAACAGAGATCATCACAGGCTGGTTCATGCGCAATCAAGCGAAACGAGAGGGCCTTGCAACGCGGACGGTGCTCGCGGACACCTACCGAGACCTAGCCCGGCTCGCTAATCAGCTGACACTACACGCAGAGAAAGCCCCCTACAATTTCATGGCCGAACGGTTAAGGGTGATGGTGGCCGAAAAAGAAAAAGGCATCGACCTCCTATGTAAAGGCATCGAACAACTCGGGGCCCGAGTCGCAAAATTCGATTCAAGCATCCCATCCGGGAAGAATCACTGGGAACGAATACACCAGGATGTGGAGGATCAGAAACGAGTCGAAGCAAGCCTTACGGGCAATGCCTCCTTTCTGGCACATCACGCGCCAGCCTACGGCCAACTGCTCCGGCAACTGGTGGAGGTCGAGAGACGTCATAAGGCGATATTACTGGACCTCTTAGCGCGAGCAGATCCTCAGGCCGAGCAAACATAATATCTTGTCTGGGTTTTCGACGAACAGTCCTCTACAAAACCAGATACTACGCTAACAGCCACTGTTTGAGCTGGAGCCTCATACCGCGGCCAAAACACATGCTACCCAGGACAACTCCGTAATCACAACTCGCCTTCGTCTCCAAGTATAACATCGAGCAAAGATGTCGCCACGTAACAGCGTTTCTCTTTGAGAAAAGGTTCAGCCAAAACACACGACTCTTGCCGCCCCGCAGTCCATGTACATGCGGTTCCGGTAAGCGTAGTTCCAAGCCAAAGACCCGAACAGGGGAACCGCCGAGCAATCTACGATTGCCGCCCGGCAACACCCACCTATTAATCGATACAGGCCAGGCCAGATACTTCCACCATACAGTCCGGGTTGTAGAGTCCCGTTACCTGAATCAGGGTAATCGCAGGGAAATGCTTTCCGAAGATCGCCCGGTAAGAAGCGCCGATTTCTTTACGGTTAGCATGGTACGCCTTCACGTCAGTCACATACATCGTCAACGTAGCGTAATTCTGAGGATTACCTCCAGCACCCTCGACAGCCGTTCGAAGATTCTTCCACACCTGTCGGAACTGCTCTACGAGATCATTCCTACCGACCACCTCGCCGTCCGCGTTAAACGGGGCCTGCCCCGCCACATGTACCAAGTGACCGGAAGAGAACCTAGCCAAATGCGAATATCCGACGGGGTTCTCAAGTCCAGCCGGATTGATCAACTCAAAAGCGATGATACACCTCCTCTGTGCGGCTAACACCAGCGGCCATTTCCATCAAATACCCTTCACGCACAGCCAAATGGAGCTTGGCGAGTTTCGTCTTATCGCACCTCAACGACGGGCGAACGCGGCAATGAACTCCCGGATTTCGGACACCACGTCGTCTGTACAGGGAACATACGGCAGTATTACGCGCGTGGCACCGGCCTCGCCATAGGCCTGAACCTGCTTTAGGACTTCTGCCACCGACCCCCCCGCCACCAAAGGTAGCCCATCCAGCAGGCGATCCGTAATCTCTTCGGTTGCAGCGCGGAAACCAGACATACGCCAAGCCTCGCGGATCACCTCAACTTCATCGCCAAAGCCCATACGTGTTAGTAGATCACGATAGTAGTCCGCTAGCGCGTAATAGGTGAGGATTCGCCCCAACGCCCGACGCGCTGCCGCTTCGTCTGCAGACACGCAACAACGGACCTTGCAGACGATCTCCAGTTTGTCTGGGTCCTTGCCAGCAAGCCGCGCGCCTTCACGCGCGTTCTCCGCGATTCGCCGTATTTCCGGCGGGTTAGCCATGTTAATTAGTACACCGTCGCTTAGTCGGCCAGCCAGACGGCTCATCTGCGGCCCAAAGGCTGCTAGGTAGATAGGAATACTTCGGCCAGAGGGCTTGAACGCGAGCTTGAAACCCCGAGCCTGGTAGAACTTGCCCCGGAAATCCAGTTTCTCTCCGCGCAGAGCAGACTGGACAATATGTAAGTACTCCCGAATGCGCCCCAACGGGTGATCGAACACTACCCCATGCCAATTGGCTATAGTGGGATTAGAGATACCAAGTCCGAACAAGAACCTCCCACCCGAAAGCTCATCAAGCCCAGCGGCGTGCAAAGCCATGCTCACCGGAGTCCGGCCTAACATATGGTATACGGCCGTACCCAACTCAAGGCGGCGGGTCACCGCAGCAGCCGCAGCTAACATCACTGTCGGATCCTTGTTGTTGGCCTCCCCTCCCCAGGCGCAATCAAACCCACTGTCCTCCGCGGCCTTCGCCAGTTCAGGAATGGCGCCCATCGGGAGTTGCGCGCCCGAGTTAAATTCGATGTCGAGCTTCATAGGGATGTCTCCGGGTACCGTCCACAAGCACCGTCGGGGTAACCCAGGTGCCTGACGTAAACTTCCAGTAGCGTTTAAAGGCCGCCCTTGTTAGCACCGTCCCACCCAGCGGTCAAGCGAATCCTGAGTGGATATGAGGGAACTTATGCCGACGAGGCGTGGATGGCGGAAGAGGACGTGCGTCCTTGCATAGCGCACAACACCAACAAAACGCGTATACGCGCCGCAACGGTCGAAAATCTACTGCCAACGTTTCGGAGATTCGCGAGCTAATTACCCATCCCCCGACGAAGACTCTCAGAACGTATCCCAATCGCTCTGCCAAACCCCGAGGCCGGTCTTGCAACTACGGCATGGATACATTAGTTACCGTTTCATGATCATTGATTGTCACGCCCATCTGATGCCGCCAGCTTGGCACCACCCCAAGTCGCCGCAATCTATCTTCGACATTCCCCGTTTACTGGACGAACAGGATAGTGCAGGAATCGACCTTACAGTATTCGGCAACAACTGGATCCGTACACCCGCTGAAAAAGATTCCTTCGAGGTCGTTAACGAGTTCAACACATTCGCAGCCGAAATCTCCGCGCGTCATTCAAACCATCTGCTAGGCCTGGCATGCGCAGTGCCCTTCGGCGACGACCAGTTCCTCAAAGAAACCGAGCGAGCGGTACGCGATTACGGGCTCAAGGGGATTATGATCAACTCGAGTGTCGCGGGGGAATACCTAGATTCGCCCAACGCTGTACCATTTTTCGAGCTAGTGACCGACCTCGACGTACCGCTGTTCGTCCACCCGCCGCGAGTGACCATCGGCTCTGAGCGGATGGAAATATTTCGGCTACCCGAAATGGTCGGACGACCATTCGATACCACCCTTTCCTTAGCCCGTTTCATTCTGTCCGGTGGCTTCGAACGATTTCCGAACCTCGTTATGATCTGTTCCCATGTAGGCGGTGCCCTACCGATGCTACCTGGCCGCTTAGACTTCGGCTACGAACTCCGCAAAGACGACAGCTTCGGCCCATGGGAGCCTGACGTGCTACCGCGGGCGCCGAGCACCTACATCGAGCAACTCTACTACGACACCGTGAGTCTCCATTCCCCGGCCATAGCGTGCGCCGTGGAAACTGCGGGCGCGGACCACGTGCTATTCGGAAGTGACTTCCCTCCTGTGCCGATTCCGCTTAACCGTTCGGTCGACGCCGTACGCAACGTGCGGATTTCCAACGCGGATAAGCAGAAGATTTTCGGCGACAACGCTTCACGGCTCTTGCGGTTAGACCAATAGCCCACGCACCCTTTCGACCTCGCACCTTCTAGTTCGTAAGGTAATATAAGCATCCTACGTTTCCACGTGGAGAGGCACTTCAGCCGACCAACCCAATCAGAACTAGGAGCAGGTGAGTCGTCATGTTTGCGCAGATTCCGGCCATGACGTCGTCCAACATGACGTACCAAGCGCCCGAGCGTCGGTCAAAGAACGATACCGGCGGCGGTTTCCACACGTCGAAAAGACGGAATAAAAGGAACGCGGGCAAAATGAACTGCCAGCGGCCGGAGCCACTTACGCTCACCAGCGTCACCCATTGCCCCACCACCTCGTCGCACACAACAGAGGAGGGGTCCTTCTCTTTGCCGTCGCGCCGTAACACCACACATACGCTCAACCCGCCCAATACAAATGCAATAACAGCGACTGGGATCAGCAACGAAACCTGTTGTAAGGGTGAAATCAGGAGATAAGCGAGCACAGCAACTGCACTAGCCGCTGTGCCTGGCGCCCCAGGACACAGTCCCACGTAACCGACGGTGCACACGATCTCAGCACAACGGTCGATAGTCTTCCGTGCCATGGTGTTTTACAGTTCCCTATAAGAACCGCAAGAACGCGGCCCTCACGAAAGTCGCACTAACCCAGTCATCAGCCCCAATTATAGTACGCCTTACTAGGATTCCGTGGACGTACAGGCAGTGGCTCCGAGGAGTCCGATATCACCTCCTCGCAGGACCTGCCTAAGAGCCCCACCACCTACCACAACTCCACTCCGCATTCCGTGGTTTGTCACCAGAAACATCCCCTAAGTTCCTTCAAACACATTACAACAACAACGTCCGGGGTAAGTACAGGTTGTGCGAAGATACAACGAAAGGGACCCTGGTACCAAGGTTCCAGGGTCCCTTTCGTCAAAGTGTAGAGATTGTCCCTACAGCACAAAATGTTGAAAACCCCGGCAAATGCCTTAGGAACAACCGCTCACTGAACCGCAATTCATGCACTTATAGCAGGCGCCGCTACGTACCATGATGGCGCCGCAGTCAGAACAGGATGGGGCGTCCTGTTGGTAAAAGCCTTCGGCGGCCATGCTATATCCGTCACCTGAGTCCTCTTTCAACTTCTCCGCCAAATTCGGCATTGCAGCCAGCTCTTCGGCAACCCGCGAGACAACCCCCACCTCCGTCTGGGCTTTGCCGTCCAGAAACTTACTCGCGAGCCAACGGAAGAGATAGTCCATTATGGACTTGGCCATGGGAATGTCTGGGTTCTTCGTGAAACCCGAAGGCTCGAAGCGCATGTGGCTAAATTTATCCACCAGAACCCGTAAGGGAACACCGTATTGAAGCGCCAAAGAGATAGCGGTGGCGAAGGAGTCCATCAGGCCGGAAATGGTAGAGCCTTCCTTAGACATGGTGATGAAGATTTCACCCGGCTGCCCATCTTCGTACATGCCCGCAGTTATGTATCCCTCATGTCCCGCAATATCAAATTTGTGCGTAATAGACCTACGCTCGTCCGACAATTTATTCCGTAATGGACGCGAGTTCACCGCCTCCTTCGGCGTATCGCTCTTGCCATTAGTGCTTAGAGGCTGAGTGCGCTTGGAGCCGTCCCTATAAACTGCGACAGCCTTAACGCCGAGTTTCCAGGCCTCCACGTAGGCCTGGCTGATTTCGTCAACTGAGGCCTCGGACGGCATATTAATTGTCTTGGAAATAGCACCCGAAATGAACGGCTGCGTGGAGCCCATCATCCTGATATGGCCCATGTAATGTATTGCGCGACTCCCCTTGGCGGGCTTGAACGCACAGTCAAATACCGGCAGGTCTTCTTCCCGAAGATGCGGCGCCCCCTCGATCGTGCCCTGCTCATCGATGTACTCCATGATCTCTTGGGTCTGCCTGGCATCGTACCCGAGCCGCTTCAGCGAACGTGGAACGGTGTTATTTACGATCGTGAGCATACCACCGCCCACGAGCCTCTTATACTTCACTAAGGCAATATCCGGCTCCACCCCTGTAGTGTCGCAGTCCATCATGAAGGCGATAGTGCCGGTAGGCGCTAACACCGAAATTTGCGAATTCCTTACCCCATGGTGCCCTCCAGCCTCACATACCGTATCCCACACGTCCCGCACCGTGGTGAGAAGATCTAACGGCACATGCGACGATGCGATCTTGTGGGAGTGAGTACGATGCATATCAAGCACCTTGAGCATAGGTTCTACATTCACGTCGTAGCCCCTAAAGGATCCCAGCCGCGACGCGATGTGGGCTGACTGGAGATATCCCTCGCCGGTAAGCAGGGCGGTTACCGCTGCCGCGTAGGACCGTCCGGCATCAGAGTCGTAGGGTAGCCCCAGGGACATGAGCAGCGCCCCCAGGTTAGCGTAACCTAAGCCTAGCTCCCGAAAATCGTGCGCGTTCTGGGTTATTTCTTCGGTGGGATAGGACGAGTTGTCCACCAGGATGTCCTGCGCCGTTACGATAATATCTACGGTGTGACGAAACGACTCAGTATCGAAACCCCCGTCATCGCGCAGGAACTTGAGTAAATTCAACGACGCCAAGTTACAAGCTGAGTTGTCTAAGTGCATATACTCCGAGCACGGATTGGAACCGCTGATACGGCCGGTATTTGAGCAAGTGTGCCAATCGTTTATGGTCGTATCGAACTGCATCCCGGGATCGCCGCACAGATGGGTGGCCTCCGCGATCATCCGAAGAATATCCCTCGCACGAAAGGTTTCCGAAACCTCCCCAGTGGTAACGTAACGGGTGCTCCATTCTCCGTCGTCCAGTACCCGTTCCATGAACTCGTCCGGCACCCGCACTGAGTTGTTGGCGTTCTGGAAGAACACGCTACCGTACGCCGGCCCATCAAGACTGGCATCATATCCCGCTTCGATAAGGGTCCAGGCCTTCTTCTCCTCCTCCACTTTACAGTTAATGAATTCCACAACGTCCGGATGATCAGCATCGAGAATGACCATCTTCGCTGCTCGTCGGGTCTTGCCGCCGGACTTAATGACTCCCGCCGACGCGTCCGCTGCCCGCATGAAGGACACCGGCCCCGACGCCGTACCACCGCCGCCCAATTCTTCCTTTGCCGAACGGATTCGGGATAGATTCACACCCGAGCCCGAGCCGCCCTTGAAGATCACACCTTCCTTCCGGTACCAATCGAGGATCGACTCCATAGTGTCGTCTACCGAAAGAATAAAGCACGCCGAACACTGAGGTTTCTCCTCAATGCCGCAATTGAACCACACAGGGCTATTGAAGCACGCCTTCTGGTGCACGAGGATGTGAGTGAGCTCGTCCGAGAAGGCCTGCGCGTCATCTTCCTTCGCAAAATAACCGTCCGCCCGACCCCAGCCCGTGACGGTGTCAACAACGCGGCTGATGAGCTGCCGAACCGTGCGCTCCCGCTGCGGCGTCCCCAAAGGGCCACGGAAATATTTAGAGGCCACAACATTGGTAGCCATCTGCGACCAGGCCTTGGGCACCTCTATGTCGTTCTGCTCAAAAACAACTCTCCCATTCTCATTCTGGATGGTGGCCGAACGGGTCTCCCACTCAATCTCGTCATAAGGATTAGACCCGGCCTTGGTGAAATACCGCTGAACACGAATTCCCTGCTCCTGGCGCGCGCCTTTCCCGGCTTCCTCGCCGTCTTGCGCGGCCGATGTGGTCGTCGTGATGGGTGCCATGGTTTCCCCCTGGTGGAAACTCCCAGTCTGTCTTCGACCGATGTTTCCTTTGTTTGTGGCGTGCTATTGATGATGTCAGGCGTATATTGTGCGAAGTAACCATACTACCTACAACATGTTGTGTTGTCAAGATATATTCCACCACTCCCCTTTGTACCCCCTTACTTGATCCCCCACCTCCTAAACGGCTATATTGCTTGTGCCCTACAAAAGACAGCGTCAACCACGGGAGTTCATGAAGCGACTCGGTGAAATCCTCGACCGTACAGTGCAACAGCTGCCGCTTAGGCGGAGACTGGACGACTACGCGATCTGGGAGATATGGGACGACGCTGTAGGTCCGACGGTCGCCCGTAACGCTCGCCCCGAAAAGATTCGTAACGACACCCTCTTCGTCAAGGTTCGGGGCGCTACATGGATGCAGCAACTCCAATATATGAAAGACATTATTATGGAGACGCTCAATCAGCGGCTAGGGCGCGAGGTAGTCGCCAATATCTTCTTCGTTGTGGGGGACATTCCCCCCAGCACGCCCCCAAAAGATACAGACACCCCTGTGGCAACAGTCGACACTACTCGGCTCCCCGAAAACGAGTTGAGCAGTGTCCGCGATCTCGAACTCCGGAATTCCCTGCGGCACCTGTTCTTGAACCACTTGAGCAGACGCGGGTAGTTTTTTACCCGCGTCAAGTCCGAGCTAACCAAGACTTAACCATCCAACCAACCGGTCATCTCATCCGTGTACTCGTTCTCACGCCGGTAGATGACCAGGGGTGGTAGAGCCGTCAGGCTTGTGCCAGCCCCCCTGACCCCTTCGACGAGCACTAAGTTTGCGGGGGCATCCGCGAACGAATGGACGAACCGAACACGCCGGGGTTCGAGATCGTGCTGTCGCATCGCCGAAAATAGCTCCACTGCCCTTTCAGAAGGATACACTAAACACATCCGCCCGCGATGCCGGAGAAGGGCGGCCCCGGAACGGAGGAAGTCCGCGAGGCCGCCCTCTACCTCATGGCGGGCCTGTAGCCGTTCGCGTTCCGGATTACCCCTCCCACTCAGGAGCGGCCGGTAGGGAGGATTACACGCCACCGCATCGAAGCTCCCTGGCTTCAGAGTCTTGCCCATTTCGCGGACGTCGCCCTTCACTATATGCACCCGCTCCGCCAGACCATTCAGCGCTATTCCGCGTACAGCTCGTTCCACCATGGCCTCCTGAAGTTCTACCCCCACAACAACTGCCTCGTCATTCAACATGGCAAGACACAGCGCAATGACGCCGTTGCCAGCCCCAAGATCGACGACACGCTCACGTCCTTGAAGCTCGACGAATCGGGCCAGCAACAAGGAGTCCAGCGAAAAACGAAAGCCATCACGACGCTGCACCACCGCCACCCGTCCGCCAAGCACCCGATCAATAGTTTCTGGTACGTTCATGAAGACACCCAACCTACGGTATTTTCCCTCAGCCCCCATCCTTCCAGACTCTCCATAAAAACTTGTAGCTACCCCAATTTTATTATAGGCTGACGGTTCATGTACTGTGCTATATTCCTCTTCCTCGTAGCATGATCGCGCTCCTCACAAACATCGGCAAACGGACGCTAGGTATTGCGGGAGGCATGGGCGCGGGTGTGATCTTCCTCGGTTCCGCCTTAGCGTGGGCGATGCGTCCACCCGTTAAGTTCCGTCTCATTATACAGCAAATACGGGCCATCGGGGTGGCATCCGTACTCGTTGTGTTGGCCTCCGGTCTTTTCACTGGCATGGTTCTGGGGCTCCAGGGATACTACAGCCTCCGGAAATTCAACGCCGAGAGTTTTTTGGGGGCGGTCGTGGCCCTGAGCCTCCTCCGGGAGCTAGGGCCGGTGTTGGCCGGCTTTATGGTCACCGGCAGGACGGGGTCCTCCATGGCAGCGGAGTTAGCCTCCATGAGGGTCACAGAGCAGATTGATGCCATGCACGCCATGGCCATTAACCCCGTTAAATACTTGGTGTCGCCCCGCATAATCGCCGGCGTCATCGCCATGCCGCTTTTAACATGCATGTTCAATGTCATCGGCATCTACGGTGCGTACCTGGTCGGCGTTGGCCTACTAGACCTAGGCTCAGGTAGCTATTTCTCCGGTATGGAGCAGGCCGTGCAGCTTCGGGATGTCGTCGAAGGGCTGGTCAAATCTGCAACCTTCGGACTCATCATTACGTCGGTATGTTGCTACAAGGGGTTCCACGCGCTCCCAATGGCCACAGGCGTGGGCCGAGCCACCACCGAAGCGGTGGTACTTTCTTTCATTTTAATACTGATGTCGGACTACGTTCTAACGTCCGTCATGCTCTAGGAGCGTCGATGTTCCACCACAACACGATCCAGGGCCTTCCATGATTGAAGTAATAAACATTTTCAAGAACTTCGCCCACCAGGAGGTGCTAAGAGGGACTAGCTTGATCATTGAGGAAGGTGGGATCACAACCATCATTGGCGGCAGCGGCTCCGGTAAAACCGTACTCCTTAAGATCATGATCGCACTGCTACTTCCCGACCACGGGCAGATTCGCATCGACGGCACGGACATCACCCAATTGGGGCAGAAACCGTTGAATGAAATTCGACAAAGGTTTGGCTTTCTATTCCAGGGCGCCGCGCTGTTGGATTCCATGTCGATCTTTGACAACGTGGCCTTCCCGTTGCGCGAAAGGACACCGCTCAGCGAAGAGGCCATTGGCCGAAAAGTGCGGGAACGGCTGGATGACGTGGGGCTCAAGGATATGGGCTACAAGTACCCGGCGGAGGTCAGCGGCGGTATGAAGAAACGGGCCGGGTTCGCCCGTGCGTTGGTGACCGATCCGAGGATCGTATTGTTTGACGAACCAACCACCGGCCTTGACCCCCTGCTAGGACAAAGCATCCATCAGCTAATCGCCGCGATGCAAAGTCGAGTCGGCTTCACTGGCGTCATCGTGAGCCACGACATTCCTAAAGTCTTTACAATATCACACCACGTAGCTATGTTGGCCGACGGAGTGATCGTCGACAGTGGTCCCGCGAGAGAGCTACTCCGCTCACCCAATCCAACGGTGCGGAGGTTTCTAGACAGCGAAGCCTCAACATAGGCAGAAATCAAATGAACCATAGATCCACGGAAATCATCGTCGGTATCTTCGTGTTGGCGGGATTGATTTGCCTTGGCTACCTCGCCATACGGCTGGGCAAGCTCGACGCCTTTGGAAACTCCGGATACGTGGTCTATGCCGACTTTGCCAATGTTGCCGGGCTCCGACGAGGCGACACGGTAGAAATTGCCGGTGTCAGTGTTGGCCGAGTGGATTCTATGGCCCTGGTCGAAGACCGTGCCCGACTGACTCTGCGAATCAACCCGGGCGTGGTGATCGAAGAAGACGCCATCGCGTCCGCCCGCTCCAGGGGGCTAATCGGCGACAAATTCATAGCCATCTCACCCGGAGCTTCCGACCAGCATATCCTGTCCGGCGGTCGTATCCGTGAGACCGAGTCACCGCCAGACATCACCGCCTTAATCATCAAGATGATTGGGGGCAACGTGACGGGAGACGCGGGCCCGTAGGGGCCGCCGCTTCCCATGGGCCTCAAGAATCGCCTCCAAACAACGCGGGCACACCTCTCCTTCTACGGCTGGCGAATGGTCCTCGTAGGTTGCCTCTTTAGGTGGCTCGGAGGGGGCTTCCACTTCTACGGCTTTACTGTCTTCTTTCTGCCGCTCAGTACAGACTTAAACATCAACCGCGCAAGGACCTCTCTCGTGTTTTCCCTAGCCCGAGCAGAGGGTGCCCTCGAAGGCCCGTTGGCGGGTTATATGATCGACCGATTTGGGCCACGCCCGGTCATGATGGTGGCCGTGCTGCTCACGGGCTTGGGTTATGCCCTGCTGTTTTGGATCGACACCTATGTAAACTTTCTGATCGTCTACATGGGCGTCATTTCCTTGGCCTTCGGCGCGGGCTTCATGCATGGCCCGATGGTATTAGCCAATAGCTGGTTTTCCCGCTGGCGGGCCAGGGCCATGGCGCTGGTCAGCTGTTCGATCGGCGTGGGCGGTGCACTGCTGGCCCCAATATTGGCCTTAGTCGTTCACTACTACGGCTGGCGCTGGGGTGTCATGTTCGCAGGTGCTGGCTTCCTCTTACTAGGTACTCCACTGGCAGCAATGGTGCGCCGCTCACCGGAGAGCATGGGTCTCTTACCAGACGGAGAAAGTCCCACGCCACGTTCCCATGAACATGATTCCCGGTCCACGGCTCACTCGACAACGAACGGCACCGATGTCGGGATCTGGGAGGCGATGCGCGGTGCTCCTTTCTGGCTCATCGTCACCGCCACCCTCTTCCGCGTGCTAGGGCTTACGACCATCATTGTCCATTTCGTCCCGATTTTGGTGTGGAAGGGAATGGAAGAATTAACTGCAAGCTGGCTCCTCAGTATATTTGCAGGTCTCTCACTTCCTACACACCTAGTGGTCGCCTCACTGGCCGACCACTACAACAAAGCCCGGATCATGGCAGCCTGTATGGTGGTATCAGCAGCGGGTCTCGTAGTGTTGATCTACGCCCAATCGACGCCGTGGCTGATACTGTCCTTGCCCTTGTTGGTAGTAGTGGAAGCCGTGTTCCCTGTGACCTGGGCTATGGTAGGGGATTTCTACGGACGACAGCATTTCGCCAAGGTTCGCGGCAACATGGGTTTCGTCTACCAGTGGGGCGGCTTTTTTGGCCCCGTGGTCGCCGGCGCAATCTTTGACGCGACCCGGGACTACGAGCTCAGCTTATGGGGTATCGTGCTACTGTATCTGGTAGCGGCATGGATCTATCTAATGCTCAGCAAACCTTGGATGGAGCGGATGAGAGCACTTCAGGCTTCTCAGTGATTGTAGGCGCCGCATTCCGAAATAGGAATCAGGGATTGGCGCTCGTCGGTCCCGCTTGGAACTTCCGTGTTCACCCTCCCAAGGAAATGGCCGCAGTACCCGCGACAACGCAAAACGCGCCAGCAATGGTCTGAGGCCGTATTTGTTCTAAGTCTCGGAGGAAGATCACCGTGCCCAGCAGCACCCACAACGGGCTGATTCCCACTAGCGGCGAAACAGTAATGACGCTACCGATGCCCAGCGCCGTAATCACCAATAAGATGCCGCAGGTTTCGGCGGTACCGGCGGCCAAGAACGGTAACATGGCGCGCCGATCCCAGACCAGCGACTCGCGGGCGAATGGCGTATAAGCAAGGAAGCAGATCAAAGAAACGACACCGACCAGTGCCGCAAAAAACAAGGGCTCGTGGGAGATGGAAAGGGCATAACGGCGCATCGGGTGAACGATTCCCGCCAGCAGAGAAGCGGTGAACGGGAACAAAAACTCCCACCAGCGAAACGACTGCACCTCTGAAGCTGGCCTCCAAGTGATAAGCACAATACCACAGACCACCGACAACACCCCTGCCAGGACCAACAAGGTGGCGTCTTCGCCCAACATCGTTATAGCCACGCAAACACCGAACATGGGGTGAGTCGATCGGATGGGGCTGCTACGGGCTGCCCCAACCCTCTGCACCCCGGTGTAAGTACATAGGCGGATAATGGGCTGCAGCATGCCTGCCACGATGAAGACATAGACGGCCACGGAATCCACTCGGGGAATCCCGCCAGTCAGAAACACCGCGATCCAAGTGCTGACAGTGTGCACAATCAAAGAGATCAGGGTCACGGTTTTGGGTGTCGAGTAACGCATACCCCGGCGCGACGTCACCAAAACACAGGCGTAGGATAGGGAAGCGCACAGAGCGATGACCTGAGGAGGAATTGACATTTGGTCGCGCTTTCCCCCGCGGACTATCCGAGGGAAGTTCGAGAGTCGGGTGTGGATACACCCTCCGGAGACAATTGCGGGGGGCGCAACTCTGGGGCCCCTCCGCCTCTACCACACCATGCTTCCACAACGGCCAGATCGACTGCGACGCCTTCCAGGAGCTTGGTTACGTTGACACCCAAACAGAGCGGACGATAGAGTTCAAGCTTTGGAACAGCCGAACGCAACAGCTTGAGTGCACCCCGGGGTACCTCCTGTTCCCACTTAAAATAAGCCGCAGCCAACTGAATGAGACCCTGATAGAACCCGCGCTCGGATCCTCGATCCTCGAGCCAGAGTTCCTCCCAGGTCTCGTGGGCCCGGTAAAAGAGTCCCCGGTCAAACTCGCTGATGCCCTTGAGAAAACGCCGATCGTATTCCATGCGATGAAACGGCCTCCTCGCCCGCTCGGCGGAGAACCGCCAGAGCGTTCGATATTTACCCTATCTCGGTAACTTGTTGAAGCATTGGGGATATCCCTACACCCACCGAGTGAGGTAAGAGGGGCATTCTAGATCTCAATTAATCCGGTAACATTAGCGCCAAACAGATGGCACGTTACAGCTAGAGATTGAATGGCCCAGCAAGTCCACCCCGGGTGTTCCTTTCCGAAAAAATTCCCCCTTACGGCCGTCATTAACTGATTGTATTGGAACCTTTTGTAGCGTTGAGATGAAATAATAAATTCTTGCATTATCAAGTAATTATATTGTTAAACTAGTTTATTACTTACATTCTCAAACTGACTAGAATGTGCCTGATATCAGCCTCCCAGGGTTGAGTTACAGACGCCAACTAGTGTAGATTGTTGCGGGGAGGAAGAAATGACCCAGCCGAAGAAAAGAATCAGCCCAAAGGTCACCATCATCGACAGCAACGGTGCGAGTCAGACTATCAATTACCTGCTTGAAGACCGAGACGAGCTCGAATGGTTGATGGCGGTGGGACGGAACAAGAACGGCGACATCTTCTTTTACGACACCGGTGGCGATATTCTCCACGACCTCGGTGCTTTAGAGTACGTGAAAGAGAGGATTCTCAGAGATTACTTCGGCGAAATGGACGAATGACGCTAAACCATCGGGGTCCGGCGGTCTGGGGCTGCCAGTCCTTGAGAATATCTCCAGAAAAACCCCGCAGCCGCTGCTACCATTAACGCACTGAGAAACTGCCCCCGCGACAAACCCCAAATAAGCCCAAGATGGGCATCTGGTTCACGGAAGAACTCGACCGCGAATCGGGTGACACCGTAGCCGCCAATGAACGCCCAAGTCAGAATTCCATCGGTCCGCACCCGGGAACTTAGCCACAACAACAAAACCAGCAGGACACCACCTTCTAAAAAGGCCTCATAAAGCTGGGAGGGATGGCGCGGTAGCGGACCGCCATCCGGGAAGACTATCCCCCATGCCACCTCCGTCGGGCGGCCGTACAACTCGCCATTGATGAAGTTTCCCAATCGCCCAAAGCCCAAACCAAGGGGTGCTGCGGCAAAGATGCAATCGGCCGCTGGATAAAACGATAATCCCCGCTTGCGTACGTACCACCACCCGGCGAGCACTGCCCCAATCAGACCACCGTGGAACGACATGCCGCCCTGCCAAAACGCCAACAATTGCAACGGGTACGCGAAATAATACGAAAGGTTATAGAAGACGGCGTAACCCAACCGCCCGCCTAGTACCACACCAACAGCCACGTAGGTGATGAGCTCAATCAATTGCTCGTTGTCGAGCGTGGGACCCCTCCTTCGAGCAATCCATCGAACCACGAAATAGCCACCAATGAACCCGAACATGTACATAAGGCCGTACCACCGCACCGATATTGGCCCAACACGGAACGCAATGGGATCAAGATCCGGAAAGGCCCACGGCACCGTTTCCACTGCGCCGCCTCCCCTGGTGGCAGAGCTCTCCACCGCCGCCCCCCCGAGCAGTGAAGCCACAAGCTGGCGTGCGTCGTCCCGGTCCCAGTCCTTAAATCCAATGGCCTTACCGATAACCTCACCATTGCGGCCGATTAGTACCGTTTCCGGCAACCGCATCACACCGTACCGTTCAGCGATCTCCCCATGCCGGTCTAACAATATGGGGTAGGTCAGCTCCTGCTCCTCCACGAACGCGCGTACTTGATCACGTGTTTCCATGAGATTGACCGCAACCACCTCCAGTCCCCGTCCGTGGAATTCACCATGAAGCCGACCCATTGTCGGCATTTCCAGTCGACAAGGAGGACACCACGTAGCCCAGAAGTTGAGCAGCACCAGCTTTCCAGCGAAACTCGCCGAGTCAACGTGCTTCCCAGTAACATCCTCGGAAATGAAATTCGGCGCTTGCACAAAACTTTCCTGGACCATGAAGCCCAACTTTTTGAGTTGATCCTCTACCGCGGCGCCAATCGCGACAGGGCACGCTAGTATAATAAGCGCAGCCCACAGCAACACGTGCGTGCTCGGAAAGAGCTTCACGCCAATTAGACTTCCCAAAAGAGTCCGTGCGTTGAAAGGCCCAAGGTGGGTTAAGCCAAATCTCCTAAGGGGGTTTCCGTAACTGATTGCCTTCCTTCTTTGATCGTATTTCATCAGAAAGGACCTACCTGGAACCTCCAGGTGGTAATGAGGACTGGAAGCAAAGTTTAGTTTCCCTAGGTAAATCGTCCATATCTTGTGCCTAGAGAGATCTTCGTGCACACCGTCGCGTTTGATGGGCTGAGCGATACCCGCATCAAGCCCGGGTAAGATCCCGATCCCCGCGCTCACCTGCGGAGTTCACTGCCTCGTCCTCGGCTATCAGCCTGCGGGCCACCAACACTAAGATCGGGATAATGTACATGTGAGCGCTGACCCACATGATACCGCCCCCAAGGGCCTGGTCCTGGATCGGGCTCAACCGTTCGATGACGCGACCAAACCCATAGAACGGGTACAGGACACGTTCGGGTAAGGAGATGGCCATTCCCAGAAGGATATTCTGAAGTGTCGCTGCCAGCAAATAGATCACTCTCGACCCCAATGAGCGTGCAGCGCGGGACAGCGGCGCCGAGTTAGTGATGGGACACCAGAAAAGCATAGCCGTACCGAAAAATAAACAGTGTTCAAGGTCGTGCAACCACCAGACTTCCAGAGCAGCCTGATACAGTGCGGGGTGGTGCCAAGCCCAGAGATTAGCCACATAGACGATCCAAGCCACGGGTAGTAACGTCAGCATGGATAGTACGGATCGCAGCAAGCCACCTTCGCGAAACAGTGCGGCAAAGTGCTCCCGGATCCAAGCGGGAAGCCCCCAAATCACGGCGGGAAATGGATTCGCCAGCAGAATCCCCAGGGGAGCAACCATCAACAGTAAGATGTGCTGCACCATGTGCATGCTGAGGCGTTCCACAGCCAAACGGTCCACCGGAGACACCAATGCGGTCACGAGCGCTGCAACACCGCCGATGTAAAGCGCTAGTCCGAATACGGTCGCGGCACCCTCGGCGTGTCTACGAAGGCGGAACCATCCCAGAAGGTAAACAACGGCTGCGAGTATTAGTACAAGAAGAATATCCGCGCGAAAATTCCAATGGACCATTCTGAATAGCGTCACCACCACGTCAAAAGGCAATGGCTCGTGCGGGGCACCGCCGTGACCATAAACCGTTGCTGGAAATAAGAGCACGACCGGCGTCAGCGCCAAGCTTAGCCTCACCACATCCTCCACAGCATGAACGTCCAGGAAGGCACCAGTGCTAGAGTGCCAAGTAACCAGTAGAATGCCCCGGACACTTGGGCAAGACATCCCTTGAGCCGTCTCACGCAAAACTCCGTCGCAATGACACCTAGGAGTCCAGCGGCGGTTCCGCCCGCGAGAACAGCCTTCATTCCCTTTTCCGAGTGCTCCGCGGACAACTCACCCAACAACACCATCAATAAGATAATCCACGCCGGCACCGTGGCAGCAAGACCTACAAGCCAGTAGCGTTCAGCCTTTCTCAGACGGCCCCGAAACCAACCCGACAGCAGGGCGGACGCACATACACCGATCACCCCAACCCAAATAGATAGGCTCATTCTCTGCCTCCCCCTGCAAGAAAATCTAACAGTCCCAACGTTGAGTTGAAAGGATGAATCGAAAGGCTTGCCTGCTATGACCCTCTCTGCGTACACTTGCACTAAGGCTCTCAATGCACTTTTCGTTATACTCCCTGTTCGATCTAGGCGGGTTGTCCAAGGACCTCCGACGCTCCCTTGGGCTAATCTATGCGTCCAGCGTGATGGTCATCATGGGAATTAACCTCATCCAACCGGTGCTACCTGCGATGATCGCGCCACTCGGCATCACCGATGCCGACATTGGCCTCGTCATTGCGGTCTACAGTGCTCCAGCCATAATCCTGGCGCCGCTGCTGGGGTTCGCGGCTGACCGCTACGGCCGACGGCCCCTTCTGGCCGCCGGTCTGATCATATTCGGTGTAGCGGGAACTGCCGTAGCCTTAGCCCCCAACTTTGGTTGGGTACTGGCTCTGCGCGCGCTTCAGGGCATAGGTTTCAGCGGAGTCATTCCCCTCACCATCGTGCTGATCGGTGACTTGTTGGAAGACCACCGTGAGGTGTCCGGCCAAGGCCTGAAGGTATTCATCGACCGTGTCGGAGAGCTGGTGTTGCCACCTCTTGGGGGCGTACTGGCCCTAGTCGGGTGGCGGTGGCCGTTCCTATCCTATGCAGCTGCCATCCCGTTGGGGTTGCTGGTACTTCGGTGGATGCCGGAGACCCGCAGAAAAGGGGTCACTTCTCTGGGACGCTACGTCAAGGACGTGGCGCGGGTCGTCAAGAACCCGCGGCTGTTATTGGCTTTCGCCGCGGGTTTCCTGCGATTCTTCCTAGACTATGGGTTCTTCACCTATCTGCCCCTATTCGTAATCAGGAGCCACGGCCTCTCCACTGCTGGGGCAGGACTACTGCGGTCCTTCCCCGCCCTGGGGGCCATGGTCACTTCCAGCCAGGCAGGCCGTTTGGCCTCGTCATGGGACAAGGGTAGCCTAGTCCTAGGCGCCTTTGTGGTGAGCGGGTTTGCCCTTCTAGCGTTCCCTTTCACCCCCGACATGAAAACCATGGCCCTGGTGCTTCTGTTCTACGGAGTGGCCAACGGTGTAATCTCTCCGATGCAGAAGAGTCTGTTGACGCAAAATGCCCCGCCAGAACTGCGCGGAGGCGTCATCTCCCTAGACCGCCTATGCCAGCAGATCGCCAAAACGGCGGGGGTGTCCGGAATCGGCCTGCTCCTTGGTATGTGGGAGCTATCCACGATCTTTTGGGGGATGGCCTTCCTCTCTTTCGTGAGCGTCGGCCTGATGGCCCCGCTAGCGTGGAACTCAACGGACCGGCGCCGCACCACCGACGCTAAACCACCTCGTTGATGTTACGCCCGATGGGGGATAGCATGCGGACCCCCGCCAAAATGCACCGACAACCGACACGGAGGACGCTCATGCCCAGGTACACAAGGGACCACATCCATCTAAGGAGCCGGGACCCCGAGACGACGGCGCAGTACTACCACGACATGTTCGACGCAAGTATTGTCAAATCCATACAGACCGATGGACAGCCAAGAGTCGACCTGGAGATTGATGGCCTTACCATTTGCATCGCAAAGGCCAAACCGACACATGAACTCGCACCCGACAGTCCGTATGTTGGCCTCGACCACTTTGGATTGCGGGTGGAGAACCTCGACGAGGCCGTAGCGGACCTAAAGGCACGGGGTGCAGACTTGTTCTCGGAACCACGCCTGCTCCGTCCCGGCCTAAAGATTGCCTTCGTTCACGCTCCAGATAACGTCCGCATCGAGATCCTCGAAAGATCCAACAACGCCACGTAGGATTGACAGCCCCAACTCGGCGCAAAGGCTAGGCTTCTCGGTACTCGGCCCCGTCGATTGGTAGTTCGGTGCCTAGACCCTTATCCACCGCGCGCTGGTACAGCAGCTCACCAATAACCTGGTCACCTATGCCCCAGAAGGCGTTGTTCTTGTAGAAACTGATCTGCTCCTCTGAGGTCCGGCCAGGCACCTGGCCGGACAAAACCTCCCCGAGATCCCATACGTCGTCCCAGGTAATGACCCCCTGTTGGACCGGATCCCACAACACCCCCGGCTCGTCCAGGATCTCCTGCCTCTTTGAGTTGCAGACGATGATGTCACAGCGTTTCAGAGTTTTGTCGTCCACCTCACGCCGCTTCTGCTGGATGAAACCGCCGCGCTGGAGCCCAATGTTACTGGAAACAATGGAGCACAGATGGACTCCAGGCTCCAGCCAGTCTCCATCAAAGGTGGGGATGTTGGAGTTCGTCACCGACAACAACACATCCACCCCCTGAATAGCCTCGTGGTTCGTGGAAACAGGCCGAACCTCAATGTCCGCGAGTTCGGTCATCTTAGCCGCGAACTTGACTCGATTCTCCGGGTTGGGACTGTAAACTTTTGCCTCTTCAATACCGGGTATGACCGCCTTGCACGCGAGCAATTGGCATTCCGCTTGGGCCCTAGAGCCTAGCACCCCTACCACCTTGGAGCTCTGGCGTGCTAGATGCTTGATCCCCACGGCGGTGGAGCAGGCGGTCTGAACGTTCACCACATTATTAGCCTCGGGTAGCTCTTTGACGCGAATCTCACCTACCGTGATGCACTTAAGCTCGGCGCTGTTGCCGTCAAACATCACCCGCACCGGGCGCCCACGAGTAGTGTAGGTTTGGATGCCATCATCGTGTATTTTTAATAGCTCGCAGTGAGACAAGGTACCGGTAACTCCAGCCGAGTTGGGCGCGCCCTGATGGACAGTGACCCGCGCGTTGGCGACCGAATGCACGCGGCGTCGCAGTGCCCCGAGATCTCGGTTCTGAGCCCAGTCCTTGTAGCCCTGCTCCATGGCATCCACCGCCTCCTTCATGGTGATGAGCCCTTTCATATCCTCTGGCCCCAGCAACAAAACCGATCCCATGATTTCCCCTTTCGCTGTTTCATTCCTCGGCGCCGTCAGTTAAGTGGCGCCACTCCCCGCTTCATCAGGAGATAAAGCTTACCCGTACTCTTCATATATCCTGCCGCCGCCCCCGCCTCATCACCTGTCCCGAAATAGATATCTACCCGAGCCGGACCCCGAATGGCCGCACCGGTGTCCTGATTGAGGACAAATCGCCTGAACGGGCGCCAACCGACCAGCCCGCCATCCGCGCCTAACATTGGCGTCCGGGTCACAACGAACAGAAGGGCACCCTTGGGGTAGAGTCGATGGTCCGTAGCGACCGATCGGCCAGCTGTGAGCGGTACCTCCAGGCTTCCCAGGGGCCCTACCTCCCCCAAGCGAAAGAAGACGTAACGTTCATTCCGAGCAAACAGCGCCTCACGTTCAGCCGGAAAATCTGCAAGCCAGGCCCGAATCCGTTGCATCGACATTGACTCATGGGTCAACTTACCCTCCTTGATAAGGATCTTCCCAATGCTCGTGTAACGTCTCCCGTTGGTGGCCGCGAAGTTGAGTGGTACCTCCCGGCCGTCGGTCATCCGTAGAAGCCCTGAACCCTGAACATGCAAAAAGAAGCGATCCACCGGGTCCCGCAGCCATGCAATTTCATAACCCCCACCCTCGAGCTTCCCGAGAACATCGATTTCGTAACGAGAGTATCCGAGCCTCTCCCGAGATCGTCGTTGAAGTCCCGATAGGTCATCCGGCTTCCGATAAACCGGGTACCGGTAATCAGCATTTTTTACCAGACTGGCGTCAATCACCGGTTGGTAGTAGCCCGTGAATAGGATGTCCTCCCGTACCACGCTCCGAGGTGCGGGGATGAATTCAAACTGCTCCGCTAGTCGGCCTGGCCATTCTCCTCCCGATTTCGGCAGATCTTCTAGAAGTGACAAAAATTCAGTGAGCAACGTTCGGACATCTTCCGCCGTCACTTTCTGTGGCCACTCCCCCAGGACGCGTTCCTTGGGCACGCCATCGAGGAATCGCAAACTCTGTTTCAAGGCCACCCGAAGCGACGCCAGTTCACGGTCATCGCGGAGTTCTTTGAGCGCCTCGGGTAACTCCAGCTGCTCGATTGAGCGACTAGACCCACAACCGACGAGCAATTGGAGTGCAGCAATGAGCGCTATCAGCACACATGCCGCCCGCATGCCACGAGCATGCGTTCGTCTACCAACGGCCGCGAATGAACTTAAAAGCGCCGTCATACAGGCTGTATTCTAGTCCCGAATGTCTTGAGTAAACCACTCGGTGGGTAACTCGCGGCCCATCCCTTTCTCTTTAGCCATTTGGTAGACCCGGCCGGCGCAGGCTGCGAACTGGAGTCCCTGGGTGCCCGCATTGATGAAAAAGGTGGTCTCGTCAGGGCTAGTCCGCCCCGGTTTGCGGCCCAATTTTACGTCCATGAAATAGTGGAAGTAATCGCCGGTATAGTTATCCACGGTAGGATTCGGGATACGGGCGACCTCCTCCGGCTGACCAGCCACATAACCTACGTTCCCATGGAGCCTTACCATTCCCTCATCAAGAGTCACTACAGTGTTTCGTCCTAGCTTCACGGAGACGTCGCAAGCCTTTACTACCCGTGGCCCGATCTCACAGGCGCGAACACACGTTATATGGGCACCACGCTTGAGCCATTCGGGATTATCGAACACCACTCGAGTTGAATCCGTGCAGGCGGAAATGATGTCAGCGCCCCGCACCACGTCCTCCGGTCGGTCCACCGCTTTGACCTTGACACCCAACAATTCGCTCATCTCAGCGGCATATTTGTCCCGGTTCGCCTTGGTCGGACTGTAGGCCCGAACTTCCTCAAGCTTCCGAACCTCATTAAACGCCATCAGATAGGTCCGTGCCATTCCACCTGATCCAAACATGCCCACAACAGAGGCGTCCTCCCGTGCAAGCTCCTTGACCCCTAGGCCCGCACAACCCCCCACCCGCATGTGCTGGAGCACACCGTCGTTAACGATGGCCAAAGGCTCGCCGTTCGCGATACTAAACACCATGATGAGCCCACAGTAGTTGCCAGGCTCCATACAGTACTTCTCTTCAGTGTCGCCGCCGGGCCAGTAGACCACGTCCGACTTCATTCGGATGGCAAACGTGCCTACCGTGCGGCTGGCTCCTTCCATCGTTCCCCAACGATAATAGCCATCCGGGCGCTCGCAGGGCACCCACACATCCAACCGTGGCCGGTACACTGCGTCGTTGCGAGCTAAGTCATCATAGCCCGTCTCCAATGCGTCGAGACAGGCCCTCATATTCATCAACTCTTCCACTTCCGTGTTATTGATAAGCAGCATGCGTGCTCCTTCCGATCGATGGGTTTATCAGCGCCTATTTCCTATACGATCGCGCACCGGTTGAAAAGAGACGTCCAGAACGTGCAGTTTGCTCAGGCCCGGTAGTTGATGATCGCAGAACTGACCTGTATGCTCCCCGCCTAGGTAACGGCAACCATAAGAACACCCCGGAACCTAAGATCAGTGAACACCGACATTATAGCGAAACAGCGGAAAGCAATGGAGAAACAGGGCTTCGATGCCCTGATCGCCAGCTCACCGGAGAATTTCGCATACACCACAGGATTCGTAGTGCCTTCCCAACTGCTCATGCGCTGGCGCCATGCCATGTGCATTGTCGACCGGTCGGGCCACACCACTATCGTGACTATAGACATGGAGGAGACCACAGTCAGGGCACACACCACCTTCGACACCATCCGGGTCTATAGGGAATTTACAGACGATCCCGTACGGGAGGTGGTCGACGCCCTAAGAGATCAGGGCCTAGCTAAGGCCGTGGTGGGCATAGAGATGGACTATCTACCAGCTGCAGATTTCGCCACCCTACGGGATCTCCTGCCTGGAGCTCGTTTTGTAGCGGCGGACAATGCCTTCAGCGATTTGCGCCAGGTCAAGACGGAGTCAGAGATAGGGCTCCTTCGCTCACTAAGCCGAATCACAGACTCGGCTATTTGCGGAACCTTAGCGACAGCCCGCCCCGGTATGACTGAGATGGAGATGGCGGGCGAGCTCACCGGACGGATTTTTGCTGGCGGCGCGCAAGATTTTAAACTCATGATCATTGCTTCCGGTGAGCGCAGTCAATTTCCCAACGTTGGGCCAACTGACCGGGCGCTTCGTGACGGGGACCTGATCCGCATGGAAATATTTGGGGTGCTCGACGGCTATCACGCGGGGGTGTGCCGAACCGCAGTGATGGGCAACCCGACGGCGGAACAAAAGCGCATCTGGAACAACCTGATTGAGTGCAAATACCTGGTTATGGACCTCATCAAGCCCGGAAGTCACGCCAAGGCAGTGTACCGGCGGTTCATCGAAAAGTTCGACGAGCTAGGGTTAGAGCCCATTAGCTTCGTGGGCCATGGGATCGGCGTGTTTCTCCATGAAGAACCCTACCTCGGGCGGTACGGGGAGCAGGTGCTGGAGGAAGGCATGGTGGTGGCTATCGAACCACTGGCATACATTCCCGGCCGAATGGGGCTTCAGAACAAGGATATGCTACTGGTAACAAGGAGCGGTTGCGAGCTCCTCTCAGACGTAGCCGTCACCGACAAACTCATTCAAATTGGGTAGCGAATTCGCGGCAACCCTGAATTGCCATCGCATCCTTCACCACCGCTTAGTAACGCCAAGAACGCGCTGCATCCGAGTTAAACCCCTGACCAGAACACCGCTTAAGGAGTGAAGATGAAAATCCAATCCATCGAAACCATTCCCGTCAGGCTCCCTACTCGCAGGGTCCACCAGTGGGCCAACCTCAAAACGCCCATTGGAGTTTATCTCTTAATCAAACTGGTAACAGACGACGGCTGGACCGGACTGGGCGAGGCGCCCGCGCTGAAGGACTGGGGCGGCGACCACATGCGCTACTACGGGGAGACCCCTACCTCCGTGTCTAGCGTGATCCGCGATATCCTGGTGCCGAGTATCGTCGGAGAGGACCCCCGGCGCATCGAACGAATCCACACGATCATGGACCAGGCCGTCAAAGGGTACCCCTACTCTAAAGCAGCCATTGACATGGCGCTCCACGACGTGACCGGAAAGGCGGCGGGGGTGCCTGCCTACCAGCTGTTAGGTGGGCTGTTTCGAGACTCAGTTCCCATCTCCCATAGCATCGGCCGCATGGACATAGACGAGGCAGTGGCCGAGGTCCAGCAGGTCAAGATCGAAGGCATTAAAACGATCAAGCTGAAGGGTGGCGTAGAGCCAACAAGGGATGTTGAGTTGCTACGACGTGTGCGGGAGGCTCTGGGGCCAGATATAAACCTCACAGTGGATGCCAACAACGGCTACAAGTCCGCCAAGGAGGCGGTGCAAACCACCAAAGCCATGGAACCGTACAACATCCTCTACATGGAACAGCCCGTAGAGGGACTCGACGCCATGGCCGAAGTCACCCGACGAGTCGACACTCCCATCATGGCCGACGAAAGCGCCTGGACAACCTGGGATATCCTAGAAATCATAGAGAAGAAGGCGGCCGACATCATCTCCATTTACGCCACCAAGCCCGGCGGCCTGCTCAAGGCTAAGAAGGTTGCTGCGATCGCTGAGGCTGCCGGCTTTCCGTGCAACGTCAACGGTTCGGTAGAAATGGGGGTAGGCAACGCCGCCAACATCCATCTTGCGGCCTCCACGGCCGCGGTAAATCTCGCCTGTGTAATCCCAGTCACGGTCCCAAACGCGGCAGCCTCGGGACGAATGGCCGGCGTTTACTATAAGGATGACGTCGTCACCGAGCCATTTGAATTCGTTGACGGCGCGGTCAAGGTTCCGCACGGCCCCGGCTTGGGGATCGAGCTAGATGAAGACAAGGTGGAGCGATACCGATTGGACAGGGGCTAGACGGCAACCACCAATGGCCATCAGAACGATAGCTGTGCTAGGGGCAGGCAATGGCGGATGCGCAACAGCGGCGGATCTTTCCATCCGTGGGTACGAAACCCGACTCTATTCCCGTTCGGAGAAGACCCTGGAGCCATTCCTCCGGCGCGGAGGCATCGAATTAATTGAACGCGAACAGGAAGCCTTCGGACAACCCCACCTGATCACGTCAGCGCTGGAAGAGGCGGTGGCTGGCGCGGATTTAATCAGCATCACCGCGCCTGCTGTGGCCCACGCCTTTATGGCCCGCGCCCTCGCGCCGATTCTTACCGAAGATCAGATTGTCCACCTGAACCCCGGGCAGACCGGCGGTAGCCTTCATTTTGCGCACGAACTTCAGCAGGCCGGCTGCTATCTCCCGATACGGTGTTGCGAAACCGTCACCCTCACCAGCATCTGCCGCATGACCGGACCGGCTCGGGTAGAGATCTACCGGCGCACCACCAACCTCGGGTGTGCAACCTTTCCCGCAGTGTTAGGCCCGACAATCCTACCTGAAATGGCCGCCGTGTTCCCCAACATCACTCCAGCCGAGAACGTATTAGACACAGGCCTCTCCAACATCAATGCCATTATGCACCCAGCCGGGATGGTAGGAAACGCGGGCTGGATCGAGCACCACACCGGAGAATTGCTGTTCTATCAGCAGGCCCTCTCACCCTCGGTGACCCGCATCATTGAGGGGGTCGACAGGGAACGCCTAGCCATCGTGCGTGCGTTAGGCCTCCAACCGCGCACTTTCGTCGAAATCTTTCACGCCGCCGGCCTCACGTCTGAGGCAGCGCTGAGGGACGGATCTGCCTTCCAGGCCACGCAGGAAAGTGAGCCCAACAAAACGATTGCCGCACCCACAACCCACGACCACCGCTACTTACACGAAGATGTAGGCTATGGGCTCGTACCGATGACCGAGCTCGCCGCTCTACTTGATGTTGCCACCCCAATCATACAGGCACTGATCACCCTAGCCTCAGAAATAAACCGTACCGATTACCGGCTCAACGGGCTCAATCTAGCTCGAATGGGCCTTGAAGGCGCTAACCCCGACGCCCTCAAGGTCATCCTACAAACCGGGTTCCGTTAAGGGTCAGCTTCAGCGCTTCGGTACCTTTAATTCCCGGCCCCTTTGTTTTAATCTGTCCGCCATGCACGCAGGCTTATGCTTCGACGGATTCTACTCGATCCAAGAGATGATCGAGCTGGCGCAATTGGCCGACGACATTGGAATGGATTCAGTCTGGATGTCCGACCACATCTGTTTCAGGGATTCGATTGCCTCGGCAATGGCTTTCCTTGCCAAGACGCAACGGATCAAGGTTAACCCGGCTCCACTGAGTCCCTACTCCCGTCATCCCATGGTCACCGCCATGGCGCTGGCCACAATGGAAGAGTTCGCTCCCGGGCGGGTGGCAGCGACCGTCGGCACCGCCAATCCTACAGCCCTCCGAGAGATCGGCATCGAACCCAACCGCATGCTTACGACCATGCGGGAGTACATGACCTTACTGCGCAGACTGCTAGCCGGGGAGGCCATCGACCTCGAGGGTGATGTCTTCAGCATGAACGGTGCCCAAATGGGGCTCACGCCGCAGAGTGCGATCCCCATATACATGACTGCAGTCAGACCTCAGATGCTGCGTCTCGCCGGGGAAACCGCGGACGGAGTACTGCTGTCGGCGGGCTGCGCCCCGGCATACATACGGCGCTGCGTCGACGAGGTAACAGCGGGAAGTGAGCGAACAGCGACGCCGGCTAAAGGGAGTGTGGCCGGCCTCATTGCAGCCTCTGTCTCTGATGATCCTCGGGAAGCCATAGATGCCACCAAAACCTTCCTGGCCTATATCTTCCGTAACAAGCATCACGCGGAGAATCTCCGCCTCGGCGGCGGTTCAGTAGACCAGGAACAACTAGCTGACGCCATAGGTCGGCGGGCATGGGATGAAGCGAAGGGCCTCATAAGTGACGAAGTGGTTCACTCGCACTCGGTTACCGGTACCCCGGCGGAATGCCGTCAGCACGTAGAAGAGTTTGTCGAGAGCGGCCTCGACCTTCCCCTACTGATGCCGCTAGGTACCCAGGAAAGGCGTAAAGACGTCGTGAAGATCGCAAGGGAGAGTTAACTTTATTACCTTTGAATTAGGGTATTATGTCGCAAAATATAATTGATCACTTAAAGAATATAGCCGAACAATCCCGACACAAACTCCCCGGAATGACCGATGTCCGTCGCCACCTTCACCGGCATCCAGAGGCTGGCTGGACCGAGTTCCGAACTACCGGTATGGTCGTGAACCGGTTGCACGAGTTAGGGTACCAAGTGAAGACGGGATCGGATTGTATCAATCCGGACGCAGTGCGTGGATGGCCGACGGATACAGTGGTGCGAGAGAGCCGAACCGAAGCGGGCGATATAGCTCGAGGCATCCAGGTCCCCGGAGCCATAGGGATAATGGAGCGCGGCTCCGGCCCAACCGTGGCGCTCCGGTTCGACATGGACGCCACCGAAGTATCCGAGTCCACCGACCCTACGCACCAACCGGTGGCCCAAGGCTTCGCTTCCGGAAAGCCTGAGGTCATGCATGCCTGTGGCCACGACGCTCATGTAGCAATTGGCCTGGGCACGGCCGAAATTCTAGCGGCCGATACAAAATGGCACGGGCGGGTTAAGTTGTTGTTCCAACCAGCAGAGGAAGGCGGTCGCGGCGCCTACCCCATGGTGGAAGCCGGCGCAGTCGACGATGCCGATTACTTTGCCTGCCTCCACATGGGTGGACCAACGCTGCCGTTGGGTGAGATAGCCCTAGAGGCTACTCATTTCCTGTCCTCTGTAAAGATGGAGGCTCGTTTTCGCGGCGTCGCCTCTCACGCCGGCGGGGCTCCAGAACGGGGTCGCAACGCCCTCCTCGCTGCCTGTCAAGCCACCCTGGCATTACATGCTTTGCCCCGCCACGGCCAGGGTGCCACCTTCGTCAATGTCGGGGTACTGAACGCGGGGACAGGCACCAACGTCGTTCCGTCCGAAGCCCTCATGAAGTATGAAGTAAGAGGTGGGACAGATGGGATATGCGAACTCATGGAGGCAGGTGCCCAGCGTTGCCTGTCGGGCGCAGCAACACTTCAAGGCGTAGAGGTCAGCACCCAGATCACGGGGCGGACCATCGGCGCCCAATCGGACGCCGAGATGAAAGATCACCTGGCCTGGGTGGCCGAATCGTCACCCGTGGATTTTCGTACACACGACGCCCGCCCACTGGGAGGTGGAGAAGACGCCACCTATTTTATGCGCCGAGTTCAAGAACAAGGCGGCAAGTCTCTCTACTTCCTTCTGGGTGGCAGCACTCCCACCGGTCACCACACCAACACGTTCGACGTGGATGAACAGGCATTAGCTCACGGTGCAATGCTCATGGCCGGGATGGTGCTAAGACTGACCTGCTCGGAAACAAACCGATGATGCCGAAGCACCCCTAGGGGAGTTGCGTGAAGCAGCCCCGTGCGCGTTTAGGACAGCATTCATCTAAGGGGCAACTCGGCGACAACTTAGCGCCGTTCGTGTTGACACCCAACGAATACGTTATAACGATTCAAGCACAAGGGAGCCCTGTTGGTCATGACAGTGTCTGACATTGATATCAACGTCGCAGAACTAGTGAATCTGGCAGGTGATCTAATCAAGATCCCAAGCTTCTGCCCCAACGAAACCCCAATAGCTCTATTCCTACGTGACTACCTCTCTTCACGGGGCTACCAGGTGATTCTGCAAGAAGTCGAACCCGGCCGTAATCAGACCATCGCCACCCTGAAAGGTTCGGACGCCGGGCCGAGCTTAATGTTTAATGGCCATATAGACATCAATTCTCTCACCCGCGGTGGGGGGCGGGATCCCTGGACTCCGGTGGTGGAAGGCGATCGACTCTACGGCCACGGAATACAAAACATGAAGGGTGGCGTTGCCTCCATGATCACCGCAGCCGAAGCAATTCGCCAGAGCGGCGTTAAGTTGCAGGGCGATCTGGTGTTGGCCTGCGTAGTCGGCGAAACACAAGGTGGCGAAGGCACGCACTTCCTCATGGAAAGCGGACTTCGCACCGACATGGCGATATTACCGGAGCCCTTTGGGCTCGGAAACCTCGTGACCGTCCACGGGGGCATCGTCCACTTTGCAATCCACACCTACGGGATCACCGGACATGTGAGCAAAGTTGAGGAAACAGTAAACGCCGTGGAGCAAATGACCCAAGTCATCGAGACATTGCGTCACATTGAGTTCACCTACACGCCAAGGGCTGACTTGCCCGCTCTCCCCCGCTTAAACATTGGTAGTGTCATCGGTGGCCGGGGGGACGACTACGTGCTGACCGAGCCACCGTATGTTCCCGACCTATGCACTATTATCGTAGACGTACACTTCGTACCAGGACAGAGTGCGGACTCAGTAATCGCCGACGTCAATCGTACACTCGACCCCTTAAAGGAAAGTGACCCACGCCTCAACTACGCGATCGAGATCCCGCCGCCAGCCTTCTTCAAGGGTTGTCGACGACTAGTGATGGACCCCCTGGATGTTCCTGCGGACGAGCCGATTGTACAGGCCGTAGCCCGAAACCACGAAAAAGTCACGGGGTCCCCTCCTAGACTAATCGGCGCCCATCTACCCATGTCGTACTCAGCCGGCGACAGTTGCTGGCTGTGGAAACATGGGATCCCCTGTCTCCACTATGGGCCCGGTGGAGGTTTCTTAGACCCTGGCCCGGACGGCAATTATATATTCATCAGCGAAATGGCGGAATGCGCCAAAGTGCTAGCGCATACCGCCATGGATGTGTGTGGTACGAAATGAGAGGCGCCCTTTCCCGAGCATGCCATGAGCCCTTCTAACGTCGTAGGCAACAAAAACTTCGATGTCGCTGGCGCAGTGGACCTACACGTCCACTGCGGACCCGAGGGGATCCCGCGGCGTTTCGACGCAGTGTCACTGGCCAGACACATAGAGCAATCAGGCTTAGGCAGCGCCGTCCTCAAGTCGCACATTGCCGCCACCGGGAGCTGGGCACAGATGGCGCACGAGCTTACCGGAATCCGCCTCCACGGTTCGGTGGTTCTCAACCACTACGTCGGCGGTATCAACCCCGAAGCCGTGCGAGGGGCGCTAGGGCCGTCCGAGGCTGGCGAACCTTATCTCAAAGTAGTGTGGTTGCCTACGGTCCACGCGGCGGCCCACCTCACAGCCCGGCACCACGAAGGGGAACAGTACGACATTCCACCCGAATGGTGCGGAGGAACCATTTCCAATCTGGCCCGGCCCACACGCAAGGTGGAGCCGATCGACGTGCTTGCCACCGCGCTGCGCCCGCCGTTGGATGACGTTCTACGACTCGTAGCCGACCACAACCTCATCCTGGCCACTGGACACGCAGGGCGCGATGAAGTGTTTTATGTAATGGAGCGGGCCGAAGCCTTGGGGGTCCGGAAGGTCATCATTACCCACCCGTGCTACGACCCCCCAGCCCTGAGCGTATCGGAGCTCACCGAGCTAGCCGCCGCCGGAGCGTACATCGAGCTGAGCTTTATCCTGGTGGATATGGGCCTGGTGTCCATAGTCGACACCGCATCGATCTTCAATCAGATTGGAGCCCGCCAAACGATCCTGTCAACAGACGTCGGTCAAGTGGATCGAGTGGGGCCCGCAGAAGGACTGACAACGCTTGGTAAGGGGCTACTCAATGAAGGGGTCCCCCTCGAGGACATCAATACTGCCATGAAGAGTAACCCACAGTTTCTAGTGTCGACTTAGTTCTCCAGCAATCGATACACTACCTATCCAACCCCCCCACCCGCCAACGAGAAAGGTACCGAAAGAACATCGCCCATCTCACCCAAACGTGGGTCACCCCAAGTAAACTACCATCTAACTGCCAGATCCTACCAGGCCGACTCCAGACACTCTAGCACCTGCGACGCGGAGTGAATCTTCTTGGGATTATTGTGAGTGCTGATGTCGTCTAAGGCGGCCTCAGACAACGCTGGCAGCGCATCACGCGGGATCTCTAGATCCCGGAGTCGTAGCGGCAACCCCATCTTTACGTTCATCCCATAGACCACCTCGGGCGCTTTGGCTGCAGCCTTGAGGTCATCCGGCTCGATGACCCCCATGGCCCTTGCAATTCGCGCCATGGCCTCGGTAGTACCGTCCAGATTCCAGCGCATCGCGTAGGGCAACATCAAAGCGTGAATATTGGCGTGCGGCACGGGGAAACGACCACCGATGACATGCACAATGCCGTGATGAATCCCAGTCCAAGCACTGTAGACCCCCATACTGGAAAGGCAGGCAGCTACCTGCATCTCGCCAATGGCGTCGAGATCGTCCATGTCCGCCACCAACCGCGGCAGGAAGGTGGCGATCGGCCCAATAGCTGCAAGGCAATAAGCTTGGCTCAAAATCTGGGTCTGAGTCGAATAGATAGCCTCCACGCAGTGCGCCAAGGCATTCATTCCCGAGGCCGCCAACAGCTTCGACGGGGCAGTCTGAGCCGCCCGTGGATCCAATATCACCACTCGTGGCGACATCTTAGGGTCGGCCAGAATGAGCTTGTAACCTCCTTCCGCAAGACCCGCAGAATAACTGTATTCTCCACCTGAGAACGTCGTCGGAATGGCAATATGTGGCAGCTTGGGAGCTGGCATGTCCGGCACTTCCTTCTTGTCAGGCGGTATGAAGTGAGTGGCCAGATCTTTCAACGGACGGCCCTCCGCCAAGAATGCGGCCATACCCTTGGCAGTGTCGATGGAACTACCCCCACCTACGCTTACAAACACATCCGCGCCAACGTCCGCAGCTTGCTTCGCTGCCACAACAACAGAGTCTGTGGGCGAGTGAGGCTTCACGGTGTCGAAAACGCCCACGCAGAGATCGCCCAGACCCAATCTCACTGTATCCAGAAGACCCGACGTAGCGATTGAGGGCGACGTCACCACAAACGCCCGCCCCGAGCCCAACCGCCGAACCTCATCCGCCAACTGCCCCACTACCCCCTGGCCGAAAACAATACGCTCCACGCGAGGATTGCTATATTCGAACGCTGCGACCGACATCCGTCACCTCCTTATTGATCCGTTAAACTAGACACCCCCGGCCCGTTTGCCAACGGCGTTAGATAAGCCCCCAACACCGCGCTGACTTCTGATCCCGCTCCAAGTCAGAGGCTAACGCAGAAGACACGAACGGCCCTCCGCACCACCACGAGGCCCAATTCAGGGTTACGACAACACGATCCACAACCTCACACCGAGAGTCCCGCCGGGTTCCGCAAGACACACCGGGCAGCGAACAACCTACATGAAACCAGAGGTGGCACTTCTCGCGAGTGGGGACTGATCACTATCGGCCCGTCTCAGGGGTGGCCAATCGACAATCTCCTCCCATCTCAAATCAGCTGCCTTGACTCAGTATCCAAACTCCGCCCACGATCAGAACCGCGGCTAGGCCATCTCGTAGGGTCACGCTCTCCAAAGCCCTGAGTGAGAAGTGGGATATCACAAAGGTGATGAGCGGAGAAATGCGCCAGATTGGTGCAACCAGGACAGCGGGTGCTAGTAGTAGTGCTTTGTAAGTACAGAGCGACGCGATGGCCTCGGTTACGCCCGCAATTCCAAATAGTACTGCGCTCCTGAATGGCACCCTCTCCTGGTGCCAAGCACGAATGCCCAGCCAAGGACCGGCAGTAAAAATGAACACAGTAGCCGTAGCGTGATTTACCAGCGTCCCGAGAGCAGGCACCGCTGCCACCACCAAACCCCATTTCTTAAAAATGGGATTGACTCCAAAAGTCAGGGAGGACAACAGCGGATATATGAAATAGAACAACCGGTTGGGGAGGTCGCTCCCCGGACCACGGGTTACTGTAAGCAGCAACACACCACCCACGATGACCACCACCCCGGTGACAGTCTCCCAGCCTACCCGTTCCCCAAGGAGGGCCCATCCCAACAGTACGGTTATGAGCGGTGAGGAGTTCTTCACCGTCACCGACTTGGAGGCCCCAACTCTGTCGATCCCTAGGTTTAGGAAAATCTTGCCCATGGCAGCAGCTACGCCCGTAAGCATGAAAGAGAGCAAGGGACGCCAGTCCAGTGCCACAAACTCCTCACGCAACGCTGTTGCCACTATCAGAGTCCCCAACGACCAATACTGGGTAATCAGCGTTGCCATGCTAACGCTCGACTCAGCCATTCCCTTTTTGAGCAGGCAAGGCGCAATGCCCCAGATGACGCCGGCGGCCAGGGCGTAGAGAATAGCTTCTGTAGCAGTGGTGGACACTGGGATCGGCACGTTGTGCGCTCAGTGGTACGGAACGTGAGCCTAGGAAAGGCTCCCCAAAAGTAAGTCTCGAACTACGCCGCTATTTACAAACCAAGTAAATGTCATGAACTAAGACTAATTCGTCGCCGGCCAATACTATCAACACCTGGGCTCGCGCCAGCGTTGCAATTGTATGCCCGAACGGATCGGGATCGGGTGGCTGCCAAACCACGACGGTGGGTGCGGTATCCATTCAAGTGGGCCCCAAGCAATCGCCCTGAAACGTTTTCAAGCAGGCTCGGCGCGGAAGCCCAGCTACCCCAAACGCTCACCGAGAACGCACGCGGGACTCCCCTTCGGTTTACAAAACGTCTCCCTTGAATGCGATCCAACGTCGAGCTCCGCAATGTCACCCTAGTAGGGCGTCTGAATGAGCGAAGGATCAAACCGTCGCAGTATTCAGAAGCTACCGGTTTCCCGAACTAAGTGAAAGTCATGATTGGGGTATGTGCACCGATGGGATCCTCCCTCCCAGCGTTCTGAGATTCAAAACTAGCCGTCCCAGAACTCCCTCTTGCGGACTGAGGAGCTTTTCACGAGCATATACAAAGGTAACAACAAGGGCGACCAATGGGCAACAACAGTATTCACAGGACCAGGGTCAAGAGGCCCGCATGAAGTTGACAGCTACCCAACGTCCGGGCATGCTTCGAACTCTTTCCATTGGAGTTTACCGTAGAACCAAACATGAGCGACGTCCGCTTCATCGATACCACCGTGCGCGACGGCAACCAGAGCCTCTGGGCACTGAACATGCGTACAGACACGATGCTATCGGTGGCGGAGCATATCGACGCAGCCGGTTTTGAATCGGTGGAGTTCTTCGTAACCGTAATGTTCAAGAAGCTGGTCCGAGAACAAAAGGAGAATGCGTGGGATTGGTTCCGGCTGGGCACCCAGCGTTTCCAAAAGACACCGCTCAGACTCCACGGTGGCCTCAAGCTCATTGAGAAGATCCCCGTGTGTGTCTTCGAGTTAATGATCAAACGAATCATGGACTACGGGATCACCCTCACTCGCACCTCTAACTCCTGGAACGATTATGAGGAATTCGACGAGGAGAAGACCGAACTCAAAAAGCTAGGCATGGATACGGTGGTGAATCTAATTTACTCAGTATCACCCCGCCATACCGACGAGTACTATGCGCAGAAGGCCAGAGAGGCGGCGGCCATGAGTCCGGTACGGATCTGCTTCAAGGACGTGGGTGGTCTCCTGACACTCGAGCGAGCCCGTACTCTGATTCCCATCGTTCTTAAAAACATCGGCGACACGCCGGTGGAGTTCCACGCCCATTGTAACAACGGCTTGGCCCCGCTGTGCTATCTGGAAGCCGTAGAATTGGGCTTGACGACTTTGCACACGGGCATCCCACCCTTAGCAAATGGCTCAGCACAGCCGTCGATTTTCAACGTAGCACGCAACTTGAGAGCCATGGGCCACAACCCCCTAATTGATGAAGCGGTACTACGGCCGGTGACAGAGAAGCTCCGCTACATTGCTAGAAGAGACAAGCTACCGGTAGGCCAGGTTGTGGAGTACGATGAGTCCCAGTACACACACCAGGTACCCGGCGGTATGATCTCCAACTTCCGCCACCAGCTGGCACTCATCGACATGCGCGACAAGCTCGACGCTATCCTAGAGGAATGCGTTCGGGTTCGTGAAGAATGGGGTTACCCCATAATGGTGACACCACTCTCGCAGTTCGTTGGTACCCAGGCAGCGATCAACGTCATCGTAGGTGAGCGTTACAGGGAGGTTTCCGACCAGGCAATCCAGTACGCACTAGGCTATTGGGGCCGTCAGGGTGCCAAGTACATGGACCAGGAAGTCAAGGACAAAATATTAGGACGCCAACGAGCCAAGGAGTGGGAGCACTGGGAGCTACCAACGCCGTCGATCCAGGAAGTACGGCGACAACTCGGTGCCACCCATGTGTCTGACGAGGAGCTCCTACTATGGGTCTTTGCTGGCGAGGACGCAGTGAAGGCCTTACCCGACGGAGACAAACCAAGGGAATACCTGAACGCTAACACTCCCCTGGTTCGTCTGGTGGGCGAACTCACCCACCAGAACAAGGCTAACCACATCTACATCCGCAAACCCAGCTTTTCTCTTACCCTTGGACGCGGGTGAATCGATCTCATTCTACCATTGCGGGCTCTTGTTAATTCCAGGGGAAGAGCGTTCCTGAATAGGCCAGTTTGACATGGTTTCGGCGATCGGATAATCCCGGAGGACGGGTCATACTGACCGCGATCGCTCCATTCAAACTCCAAGGGGGGTACGAAGTGACTTCAGCCAATCCTCAACGGATCATCGACGGTGACGGGCACGTTGTCGAGGACATTGCCGCGATCCTCAAGTATATGCCCAAGGAGTACGTAGGACGAAGCTTCTCAGAAGCGCGCGGAAAGAGCCCGTTTCCACCTATCGACCACCTGCACTCAGCCAACCGGCACTTTACGCCAGAGGGTGCCTTCGCCGTGGTAGGACCAGCGGGCTGGGAGGATTTTCTGGAAGACGTACGCATCGATGCCACAGTGCTCTACACCAGTGCTGGACTGGCCTTCGGCAAGATCGTGAGCCGAGATTGGGCTGTCGAACTGGCGAGAGCATACAACAACTGGATCCACGAGACCTACGTTGCCAAGAGCCCTCGGTTTCAGGCGACAGGATTGATTCCGCTCCAGGATCCCAAGGCTGCGGCAGAGGAATTGCGACGGATGGTGGAGGAATTAGGCCTGTGCGGCGGCATGCTACCATCCACTGGCGCCAACATGCCCCATCTCGGCTCCGAACGGTACTGGCCCATCTATAAGGAGGCGGAACGCCTGGGCTGCGCTATCGGCATCCACGGCGGTGCCCACGAGGGCATGCTCATGGATGACTTGACACCTTATGCACCGGTAAACGCGCTGGGCCACCCGATGAGCCAAATGATTGGCTTCGCCGGCATCATCTTCAACGGCATTCTCGACAAGTTCCCGGGGCTACGTATCGGCTTTCTAGAAGCTGGATGCGCTTGGCTCTTAACGTGCATCGAACGTTTCACCGGTTCCTGGGCCAGCCACATACAATACGACCCACGCGAACGATTCCTCAAGCTCGGCGAAGGCATGAATATGACTGACTACATCTGTCGCCACATAGAGGAAAACCGAATCTTTGTAGGCGTCGAGGGTGACGAGCTCTCCATCGCCGAAGCGGTACGGGTGGTAGGCAACAAGCCGTTCCTATTCTCGTCCGACTACCCCCATGAAGTGGATGCAGCCACCTGCAAGCACGAATTACAGGAACTACAAGAAAACAAGGAGCTGACAGCAGACGATAAGGATGCCATCCTCTTCCGTAACGCCCAACGCTTCTACCGCCTGGGCGAGGGTCCGGCGCAGGGAGCTCGGGCGGCAGAATAGAACGGGAGGCCAAAAGTGGATACGTTACAGGAACAAACAGCGCGGGTCGTCGATGGCGACGGGCACGTGGTGGAAGACAATGAAGCGATTTGGCAACGAATGCCGGAAGAGTACCGCGTGGGCAATTGGTCTATCCGCAGTCCATTCGCCCCAAACGACCACCTCCACGCCGCGAACCGTCACTTCGTCCCTGAAGGAGCATTCGCCAAGGTGGGGCCCAACGGATGGTTGGAATTCCTTGAGGATGTGGGCGTAGAGCGTACAGTTCTGTACCCTTCCAACGGTCTGGCATTCGGTCGGGTGGTGAGTCGGGACTGGGCCATCGAGCTGGCAAGGGCCTACAACAACTGGATCCATGACGAGTACACTGGCCAAGACTCCCGTTTCCAAGCCGTCGGGCTCATCCCGCTACACGAACCGGAAGAAGCGGTAGTAGAGCTACGCCGCATCGTTACAGAGCTCCACTTCGTCGGCGCAATGTTGCCGGGAACGGGCGCACAGCAGCTCCAGAACCACCTCGGAGACGAACGCTATTGGCCGATCTACGAAGAAGCAGACCGGCTCGGATGCGCCCTTGGAATACACGGCGGAGTGCACGACAACATGGGACTCGACGACATGAGCCCTTATGCGCCGGTGAACGCCCTGGGACACCCTTTTGGCCAAATGGTTAACTTCGCCGGCATTGTTTTCAACGGCGTGCTAGACCGCTACCCCAACGCGCGCTTCGGATTCTTAGAGGCTGGAGCCGGATGGTTTGTTAACTGCCTGGAGCGATTCGAACGATCCTGGAGTAGCCACATCCAGTACGACCCCAACGGTCGCTTTCTACGCCTCAAGAAGAATGAATCGGTCACCGACTACATCCTTAGGCACGTGGATGCCGGTCGGATCTCTGTCGGCGTGGAGGGTGATGAGCTTACCCTGCCCTTCGCCGTCCGCATCGCCGGGAACAAGCCTTTCATCTTTTCTTCCGATTTTCCCCACGAAGTGAACCACGCGACTGCAAAAGAAGAAATCCAGGAGCTACGGAGTAACGCCAGGCTCACAGAGGATGACAAGGCGGGAATCCTTTATGCCAACGCCCAACGTTTTTACCAGATCGGGTAGCTTCCCGTCAGGCAACCCGTGGTGACACACCACCAACCCCCTCTCTCAGTCCCCTTCTTCTACGGCTGGGTAGTCGTAGCATTGACATTTTGCGTAAACCTTACCGCCGCCGGAACGCGCGCTGGTGCATCGCTGTTAATCAATCCCCTAGAAGCCGACTTTGGCTGGAACCGCGCCGCAGTCTCCCTACCCAACAGTTTAGCCCTCTTCCTGTTTGGCATCGGAGCACCGGCAGCTGGGTGGCTCGTGGACCGTTTCGGTGTTCGCCGAGTAGTCCGTGTTTCCCTAGCTGTCATGACTGCAGGCCTAGTAGGTACAGCGATCATACAACAATGGTGGCAACTTGTCCTCTTCTGGGGCGTGCTGGTGGGATTCGGTACCAGCGGCACGCCGGTCCTCGCAGCAGCGGTGGCCAACCGATGGTTCGTAAAACACCGCGGCATCACCATTGGTTTGCTGACTAATGGTAACGCCGCTGGTCAAATGGTCTTCCTACCGCTCCTCATGGTGATGATCGTCGCCAGTGGCTGGCGCGGGAGCATGCTTTTTATGGCCGCTCTCTGTTTCGGCCTGTTAGTCCTCGTCTCTCTGTGGATGCGCGACGAACCGGCAGATGTGGGCCTTGAACCTTACGGCCAGGAAGAAAACACCGAAGGATCCGGAGCCAAACACCCCCAGCCGTTGGAGTCCGCCACGCCCGTCCGAGACGCCTTCCGCAGCTCAACGTTCTGGCTGCTCAGCGCGGGATTCTTCGTCTGCGGCATGACCGCCAACGGGCTTATAGGGACACACCTGATACCCCATACCGACGACATCGGCATCGCTAAAGTTGTAGCCGCTAGCACTGTCGGCGTAATGGGAGGCATAAGCTTCATTGGCACCCTAGGCGCCGGTTGGCTAGTGGACCGCGTGGACGCGCGTAAGGTCCTAGCTTTGGCGTATTTTCTGCGCGGCTGCTCACTATTTCTACTGCCTTTTGTCGATACAGTACCTGGACTAGTCCTATTTGCTGTCGTTTACGGCATTGATTGGTACGCTACCGGCCCCGCAACCGTCGCTATTACCGCTGACACTTTTGGAAGGCAAGCGGTGGCTCGCATCTTCGGTTGGATCTTCCTAGCCCATCAACTCGGAGCCACGACCGCCGCTCAGGGCGCTGCATTCATTTATGACCATTTCGGGGAATATCAGAATGCATTCCTCGCTGGCGCTATCATGGCCGTAATCGCCGCAGCCCTAGTGCTACGAATCCCAAAGCGTGCGCCCAGATTGACCCCAGCGCAGAGCCCTGCCTAACACACCCAAGGCATCTACTAATTAACTCGATGATCGCGAACGGAGACTTCCATGCAAATACCACCCATCGCCACCACCACCATCGGTAGCTTTCCCCGACCAAGATGGTTGGCTAGTAATATAGACATCGCCACCGGCGTTAAGGTCCGCAGTACTGTCACCTTCAACCTAGAAGGTGAACTTCTCAACGAGGGCATGGACGACGCCACCACCGTAACCATTCGTGACCAGGAGCGGGCCGGGCTCGACATAGTGACCGACGGGGAACAACGGCGACCCCACTTCATCGACCACATCCTTAACTCCCTGGATGGAGTAGACACAAAGAACCGGGCTCCCAAGGACACGTACCGACGACGTGAAGAGGTGCACAAAGTACCGCGGGTATATGGCCCCATCGCGCGACGACGACCAGCCGTTGTCGAAGATCTTCAGTTCGCTAAGGCATGTACCGACCACCCGGTGAAAATGGCAGTGCCAGGTCCAATGACCGTGGTGGACAGCACTCTCGACGAACACTACGGCGACGAGGCGGCAATGGCTATGGATATGGCAGCGGCCATCAACGAAGAGTTGCGCGACCTTGAGGCTGCCGGAGCAGATGTGCTCCAAATCGACGAACCGGCAATGACCCGTTACCACGAAAAGGTAGCCGACTACGGGGCTCGAGCGCTCGACCGCTGCATCGAGGGAATTACCGTTCCCACCATTGTGCACCTATGCTACGGATATCCGGGCGGTAAGAGTTTACAACACCAATATGAGTACCCGGAGCTGTTTCCACTCCTGCTCGCGACCAACATAGGTGGCTTTGCGGTTGAATTCGCCCGCAGTAACTACGACCCAGCAATCCTCGAGCCCTGCAAGGATCGCCTGGTGGTGTTCGGCGCCGTGGATCCCAGCAACGTTTCAATACCGCCAGTGGAATCGGTAGTGACAAGGGTACGCCACGCCCTTCGCTACCTCGACCCGGAGAAGCTCCTTCTAGCGCCAGACTGCGGCCTCATGACCGTGACTCGAGAGGTTGCGTTTGCAAAGGCACAACTACTAGCGGCTGCCGCGCAAATACTGCGTCAGACTTTGTGACGCTGGCAGTGAGTAGACAGAGTAGGACGGAACCATCTTCATGTACCGAACCGTGAAGCTTCCCGCTGGAGCGTTAGGCCACCTCTACGTAGGCAGCATGCCGGGGCGCTACGAGGTATTTAGCGAGGCGTGGCAAGCTATCATTGAACATGGCATCACGCGAGTTGTATGTCTCGTTCCGCCCGACGAATTACAGGATAAGTCGCCGCTCTATGCCCGCGCAATAGAGGAACAACAAACACCGTGGGTCCACGAAAGCTTTCCAGTCGAGGATTTCGAGGCTCCCGAAAACCGGCACGGCTTCTGGAACCTCGCGCAAAAGGTCGCCGGATTGCTAAGCACCGGAGAAACGGTTCTCGTGCACTGCGCCGCGGGGATTGGGCGCACCGGCACCTTCTCGGTATGCGTGCTGCTGGCGCTGGGTGTTAACGCCGACGCAGCATATGCCGCTGTCAGGACGGCCGGATCGGCGCCCCAGAGTACGGCCCAAGAAGACGTGATCCGCTGGGCTGTCGGGCTCGACCATTCGTCATGAACTTCCTCCTCACCGCCTCAAATGGGCAAGATTAGAACCGTTTCGAAACCACCTTTGAGGGAGGTAACGCAATGAAAAGGATCACACCACCCCTTAATTTCGCGAAATGGATCGAGGAACACCGGCACCTTCTAAAACCACCGGTTGGAAACCAGGTAGTGTACGAAAACACCGAGTTCACTGTCATGGTGGTAGGCGGGCCCAACACGCGAAAGGACTACCACGTAGACGAAGGCGAAGAGTTTTTCTACCAACTTGAAGGCGACATGACTCTCCGTATCATAGAGAATGGCTTACCACGGGATATCCATATCCGAGCGGGTGACATATTCCTGCTACCCCCTAAGGTGCCTCACTCGCCGCAACGAAAAGTGGACACCGTAGGCTTGGTCATCGAGCGTCAACGGCGCGACGGGGAGCTAGATCTTTTCCAATGGTACTGCGACGACTGTCACACGAAGGTCTACGAGGAGTCGGTGCAACTCACGGATATCGTGTCCCAACTCCCGCCCATATTCGAGCGCTTCTGGAACAGCGAAACAAACCGCAAATGCGATAGTTGTGGCTCTATAATGAAACCTACACACTAAGTTGAGAGCCGCGCATACACCTTTTTCATCTCCCCAATGATCCTTTCGCGAGCAACCTTGAGGACATACCGTACGTGGAGCCTATCCTAGAGTTCGCAGAACCTTCGGGAGCACGAGAGGAACTTGAGAGTGGGCTACTCCGGCAGACCGAATTCCCACCTACACGTTACTGCGATCCCCTCCGTAGAGCTTCAGCGGCCAAAGGCATGCGACGGCACACAGAACGAACATTCCCGCTAAAACGAACGCCGAACCGTAACCGTGGTGATCAACTAGATACCCGGCAACGACCGGTGTCGGCAGGACAACCACTTGGGCGATAACGGTTGTAAGCCCCTGAGATGACGCCTGCACGTTAGCGCCGACCACGTCCGAGATCACAGCCGTAAACACGTTCATGAGAGTGTAGAAGAAAGTGCCAATTGCAACGATGACAACGGTCAGAGCCACCACTGGCGGCGCCACGGCTAGAAGCATGTAGAGAACAGCTAGCACCAGCATCGAGGGGATCAACACCAACTTCCGTCCGTAGCGATCTGACATATAGCCCAACGGGATCTGGGAGAAGATACCAACTACGTTTAGGAGCATAACATAAAGGCCCATCGCTTGGCCCGAGAAATGCAACCCCTCGACCAGATAGACCGGTAGAAAGGTGAGAATTACCACCCGGCCCATTGTAAGAAAGCCCCTAGCGGCCGAAATCGCTACAAATGAACCTTGCCTGAGGAGCCCCAACATTTCCCGGAAGTGTGTAGTCCGGGAAGTACGTTTCACATCGTGCCGGAACGCACCCACCAGACCGCGCATCACGAGAAAGCCGAACAGCACGCCCGGGACAATGTGCCACCATAGGACCCCTTCCCAAGACAACGAAGCCACGAGGACCCCCTGGGCCAACGGCGATAGACTATCACTCAGCGTGGCGCCCGTACCGTTGACCGCCATAGCGGTAGCTCTGCGTTGTGGAAATTTGGACGTTAAAGTGGCCGCCGCAGTAGGATGCCATAGCGCAGACCCGAAACCGATGAGGACGCTGGCGGCGAAAGCTACCCCGAAACCGCCACGGCTCCCGAACAATAGATAGGCTACGCCCATCATGACCAAAGACGAAGCGAGAATTACGTCTCGGTGTCGATATAAAGCATCGCCCAGCATCCCCGCAGGCAGATTAAGAGTGCCTTGCCCAAATTGACGGGCCGCCGCCAATGCCCCCACCTGAACCCCGCTGAGACCGAGCCCGACTTTGATGAACGGAAGTGCCACGGTAAACAACTGCTGGAACCAGTGAATCACAATGTGCCCGCCAGTCACCACGCCCAGCAAACTTAGTCGCTCCTGCCCCAGCTCTCGGGCCGTGGCCGTCAGACGCTGGATGCGCGAGCGGATGAACGGAATGACCGACAAAGATGTCAACGGCATATCCCTCCTGTCACAAAATCCACTGCTCCTACCAGTCTCGCGAGATAGCATGCACCATGTGACGTCTCAAACCAGCGACTTCCACCATGCAAGGACGTTCACCTGCCAAAACGTTGCAAGCAGAAACGCTCAAATTACACCGGCAACAATGTAGTGGGTGCCCTAGGGCGCTTCGCGCTCCATCACCCCCCTATCGCCCCAACCAGGGAATTCAACAGCGGTTCGTCAGCTGCGAGGGTTGCGCTGGCGCCATCGTAAACTATATGCCCACGGTTCATCACAACAGTCCTCTCAGAAAACTCCAGGGCAACGGTGGTGTGTTGCTCCACTAGGATAACAGTAAGACCCTCTTGGGAGCGCAAGGTGTACATTGCGTCCACCAGCTGCTCGATGATGACTGGCGCCAGGCCTTCGGTAGGTTCGTCCATGAGAAGAACCGTTGGGTTTCCCACCAGCGCGCGAGCGATGGCAAGCATCTGTTGTTCGCCACCAGAAAGCTGGCTTCCCTTGTGGTTCTTGCGCGAGCCTAGTTGCGGGAACAATTCGTAGACTCTCTCGAAAACCCAACCGCCAGGTCGGCGTGCCACAGCAAGATTCTCGTACACACTTAGCGACGGGAATACCTCACGCTCCTGGGGAACGTGCCCCAGGCCAGCCCGTACCCGTTCGTAGGTCCTGGCATTGGAAATGTCGTGGCCCGCCAGATTGATCCGTCCCGAATGGAGCGTGGTATAGCCCATAACAGTGCCCAACAACGTGGTCTTCCCCACCCCATTACGACCAATGATACTTATTCGTTCCCCGGAGTAGAGGGTCAAGTCGATGTCCTCGATCACGACTGTCCTACCGTAGCCAGCGTTAACCCCAGTGAGCTTGAGAACCTCGTCCACTTTGGTGCTCAACATCCTCCCCCATACAACCCCGCGTTCTTGCCGAGATAAACCTCCTGCACCCTAGGGTCAGCACCCACGTCAGCAGGTGCACCCTCGGTGAGGACCACACCCGACACCAATACTGTGACCCTTTGGGCGAATCGAAAGACGATGTCCATGTCGTGCTCAATCATTAACACGGCCATGGCCTCAGGTAGGGCCTCCACCGCCTCCAAAAGCATATGGCTTTCCGCCGAAGATACTCCTGCAGCAGGTTCGTCCAACAACAATACAGATGGGCGAAGCCCCAACGCAATCGCCAGCTCAAGCAGTCGCTGTCGCCCATAGGGAAGCTCCCGCACAAGACGCTGGGCATCACTGCCGAGCTTCACCGACTCCAACAAGCCCATGCTTTCGTCAATAACGTCGCGACGGGCCTCCGCTGGCCGCAACAGACTAGCCGAGAGGGAGCGTCGTTCACTGATGGCGATGCAGATGTTCTCGAGAACGCTCAAGCCCCGGAACAAGGTATTAATCTGGAAGGTCCGTGCCATGCCGTTCTTGACTCTGCGAGCTTGACTCCAGTAAGTGACATCGTGCCCATCTAACAGGATGAGGCCGCCCGACGGCTCGAGGGTACCAGCGATGAGGTTCACCAGGGTCGTCTTTCCCGCGCCGTTGGGTCCAATGAGGGCGTGTCTCGCGCCCGGCCACAGGGTTAGCGATATATTATCCGCCACCACCAGGGCACCAAATTGCTTAGATACCTCGCGAAGTTCTAAAAGAGGGATGCTCATGGCATCCTCCGCTGGGCCCGGACGCTGAAGCGCCGCGAAAAGCCCAGAACGCCGTCCGGCGCATACAGAATGGTCGCTACCAACAGCGCGCCAACTCCAAACAGCCAGTACTCGGGGCTGAGCTTAGCCAGTTGGTCCTGGAGAATCATGTACAGCGGCGCCCCGACGAATGCACCGTAGAGACGCCCAGTACCACCCAGGATCAACATTATCATCACGTCGCCCGAGCGTTCGAAGCTCAAGACGTCCAACGCTACGAACTCGGTTGTCTGAGCCAGTAAGGCGCCAGCGATGCCGGCCATGACTGCCGCAATGATGTAGACTCGGAGCATTTGACTGTACACCGGGCAACCGATAGCGTGCATTCGCTGCTCATTCTCGCGAATTCCCCGAAGCGACTGCCCGAAGGATGAATTGACGATGGCGCGGGCGACGAGGAACACCACGAACAGCACAGCCAACACATACAGGTACGCAGTTTGACCGTATAAGTCGAACTCGAAAACGCCCAGCAACGGCTTCATCACCACACCCTGAAGGCCGTCGTCCCCACCGGTCCACTTCTCCTTTTCGTTGGCCAGTTCCTGCAAAAGGATAGTGACAGCCAACGTCAGCATCAACAGCGTTAAGCCCCGCGTGCGCAGGATGACGGCACCGCACACGAGACCTACGATGCCGGCCACTCCACCCGCGATCAATAAGCCGGTCAGGGGTTCGCTCCAACCCAGATGCGCCGAAAGAATTCCGGCGGTATATGCTCCGGTGCCGAACAGCGCTGCATGTCCGAGTGAAACGATGCCCGCGTAGCCCAAGATCAGATCCAGGGACATAGCGAAAAGTACCATGATGAGAATTTGGGACCCCAACTGAAGGTAGTCGGGGAACAGGAAAAACCCTAAACCCGAGACTAACCACGGTAGAAGCTCCGTTAAGCGGATCGTCGGAACTCGCATCAGATTTCGGTGCCCAAATTGTTCCATGAGAGCGAGTGCCGTTAACTACTTAGGTACAGCCTACCGCACATAGAGCCCCTGGGGCCGCCACAGAAGGAGTACTATGGTAACCGCAAAGATGAAAAAGGCGCCGAACTCGGGCATATAATACTTTCCCGCTGTATCCACGAGCCCGAGGATCAGCGCAGCAATGAACGCACCTCGGAAACTCCCTAGGCCACCCACTGCCACAACGATAAGAAAATAAACTAAGTATTCTAGAGCATATGTAGGCGTCAGCCCGAGAATCTCGGTGCCCAACGCACCACCCAGGGCCGCCAAGCCACTACCCAGGGCGAAGGTTAGCGTAAATAACAGCCGGATATTGATACCAACGGTCTCAGCCATGCGTTGGTTGTCCACTGCAGCCCGAACTTTGGCGCCTAGCAGAGTGCGCTCGAACCCGAACCACAGGCCCACGATCAACACGAGGCTCGCTAGAATAATAAATGTGCGATAGGTAGGGAATTGCCGAAAACCCAGATCCACCTGGCCCTTGAGATAAGGTGGGACATCGAGTTGTACGTTCAGGGGCCCCCAGACAAAGGTACACGCCGCGATACCCATGAATACCAGTCCGATAGTAAGAAGAACCTGCCGTAACTCGCCGGCCCCGTAGAAATGGCGGTAAAGAATCCGCTCCAGCACGATACTCACAAGCGCCACGGTCAGACAGGCTATCAGCACAGCAGCAAAGAACGGGATTCCCCATTCCCGAATTAGGGAAACAGAGATGTATCCACCGACCATCGCAAACAGCCCGTGGGCCAAATTTACGAATCCCATGAGGCCCATAGTCACCGACAGCCCAACCGAAATGATGAACAGAATCATCGCGAACGCAAGACCGTCGAACGCAACACTGACGATGGAGTTGATCACGAAGAATAACTTAAATGCCCTACGTTGCTGTGGAGCACCAACCCCTACGACTCACGGTGGCGCCTTCTTATAGCTAGCTGCTACTTAGATTTCTTCTGCATTTGCTTCCACGGATCCGCCACCATTTCGAGGGTTTCGAACTCGACGTTCGCGAGCATTGTGCCACGTTTTTCGACCCTTCGGAGGTATTGGTTCTGTACAATGTCTCGTGTTTCCGGATCGATCATAATTGGACCCCGCGGACTATTGAACTTCCACCCTTTCAACACGGATAGAGCCTGATCGGCGTCGATCTTACCGTTGAGCCGCCGCACCACCTCATGGATCGCGGCCATGCCGTCCCAGCCCTGGACACTAAAGAAGTCCGGTGTACTTTCGACGCCGTACACTCCCTTCCAGGCCTTCACAAAGGCGCGATTCTCTTCCCGCTCACCAGCGGCGGAGTAGTGGTGCATGGTGATGACGCCCAAGGGAATCTGTCCCATGTTGGGCAACTCGGAATCCTGGGTGATATCACCCGGGCCGATCAACCTAATACCCGCTGCTCTCATGCCGAGATCATCAAACGTTTTCATAACACCCGTGGCCCACTTACCAGCCGGAATGAAGACATATAACGCATCCGGCGCGATATCCTTGACCGACTGTAGGAACGGTGTGAAGTCCGGAATCTTCGGAAACGGAAATGGGACATCAGCCACAACCTTGCCGCCAGCGCCCGTGAAGGCCTTAGTAAAAGCGTTTCTACTATCCCTTCCCGGCGAGTAGTTAGCATACGCCACCGCTGCAGAACGGATCTTCATTTTATCGTAAGCATATTTTCCGAGCGGATATGCCGACTGCCACATTGTGAACGACACCCTGGCCGTGTAACGAGACCGGGTAGTAATGGAGGCTGTTCCAGCGTTCATAATGAGAAATGGTACTTTGGCCTTTCGCGTCACATCCGAGATTGCAAATGCATTGTTGGAGTAGACCACGCCCGCAATGATGTCTACTCTGTCTCGGGTAATCAGCTCGGTAGCCAACCGCTTGGCCACGTCGGGTTTAGGTCCGGTGCTGTCCCGCTTGATGATTTTAATCTCATGCCGTCCGGGTCCACCTGGATGCAACTTTTGATAAAGCTCAAAACCCCGGTCTACCTGCTGCCCCAGTTGGGCATTGGGGCCTGAGTAGGGAAGTATCACACCGACCTTGACGGTTTCCGCCTGTGCCGCTCCACCCATCGTCAAAGTCGCCAAGGAAAACGCGGCAAGAAGTTTGAAATTTATCATGCCTATTCCTCCTCCGAGTCCAGAAACCCCGCTGCGGATCAGATCTTAACACCCCTATCGGTTACACGACAACGGCGACTGCCGTTTGTTGGTCGAGACCGCGAACAGTTATGGATACGCTCGATAAGGTCCGGCTTGTTCAGACTGAGTCACGACTGAATAGGGATGAGAGACTTTCACTTCGACAACGACTTTATCTTTTCTACGATACCCCATGCGGCTCGGCAGCACGACGGTCTTCTGTCCGGCTAGATTCACTAACGAAAGACTGCGTTGGCGAGACCTTCCTTTGCCCGAAATCACCACGCGGACAGTAATTTCCGGGATCAGATGAGGGGAATTGTTGATTACCTTCACCGAAATCTGCCCGTTCTGGAGGAACCATTGCGTCTTCACGTATCGCCTTGGCGCATCCACGACTTCCAACATAAAAAGGTCCTTACGAGCGGCCTTCCCGATCTCCCCGTGCGCATTGGCGGCCATTGCAAAAAGACTCTTAGCGCGTGCGCGTGCGCCTTCGGCCAGGGCGATGTGACCTAGGGCTTGACTTGCGAGGGCCGTAGGCAGAAGTTCCATGCTGCGCTTGAGATCACGCCGGGCCTTATTACGGTGCCCCAGGGCATCGTGTGCGAGGCCACGCCCGAGAAAATGTTTATAGTAGGACGCATCGCGCTTGATGGCCCTGCTGTACGCCTTCACTGCCGGGACAAACCGAGACCGCCGCGCTTCGATCTGCCCCTTCAACCCATGAAACAAAGCCTCCCGGGGTTCGTGAGCAATTGCCCTATCAACGAGACGAAGGGCCTTCAACGGCGCTTTATCCATCTCTCCACGAGCATCGTCCGCTAATACATAGGCAGGTCGCTTTGTGCGTAGGTCCGCAAGTGCCTTGTCATATGGACCGCGCCCTACAACTCCCCCCGTAGGGAATTCCGTAAGGGATGCGTGATTGTTCTTCACCCGCTCCGCCGACGGCGGATGTGTGGCGAAAAGTCCTTTGAGCCAATTTGCTTTACGCCCTTTCTTTAGCGCTAGAAATTTCCTTTGAAGCGTTACAGCTGCGCGAACGTCATAGCCAGCAGCGCGCATATATCGGATCCCGTGATGATCCGCTTCCCGTTCAGCATCTCGGCCGTATTTGCGATTAATGAGCTGCATCCCTAAACCGCTAGTGCCCACAATAGAATTCGCAAATTTGGATTTCCGGGCACCAAGCGCCACACCTAACTGCGCCACTTGCAAAATGAGATTACGAGTCATAGCTCGGGCTCCGTGCCTCGCGGCGGCATGTACGACTTCGTGAGCTAGAACCGCGGCGAGTTCAGATTCGTTCTCCAACTCCAGAAGCAAGCCCCGGGTGATTGCGATCTTTCCGCCCGGAAGCGCCCAAGCGTTTGGCGTCCCGTTATTTAACACAACAAATTCGTACGGTAACTGGCGATCGCTTACCTCCGCGACCCTACGACCGACCCGCGCCACGTATTCCTCGAGGGACGGACTCACTGTCAAACGCCCCCCCTGTGCCTGCTGTGCGGACCGATAATGCGTCTTGCCCGTCTTAATCTCTTGTGCAGTGGAGTAAGGAACGAACTCCCTCTCCCTAGTGACCGGGTTCTGGGAGCAGCCGACAATCATGACCGCCACAACAAACAGGGCGATCGGCAAGGACAATCTTGAACCTAAGGCGATGCTTACGTTTAACTTCGTAGCCACGATCTCCTTGACCTCCTGTTCACGAAATCTTTGCTAGCCTGAGTATCCGCCACAGAATGGTGTCCGAGCAAGTAGAGGCGGACGCGGA
>CAYTMJ010000017.1:0-6989 GCA_964438895.1 uncultured Syntrophobacterales bacterium | reverse complement strand
CAGCCGGCGTAAGTGCGCCGGTGATACTCAGCCCTACAGTTACGTCGTCTGCGAGAATTTTCTCTGTGAAGAGTTGACATGCCTCTCGTAGACGCCCGCTGTTGTATGAGATGAATTTATCATCAATGAGTTCCACGATCGTGGTGTTCGAATCGATGGGCCTTGGGTCAATTCTTTTGCCGGAAAGAAGTGCGGGTTTGCTCATAATCGTGCCGATGACGGGCAGCTCGGGGAGGCGCGGTTGTGGAGGTTAAGCTATGGCCTAGAAGTTAAGGCCTGCCTGAGCTTGTGCTGTCGAATTTGCAGATAGGCATTCCGTAACGCCCCATAAGGGTCGATGCTGCGTTCCAATTCGTCGAACGTAGCCATGTTCCGGGCGCGGCTGTTGACCGTATCTGCGACGCGGACACTCAAGGGCACATACAACGGCATCAGCCAAGCAAACGGATCCATTAGTGCGTCCGCAACTGTTCCTATCCCGTCCCTCACGGTGGTCACCTGCAATAGTGGCAATACCAGATAGGCACCGTGACTGGTGCCGTAGGTCCCTAACGTAAGACCCATGTCCTGATCACTTGGCTCCAATCCCATTTTGCTCGCCATGTCGAACAGGCCGATGATGCCTACGGTGGTGTTAATGATGAAGCGGGCCACTTCATTGCCGGCGTCCTGAGGTTTCCCCTGCAGGACGTTATTGACGACTTTTCTGACTACGCCAACGTTGTCAATTGCGTTATGTATGCCCGTTTGCAGAGGCGGGGGAACCAGCGAGGCATAGCCTTGAGCGACGGGCTTTAAGACGAATCGGTCAAATCCTGAATTGAACTCGAACACGTGGTAGTTGAACGATTCCAGTGGATCGTAGTGCGTGTCGCGAGTATTCAGGCCCGGGGATTCCAGTGTGCTTTGAGCTCCAGCTGGCTGGAGCATCATGAGTGTTAGAAGCAAAAATAGAACAAACGGCCGAAAGGTTCGCATGCGTGTCTGGTCCCGGGAAGGTTTGGCTCGCATAACACTACAAACTTTTGAAAGCAAGCGTTGTGGTCGTTGTTCTATACACGGCTACAGGTCTCCGAACGTTGAAAATCGTTTATGGATGGGATAGTTATGTGTGTCGTTCTTTCGATTTCGTGTCAAGGAGCAGGTTTGTGAAAAAGCCGAACATCGTCTTGGGTGTGACAGGGGGTATCGCCTGCTACAAGGCCCTGGAGTTGGTGCGGCTTCTGGTTCAGGACTCCTATTCCGTGCGGGTGATTATGACCCGGGAGGCGCGTGAGTTCGTCACGCCGCTCAGTTTCCAGGCACTTTCTGGGTTACCGGTGGCCACCGATCTTTTCAGTTTGACCGAGGAGTCTCAGATTGGCCACATTAATCTTGCAGACCATGCCGACTTGCTGGTCATCGCACCGGCTACGGCTAATGTCATCGCCAAACTGGCGACCGGAATCGCTGACGATCTCCTCACAAACGTGGCGCTTGCCACCCAGGCCCCTTTGTTGGTGGCACCATCCATGAATGTACATATGCTGGGACATCCGATGGTTCAGACGAACCTGGCGAAGTTGAGGGACTGCGGTTACCATGTGATGGAGGCGGACTCGGGCTATCTCGCCTGCGGTTATGAAGGCAAAGGGCGCCTCCCGGAACCACAGGCTATAACCGAGGAGATCCGGGCATTGCTAAGGACAAAGGATCTGACGGAGGAGAGGATCGTTGTTACAGCTGGCCCTAGTCGGGAACCGTTGGATCCGGTCCGTTTCATTTCGAACCGGTCATCAGGGAAGATGGGATACGCACTTGCCAAGGCGGCGGTTCGTCGGGGTGCCAAAGTAGTTTTGGTAAGTGGTCCCACGGCGTTAGAACCGCCCGACGGTGTCAGGACGGTGTCGGTTGTGACGGCGGAGGAGATGCGTGCGGCGGTGCTTGCCGAGTTCGACTCGGCGACGGCAGTTTTTATGGCCGCTGCAGTGGCCGACTATCGTCCACTAACTACGTCCCGCAGAAAGATGAAGCGTGATGGCGAAGCCATTCGGCTGGATTTTGTTCCCAATCCGGATATCGTTGCCGAACTCGGTGCCAGAAAGACCAAGCAGGTCGTGGTGGGATTCGCTGCGGAGACCGACTCGTTAGTGGAGAACGCCCGCGCCAAATTGCACCAGAAGAACCTCGATCTTCTGGTGGCCAACGATGTTACTCGAGAAGACAGCGGTTTCGATGTCGATACCAACGCCGTGACGCTGCTTGACGGGGACGGTACCGTTACGCCGCTCCCGGTAATGAGCAAGGATGCTGTAGCGCATTGCATCTATGACTGGTTTCTCCAGTTCAAGCTCCAATCCCAGCGACGTGGCGCCTGATCCTAAACCTACTGGTAGGACTATCCGACCCACCCGTGGGAGCGTTGCCATGCTATTGGTATTGTCGTAAACAGGAAACGGATACCGTTTCGCGGGCCGAAATGGATGAATTCAACTTACGGCACTATCTGGCGGTTGCCGCAACTTCACTTAGGAGTTGTTTAGAGCAGCATCGTGAGGCCGGAATTCAGGTCTTGCCCACAGCCACGAGTGTCTTGCATACGACTAATACCGCTGGTGACGATGAGACGACGGTGGCCGCTAGTCTGCCGCAACTCATGGAGATCCTGGGTGACTGCCGTCGCTGTAAGCTTTCAAAGGAGCGCGCCAACATTGTCTATGGTGTAGGTCATCCTGATGCAAATGTCATGTTCGTGGGAGAGGCTCCGGGAGCGGACGAGGACCGTCGGGGGGAGCCCTTCGTGGGACGTGCTGGAACGTTGCTTACTGATATCATTACCAAGGGGATGAAGTTGCGGCGTGAGGACGTCTACATTGCCAATGTGGTTAAATGCCGACCGCCGCGCAATCGCGACCCCGAGGTCGATGAGGTTGCCTCATGTGAGCCGTTTCTGATCCGCCAGATTGAGTTGGTAAAGCCTCAGGTAATCATTGCGCTAGGAAGGTTTGCCGTGCAAACGCTGTTACGATCCAAAACGCCCATATCTCGACTACGCGGGCAATGGCACGATTACCGCGGGATCCGGTTGATGCCCACGTTTCATCCGGCCTATTTGTTGCGAAATCCGGCAGAAAAACGGCTGGTTTGGGAAGACATTAAGAAGGTTCTCCAGGACCTCGAGCGGGTTACTTAGGCGATGCATAGTTGCCGAAGATCGGGAGTGTGGGCGGCGTTAGTCCTCCTTGGTGTCGCTTGTGTCGCAGTAAACGTGGGGGGCACTACGGGGGATTCCGGCTCCGGTTCCCACGTCAACCTCATTGTTGTAGACGGGGGTATCAATCCGGCCGTCAACGACTATATCCGTGAGAGTATTCAACGGGCCCACGATGGCAATGCCCGCGCCCTGATCATTCAGCTTGACACACCCGGCGGGCTCCTGTCCTCGACCCGTTCCATCGTCAAGGAAATACTGAGCGCGCCTTTGCCTGTGATCGTCTACGTGGCACCCAGCGGCGCCGGTGCGGGTTCAGCTGGTGTGTTCATCACTATGGCGGCTAATATTGCTGCTATGGCACCTGGGACCAACATTGGTGCGGCCCATCCGGTGTCGGGTGGAGGTAAGGAGGTCAAGGGGGTGATGGGCGAGAAGATCGAGAACTTCACCGCCTCCTTTAGCGAGAGCATTGCCCGACGGCGTGGTCGTAATACCGAGTTCGCTATTCAGGCTGTGCGGCGGAGTATGTCCATTACCGACACCCAAGCCCTGGAGAAGGGCGTGGTCGACTTCATTGCTACGGACGTGAGCGATCTCCTTAGGCAGGCTAGCGGGCGCACGGTGGATGTGGGTGCGGACAAACATACACTCAATTTCAACGGCGTGTCCGTTCTGCACTTCGAGATGGGGCTGAAACAGAAAGTCATCAATATCCTCGCACACCCCAACGTTGCGTACCTTCTGATGATGGCGGGAATCTTGGGTCTGTATATGGAGTTTTCGAATCCTGGGACCCTGTTTCCAGGCATTGCCGGCGGTATAGCGTTGTTGCTGGCGTTGGCCTCTTTTCAGGTTCTGCCCATCAATTATACTGGTTTATTACTCATCGGTCTCGGTATGTGCCTCCTGGTAGCGGAGGCTTTTCTACCAAGTTTCGGGCTACTCGGAATCGGTGGCGTCATTTCCCTTGCACTCGGTTCCCTGCTGCTATTCGAAGTGGAGGGATCGGATCTATCATTGGATCGGTCCATTGTGTTTGCGGCGGTAGGTACCCTGAGCGTGTTCGTGCTGGGGGTAGCTTTTCTAGTAGTCAACTCGCAGCGACGAAAAGCGACTCTAGGATTTGACGGGCTTGTTGGCGAGGTTGGCGAGGTTCGGGAACGTCTGGATCTCAAGGGCAAGGTGTTTGTCCATGGCGAGGTTTGGAACGCTGAGGGAGCGGAGCGGATTGAGCCGGGCGATAGGATTGAAGTCGTTGGATACGACCGGATGATACTTAAGGTGAAGCGCGCCACAGAAAGCTGAGGCACAGGAGAAACGGATGCTCGAAATGGGACCCTTTGCTATTGTGTTGATCATAGTCCTTTTGCTGGCTGTCAGTGGGATCAAGATACTTAAGGAATACGAACGTGGCGTCATATTCCGCTTGGGTCGCATGGTGAACGCTCGCGGACCGGGTCTCATCTACGTGATTCCCTTTATCGAGAAGATAGAGCGTGTGGAACTCAGAACGGTGACTATGGATATTCCGTCACAGGACGTCATCACGCGGGATAACGTCTCGGTGAAGGTCAATGCAGTGCTCTATTTCCGGGTGGTTGATCCGAACCGGGCCATCCGCGAGGTAGCAAATTATCTTTTCGCCACTGCGCAGCTTGCTCAGACCACCCTTAGGAGTATCTGTGGGCAGGCGGAGCTGGACCAGGTACTGTCCGAGCGAGATCGTATCAATTTGGATATGCAAAAGATTCTTGACGAGCAGACCGACCCTTGGGGTATCAAGGTGGTGCGGACTGAGCTCAAGCACATCGACCTGCCGGAGGAGATGCAGCGCGCGATGGCACGACAAGCGGAGGCGGAACGGGAGCGACGAGCTAAGATCATCCTTGCCGACGGCGAATACCAGGCCTCCCAGAAGCTACAGGACGCCGCCACCGTCATTGCTAAGGAGCCTATGGCGATGCAACTTCGCTTTCTACAGAGCCTCCAGGAAGTAGCGGGTGACAAGAATTCCACGATGATCTTTCCCGTGCCGATCGACCTCCTGACGCCATTTCTAAAACGGGGAGGCGGTAGCGACTCCTGACACCTAATCTTTGGTCGGACCTAGTTGGCGTAATGCTGAGCCGGCGTCCGGTCTTGCACCATGTTGTTGGAAGAACTCGCCTACGACCTTCCTGAATCGTTGATCTCTGCGTACCCGCCGGAAGATCGCACCTCTGCACGTCTCATGGTCGTGGAGCGTGGTTCGGGGATGATCACTCATGCCCAGTTCGCCTCCCTAGGGGAGTTTCTTTCGGCAGGAGACCTACTGGTTCTCAACAATTCCCGGGTAATTCCGGCGCGTCTCGAGGGACGCAAGGAAAGTGGCGGTAGGGCGACTGTACTGCTAGTGGAGCCGTTTGATGTCACGGGTGGGCTTTGGCTTGCGCTCGTGGATGCTGGGAAGAAGCCGCGGGTGGGTAGTCGGATCTCATTCACGGAGGAGGTAGCTGCGACTGTGCTGGGAGAGATGGGAGGAGGCCGTTACGGTCTCCGTTTTGAGCCTCCAGCGCATTTTCAGAATGTGCTCGATACGCTCGGGACACCACCTCTACCCCACTATATTGAACGACTGCGCTGTGTCGAGGAGAGCGATCGGGACAGTTACCAGACCGTCTATGCCTCTGTGCCGGGTTCGGTAGCGGCACCTACGGCCGGCCTTCATTTCACCCGGCCCCTGCTGGAGGAATTGGCGGCGCGCGGCGTGGACAGTGTGCACGTAACTTTACACGTGGGTCTCGGGACGTTCCGGCCGGTGCGTCAGCGGATCGTAGAGAACCATCGCATGGATGGTGAATGGTATACGTTGACCGAAGCCACGGCCGCGCGTATACGCCGAGCGAGAGTGGAGGGGAGGCGCGTGGTTGCGGTAGGGTCCACTACCACGCGTACGTTGGAGAGCATTGTTCTACGCAGGGGTAAGGTGGTTGCGGATTCTGGAATCACTCGTTTGTTCATCACCGGAGGATTCCGGTTCCGTGGCATAGATGCTCTTGTCACCAATTTTCATTTGCCGCGCTCGACACCACTGGCGATGGTGGCGGCCTTTGGTGGATTGGATGTGCTGCGACGCGCTTATGCCGAGGCCATTGAGCGCGGCTACCGTTTCTACAGTTATGGGGACGCCATGCTGATTTTGTAGGACGGTCTTAAATGACAGCTTGGTCACGCGAAAATGAAATTCACAATCACCAATAACCACTCACAAAACCGGGCTAGGACGGGACTACTTGAGACTGCTCACGGTGTGGTTGAGACCCCCGCGTTTATGCCTGTGGGGACCCGGGGGGCGGTCAAGGCACTGTCGCCTCGAGACCTATCGGAGGTATCGAGCCAGATCGTTCTCTGTAACACTTACCACCTATATCTTCGACCGGGGGCGAATCTCATTCGCGAACTCGGCGGCTTGCACGCATTCATGGGGTGGGAGCGGCCGATACTCACTGACAGTGGCGGCTATCAGGTTTTGAGTCTTGCGCCTATGCGCCAGATCAGCGAACAGGGGGTTTCGTTCCGTTCCCACCTCGATGGTTCGTCACACTTTCTGAGCCCCGAGAAGGTCGTAGGCATTCAGCAGGATTTGGGCGTGGATGTGGCGATGGTGTTGGACGAGTGCATCCCATACTCGGCAAGTCGTGAGTACGTCAAGGCTTCGACCGAACGGACCGTGCGCTGGGCTCGTCGCTCGTTGGATGCGCCACGGAACCGTGAGTGTGCGCTGTTCGGAATCGTACAGGGGGGGGTCTTCAAGGAT
>CAYTMJ010000016.1:0-9965 GCA_964438895.1 uncultured Syntrophobacterales bacterium | reverse complement strand
AAAACTCTTGGATTGTTTTCCGCACGCGGGTCTGGCGGGCATTCCATTGATGTTTTTCCTAAGGCAAAGTTAGTCATTGTTCATCGTGTCGATACGGACGTGCCGAGAAGGCAACGCAGGTACAACCGTAGATGCAGAAATAATATGGTGAATTTGATTTTAAGCGCCAACAAAGATCTGGATCATCCCTGGGGGTCTACGGGTAGAAGTCCTTCTAGACGTTGCCCTTCTCTGAGGCATTCCAAATAGCGGTCAAACTCATGGGTGCAGGGTTCTGGTAGTTCGACAACCTCGAGCCCAAATTGCTGTTGGAGCGACTTACGCCTACCTACTCAAGAAGGGTAGTGATCTCAAATCGCAGGTAGCACAAGCCAAGCAAACAAAAGATACAAACGAGAAGTTAGACCATCTAGCAAATGCGATAAGCCTACTCTCCACACGCATTACAGCCTCGTCAGCATTATCTTATGCGACAGCTAAATCGTTAAAGGTGAAGTGAGTATCAAAGCGACCGTTCGGGTGGAGAAAGCTACCTTGGTACCCGCTGAGGTAGCTTTCGTTTTTGGATCAGAAACAGGAAGGAAGTGGTGGAGATGAGCGGGCTCGAACCGCCGACCCCCACGTTGCGAACGTGGTGCTCTCCCAGCTGAGCTACATCCCCACACTACGTCCCTAATAACTAACACTCCTCAACTTCGGTGTAAATGCGAGACGGGCCGCTTAACCGGTCGTTGCCCTTGACACGGTATCGGCGAGTTTCGTACGCCTGCCTCAGTATGAGGATTGCGTATTTCGATCTCATCTCCGGTATCAGTGGGGACATGACTGTGGCCGCGCTGGTGGACTTAGGAGTATCTCGTAGGAGGCTTCAGGAGGAGTTGGAGAAGCTTCGAGGCCTGAGCTTCCGGTTCCGGGTAGGGCGGAAGACAGTCAATGGGATCCGGTCGGTCCGATTCCACGTGATTGCGGGAGAGGATCAGCCAGGGCGGAGTTGGGCGGGCATCCGTCGACTGATCAAGCAGAGCGGGCTGTCGCCGGAGGTGAAGCACCGGGCCATCACTGTCTTTTCCAAGCTGGCTGAAGCTGAGGGCAAGGTCCACGGGGTGCCGCCAGAGGAGGTCCATTTCCATGAAGTAGGTGCGGTGGACTCCGTGGTTGATATTGTCGCTGTCGCCGTTGCCACGTGCAGCTTAGACATCGACGCTTTCAGCTGTTCTGTCGTGCCACTGGGGCGGGGTCTGACCCCTTCGATGCACGGGGTGTTGCCAGTGCCTGCCCCCGCGACCCTGGAGCTGTTGAAGGGGTTCCCAGTCGAGGACGCGCACTTGGACGCAGAGAATGTAACCCCCACTGGTGCGGCTATCCTTTCGGCCCTGGTCACACAGAAGGGGGAGGCTCCGGTCATGCGTGTGGAGCGGACGGGTTATGGCGCCGGTGTGCTGGAGTTCCCAGACCGGCCCAACGTATTGCGTATCGTACTGGGCGAAAGCGAAGCGGCCGTGGGGCATGATCGAATGCTGGTGATTGAGACCCAGATCGACGACATGAACCCTGAAATCTATGACTACGTGCTGGAGCGCCTGTTTACTGCGGGTGCTCGCGATGTGACGTTATCCGCCATCCAGATGAAAAAGAACCGACCGGGGACGTTATTGCGCATCATCGCGGAGCCCGAGCTCCGTGATGCGCTCGCCGGGATTGTGCTGCGGGAGACCTCCACACTAGGGGTACGTTGCTACATGGTGGACCGGCTAGTGCTACTACGTGACTCAGTGAAGCTCAAGACTCGATTCGGCACCCTCACGGTCAAGGTTGCAGAGGAACCTGGAGGGGGAAAGCGGGCGACGTTGGAATACGATGAGGCGCGAAAGATCGCCGTTTCGAGGAAAGTGCCGTTGAAAGCGGTCTACGACGAGGTCACTCGGTGCTTCACTAGTGGAAGTTGATAGTTCGACCGGGGTTGAGAGCGGATCTCCATAGCCTGTTGTTGGGAGATGGGGTACTCTCGCCCTTTACATGATCTGTTTTAGGTAGTCGATCTGGACGTAACGCTCGAACAGTGAGCCTAAGTCGGGGCGCGACTCCGGCGGTGTACGGCCCCCCGATCCCAGCGTGCGAAGGAATGGAATTGTTCCAAGGCACGGCACCTTGGTCATTTCCTGAAGGGCAAGTGCGTTGGTGGCGGTCGCCGGCGTGCTCTCGCTACTGATGTCGTTCAGAATGTACCCGGTCACGTTCAGTCCCAGGCATGCCGCGTGTTCGATGGTAAGGATGGCATGGTTGATGGCACCGAGGCGGTTCCCTACAACCACAAGCACCGCGAGGTTCAACTCCCGCGCCAGGTCCGCATAGGTGTAGTTAGAGACTAACGGGACCATAAGTCCACCGGCCCCTTCGACCAACATGAGGTCGTAACTGGCGCCCATGTCGTGGCACAGTCGCACTAGAAACTCTGGTTGTATACGGACGCTGGCGTGAGCGGCAGCGACGCTTGGAGCTACAGGAACTCCCAATCGGTAGGGGCAGATCCGCTCGAGGGGTTCCTTGCTTCCGGACGCAGCTTTGAGGAACGTTGCATCTTGGGGTACAAGGTGACCCTTCTCGTTCCTGCATCCGGACTCCGCCGGTTTCATGACCCCGACCCTTAGTCCTGAATCTTTGAGTGCTGCCGCTAGGCCACACGCCACCAGGGTCTTCCCCACGCTGGTGTCCGTGCCGGTGATGAAGAAACCGCGGCTCATGAAGTTCCCGCCACTTGTCGAATAGAATCCCGCACAACCTCCACCAGGGTTGCTAGTTCAGCGTCGCTGATGGTGAGGGGTGGTAACATGATGAGCGTGTCCCCTAGCGGACGGACGATAACGCCGCGTCGTCGGGCTTCCAACACCACCTGGTTGGCGATGCGTACGCTCGGGTCGAAGGGCTCCCCGCGCTCCTTGTCCTTTACTAGTTCCATGCCCACCATAAACCCGCGTTGGCGTACCTCGCGCACGTGAGGAAGGGTAAGGACGTCCTTCCGGAGGCGGTCGTCCAACCATGCAACCTTGGGCGGGACCTTCTCCATCAGCGCTTCCCGCTCGAAGATGTCGAGCCCTGCGAGCGCCACTGCACAGCCTAGGGGGTTACCAGTATAGGTGTGCCCGTGGAAGAAGCTCTTGAACTCCCCGTAGCTCCCCAGAAACTTAGAGAATATTTCTTCGGTGGCGAATGTCGCGGCCAGCGGCAGGTAGCCGCCCGTTATTCCTTTGCCTATGCACATGAGGTCGGGTTGGACGCCGTCGTGTTCGCAGGCCCACATGCGCCCGGTGTGACCGAAGCCCGTGGCTACTTCATCGGCGATAAATAGGACACCGTTGTCTTTGCAGATGTCTCGGATAGCCTTGACGTATCCAACGGGTTGGGGCCACATACCGGCGGCCCCCTGCATGACGGGCTCCATGATGAAGGCCGCTAGTCGATCCTTTTCCTGACCGATCGTTTTTCGGGCCTCCTCTACTGACCGCTCCATCGCCTTGTCTTCATTCAGCCCCTGCTCCCGTTGGTAGGCATAGGGGGGCTTCACTGCCAAGGTGGGAAACAGTAGATCGCGGTGAAAATGGTGGAATAGGTCACTATAGCCCACGCTCATGGCTCCCACCGTGTCCCCGTGATAAGACTCCTCCAGCCGTGCGAACAGTGTCCTTGAGGCACCGCCTACGAGCTGCCAGTATTGCACCGCTAACTTGAGGGCTACCTCTACGGCGGTGGCGCCACTATCTGAGTAAAATACGCGGGTAAGACCCGCCGGGGCTATGGCGGCGAGCCGTCCCGCAAGCTCAATCCCCGGCACGTGAGTGAGTCCTAGAAAGGTCGAGTGCGCTATGCGATCAATCTGTGCTTTGGCGGCTTCGTCGAGCTCCGGGCGTCGATGCCCGAACAGGTTGCACCATAGGGAGGAGACCCCGTCGAGGTAGCGGTTACCGTCGACGTCGATGAGGTAGCTACCTTCGCCTGCGGCAATGATGCAGGGGTCTTCGCCCATCCACTCCCGCATCTGGGTGAAAGGGTGCCACAAGTGCTCGTGGTCCATGCGCTTGAGGGTTTCGTGTTTGTCACTCATGAAATCTTCCAGAATATTCGGTCAAGGTAGGGGCGGTCGGCCGACTGCGCCTACGATTTCAGTCCCGGCTTGGGGCTGCTATGCGGGTACGGTAGTTTTTACATGCTCGAACGCTTCCAGTGCCCGGTCCATCTGTTTTGCTGTGTGAGTCGCCATGGTAGTGATCCGCAGCCTCGACGTCCCTACCGGCACTGTAGGGGGACGGATGCCTTGTACGTAAATGCCGGATTCCAGGAGCTGCGTGGCGAGCTGCATGCACGACTGCTCGTTTCCAATGATGACGGGAATGATCTGGGTACTACCTCCCACTGAGTAACCGAATTTGTTGAGACCTTTTCGAAGTTGCTCAGTGTTTCGTTGTAGTGCGCTTTGTCGTGCCTGCTCTTTCTCCACTAGTTTTACCGCCGCACTTGCCATAGCTAGTACCACCGGTGGCAGTGCTGTCGTGAAGATGAAGCTGCGCGCTCGGTTGATGAGTAGCTCCTTTAGCTCGGCGCTACCCGCCACGTATGCGCCAAAAGCTCCCAAGGCTTTCCCTAGGGTACCCATCTGCACCATGATCTCGGCCCCGATCCCTAACTCCGCCACCACCCCCGCGCCGTTGGGACCTCGTACCCCCGTGGCATGAGCCTCATCCACCATCATCATAGCACCATAGCGTTCGGCTAGCTCCACCATCTCACGCAAGGGTGCGATGTCGCCGTCCATGCTGAACACGGACTCGGTAACGATGAGTTTGTGCGACTTCGGCGGCGCCTCCTCTAGTAAGTTCTTAAGGTGGTTCATGTCGCAGTGGCGGTACACGGACACCGATGCGCGCGCGAGTCGGCAACCGTCGATGATGCTGGCGTGGTTCAATTCGTCGCTTAGAACCACGTCGCCCTTCTCTACTAATGTCGCGATGACCCCCACGTTGGCTTGGTAGCCGCTGTTAAACACTAGCGCCGCTTCGGTTCCTTTGAAGCGCGCAAGATGTTGCTCTAAGTCTTCATGGGCCGTCATGTTTCCGGAGATCAGCCGGGACGCTCCGGAACCGCAGCCGTAGCGGTCTAGCGCCTCCTTGGCAGCTTCCTTTAGGGTCGGATGGTTAGCGAGCCCTAGGTAGTTGTTGGAGGAGAGGTTCAATACGTTTTGGCCGTTGAGTACGACGGTGGGACCTTGCTCGCTATCGACGACCTTCAACTGCCGATAGAGGTTCTGGCTTCGGAGTTCCTCTAATCTTTGTTCGATGAAATCAGCCATATCTTCGGTTGAGTAAATAGCAGAAATCCCGCAACCGGACCAGAAAATGGAAATTGAGTTGCCAGGTTCGCCCTTACCTTAGGTCCCGTTGACTTTAGCGAATCCGTGCCTAATTTTTTTTAGGTAGGGGAAACGGAGGCAGCATAAGTACGCCACTAAATATTTCTCAGTGTGAATTGCAATGGTCACGAGTGCTCGCTAAAATTCCAAAATGGAGTCCCTCCTGAGGCAAAACATCGCAGATCTGGAAGGTTACACACCCGGAGAGCAGCCCAAACAGTCCGATCTTATAAAACTCAACACTAACGAAAACCCCTATCCTCCATCCCCGCGGGTATTGGCTGCAATTCGGAAGGAGCTCGCCGCGTCTCTGCAGCTCTATCCTGACCCTGCAGCGATGGAGCTGTGTAAGCGCGCGGCTATCCTCTATGACGTTCGACCGGAGAACGTTATGGCAGGCAACGGCTCGGATGAATTGCTGTCCATACTGATGCGCTGCTATGTGGGTGAGGGTGATGGTGTGTCTTATCCGGTTCCCACCTACACCCTGTACAAAACGTTAATCGCCATACAGGGCGGGCGGGGGCTCACGGTTCCCTATCCGGACGACTTTTCCATTCCGGCGCCGCTCTACTCTCAGTCAAGTAAAGTTACCATTCTGTGCAATCCCAACGCCCCCTCGAGCACCTTGGAGCCGGTGAGTGAGATTGAGCGCCTGGCCCGTGCGGTCGCAGGCCTCCTGGTCGTGGACGAGGCCTACATTGACTTCGCTGATAGCGACGAAAGTGCCATCGCACTGGTTAAACGTCTCCCAAACCTAGTGGTGCTTCGTACTTTCTCCAAGGCCTTTTCGTTGGCCGGCCTACGCGTGGGGCTCGCCTTCGGCAGCGAAGACATCGTGGGTAACATGGCTAAGGTCAAAGATTCATACAATCTCTGCCGGCTCAGTCTCGCCGGGGCAGTGGCGGCCCTGGGGGACATGGAGTGGATGCGGCGGAACGTCGGGAGGATTCAGCGTACCCGCAAGACGCTAGTCCGAGGCCTGCGTAATTTGGGTTTCCAAGTACCAACGTCTCAGGCAAACTTCGTGATGGCCCAACTGGGTAGTGACAGTATTCGGTGGCTGTACGAAGGGCTCAGGGATCAGGGTATACTGGTGCGGTTTTTTGATGTCCCGGAGCTCCGGAACATGATCCGTGTGACGGTGGGAAGACCCCGAGAGACCCGGGAGTTTCTCAGAGAAACCGAAGGTCTCCTGCGAAGCCGTGGCCTGATCGGCTCGGCGTCCTAGGTACGTTGTCGACCAAGAACCTTCCGGTGTCGTAGCGCGCGCGCTCCAGTGTCGTTCTCTACAGACCGGAATCGCTACGGCGGTTGGTTTCGACCCGGATCTTGACGATCCTTCGGCCTTCCACGTCTGCAATGGTGAGACGGTGGCTGTCGGTCTCGATCTTCTCTCCTCCTCGGGGAATGCGCTTCAATTTAGCTAGCACGAAACCCGCTAGAGTATGGTAGTCTACCGACTCCTCGAAGGGCAGGTCGTAATCCGACTGGAGGTCCCTTAGTAAGGCAGAGCCCGATACCACTAGTGAGCCGTCGGGCAGTCGGTCAACGGGCCCCCGCTCCTCGGCATCGTACTCGTCGCGGATCTCCCCGACGATTTCCTCGATGATGTCCTCCATGCTCGCGAGGCCTTCCACCTCGCCGTATTCGTTTACAACAATGGCCAATGCCATGCGGCGTCGTTGCAGATCCTTGAGGAGTTGGCTGATGGGTAGCGAGCTGGGAACGAAGAAGGGCGGATGCATCATGTTGCGTAGGTCGATGGGTTCGTTAGCCTGCATGGTGCGGAGGGTGTCCTTGTTGTACAGGATGCCAACGATCTGATCCATGTCATTTTCGTACACTGGTAGCCGGGAGAAGCCGCTTTCGACAAAATTTCGAAGGATGTCGGCAGGCTCTGCTTCGACGTCGATGGCGTGAATTTCGGTCCTGGGAACCATCACGGCTCGTACCGGTGTGTCCACGAAATCGAAGACGCTGTGGATTAGCTCTTTCTCGGTTTCGTCAAAGATGCCCTTGGCGGTACCCTCACGGATGAGCGACTTGACCTCTTCTTCAGAGATAAAGCTAGCAGTGCCAGTTTCTTTGCCGCCGAAGATCCACAGGATCGCGTTGCTGGAGCGAGTTAGGATCTTCACCAGGACGGACGTACTTCTGGAGATTCTGTCGATCGGAAGCGCCACGAAGAATGCAATGCGCTCGGAAAAGCGTAGAGCCAAGGTCTTGGGGACGAGTTCGCCTAGCACCAGGCTCAGATAGGCTATGGGTAGGACTACGACAAGAATTGCGGCGTAGTTACCCCAGGTCTCCGCATAGGGTATCGTCAGCGATTGGAAACGCGGCGTTAGGAATTGGATGGCTCCGGCGCCGCCGATGGCGGAAGCCAGGGTCCCGACGAACGTGATTCCAATTTGAACCGTTGCCAGAAACCTCTCGGGCTCCTCCTTGAGTCGGCCAAGGGCCGCCGCCGAGCGCGCTCCTTTGTCGTGAGCCTGGTTGATTCGTGTCCTGCGAGTGGAGATTATGGCAATCTCTGCAGCGGCGAAGAACCCATTGGCTAGGATCAACAAAAAGATGACCGTTCCACCCAACCATAAACTATCAAGCATCGATAATCCTCCCGTCCGGAATACTGGGACGCAAAAAGGCACAGAAAGACCCCGCTCCCAGTTGCATCGGGCGCGGCAGTGTTTCGTGGACGTTCGGTTAGTCTAGGGGTGCGTGGGCCCTGGTGGAGCGGTCCACAACTCGAGGAAGCAGGGAAGGACGACGGGAGCTTTCAGGGGTGAAATGCACGACGGAGGCTTACTGTCATCTTGCGGGTCATCTGACATGTACGGACTCCTTGTCCCGGTTTCGCCGGAGACAGACAACGGAGACAGACAATTTACTTCACAAAAACTTCCTTCATCTGCACCGAAAAAGCAAGAGCCCAGATGTTTGTTTTCTGCAGAGACAAAATCCCACCGAGAGCGAGTTGACCTAAGCACCCTTATCCGTTATGCAAATCACTTGAGCGTTTGGCCAATGACGACGCGCCGAGTCCCACGACTGCTTCAGGAATGTCTTGATGGGGAGACCTTGACGCCGGGCGATGCCCTTCTGCTGTCCAGCGTTGAGGGGGATGAGTTCACGGCGCTTCTTCAAGCAGCCGCGGTGCTGCGCGATCGCCATAAGGGGCGGACCGTAACGTTCTCCCCCAAGGTCTTCATTCCACTGACCAATCTCTGTCGCGACTTCTGCGGCTATTGTACTTTCCGTAAGGCTCCCGAAGAGGATGGCGCGAGAACACTGACCCTCGACGAGGTGTTGGAGATGGTGCGGCGGGCCGGAATGATGGGCTGTACGGAGGTGCTGTTCAGCCTGGGGGACAAGCCGGAAGCCATCTACCCTGAGATGCGGAAGTTCCTTGGACAGTTGGGCTACCGGCGAACCCTAGAATATCTTTACGAAGCCTGTAGGGTGGTGCTTGAGGACACCGGGTTACTACCCCACGCTAACCCCGGGCTCATGTCCCGTGGGGACCTTGTGCGACTCAGGCAGGTCAACGTGAGCATGGGGCTCATGTTAGAGAACGTGAGCGAGCGACTGATGGGGCCGGGCGGGCCGCACGCTGATGCTCCTGACAAGAAGCCGGGGGCCCGGCTCCGGACCTTGGCAGCGGCCGGTCGGTTGCGTATCCCGTTCACCACAGGGATTCTGATTGGCATCGGCGAAACCTGGCAGGAACGGATCGCCACCCTGTTCGCTTTTCGGGAGTTACATGAACGCTACGGTCACATACAGGAAGTAATCGTGCAAAACTTCCGTGTGAAGCCAACGATCCCAATGCGTGATCATCAGGAACCAGAGTATGAGGAGGAGGCTAGGACCATTGCTTTGGCGCGGTTGATATTGGGTGGCGACATGAATATACAGGCGCCACCCAATCTTACGCCGGAATGCTATGATTGGTACCTCAACGCGGGTATCAACGACTGGGGCGGTGTGTCGCCCGTGACTCGTGACTTCATCAACCCCGAGGCGCCCTGGCCCGAGTTGGTGGAACTTGAGGATAGGACTGCGGCTGCGGGCTTTTCATTAAGACCCCGATTGCCTATCTATCCAGAATATATCGCCCGGGCAGACCAATTCATTGCACCCGAGCTAATTCCGTACGTAAAGAGGTTGTGTGGCGAGGATGGCCTCGTCACGGTTGGAGGAAATCATGGGCCATATCGAAGCGATGTTCGACTATGACGACGGCACCGAACGCCTGAATCGGCTGCTGCCCCGCATCGATTCTCGAGTCGCACGTATCCTGGAGGAGGCCTTATCAGGTCGCGAGTTGACGCGGGAAGAAGGGTTGGTGTTGTCGGAGGTGTGCGGCAACGAGCTCGCCGCTTTGGCGGTAACCGCTGACCTGATGCGAAAGGCTAAGGTGGGTGATCGCGTCACATATGTGGTGTGTCGGAACATCAACTTCACCAACGTCTGCTATGTTGGCTGTAAGTTCTGTGCGTTCCACACTGGGCCTAAAAAGCCTGATAGCTGGGACTACTCTCTGGAGGAGGTGGCGGAC
>CAYTMJ010000015.1:0-19623 GCA_964438895.1 uncultured Syntrophobacterales bacterium | reverse complement strand
TCGGCGGCTCGGCCTTACCCCATCAACGGCGGGCGTCACTGAAGCTGGTGCAGCAGGGGCAGGAACTCCTGAAAACTGGCGAATACAAGGGTGCACTGGCGCACTTCGAGCGCGCCATCGACATAGACGCAACCAATCCCTACAGCCACTATTTCGTAGGGCGAGCGCACTACTTCCTCGAGAACTACCGCGAATCCCTGAGCTTCCTCGAAGTTGCAGAGGAAAGGCTCACGGAAAACAACCAGTGGCTCGCAGAGATTCTTGCACTGCGGGCGCGCAACGCCACTGCCCTAGGGTTTCATGGACAGGCCGATAACAACTACATCCATGCCCTCAGGCTTAATCCTCTTCACCGTCTCGCTCTCGCTATGATCTCTGATATTAGACCCTTGACCCGCGCACCCCAAAATGAGTGAATACGCACCGCACTTAGGGCGGGGTCAAAAGCTTGTATTTGAACATCAGGCGAACGATCAAGGGCCCAGGCATCCCGGTGTTTGGTACGGGGTTGAATGGCGCAGACTCCCGAACGTTGCGCAAGGTTTCTACATCTAGAACGATAAAACCAGACGACTTCGATAACTCAACACTGTCAAGCTCACCGTTTTGTTGGACAGTGAAAGCAAGTTCAACGGTTCCCTGTTGATCCGTTCGTTTAGCGTAGGACGGATACCTCGAATTGTCACCAATCTTTCGCTTCAAGGACTCAACGTAAGCCCACTGCCGGGCGCTGTCTACAGCTTGCCGAGGTTTAGTTCGAGCGATCTCGATTGACACGAACGGTGGATCCTCTGTATGGCTTGCCTCAGCTGCTGCCGGTGGTGGATCCTCTGTATGGCTTGCCTCAGCTGCTGCCGGTGGGTCGGGCAATTCAGGACCCACACCCCTCATCTGTAAACGGATTCTTTCCACTGCCTGATCGATGAGCGCAAGTCGGTCCTGGTTGATCGCTAGAGGTAATGTTGGAGACGTGGCGCCCGCCGGCCTCCTGACGAGACTCGTCACTGCACCAATACGCCGTTGCGCTATGGCGATCCCCGCCAAGTGCCCGACTTGTGTGTAAACTTCCAGGGCTAGGCGATAGGCCTTCAGAGCATTCAGGGGTCGCCCCCGAAGACGCTCGACTTCCCCCTTGTTGTGAAGCGCTAGCGCCAACGGCATCCTGCCTTCCAATTGCTCTGCCAGATCCACCGCATCGGCGAGTTGATTCAACGCCTCCTGGTAACGTCCAGCACGAGCGTCGCCTCGCGCTTTTACGATCTTCGCATAGGTTCGCTCTTCTACGTCAGCGGCATGAACGGTGGCTTGACTGCGTGCAAACTCGGCCGCAAGCTCGCCGACGAGCACTAACATTACCACCAGGAAGATACCTAGCGCCCCTGGGAACACGTGGTGCTGCATCATAGGGTCTGGTTCTCAGTCATACTATGTGTGGCGTCTTTAATGTTCCCCTCTGCCCAAGGCTTCTGAACGTTCCGCAGCTTGCACTACCGCGTCCATGATACTGGCACGAAATGCGCCCTGCTCCAAAGCAAACAGCCCCGCAGCGGTAGTCCCCGCAGGGGAAGTAACAGCATCCCGCAGTTCCGCGAGATGTTCAGTGGCGCCCTGGGCCATCACAACTGATCCGTACACCGTTTGCAGTGCCAGCTTCAACGCCACGTCGCGATCGAGGCCCATCTGAACTCCGCCCGCGGCAAGGGCTTCGATGAAGAGAAAGACGTAGGCTGGACCGCTTCCACTTAACGCCGTTACGGCATCAAGTTCGTGTTCCTTGACAGCAACTGCGTATCCCACACTCGAAAAGATCTTTCCAACCCTCTCGAGATCCTCTCCTCTAGCCCACCGGCCTCCCGTGTACGCGGATGCTGCTTGTCCCACCAGGCACGGAGCGTTAGGCATGACCCGGACCACACGGATACCGGCCGGCAGAGCGTTCTCGATGCGGCCCAGGGGCACACCGGCCGCAATGGACACCACGAGCCGACCGTCCAAGGGGGCCCCGGCAAGTTCTTGCAGGACACCATCAATTACCTGAGGCTTCACCGCCAACACAATGATGTTCGACGCCTCCACAAGACCGATATTATCCTGGACGAAACGAACACCCGTCTCTTCAACAAGAGCCTTCCCGAGTGCTTCGACGGGATCACTCGCAGTCAACTGCCCTCGGTCCACCAAGCCCGCCCTCAGGACCCCCTTGATGATAGCGCTCCCCATCTTACCAGCGCCGATGAAGCCAATCTTTTCGTCGAGCATGCAGGCCTCCTTGCGAGCCGCGCGCGGATCGTCGCCGACCAACGCCACTAAAACGCCTTCCTAGAATTTCACCGGTCGCGTCTCCTGACACAGCGTCGCCGGCCGGCAGGACCCGTCTAAACGGTCTTAAGTATTTCGGTGCCTTGGGCCACGCCGCGGATATACCCTTCAAAACCCTGGGGCGAGAAGGTCCACGTAAGCCACAACGGCTCGCTCTCGTTGTTGACGAAGCCGTGGTTGGTTTTTGGGGGTATGAACACGACGGATCCCGGTATAATCTCCGCAATTTCGCCCCCGACTGTAGCAATAGCGCGGCCGCCGAACACGAACACGATCTCTTCGGCATCATCGTTGGCATGCAGTGGGATCCTGCTATAAGGATCGACTTGCTGTAGTCCCATGGAAAAACGGTGGGTTGCCGTTGTGGCGGACTCGACACACGGGTATAGCGTGCGAGGCGCCTCGCCTCCTATGCGCACAGCTTCGGATTCATCCTTAGAAAAGAAGTACTTCATCGAATCTCTGCCAACATCGTGTGTCATGCAGGCCCACAGAAAGTTACGAGTGAAACACAGAGGTTAGTAACTTTCCTCCTCCGTATCCGTTGTCGTGAGCCGGCGAAATGTTCGATCTTCATCGACATTCTTGGTCATTCGCGTCTCTTTCTCCAGGTCCTCCTGGCAGCGTACACATAGGCGCGTGAACGGCATCACTTTCAGCCGACCAACACCGATGTCCTCCCCGCACTCATCGCAGACGCCATAAGAACCCTCTCCAAGACGCAATAACGCGTCCTCGATGGCCATAAGTTTCGCTCGTTCGCGATCGTTCAGAATCATGCTGATCTCACGATCCCTCTCGTCGCTGGCCAGATCGTAGGTATCTCGTCCCTCGTCCTTGGAGGTTTCCACCTCGTGCTTAAGCCGATCCGGAATATCCTCCAGTAACCGGCTTTTCATATCGAGCAGGGTTCCCTGAAACTTTTTAAGAACGTCTTTCCTCATCGTCTCCTCTACTCCAAAGCCACCCAATTCACCACTATTTAAAGACGGAGTCAATACGGGAAGCAACAACTACCGTATACCCACCCCGTAAGGACAGGGCGCTAGGACCCAAACTCAACAATATCAACGCCTTTTGGCACTTTCAATTCGAAAAGCGTCGCATCCAGTACCACCCCGCGCTGGAAATTGTCGAAATGAAAGGTCCAACCGTTGCCGGCCGCGTCTTCGATGAGAAGTCGTTTGATGTCATTGCTGCCCGACTCCACGGAGATCTGGATTTCACTGACACCGGAATTGGCCTTCCGCGGCGAAAGCGTCAGTACGTGAACATCCTTAGTGGAAGCCACTAGATCGGCTTGAAAATCTCCCTCCAGATTGCCGACGCCTAATAGGAAAGAAAGGGGAAGATCAGATCGAAACACCGACCCAAGGGATGTCTTGATGATCTGCCGTTCGGACGGCTGGTAAAAGTACAGGTCACGACCATCAGACAAAACGAACTGGCCGGCAGGCTCCTCGTAACGCCACAACATCTTCGCCGATTTGCCGACGTAGACGCGACCACGTCCCTTGATGCGTCGGTTGAGTGTTCGGTACACGGTGGTCTGGCGGAAATCTGCTCGGTAGTCCCGTGCAGCATCGTAGTTGCGCTGAATCGCCCGGACAATTTCCTCCGCTTGCTGGGCGTGGGAAACCTCCATCGGCAACGCTAGAAACACGGCGCAGACAGCCGTAGCAAGACGGCTGAGGATCCCTAAACCATCGCGGCCCAGGTGACGACAACGCCCGTCCCCACAACCGCACCTGAATTCATCGTGTTCCTGGAACCGACTAGTCATCGATCTTTTGCGCCAAAACCTCGCGCGGCTTAGCCCCGTCTGCGGGTCCCACCACCCCGTCCCGCTCCAATTTCTCGATCATTCGTGCCGCGCGGTTGTAACCCACCCTGAGCCGCCGCTGAATCATGGAGATTGACGCTTGCCGCGTCTCGGTCACTACCGCCACAGCCTGATCGTACATCTCGTCATAATCGTCGTCCGCGGCACCGGGTTCCCCGTTGACCCCTTCCCAGGCCTCCAGAATCTCCGGGCGGTATTGTGGTCGCGCTTGTTGCTTGATGAACTCAGTAACCTTACGAACCTCCCTGTCCGACACAAAAGGCCCGAGAAGCCTGATCAACCGTGCAGTCCCCGGCGGCAGGAACAGTAAATCTCCGTCACCCAGAAGTTGCTCCGCTCCCTGTGTGTCTAGAATAGTGCGTGAATCCACCCGCGAGGTAACCTGAAACGACACGCGCGCGGGAAAATTAGCCTTGATCAGACCGGTGATCACGTCCACAGACGGCCGCTGCGTCGCTAGCACCATATGGATTCCGGCCGCCCGCGCCTTTTGCGCCAACCGCGTAATGTGCTCTTCGATGTCACGCCCCACAGACATCATCAGATCGGCCAGCTCATCAATGAGAATCACAACACGGGGCAACCGGCCGTGCTCCAACTCCTCGCTTCCATCCAGCCTACCCCCCACATCTGAACCCTCAGGAGCGCCGCCACTCCTGTCCACCTTCCCCCCTGACGGCGGCTCCCGTTCTAGGATACGGTTGTAGTTATCAATATTGCGAGCGTGCTTGTCACGCATGAGACGATAACGGCGACCCATCTCCTCCACAGCCCAAAACAATGCCGCTCGGGCCTCCTTTGGATCGGTCACCACCGGCGTCAGCAGATGCGGTAAACCTTCGTAGGGCGTCAACTCGAGCATCTTCGGGTCGATCATGATGAAGCGAACGTCATCCGGTGTAGCCTTGTACAGAATACTGAGAATCATAGAATTGAGAGAGACGGATTTGCCCGTACCCGTGGCGCCGGCCACCAACAGATGCGGCATACGAGAGAGATCCGTAGCGAATGGTGCCCCTGAGATGTCCTTCCCCAAAGCCAACGACACGCTCGAGTCGGAACTGGCGTAAACTGAATCTTCCAGAATCTCTCTCAAATAGACCGTTTCACGTCGGGCGTTAGGTACTTCGATACCAACTACAGACTCGCCGGGAATAGGGGCTAGGATACGGATACTAACGGCGCTCAGGGCCATTGCTAGATCATCCGCCACGCCCACAATCCGCCGAACCATGACCCCCGGCGCCGGTCGGAATTCATATACGGTGATGACCGGCCCGGGCCTCACCGCCTGCACTTCACCTTCGATTCCGAAGTCCTGGAGCTTCCGCTGTAGCATCAAGGAATTAGCTTCCAGTGTACTCCTGTTGATGTTACCCCTTTCTTTCGGAGGTGAATCAAGAAAGGCGACTGACGGCAGTGTATAACCCTCGGTAAGCTCGGGAAATACGAACTGCTCGGGATCAGATTTCGACCCCTCCTTACTTCTGCTTTTAGTCCTCTTCCGAAGTCCCCCTGTCGGCTGCTTCACGGCCAACGGTTCCTCCTCCACAACTATGGGCGGCGCCTGGAACTCCCGGCGGTCCTTCTTTACATTGGGGGGCGATTTATACTCCCTCCTCTTTCGCCACACTGATGCCCTGATCGTGCCCAGAGCCGAACGAAGCTGTCCAGGTATCCTGGCGAGGAGACTCCACCAACTCAACATTGTGGTCTGCGACATTAGCATCGCCGCCGCCAGCAGCAGGAATAGCGTAATACCGCACGTTCCCACATAACCGAACAATTCGGTTAAAACGTCCCTGGAAAACCCGCCCAGAACGCCGCCGCCCTCGCGTGCTAGCTCCACCTCGTGCACGAGACTGACTAGAATGGCCAGACCCCAAAAGAGCATTCCGTATCCCAGCACCTTCAAGGGCCCCAGCGTATTCGGCTCACGCCGAAAAAGGCGGAGAGCGAGTAGAACTAGAATCAGTGGTACGAGATAGGCCGTAATACCTAAGCCCTGGAGCAACACATCCGCCAGATAGGCACCCACCAGTCCTCCGAGATTGGCCGGGTCGGACGTACCTGAAGGAACGTTAATGGACTGATCCAAGGGGCTGTAGGATACCAAGCTGAGCACGGTAAAACATGCCGCCGCCAGGGTCACGGCTCCCCAAAGTTCACGATTGAGGCGTGAGTTGTTGTGCATGGATTCCAGCCTACATCTCCATTATATAAGGCACGATAACTGGCCTGCGGCGCAGTCTCTTGTCGAAGAACTTCCGCAACGATCGCCGGATGCCTTCTTTAAGCTCGGCCGAATCCGTGCGCTTCTCCACACCACACGCGTCCAGATAATTCCGTAAGGACTCTAGGGCGCCACCAAGAACATCGTCCTCCTCCTCCGAACGCACAAACCCGCGGGCCATCAAGTCCGGTCCCGCGGTAACCTCACCGGTTTCGCGGTGAACCGCTATGACTACGACCACCAGGCCGCCCTTACTCAAGCGTCGACGGTCCCCTATGACACCGTCTTCCACGTCACCGATCCCTTTTCCGTCAACGAGCACCTTACCGGTTGCAACCGATTCCACGCGCCGAGCGTCCTGTTCAGTGATTTCCAGCACGTCACCATCTTCCATGAGAAAACAGTTGTTGGCGGGTAAGCCCACCGAGCGTGCTAGCTCAATGTGCTTGTGGAGTTGTCGGAACTCTCCGTGTATGGGCACAAAGTAGCGCGGACGCGTGAGCTGGATCATGGCCTTCAGCTCTTCCTGGCTGGCATGCCCAGATACGTGAATCTCCGACGTACGCTCATAGTGTACGTGGGCACCCCGCCGATAGAGATCGTCGATCAGGCTACCAATGATCTTCTCATTTCCCGGGATGAATCTCGCCGACAACACCACCGTGTCTCCGGGTTGGATCCGGATAGAGCGGTGTTCATCCCTGGCAACGCGGTGGAGTACCGAAAGTGGCTCCCCCTGGCTTCCTGTAGTAATGAAACAAAGCCGGTCACCGGATATGCCCTGCCAACTTTTACCATCCGTCATGACATCGGTTGGCAGCGAGAGATAGCCTAGTTCGACAGCAATGGCAGCGTTGTTGATCATGCTCCGCCCACTGAGAACGAGCTTTCGCCCAAACTCGGCTGTCAGCTCCGCCACTTGCTGTATCCGTGGAATATGGGAGGCGAACGTCGCCACAAAGATCCGACCCGGGCTGGTGTCGAAAAGGCTCCGGAGCCCTTGTCCGACCGTGCGCTCCGAAGGCGTGCTGCCAGGGCGCTCCACATTGGTGGAGTCCGACAAGAGCAGCAGAACACCCTTGTCCCCGTACGCCGAAAAGCGATGAGAGTCGAAACTCTCGCCTTCCATAGGCGTGCTGTCGATCTTGAAGTCACCGGTGTGAATTATGACACCGACGGGAGTCTCGATGGCCAGGGCGATACAATTGACCAAGCTGTGGGTAACGGGGATGCCCTCGATGGTGAAGGGGCCAACGGAAAACCGTTGGCCAGGAATTATCTCCACGAGCTCTGTCGACTGTTCGAGACCGTGTTCCCGCAGCCTGCGGCGCACGAACTCTAGAGTCAGTCGGGTACCATATACTGGGAGTTGGAACCGCTGCAAGATGTAGGGTAGCGCACCAATATGGTCCTCGTGAGCGTGGGTCAAGACAATTGCCTGGGGCGTCTTCCCCTGTTCCGCCAGATAGCTGACGTCCGGAATCACCAGATCAATTCCCAGGAGATCGGGACTGGGGAACATCACGCCGCAGTCTACCGCAATGACGTTGTCACCCCACTCCACCGCTAGCATGTTGCAGCCGAACTCCCCTAAACCTCCCAGCGGAACGATCCTCAGAGAATCCATCTCAGTGCCCCGATAGCGGTGGGAATCCCCCTGTCCGCCAAGTCTCGTGGTTGAAGCCCGAACTCGCTCCCCGATGCGCCAGGGGTGAGCCGATGGCCTCCCGTACACGAGACATCTGCTGGCGAGACCGGCTGTCGGCAGGGTCCGGGAGAATCACATCGCCAACGACGACTTCCACTTCCCCAGGTTTGAGACGCCAGTCTCCGCGCGCCATCAGCGCACCCGAGCCGTTGAGCGTCACGGGCACGATGGGGACTCCCGCTTTCTCTGCCAAGCGAAATCCTCCCCGTTTGAACGGCAACAGTCGCCCATCTGTACTACGCGTCCCCTCCGGGAACACCACCACGGAAATGCCCCTGGACAGCTTTTCGCATGCGCTGTCCATGGCGGATACCACATCCTTCGAACGGACCCGTTTGACAATGATATGCTTGGAGGCCCACAGTGCCCACCCGAAAAAGGGTACTCGAAGGAGTTCTCGCTTAGCCATCCAGCGGAGCTGAAATGCCGTTAACGCTTGCACCAGCACAGGAATGTCGATGTTGCTCTGGTGATTGGCCATAAAGATATAAGCTTGCTTTCGATCCAAACGCCCAATCTGACGAATCTTCACCCCAACCCCACCAAGCCTGAGTATGTACCATGACCAACAACGAAATAACGGGTAGACCCTTTTGCCGTGAGGGTCCACGAGCCCAAGTGCAATGATGGGAATGCTTTGAAGTATGCTTGCAAGAACGATTAGCGCCAGCTTTAGCGTGTACATGCGGTTGAAGGCGTCGTTGCCGTGCCTGTTAGCGCGGGCAACTCCACCCTATTTTAGGGGATATACGCCGCGAATGCAATTTTACAAGCACGCACCACAACTTCGAGCGGTGAGAGCGACCTATTAAAGTTTGATGTTCTCAGTGTACAGACCCTTCATAGAGCCAATCTCTCGTACCCACTTCACGACATCCGACTTCGGGAGACGATGCGGCATGATCCATCTTGGTTAGAAACAGCGTGTTCCCAGCTCATCACACATCAAGCAAGTTCAACGCACCAGAGACGCCAGCAATTTGATGAACAAGGGATGATCATTCAGGGTGGGGACCCTATAGAACTCCATCCCAAACGATTCGGCCCGTTGCCGCGCCTCGACATCGAGGTCATAAAGCACCTCGACGTGGTCACAGACGAAACCGATAGGTACTACGATCACCCTCTGCTCACCATCTTTTGCGAAACCTTCGATACATTCACACACGTCGGGTTCAAGCCACGCATCACTGGGATTGCCGCTGCGGCTTTGGTAAGCCAGGGCCCACTTAGTCCTCCCCAAACTTTCCGCGACCCCCTGTGACGCGTCCCGGAACTGGGCAACGTAGGGCGAATGATCAGCCATAGCACGCGGAATGCTATGGGCCGTGAACAAAAGAGGAGCATCCCTCGAAGTCGGTGGCATTCCGCCGATCACCGTAGCCACTTGGTCTGCCACCGCCCGAATGAACAAGGGTTGCTCCGACCAGCCGCTCGCGTATTCTACCACTGGCACACCGGCTGTGGTCCGGGCTGCTTCCACGCTACTGATGTAACGGCCCCAGGATGCTTCGGTCTGGAACGTGGAGAGAATGACCCCCAACACTCGTCGGCAACCGTCTGCACGGAGCTTTGTAAGGGTCTCACCTAAAAACGGGTGCCAGTTGCGCATACCTATATAAACCGGGACGGCGACGCCGTCCCGGGCGAGCGTCCGCTGCAGGGCCTCGGCTTGCCTTCGTGTGATCTCATTCAGAGGCGAACGGCCACCAACAATCTCATAGTGATGCACCACCTCGTCGAGACGTGAAAGCGGAATCTGCCGCCCTTCCGTGACACGCTCAAGAAAAGGCCGTATTTCGTCAGGCTTCTCGGGGCCACCGAAGGCGACTAAGAGAATAGAGTCAAAGCCGTTCTTGGTGTGCCGAGGTGCGGGCGGCGTTTTCCCGGATGATGGATTATGCGACATGGACTTGTTAAGCTCACCATGTGGTTAGCATTGGCATCTTGTTTCGTCGACTTTTCAAAGGACTTGAAAAACGTGCCACCGAAACCCTGGTTCCAGGATCCTACCGCCAAGCGATCTTTCTGGCCCTGATTCTGTTGTTTATAGGCGGCATCCACCCTCACTACAACGCGATCGCCGCCACAAACCTGCTGCTCCCGAATGGAACTGGAGTCACACAGGAGGTGGGGCGCGAAGTGGCCGAGAGCGTAGCGAAGGCTGCCGCCCTTTACGGACAGTTTAAACCCTCGGAAGCCCTACTCGAATTCGAGAAGGCACTAGCTCTGGCGCCCCAAGATCCGGAGGTTCTGGTCTGGATCGCACGGACCTACATCGACATAGGTGACATGATCCCCGACACGGTCGCAGACTGGCGGAAACAACGCCTGAAACGGTACCGCAAAGCCGAGCATTTCGCGCGTGCGGCGGTCGAAGCCAATCCTAAGTCAACGTGGCCCCATTTCTTCCTAGCCGTGGCGTTGGGAAAGGTAGCCGAGTTCTCCGGAATAAAGAAACAAATTGCCTTAGCCAGTGAAATCCGGAGCGCCACAGACATGGCCCTTAACCTCGATCCAAACAACGGCTTCGCTTATCACGTCCTGGGCGTGTGGCACCGACGCATGGCGGAGATCAACAAGACCGAGCGCCTCCTGGCGCAATTATTCCTTCTAGGGTCGGTCCCAGCAGGACGTCTAAGCGACTCAGTCCGCTACCTGAAACAGGCGCTCGAGCACAATCCCGATATTATAAACCACCATTTGGAGCTTGCAAAAACCTACCAAACGCTCGGCAAACATGACTTAGCCCGCCAACATCTAAAAACAGTGGCCAAGCTACCAATCAGATTCTCTGACGACAAGACCAACAAACGGAAGGCTAAACAGTTGCTGCGGGACATCAGCGAAAGCAGCGGTGGTTAAGCATCGCAAGTGCTAAAATGCCCTCGCCATACTACCACTCAATACGAACACACAACTCTCCCTCCCTCTCCTCCACAGGCAACACCGTCAACGGATCACCGCCCTTGGGGAGCACGCAGTCGCCCGAATTCAAATCAAAACAGTAGCCGTGATTGTCACAACGCACCTTCCCCGCCGCGATGACTCCGTCCATGAGGTCCGCGCTCTCGTGAGGGCAATACCGCGAGAATGCGAAGTATTTCTCGTCTATGCGTGTCAGGATAAGGGCTCGGCCGTTGAGCTCCACTGCCTTCCGCTCTCCTGACTGCAGCTCATCGGAGCGGCCCACCGGAATGTAAGTTAATCCCACAGGGTCTTTCCTCTGTTTCCAGTCCAAAACCACACAGGGGCGGGTCTAAAACCCGCCCCTGTCAATATCGCACGACAAAGTAACCCGTAAGTCTACGCAGCTGCAGCGCGACTCGGCGCATACGCCGAACCGCGAAGTACCTGGCCCGGGAGGTCACCGCTCAGCCGTCCATCCTCATAGATCACACCGCCGTTGACAATGGTATAGTGAATCCCATCGGAGCGTTGAATCAAGCGTTTGGTCCCGGCCGGGTAATCAGCCGCCCACTCAGGTTCGTACGCATGCACAGTATTAGGATCGAATAGGGTGAGATCTGCCGCATAGCCGGATCGGATCAGGCCTCTACCCTCAAGTCCGTAGACCGAAGCCACATGGAAAGTTAGTTTGTGGACCGCTTCTTCCAGTGTCATGAGGCCGCGCTCCCGAACCCACAAACCCAGGAGTGTAGTACCATAGCCGAAGTCGGCGCCGTACATCACGTGGGCACCGGCGTCTGAAGTTCCCACCAAAACGTAAGGGCTACGTAAAATCTCACCCATGGCCTCCGCATCCCCTCCAGTGTTAGCATTTTGGAAGGTGGTGAGTAGCCCCTCATCCAGCGACAGGTCCAAAAAGGCATCCACCGGATCTTGGTTACGCATGGCTGCCATCTCAGCGACGCTCTTCCCCTCGTAAATCTTGTTCTCTTCCTTGATGACCTTTTCCACCTGGACGATGTCCCAACGCCTGTGAAAATTGGTCATGCGTTCAGTGGCCAAGTCCTCACGTAGCTTCTGGCGCGTGTCCGGGTCAGCAAACGCCTGTTGACGAACCTCCACCGGCAGAAACATGATGTTTTTCCAGTTGGGGAACTCGTCGAACAGCTGGGCGTTCTGCAAGTTGAAGTGACGGACCAGGGGAACTGTCTGGGTGAGACCGTAAGCACGGTAGCCATCACGGAAGATACGCGCCACCGCATCGAGCTGCTCCTGCCAGAGAGTGGGCTCCGCCCAACGATGATGCACACTTTGCCAAATGATCGGCCGTTGCGTCCGCTTCGCCAAATCATAGTAAGTATCGAAATGCTCCATGCGGTTGCGGCCGAGAATAGTCTCGATAATCCCGCTATTGAGTTCGCCGAGCACGTCACACAGAGCGTATAACTCCTCATCGTCCGCTAACCGGCTGGCTACGGGCTTCCCGTCCTCCCGCATGTGCCTCTCGTTGCGATTTGTGGAGAACCCCAGCGCACCAGAATCCATGGCGTCCCGCACTAGAGCCCTCATCTTCCTCACCTCGGCAGCCGTGGCCTTTCGCTCGACCGATTCTTCACCCATCACATTCTGACGTACCGCGATGTGCCCCACCAAACCGCCGGCGTTGATTCCGAGGCGTCCTTCCAGGGCGTCCAGATACTCGCCATAGCTGTGCCAGCCCCACGGCACACCCTTCTCTAGCGCAAAGCGCGGGATCGCCTCCACCCGCACGAAGCTCTTCACCAGCGCGTCCTCGCCGCCATCGCTCACGGGCGCTAGTGCCAAACCACAGTTCCCCATAACGACAGAGGTGATGCCATGCTGAGGCTCTGAGGTGCCATAGGGATCCCAAAGGATCTGTGCATCCATGTGAGTGTGGTGGTCGATAAACCCCGGAGACACCACCAACCCGGCGGCGTCGATGGTTCGATTCGCCGAGCCCTTGAGCCGGCCCACTTCGGCAATCTTGCCATCCTTCACCCCCACGTCCGCCGTGTGGGACGGCAGCCCGGAACCGTCGGCCACGCGGCCACCACGTATGAGCAGATCATATTCCATGGACAATTCCTCCTTCGTCGTTATGGCTACAAAGGAACGAGCGGATTAAGCCTCCGCCACCACTACCCTTTATGTCAGGCAGCATATTGAATCGCGCGCGGTTCTGCAACATGCGATGCCACGCAATTAGCTCCCTACCATTATCCCTGGACATCACTTCACGGCGAGAACGGAGGCATCATTGCCCTTTTGAGTTCTATCAGCCAAACTTCGCATCTGACACTGTCAAAACGGAGATGGGAGCAGGCATGGATCTAAAGGTCGTAGGCCAACCGGTGGGACGTGTGGAGGGCCCGGATAAGGTTTCGGGCAGAATGATTTACACCGCTGACGTATCAGCCCCGGGAGCACTTTGGGGCAAGTGCCTACGCAGCACTAGGGCTCACGCCTTACTGGTGAGCGTGGATGCTTCGCGTGCCAGACAGGTCCCCGGTGTCCACGCCGTGCTGACAGGAGCGGACGTACCCGATGTTCGCGTTGGTATCAGTCTTCAGGACCTCCCAATCCTAGCCCGCGACAAAGTACGCTTCATCGGCGACAAAATCGCAGCGGTAGCAGCGGAGACGCTGGACGCGGCCGAGGAGGCACTATCACTCATCGAAGTTGGGTACAAGGAGTTACCCGCCGTCTCCAACATCACCGAGGCCATCGCTACCGGCGCACCAATTATCCACGAGCAAATCGCTAAGTACACCGGTGTACCGGACCGGCCACAAAAGCGCCCCAACGTGCTGTCGTTGCAGGAACACCATGCCGGGGACGTGACACAGGGTCTCGCAGAGGCGGACATCGTAATTGAACACACCTTTCATACACCGGGGGTCCACCAGGTCTACCTGGAGCCTCACGCCACCGTAGTTTCCGCCGGCGGCACCAGCCGCATTGACGTATGGGCGTCATGCAAGGCACCGTTCCGGCTAAAAAAGATGCTAGCTGCACAACTTGGACTCAAAGAGGAAAATATTCACGTCCATAGCATCGCTCTAGGCGGTGACTTCGGTGGCAAAGGCTCTCAAATGGACGTGCCGATTTGCTACTACCTATCCCGGGCAGCGGAACGCCCGGTGAAGATGGTGATGAACTATACCGAGGAACTTATGGCCGGTGATCCGCGTCATCCGGCAACCATGCTGGTCAAGTTGGGCGCGAAAAGAGACGGGGCGTTAACGGCCCTGGACAGCGACATATACTTCGACAGTGGTGCATATTCGGGTTTCAAGCCCTCGGAAATTGATGGCACTTTCATCGTCAACGCGTATCGTATCCCCCATTACGCGATCCGCACCTATAACGTCTACACCAACGGCGTGCCCGGCGGTTACATGAAGTCACCGGGACAGCCACAAACGGTGTTCGCTATCGAATCACTACTCGACATACTAGCGCGCAAACTGGCGATTGACCCAGTGCAACTACGACTCAACAATCTGATGCAGGACGGCGACGTACTCCCCAATCAGCGCGCCATGCACAAAATACGCTGCCGCGAAACAGTTGAGGCTGCCTTGAATGCGGCGGGATGGAACACGGACACGGAAAACCCGAACACCGGAAGGGGCATGGCCCTCTCCTTCCGACACACCGGCGGCAGCGGAACCGTCAATTTAGAGATCTCCTGCGACGCCAGGGGCGACGTCACGGTGCTCACCGCAATTCCTGACATAGGTACCGGCACCCACACGCTACTGCGCCAGATTGCCGCGGAACTGTTGACTCTGCCAGCGGACAGGGTGCATGTGGTGCGTGGCGATACCGACACATTCGAGACCGATGCCGAGCCTGGTGGCAGCAAGATCACAGCCATGGTGGGGCAGGGTCTCGTACAAGCCGTAGAAAAACTGCGGGAAAAGATGGCAGCGGTTGCAGCGCGGGCTCTTGGCTGCAACACCTGTGCGGTGACCCTCACAGAAGGCTACTTCACACACGGCGGCACGAAGCTGGCGTTCGCCGACGTGGCCCAGAAACTTGTTGAGGAAGGGGGGGTGTTACCAATTCGTAACTCCTACCAACCTGAACGCTCGCCAGTACCCGCGTTTTTCGTTCAGGTAGCCGAGGTAACGGTGGATCGCGAGACCGGCGCCGTAGACGTTAAGAAGGTTGTGAGCGCCCACGATGTTGGCACCATCATCAATCCAGTGACCCACCAAGGGCAGATCGACGGCGGATTCGTGCAAGGGCTAGGTTACGCGGTGATGGAAGAAATGGTCAAGGATGGACCACGGGTTACCACTCTTAATCTCGGTGACTACTGCGTCCCGAGCATCAAGGATCTTCCGGCACTGGAAACCGCCCTGGTAGAGGACCAAACTGGACCCGGCCCCTACAACGCCAAAGCCATCGGAGAGATGAGCATCGTACCCACAGCACCGGCCATCGCAAATGCCGTGGAGGCCGCGGTAGGGGTGCGTATCCTCGATCTACCCATCACGGCAGAAAAAGTCTTCAACGCATTGTGGCGGGGATAAACCCCTGTGCCAAAACGCTGCAGTTTCGTCTTTTAGGACACGGTAGTTACGATTTAGGCCATGCTTTGATTAAGGAATCCGGACGCAGTTTGGTGGCGTCGTACGTCTCCCAGTGAATGAACTTCTCAACCTGTCGGCGCGGTTTCGGCCCGGGCCATGCCCGTGCACGACCCACCGGCACTACCCAAAGGAGACGCAACCACCTCGGCACTTTGAACAGCGCGCGCAACTCCGGCTCCACCTCCTTACGCACCGAAACCCAGACCGTGCCGAAGCCCATGGTCGCGGCTGCCAGCATAATATGTTCCACCGCATTGGCCACATTCGCCTGAAACAGCTTCTCCCTGTCGGCAGGCTGGCGTGTAGTGAGATAGACACGCTTGGTGCGAACATCGCCACAGGCAAGGATGAGAGCACCCACATCGCCTACGTAATCCTTCTTTAATCCCTTGTAGTGCACGGGATCTTCGAGCTTACGCTGTTTCCACTCCTTAGAGTAGATCTCCCTAACCTTCTTCATCTTGGCCCGGTCGCGCGTCACAATGAATTCCCAGGGTTGACTGTTGGCGCCGGAAGGCGCAAGCCGAGCCGCCTCAAACATGAGGCGAAGCTGCCTGTCAGTTATCTGTCCGCTTCTATACACCCGCACACTGCGCCGAGTCGCCATCACTTCCAAAAGTTTTTCTGTATTCATGGCCTCTCCCCTTTCGCCTTCTTCCTGATCCCAACAAGCAATCACACATCACAAGATGGCATCCTTCGTCGCCCTGTGGTAGTTCTCCCGCAGGACCATGGTCAAGACCGTCGGAATCGTCTCCAAGTACGGGGAACAAAAGGCCGAGCAGATCATGAGTACTGCTATACCGTGGCTCGAGAACCGCGGCATGGAAGTGCTGGTGGAAGTCGAGTTCGCCGCTACTGGTGGTCATGTGGCTCCGAAGAAGGAGATGGCTGCACGGGCCGATCTTATCATCGTTTTAGGGGGAGACGGAACGCTCCTCAGTATCGCCCGGCTAGTGGAACGACCCGAGGTGCCTATCGTCGGCGTCAATCTGGGCGGCCTCGGCTTCATTACGGAGATAGTCGTAGACGAGCTTGAGGAAGTGCTTGCCAGCGCCATCTCCGAAAACTTCACCATCGAAAAACGCATGACCTTAAGTGTGACCATCGAGGGTAAGGATGGCGTTCGGAAACTGAGAATCCTCAACGACGCGGTCATTACCAAAGGCGCCCGCTCGAAGATCATCAATCTCGAGACCTACGTCGGTAGCGATTACCTCTGCACGTACAGAGCCGACGGTCTGATCATCTCCACGCCCACGGGTTCGACCGCCTACTCTCTTGCGGCCGGCGGTCCAATTCTCCACCCCGCCATGAGAGCCATCATCTTGTGCCCCATCTGCCCCCACACCCTTACTACCAACCGGCCCATCGTTATCGATAGCAATGCCAAGATCCGTTCTACGCTGACGTCGGCCGGTGACACAGTGGTCCTAATCCCGGACGGTCAGGAGAGCATACTGCTGAACAACGGCGACCGTGTGGAAGTACAACGCCACAAATCCCCAGTCTCACTGGTAAGGATGCCTACTCGATCCTACTTCGAGGTCCTCCGTAACAAACTCAAGTGGGGTGAGCGGTAGAACGCTGATGCTGCAGCAGCTCCGGATCAACAACGTCGCCGTCATCGATCACGCCGAGCTGGAGCTGGGACCTGGGTTGAATGTACTCACGGGAGAAACCGGAGCGGGTAAAACCATCATCCTGTCCGCGCTGAGCCTCATCTTGGGGGCTCGGGGGTCCTCCGACCTCATCCGTGAAGGGGAGGGAGAGGCAACGGTTGAAGCTCTGTTCTCAGATATCCCTGAAACCACACGTAATCTTCTGGTTGGTGCCGGTTGCGACACAGACGAGGAGCTAGTGCTAAAGCGTGTTGTGACCCGCGCCGGCCGCAACCGGATCTACCTAAACGGAAACTTGAGCCCCCGCTCCGTTCTGTCTAGTGTTGGTAACGACCTTATCCACATATACGGCCAGCACCAACAGCACGCTCTGTTGCGCACCGAGAGCCACCTGGGGCTCTTGGATGTCCATGGCGGTCTTGAAGAAAGGGTAGCTGCCATGAGGCAGCAGTTCAGTGAATTTGCGGCAGCATGGAAGCGTGTATGCGATCTTAAGGACAATCTCGCGGAGAAGGCCCGCGAAGAAACGGTTCTACGCGCCCAGTTGGAAGAGATAGACGACGCGAAACTCGATCCGGGAGAAGAAGAGGCCCTGCTTCGCAAACGGGAGATCTTCATCAATGCCGAGAGGCTCTTCCAGGCCTGCAAGGAAGCGGAACTGAGCCTCTACGAAGGAGATAACGCCGTCGCTGGCGAGCTAGGCCGATCCATCACGCGCCTTCGGAGCATGGCGGAGATTGACCCGATGTTAGCTGAACCAGTGGGACTTTTAGAAGGATCGGCCGCACAACTGGACGAAGCTACCACGTTGATCCGCCAATACTCCGACCGATTACACTTCGACCCGGGGGAACTGGAGAAGATCGAGGACCGCGTAGCGGGGATCCAGCGACTGAAGCGAAAATACCAAATGTCCGTGGAGGAAATCCTGACATTGGCCGAAACGAGCAGAGAAGAACTTGCGGTCCTCGAGACCGGTGAGGAAGATCTCGTCCTCCTCACCCAACAATTCGACGTTTTGCGGGATACAACGTGGAAGATGGCAAACGAACTATCTCGGATGCGGAAACGTGCCGCCAAGACCCTGAAGGGCCAGTTGGAACGAAACGTCCGCGATATTGGGCTCCCCGACACCACATTTGAGGTACGATTCCACAGCGGGGGTTCCGTCCAAGATGAGCCCCCCTACGTTGTAGGCGGCACCCGAATCAGCGAAGGCGGGATTGACGAGCCGGAGTTCTACTTCTCTCCAAATCCAGGTGAAGCTGTAAAGCCCCTGGTCAAGATTGCCTCGGGCGGCGAGCTTTCCCGTCTCATGCTGGCGATCAAATCGATGGTCTTGACGCGGAGCGACATTCCAACTCTGCTTTTCGATGAGGTCGACACTGGAATCGGTGGCCGTGTGGCGGAGATGGTAGGCAAAAAACTCGCCGCTACGGCCGAGGCCCATCAGGTGCTCTGCGTAACACATCTAGCCCCCATCGCCGCCCTTGCGAAATCGCACTACGTGGTGGAGAAGCAGGTGCTGAAAGGAAGGACGTTCACTACAGTCCGAAAGCTTGAAGAGACTGAGCGAATAAGGGAGCTAGCGCGCATGCTTGGCGGCGCCGAGATAACGCCACAGGCCGAACGCCACGCCGCCGAGATGCTTAAAACTAACAATGCCAATGGATAGCGGAACGCGCTTGCTCCCCGCCTAGTTGATCCGGTATGCTTGATACTGATCAGGTGGTCCGTTCCCCTGGAACTCCGCATTCGTTTCACCTCTAGTACGTGGGGCTGTAGCTCATCTGGGAGAGCGCCTGAATGGCATTCAGGAGGTAGTCGGTTCGATCCCGATCAGCTCCACCACTTCCTTCTTGTTTCTGTACCAAAAAAAGAAAGCTACCTCAGAGATACCCAAGGTAGCTTTCTTCACCCAAACACTCACTTTCACTTCAACGGAGTTTCAACGATTTAGCTGTCGCATAAGATATTGCCGACGATGCTGTAATGCGTGTGGAGAGTAGGCTTATCGCATTTGCTATATGGTCTAACTTCTCGTTTGTATCTTTTGCTTGCTTGGCTTGTGCTACTTGAGATTTGAGATCACTACCCTGCTTCAACAGGTACGCATAAGGGGCTCAACAGCAATTCTGCCTTTGCCACTGAAGGACTTTTCGTTTAGCTCATCATCAGGATATTCACAAGGTGACGCATCATCATCATGAATATCAAAAGTGTGAGCCTCGTATAGCTCCATATCCTGATGTTCCCTGAAAGTAAGCATTAGACACTCCAAGTTTTTGGCTGGTTCGGGCTATCATGTCGCTCAGATAACTCTTCAAGAGCCTTCTTGACACCCAATCTACAAATGTCGCTGGTGC
>CAYTMJ010000014.1:0-310359 GCA_964438895.1 uncultured Syntrophobacterales bacterium | reverse complement strand
CAGGGATTGAAACCATCCATCCCTTATCAAGGGCATAGTTAAACATCTGCTTTATGCCATTGCTTTCGTGCCGCAAGGAATTGTCTGCTGGTACGAAAGGGGTTCGCTTGCTCGTCATTGGCTCTAATCGGGTTGAGTTCTCCCTCCTCCACATCCAATACTCTGCGAAATCACCCTTCTTGATTTCGTCAATCTTCTTGTCGCCAAAATAATCTAGAGCATAGCGCCCAGCATGCCGAAGGCGTTCCTCCATATAATTCTTACGGTTCTTGCGTTGCTTACTCACCATTCGTGGCAAGTCATTCTTCCAAGCCTCAAAAACCTGCTTGTATGTTTTAGCGTTCAGCGATGCCCCCGAAAGAACCTTCATGTAAAGTTCTTCGTAGGCGTTTAAGGCTTTGCGGGTCGCTTGTGCTTTATCTGTCTCGCCGGTAGATTGGCGATGATATCCCGTGGAATCGGGAACACTGATACGCATGTGCCATGTAGCGATGAGAGAACCATCACGGCGAGGGCGCTGATAAATGACGATCCTACCATCGCCCTTCACATCAGTTAGATTGTTATATTCTACACCCATACCAGTATCTCACAGAACGGTTCTGTGTGCATGATATGTGCATAGTGTTTTTAAGTCAAATGAGTGGCATATAAATCTATAACTAGTTGCTATTAAAGAGATTTATATATCTTTTAACTGGGGGAGCGCTTGAATGGCATTCAGGAGGTAGTCGGTTCGATCCCGATCAGCTCCACCACTTTTTTTGTTGTTTCACAGCACGAGAGAGACCACATGAAGAGTTATTTGATAGGCTTTTTTTCGCTCGCATGGCTTATGCTACCGGGTCCAGTAATGGCGCAGGTCGGCGTAGACTGGGTTGCGTATAAACCCGGAATTGTGAAGGCGCTTCTCGCAAAAGGAGAGACCACACTTCTTCATTATAGGTCTACGTGGTGAGGGACTTGCGCGCGTCAAGATCGCGTGCTGAAAAAGCTCCGTGCGAGCTACCCAGAATTTAACAAAACAATCACTTTCGTTTTGATCGATTGGGATACCTACAAAAATGCTGAGGTAACTACCAGCCGTAGCATTCCACGTCGGTCGACAATGGTTTTGATCAAGGGCGGTAAGGAAATCGACCGTCTTGTGGCTCAAACGGATGAGCAGGAAATCAAGTCGTTGCTGATTAAGGCAGCCGCAGAATGACTACCGTTCAGATCCACCACGTTTTTTGCTGTTTCACAGCATGAAACAAGGGTAGCTCAAGCTCGGCGCTATCTTCATCACTCTCACTTCACCTTAAACGATTTAGCTGTGGCATGAGACAATGCCGAGGCGGCTGTGATTCGTTGGGATAGTAGGTTCAGAGCATTTGCTAGATGATCTATCGTCTCGTTGGGCGTCGTTGGCTTGCTTGGCTTGTTGTACTTGAGATTTAAGATCAGCACCCTTCTTGAGAAGATACGCATAAGTCGCTGCAACAGCAATTCTGCCTCTGTCGCTGAATGATTTCTCATCTAGTTCGAATGTCTCGTCACCATCGTCAGGAATTCTAGATGCATGTTGCTCGTAGAGCTCTAGATTAGACTGTTCCCGTTGAGCGTTGATGCTGGTTTGAAGGCGAAAGAAATAGCTTCAATCACCGATGTTTTGTCATTTACGACAAACCGTAAGGATTTCACTATCCCCCACTCCCCTTTATCCCCTCGGCGCCTTGTTGGTAGCAGCAACCGGTGCTTTCACCATCACTACGTTGGATTGTGCCAGGAGAGCGGCGATCTGCTGCATCTGCGCCTTCATTGTCTCAAGCTCAGCTTGAAGTTCCCCATTCCGACTTACCTGCGCTCTCATAGTCTCGAGCTCTGTCTGTAGCTTCTTAATGGTCTCCATCTGCTGGCGGTTCTGCTTCCGATTCCGACTCTCCACCTGGACCAAACGGTTCTTAAGTTCCGGGTCCTCTACCTTAGCTTGTTTGTTTGAGATCTCGGCACCACACCAGGCCCAAGATTCTCCGAAGACTGGATGACAGCTTCACTGCGGCAAAAACGAAGAGTAAGATTTTGGGAGAGGTAGTTCTCTACCGTCCAAAACCTCGATTGTAGGCGTCGATCACAAGTCGAATTCACTACAACTCATGAAAAACCCACAAAGGGGGTCCTCACAAACCAGGCGGCACCTGTGATTCACCAATCGTCCGCTACAAACTGGACAATAATCCCACCAGTTTTCTGATTCACTCCTTACGGCTAGGTTCGTCTTCATCTACGCACCCCGTATCCTCGATTGTAGGCTTCTCTCACTAATCCTTGCTGTTCCTGTCGGAGTCTGTCTGAAGCGGTAAGCGACCACACCCCCTGAACCAAGTCATTCGAACCTCTGGTAACCCTTAGTTTCCAAATCCGTGATGGACCATACGATCATGAAACAACTTTACGTTCTAGCGGGGACACCGGAATGCGACGTGCCCAAGGAACAGTGGCTCAGACGTTCGTCCCGGCACTAGGGTTACGCATGGCAACCACCAGTAGGAGTACCATTACCGCGAGCAAGGATGCGCAGCTGAGACCCAGCGACCACTGGATCCCAATCGCACCCCCCAATATACCCACGGTGATTCCACTGAAGGTACGGAGGCCGAGACTTGACATGATAAAGAGGCCGATCAACTGGCCACGCAGATGGGCCGGGGAAAGAAGCTGAACCAGCGTCTGCGACATAGTAAGGAACGCAAGATTTAAAAAACCTGCGATAAACAGCAGACCGATTGCGAACTGGTAGTATGGCGTGAACGCAAAGAGACCCAGCGCAGCGCACCAGAATATGGCCAAAACAATCGCAGTGCGCGCACGAGCCTGGAGAAACCCTCGGCTCTCCAGTAGAACACCGCTTACCATGGCTCCAGCCGCGTTGGCGGCAAGGAGTCCACTATACCCCGCCTCCCCCTTGCCAAGGCGGGCGGCGAACGCAGGCATTTGCGGCTGGAAGGCGTTACCCACCAGCAGCGAAGAGGCCCCTACTAGACACACCATCGAGACGATTACACGGTTGCTACGCGCCTCTCGAAGAGCTTCCAGTGCTCGAGCCCAGGTCACCCGAGGGGCCTGGGCTTTCTTGGCACCGTGTCCAGTATAGGGAACTGTCGAAAGCCACAAGGTTAGGGGTATATAGAAGAGCGCGTTCACTACCAGACCCCATCCAGCACCCAACTGGAGCATCATAAAACCGCCCACCGCAGGTCCCGCGAGTATGCCCAATTGTCGGCTAGTGGCACTTAAACGAACCGCGCTCTGGAGGTGTTCCGGGCCCACCATGTCGTGCAAGATGAGCTGTCCTCCAGGGCTCCACAATACCCCTGCCACACCGTGTACTACCAAGAGCGCACAGGCGTGCCAGACACGTAATGTGCCGGTGATAATGAAGTAGGCCCAGGCGAGAGTAAGCACAATGTAAAGGACCATTGCCCACTGGATCACTCGGCGGCAATCGAAACGGTCCGAGAGCAACCCCACGTACCATGACAGCAACAGGAAAGGTGACCAGTGGCTGATGACGGCAAAACCCCCCAGCTCTGGCCATTGGAACATTTCGAAGATGACCCAATAACTGATGACGTGCTCGATGTTGTCGGCCATCATGGCCACCATCGTGAAGCAAAAGTAGGCGCGGAAGTGACCTTGTCGGAGCGCACCGAAGGACACCTTGGACTGCGCCACATCTTCGAGAGACCGGCGTGCTTCGGTGCCTTGCGGCGAGGACTCGGATTCCCCAGATGAAGAGTGCACCACACCCAGATTGTGGCACGAAGGCCGGTGCGGAGACAAGATCCAGGGAGAAGTCCCGTTGCCATTCTGTCGGGGATTGTGATAGATGCAATCTCCATGGGCGGCTTATCGTCCCAACCCGCCTGTTGCGCAACATCCATCACACAAGGAGCGAACGATGAAGAAGCTGGTTCTTGAAAGCACCGCGCCATTTCAGGGTCTGTGCGAGTTAGTGGCGTATCATGAGGGCCTATTCGAGAAGGAAGGATTGGAAATCGAGTTCGCGGAACGCGGGACGGGCGATAAGAGCACCCACACCAACGTCACTGACCCCAAGAACGTAAATCCGCACGCAAGCCACGGCGTTCTCTTCGAGCAGGGCAAGGCTGACATGTATAACGCCTGTGAATGGGGCAACTATTGCCGTGTGCAGGACTCTACAATCGATGCCGGACGCCAAATCGGCCGGCGATCTATCATCGCCTATGCAGGACTGGTGGTGAGGCCCGATTCACCGGTATACACAGCCGAACAACTTGCCAACCGGCTAGTGGGCGTGCCATTTTTCTTCGGTACCCACGCTTTGACCCTCCGGATGCTCGAGGGGTTCCTTACACGCGATGAGATCACAATCTGTCAGGCACCACGGGGTTCGCGATTCCGGCTAGCATCAGTGATGAAAGGGGAGATTGAGGCAACACCGCTGACTGAGCCCTACTTGACGCTGGCGGAAAAGAAGGGTTGTCGCATCGTCGTCTCCGGCTCCCTCCACGGCTCCGAAGTCGCCTCCAACAACGTAGATGCCGAGACCTACTTGAAATTTAACCGCGCCGTTTGTGAGGCCGTTCGCCGCATCAACAACGACAAAAAGAAGTATATGCAGTACTTCATCGACCACCACAAGTCCGATCCGGAAATCGCCGCGTTGCGCGCAGATGAACTGCGTGAGAGTCGTATCGTGGTGACGGATCCGGCGCCGATCCCCGCCGACGAACTGGAGCGCACGGCCACCTGGATCAAGAGCTGGGGTATGCTGGTCGAGAACGAGCATGCCACTAACTTGGTGAACCTAGACGTCCAATCGTCGGCCCACTAAGACAACAGGTGCTTGCATCGCTTCGAGATGGCCGGACGACGCTCTCTCGAGACCTGCCCGAGGAAGTATTAACGCCACAGAGATTTTCACTGGAAGCGGGAAGACCCCCAGGTCTTCCCGCTTTTTTCTTTAGGGCCCGTCCCGCCGGCACGGAATCGGCTTGAACCTTCGCCAACTACTCGCGCTAGCGGCGATCTTGGCGTTTGGTTTCGTCAATGGCGATGCCAGGGGGGAGTCTACGATCAACATCTCCAACCCGGAGCCCTACTCCAAAGAAACCGGCGCCGCTATTGGAACTTTGCGCGCTTCCGGCCAGCCTGCCCCAGGCAGCGTCCTAAAAGTTCACAAAGAACGAGGCTTCTGCGGGTCCCTTGTACCTGATCAACGGGTTATAGTTAGCCCCGATGGGGGCTTGAAGAACGTCGTAGTCACACTACACGGGCCAGGACTCGCCCAGCGCGTTGGACAACGGGATATCATCGAACTGGACAATGTCGGTTGCCGATTCGCACCCCACGTGCAGGCAGCTCGGGCCGGCAGCACCTTGCAACTCTTCAACAGCGACCGAATTCTTCACGACGCCCATGCACGGATGGGGTCTCGTACCCTATTCAATGACGGTCTACCTCGGTGGCGCCGCACAACCAGGACCCTCCACCGTCCAGGGGTTGTAAAGATCATCTGCGAATTACACCGTGCATGGATGAGCGCATTTATCGTGGTAACACCGAACCCGTTCTTCGCAGTAACTGACTCCCAGGGTCGTTACGCCATTCGTGGGATACCGCCGGGAGTCTACGAAGCACGCTTCTGGCACGAAACCCTAGGTCGGGCGTCACGGCGTATATTAGTCAATCCCGCAAAGGAGTGGCGCACCGACGTGATCCTACCCCAACGATGAACTCCAAAGACTCGCAGGTTCGCCGAGAGGTGTGTCGCTGAGGCAGATATCGTTACACTTGGAGACTACTAGGGATCCGGGACGATACTCGCCCGCAAACGCCGGATTCCTTCAGCGGCACCGCCCGGAGCCCCGTAGACCGAGGAGCCGGCGACTAACAGAGTAGCGCCTGCTGCGACGACCCGAGCGGCGTTATCTGGCCCAACGCCACCGTCAATCTCAATTGGAGTTCCTAGGCCTCGTTCGTCAAGCATCCGCTTGAGGCGCCGCACCTTGTCCACGGCATCGCCGATGAAACTCTGACCCCCGAATCCAGGGTTGACACTCATAATGAGGATTTGATCCAATTCCGGCAGTATCTCGTCCAGCGTAGTCAAAGACGTAGCGGGATTAACCACCACCCCAGCCTTTTTACCCAGTGACTTGATCTGCTGCACCGTTCGGTGGAGGTGTGGGCAGGCCTCCTGATGGACGAGCAGAGTGTCAGCCCCTGCTTTGACGAAGTCCTCTAGGTAACGCTCGGGTTCCACAATCATCAGATGTACGTCCAGCGGCAACCGGGTGCTGCGCCGGGCGGCGTCCACCAACAAGGGGCCAATGGTGATGTTAGGCACAAAACGGCCATCCATCACATCCACGTGGATGCCATCAGCTCCGGCTTCTTCCGCCTCGGTGATTTGCTGTCCAAGAACACGGAAATCCGCCGATAGAATCGAGGGGAGTATGTTAACGCTCTTACCCATGCTCTGCCACCTTCCGACATTTCTCTTCCACGGCTGCGAGAAGCTTATCGAAAGCCTCCGAGAAGAGTTGTATTCCGTCCTTGAGTAACCTATCCGTCACTTCCCCCATGAAAACTCCACCCCGTTCCAGCGCCTCCATAACGTCAGCCGCGGCTTCGGCGTCCTCCTCCAGGCTGTTACGAATCTTGCCGTGGTCGCGGAACGCGTCCAGCGTCACAGGTGGGATCGTGTTCACCGTGTCTTCACCAATGAGTTCGTCGATATACAAAACGTCCGGATAGTTTGGATTCTTGGTACTTGTACTGGCCCACAGGAGCCGTTGGGGCCTGGCTCCCTTGCCGACAAGAGCCTGCCAGCCCTCTCCCTGCATGATCTCCTTGTATCGTCTGTAGGTGAGCTTAGCGTTGGCGATTGCGACCTTACCCATTAACGCCCGCAGGCCCTCCGTTTGGGCATCATGGGAACCCTCGAGCCTTTGCTCGATGGCGTTGTCCACCAGAGTATCAATTCGAGAGATGAAAAAGCTCGCCACACTAGCGATCTGCGCCACGTCCAGTCCATCAGCGGCTGCCTTGGTCAGTCCCCGGATATAGGCCTGGGCCACCTCTTCGTAGGCTCCCCGCGCAAATAGGAGGGTCACGTTGACGCTGACGCCCTCGCCGATCAGCTGCTCGATAGCCGGCACCCCCTCTAGCGTGCCTGGCACCTTGATCATTAGATTGTCGCGCGATACGGTTCTCCAGAGCCGCCGCGCCTCAACGACGGTTCCCTCGGTATCATGAGCCAGGTGAGGTGACACCTCTAAACTGACATAGCCATCCCGACGCCCCGTCTCGTCGTAGACCGGTCGCAACACGTCTGCTGCGTCCTGGATGTCACGGACGGCGATTGTTTCGTATACCTGCTTGGGATCCGCCAATGTGTTCCCGGCCGGCCGTCTGAGCAGGTCGTCATAATCGTCACTATCAGCGATAGCCTTTTCGAAGATAGCCGGATTGGACGTGATACCCCTGAGTCCGTCCTCTTCCACCAGGCGCTTCAACTCACCGCCGGTAAGGAGTTTCCGCTGGATGAAATCCAGCCAGATGGACTGCCCAGACTCGTTCAACGCTTGCAACGGATTCATGTTTCCTCCCTTCCAACACTCCACTCACCCAACTTACAGGTGCGGTTACTGCGTCCAGACGATTCGCTTTCTAGTGTCTGCAGCCTATCTCACGGCAAAGCTATACGTCTTACAAAGTTTCCTCAGTGAAACCGATCGCCGCAAGGGTCGTCTCGAGCCCAAGTACACCGCCAGGATACTTCGTCCAGCCGAACACTGAGCCTCCACCCAGCTATGCCTGAGGCCATCATCACAGAAGGGATCACTCTATGCCAGTGGTGCCCGTCCCGACTGTGCCATAGAGTCCGGCGATTGTACTCACCGCTTGATTCTTGATGCCCTTCGCACACGGCCCCACTAAAGTCTCCACGTTCAACACGCCAGACTAGAAAGGATTACGTCGAATGGCCGCTCGCCGACATCCAAATTATTCATGTATGACGAGATCCTCGCAGCATGACCCTCTGAATTGAGTTTGCCAGATGATCCACGCTACACACAACGCGTATCGTGTATTTTGATCCGAATTTTCTCCAATGGTTGGATTTTAGCCCCACAACCGATATTCTCCCCGAATCTCCATGGACAAGCACACACCGGCCGAACGTAAGCGACTCAACCCCTACTTCACCAATGTAGATCGGCCCGTTTTCGGCCTGAAGCTTCCACAGGAAGTGGCGGGGGCACTTTTTTCCCGTTACAGCCGCTCAACAAAAGATCTTCGGCGCATGTTTCTGGACGAGTTTCTGGGCGATGCCGACCTCGCTTCGGTGCTGGAGTCGTCCGGGATCGGTTACGGTGATGATCCCGCGGTGCGCAAGGCCCGCGCCTTCTACGACCGCGTCCTAGTCGGATACGGCGACGACTCGGTAGCACAACTCGGCGGCGCCCACATAGCCTGCGAGGGGATCTCCAACGTAGCGGCTAAGGCCCTGGAGGACGCGCGCATCGGCATCGCGCCATTGGAGAAATCGACCCGTTACGTGCGTTTTGACAGGAAAGACTCCTCAGGCCGCCATCTGTTCTTTGTCGAGCCAACCCTCGCCGAATCGAAACACGCTCGAGACTATCTAGAGCTGATGGAACTCCTCTTCGACACTTACTCGCAACAAATGGAACCGATGATCGAGCACGTAGGCAGGTCTCTCCCGCTGGAGGGTGTAGAGTTCCGGCACCCTAGCACTGGCAACACCATCACGTATGCTGACGCCCGCAAAGACCAGACATTGGCTCGATGGGCGGAAAGCGCCTACCGTTCCACAGTACGCGCCCATGCCTGCGACATCCTGAGAGGATATCTACCGGCGGCAACTCGCACCAACGTCGGGCTCTTTGGGGTAGGACAAGCTTTCGAGTACCTGCTGTCCAAATTCTATTCAAGCGATTTGGCGGAACTCCGGAACCTCGGCTCATCCATGCGGAAGGAATTGGACACTCTTATTCCGTCATTCGTGAAACGGGCCCAGCCGAGCCCCTACCTCTCCGAGACTTTCGAGCAGACCCGCATACTGACCCACGAACTCGTAACAGAACCGGCGCGACAAGGCCCGGCCGTAACATTGGTCGATTACGACGATCAAGCGGAAGAAAGGATTATCGCCACAATCCTGTATCCACACGCCATGCACCCGCTGTCACAATTGCGAGAGCTCGCAGCGCGTCTATCCGACCAACGAAAGCAGCAAATACTGGAGAGCTACATGAAAGCTCGGCGACATCGGCGCGAAAAACCGGGTCGGGCACTGGAGCAAGTCTATTATACCTTTGATATGATTGGTAATCTCGGTGCTTACCGCGACCTGCAACGACATCGCCTATTGAGCCAGGAACGTCAGGACTTCACTACCGCACACGGATACGACACACCCCCGGAGATCGCGGAGACACAATTCAATAACGAATACCGACGGTGCATGGACCGAGCGGCCGAGGTCTACGAACGAATCCACGTGGATCATCCCCGAGAGGCCCAATATGTGGTGCCCTTCGCTTATCGTACTAGGTGGTACATGAAGATGAACCTACGGGAAGCGGTTCACATCGGAGAACTCCGAACAATGCCCCAGGGGCATCCCGACTACCGCTTAATTACCCAAGAGATGTGGCGTCTAATTGCCACGGCACACCCGCGACTGGCGGGTTTTGCCAAGTTCATCGACTGGAAGACGTACCGCCTCGGACGGCTCGCATCCGAGCTTCGCACAGAATTCAAGAAATCCGAACAGTCGTGAGCAACAGTGGCCCGCCGACCAACATCAAGCCACGTTGGCCGACGCGTCGCACCTTGTCCTTTCCCATTCCACTCGACACGGACCTGGTAGCTGTGTGGCGAAACCCAATTCCCATGCTGCCCGAACGATTACTCCCTTCCGACCAGTACAGGAGGAGATTCCATGACAATGGGAAAACCCATCCTCGAGACTCCCGAGAAGCAAGCCTTGCCAGGCTCAAGCAGTGTCTTCCGGAAAATTGCGTCTCTGTGCAGATCGCTATCGAAACACTTCGCGGCATCAAGGCCGTCAGTTAAGGCGCGGCCCAGAACACTCCGCAAAAGCATCCCTCCTACGACAGCGGTTGCCATTCCTACCACACACCAGTAAACAAACACGATATCGTGACCCGCAAGATCTTCTACGGCTGGTACATCGTCGGTGTCGCCTTCCTCTGCTACCTGGGCTCGTCTTTCGCCCTGTCCAGCACCTTAAGTGTCTTTCTAAAGCCCCTTACCTCAGAATTTGGCATCTCCCGCGGCGTATTCTCCTTCGTCCGAAGCGGCGAAGTCATGTTGTCCTCGGTGGTCGCAGCCCTGGTAGGCCCCCTAATTGACAACTACGGTGCCCGCTGGCTCATAGTGGCGGGGGCACTCGTGGCCGGGGCCGGATACCTTCTACTGAGCCAGACCGCCGATTTCTGGTCGTTCATGATAATCCGGTGGTTACCCATCACCTTCGGTGACACACTGATCGGTTACATGGTGGTCAATGTCATGATCTCACGCTGGTTTGTCCGGCAAAGAGGTCGAGCAATTGCCATCGCCAATTCCGGCAACGGGATGGCCAAGGCCAGCATTCCGATAGTAGCCGTATGGCTGTTCGCCCTGGTGGGATGGCGCAATACTTGGATGGTGTTCGGCCTATTGACACTGGCCATGGTGGTGCTGCCGGCGTTCCTGTTAGTCCGGCGGAGCCCAGAAGACATGGGACTTAGGCCCGACGGCACCCCCGCCCCCCGCCAACCCCCCAACGGCGACACTGCAAATCAGGAAACCCCACGTGAAGCTTCCATCGATGTCCCGTGGACGCGAGGAGAGGCGATTCGCACCAGGACCTTCTGGTTATTAGTCGTTACGTATGGCACTGTCACATTCGGAATCATAGGGTTGAACCTCCACATCTATCCTTACATCACGGACATTGGCTACTCACCTGAGATAGCCGCCACTGTGATGGGGATATTGGCCCTGACACAGATGGCGGGAAACCTCATCTGGGGTGTAGTCGGCGAGCGTTTCGACTTGCGCAACGTGGCCGCTTTCCAATTTGTCTTACAAGCATTTGGCCTGGGGCTAGCCCTTACACCCGGGGGGTTGCCCTCGGTTTACCTGGGATTCCTTTTCTACGGATTTGGCCTGGGTGGCCTGTTGGTGATCCGCGAGTTGCTCTGGGCGAGTTACTTTGGCCGTATATCTCTTGGCCGCGTGCGAAATCTAGGTATTATGATCACACGGACATTCACTACGGTCGGCCCACCTTTCTTCGGTTTCTTCCACGACTATACCGGCAGTTACTTCCTATCGTTCATCGTTTTCATCGGCGGCCTGATGCTCGCCGCAGTCCTGGTGTTGCTCCTCAACCCTCCACGGAACGTCGAGCCCGGAGCCACCAACAAGGTGCGCTAGGACCATGCAGCAAACTTCCAACAAGCCGTGGGCCATCGCCGGCGCTGCTACGCTTACGTTCGCCTTCGTTCGCGGCCTTCACACATCCTTCGGGGTCTTCTTCGTGGCACTCCTTGAAACCTTCCATTGGAGTCGAGGGGTCACCGCCGGAGTCCAGTCCGCAAGTTTGACCATGGATGCCCTCGTATCACCCTTCATCGGACGGCTCACTGACCGCTTTGGGGCGCGTCAAGTAGTCGCTGCAGGAAGCATCTTGTTAGCAATCGGCTTGCTACTTTGTAGCCAGGTTACTAGCGCGTGGGAGTTATATCTCTACTTTGGGGTGGTGGCGTCGCTAGGATTCGCAGCTGGGGGCGTTGTCCCTCACGTAGTAGTTGTGTCGGACTGGTTCCCCTCCCGCCGGGGGCTTGTCCTCGGGATTGTGTATGGCGGAGCGGGAGTTGGGACCCTTGTTCTCTCGCCCTTCAGTCAATGGCTGATTTCTTTGTGGAGCTGGCCGAGGGTATTTCAGTTACTGGCTGCAATCGCGCTTGTCATCATTCTGCCACTTGTATTGAAAACGTACCGACCTAGCCCGCAAACCTCCGGTGAATCCACGGCTACTCCCGACAGTACTACTGACGGCGAATGGTCGGTTCCCCTCGCATTACGAAGCATCCAGTTTTGGAGCCTATTCTTCTCCCGTATGGTGGGGTCGGTGGGCACTATGTTGATCGTCACCCATCAAGTGGCTCACGTGGTAGATATCGGCTATAGCCCCATCCGGGCTGCAACTGTTTTTGGAATCATGGCGCTAGTGAGCGCCGCGGGGCGTGTGGCGTTCGGCTACATCGCCGACCTTCTCACCAAGGCCACGGCTTATACCCTTAACATCGCCTGTGCTATTGTTGGCGTAGTAGCTCTCACCCTGGCCACAGACACTTCACAACCCTGGCTGCTCTACGTCTACATAGGCGGCTTCGGTATCGCCTTCGGCTCCCGCGCTGTTATACTTTCCGCCATTGCCGCCGATATATTCGCGGGCAGAGGCTTCGGAACCATCTTTGGCCTCTCGGTGGTAAGCGTTGGTTGTGGTGGAGCTCTCGGCGCCTGGATGGGGGGTGCATTGCACGACGTGACCGGCAACTACCTAATGTCGTTCACCGTTGCCAATTTGCTGCTGGTGTTTTCGGTGATCCTGGTATGGCTCACGGGCCTCGCATGGATGCGCCAATTCGACCGACGGTTGTGGTCCGCATCAGGTTGATCTCGCAGAAACACCCTAGCGCCCACCGGAACAGATTGACTCTGATGACACGATTACCTAGTTAATGAATCTTCCCCGATGAACCGGACCGAAGCCGGGCTCGAAGGTTCCCGCTTACGGAGAACAGAGATATGCGTCAACCGCACGTCACGAAAGCTCGCTTGTACGTAGAGGAGTGGGAAGCCACCCAATCGCGCCTACATCCCGTATTCCGTGAACTACTTCACAACCTGCTACGTCTCTCCGGTGCCAACTCGACTGGTCGTCCGCAAGGACTCGTATGAACCACGGCCCTACACTGCCTACAGCCCGGGACCGCCGTGACCCCTAATTCCACCCACCACACGAACACGCCACGGGTTTTCTATGGCTGGTACATCGTGGGCGCCGCCTTCCTGGCCAACATCTCCTGTGCCTTCTTTCTCTCCAGTACGCTTAGCGTCTTTCTGAAACCCATCACCCTTGATCTCGGTGTATCTAGGGGTATCTTCTCGCTACTGCGGTCGGGGGAACATCTCCTCTACGCCCTTATGGCGCCGTGGGTCGGGGCCAAGCTTGATCGATACGGTCCACGTGGAATGATGGTCACCGGTGCAATCCTTTCGGCGATCGGCTTTTTACTGCTCGGCTGGGTCTATTCCTTCTGGCAGTTCGCATCCGTTCGCATGACCCTGATGGCCGTGGGTCATGCGCTGGTTTGTTATTTCGTAGTCAACGTCACAGTGGCCCGGTGGTTTATCCGAATGCGGGGACGAGCAGTGGCCATCTCACATCTGGGACATGGGATCGCCAAGGTGGCGATCTCAGCGATCCTAGGTTGGCTCCTGACCTTCATCGGATGGCGCCAAGTGTGGACTCTATTCAGCGGTTTAGTAGTTGTGCTGGCAGTCATCCCGGTGGCCATTTTCATGCGGCGCAGCCCGGAAGACATGGGACTTCATCCTGACGGCGAGGTTATCGACGAACCGACAGACAGCGCGTTACATGCGGAAGGGCCAACGGCAAGGCTCAGGGCAGACTCAGAGCCCGACATCTACTGGACACGCAAGGAAGTGCGACATACGTCTACCTTCTGGCTCATTATACTAGTATTCGGCATGGTCGACGTGGGCGTCACCGGCCTCAACCTCCATGTCGTCTCCTACGTTTCGGACCTAGGATTCGGTGTGATCGAGGCTGCCTTGACCATGACCGTCATTGCCGGGACGCAAACGGTCTCTGGGCTACTCTGGGGCATTGTCGGCGAGCGAGTCAGCGTCCGCAAGATTATCTCTTTTTTGTTTGTAATGGAGGCAATCGGGCTATATGTAGCGGCTAATGCACAGGACCTCTGGACCATCTACCTCGGCTTCCTTTTCTACGGCCTCGGGCTCGGAGGTGTCCAGGTGTTAGAAGAGGTCATGTGGGCGAATTATTTCGGTCGGGTCTCGCTCGGCATGGTTCGAGGCGCGGCCTTACAGGTCGTGTTATTGTTTGGCGTCTGCGGACCGCCGTTTTTCGGCTTCGTAAATGACTACACCGGATCCTACGCTATCTCATTCTACTTGTTTATGACCATGCTATTGGTTGCGTCCGCACTGACACTTACTATACGAAGGCCTCGGCACCCACGCATGCCTGCGCTGGCCTAGTAAGCGCAGCCGACACAAGGGGATGAAGAGTTCCGCAAGACCGACACTGTTCTACGGCTGGTACATCGTCGCCACCGCCTTTCTCGCGAACATCGCCTGCGCATTCTACCTTTCCAGCACTCTCGGGGTGCTGATGAAATCCATCACCGCCGACCTGGGGGTCTCGCGCGGTACGTTTTCGATCATGCGCTCCCTTGAACTGGTAGCTTACGCCGGGGTAGCGCCATGGGTGGGTTCCTTGCTGGACCGGTACGGTGCCCGTTGGCTGATGGCGGTCGGCGCAGTCATCTCTGTAGCGGGGTTCGTGCTATTGGGCTATGCCCAAAGCTTTCTACAGTTTACTGTTATACGAGTGGCCCTCGTGTCCATCGGGCATGCCCTTGTGTGCTACTTCGTGGTTAACGTAACAGTAGCCCGCTGGTTCGTGAAACAGCGAGGCCGAGCCATCGCTATCGCGCACGTAGGGCAGGGCATCTCTAAGACCACCATCGCCCTGGTTGCAGCCTACCTTCTGACCGCAATCGGGTGGCGTTACATTTGGGTTCTGTTCGGGGTCTTGGTGATCTTTTTGATCCTGATACCGGCGGTGGTGTGGATGCGTCGTAGCCCTGAAGACATTGGACTTCACCCCGATGGCGCCGTAGATCCCGACGGGGCCCTAAGCACGAGGGGCAAGGGCAGGTCCGAGGCCAACCCAACCCCCAACGACGTAACCTGGACTCGGCGGGAAGCTGTACGGACATCAACTTTCTGGCTCATCACTTTCATCTTCAGCGTGGTCGACATAGGCATTGCGGGATTCAATCTTCACCTGTTTCCCTTCGTTTCCGACATAGGCTATTCCGTTTTCTGGGCGGGCTCCGTAGTTACGGTCACCGCGGCGACCCAACTCTTCTCCGGCCTTCTATGGGGATTGGTCAGCGAACGAGTAAGCGTCCGCAAGACAACCGCACTGATGTTCGCAATCCAGGCGGCAGGACTCGTCATCGCGTTACAGACCACGGCCCTGCGGTGGCTATATGCAGCGTTCTTCCTCTACGGGACTGGCCTCGGCGGCGCGCAGGTACTTCAGGAGGTTGTGTGGGCTAACTGCTTTGGCCGAATATCCCTTGGCACGGTCCGGGGTCTCAGCGTTCCAATTCTTCTGCTCTGTGCCGCCGTCGGAGCACCCTTCTTTGGTTATCTCTATGACTACACCGGAAGCTACGACCTGTCACTGGTTCTCTTCATCGCCGTTCAGCTCCTATGTGCGGGGCTAACGTTGCTAATTAGAAGACCGGTAAAACCCGCTACAGCCTAGCACCTAACACGTAGGGGTACATTACAAGAATTCCCGGGGGCGCCAATCGCGCCTCGCCGACATTCAGGGCTTGGCCTTAAGCCCCCAACGGAGCATTCCTACGGTGAGTATGTCTTGCCCTTTCGGTCGGTAACGAAAAGCTCAGAGGGGAGCTCGGTACCGATCCCCTTCTTGCGCGCTGCCTCGTATAGAACCCGTGCCGTCGCGGCGAATTGGATTCCCATGCCAGTGTTGTTCTTGAAAACGATGATCTCGTCGTCGTTTTCACGTCCGCGACACTGACCGGTGAGAAGTTCACCCAGTTCGTGCAGGTCTTCCTCCTTGATCAGGCCACGCTCGATGCGAGGATAAATCTCCGCCTGGCGATCTAGAAAAATCTGTTTCCGGAAACCCACGACGATTAGATCTGAACGCTCGATAACTGCGTCGTCCAACTCGAAACGCGACAAATAGCTGTCACCCCCCACAATGCTGTTAACGAAAGCCCCCTTCTCGAGCCACTCTCCCATGATCACTGGGTCCACGGTATTGGTGGCCGCGGTGACGATGTCGCTGCCACGCACGGCTGCTTCAGCGGAGTGCACCGGCACAATTTCTACTCCAGCCTTCTCGGTCATCTCCTCGGCGAATCGCTCTCGGTTGGCCCGAGTGGGACTGAACACCTTGACCTTGTCGAGCTTACGTACAGCGCACGCCGCGAGCAGTTGCGTCTTCGCCTGTTCTCCGGACCCGACGAGTCCCATGACCCGAGCGTCCTCACGTGCAAGGTGTTTAGCTGCAACGCCACTAGTGGCGCCGACGCGGAAGATGGAGATGTAGTGATCGTCCATGATAGCCAGCAGCGAACAATCCTCCATATCAAACAGGAAAACTAGGCCGACGTAGTCACCCGGATAGATCCGTCTCTTGGTACCCGCTACTTCCTCTTCGTCCGAGAAGGTTGAATCGATCCTCAACCCCATCGATTTCATACCAGGCACTAGGCCCATAATGTTGTTGAAGTAGTATTGGAAACCCGGCTTCTTACCTGGCGCTTGAACCCGGAGGCGGGCGCGAGGGGAATTCACCGCGCTACCCTCACCCATCTCGCGGTAGGCCTCTTCGATAGCATCAATCTCGTCCGCCATCGGAACCAAATCTTCCAACTGTTCATTCTTAAGTACGAGAACCATTCAATTTCCTCCGGGTTTTTAAAAGTTAATCCATCTTGAAGGCACTCACCCGCGCGCGAGCCCTCTAGCAAACTGCACGACCCTCTACTGAATGTCGGCGGAGCGCACTCGACACAGAAACGACCGGTGCGGTAGAGAACCACTAATGGGATCTCGGTACTCCGAATCCACCAAGCCGTTGGGGTTCGCCCCGAACTCAGAAAAGGGGTCGTAGCCCGTAAGTCCTAATTCCGGACACGGCTGCCACCAGCCGTGTTGTACACAAACTACGCCGGGAATGATTCGGGGGGTGACGTTCGCCCGCACCTTCACCGCGCCCTTCGGGCTTTCCACAATCATCCACTGCATGTGCTCGATTCCGCACTCCCTTGCCGTAACTGGGTGAAGCTCGGCCGAAGGTTCGGGGGCCGCCTTACGGAGACTGGAAAGAGCCCGGTGCTGGCTATGAATGAACGTGGTGATTTTGGCATTGGTCAGAACGAGAGGAAACTCCGCAGCGAGATCCGGCCTGCTCGTCGGGCTCAGGGCCGGCTCCTCGTATTCCGGCAATGGCGGGAAACCGTGCTGGGCGAGCCGATGGGAATAGATCTCCACCTTACCAGACGGATTATTGAAACCCCTCCTTCGGCTTTCCTCATCGAGCTCCGCGTATTTCCGGTAACACCGCAAACTCTCTAGAGTGACACCGCCCGTGTGTTCACGAAGCTCATCCAATGTCATTCCCGTAGGCTCTAACTGGTGGGAATAGGCTGCCTCCACGTTTCCATCCCAGAAGTCGTCACCGAATCCCATCCGTTTGGCGAGCTCAAACACCACCGACGTATCTGAGCGGCGCTGCGCTAGCGGCTCTACCACCCGCCGCCGATACTGGATATGAGACCGAGCGTCAACGCGATGCCGAAAGCCACCAACCAGATGGTCCATCTCTAGAAAGCTAGTCGCGGGCAGCACGTAGTCACAGAGCTGGGCGGTAGGGGTCATGAACAGTTCAGTAGCCACCCCCAACTCCAGAGCACAGAGCGCCTCACGTCCCCGCCCAGGGTCACCATTCGACATGACTGTGTTAGAGCCGAGGTTAATCAAGGCACGCACGGGATAAGGACGGTCCTCAAGAATCGCCGTATAGATATCATGGGCTGCACACGCACCCACGGTCGCGGGCGGGCCCAGCGGCTTCTCCGCCCGGCCGATACATCTGGCTGCCGTTTCAGCGGAAAGAAACTCCTTTCCATCCACTACACTGAATGGCGCCATCGGTAGTATTAGGTTGCCGCCGGGTGCGTCGATATCTCCCAATAACGCATACAAAATGGAGATCGCCCGGCTCGTTTGGGTAGCATTAGTATGTTGTCCAACACCGTTCCACATGAACATGCTGACGGGCCGGTTGTCGCTTAGGACGCGTGCCGCTTCACGCACCATTTGTGCGGGGACACGGGTGATGTCTTCGGAACGTTCCGGCGCATAGGACGAGGCTAGGCGTGTCAGGGCGGCGAACACTGGCTCGCACATGACCGTTGCGCCGTCCCTGGTCGTCACATTAACGATTCCCAGTAGGGCCGGCCGCACTCCTTCTTCACAATAGGCGCGCGCACGCGGATCGTAGACCACCACTCGACTCGAGACCTCGTCCCAGATGATGTAACGGTTTGGAGCGCCCCCAGTCGATATGTCCGCCTCGGTCAATGCCTTTCCCGTGTCCGCGCGCAGAAGAAACGGGCCATTAGTCCACTCTCGGACAAAGTCCTCGTCGTACCGACTCTCCTCAATCATTGCATGGACAAGCGCCAACGCCAGGGCCCCGTCGGTGCCCGGGCGCACTTGTAGTAACACATCGGCCTGGCTCCCAAGACCAACCCGTCGTGGGTCTACCACCACGACTTTCATGCCACGTTTGCGGGCCGTGACGACGTCCTGGGCGAGCATCAACTGTGTAGAACTTGGATTGTGGCCCCACAAGAGACAAACACCGCTGTGGAGTACATCTGGGGCCGGCAATGATACTCCGAATGTATAGCTAAACACAGTGTCGCGATGCCAATTGCAGACGTGTGTGGTGGACACGGAATTGGGACTTCCGATGCGGTTGAGAAGGCGCGCAGACCATTGATTAACGTCGTCCGTCGAGGTTCCGCTCGCGGTCCCGCGCGCCATGGCGATGGCTTCAGGTCCGAATCGTTCGCGAATTCTAAGTAAGCGCGCCGAGATGTCGTCCAGTGCCTCGTCCCAACCAACCTTCTCCCAACCAGGATCCTCTGCCCCTTTGGGTTGCGTACGGCGCAATGGGTAGTTGAGGCGTTCGCCGTTGTACACCAACTCCGGGGCTGCCTTGCCCTTAACGCAGATAGCGCCGCCGTTGGGATGGTCGTGGTCCGGGTCCAGCCGGGTCACCTGCCCGTCCTCAACGGTGGCAACGGTGGCGCAGTGGGCGGTACAAAGAACGCAGTAACCCCGAACCTTTTCGACCTTCGGTCCCGTCATCATGCTTGTAGTTGGTGGTTAGAAACCGACCAGTGGTAACCCTTCGTCAATCGTCACGGTTGGGGACGCCCGCGAAGCCGTCGCCACAGCCTGCCTCGTGAGCTGCCCACCCACCGGCCACACGACCGCTGAAGATCGATGGGCCGAGCATCGTCCCCTCGAGACCGGCCTGACCGTTGATGTGACCACCGGCCATCCCAGCGACCTCTCCCGCAGCATAGAGGCCCGATATCGGCTCAAAGTGCTTGCTCAGGACTCGGCATCGTATGTCAGTCTTTACCCCACCGAAGTTCTTGCGTGCCAACGGGAATATCTGAATGGCGTAGTAAGGCGGGGTGTCAAATTTTTTAGACAATTTTAGAGGCTTGTCGAATTCGGGCTCCCGCTCCAACCCCCGCCCACATGCTTGGTTGTAGCGTTCGACGGTATCGAGAAACATCGGCACATCCACCCCCATCCGACCGCCCAACTCCTCCAAAGAGTTCCCCTTCTTAATGAACGGAGAGTTTTCTAAGAGCTCCTGGATCTTATCTCGATCCACTTTGTCACCGGCGCGGTAGTAGGGATCGGCGATCTCGACCTTGGCGACCATTGCCGTGTCAACCACAGCCCAGGCGTGGCGCGGGTTCTGCGCCATCAGTGCAGGCGTTGCAGAGTTACCGCCCGACAAGGACTCGTTGTGAAACCGTCGCCCCTGCTGATTGATCCATATGTAGCCCGGAGCCTGGCGGAAAACCAAACCACGTCGCTGATCTGGATCGCGATAGTCTGGCGTGGCGTATACGTAAAACCAGATGTGATCCATGTGAGTCAGATAACCGCCGGCCTGGCGTACCAACCGGTGTCCAGTGCCGGTAGAGCCCCGACCAGACCCTTCCATCACTCGTTCGCCCTTGAGCCGAGGGTTGGCCTCGAGCACCATGTCGAGGTTAGAGTTGAACCCCCCGGTGGCTACAACAACGACCTTACTATCCACCTCTACCTTGTCGCCGGTACTCCCATCCTGGGCCAGAAAGCCCGTGACACGTTCATCTTTCCTCTTGAGCTCCGTAACCTCACAGTTAGGGACAATGTCGCCGCCGCGCGCGCGGAAAGCGTCGATTAAATGCGTCATGAGACCAAGACCGCTCCTCTGGGCACGGGTCCACCGCACCACCGTATTGCCCTCCTGCTGCTTCATGTCTACCCACTCAACCCCTAGACGTTCGGCCCAGAAGTACAGATCGTGAAGCGAGTGCTCAATGTAGTAACGCGCCCATACCTCATCCACCGAAGCCCCACCCCACTTGACCCAGTCGCTAAAAGCCAAATCCGGCGAGTCGACAATTCCACTGGCCTTCTGGATCGGCGAGCCCACTATTAGGCAACCGCCGCCGGAGATGATCGCAGCGCCGCCCAGATCCATTGCCTTCTCGAAAACAACAGCGCTTGCCCCAGCGTCACGGGCTTCGATTCCCGCCGCAATACCAGCTCCGCCGGACCCAATAATGGCAACATCCGTGGTGAAACGCTTGACCTGAGCCATGCTACTTAAACTCCCTGAAAGCCGCGAGCGCGGGTTAACCAATCTGTTACGTGCGGAGACTAGTTAACGTACTCCGTACCTTCACCGAGGGTCAAGCTACCGCACCGTTAGGTGGGTAGCTACCGATGTCCTTCCGCCGCCTCAATGATGGCGTTAGCATCAAGGTTCCAAAGCAACCGGTTTACGCCATCGGAATGCACGCGTGATCGAGGGCCACGTTACACTCGTCAGCGCCGCCCGTTCCGCGGAGGATCGCTACTAATTCGGTTTCCGTGAAACACTCCGTCCAAGTAGACGTTCAACAATCATCGGACACACTCGAGATCAACGTCAGAACTCCCGATAGGCCAAGGACGCTACTTTCTGACAAAGTTGCCGCTCTTACCCCCGCTCTTGTGAATGAGGCGAATGTCACCCACAATCATTTCTCGGTCTACCGCCTTACACATGTCGTAGATTGTGAGACCTGCCACCGAGACCGCTGTGAGCGCCTCCATCTCCACCCCAGTTTTACCGGACACTCGAACGACCGCCTCGATCTGAACCGACGGAGGGTCCTGGCACGGGGAGAGTAGGAGCTCCACGCTACTGATAGCGAGGGGGTGGCACATGGGAACGAGCTCAGAGGTCTTCTTGGCAGCCATGATCCCAGCAATGCGTGCTACCGTAAGCACGTCTCCTTTAGGGATCTGGCCCTCAGCTATAGCCTCTAGAGTCTCTGCACGCATAGTTACAACACCGTTGGCTACGGCGACTCGTTGGGTCACCTCCTTATCGGTAACGTCCACCATCCGCACCCGCCCCTGTTCGTCTATATGGGACAATGTTGCCATCTGTTTTTCCTCCCGCACTAAGGGCCCGGTATCCGCGGCGCTCAGTGTATCTCCCGGGGCCACGAATGCAAGCACCCACGGCAAAGCGGACCTACAAGGGCATGCATCCGTATGCTAATAACGTGACCATGGCAGAACACGCTCACTACCGCGTCATCATACTTGGTTCGGGTGCGGCCGGGCTTACAGCAGCACTCTACACAGCCCGCGCCAATCTAACACCTCTGGTGGTGGAAGGCTCCCAACCCGGGGGGCAACTCACCATCACCACGGACGTAGAAAACTACCCCGGTTTCCCGGACGGCATTCAAGGTCCCGACATGATGGAACAGTTCCGCAGACAGGCGGAACGCTTTGGAACCCGGATCGTTTTCGGTAACGTGACTACAGTGGACTTCGAAACGCGGCCGATATCGCTTCAGGCTGGAGAGAATCACTACACCTGCGACGCATTAATCATCGCAACCGGCGCCACAGCCAAACTGCTGGGCTTGGCCAGCGAAAGTAGGCTGATGGGTCATGGGGTATCTGCTTGCGCCACTTGCGACGGATTCTTCTTCAAGGACAAGGATCTCATCGTAGTGGGCGGCGGCGACACCGCGATGGAAGAAGCAACGTTTCTCACCAAATTTGCTAGCAAGGTCACGATCGTACACCGCCGCGACCAGTTTCGTGCGTCCCAGATCATGCAGGATCGCGCCAGCGCCAACCCTAAGATTGGCTTCGTTTGGGACACTGCGGTGGAGGAGATCCATGGTGACCCGAAGGACGGCGGTGTCACCAGCGTCACGTTACGGAACCTGAAGACAGGCGATGAAAACACCCGCGCTTGCGATGGTGTATTCATCGCAATCGGACATCAGCCCAACTCGCAGCTCTTCGAGGGCGCCTTGGAAATGGACGAGCTGGGATACATAAAGACCCGTTCCGGAACCAGAACCAACCTGGAAGGCGTCTTCGCCTGCGGCGACGTCCAGGACCGTATCTATCGCCAAGCCATCACCGCAGCTGGTAGCGGTTGTATGGCCGCGATCGACGCCGAGCGGTTTCTCGTTGAAGTCTCAAGTGGCAGCTGACCGCCCAGTTTCGGGACAAACAGCACTCTCCGCACTCGACTGATGTGCCCTAGGATTGCAAAACCGGGCGGACGGGAATCCCCCGCTCTGCAAGATAGCGTTTGCACTCACCAATCGAATACTCGCCGTAATGGAAGATGGATGCAGCCAACGCTGCGCTTGCGTGCCCTTCGGCAAGCCCGTCATGGATGTGTTCTGGATTACCAACGCCGCCGGAAGCGATGACAGGTATAGTGACGCGATCGGCAATGGCCCGCGTCAGAGGGACATCGTAACCGTCTTTAGTGCCGTCGCGGTCCATGCTAGTGAGCAGAATCTCACCAGCACCGTATTCCGCCATCCGTTCGGCCCAAACGCACACGTCGATGCCAGTGGGCGTGCGACCGCCATGAGTGAACACCTCCCAGTGGTCCGCAACGCGCTTAGCATCGATGGCGACTACGATACACTGGCTCCCGAAGGTCTCAGCCGCTTCCCGAACAAATTCCGGGCGCGCCGCTGCTGCAGTGTTGATAGAGACCTTGTCAGCTCCGGCTCTAAGGAGGCTGCGAATATCGGCATTCTTCCGAATCCCACCGCCCACAGTTAAGGGCATGAAAATCTCATCCGCCGTCCGCGCCACCACATCCAGAATAATACCCCGCTGCTCATGGGACGCCGTGATATCCAAGAAACACAACTCATCGGCTCCTGCCGCATCATAGGCCCGGGCTACCTGTACCGGATCGCCAGCATCACGGATCTCCACGAACCGAACTCCTTTCACCACTCGCCCCGCATCGACGTCGAGACAGGGTATGATGCGCTTAGTTAACATCATCATTTCCTGCCGCTGCCGCAGCTTCAGCAAGGGAAAACGCCCCGCTGTAGAGCGCCCGACCGACAATGCCCCCTTCGACACCATCCTTCGCCATTCCTGCCAGGGTGCGGATGTCATCCAACGAGGCAACACCGCCGGACGCAATTATCGGAATCCCGACGGCGCGAGCCACGCACGCGGTCTGTTCAGCGTTCACGCCAGAACCTGTTCCGTCGCGATCGATGTCGGTGTAGATTATCCGTGCGGCGCCGTTTGCCTCACATTGGCGCGCCAGGTCCACCGCATCCATGGTCGTATCGTCGCGCCAACCCCGAACTGCGACCTTCCCGGCTCGGGCATCGATTCCCACCACCACCCGCCCAGGAAAGTATTCGCATACCCGACGCAGAAAATCCGGGCTCTCGTATGCCCGCGTGCCAATCACGACCCGCTCCACGCCTGAAGCCATGGCCTGCTTCACGGCTTCGAGGGTGCGCAGTCCTCCGCCTATCTCCACCCCTACTGTAGTTTCCGCACAGATCGCGGCCAACTCCAGAAGATGGACCGGGCGGCCTGAAACCGCACCATTGAGATCCACCACGTGAATCATCCTAGCGCCCTGCTCCACCAGATGCCGAGCGGCGTCCAGTGGCCGCTCGTAGTACACCGTTTCTCGCTCCATGTCACCCTGATAGAGACGAACGCAGCGGCCGTCTTTGATGTCGATGGCAGGAATGATCAGCATCTCAACCAGCTTTTCCTCGCCGCAAGGGTAGATTTCAACCCCTCCAATGCCCACACAGCATGCGTATGCCTTAAAAGACGGGTAGCACAACTGCTAATGGCCACATACATCTGCGCTGGATGTAGCCTCGCTTCATGCCAAAACTCCGCCTTCGGCAAACCGTCCGAAGTTTCCGAGGATACGGAGGCCAACGGCCTGGCTCTTCTCCGGGTGGAACTGGCATGCGAAAAGGTGATCAGTGGCGATACTCGAAACGAAACTCGTCCCATGGGAGCTGACGGTAGCCACCACGGACTCGTCAGCAGGCACGGCATAGAATGAATGAACAAAGTAAACCTGGGCAGAGTCATCAATTCCCTCTAGAAAGCGTGTAGCCTTGCGGGCCCTAATGGCGTTCCAACCCATGTGCGGCACCTTGACACCTTCAGAAGGAGCAAAACCGCAAACCTTTCCAGGGACCAGACCTAGACCGTCCGGCGAGCCAAACTCTTCGCTCTCGTCGAACAATAGCTGAAGGCCCAGGCAGATCCCCAAAAACGGCCGTTTTCGAAGCACCACATCCTGGATGACATCCACTAGACCGAAACGCCGGAGGTTCCCCATGCAGGCATGAAACGCCCCGACACCAGGGAGGACAACGCCCTGCGCTTCGGCGATTCGGTTGGGATCTCGCGTCACTTCAGCTTGAAAGCCCGCCCTTTCCAATCCCTTCTGGACACTTCTTAAGTTGCCCATTCCGTAGTCAACGATGGCGATCACTTCTTCTTCCACATGGGTCGAAAACTTAACCCTACAGGCTTCCCTTAGTGGAAAGCACCCCTTCAATCCGCTCATCCAGCCCCGTAGCGCAGTCCATGGCCCGAGCAAATGCCTTGAAGCATCCCTCAATCACATGGTGGGGATTTTCTCCATGCCGGACGTCTATATGTAGATTCATCCCAAGCTGATTAGCGAAGGCCTGGTAGAACTCATGAGGGAGATCGGTGTCGAACGTCCCCACTCTCCCGCCGCGGATCTTTACCCGGTAAGCCAAATAAGGCCGGCCACTTATATCCACCACCACCCGAGCAAGGGCTTCATCCAACGGTACCGTCGCTTCTCCGAAACGACGGATGCCATGCTTTTCCCCCAAAGCATCCTTGAACGCCTGCCCCAGGGTCAGTCCCACATCCTCCACCGTGTGATGGTAGTCCACTTCAAGATCTCCCTTAGCACTCACTGCGATGTCAAAAAGGCCATGGCGGGCAAAGATTTCCAGCATGTGATCGAAAAAGGGGATTCCGGTGTCTGCCCGTGCCTCCCCCTTGCCGTCAACATCTAGGGTGGCATTGATGTCCGTCTCCTTGGTCTTACGATGCACTTCCGCAGTTCTACCCATTGGTCTCTCCTAAAGAAGCTTTGACTCTTCCCGTCAATGTCCGTCCTTAGACACCACTTCGTTCGGGTTAGAAGGGGTGTGAAAATTATACCGTCGTCCACACCGCCCTTAGCCCGCCGAAAGACGCACCTCCACGGCCCGGGCGTGCTCATGTAGTCCCTCCCGGCGCGCAAGATGGATTACGGGCGGTGCCAGAGCCATCAACCCCGCACGATCTGCGCGGACGATACTGGTCCTCTTGACAAAGTCATAGGCTCCCAGCGGCGAGAAGAAACGTGCGCTACCGCCCGTCGGGAGAACGTGGCTGGGACCGGCCACATAGTCGCTAAGCGGTGGCGTAGCATACGCTCCAACAAAAATCGCGCCGGCGTTCCTCACCCCATCAACATACCTTTCCGGGTGCCGCACCATGATCTGTACGTGTTCTGGAGCAATAGCGTTGGTGATTTCCACCGCCTCCTTCAAAGAGCGTGCGACTATGATGGTGCCGAAGCGGCGGAGCGACTTGAGGGTTATGGCCTGTCGTTGGGTACTCTTGAGCCGCACCGCAATAGCGGCCTGTACCTCCCGAGCGGTGACCATAGACGAACTGACACACACCGCCGCTGCCAACTCGTCGTGCTCAGCCTGGGATAGCATGTCTGCAGCCACGTAATGCGGGTTCGCCGATCCATCCACCAACAGCAAGAGCTCACTGGGCCCAGCAATGGAGTCGATGTCCACCTGGCCGAATACGAGCCGCTTGGCCGCCGCCACGTAGACGTTACCTGGCCCCACGATCTTATCCACCCGCGGGATAGTTTCGGTGCCGTAGGCTAATGCAGCCACCGCCTGGGCTCAACCTACGCGAAAGATCCGATGAGCGCCAGCGACTCGCGCCGCAGCCAGCACCAACCCGCCTTGTTTCTGGAAGGGTGTGGTAATCACCACCTCCCTAACACCCGCAGCCACCGCCGGGATCACGGTCATCAAGACAGTAGATGGATAGGTAGCCTTACCGCCAGGTACGTAAGCCCCGGCTCGCTCCACCGGAGTGATGCGTTGACCCAATTCCAACCCCAGTGGATCACGAAAGTGCCAACTCTTCTCTAACTGGCGAGAGTGGAAGCTCTTGATGCGCGCCGCCGCCAGCCGCAGCCAACGAAGGTCTTGCTTGGAAACGGTTTCACAGGCACGGTCCATCTCATCCGCGGACACTTCGAGTTGGGAACGCTTCAAACTAACGCCGTCAAATTCCCTAGTGTAACGGAGTAGGGCCTTATCACCTTGTCGCCTTACGTTTTCAATGATAGCCGACACCTGGGCCACAACGTCGCGCTCGATTTCGCCACGCCGTTGGAGGATACGATCCAGTTTCTTCGTGAAACCGGGGTCTGTAGTCTTAACGATGTCAATCGTCACGGCTCATCCTTCGAATATCCGCACCCAGCCCGGCGAGCTTACCTTCAATGTTTTCGTACCCCCGGTCCAAATGATAAACGCGCGACACCTCAGTCACCCCCCTCGCCACCAGGCCCGCCAACACTAGGGACATGCTCGCCCGAAGGTCTGTAGCCATGACCGGCGCTCCAGATAATTCTGCCACTCCCCGGACTGTAGCCCGATTGCCATCTAGGGCGATTCGGGCCCCCATCCGGTTGAGCTCCTGGGCATGCATGAAACGGTTCTCAAAAATATTCTCGGTAATCACGCTAGTCCCATCCGAAACCGCCATCAGTACCATCATCTGCGCCTGCAGGTCCGTGGGGAAGCCCGGATATGGCGACGTCGCTATATCCGTGCTGCCAGTTCGACCGTTGCCGGTCACCCGAACCCCATCCGAGCCTTCCTCCACCCGGGCACCGACCTCCCGCAACTTTGCAATGAACGCGTCAAGATTCTCGGCCCAGGCACCCTTAATCATCACACTGCCACCCGTGAGCGCGGCACCCACCATGAACGTGCCGGCCTCGATCCGATCCAGGCTCATCTCGTGGCACATACCATGAAGTTCGCGGACTCCCTCAATCTGGATAACGTCACCGCCAGCCCCGTTGACCTTGCCGCCCATCTTGTTCAGCACACCGGCAAGCTCCCCAATCTCCGGCTCTCGGGCAGCATTCTGGATGATGGTCTCCCCTCGGGCTAGGGTTGCTGCCATCATGAGGTTTTCAGTTGCCCCGACAGAAGGAAAATCGAGGGGAATAATGGCTCCCCTGAGTTCTCCGGCCCGAGCATCGATGTAGCCATGGTCCTGGCAAATGAGGGCGCCCATGCGCTCCAATCCCTGAATGTGTATGTTTACCGGCCGGGAACCGATAGCGCAGCCGCCAGGCGTAGATACTCGAGCTTCCCCGAACCGAGCCAGAAGCGGCCCCAGTACCAAAAACGAGGCGCGCATCGTCTTCACCAAATCGTACGGAGCCTCAACTTGCCTCACCCTGTCCGCGCTAAGCTCCAGACATCCACCCCCCATGGGGTCCTTCTCAATGGTAACTCCCAGACGGGACAAGAGCCGAAGGGTAGTGCTAACGTCCCGAAGGTCCGGCACCCTACCGTAGGTGCATTTGTCTGCAGTTAGAAGTGATGAAATGATCACCGGAAGAGCTGCGTTCTTTGACCCGCTCAGAGTTACCGCACCCTCCAAAATCCGACCACCCTTGATGATGATACTGTCCAAACCCTCGACTCCATTTCCATTCGGTGAGTCAACCCCCCGGGACCCGTTCCGCGGTCACCACACGTGGAAGACCCGCATAGTCCTGCCTGAGTCGGACCCGGTGTATTCTCCCTTCAGCCCGGAACATCCGTGAGACCTCAATACCCTGCTCGGCTCCCACCTCTACGGCCAAAACGCCTCCCGCACGGAGATAACGGACTCCCCCACGAACGAGCCGTCGGAAAAACTCCATGCCATCAATGCCCCCATCCAGAGCAAGCATGGGCTCCCAGTCTCTCACGTTCCGTTGCAGCTGCAAAATCTTGCTGCTGGCAATGTACGGCGGATTCGACACTAGCACATCAAACCCCGCGAGCAGTTCCGGCACCGGACTGAACAAGTCTCCCTGACCCCAGCGAATCCTTTCGTCCACACCGTGGCGAACCGCGTTCTCGCGAGCCACATCAAGGGCCGCTGCAGAAATGTCAGTGGCCCAGACCTGCGCCCGCGCGCATTCCTTTGCCAGACAAACCGCAACTGCACCGCTACCCGTACCAATCTCAAGAATTCGACACGGGTCACTGCGTAATGCGATGAAATCCAACACAGCCTCCACCAAATGCTCGGTCTCGGGCCGTGGGATGAGAACGTCAGGTGTGACCCGGAAATCCAGCGACCAAAACGCCTTTGTCCCAGTTATGTACGCAACAGGCTCGGCACGGACTCGCCGGGACACTAGGCTCTTAAATCCTTCCACCTGGGGCGCCTGCAGGACAACCTCGGGATTTCTGTAGAGATCCTCCTTCGACCACCCGAGGACGTTCATCAGGAGCAGCTCCGCGTCAAGCCTATAACTATCGACACCGCCTTCCTTCAGTCTTTTAGCAGCGCATCGAAGGACATGGGTGACACTGGGGGCCCTCTTTGCACCTCCCATCAATATAGACGACCGAACTTCGCGAGACGTAGGGATTGGCAACCTCGCTTCAAGGCTACTCTTAGCAACAAATGCACCGCCCCGACCTATCATGTTCCGTACCCAACCGATTCAAGCGGTCGCTTGGAGCACTTCCGCCTGGTGGAAAGTGATTAGACCATCAATCAGGTCCTTAACCGCTCCGTCCATGACCTGGTCCAGCTTGTACAGGGTCAGATTAATACGGTGGTCTGTCACGCGTCCCTGGGGAAAATTATAGGTGCGGATCCGTTCACTCCGGTCACCCCTACCCACCATCAGTTTGCGGGAAGCTGCGATCTCCGAGCGCTGCTCCTCCTGGGTCTTCTCTAAGAGCCGGGCACGTAGGATTTTAAGACCCTTAGCCTTGTTCTTGTGCTGCGACTTTTCATCCTGACATGAAACGACGATGCCCGTAGGCACGTGAGTAATCCGCACAGCCGAATCCGTAGTATTTACACTCTGCCCACCAGGACCCGAGGAGCGAAAAACGTCGATGCGCAATTCCCTGGGATCGATATCGACGTCCACGTCGTCGGCCTCGGGAAGCACTGCGACGGTCACAGCTGACGTATGTATTCGGCCCGAGGTCTCCGTCACTGGAACCCGTTGAACTCGGTGAACGCCGCCCTCGAACTTGAGCTCACTGTACGCACCCTTCCCCTCGACGAGGGCGATCACTTCCTTAAACCCACCTAAGCCGGTGGGGTTAGAGCTCAACACCTCGACCTTCCAGCCCTTAGTTTCCGCATAGCGACTGTACATTCGGTAGAGATCCGCACTAAACAGCGAAGCCTCCTCCCCACCTGTGCCAGCACGGATCTCCAACAGCACGTTCTTTTCATCATTGGGGTCTTTGGGCAAAAGAAGGATCCTGAGTTGCCGCTCCAGAGCCTCCTGATTCTTCTTCAACGTTACCAACTCCTCGGCGGCTAACTCCTGGAGTTCTGGGTCCCCGTCTTTCAGCAGCTCGCGATTGTCTTCAACCTCGCAGTCAAGCCTGCGCCACTCACGGTAGCACGCCACCATCTCCACCAAATCCGACCGCTCCTTGGCGACCCGTGAATACTCCTTGCGATCTTCCAGCAATCTGGGGTCCGCCAACAGGACCTCCAACTCATTGTAGCGATCCTCCAGCTCAGTCATTTTCTCGAACATACTCAAGTTTTCGTCCTCAACAATAGCAAAGGGGCAAAGGGCATTCATGCCACCCTTTGCCCCTTTGCTATCAAGAGCTAGTCGGGAACGCTCCCTCAGTCCTTGATCCCGTATCTCCTCTTAAACTTCTCGACGCGCCCTGCGGTGTCGAGAAGTTTCTGCTTACCTGTATAGAACGGATGGCAGTTGGCGCAGATCTCAGTATGAATGGCCTTGGCAGTGGAACGTACCTCAAAGGAATGGCCACATGCGCACACCACATTCACGGGCTGATATTCAGGGTGAATCTCGGCTTTCATCGCAAACCTCAACTTAATCGGCACTTTATAACATGAAGTTTATGTATTTCCAAATCTCTCAGGAGAACTAATAACACCGCTCAACTACCGTACTGGCGTAGCACGTGCCGCGCGATTACCATGCGCATCACCTCGGAAGCACCTTCGGTGATTAGCCGACTCCGCTGATCGCGGAACCACAACTCAATGGGAAGGTCGGTGGTCAGACCAATACCCCCATGAATCTGTAACACGCGGTCGACGACCCGAAAGGACATCTCGTCAGCAAACACCTTAACCATGTAGCCCTCATTACGCATGTCCTCGCCCTGATCATACTTCCACGCCGCATGGTAGACCATAAGAGTGGCAGCATGAAGCTCGGTGTAAGAGTCAGCTAACTTGAATTGGATGGCCTGGCGGTCGGCTAATGGCTTGCCGAAGGTGACTCGCTGTTTGGCGTACTGCGCGCCCATCTCAATCGCACGCTGCGCGACGCCAATAGCGCGCCCTCCGTGCTTGAGTCGACCGATGCCGAGCCACTTCTGTCCGAGCTTGAACCCCTCCCCCTCTTCGCCAATCATGTTCGCCGCCGGCACCCGGCAGTTGTCGAACACAATCTCACACGGCTCGTAACCCATCATAGTCTTGTACTTGGCAGTGATCTTCACGCCCGGATTATCCATGTCAACTAAGATACAGGAGATGCCCCCGTGCGATCCCTTTTCAGGGTCAGTGGAAACCATTACTTGGGCAAAATCGGCCTCGTCCGCTTCGGTGATAAACCGCTTGACACCATTAATCACGTACTCATCACCATCACGCACAGCCCGCGTGCGCATCGAGCCCGGATCCGAGCCTGCATCGGGCTCGGTCTGGGCGAAGCAAGCTCGCTTCTCATCCCGTAGCAACGGATAGAGATAGCGTTCCTTCTGTTCCTCATTCATGGCATAGAGCACCGGCCGAACCTCCGGGCCGAAGATGCTCCGGCCGCGAGATGGGATGGCAACCGAGCGGGCCACCTCGGCCCAAATAATGACCTGGGCCATGAGATTTAAGCCAGCACCACCGAACTCCTCGGGAACATCGAGCATCCACAGCCCCATCTCCCGCGCCTTGGCCTCGAATCGCTCTCGGTATTCGGGCTTGAGAGCAACGCCATCGCGGCATTCCATCTCAACCGGAATCATCTCCTGGTCAACGAACTTTCGGACCGTGTCCTGAAGCATTTGTAGCTCTTCAGATAATGCGAAATCCATGAATAGTTCCTCCGGTCAGCAGTCAGCCTTACTTCTCAGAAACGGTATCAGTGTCGCAGCCAGCTCATCGGGTTTCTCTTGCTGCACGTGATGCCCGGTCCCAGGAATTTCTACCAACGTCTTGTTCCTGAAGTGGTCGACCCGACTGTAACGCGGCGACTCCCTGTAGCCCGATTCCGCTCCGTACACAAGCAGGGTCGGGCAGTCAATGCGTTCAATAAAGGCCTTGATCTGGGTCTCGGAAAACGACGAATAAGAGGGGTTCCGGGCCCGCGGGTCGTATTTCCACGCCCATCCATGAGAAGTCAGCCGGGTCCCGTGCTCTGCCATATGCATGGCCGCTCGATTGGGGATGAGCGGAAAACGCCTCCGGATGGCGGCTGCTGCCTGTCCAACGGTCGCGTAATAAGTCAGTATCGTGTCGGAGCCATCATCCTTAGCCCAACGACCGAAAAGTTCCGGGGCCTCTTTCTCCGTCCGGCCATGCGGTCCCGCCGCTTCGATAACCACCAATCGATTAACTTTCTCCGGCAAGGCCCCAGCGAAAATAATCGCCATGCTGCCACCGAGGGAATGACCAACTAGCGTGACGGCGTCCTTCTCCAGGTGGCGCAACAAACCAACCATATCCAGGACGAAATCCTCGTGCCGGTAACCCCGCTCCCGGCCCACCCAACCACTATCACCGTGCCCCCGTAGGTCAAGCGCTACCACGTGAGGCATAGTAAACCCGAGCTCGTCAAAGGAGCCCAGCAGTAAATCCCAGCTGTGGCAATGGTCCCGGTTACCGTGGACAAAAACAAAGGTCTCGGCCCTTCGGTCACCACTCTCCAAAAAGTGAATCCGGGATCCCTCGACGTCGAAGGTTCCATCATGAAAATGCGATAACAAATCCGCCACCCGTCGCGTTGACATCCGCGTCAACCCAGAACGAACTCTAGCCCCTTCCAGGGCTCTTATTGCTGCCGACCAAGACCGAATCTCCCACGCCGTTGTGAGCTTTCATCGTTCTATCCCCAAGGAGACAAACACGCCGACAAGTACAAGTACCGCGAACCCTGAGTATTGTCAAAAACGCACCCCGAAGGGAGCCTCTCACAATCCGGTTGCGTGCGAGTTTCCGCGATCGAGCCCCGAAAAGAGCCAGCGTGTGTATTCGTGACACCCTAATAGGCCGAGGTTCTCCTCTGCCACTGTCCCAGCCACCCCGCATTTACGTTCCAATCTTCCAAATCTACAACCGACTCCGGAAGCAACACTTGAGAGCACTCTACCAAAGCGACTCCATGGTAAGCTTCCGAACGCGGCTATAAATTCGGGGACCTCCCCGGCTCTAGTAAAAAGACATGTCAGGGTTCCGATCGGCATACAGAATCAGGTTGTTGCCCAGTACTTGCCCGCCCACAACAGGATGGAGTCGCGCCTGGGAAAAAATCTTCTGGCGTGCTCCGGACCAACGAAACCAAGCCCCCGGGAGTCACGGCTAGCGCCCTCATCGACAAGAAGAAAGGCTGGGCCCGGGTGGACAATTCCCTGCCCCGACGCAAACAGTCGGGGGGCGAATTCGGGGTGCCAATCGCATGGCGTCGGACTCCCGCTTCGCCGACACTAACGACGGAGGTCTAACCGAGTGGGATGGCAGAATCTCGAGAAATGCGAGGGGTCCAGTGGACAACCGGGGTATCTTTGCCATAAAGTTTACGTGGTTACCAGCCGCTTGTATGGTAGGGGGAGGCTTCTTTGCCAACTGGGACGGCGGGGACTGGAAACAAGTAAACGTGAGTGAGCTCCCGCGCATATACGACCTACACTTCCTCGGTAGCGACTGGTGCTGAGCAGTAGGCGACCAGGGGATCCTCTTCGCGTATGACGGCGTTACCTGGAAAAGTGAACGTGCCAACATCTCCCTTGCGCCTACGAGCCGTTGCGTGCGCCTCTCGCGAAGACCATGTGACCATGGGAGAGGCAGGGTCTGTGCTTGACTGGAACGATCAACAGTACAAACGTAAACGGCTTAGCACCCTCAAGCAGTTCACCGCGGGAGTCGCCACCGAAGGGGGAACGCTACTGGGAGGCGATCACGGCGTCCTCTGTGGGTGCATCTCACTGACCCCGAAAGGAAAACGCCGCCACACACCAGAGGTCCCATGATTCGGCTCGGTTCCCTCGCCTTCCTCCTACGCCTTGGCCCTCGACGGCTGCTGGGATTGATACAACACCTTCCCAGCTTCCTCAAACTTTTCTGGCGTTTGTTTAAGGACCCTCGGGTCGGATTCAAGGCTAAGCTGCTAGCGTTGAGCGTGACAGCCTACCTGGTGCTGCCAACAGATCTTGTGCCGGACTTTCTCCCGGTGCTGGGGCACGTAGACGATCTCTTGTTGATCTTCCTGGGATCAAAGGGATTCATTAAACTGTGCCCCCGCGAGGTAGTACGAGAACACGTGGGGCAAATCGCCCAGGCTCGCTGACCCGCCGTTTCCATGTTCCACCCAGCATCCTTCTTCGTGTCAGTGGTAACAACGGTGAAGCATCCCTCAACAAGACATAGAAACTACTCACTACCAAAGTCCCGCTCCCACTGCTCACGCAGCGCAATCATGACCCTCTCTGGCAATGGCCCACTGCCCGTGCACGCCGCAGCTTCTTCAATCTGTGCTTTGTCAGAAAACCCAACCAACACTGTGCTGACTTCGGGCTTCATGAGCGCGAAGCGAATGGCTGCCTGAGGAAGGGACTCCAGCCCATAATCTTTGAAAAAGGAAAGTTTACGAGCGCGGACAACATCGCGCTCGTAGTCGGATCCCGCAGAAAGCGGAGTGCGACTTGTGCCGCCACCCAATTCCGGCGTCGAACTGAGCACCCCAGCGGCCAGCACCCGAATCACCACAACACCCATTCCGTTTACGGCAGCTCGATCGATAATCCGTCTGTAGTCCAAGGCACTGAAGCCCGGAGGCACTGCTTGGCCCGCACTGGGGTTGAGTAAGTTGTAGTAGGCCTGAAAGGAATGAAACTCACCACTTTCCACCAAGCTCTCTATAACCTCAACGTCACCCAGACCGGTGAACCCAAAAAACCCCACGCGGCCCTGGTCGCGCAACCGCTTAAACCCCTCGATGACGCCCCCCGGGCCAAGCACCTCGTCCGAGGTCATGCCAAAGTGTCCAAACTCACGGGTTTTTAGAAGCCGTGTGTGAAGTTGAATCAGATCTACAGAGCTCCGTCCCAAGCGTGCTAGGCCCCGCTCCGCATGGGATATGGTAGCCGCTGCAATGTCCCGGAGCGCATCGGACTCGAGACGCACCTTCGTGGAGAGAATCACCTCCTCATCGATTTCGTCCAACACGCGCCCGAGATGGATCTCGGACCTACCTTCTCCGTATGCCCTAGCCGTATCGAAATAGTTAATACCCAGGTCCAAGGCCCGCCGTACTGCAGCGCCTTGCTCATCATGGCCACCCCTAACCATCAAGCCACCGACGTTCCCACAGCCAAAGCCGACCTCGGAGACCCGGAGCCCTGTTGCGCCAAGCATACGGTATTTCATCATTTCTAATTCAACCGACCTCTCGGAATCTCACACCTCATCTTCGGGGCGCCAAAATCTGAATCTGATGGCCGTCCGGGTCCTGAAAATAGATGCAACGGGGATCGCCCTGCCGTCCCCTGACCACAATGCCTGACGCTTCAAGGGAGGCCTTCACTTCCTCGTAGCTGCCAGACTCCACTTGAAGTGCGATATGATTCAGATCACGACCAGCAGATGCCTCCAATTGTTGAGGCCTTTCCAGCAACGCTAGTTGCTGCTGTCCGCAACGGAGGAAAGCGTTCCCGGGATTCTCGCGAGCCACCTCCATTCCAAGCAGCTCGACATAGAACCGCCTCGCTCGTGACACATCCTTCACATATACGACCACGTGGTCGATGCCCGTAGCTTTAATCCGGAGACCAGGGTGTTCCATATGGTAATCCTCCGTCCCAAACGAAGTGTGGATCAATGACCCGATGTAATCAACCAGCTCGGGTTTCCTATTGACGGGCAGCCAGGCCCCATGGGACACCATGTATCATGGGGTATTATCATGTAGCCTACTGTCGATGTCGGAGACGCCCTTTCCATCGAACCCGATAGGGGCGGCATCCTGCGTATGACGGCACTCTGGATCGAACCAAATCATGCGTAGGCTCGCGGCGGCTACTCGGCACCGCGCCCATCAAACGTACGACACATGAAGAGAGGATATTGCCATGCCGCTAGACCTAACCATGATCTGTGCCCCCTACGACCGCGCACAGGCGCTGATCGAAGGGACAGTCAAGCCAGAAGGAATCGAACTCCAGGTCCAAGTGGACACCGATGACGTGAGCCGACATTTTGATGGCCATGGAGGGCGCTTCGACATTGCCGAGTTCTTCACCGGTCGCTACATCGTAGATCTACCGTTCAAGACCCTTGGTTTCACCGCTATCCCAATCTTCGTCAAACGCATGTTCCGACACTCGTACATCTACGTGAACACTAACGCCGGCATCTCTAAACCCGCAGACCTCAACGGCAAGCGTGTAGGCATCCAGAGCTGGTTCACAACGACCGCTCTTTGGGCGCGCGGCATTTTGGCTGAAGAGTATGGAGTAGACCTGAAATCTATCAACTGGGTTGCGGGGAGACCGTCCGAGAATCCCGACGAATGGTCCCCACCGAGCTGGCTTAACCTCGAAGTGGTAGAGGGATATAGCAGACTCCGGGAGCTTCTTCTGGCTGGTTCCATCGACGCCATGATCACCACGGCCACGCTAGCCCCCGAGGACCGACCACAAGTAGACTTCCTGTTCCCCGATTACGCTCAACGCGAACGGGAATACTATTCTAGGACCGGGTTCTTCCCCATCCAGCACACACTGCTGATACGGACCTCAATTCTAGACCACCACCCCTGGGTAGCTCGTAGCATGTTCGATGCCTGGCAGGATTCAAAACGTCGCTGCTACGAGTGGCTCGAATGGCAGCGCGTCCATCAGACGGGCCTCTGGTATCGCGCCCTGTGGGAAGAGGAGCGTGATATCGCAGGTGAGGATTGCTACCGCTGGGGGTTTCGAGAAACTCGAACCGAAGTCGACAGAATGCTAGAGTACGCCCAGCAGCAAGGTCTTACGCGGGAGCGGTTCCAGCCCGAGGACATGTTTCATCCCACGATGCTAGACACGTAGAACGGGGCGCGAGGTACTTTCGACAAATACAACGCATTCGACCAACGCCACCCAGCTCAGTCCCCTCGCAACCTCTGACGAATCGAACGTCTCCGTATCACGACACGTTACATACCATAGAAGGCCCGAGCGTTGTCCCCAAGGATCTTTTCGGCCACTTGGCTGGGGATGTCCTCACGGGCACGGAGCTTGTTGGCAACATTGTCCTCAAAGGACTGGTCAAGATGGCCGTAATCGGAGCCAATCATTATATGGTCCTCATGGATGTAGTTGAGCAGCATCGGCAAGTCCTCGTCCACCTCGCACACCACCCATAGGCGGTCCTTCTCGAAAAGCTCCGGTCCGATCGGGAGGCCACTCCCCTTCGTGGTTCGGTGGAGTTGGTGCAGCAGGTACGGTACCCACGAGGCACCAGCCTCCACAAAACCAAACCGCAGGTTTGGAAATTTCTCAGGGATCCTATTGGCAACAAGGTCCCGGAAAGCAATCAACGGCAGCATGCGCAAATGCGGCAGCGTGTGGCTGATCCTCACGTCGAACACGCTTGAAATTGCCGGTGAGCCCGCACCGATATGGATGCAAATAGGAAAGTCGAGCCGGCTTGCCTCATCGTAGAGCGGAAAGAAATAGGGTTCGGCTAGTGAGCGATCGCCCTCGATTCCACGCATGTTCACGCCTACCGCTCCATGCTCCTTAGCGTAATGTAATTGCTTCACGGATTCATCAATAGAGGTCAGTGGAAACACTGCCGTCCAACGTAACCGGTTGTCTCCTTGAGCCCAGACATCGCCCATCCAATGATTGTAGGCGCGGCACAGCGCCACATCCAGAGCGACATCATCGGTGAGATGAACACCCCAGAGAGTCGAGTATATTACCTCGGCATCCGCTCCGCGCTTATCCAACTCCTTCACTCGAGCCGTAGGATCAGTCAACTGTCGAACCCCTAGATCGATGTCCTGGCGAGTCCACTGCCTCTCCTGCTCGGCGGGAGTACTGAGCCGAGCGCTGCCCTTACCCACAGACTTTGGAAAGATCTGCCCGTCGATAAGCCAAAAGGCGTTTGCACTCTGATATTCAGTGTCGCTAGGAGCCTTCAACAAAACTGGCCGGCGGTCGTACATGTCCTTATCCATGTACTCCCAAATCTCCTCGGATTCGACAATATGGGTGTCCGCATCAATGAAACCGCTCATATCTTGCTCCTCCAATGGTGTAACCCGTATCCCGCAAGACTAATCGAGTCTCAGGGTAATAGGGGAACCCTACTGGTCCAAGATGACTCCTGTTCGTAGGCATGAGCCACCTTGAGTACCGTATCTTCACGAAATGCACCGGCCGCGATCTGCATACCGATTGGCAGACCGTCTTTCGAGAAACCGCAGTTGACACTCAGGGATGGCAGCCCGTTGACGTTAAAAGGGATAGTACATAACGTCAAAAAGTTCCCATGAGGGCCCTGAAGCGGGGTATTGTAACCATCCACGGCCACGGAGCCGCTCGTGGACTCGTCGAATGACAGTGCTGGGATCGGGGAGGTGGGCGCCACGATCACGTCCACCTGCTCTAGCGCCTTGTCGAAGCCGTCACAAATGAGGCGCCGGATCCGTTGGGACTGGTTATAGGTTGCGCCGGAAACGGTGAGCGCCTGAATCTGCGTAGACAGCATGCTCGGACTATAATCTCGAGGGTGGTGCCGCAGATAGAATTCAGCATCAGCCGCACTCTCGACCCGGCTAGCACAGAGCTGCACCGCAGGAATCAGTTCCATATGGGGAACACTGACCTCCTCCACGACCATCCCTAGGGAACAGAGCAGTTCGAGAGCATTGGCAATGGCCTGGTTGACCTCGCTGGAAGCGAACTTCTCAAAGTATCCCCTGATGACACCCGCGCGCATTCCCTCGACGGAGGATCCCAACCCCGCGACATAGTCCGGTACCGATTCGCGTGAACTCAGAGGGTCTTGTGTATCGTGCCCAGCAATGATCTGCATCATCGCTGCACAATCGGCCACGGTTCGAGTCAACGGACCAAAGTGGTTGGTAGAGTAGCCTCCCGTACCCGGTACGCCACCAAACACGCTCACACGGCCGTAGGTGGGTTTGAGCCCTACAATGCCACACAGCGATGCCGGATTACGCACTGACCCCGCAGCATCAGTGCCAACGGACGCCATGCACATTCCGGCAGCCACGGCCACTGCCGAACCACTGCTAGAACCGCCGGGGATCCGGTTGCGATCCCAGGGGTTGCTTGGGGTGCCAAAGAACGGATTCACCCCGTGGCTACCCTTGGCCCACTCGTGCATATTGGTTTTTCCCAGGCTGATGGCACCGGCCCGCCGCAAGCGGGTCACCACGGTGGCATCAAAGTCCGGAATCCAGTCGGAAAGCGCCTTGGCCCCAGCAGTAGTCCGCACTCCCTGGGTTGCAAAATTGTCTTTAATGGAGACCGGAATTCCATGGAGCGGCCCACGATAACCGCCGGCGTGGATCTCCTTTTCTGCCACAGTCGCCTCCTCCAAAGCACTCTCGGGGGTGGGTGTGAGATAAGCGCTCAGGAGGGGGTTCAGCCGTTCGATCCGTTCTATAAAAAGTTTTGTCAGGCCCACAGGCGAGATCTCGCCGTTCCGGATCTTCGGAGCAACTTCGCTGATCGTTAGGGCCTCCAGGTCTTTTTCGACCATGTTCGAGCACCTCCGATTGCAAACTAAATATTGTACAGAATCTTGGCATTCTGTCCGAGGATCTTGTCGGCGATCTCGGGCGCGACTTCGCCCTTGCTTCTAAGCACGCGCATGGCCTCGATCTCCGCAGACCGGTCCGCATGGCCGTAGTCCGTGCCAATTACGAGGTTGTCCTCACCACCGTATCGAAGGATCGTGCCGAGATCGTCATCCGTCTGACAGGCCACGTATACCCGATTCTCACGCAAAACATCGTCAGGAAACTCCATTCCCTGCCGTTCGAAAAGCCGTTTGAGATCATGAATCACGTACGGCAACCATTGGGCGCTAACTTCGATGAAACCGAACCGAAGACCCGGGAACTTTGCCGGAACACCCTCCATGATAAGAGAATGGAAGTCCCCCACCACCGCCAGCTTAAAGCGGCGAAATCCTGCCTGCACCGGGAATAGGTCCTGGTAGGTAAAGCTAGCGATACCCGAGTGTACGCACGCCGCCAAATCGAGCCTGGCAGCCTCTTCGTATAGAGGGAAGAAATAGGGATCGGTGATCTGCCTCTCTCCTTCCAACCCGCGCATCATGAACCCGCACGCCCCCGCGTCCCGCGCCCACACCAATTCAGCCAGCGCCTCTTCCATTGTCAGGAACGGTAGCAGCGCAATCCAGCGCAGGCGTCCCTTGGCACCCTCGCAGAGGCCTGACAACCAGCGATTGTAGCTCTTGACCAATGCGAGCTCTACCGCAGGTTTCATGGTTACCGGCCGAAGAAACAGAGTTGGATAGAGCACCTGGACGTTCACCTCAAGCTCATCCATGTGCCGGAGTCGTGCCTCCACATCACGCATCTCTCGGGCTTCTGGAGAAGTGTCCAAGCCAACATTATGGGACTTTGGTTGCAGGCGGCCGTCTACAAACCAATATTCGGCCTGCTTCGGAACCCGATCCCACTTGTCGCGCATATCCGCTCTGGTATGCTCTCGACCCGACACAATGATTTCTGGCCGGAATTCCTGCTGCGATCCCTCCAGGAAGTCCCAGGTGTGTGGATTCTCCAGCACGTGAGCATCGGCGTCGATGGTGAGCATGGCTAAACCCCTTTTCTCTTGGCCTATCTACAACCGCAGAAACGTTCCGGTTGGGAAACCGCTACTAATTCAACGGTCGGCGCTCGTACCAGCGCGCATTCTGCTGGTAAGCGTAGCCCACGCGCAACACCGTAGACTCAGCGAAAGCCTTGCCCCAGAACTGCATACCCACCGGCAGGCCGTTGGCATTAAAGCCGCATGGGATGGCGAGTGCCGGAATACCCGCGAGGTTAGCAGGTGAGACAAAGTCCGGTTTCAACATCTTGTACACCGTGTCTAGACCGTCTAGCTCTGCGGCGAGCGGTGCAGGCGCAGGATTGGTGGGCAAGGCCATAACGTGGACCTCACGGAACACGTCCTTCAACTCCCGCCTTAAGCGGCTCCGAATCCGCTGGGCTTGGATGTAATCCCCGCAGGTGGAGACAGCCCCGATGAAGAATCGCGCCCGACGTGACTCTGAAACCTCGCCGGCCATGGCCTCGTTAATATCGGCTCGGCAAATATTGTAGAACTCGCAGGAATAGATGAGGCCGTTGGCGATCGTAGCGTACTCCATACTCGGCACCACCACGTCCTGGATCTTAGCCCCCAGGGACTCCAGGGCGGCCAAAGCCTCGTCCATGAGCCGTAGCACCTCAGGGTCGGTATCAACCATGTTCAGGTATTTCCGCGGCACGCCGACGACCATGCCAGCAACACCAGCCTTTAGGTCCGCAGTATAGTCGGAGACGTCCATCTGGTTGCTGGTGGGGTCCCGGGGGTCGAACCCCGCCAGGACCTGCAGCATATGCGCGAGGTCTTCCACAACGCGGGTCATCGGACCAACCGTGTCTAGAGACCAGCCTAAGGGTGCAAGACCAAAACGGCTGATTCGCCCATAGGTAGGTTTTAGACCGGATATGCCACAGAACGACGCCGGATTACGGATCGATCCCGCGGTATCTTCTCCCAGTGAGCCCATGCATAGCCCAGCGGCAATGCCCGCACCCGAGCCGGTGCTGGAGCCCCCGGGCACGTGCTCCAGGTTCCAAGGATTACGCGCACCCTTAATGCCGCCAGGAAGCCCGCTCATATTGAGCTTCCCTAGCAGCACTGCCCCTCCCTCACGCAAGCGACGGACTGCAGCAGCGTCTTCTCCCGGACCAACGGGCTGGGGAATGCGCACCATCGAAAGAGCGCCCTCAACATCGTACTGATCTTTGACAGCAACAGGAATTCCGTGTAACGGCCCCCGGTAGTTCCCCTGAACAATCTCCCGCTCCGCTGCGTACGCCTCCGCGAGGGCACTATCCTCCATGAGATTCACATACGCTCGCAGGTTGCCGTCGAGGGCGTGGATCCGGTCCAGGTACGCCTGGGTCAACTCCACGGGCGACACCTCGCGTTTCCGCAAACGCTGGGCCATGCTGTCAATACTCGCGAAGCACAAGTCCGACATTTTCACTCCTCCCTGGTGACCAAACTGGCGCTATTGGTCTTCGTACAACTCGGAACGAAAGACCCCACCGACCTCCTCGCCAGCCAGGTTGATGGAGTGGAGCTTCTCCAGGCTCTCCATGTAAGTCTCGAGCATCGGGATGAAGCGTTTACGATCACTCTTAGCCATGTTTACACCGGCCCTACGTAGCAAACGATTCAGGGTTTCCTCAGTCTGTTTGTCCATGACGAACCTCCTGTTCCCTATAAGGCTGAGCCGCCTTCCCCCAAGTCTCCCCACAATAGTTGAGCGGCGCAGACGGCAGCTACTGCCGCGGTTTCCGTGCGCAAGATCCGCCTACCCAACCCCACCGTGTGGTAACCGGCGGATGCGGCCCTCGCCACCTCTTCGTCGCGAAAACCACCTTCCGGACCCACCATGACCAGCACGGACCGCAGACTGCCGAGCTCTTCCCGCAGGGAATTCAACCCCCGCACCGACGGGCCTTCCCAGAACAATAGTCTCGCGTCGCATTGCCAGGTCTGGGCGAGTATCGCATCGAACCCGTTTGGCTCGTGGATCTCTGGGACCTTAGTGCGACCAGATTGCCTAGCAGCAGAGACAGCAATCTTCTTCCAACGCTCGCGACGCCGCTCGCCTTTGGCACCGGCTAGCCGAGGTACGGTGTGGGACGACAAGAACGGGACCACGCGGGCCACTCCCAACTCCGTGGACTTCTCTACGATCCAGTCCATCTTGTCACCCTTGCCCACGGCCTGAGCCAGCGTGACAGTCAACGAGGACTCCCGCTCAGGGCGATAGGACCGTATCACGGTCATGGCTGCAACTCCACCTTCATAACCCTGGATTACAGCCTCCCGCTCAGTCCCCTCACCATCCCAGAGCAGAACCCGGGCACCCGGGCGCAAGCGCAATACGTTGCGCATGTGCACAAGCTCCGAACCATCGACGATAGCGTCGCTATCATGCACTGCGTCAGGTGGAACGAAAAACCGCGGCAAACCCATGCATTCCCCCAGGGGACTATGGCACTCCAACTGAAGCCCTCATTCCGACGGCACCAAGGCTACGCTCAGGACTCCCTACGGAGCAGCAACGTGCTCCACTCCTTACGTTGCTTATGTCCTTCCAAACGGAACTTCTTAAAACTTCCCAGGGCTACGGGAACATGGTCATGTAGCAACCCCGACAAGATCAGCGCTCCCTGCCCCCCCACACACCGTGCAAGTGGGCCTGCCAGCTCCACCAGGGTCTCCAGTATAATGTTCGATACCACCAGTGGGAACCTACGTCGGATCCCGGCAACCCCCCTACTACTCAACGTCACAGCTTCATGCATTTTATTGAGCTGGAGATTGCCCTTAGCAGCCTCCAGCGCCACAGGATCCTTGTCCAGTGCCAACACCTCCCTCACCCCGAGGCGGGCCAAACCGATAGCAAGAATACCTGACCCAGTGCCCACATCCAGTGCCTTAGGTGGCGGTGAATCGCAGCAAAGCTCGTCAATGAACTCGAGGCACCCACGGGTGGTCTCGTGAGTGCCAGTGCCAAAAGCCATGGCCGGCTCGATGAAGACAACGTGGCGCCCGGTTTCTCCCGGTTCGATCCACGGTGGAATAATAAGAAAAGATCGCCCGATCCTCTGCGGCTTAAAGTAGTCACGCCATGCCTCGTGCCAATTTCTTTCGGCGATCGTACGCCACCGCGCACGACCGACAATCGAGTCAGGGAAGATTTGCCGGAGCCTACGCAGATATTGCCGAACCAGTGGCCTTAGGGTAGCTACGTCGGTCGTCCCGGGGAAAAAGGCGCAAAGCGAACGGGCCCTCGAAATAACGCCCGTGGACCCATGTTCCACAAGATAAGTTCCAATTGTGTCCTGAATGGAACCTTGAGCTTGAATGGTGAGCTCGATCCAGTGGGGCGCCATCCTCACCTTAATGTCGCAGGTCGGGGATCTTCGGAAGGTGGCTCTCTTTTCTCGTTCGCTAAGCAACTTTCCGAACCCAGCCGATGCGACTAGATTTCCTCCAGGCGTCGCTTTACCCGCTGGAGAAAACGAGCAGCAATAACACCGTCCACGACCCGGTGATCGGCCGACAGGGTCACAGTCATCATGAGGCGAACTGCGATGTTGTCGCCATATGGCACCACACGGGGCGCCACCCGGCCCACAGCGAGGATTCCACATTGCGGGGGGTTAATAATGGCGGTGAAGCGATCAATGCCGAACATACCAAGGTTAGACACCGTAAAGGTTCCATCCTGGTAGTCGACAGGGTGGAGTTTGTGATTTTGGGCGAGATTCGCAACCTCACGACTACGTTGCGCGAGTTCGTCAAGACTAAGTCGGTCCGCATTTCGGATGACTGGCACAACAAGGCCTTCGTCAACGGCAACCGCCAATCCGAGGTTCACTTCACTGAACACCCTGACTCCCCCCTCGGTCCAAGCCGCGTTCATAGACGGCGTCTCGGCAAGTGCCCTACCCACAGCGCTCAAAATGAAATCATTGATAGATGGTACCAATGAAGCTCCTCGCGCCTTCGACGCCTCGCGCTGGGCCTCAACAGCCATCATGTCCACATCCATGTCGAGGTAGAAGTGCGGTACGGTCTGCTTGCTCGACGTCATGCGCTCACCGACGACGCGCCGCATTCGACTTAGCGGTACCACCCCATCGTGGACTCCAGTGACGTCATCCGGCGTCGCATCTAAAACATCGCGCACCAGCACTGCGCCTTCCGGCCCAGTTCCCTTCACGCCAGTGAGATCTTGATGGTTCTCCTTCGCAACACGCTTAGCTGCCGGGGAGGCAAGCAGTCGCCCGGCATCGAGCTCTAATGTGGGGACTGTCGTTCCAAAGGTCAGCGGATTCGTTGAGACCCGTGCGGACACTGCGTCCTTTCGACGACCCGCCTTGGGAGGATTTTGCGGCCGTGACAACTCGTCGCCCAAATCTATGATGAGAGCGATAGTCTGCCCCACAGGAATCTCATCATCCGGGGTCGCGGTTACACAAGTCAGGATTCCCGAAGCAGGTGCCTCAACCTCAACCACCGACTTGTCCGTCTCGACCTCCATCAAGATCTCACCTTTGGCGACAGAGTCCCCTTCCTGCTTGAACCAACGCACCAGCCGACCCATTTCCTGGGTCGCCCCCATAGCCGGCATGATCACATCCACCGCCATCGCGCTTTGCCTCTCAGCGTCCCTTCAGATCGGGGCGAAGTGGGAACCGTGCGTGCACACCCCGCTACTCCACCGTTGCGAATCAGTCGTAGGTGACGCCCGGTATGGGCTTCTCCAACACTTCCTCAAGAGAACCGGCCCGAGACCACTGCTCGGCGGGTCGGCTGTCGCCTTCCCACCCGATCTGGTCCATGGACGCATAGAGTTCAATTTGAAAACCGTCAGGATCAGTAAACTCCACCCCAGGGTTGCAACCGGGGCCCCTGCGCCCCTCGTATAGAATGGGCACACGCTTTGCCTTGAGGAAGTCGCGAATCTTGAACAGCTCGGAAACGCTCCCCACCTCCAAGGCACAATGGTTGAACGCTACCTGATCCGGCTCGGGCTGCCCCTTGTCCGAATTGGAAGGGAACAGACCAATGGTGTGATGGTCCGCAGCATTCCGGAGAAAGACCATCCCCCGTTCGTTGACGTCGGACACCGTAAATCCCATGATCTCCGTCCAGAACTTCGTACTACGTTCGACGTCACTCACGTTGAAAACCACGTGTCCTATCTTCTTAACCCTAATGGGCGTTATTCCTTCACTGCTCATCTTCGTCTCCTTTCCATAAGGGCAAAGTTTCCTTGAGCCCTTCGTTCCCATCGCTTTCTAATCAATGTGAACGAAGGCCCTGGACCAGTCGTGCAATTCCAGGGTGTGTCCTTGTCCAGCAACATCCTCTGCGAGAAAAACATCACCAGCCACAAATGTCCGTGACGTACCATCTCCTACTCGGATCTCTGCTGAGCCCGAGAGGGTAATACAATACTGCCGCCGCGGCGCGTTGTGAAATCCGCCCAAGTTGTTTGGCAAATCGTTCTTGAACACTAAACCCGTCACTGACAAGGTCTTGAAAAAATACCCACCATTGGTATCGCTATCGAGATCCTCAAAATGGGACTGGTCGTCGTCTCCAGTGAAAAGTCGAACAAATTGCACGGGGAACCTCCTGTCTGCCCAAATACGCAGTCGCGCTGGGACTTCCTTTGTACGCCTACACAAATATCAGATCAATCCACAATTGCCCCACAGGAGATCAACGCTTCCTCTGTGTTATACTCGTCCGTCATCGGACTCACGGAGGCGATCATGCGACTTACGGACAAGGTCACAATCATCACGGGAGGCGGGCATGGACTCGGAAAGGCATATGCAGGGCGCTTTGCCGCAGAGGGTGCGCAGGTGGTCATCGCCGATATCGACGCCGACGCTGGCGACTCCACGGCTCAGGAATTAACCCGAGCGGGCGAAAGAGCATGGGCCTACACCACAGACGTCACAAAATATGACAGCATCGAAAGATTAGTAGCAGAAACCCTCGACCGATTCGGTCAGATCGACGTGCTACTGAACAACGCGGCCATCTACGTGACCCAGAAAATGTGGATGGGCCAGGTGGAAGACTGCCCGCTCGACGAATGGGACCGGGTTATAGAAGTCAACCTCAAGGGGGTCTTCATGTGCTGCCGTGCCGTCATACCCATCATGAAACGACAGAAATCGGGAAAAATCATCAACATCGCATCAGGAACCTTCCTCAACGGCACTAGTAATATGCCCCACTACACAAGCTCCAAGGGTGGTGTCGTCGGGCTGACTCGGGTGATGGCACGACAGCTCGGCGACTGGAACATTAATGTAAACTGCATGACACCAGGCTCCACGATGAGCGAGGATGTGATCACCGACGACATCCGCAAGCGACGATCCGACAGCGCCGTTCGCCGGGCCTTCAAGCGAATTCAGATTCCGGACGACGTTACCGGCACAGCGCTCTTTCTTGCCAGCACGGATAGCGACTTTATGACCGGTCAACTATTGGTGGTGGAAGGCGGCGGTATCATTCATTAGCAAGTCGCTACCTCGTGCAGTAACTTTCAAATCACCATAGGGAGCCTGACGCCAGTGACTACTTATCTCGCGATAGACCCCGTATCTCGCACTAGCTTTAGAGTCCCACAGGGATCGCCCAGTTCGCCCCGAGCGCGCTCCGTTGGGTAGCCCATGCAGTTAGACACGTAACGGACGCCTTCGATCACCCGGTCGCGGTTACGATGCTGGTGACCATAAACATGTAGGACCGAGCCTAGCACGCGGATTTGCGTTTCTAGTCGCTCGCTGCCGGCCACACGGCTGAAGTTAAAACGGGAAATGCGGCCCCTTCGCCCGGGCGGTGACGTACACGGGCGAAACATCAGTTCGCGTCTAGGGAGAAAGTGGCTGAGGGTTAGAACCGGTGCCTCATGCGCGCAATGCAGATGAGGTTCGTTCATGTCGAGGAAGTAGTCCGCCACCGACAAATGGTCCGGCCACCGAGTCAAAACCTCATCGGCCCACATGGAAAGACTCGGCCCATCGTCACCCCTTGAAACATATAGACTGCCAGAACCATCCTCCGGTTTTGTGTACCACGAGAACAGGGGCACTACCCAGGCTCCTGGGTCATCGGGGCCACAGGCGACCTTGGCGGGATAAGTTGTTACACCAAGCTCTGCACACAACCTAATAACATTTTCAAACTTGTCGACCGAATTCCGGAGCCCACCACGACGCACCCAGAGTTCGTGGTTTCCGGGGACGAAGAAAACGTGAGCGAACTTGCTCCGAACGCTTTCGAGAACTAGTGCAAGCTTGACTAGATCATCCGTCACGTCTCCGGCCAAAAGGAGCGTGTCGCGCCGGTGTGCGATGCCGGAAATACTCGTTATCAGGGCCATATTCTGCGGATAGTCCGCGTGCAAGTCGGATATGGCGAATATACGCATGGCGGTTTCAGGACCCGTTCTTCATCCACCTCTATATCAGTTCCGTCTTGTGATCCGTAGATGCGCTGGACGTGATCCGGCCCAATCACTCGGGAGGCGGTAGTGTAGAACCTTCGACGTTAGCCAGAAATACGTGCTCGGAAGGAAAGGGCTATATGGCGAAGTTCCGGGTTCAGCATCACGGAAGACTACAAGAATTGGCTTCCCCGAGTTTTCACACTTCGTAGAAGGCTACGCTCTTTCTGCATTCTCTCGCCTTGGCCTTGACCAGCGGCTTTGTCCAACTGCCACATCCCCCTTGAAAGGCATCGACGAGACGCGTTAGATTGCAGCTCTCAACACCCCAATAAGAGACGCGGCAAGAGAAGACACCGGGCCGTCAGGAGGATCCCATGGCCATCAACACCCAACCGACCACAGCGACGGATGCGAACTATAGCCTCATTGACTCGGACGCACACGTGGTGGAGACCGAGCGAACGTGGGAATTCATGGACCCAGAGGACGAGAAGTACCGCCCAATTCTAGCAGCGCATCCCACAGATCCTCACATCCAGTGGTGGATCATCAACGGCCAAGCCCGGGGTTTCCGCTTCGTCACCTTAACTGAAGAAGAGATGTCGGAACGATCCCACGCACAAGGGAGGGATCTGGTGACGCCAATAGGCTCTCGCGAAGACGACGTGGAACGGCGGCTCCGACACATGGACCAATTGGGAATCAACACCCAGGTACTGTTCCACACTCTCTGGACGGTGCCCACCACCGAGCAGCCTGATGTAGAACTGGCCCTGTGCAAAAGCTGGAACCGATGGGTAGCGGACATGTGGCAAAGGGCAAACGGACGACTAAGATGGTGCACTGTTTTACCGTTGTTGAGCATGGACGCGTCCCTGGAACTCCTCAACTGGGCACGCGACCACGGCGCCGTGGGGGTCACCATTCCCCCGATCCTGGGGCGACGGCTTCCCATCGATCCGTACTTTCACCCACTCTACGAAGAAGCCCAGCGACTCAACATGGTCATCGCGACACACATCGGCAATGGCAACCAGGACATCGTGGACCTCACCCGGCCGGCGTACGATCCCAACGCCTTCGGCCTCATGCGGTTCCGCCTAATGACCGCGGGCTCGTGCGAAGGCCTAATCGAGAGCCGACTACCACTCAAGTATCCTAACCTCCGTTGGGCATTCGTCGAAGCTGGTTCCATGTGGTTGCCTTGGATGCTTCACGAGGCCAAGCGACGCAGCCTACAGCGCGGCCATCCATTGCCCGACGACGTGCTGAAGGAGTTCAATATATTCGTCACCTGCCAGAACGATGATGAGCTTGCCTATACCCATCGGTGCGGGCCCGACAACCTCGTCATCGGTAGTGACTACGGTCACTACGACGGCTCGAGCCAGATGGATGCCCTGCGCGTGATGCAGAAACGGACCGACATTGACGAGGAATCTAAGCGCAAGATTCTCTGCGACAATCCCAAACGGCTCTGGCGCATTTAGGGGAGTATTGCGGGTGCCACGTACACCACCCAAACATGGTCGCTAAGCCGGCTCAGAACCGCAGCGTCTCGATCTCCAACCCCAAACGGTGCTTGCCAGCCAGTTGGTAGGCGACTTGGCGCGCCTGCTGATGCTGGCTCATAACGTGCAGGTCCTGGAAGTGGCGTTGTATAAGGCTACCTTCATAAATAGCGCTGGTCCCCGACGCGTTGTAGAGCGTCTCGACTACCCCAACCGCAACTCGAATACAGTGGGTCGCTGCGAGACGGAGGGCTAACCGTCGGTCCAGTGTAACCGAACCGTCCGACGCTGCTTCGCTCCATAAGTTATGCACAGCCTCCTTGAGATAGGCCCGGCTGGAGGTCAGAACAGCTAGGGCATGCCCTACGGTTGTTTGCACCTCCGGTTGGTCCCGCAGCATTGTCTGCATTGCGTGGGGTGTCTTGGCCCCGGCCAGTTCCGCAAACGCTTCAAGGCACGACTGGGCTGCACCCAAGGCCAAGGCGGCATCCCCCGAGGCAAACAACAGCACCAGGGAAAGCCGATACAGCGGACCGGGCTCCAACACTGGGCTGCCCAGTTGGCGCACTGTGCGCTCGGCCGGCACGAAAGCACCGTCCACCGAAAAGTCATGGGTCCCAGTACCTCGCATGCCACGAACCTTCCAGGTATCCAACACCTCCACCTCATTCGCCGGCACAAACAGGAACTTCTGAACCCGCTCACCATTCTCCGACATCCAGGCGCGCGCAGCAAACCAGGAAGCGTGCCGGGACCCTGAGCTAAAGCGATGACGACCAGTCACTCGATATCCGCCCGATACCGCCACCGCCTCAGCCGTAGGCATGGAGGTATTAGCAACCACACACCGTGGAGTGTCTGTCCAGATGGCTCGCGCCACCTCCGAGGGCATCCGCGCTGCATAGGTGGCAAATATCGAGCACTGGTTGACAACCCAGGCCGTGCTAGCATCGGCCTTGCCTAACTCTTCGAGCACGTCGACATAGGCCGGCAGATCAATTTCAACGCCCTCCAGGGATCGTGGCAGCCCAAGTTTAAATAGGCCGGCATCTGCTAGGGTGTCGAACAATGGGCGAGGTAATTCGCGTTCTGCTTCGATCAAATCCGCACAGGATCGTATCTTTGGGGCCAGCGACCTGGCCGCCGCCAGCATGGGGTGAGTGGTGGCAGACATTAGAATCCGTAGAGCATTTTAATGCTTGTAAGCCAAGATCTTCTCCGTCGCAACGGGGGTCAACCGCAGACCACAGTCCGGTCATTCCAGGACCGCGACCTCGATAGCGCTGCCAGCGTATCCGTAGTCCAACCCAGCGGCCAAATTATCGTTACCGGCATCACTAACAGTGGCTAGTACCGTTGTACGCAGAGTATCAAGCGTGTTCTTGGAAGACAACGGTCTGGATTTGCCCAGAACGCTGTTTTTAGGGTATCCGTACAAGGAGGTTTTGAGAGATGAAGAGGTGGCCAGGGACAGAATTGAACTGCCGACACGAGGATTTTCAGTCCTCTGCTCTACCAACTGAGCTACCTGGCCAGAGCTAGGATATATGGCCGAAATTACCGGCCGCGTCAACACGGACCCCGTGCAGGGACGTGCTTCTCGGAGGTTTACGAATGACACTGCTTCTCAGCAATGAAGACATCGACGGGATCCTGACCATGGAAATGGCGCTAGAATGCGTCGAACGTTCACAACGGTCCCTGGAAGCCCAGGAGGCGGTGAACAGTCCGCGTGTTGACACACTCGCGCCTACCGTCGTCGGCGAGACCAAGGGTGTCTACAGCCTCAAGGCCATGAGCGGACTCTGGCCGGACGAAGGTATGGCAGCCCTGCGCATCAACAGCGACGTTCTTATATGGCCGGAAGTAATGGGTAACGTCCGGCGTGACCGGCTCGCTTCAGCAGACGGAAGGTGGAACGGCCTGATGTTGCTCTTTAGCATGGAGACCGGAGCCCCGGTGATGATCTGCCCGGACGGGCACATCTCCCGCATGCGGGTGGGAGCTGCCAACGGCTTGGCAGCGCGCTACCTAGCGCGGGACAACGCCTCAATCATGGCGCTACTAGGAACCGGATGGCAAGCGGGAGGCCAACTTATGGCCCACTGCGCGGTGAGACCCATAACCGAGGTCCGGGTGTTCAGTCCTAACCCCCTGAATAGAGAGCGCTTCTGTCGGGAACTGGCGCCGCGGATTGGGGCCAAACTCACACCAGTGGAGTCGGCGGAGCAGGCCGTGGAAGGGGCTGACCTAGTCGTCTCTGGGACTAATTCCATGGAATCTGTGCACAGGCGCGAGTGGTTACGCCCCGGCGTACACTATAGCGCAGTCAAGGTACAAGAGATGGACCACGATTTCCTGGATGCTGCGGACCAGGTATTCCTGTTCTCCAAGAATCCCGCCAACATCCGTCCTCAAGTCTATCGCACCGCAGCCGTGGAAACGCCAGAGGGGACCGGTGGCTGGTGGTCGGAGCGCACCACCCCACTCTGGGACCGCATCGAAGAGCTGCCTCGAGCTATCATCGGAGCTGTCCAAGGCCGGCGAACTCCGAATGAATCCACGGTCTTCGTCAACAACGTCGGCCAAGGTCTCCAGTTCGCCGCCGTAGCACAACAAGTTTACCGCAAAGCCCTCGAGAAAGGCGTCGGTCGGACCCTACCAACGGAATGGTTTACTCAGGATGTACACCCTTAGCGCTCGTCCTCGTACCAATCATCAATGGAGAACTCCGTGCCGAGCCCACGTTCCCTAGCCAGCGCTACGGCCTTACCTCCTAATGCTGCGAACTGGGCGCCAAAACCCACGTTGTTACAAAAAAAAGTGATCTCCTGATCGTTCGCCCGGGGCCGAGCCCGACCACAAATGACCTCTCCCAGCTCAGCGTACTGGTCCCACTGAACATTTCTCTCGAAAGGAGCAAAACGAGGCGCTAGCGCCTCCCGCGCAACTGAAGGAGCGAAGTTTAACCCCTCGTTACACCGACCCTCTCGCATGCTCAAAACGGTATAGTCGCAGCGGGTGAAACACGCTTCGTCGATGTCACGTCCTGAAATAGCGTCGAGGTGTACGCCCGGACCGAGCCCCTCACCGAAGAAGACCGGATCGATGGTGTTAGTGCAAACAACGATAATATCAACATCCTTCGTAGCGACCGCGGGACTGTCAACGGCCTCAGCGTCGAGACGAAAATTTGCTCTTGCATTCCGAGCGAACCGCTCTCGGTTCGCTGACGTGGGGCTGTAAACCTTGACGGACTCGAGCTTGCGTACTACCCCGAGGCCCATAAGCACACCTTCCGCAAGCCAACCTGACCCAATGACGCCAACACGCGACGCGTCAGCACGGGAGAGGTATTCGGCGGCCACTCCGTGCGTACCGGCAATTCGCAGCTTCTGGAGATAGGCGTCCTGAACCACGGCTTGGAGATCAGCGGTATCGAGATCGAAAACCAAATCAAAGGCCAGGAACTTGCCGTTCTTCTTCGGAACTTTGTCGTGCCGCTGATTCTCACCAATCCGTGGCCACCGATGTAGATCCGGCAGGATCCGCACGCCCACCGAATCGAACGCGGGGACGATCCCATCCATCGTACGCAACTCAACGAAGGTACCCGGTTGGGAGGTTTCCGCAAAGGTCTGGCTCCGGGTCCGGGTAACCGCAGTTCCCGCGGAGAGGCTACGATACGTTTCTTTCATAACTTCCACTGCCGTCTTCGGCGAGATCAGCTCCCTGACGTCACTGTTGGTCAGCAAAATGGGCATGATTACCTCCTGTTTATCTCTTTCTTCTTGCGTCCCGTTTTCGTATTACGTTATGGGTTCTGTCTTTTAGTGCATCGTAAATCGTGCCATAGCACGATTTACTTAACAAAGGGGGCTTCCTATGATTGTTATCGACGCGGACGCGCACGTTGAAGAATCGCCAGCCACGTTCAGTGACGCCTACCTGGATCCAGCGTTCCGGAAACGTAAGCCTCAGGTGGTCAATTCGGAAGGGCGACTCTATTGGCGCGTGGAGGACCAGATCTACCCCCGTCTGTTCGGGCGTGGCTGCCACAACATGGGGACGCCGGCCCACCATGAAGGCCATCGTTCCTTCTATACCGCGTCCAAACCAGAAAGCATCGAGAGCATCGAGATCAGCCATCCAGATGCCCGCCTCAAGGACATGGCTGACGAAGACCTGGAGGTCCAGGTCATTTATCCAAGTTTCTTTCTAGTCCATCCGCTGGTAACCGATCCCGCCCTAGGTGCTGCCCTGTGCTCCTCTTATAATCGGTGGTTAGCCGACACCACGGCCTCCACTGACCAGCTCTGCTGGGCTGCCGTCGTGGATCTCGACAATGTCCCCGCATCAGTGCAGCAGGTGCGGGAGGCCAAGCGGTTGGGGGCGGTGGCGGTAATGATCCTGGGGACTGTGGGTGAACGTACCCTAGACCATCCGAGCTTTTTTCCCTTCTACGAAGCCATGGCCGAGGAGGATCTCACACTGGCGGTCCACGTGGGATGGTCCTGCCCGCCCCTCAGCAACATGTACGATCACCTCTATCCCGGGACCATTATCCCCTTCCTCATGCCGTTACTCATGGGCTTCACCGCCATGGTTACCGGCGGCGTCCTCGACCGCTTCACGAGCCTACGGGTTGCGTTCTTGGAAGCTGGTTGCCTCTGGGTTCACTTTCTCATGGACCGACTGGAGCATCGTTTTACTTTCACCACCCGATTCGGCAAATCCATTCCCGAGATAACGCCTCGGGCCACGGCGTCGCCAGCAGAGTATATGAGTCGAGGAAACCTATTCCTTAGCACCGAGGTGGAGGATCCGCTCCTGCCACAGGTACTGAACCTTCTCGGCGAAGATCGCATCGTGTTCGGATCAGACATGCCCCACGGCGACCGTGACCGATTTGCAGTGCGGACGTTCCAGGCACGACAGGATGTCCCCGAATCGGCCAAAGAAAAGATACTCAACGTCAATCCGAAACGACTCTACGGAATGTGACAAAAGAACCCACCACACCGCCGTTCACATACATAGGACAAACGGCGCGTAGGGATGCAATACCACTAAGTTGACGATCACGGCACACCCACCGAAAGCTCCGATCGGCCACTAACACTAAGAATCTTACGTACGACTGACCACAGGTCAGACCCGAGGCCCGTGACAGAAGTCCATGCGGAACACGCGGCCCGTATCAGTCTCTCCTTGTCGCAGTAAACACCTGAACGGCGATACACGAAACAATTGCGATTGCGCATCCCACCACCGTGCCCAATGCCCCGGCACAGCATCCGGTTAGATCATAACCTCCCATCTGGCATTGGAAGCCCCGGTGATTGTCCCGAACGTGGGTATCGCCGACAGTAACATGGAGCCAGCTACAGCGCTCCAGCGCAAGTCGCCAACATTGCACACCAATTCAGTTGTGAGGGAACTTAGTCAGGAGCGTGCCGCGGCTAGTTTTGGATCGAGCGGAACGTATCGGGGCCAGCCGCCCGACACGATGGTCTCAAGGGAGCGCGCGGGTTGGCCAAACCGAATTCGGTAAATCCATAGATTGGCCAACACCCGTTCGATAAAGATTCGGGTTTCCATAGTGGGGATGCTTTCAATGAACAGGAGTGGATCACCCCGATAGTCCACCTTACGCTGCCACTCCCGAAGCCTTGCCGGACCACTGTTGTATGCCGTCAACGCGTAGAAGAGGTTACCGTCAATGCCTTGCCGGGAGAGAAGGTGGTGGAGATACTTCTGACCCAAGGTAACGTTGAGAACCGGATCCATCAGTTCTTGGCGATGGGCGCCCCGATAGCGCTGGCCCGCCGTCCGAGGCATAAGCTGCATCAATCCGCGAGCGCCTCTGGAACTTCGAGCGCTGGCTCGAAACTTCGATTCCTGCCGCATCACCGCGAACAGAAACGCTCGATCAAGAGTGTACCCACCATCGGGCTGCCAGATGGGCAGCGGGTAGAGCGCCGCGTCTACTGGAATGCCGGTCCGCAACAACAAACTCTCAGCAGCTCGGTAGGACAAGTCCGCCAATCCCGACTGGGAAGCAAGCGCGAGCATCACCAACGATAACCGGGGCGACAATCTGTGAGCAAAACGCCGTAGTTCGCCGCCCGCCCGAACATGCTCGCCCACTTGGCTAAGGGCCAACGCCCGCCGAACCGGCCGCATGGTCAAGAGTGTATTCAAATCCGCAGCGCTAAGTCGGCGCATTCCGAAATCGAGGGGCGGCCGCTTTCCTAGAGCGGTGATGGCCAAGAGGCCGTAAAAAGTGCGCGGGTGACGGGAGGCCACGCCCAACATCGGAGCTACCCACTGCGGTTCTCCAGCGGCGCGATAAGCGCGGCTAGCCCAGTAACCACCCGCCGACACCATCCACGGGGTGATTGATTTCGACTCCGCGAGTACACGGAAACACTGTGCCGCCCTGAGATTCTTACCCAAACGCCAAGCCGCCAGGCCACCCCACCAAGATGCCATAGGGACCCGGTCCCCCGAACGCGACGCCACTCGGACTGCAACCCTCAGCGCCTCCCGGTCCTTGTTCCAGAAGAAATAGCCTCTAGCAACCCAGGCAAGGCTCTCATCGAATGCAACGCCCCCCAGCCGTCCATTGCGACGCTGTTCTTCCAGGAACCCGAGCGCCTTGCTCACATAACCGTCCGACACCAACTCGCGAACTCGTTGCTGGATCGCCCTAACCTCCGGCCGATGAGCCCTATGACGACTCTCTGTGCCCGGAGCGGCCTGGTAACGTGCAGTCACGTTCGGGTGCCACACAGCGGAGACCGGATCGGATTTCACCGCCGATATCAGCGTGGCCCGGGCCGGAGGTCGTGGTGCCTTCCAGCCTTTGGGTTGACGCCGCTTGGCTAGCCTAAAGACCCGTCGGGCACCGGGATGATCAGCATACTGCTCCATCCAGGCCCAAAGTTCCCCGTAGGATGAGCGGTAACGGGTTGGGTGCATCAGGCGTTGAAACTGAACGTGGCCCACAAGAAGCTGGTCATCGAGCCGCTTAATCACCGCGTCGGCCTCGTCCCAGCGTCCATCCTTCTGTAGGGCGAACACGCTCCGATAGAAGGCGGCATCGCGTTTAGACAGGAGCTTCGGCAGATCAGTCTGACGGCGCACTTCGACACCGGGCACCCTTAGTGACGCCGTCTTCACTCCTGCACGGGATTGCGCCCCAGCGGACCCGACCGAAAACGCACCACTCGCCCCTAGTGCCAAGGCCATGACCGCTGCGATTGTCTTGATGTATTCCACGGTTCTTTTTCCCGAACGATCCATCATCCGAAAAGGACCAAATGCCCTACCTATTTCAATTGCACACTGGTTTCAAACGTTTTCGAGAACTTTTTCGAGACGTTCTAAACGTTGTCATTGGCTCCTTAACGGTAACCGAATTCCAATAGAGTGATTACGAAGAACCTTCCCTGCGGAGCGAGATGACGCTGAGTGGAACGACAATGTTTATCGCGATAATCACTGCTAGGGCGCTGGTTCGGAACTCGACAAGCGTTGACTCCTGAGAAGCAAGCAGCAGTTGGTTTGGTTCGAGCTATTCGTCCACTGGGAACAACACAATGCACAGCCTCGAGGTCGACAGCCACGGCCCTATGCCGTGCTTCTTAACCCGGTCCAAAGGTACAGACCAACCCGCAGCCCTCACGACGAACACAACTCATCGGCTATAGGATTGCCGATGAGTGCTTCGCCTATGCGGACCATGTCCTAGCGGCTGTCGAATTTGTTTTCATCACAACCACCCTGACGTCCAACTCGCACGAAAGGGCTTCCCGTAGCTCTCAGGACGCCCCCCGAACCCAGCGGGCAGTTACCGGCGCACCACCAAATTCAATTCTAGAGCAGACTCTTACCACCGAAGCGGCCTTTCCATTGGTCGATTACCTCCCTGTTGTAGACATTGTCCGGCACCTCGCCACGGAGGGCTGTTAGAACCGAACTCGTGGCCCAGGCCACGCCAGGATGAGCGCCGCTGCGCTTATTGGAAGAGACCATGTGAGCCGAGAGTATCACCTTATCGCCTAGTTTTCGGAGGGGGCTATCCATAGACAGGGGTTCGTCCTCGAACACATCCAGGACCGCGCCGGATATCACGTCCCTCTCCAACGCCTCGGTCAAGTCGGACTCATGGACGCATCGTCCACGGGAGGTGTTGATGAAGATTCCGCCCTTCTTCATCTGCGCGAACTGCACTTTGCCCATCATATGACGCGTTTCCTTGGTGAGAACTACGTGTAGAGACACTACGTCGGACTCTCGTAGCAACGTCGGGAGTGCAACTCGCTCCACACTGGCCTCCTGGAACGTCTCGTTGGGTACGTAGGGGTCATAGGCGATCATCCTCACACCCCAAGGTTTCATGAGTCTCGCGACCCGGCCACCGACACGCCCCAGACCAACAATACCCAGGACAATACCGGGATAGCCGTCCGATTCTCGGGAGCCCACGAAAGTGCCCTGAAGCTTATGGTCGCGCCACTCGCCATCTGATTTTAAGTGGCGGTCACGCTCGCGGACACGTTTGAGCATAGTCAGCATCCCCGTGATAGTGCCCTCGGCAACACCACCCCAGTTAGATTCCGTAGGAGCATGGCAAACGATAATACCCAGCTCCGTTGCCGCCTCTACGTCTATGTCATCCACACCGATAGTAGATTTCGCCACCACACGCAGATCTTTCGAAGACCTCATGATCTCCTGGCTTATAGGGGAGTTTCGGATAGAGGTCCCTACCAACGCATGCGCCCCCTGTGCCATAACGACCATCTCGCTCTCGTTGTCTCTGTGGGGAGTGTGCCAGCCGGCCTTGCCCACAACCAACTCGCAGCCATTGTCCTGAAGTTTCTTGTGGGATTCACCCGTTTTGTCGTTAGGGGCGAATATAAACACTTTGGCTTTAGCCATTTAAATCCTCCTAAATCCTCAAGCCAACATTGCACCCCGTCCACCCTTTCATTGGCCATGTAATCAACTAATTTCGATGAGCCCAGAACCAGCCTAGCCGAGGGTTCAAATGGGCGGCTACCCCACAGAAGTTACCACCATGCGCCCGAACACGAGTGGACCACAACGTGTGATCATTGACGCGACGACACAACCGTTAATTATGCTACGGCCACCCAAGCTCCGGCAGCGATGGGTGAACGGAACGGCGATGGGGCTGCTAGGACCAAACATCCACGAAGCGTCTTTTTACATAACTCCCACGAACACAGCGACAAGGCCCGGAGGTGATTTTGCCGAACACAACGCTACCCCCGCCCGGAACCTACGAGAAGAACACCCCGTACTTGAGATTCATGCGATTTACCAGTGCCGACCAAGAGTTACACAGATGGCGCCCGCCACTACTAGCAAAGTCCCAAAGACCACCGAGGGGGTGGTGTTTTCGATGCGGCGCAGCACAATGCTGGCGAGCAGCACGGTCCACACCGGCGAAGTGGCGGTTATAGGAGAGACAATCACCGTCGGACCCGACGCCAAGGCAAAGAATAAGAGCAAGATGGCCAGGGTTTCGCACGCTCCGGAAACTACAAAGGGCAGCAAGGCTTTCCGATGCCAAACGATAGGATCCCGCGGCAACGGCAGGGCCAGGTAGGCGGTAAAACAGCTGATAGCGACAATTCCCACCAGGGCGGCAAAAAACAACGGCTCATCGGCGAGGAGCATGGCGTATCGCCGGATGGGGTGTACCGTGGAGGTTATTACTGAGGTGGCTATCGGAAGGATGAGGTACCAACGGCGGAAACCGGTAATCTGCTCGTCCATTTTCCATGACGTAAGCGCGGTGCCACCCACGATGAACACCACGCCCAAGAGATTGAGGGCGTTGGTTTGCTCTCCCAGCACAGTAACGCCAATTAGGACAGTGAGCATGGGGTGTGTGTTACGCAGAGTGACGGCCCGGGACACGCCCACCTTGGAGATAGCCAAGTAATGGCACGAGCGCAGTATCGTCTGCAGCACACCTGTAATGACAACGAGATAGAACGCCGCATGAGGAACCGAGGGAATACCCTCAGTCAGAAGTACGACTGAGGACAGGCCCACGGCGTGCATTGCCAACGAGAAAAGCACCACAGTGTTGGGCGTCGAGTAACGAAGCCCCCACCGCGCCGCAATGTTCGACGTGGCGTACGAGAACGCCGTGAGAAGGGCTAACAGCTCGAAGGTCATCGCTTCCCCGAGTACAACAGGTAGGCCGGAGTACCGGCAGTCATGCGGCGCCACGGATGCCGCACTCACGCTCCAGGACCTACCCCGGCGTACTAGAAAAAGCGAACGTCGAATGTCGCATACCGACACCGCGGCACCCATGCAACCGCGACCGCTAGGACCTCTGGTGTCCGGAACGAACAGACGGAAACATTCGTGACACAACGCACCGCCGTCACGGCGCGTTTCGTGATCGATTAACCCCACCATGGAATTCCCATCCAGGACCAGCTCAGCGGCCGCCTATGTATCAAGGGCGTTACCCGGTTCGGCGCGGAGTTGACACAACACGCCCACCATGGCAAGTCAGCACTTCGCGTTCCAAGGACTCAAGCGCTGATCGAGAAATCAAGAGGACACCATGTGGGAAGCTGCCATCATCGCAGCGGAAAAACTCTTTTCGCTCGGGCCACTTCTGGTGATGCTCGCGATGCTGCCCATCGCACTGATCTCAGGCCTCATGCCTGGGGGAAATCTGCCCATCGCGGTGGTAATATTAGGATTCGCTGGGTACGTGGACCCATGGATTACAGTGACCGCCGTAGTATTCTTCCTAGCGGCCAGCGACATCACAGAGCCGGTTCCCTCTATCCTCATGGGCATTCCCGGGGCGCGCTCGGCCCAAGCGACGATCCTCGACGGTTATCCCATGGCTCGAAAAGGCCTGGCAGGCGTAGCCTTAGGCGCCAGTTATATGTGTACGCTAGTGGGCGGTATCGTCGGTGCGATAGCGCTCCTTCTATCGCTCCCCATCTCGCGTGAGCTACTGAGACTCTTCGGCGCGGCCGAGTTCTTCCTACTGTCATTACTGGGGCTCATGTGCGTAGCCATCGTCAGCTCAGGCGCTTTCGTCAAGGGCATGCTCACGGCCTGCTTCGGCCTCGCCATCTCCATGATCGGGTTCTCCGTCATCGGAGGCAATACCCGGGCGACCTTCGGGATCGACTATCTCTGGGACGGGATCCCCCTAGCACCCGTGGTCATCGGCCTCTTCGCGCTACCAGAGGTAGTGGATTTGGTGGTTTCCAACACCCCCATCGCCCGGGAACGTCTCGAGACCATGCTAAAAGAGGCGGACCGGGACGTTTACAAGGGCATGCGAGAGGCCCTTAACAACAAGTGGCTGCTTGTACGCTCGTCGCTCATCGGCACCTTCGTTGGGATGATGCCGGGGATCGGCTCCTCCGGAGCGCACTGGATCGCCTACGCCCAAGCGCGCCATACCGAGAAGGGGGCCATGGAAACGTTTGGCAAGGGAGACGTCCGTGGCGTCATCGCCGCGGACTCGGCCAACAACTCGGTGGACGGTGGCGTACTGATACCCACAGTGGTGTTCGGCATACCAGGTAGCGGCGGCATGGCTATCTTACTAGCCATTCTAGTGCTCTCGGGAGTCCAGCCGGGGCCGGCGATGCTAACCGAACACTTGGACCTCACCATCAGCCTGGTCTACACCATCGTCCTGGGCAACATCGTCGTCGTGCCCATCATGCTGTTTTGCGCACCCTACCTTGTGCGGATTGCGGCCATCTCCCCCAACATTCTCGCTCCCATCATCATCGCCCTGGTAACCCTGGCCGCCTACATGGGGACCTATTCCATGCAGGACCTGGGCCTGGTGCTCGCCTTCGGTGTCCTAGGGCTCTTCATGAAACGCTATGGCTGGCCCCGTCCGCCGATACTCATCGCAGTGGTCCTCGCCGAAATCGTGGAGAAGTATCTCTGGCTCTCGGCCAACACCTACGGCTGGTCCATGTTTGCCCGCCCGCAGTTCCTCACCATCATCGCAGTGATGATCCTGGTAATGGTGGTAAGCCTGCGGATGCAACAAGGGGCCAAGAGAGCCGCCGAGGAATCCGCTAGAGAAACGAAGGAGTCGGAACTGGACCAGCCATAATGGATGAAAGTAAGAAAATGAACACGGGCAAGGAATCAACCGGGACACCGCGTGGCTTCTCCTTGGAAGTGACGGGAGAGATTATCCTACTGGCCATCGTCGGGGGGCTCTTCCTCTACATGTTCATCGAATCCTTCTCCTGGCCCGAGGGGTCGGCCCTAATGCCTCGACTGGCCATAGGACTCGGCACACCGTTTTGGATCGCCCGCCTGATCGCCCTAGTAAACAGCACCCGGCAACTCTCATCCGAACACATCATGGACCTAGGCTTCCGTACCGGGACCGATCCCAAGGCCGAACGACTCAGGTTCATCCGCATCTGTCTCTTCATTCTGGGCTTATACACTGCTGTCTGGCTAGTGGGTTTCCACATTGCTATCCCCCTCGGTGTCTTCTTCTATGTGCTCGTCTACGGCCGTGCCGGGTGGATCTGGTCCACGATCCTAGGGCTGCTATTCCTAGCCTTGATCATGGTGGTCTACGACCGGTTCCTCAACGCAACTTGGCACGACCCACCACTCCTAAGGTTGTTCTGGGGATAAACTGTGACACAAACGAAACGGCCATCCGTCACTTGACGGATGGCCGTTTCTCATAGCCCCGAGAGGCTTTTACCGACGACTACTCACACTACGCCGTCGGTCGATTTAAGCTCCTACTTAATACCCATAAGCTTCTTGAGCAGCTTCTCACCGTTCGGAGTCAGCGTCTTGTACCGCTTGAGCCCCTCCTTAAATTCTTCTGCGGTACCCAACGAGACCTCGTACCCCGCAACCTCCGCAGCTTTCAGGAACCCCGAATCCTTAGTAGTAGCCTCGAAGGCCCGCTTCCATATCCCATACACATCATCCGGCACGTTGGGCTGAAGCACGTAAATTCGACTGAACGTATTAAACGTCTGAGCTACGATAAAGGCGTTTTGTTGTTCCTTAGTGGACTTTACCACCTCGAACAGGTGCGGAATTCTAGTGGCCCCGAGCTGCTTCGCCCAAGCCTTAGTTGGCTCCTTTTCCCACCAAAAGATCGGTGCCACCTTCTTGCCAGTGACCCATTTCGGGAAGAGGCGCGGCACGTTCTCCTCCACACAACGGTCGACTGCTTCCGTCTCGTCGCGATCGAAAGCGGCCATGATCTCCGACGTCCCGCCATAACCGTAAACCATCTTCACGGGACCACCCATCTCCTGTGCAAACTGGGGACCGATACCGAACGCTGCTCCTGGAGCGTTACCGCCGTTGGTCACGGGCTTTCCGCGTTTGACCAAATCTGCGTAGGTCGCACCAATGCTGCGGCGTACACACCACAGGCGGGGGACCGCGCCAGAGCTGGGACTCCCGAGCACACGGACGGTGTTGACATCAAAGTCAGGGACGTCTGTACCCGCAAGCTCACGCTGGACGAATCGGGGATGAAGCAAACCCAGCGTCAGCCCGTCCGGCTTAGCTTTCATCGCCCGGCGGAGACCCCGAAGCTGGCCCGCCCCGGGAACATTACGAACGATGAAGGACGGATTGCCAGGCAGATGCTGGCCCACGAAGCGTGCCACAAGCCGGGAGAACGTATCGTAGCCGCCGCCCGGAGACGAGCCCACGATGATGTTGACGGGCTTCGATTCGAAGAGCTTGGCCAATTCCGCATCTGAGCGCTCTCCCCATGCCCCTGAGGGGACTAATAACGACACCGCCAAAACGACAGCAAAAAGCCTGCCGAAGAGTTGGACGGATGGGCTCATTCTCTTGAATGCCTCTACAAACATGAATACCCCCTTCGCCTTGATGAATTTTGAACAGACTACGCCCTATTAAACCAGCCAACAGCCGAACACAAGCTTAACCTGATAGAAAACTTTCAGTTCATACCACTGGCTCCGGCGGCGGGGCCAACCCCTGCCGTTTACACAGGGACAGAAACAGCCCGAACACCAAGACCCCAATCAGGCTCAGATACATACCGCGATAGCCCGCCAGCGCAATCACCCCGCCGGAGATGGCTGCCCCCAGCCCCGAACCTAGCGGAAAAGCCATAGAAAAGGTCGCCATGGTAACACCACGGCGCCTAGGGTCGCCCCTCTCGATTGCGAGGGCCAACGTTGTTGAAACACCCAGAGCGTATCCGAAGAAGTACAGCGCTCCAGCGATCATCAACTGGGTCACACCAGAAGCCAACAATACCAAGCCGATGCCGGCGATCTCCAGCACATACGCTATCGCCACCGCAGGCCCGCGGCCTATCCTATCAGACACCCGGCCGAGAAGGGGCCGACCAATGACACTGGCGAGGCCGATGGCCACGAAATACCAGGCGAGGTTCTCAATGCCTACCTCCCGAGCGTAAAGGACGATGAAGGAATTTAGGCCCGACCAAGGGAGGTTCATGCAAAAAAGAAGCAGGGCGATGAATAGGATTCCACTGTCAAAATAGGTGCGGAGAGGTTTGCGAGCCGTCGCGCCACGCGCCGGCCGCGGGTGCGGAGTGGGTGGTGGGATGAGGGGCAATGCCACCCCTGTTGCGACCCGACGACATATCTGGGCCAACACCGCGGCGAGGAGCGCAACGACACTCGACAACCCGAACACAGCCGGATAGCTCCCTACGGGATGACGGATGATCCACAAGGCGGCCGGGGGAAAGAACAGAGAAGCACTGCTTTGGATTCCGGAGTAGTAGCCGCTGGCTTCTCCCCGCCGGTCAGGCGGTACCGCAGCAGCTAGAAACGCGTATCCGCTGGTGTTGATTCCTGCCCAAGACAAACCCCGCAGCACATTGGCCGTAAAGGCGCCCTCCACGTACGGAACAGCGAAGATCAATACGGTTAGGCAGAGACCGATACAACTCAGGCTGAGCACCCGAAGCTCGCCCCAAGAATCCACCCAAGTCCCCACTAGGGGGCGGATCACCACACTGGTGCCGCTGAAAGATGCCAACAACAGCCCCACCACAAGGGGGGAGCTTCCCAGGTGGTCCAGGTAAAGGGGTAGCGTAGGCGTGAGAACCGCGTGATGCCCATAGGCCAGGAATTGCGACGCGCTCAACAATATGAACGTGCGCGTCCAGAAGCCCGGCCTGGCAGCCTGATCCGGCATGAAGTTCGGATGTTCGACTCGAAGTCGCTACAAACGCGCCGCTAACTGTGACGTTTCACCCAGGATAAGATTACGTCGTTCGTCCATGCGGGATCCTGCCAGAAAAACCCGTGAGTCTGGCCTTCCAGAACCTTCAACTCGGCGCCAGGAATTCGATCCGCCAGCACTTGAGCCTGGGCCACGTGATTGCTTCCAACGGTGTCGCCATCCCCGATCAACACCATAGTTGGACATTGAACATCCTGGAGACGATGGGTTCCTTCGAAGCTATGCCGTGCCATCACCAAGTGAACAAATTCCGGCAACTTAGCGTGAGTGTCCCAGGCGAGCTCGTAGAACGCCTCCACCTCGGCGCGATGGCTAGACCGGTAGTCTGCGGTAAAAAAAGTGTCGGTGTCGACGATCTCATCCCGGACGAACTTCTCAAACCCCATGCTCACTAATTCATAGACGAGCTCATGCGGCAAACCAGGAACACAGTCCGGACCGGCCCGGCCTGCGGTGCCCGACCCCGCGGCAGCCATTATCAGGCTCTTTACCCGACCTGGAAAATTCTGCGCCAGGGCCAAGCCGATACGACCACCCATCGAGTGGCCTATGAAGTGTGCCGATGGGCACTTAAGGTGATCCATCAGCGCTACGATGTCCATGGCCATGAGCTCAATGGTATAAACGCTCTGCTGTGCCACTGACCGCCCGCAACCCCGGGGGTCATGAAAAATAAGGTTCAGCGAATCCGCCAACGGCATCTGCGAAGGCTTCCAGACTTCGCCGGAGTATGCCGTGGAGGGAATGAAAATTAGAGGCTCACCCTCTCCGTGAATTTCGTAATAGAGGTCGACGCCGGTGGCACAGTTCACGTTGGGCATGGATTCTGTCCTCCTTAAGCGGGTGGAAGTTCTGTCCTCACGTCCCCGCGGGATCAACTGCCCCTTTTTATTACATGGATTCAACGTTTACCGCGAACAGCGTACCCCATCGACTTGACAGGGATACCCCTATTCCGACATATGCACTGTTCACGGCGGATTAACAAAGGGGGCGGTCGCTGTATATCAGAATCTCCGGCCCAGTCGAGAGACAACATGAGTAAATCGCTAATAATTGCGGAGAAGCCATCGGTGGCCGCAGATGTGGCCAAGGCCCTGGGTGGCTTCAAGCGACACCAAGACTATTACGAGAGCGACGAGTATGTACTGTCGTCAGCGGTGGGCCACCTTCTCGAACAGATCCCTCCAGAGGGTTCTGAGGCCAAACGGGGCAAGTGGAGCTTCTCCAATCTGCCGGTAATTCCACCTTACTTCGACCTGAAACCCATCCAAAAAACCGCCCCCAGGCTCCGCGCTCTAGTGAAGCTCATAAAACGCAAAGACGTAGACGCCCTGGTAAACGCCTGCGATGCTGGACGCGAAGGTGAACTCATTTTCCGCAATATCATCCGCCACGCCAAAGCCAAACAACCCATCAAGCGGTTGTGGCTCCAATCCATGACGCCCGACGCTATTCGTAATGGATTCGTCAAGCTACGCGAAGACCAGGAGATGCTGCCACTGGCCGATGCTGCCCTGAGCCGCTCTGAGGCCGACTGGCTGGTAGGCATCAACGGTACCCGCGCCATGACGGCTTTCAACTCCAAGCCTGGTGGTTTTTACAAAACCACCGTGGGCCGGGTGCAGACGCCCACACTGGCCATCGTCGTGGAGCGCGAGGCCGCCATTCGCGACTTCAAGGCCGACCCCTACTGGGAGGTGACAGCCACGTTCCGATCAGAGGGTGGCGAGTACGAGGGGCGCTGGTTCGACGAGAGGTTTCGGAAAAAGAATAATGAGCCCAACGCCCGGGCCGAGCGGATCTGGGACCAGCCAACGGCCGACGCTCTCCGCGAGAAGAGCTTGGGCAAGGATGCTAGCGCAACAGAAGAAAGTAAACCAACCCGACAAGCACCACCACCGCTGTTCGATCTCACAAGCCTCCAGCGCGAGGCTAATGCCCGGTTCGGGCTGAGCGCCAACCGTACCGTACAGATTGCTCAGGCATTGTACGAACGCCACAAGGTGCTGACCTACCCGCGCACCGATTCCCGAGCTCTGCCAGAAGACTATACAAACACGGTCAAAGACTCGCTCGCGATGCTCAAGAACACGGCATATGCGCCGTTCGCCAGTACCATCCTGGAGAACGGTTGGGTGAAACCCGACAAACGGATTTTCAACAACTCTAAGATATCAGACCACTTCGCCATCATCCCTACCACCGAGGCGCCCAAACGCCTAAATGACATCGAACAGAGAATTTACGACTTAGTTACCCGGCGTTTTCTGGGGATTTTTTATCCGTCCGCCGAGTTCCTGGAAACTACCCGCATCACCCGCGTGGAGAATGAACCCTTCAAAACCACCGGAAAGATCCTGGTGAAGGCTGGCTGGCTGGAGCTGCAAGGCAAGGACACGGAACACCAATCCAACGAATCGACGTTGGCTCCCCTGAGACCAACCGCGTCCCACGACACACAGCCAACACAGACGATTAACACATCCGAACCCGCAGCCTCCTCCCTCGAAGAAGCCAAGGTACGGGTCGAAACTCTCGATGCCAACGTCAAGCAGAGCGAGACCCGACCGCCTGCGCGATTTTCTGAGGCCACATTGTTAGGCGCTATGGAAGGAGCGGGCAAACTAGTAACTGACGAGGAGCTGCGGGCGGCCATGGCAGGTAAAGGGCTCGGCACCTCTGCCACCCGGGCGTCGATCATCGAAGGCCTACTGAGTGAGGACTATATTCTTCGGGAAGGCAAAGACCTTCACGCAACTTCCAAGGCCTTTATGCTCATGGAGTTGCTCAATGGTCTAGGCGTAAGGGAGCTTACAAGGCCGGAACTCACTGGCAATTGGGAATACCAACTCTTCCAAGTGCAGGGTGGACAAAAGAGTCGCGATGAGTTTATGGGCGAGATCGCCGAGATGACTCGACAGATCGTAGAACGGGCACGACAGTACGAGCACGACACTATACCCGGCGATTTTGGCACTCTTGCGGTGCCCTGCCCCAAGTGCAAGGGCGAGATACGCGAACGCTACCGACATTTCCAATGCTCGGCTTGTGAACTCAACCTACCCAAAATCCTGGCTGGACGGCTGTTGAGCGCCCAGGAGATCGAAACGCTGATTACCAACGGGCAGATCGGACCCCTGCAGGGGTTTCGTAGCCGTCAAGGGCGGCCATTCGCCGCCGTACTGAAACTCTCCGAAGAAAACAAAATAGCATTCGATTTCGGCAACGAGCGTCAAAACGGTACCGACGACACTGGGCCAGGTCCAGATTTCACGGGGCAAGAACCTCTTGGCAAGTGCCCTCACTGCGACAAGCGTGTGTTCGAACTACCTATGCGATACGTCTGCGAAAGTGCTGTAGGCGGAGAACGAACGTGTGAGTTCAGCTCCGGCAAAATTATCCTGCGGCAGGAAGTGCCGAAGGAGCAAATGGTCAAGCTATTAACCGAAGGGAAGACCGATCTATTAACAGGCTTCGTATCGTCCCGCACCGGCCGTCGGTTCAAGGCATTCCTCGTCATAGCAGGGGGTAAGGTTGGGTTCGAGTTCGAGCCGCGCCCTGCGGGAAAGACCACCACTTCCGGTCGCCGGAAGGGGCCAGTGGTTAAGGCGGACTTCACGGGCCAAGAACCCCTTGGAAAGTGCCCCCGTTGCGGGGCTCAGATATATGAGTTGGACTCGCAGTATCTATGCGAAAAATTCCAAACTGAGAAGAAACCGTGCCGGTTCAAAGCCAGTACCGTTGTCCTCGAGCAACCCCTGGAACGCGGCCAAATGACCAAACTTTTGGCCGCGGGCAAAACTGACCTTTTATCCGACTTCGTCTCATCCAAGTCCGGTCGGCCTTTCGCCGCCTGGCTCATTCTGGACGACACCGGCAAAGTCTCTTTCGAATTCCCGCCCAGGGAATAAAATTCGGACCGATGGATCACGACCCTCAAGCTCCCGGCGAGTCCCGCAGGACTCGCTTCTGTTGGTGAAACTGCTGCAGCTCACGCCTTGAGCCGGTGACTGGTGTCGTGCTCCTGGCGGGCAATAACGTGGCGGAGATAGAACTCGGGCGGGCACACGTTAGCCATACGCACGTCCAAATAGCGCTGAACACGCTCCGGATACTGCGCCGCGAAGGCCTCGGTAAAACCAACCGCCACAGAACTGTCACGCACGTAACGTTCGTAGCCCATCTCAACCATCTCCTTGGCCAACTTGATCGGAATGCCCTTGGTATCGGGAAACGAGGCGCCACTCGAAGCAAGAATCAACCTGCCCACCCTATCAGGATGGTCCAGAGCAAGGAGCTGAGCCACGCGGCCGCCCATGGAGTGTCCACAGACCACTGCATCTCTAGCCCCCACGTGTTCCATGATGGCTGCGATATCGTCTGCGAACATGTCGGTGGTATAGGCGATTGCCGGCTTCTCGGAACGTCCAGTGCCCCGATAATCGTGGGTGATGCACATGTAATCTTTGGAAAATTCCGGCACCGGATGAATCTTCCACACCTCGCCGTCACAGGCGGTTTCACTGATGAATACAAAAGGCCGGCCGTCACCAACCACGTCGTAATACAACTTCACATCGTCGCATTGCAGTATTGGCACGGTTTTCACCTCCGGAATGTTTTATCGAACTACCGAACCATATCCGCCGACACCAGCGCTAACGTCAATAATCAAGCGCTTAGAATACATCAAACATCGCCGTCATCCCAACCGCTGAGTGACTGCGGCCATTTCAGACTAGATAATTTAGCGTGGCTCGGATGTTCCTCAAGCGAAATAGGAGTGAAACCCGTTCAGCCTAGTACGCCGCACAACATTATCGCGGTCCTTTCTAGAAAGCGGGGAATTGTCTATGCCACCCCGTCTAGTCGGGCCTCCACGGGATTCCCCTTAGGAACGATTTTGATTTATGTTGAGAGGTTGAGAGGAAACCCGCCCTTATGATGCGACCTCTGGCAGTACCTCACGCGAGCATCTCATGGACGCCGTTCGGAGGGGATGAGAAATTTGTGCATTCTTGATTCCGTAACGGGAAGAGCCCGATGAATGTACCTAAATTCGGCTATCTACGACAGCTAGAGGCGGAGAGCATTTACATCCTGCGCGAGGTTGCCGCGCAATTCGACAACCCCGTAATGCTCTATTCGATCGGCAAGGACAGTTCGGTTTTACTGCATCTAGCCATGAAAGCGTTCTACCCCTCCAAGCTACCCTTTCCCTTGCTACACGTGGACACCACCTGGAAATTCCGGGAGATGATCGCATTTCGCGATGAGACAACGAGCCGATTGGGCATCGACTTGATTGTGCACACCAACCAAGACGGTTTGAAGCGAGGCATCGGCCCGTTTACCCACGGCTCCTCGCTGCATACCGAGGTAATGAAAACTCAGGCCCTGAAACAAGCACTTGATTCACATGGATTCGACGCCGCTATTGGCGGGGCGCGGCGGGACGAGGAAAAGTCGCGGGCAAAGGAGCGGGTGTTTTCGTTCCGCACTACGGATCATCGCTGGGACCCAAAGAATCAGCGTCCCGAATTATGGTGGAACTATAACGGCCGAATAGCCAAAGGAGAGAGCATTCGCGCTTTCCCGTTGTCCAATTGGACGGAGCTGGACGTTTGGCAATATATCCATCTGGAGCAGATCCCCATCGTAGCCCTCTATCTATCGAAGCCGCGGCCAGTCGTGGATCGTGATGGAATGTTGATTATGGTAGATGACGAGCGAATGCCGCTACGCTCGGGTGAGGAACCGGAACTTCGCTCGGTCCGGTTCCGCACGCTGGGCTGCTATCCTTTGACCGGAGCGATCGAAAGTACCGCAGATAGTCTTACTGGCCTAATACAAGAGCTGTTCTTAACCACCACCTCCGAACGTCAGGGACGCTTGATCGATCATGACCAGGCCGGTTCAATGGAAAAAAAGAAACAGGAAGGATATTTCTGATGGCCCATCAATCCGACTTGATCGGCCCGGATATCGAGACGTTCCTGACAGCGCAGAAAAACAAAGACTTGCTGCGCCTTATAACCTGCGGCAGCGTCGATGATGGTAAAAGCACCCTGATCGGCCGACTGCTCTATGATTCAAAATTGGTGTTCGAAGATCAGTTGGCAGCGCTAACAAAAGATAGCAAGTCTGTCGGAACCACGGGTGGCGGGTTGGATCTAGCGCTCTTAGTCGATGGCCTGGCGGCCGAGCGCGAACAAGGTATTACCATTGATGTCGGCTATCGTTTCTTCTCGACGGACAAGCGGAATTTCATCGTCGCCGACACCCCCGGCCATGAGCAGTATACCCGCAACATGGCAACCGGCGCCTCAACAGCCGATCTTGCGGTGGTCCTTGTCGATGCGCGCAAAGGTATTCTGACTCAGACCAAGCGCCACAGCTATATTGTCAGTCTGCTCGGCATCCGACACCTGGTGTTAGCGGTCAACAAAATGGACCTAGTCAATTGGGACCAGGCAACGTTCGAGGCGATCGCCGAAGACCACCGCACCTTCGCCGATACACTCCGGTTCGACAGTGTCCTGAACCTGCCGCTAAGCGCACTAACCGGCGACAACGTCCTACATCGTAGCTTCGAGCACAACTGGTATACCGGACCGACCTTGATGGGCTACCTAGAAGCAGTCGAGGTCCGCTCCGCTGCCCTGGACGGGCCGTTCCGAATGCCGGTGCAATGGGTCAACAGGGCGAACTTGGATTTCCGCGGCTATGCCGGCACCGTCATGGGCGGGCGGGTGCGAGTAGGCGAACGTTTGATCGCCCAGCCATCTGGCCGGGAAAGCGTCGTCAGCCGAATCGTAACCGCCGACGGGGATCTTACGGAAGCCCACCTTGGTCAATCGGTGACCCTATGCCTAAACGATGAGATCGACATTAGCCGCGGTGATGTACTGTCAACAGCAGAGTCCCCGGCGACGGTCGCGGATCAGTTCAGCGCCCACTTGTTGTGGATGGACAGTGAACCGCTGTTGCCGGGCCGACCCTACCTGCTTCAGGTCGGCACCCAGACCACCACCGCTCAAATCACTAAGTTGAAACATAAGGTCAACGTCGACACCCTAGAGAATCAAGCCGCCACCCGGTTGCAACTTAACGAGCTCGCCAACTGCACCATCGGACTCGACCGACAGGTGGCAGCGGACCCATACCACCACAATCGGGCCACGGGGTCCTTCACGGTGGTCGACCGCTACACCAACAAAACCGTTGGAGCCGGCGTCATCGATTTTGCGTTACGTCGCGCCCACAACGTGCACTGGCAGAAGCTGGACGTAGACAAGATAGCGCGGGCGAGTTTGAAAGGGCAGCGCCCGGCAGTGCTTTGGTTTACTGGACTGCCCGGGGCAGGCAAGTCAACCATCGCGAATCTGGTGGAGAAGCGCCTGCACAACCTAGGACGTCACACCTACGTCTTAGATGGGGACAATATCCGTCACGGATTGAACAAGGACCTTGGCTTCACCGATGCCGACCGCGTTGAAAACATCCGTCGTGCGGCCGAATGCGCGCGCCTCTTCGCCGATGCTGGCCTCATTGTCCTAGTGTCGTTCATCTCACCCTTCCGCTCCGAGCGCGCCTTAGCGCGGGAACGCTGCGCTCCCGGGGAATTCGTCGAAATTTACATTGACACTCCTTTGCACGTTTGCGAACAACGAGATCCCAAGGGATTGTATAAAAAAGCCCGAGCCGGCGAGATCAAGAATTTCACCGGAATCGATTCGGCCTATGAGCCTCCGCTGGCACCAGAGATTGTCGTACATGGCTCCGGATCGCCAGCAGAGACGGAGACAGAGAGGATCCTAGGGTATCTCGAGACAGCGGGCATTCTCAAGAGTTACATTTAGGAAAGTTGGAATATTAGTTGGAATATTGTTTCCGGCCCGGCTGGGCTACCTCCAACTCCGTATTGAGATCACCCCACCGGCTCTCCTAAGTCCTAGGTGAAACCCAGGATTACCGGTCCGGGCAACCGCAGGCGACTTTCGTGTCGATGACGGGAAATAGAGGATCATGACACACCACACTGCCCCTACACCCAACAGTGTCCCTGTTGCCGTTGCTGGGGTTATGCTGGCAGTGTTTCTCTTCGCTATCGACGCTACCATCGTAAGCAGCGCAATGCCCACGATGGTCTCTCACCTAGGCGGGATTGACCTATACAGTTGGGTTTTCTCAGTCTACATGCTCACATCCGCACTGGCCACGCCGATCTTCGGCAAGCTTTCGGATCTCTACAGTCGGCGCACCCTAATCCTGTTGGCTATAGGGGTCTTCGCGGTAGGCTCCGTAGCGTGCGGAGCGTCTCAGAACATGCCGCAACTCATCGTATCCCGTGCTGTGCAGGGTCTTGGCGGTGGCGCGGTCTACGCGCTCGCATTCATAATCGTAGGGGTGGTCTTTCCCATTGAGCAACGCGCTCGGATGCAGGGCCTGATTGCCAGCGTCTGGGGTGAGGCCTCAGTAATTGGCCCAACGAGCGGAGGATTCCTAGCCGAATTTTGGGAATGGCGCTGGATCTTCTGGATCAACATTCAACTGGGAATTTTAGCAGCGCACCTCATCATCGCGGGCTTTAGGGAAGAACGCACCGAAGGTGCACGGCGATCGTTAGATCTGGCGGGAGCCTCGGTCCTGCTGGCTGCCCTACTGTTGTTGTTCTACGGCCTTCTGATAGGAGCAAGCCAGCTCGACCTGGTCACCTATGGGTCCTTCGCATTGGTGATAGGTGTTGTCCTACTGCTGACACTGTTCATAATCATTGAAAACAAGGCTCGAGACCCCCTACTGCCCATAGCGTTGTTCCGGATGCCCAACTACAGCCGGCCCACCGCCCTCAGCCTGCTGGCAGCCATGAGTATCTTCGGCATTATCGGCTTCCTTCCCCTGTATGTCCAAGGCGCCCTGGGGGGAAGTGCCTCTCTGGCTGGCCTAACGCTGCTGCCCCTAAGTGTAGGGTGGACCGCCGGGAGCATCGTCGCCGGTCGGGTTGCACCAGTGCGGGGATACCGTAGCGTCTGCGTCACGGGCATGGCGCTCATCGTCACCGGCTACATCCCATTCATGGTCTTGGAAGATGCGGGTGGCATGACCATGATGATGATCGCTGTATGGGCCGCTGGCACTGGCATGGGAATGACCAACGTCACAGCACTGGTGGCCGCACAGGGAACAGTCCCGTTCCAACATCTCGGAGTCGCCACCTCCACGGTCATGTTGTTCCGGACCATCGGCGGTGCCCTCATCCTAAGCATCATGGGAAGTATCATGCTTCAACGCATGAACGCTGCCTTCACGGTTATCACTAGCGACCTCAAAACGTCGGTTCCCAAAGTGGAATTGCGGAAACTACTGAATCCGCAGAATCTTCTCGATCCCACCAACCGCGCGCTAATACCTGCCGATCTGATGGAGGCACTCATCGGTGCCCTCATCAACGCACTCTGGTGGGCCTTCCTGGTAGGCCTAGCTGCCGCAGTCACGGGGCTGATCCTGAGCTGCTTCATGGAAAGCAGGAGAGACGCGTGACACAACTTGCACCCGTCCATGTCGATATGTTGACAAACAACGAACGTTAACCAACACACAGATTTCGAGAGAACCCTAAGAAATTCCCGATAAGGATGTGCAACAATCTGTTGAGAGTGCCCTGTAACATAACCCTCGAGTGCTTCCAGTGGTCGTTCGAGGTGGCTATCATTCGTTCCAACAGCTCGGGGTTGCTGCCAAGAGTGAGGAGTCATCACATAGTCGACGTTGACCTTCCTACGGCTCTTCGTTAAGATGCTGCCTGCCTAGCGCAAACCAATGGAACTAACCGGAGAACCTAATGACCACAACGGCCACCGCCTTCGTCGAAGAAACCCTTGAGATAGCTGGTACGTCCCTTCAACTGAGGCGAGGGGGCTCCGGAGAGCCCCTGCTAATCCTTCACAGCGAGCTTGGTGTGCCTGACTGGCTGAAGGCTCACGAACTCCTTGCCCAAAATTACACCGTGTACATTCCCTCACTGCCAGGCTTTGGCACCTCGTCTTTTCCAGATTGGTTGATGTCGGTACGGGACCTAGCCGCATGGACCAACTGGTTCGTCCGTGAGTACGGCCTAGCAACCCCGCTGAATGTCATCGGATTTTCCATGGGAGGTTGGATAGCTGCCGAGCTTGCCACCTCCAACAGCGCTATTTTCTCAAAGATGGCACTAGTCGGAGCGGGCGGCGTCAAACCTAGCGAAGGGGAGATTTGGGACTACTTTCTGAACGGTGCGAAAGACGCCTTCCAACAGTCCTTCCACGACCATGAATCGGCCGAATACGTGAAGTACTACGGTAGAGACTGGACTCCGGAGGAAGCTGAACAGATCGAGACCAACAGGGAGGCGGCTATCCGCTACCTCTGGCGCCCTTACATGCACAGCGTCACGTTACCTGACCTCCTCCCGGCAATCGCGACTCCTACCCTGCTCCTTTGGGGCAGGCAGGACGGGATTGTCCCCCTCAGCAGTTGCGAGCTTTATCAGCAGGGAATACCTCACGCAAAGATTGCTGTAATCGAGAACTGCGGGCACATGCCCGAGATGGAGAAACCGGAGGAGTTCACCAAGACTATCCTTGAATTCTTGGGTGGTTGATGGTGTCCAAACAATTATAAGACGTTAACATCCAGTCGGATGGCGTCGCGATACCCTTGCCCGACCGGCAAAGGGAGCGGGGAGTGAAGAAAGATGTTCATAGGCCACTTTACCGAGGAGCCCTGGCAAAAAGAAGACTGGCCCGTGGAATGGGGTTCAGGCGTCATGGCAGTGAGCAACAGCGAATACGACCCTGTTCGCGCTGCCAACCTTTACCATCGCTACATCGATGAGAAGATCTATGCTGAGGAGATGGGGTTCGACGGGATCATGGTCAACGAGCACCACAGCGCGCCCTTCTGTATGAATGGCGTCGCCAACGTCAAGGCTTCTATCCTCGCCCGCGTCACCACAAAGGCCAAGATTCTAATACTCGGCAATCCTCTGCCGATACATGACGATCCCCTGTGGCTAGCTGAGCAGCTCGCAATGATCGACGTTATCTCTCGGGGTCGCTTGATCCCCGGCGTGGTTCGTGGCGGTGGCAGCGAAAGTCTGGCACACAACGCGCCTCCCCACTTCAACCGTGAGCGTTTTGAGGAAGCCCACGACTTCCTCATCAAGACATGGACAACTCCTGGCCCCTTCCGTTGGGAGAGCAAGCACTACCACTTGAGATATGTGAATCCCTGGGCGGTACCCTACCAGAAACCACACCCGCCTATCTGGGTACCCGGAACATCTAGCCAGGAAACCGTGGAGTGGGCAGCCCGACATCGCTATCCCTACATAATGCTGGCTAGTCAGATCGATCTAACACAACAAATGTATCAGGCCTACTATGACACCGCTCGGGAAGAGGGCTATGAGGCCGGGCCGCAACATCTCGGCTTCATGTTCTTCTTCCACGTAGAGGAAACGGAAAAGCGAGCTCTAGAGGTAGGACGGACTCTGACCCAGGGTGTCCGTAGCCCCTACGACCCCGGTGCGCAAAGGCCGAAGCCATGGATTGCAGGCCCACCGGGAATTGCCACCAAGAGTGCCCGGGCGCTCCGACGCAAAATGACAGCCGCAGACTCATCGGGCCGCACCCGTGCGGGAGCGAGGGCTACCTTCGAGGACCAGATAGCGACCCACGGCATGGTTGTCGGGACCCCCGACTCCGTCATTCCCAAAGTGCGTTACATCATGGAGGAGCTTCGGCCGGGTTCTATAATCTTCCGCACAGGCGACGGTGCCATGGACCACGAGTCACAGATGCGTACGTTGAAACTCATGGGCGAAGAGGTCATGCCCAAACTTCGAGAGATTGCCGACGAGTTGAACCTTCCCGGCCCGTACGATATCGATCCTCGAACCAACGAACCAGTGACCGCTTTGGCCTCATAGCGTTTTCAGATCGCGAGGCAACACATGTTCATCGGCCACTTCACCGAAGAGCCTTGGCAGGTAGACAACTGGCCCGAAGAATGGGGTACAGGCATCCACAAGGTCAGTAACTCTGAGTACGACCCAAAACGGGCCGCCAACCTGTACAACCGCTACCTCGATGAAAAGATCTATGCGGAGGAGGTAGGCTTCGACGGGCTGATGGTAAATGAACACCACAGCGCGCCCTTCTGCATGAACGGCGTCGCCAACGTACAGGCCTCAATCCTCGCCCGCGTCACCACCAAGGCCAAGATCCTGCTGCTCGGCAACATCCTACCGATTCACGACGACCCCCTCTGGTTGGCCGAACAGCTCGCAATGATCGACGTCATTTCCCGGGGCCGGCTGATTCCGGGAATCGTACGGGGCTCGGGCGGCGAGAGCATCAGCCACAACGTGCCGCCCCACTACAATCGCGAGCGCTTTGAGGAGGCTCACGACTTCCTCATAAAGACATGGACGACACCTGGACCTTTCCGCTGGGAGAGCAAACATTACCACTTCCGCTACGTAAATCCCTGGGCGGTACCCTACCAGAAACCGCACCCGCCTATCTGGGTACCCGGCACTTCCAGCAAGGAAACCGTGGAGTGGTGCGCCCGGCACCGCTATCCATACATCATGCTTTCCACACAGCTCGAACTCACCCGCGAAATGTACAAGACCTATTACGAGACGGCCGAGGAGCAGGGCTACGAGGCCGGCCCACAACACCTAGGCTATATGTTCTTTGTGCACGTTGAGGAGACGGAGGCAAAGGCAATGGCTGTAGGCCGGACACTGACCCAAGGGGTCCGTAGCCCCTTCGAGCCAGGCGTTCAGAGTCCTATTCCCTGGATCATGAGCCCCCCGGGCCTCAACAGCCGGCGGGCTGTGGCCCTACGGCGGCAAATGGTAGCTCCCGACTCCAAAGGGCGCACCAGGGCCGGCGCGTTAGCCTCTTTCGAGGATCAAGTAGCCACGAAGGGCATGATCGTCGGTACTCCCGAACAATGCATACGAGACATCCGTTATATTATGGAGTACCTGCGCCCCGGCATCATCATTTTTCGCACCGGCGACGGCGCGATGGACCACGAGTCGCAGATGCGCACGCTAACACTCATGGGGGAAGAGGTCCTACCCGCAATGCGTGAGATCGCCAGGGAACTCGACCTACCTGGCCCTTATGAAGTGGACCCTGCCACCAACGAGGCAGTGGCGGCGTTGGCGTCGTGACAACCGTTGCCTTGCCTCGCAATTAAGACGCCGCACCCTTCCACGCCAGCGGGTGAAACGGGGAACTTTCACGATCCACATGCGCGATACTACCCTTGATACACTGATAATAGGTGGAACAACGTACCGCGAATCGCAGGAATCGACACCGCACGACAAATTCGACACTCGCATTCGACATGTGGTTCAAGCTGTAAAACGAGTGGTGTTACGCTTAGGTCTTGCAACTGAAGTTCAGAATGCTAGTGGCGCAAAAAGCATATAGGCACCCAAGGATTTATACATTCACCGATGGCCGCGGTGTCAAACGAGAACTGGCCGCGGACAGGCGCAGTTCACACGTAAACGACAACGAACCCTTTTGGCTGAAATGCTAATTACATATCGAGATTTATTTTTGAGTACGGCGCGGTCAGGAGCACTATAACGATGGAACCACGAGCGCGGCTAATTTTTCGTGGGCTCGCGATCTATTTTTGGGTATTAGGACTTTCAGTGTTCGCTACGCCCTTACAACTTAGCGAACAGAGCGGTCTCGTCCTCCTCGGCACCCGCTTGACGGGCGGAGAGAACGTTTTGTGGAGCCTCACCTTTGGGTCTTATCTCGCAATATTCGGCTTGGGCCTCTGGCGCATGAAGCGCCTCATCATTGGAGTAGCGCACGCTTATGCCCTTTACGTCGTCCTGAACCTATACCTTCACTGGAGCAACCAGCCGCCGTCCGGGAGTGGGGACGTGCTCATGCCCGTAATTCACGCCGTGATGGCAATAGGAACATCCGTACTTTTGAGTTTACACCGAAAGGGATTGGGATAAAAAAACTTCGACAGTTGATCTAACCTCTCTACGAGGAGGGAATTGTTGCCGAGAATCACCTCACACGACGGTACCCGTCTCTATTATGAAGAATCGGGGCGTGGTGTGCCGATTGTGTTTATACACGAGTTCGCGGGCGACCATCGCAGTTTTGAGGCTCAGGTGCGATTTTTGTCGCGCTCTAACCGCTGCATTACCTTCGATTCACGCGGATACCTACCTTCCGACGTTCCGGAGGTGCCCGAAGCGTATGGCCAGGATACAGCGCGAGGGGACGTCGTGGCGATCCTAGATGGCCTTAGGCTCGAGAAAGTGCACTTGGTCGGACACTCCATGGGCGCTTACACCGCCCTACATGTGGCCATCCAACACCCGGAGCGGTGCCTGTCGGTCACTACCATCGGGTGCGGTTGGGGTTCCAGCCGACACGACCCCGAAGAGCGCGTGGCCATGTGCGCAGACATAACCCAAATGTTCCGGGAGGAGCCCATGGCCCAGGCAGCCGCCAAGTACTCACGCCTTCCTATGCGCAAAGCGTTCGAGGCCAAGGACCCACGAGGCTTTGCCGAGTTCGAGAAAGCTCTCGCCGACCATTCCGCCAAAGGTCTCGCCCTAACCATGTCCCAGGTCCAGGCAAAGCGCCCCACCCTTTGGGACTTGGAAGAACCACTGTCACAGCTTGAAGTGCCGCTCCTTGTTATCGTCGGCGACGAAGATGATCCATGCCTGGACGGCAGCGTCTTCCTCAAACGGACGGTACCGATGGCTGCGCTCATTGTCGTCCCGCGTTCCGGACATACCCTAACCCTCGAAGAACCCGCAACTATAAACGCGGCACTGACAGAACTATTCGGCACCGTGGCTAACGGTACATGGATGGCGCATCGGAAAGAGCTATGAACACGGCCACACCATCCGTTGGGACCATACAGGTGTCAAAGACCGACGGCGTAGCTGAGCTACGGATCTGCAACACCGACAAACGCAACGCCCTTTCTGTCGACATGTGGAACGAGTTGCAGCGTTTTGCTAATGACACCGCTGGAGATCACACGGTCCGGGTGATCCTGGTAGCTGGCGACGATACCGAATTCTCTTCCGGCGCCGACATACAGGAGTTCACCGAACTTCGGGCTCGCGGCGCGACCCACACATACGACAACCTGGTGGAGAACGCATTGCGGTCCCTGGAGGCCGTACCGCAGACGACGGTCGCCTGTATCGCTGGCCCTTGCATTGGAGCGGGAGCATCACTCGCCTGTAGCTGCGACATCCGAATCGCTGACGAGGATGCCTACTTCATGATCCCGGCAGCGCGCTTAGGGTTGGGGTACGACCCCCGCGGCATTGCCCGCTTTGTACGTGTGTTTGGGGACTCGATCGTTCGAAACTTGCTCCTGGGAGCCCAGCGTCACGAGGCCAGCGCGGCCCATGCCCAAGGTGCTGTACAACGACTCGTCAAACCTGGAACCGTGTTGAGCGAATGCCGAATCTTAGCCCGCAAAATAGCCCAAAACGCGCCACTGACCATGGCCGCAGCCAAGGCTGCTCTCAACGAACTAGCCGTCGGGGATGCCGCCGATGAAGCTATCCAACAACTCGCTCTCACGGCGGACGAAAGCGCAGACTATTCGGAGGGCCTGTTAGCGTTTCAGGAGAAGCGCAAACCCCGTTTCCAGGGGCGCTAACTGACGAAGTCGTGAAGGTACAAAGTGCTGCCGTCGGGCGTGTTCGGCGTTTCTCCTTCCACTTGACCTACCTCAGAATCGACAGCACGCAGAGGCACCATCGGCCTTTCGCTTTCCCTGGACGGGTGAATAGCAATCCTATTTAAGTGTTTGCGGATTACCTTGAGTCCACAATCATAACTCCCCCAACCCCTGATCGATACCTTCGAACCTGTGGTTCATAGCGCATTCGAAACACTCCAATGGGCTACCCACTAATCTCGCGAAGTGGGTCAAGCTCTCGTGCGGCCTTCACCCTGATGGATAGCTTGCGATCAATGTGCCTAAATAGCATCTCGTGTACATCAATCTTGAACTTGGACACTCAATCCTGGCCATTAGCTACATGTTCATAATCCGGAACAGCCACCATGCCGGTGCCCCGTTCCACAGGTGTGACACTTTTCTTCATTCGAAGAAGTCGTTCTATTCGAAAGGTCCGCATGTCCACCAGCTTTTAACGGAGAGATCATGACGAGCAGAAATCTCATGCATACTTTGTACGATGGAAGGAATGCATCAGAGCCCGCCTTCCTTCGACCCGGTCATACCCCCCTGACCACTGGTAGGACGCTCATGGCAATCGGCCAGGCAGCAGACGCGCTGGCGGCGTGCGGAGTCAGGCCGGGAGACCGCGTCTCGGTCCGGGTAGAGAAATGCATCGAGGCCGTATTCCTTGCCCATGCCTGTTTCAAAACTGGGGCCATTCTACACCCCATGAACACGGCATACACACAGCGGGAGGTCGAGGCGCTTCTGGCGGACGCACGCCCCACCCTACTGGTCTGTGATCCGGATGAGGTAGACAAATTCGTTCCTGCGGCTCGGCGGCAGGGTTTCAGGGTGGAAGGACTGCGCGGGAGCGTTGGATCCTTCGCCACATTGACCCACGACTCCGACCCAGTTACAGCAGTAGCCGAAGTGCCAGAGGAGGCACCGGCTGCATTGCTGTACACTTCCGGCACCACCGGTCACCCCAAGGGCGCATTGATCACTCACGGCAATCTGGCTGCCAGTGCCAGGGCATTGGTAGAGATCTGGAAACTGGGCCGCGCAGACGTTCTCATGCACGCGCTGCCAACTTATCACGCACACGGCCTCCTGACCGCTATCAACGTCATGCTCACGGCAGGAGGGGCTATCTGCTTTCTCGACCGGTTCGAAGCCGAAACGGTACTTCAAGAGTTGTCTCACTGCAGCCTCATCATGGGAGTACCAACGCACTACACCCGACTGTTGAAGGAGCCGGCCCTAGCTGGGGCAATCACCGGGTCGTTTCGACTAGCCATCTCCGGGTCAGCACCACTGCCTCCGGACACCGCTCATCGCTTCCAAGAGGTCACCGGCACGGAGATCATAGAGCGCTACGGCTCTACCGAGGCCGCCATAATAACAGCGATTCCCCCAGGAACCACCGGCAGACGCGGTTGGGTCGGCTGGCCACTCCCCGGCGTGCGCGTCCGGGTAACTAACGAAAACGGGCATTTTGAATCCGCGGCCACTGGGGTCCTGGAGACACTTGGTCATAATGTCTTCACCGGCTACTGGAACCGCGTGGCAGGGGATACGTTCACGGACGATGGCTGGTTCGTAACCGGTGATGTGGCAGAGATTGACAACCAAGGATGCGTTCGAATTCTGGGTCGGGAGACAGACGTCGTCATTTCCGGCGGCCTGAATGTCTATCCCAAGGAGGTGGAGGACATTCTGGACCAAGCCCCGGGCATCGCCGGATCCGCCGTGTTTGGTGTCCCGCATCCGGATTTTGGGGAAGCCGTCACGGCAGTGGTAGAATCCCCAGATCCTACTTCATTCGACGAAAACGCATGTATCAGCTATCTCAAGAAGGACTTGGCATCGTTCAAGGTGCCTAGGCGGATCATCCCCGTAGAGACAATACCGCGAAACGAGCTCGGCAAGGTTGCCAAGGCGGCATTGAAGGAGAGTTACAGGGGCCTATTCGACATCCAAAAGGATCGGTCCAACACATAAAACGCAGTTTGACAGGAGAATGCCATATGGATTTGGATCTTCAAGGAAAGACAGCCATTGTGACCGGAGGCAGCGAGGGCATCGGTAAGGCCATAGCAGAAGCTTTGGCGCGGGAAGGTGCGGACGTAGCCATTTGCGCAAGGCGGGCAGAACCATTGCAACAAACCGCCGCAACTGTATCGGAGGCCACCGGCCGTAGAATTATTCCAATTACAGCAGACCTAACCCAGGATGCGGATGTCCGCCGTTTTATTCATGATGCCGCCGAGGCGTTAGGGCGCCTCGACATCCTGATAAATAACGCTGGCGCGGCGCCAGGTGGCGTAATCGAAAACCTCACGGAGACAGACTGGGCTCTCGCCCTTCAACTCAAGTTCATGGGATACGTTCGGTGCATGCGCTACGCGCTACCCATAATGCGCGAGCAAGGCGGTGGCCGAGTCGTGAATCTCATCGGAAACGACGGTGTGAAGACATCCTACTGGGAAATCGCGCCGGGGGCCGCCAACGCAGCCGGGCAGAACCTGACGAAGGCACTGGCAAACCAGTACGGACGACATGGAATCAGCTTCGCCGCAGTGAATCCAGGCCCGGTCCGTACCGAACGCTGGAACGGTCTAGTGGAGACGATGTCCCGTGATATGCAGCTCAGTTTCGAAGAGGCCGACCAACTAGCACCTCATTCAATTCCTCTGGGGCGAATTGCCGAAACCAGCGAAGTTGCCAATCTCGTGGTCATGCTGGCGTCACCGCTCATGCACTTCGTGAACGGAACCATGATTGAGATCGACGGGGGCCAGGAAAAGGCCTTAATGGATCGCTCCCGTGACCGCAATTGACGTCCACGCGCATTTCGTGCCACCAGCCATTCTGGATACGCTGGCCCGAAAGGGAAGCGAATACGGTATCCGGTTGGTAGAAAAGGGGGCTAACACTCACTGCTGCCGATTCGATAACGGACAGGAGGTTCGCCCTTTCTTCGCCGGCCTTCTAGATATGGATGAGCGGATCGCGGAAATGGACCGGCAGAGAGTCCAACGGCAGATCCTCTCGGCGTGGACCGACATCTTCGGCTACTGTCTCGATGTGACCCGGTGCACTGCATGGCACGGTATCCTAAACGACAACCTCGCCGCGTTGTGTGCCTCCGCTCCGGAGCGTTTCTCCTGGATGGCCTCCGCCCCACTGATCGACGGAGCAGCAGCAGCACGCGAACTGGAGCGATGTGTTGACAACGGTGCTGTGGGTGTCATCGTCACCGCCAATGTTAACGGGCAGAATCTGGGCGAAGTTCCTTTAGATGAATTTTGGAGCGCCTGTGAGAGCATGGATTTGCCGGTGTTCGTTCACCCCTCCCTTCCCCAACCCATCCCACGCGCGGAGAAATTCAGCCTAAACCAAATCTGTGCCTACACCATGGACACAACCCTAGCGACGGGCTCGATGATTATGGGGGGCGTCCTTGACCGTTTCCCCCGGCTCCGGTTACTACTGTCACATGGGGGCGGGAATCTACCCTATCTGATCGGCCGTTTCGACCGCATGCACGAGGCCGCGGATAGACAAAACACAGGCAACAAGGCGACAAAACCCCCCAGCGCCTACTTGTCCCGCTTCCTCTACGACAGCATCCTGCACAGCCGAGACGCGCTGTTGTTTCTTGTGGGCCTCGTAGGCGCCGAACGTATCCTACTCGGTGGGGACGCACCATTTCCACCTGGTGACCCCGACCCCTTAACGAGCCTCGAAAACGCCGGGCTCAGTTTGGACGCAATCGACCGGATTGCCGTGACCAACCCCCGAAGAGAATACCGCCTGGACTGAATATGGATTCGCAACACTTCAACCACGAATTGATGGACTTCTTAGCCTCGTCACCCACACCGTTTCACGCAGTTGACCAAATGACGCGGATGTTGGTGGACGCAGGTTTCCAACTACGACCGGAGCAAAGCACCTGGCGGATGGAGCCTGGAGGGCGTTACTTCACGACCCGAAACGACTCCTCCATAATCGCCTGGACCGTACCTCTCGGGGTTCCCCTGTCAGAGAGTGGGCTTCGCATGGTAGGGGCCCACACAGATTCACCTTGTCTCAAAATCAAACCGCAGCCGGAATCTTACCGGAGTGGATATCTCCAGTTAAGCGTTGAAGTGTACGGCGGGGCGCTATTAAACCCCTGGTTCGATCGGGACCTATCTATCGCTGGGCGCGTAAGCTATCTCGACCGTCGCGGCGCCATCGCCCACGGACTCATCGACTTCAAGGAACCGATAGCCGTGATTCCTAGCCTTGCAATTCACCTTGACCGCGAAGCCAACGAGAGCCGCTCTGTCAACGCCCAGACCTACATTCCACCCATCCTGGGACAGCAGGGGGAAGATTGCGATCTCAAAACCCTAGTGAAGCACCAGCTCGAAAAAAACACTGACACAGAGATCGACCAGGTGCTGGATTACGAGCTGGCACTCTACGACACCCAGCGACCCGCTCTCGTCGGCCTGGACCAAGAGTTCATCACTTCGGCTCGGTTGGACAACTTACTTAGTTGCTTCGTGGGTCTACAGGCTTTGCTCGACACGAAGAGCGACACCGGGGCACTGTTAGTTTGTAACGATCACGAGGAAGTGGGGAGCATCACGGCATCAGGCGCCCGAGGGCCAATGCTAACCCAGATGTTGGAACGTCTAGTACCAGCGCCGGAGGACCGGAACCGTACCTTATCCCATTCCATACTCATATCCGTGGACAATGCCCACGGGGTCCACCCGAACTTCGCCGACCGACACGATGACAACCACGGTCCGCTGCTAAATCACGGCCCGGTCATCAAGTTCAACACCAACCAACGCTATGCCACCAACAGCGAGACCGCCGCGGTCTTCCGACAGTTGGCAGCCGACGAGGAAGTCCCGTGCCAGACTTTCGTAGCGCGTAGTGACATGGCCTGCGGCAGCACGATTGGGCCGCTAGCCGCAGCTGAGATAGGCATCCGGACCGTAGATGTGGGCGTTCCCCAGTGGGCTATGCACTCCGTCCGGGAACTGGTGGGCGCGGCTGACGCCTTCAACCTGAGTCGTGTGTTGCGGCGCTTCTTCAACACGGTCGAACTTTGATCATTCTTCCCGCTACAGGGGAGGACGCGCTGCCGGACTGCCCATCACGGCACCAAGGAACATGTCCCATTACAGGGCGCCCTAGACCCGCCAAAGGTCCTTCCCAACCTTCAGGTCGTGAACCGCAACGTCGAGAGTCTCCTACCCATCGCCCCACTGGCGTAGTGCCTACATCCGTCAGCCCACGGTAGCACCACTGGTAATGCTCTGCAGACTCTCTGCCCCCTCTGTGATCACATCGACCACCGTAGGTAATCCCCGTTTTAGCGCTTCCCTGACCGCGTCTCCGATGTCGGAAGGGTTGTGGACACGTACTCCCTCAGCCCCAAAGCCCCGGGCAATGGCGGCGAAGTCCGTGTCGTTAAAAGCGGCGGGCGAGTCTCCCCCGAGTTCACCAGTGGCAATCATGCTCAGGGCTGAATTGTTCATAACCACGAACACCACTGGCAATTTGTACTGTACCGCAGTGGCTATGACATGTACCGACATGGAAAATCCGCCGTCTCCGCTCACGCTCACCACGGGCCGGTCCGGGTGAACGAGTTTCGCGCCAACCGCAGCTGGTGCACCCCAACCCATACCGGCCAATCCCCCTGGGACGAGCATAGTGCCAGGCGCCTTTGTCTTAAAGTAGTGGGCCATCCAGACCCGGTTGCTACCAGCATCAAGAGTAACGATGGTCTCCGGGTCCAGGACCGCGTTTAAATCCTTCACCAAGCGCTGGGGCATAATGGGTACAGCGTCGGAGTAAAGGGTTGGATTCTCGAAGAAATGCTCGGCGCGCTTCCGTTCCTGGAGCCTCTCCTTCGCCAGTTGCCGCTCCTTACTTTGTAAGCCCTCACCCGCCATCTGGAGAAGTTGCCTCAACACCGCCTTAGCGTCACCAACAAGCGCTATCTCAACCGGATACGACCAGCCGGTGTTCCTGGGCTCGATATCGATTTGAATCAGCCTCTGCCGCCCGGGGTCGATGAGCAGCTCGTTGTTTGTATCGTTAGGGGCTAGACGTGACCCCACCACCAGAATCACATCAGCTTCCTGTATTATACTGTTAGCCACCCGCTGCCCGTAACGACCCATCATGCCGAGAGCCAGCGGATGGGTATCACGGAGAGCACTTTTACCGTTGTACGTCGTTGAAGTGGGACTACCCAAAAGTTCGGCCATGGCCTCGAGCTCCTCATGCGCCTTGGCGGAGTGCACGCCGTTCCCAGCAATAATCACCGGACGCTGCGCCGACCCCAGCAATGCGACAGCCGAAACCAACTCCTCCAAGGACGGAATGGTACGGGGGTTCCCCAGCCAGTGTTCAGTCGGGTGAACCCGTGGTGGTCTAGCCGGATCGAGCTCCCCGGCAATAGCCCCCTGTCGCATCACTACTGCGGTTGGGCCAGGGCGCCCTGTAACCGCATGCTTAATTGCCATCTGAAGGCCCAGCACAGCTTCCTTTGGCGTGGTCGCAAGCACCGAGAACTTAGTGATCCCCTCCAACAGCCTCCTCAAGTCAAATGCACCATAGTGGCCCCAACCGCTAGCGTTCCGAGGGTTTAGGGAGAAATCGCCTCCTTCCGTGGTATCGGCTAATAAAACCATGGGCGAACCTGCAAGATACGCCTCCAGAGTACCGAAAACCGCGTTTGTACCGATGAATGCGCCTTGCCCAAGAACGATACCCGGCTTTCCGGTAAGGCGACCGTAGACGTCCGCCATCACCGAAGCCGATTGCTCGTGCCGGGCCAGAATAGGTCGAATCTTGTCCGCATAGCCAGCCAGGGAATCGAAAACGCGCATAGCGCTGCCGCCGGGAATACCGAAGACAAATTCGATCTGCGCCTCTGCAATCACTTCGCAAATCTTTTCGTGTGCTGTGATCATAGACCCCTCCTGGAATCCGCCCATCTCACCGTGCCCCGCGCTGCAGGCCAATTCATCCCGAAACCAGCCTGACAATAGCATCCGGGTTATCCGAAGTCCCTTGATGCGATTCGCGAAAATCCTCGGCAGATTATCAAGAGTCAACTTGGGACGACATAGGATTACGGACAAAACCAATAATAATCCTTGCTTCAACGGTTCCCATGGACCTATGATGACAATGTTGCCGTTGAGCTTCTGTTAGCGAAGAACGCACAACTTTGCCACTGAGAACATGGCACAAGCTCCACGCCTAACGTGAATGGCGAACAGGCTTACGACAACCGCCTCATCGCAAACAGGAGGAAACCAATTGAAGTCAGTAGACAGCAAATTCGTTGACGTTCACGGCATACGGACGCGTTATTTTGAAAAGGGAACCGGCGAAAATGTCCTTCTGATCCACGGAGGGGTGTTCGGATCCAACGACGTAGCCGACTGCAGCCTAGACTGGGGGCTCAACTTCGACGACCTGGCCCAGTGGTTCCACGTGTACGCGCTAGACAAGCTCGGACAAGGCTTAACTGACAACCCCACCAATGACACCAACTACACCATGGCCGCTACAGTTGACCACGCCGTCGGCTTTCTCGAAACCCTAGGCCTGGGCGGCGTTCACCTCGTGGGCCACTCCCGCGGGGCTTACGTAGCAGCCCGCATAACCCTGGAACGGCCGGACCTCGTGCAGTCATTCATCCCGGTGGATACGAACACCCTAGCCCCAGGAATCGGACGAAACCAAATCGTCTTCGCAGACGCCCCTAAACCGCGGCTCACGAGAGAAAGTCAAAGATGGGTATTGGAGCGGTACTCCTACAGCGGCGCCCACATCAACGATGACTGGCTAGACGCGATCACTGAGATTGCAAAACTACCCAAATATCTGGAGAGTGTGGAAAAGATGATCACCCGCGACCTCCGAAGGGGTCTGTTCCTAACACAACACTCGTTTCAAAAAGACGAAACTCTGGGTTGGATCCGGGATCGTGGTTTCCAAAAACCTACCCTTCTGGTATGGGGCTACAACGACCCCACTGCTACCCTGGCACAGGGAATGCGACTGTTCGAATTGATATGCATGCGTCAGAGACGCTCACGGATGCACATCATTAACGAAGCTGGCCACTTTTCCTTCCGCGAACACCCCCGTGAATTCAACGAGGTGCTTCGGGGCTTCATCGCTAGTCAACAGCAGTGAATTTCGAACCTCCCGCTCTATTCCTACCGTCGCCCGCTTAAGCGGATCTCTGCCACATTTGTGATGGGGGCACGGCGGTGGAACAATCGAGCCGTCCCTGGAATAGCAGCGATTCCTAGGGCCACATGCACCAATGAGGAAATTGCAAGGCAAATCTCAAAGCAGATCCTGCGCACCGGCCCCACCGAATAAACTACGCCCCAAAAGCCCAAGAACTCCTGTCACCGACCCCTGGAGCATGCACCCGTTGAAAGTAGTTTGTTGCGTGGCCGTCCTTCCCTTGAAATTCCGCCACTATTGCCCTACTGTCCTTCGTCACAGAGCCGCGATAATCAAATGCTGAAAACTAGAGGATGGGACAAACTATGGGAATTGCAGCCATTGATCACTGGGTCCTAGTAGTCAAAGACCTGGAAGAAACCTTCGCCTTCTACCGAAAACTTGGCCTCGACGCGGGCTGGCAAGAGCGTCCTGGAGGGCTCGGCAAGCGCCCGATGATCCGAATCAACGAAACACAGAAGCTGAACCTTTATGTGGTAGAACGCTACACGACCGAGAGCCCAACGCACGCGCCGAACTACGCCACTGGTAGCGCAGACCTTTGCTTGCGCTGGGATGGAACGGTACATCAAGCCCAAGAGTTCCTTCAAGAAACTGGAGTGGAAGTAATCTCAGGGCCCGTAGCTCGCACCGGCTCCCAGGGGGTGGGGACTAGCCTGTACTTTCGTGACCCTGACGACAACCTGATTGAACTGATGACCTACGGGGATCCCGAGTTCCCTGAATAGACGGCGAGTCTTGACACCGGGTGCTATGCGGCCTCAGGCCGCGGACCCACGACGATAACCCCTGGTTGATAAAGGGGTTGATCGATCGCAGATTCGTCCACATCCAGCTTATAGAGACCGATTGCGTTGTCCATCAGGATCTTTTTGCGCTCGTCTACTGATACGACGTCCTGAAGCGAATGGGTCCGACACCACACTGAATTAGGCCAAGTTCCCGTGCCGTGTGGGTAGTCTACGGAGTACATGATCTTGTCCACACCGATCTCGTCACGGCTACGGATTCCGTGGCGCTCATGCCAGAAGGTACTCCACATATTAGAGCGAAACACATCGCTGGGTTTTCGAGTAAGCGCGGTGTTTTCAGCCACACGGCGTTCCTCAAACTCGTGGTCCAGTTCCTCCAACAGGTACGGCAGCCAACCCACACCGCTCTCCACGCTAATGGTCTTGAGTCTAGGGAACGTTTCGAACACCCCCGAGTAGAGAATGTTCGAGACGATTTCCATATGGCTTATGAACGTCATAGACACACCTAGAGCAAATTGGGCGCTTGGCTCTAGGGAGTCCCAGGGCGGCAACGCAGGTAACGCAGTAGAATGTAAGCAGATAGGGATGTCCAGGTCACTGCATGTCTCATAGACCGGATACCAATAGGGGTCGTTGAAGTGCTTGAGCCCCAGAATGTGCGGGGCACCGTGCCAGACGAGCGCCTTGTGACCCCGCTTCACCGCACGACGGATCTCGGCCACGCACAGGTCCACGTCCCACATCGGGGTGACACACTGGGCAACGAACCGGGGGGAGTAGTCCTGCCATTCGTCAATGAGCCAATCATTGTATGCCTGGATACAAGCCAAACGGAAGGCCTCACTGCCTTCCTTCTGAAAGTTCTGATTGGTGATCCCGATGATGTTGGGGAAGAGCACCGAAGCATCTAGCTCTTCCTGGTCGAGGACCTTGAGACGTTCGGGAGCCACGTAGGTGGAGAGAGGGACGTCCTCCCACCGCTTCACGTTCGGATTGACGCCAGATACCCGAGCGAGACCACCGAAACCCTTGGTGTTTCCACCCAGGGACCAGGTTTGCGTACCATCCGGCAACTCCACGATGTGCGGGATGTCATCGCCGAATTTTGCCCTCGACATCCGATTGGTCCAGACATCAGGCGCCTCCTGTATGTGATCGTCCGCGGAGACGACGCCATATTTCATTTTCAGAGTTGACATATACATCAAACCTCTAGTTGAGCCCTAGCGATCCCTATCCTCGAAACGCCAACCGAATGTACTCTCGCCCCGTATTTCTGTCAATCAACTCCGGCTGGCATGGGAGGGCCATGTCACCAAACCCCGGGAGGGTAGACTCGACGTCTTGACCACCCCCACGAAGTGACCGCTTTAGCCCACCTCTCAACAAAGCTGCACACAAAGAAGGGATGTGAAGCGGCTCGCATTCCGGGCAAACCACTACGTGGAGATACCCGCTAAATGCTTGCGGCTAACACACGCAGCTACCGCATGCATCGGCAACTGGCGGTGGGGCCGCCTTCCGACCGCCCCACCGCCGCTGTCCCCGCTAGTTGAGATCGAATAACCGCTTTGCGTTCGTCCTCAAGATCTTCTCCTTTATCTCATCCGACAGGTCCGGGTGATTCCTAAGGTGCTTGAGGTTTTCAGGAAACTCGTTGTCCCAGTGGGGTATGTCAGAGGCGTAGACGAAGTGGTCACTGCCCACGTAGTCCACAGTAGCACCCAACTGAGACTCGCCGGATTCGAGGCTAAAGTACATATTAGAATCCCGTACCACATCACTAGGTTTCCGCTTGAGAAGCGGCATCTCATGCGTGCCGCGCTTCTCCCAGTGCTCGTCGAGACGATCAAGGTAATACGGAAGCCAAGTGGCCCCGATTTCTAGAAACGCTAGCTTTAGTTTCGGGAACCGCTCGGTGATGCCCTGACAAACCAGGCTCGTAAATTGCAATAGGAGGCCAGCGGTGAAGGCGTAAGAATGAACCTCAGCAAAAGTAGTGAGGGTAGAGGCCCCGAGCTCCCGCGACGTGTTTCGGGTTCCGTGTATGCCGAGCACCACGCCCTCCTCTTCGGCGGCGCGGTAGATTGGATCGTAATAGGTTTCGCCAAGCGCGATAGGTAATCCCGTGGGCAAGATTTCAAAGCCTTTGAGGCCAAGCTCATTGACTGCACGACGGAGCTCTGAGGCCGCCTCCTCCGGTGCCCTCATGGGTAGAACTCCCACACAACTCAGTCGATTCGATAACGCGTTGTACTCCTTGGCAAAATGCGTGTTAGCTGCTTTGGTAACGGCAATCTGGTAGGGCACTTCCTGGTTTTTAGCAATGTTGCCAGAGCCCGTGGGGAAGCAGATGGCCACTTCCATGTCCTGCTTGTCCATTAGGGTGTGCCAACGTCGCACCTGCTCCTCCGGGGACAAACCTTCCCAGTTAACGGACATCTTAAACCCGTTGAACAAGTTAGGATCCCAGGGCTGGTCGCCAGGCCAAAGTGGCGTGAGCCGCTCGTTCCAGGGCGAATCCAAATACTTGCGAATGTCCGCCTGCCGTTCAAGGACATGGCCATCCGTATCGACACACGTTGCACTACCCATAATTGCACCTCCCAGTTTTCTTTTGGCTTGCCTGTATTGTTTTTAACCTAGTTTGTCAATCGGCGCACAACACAAGATGGAAGGTCCCTGAATGTCCATGGAAAGCACGCCTCAATCGACATCACCTTCCTCCAGTTGTGGCCGCGCTCTCCGGGTTTTGTTGTTTGCACGGACCCATTGTCCTCCCGACGCACATAAAACCCGTTAGCGGTGGGGGCAAACGCTCGCCGTTCCCCGAGGCTGTTCGACAATGGACAGCACTAGAAGTCGACACTAGTTTCTACGTGAGGGATCGCTATCGCTCAACGGAAAAGGGACGTTGACAGGGAGTGCCCTCACCCAGAGAGCGTGGAGTTCGTTGACACAAGAACTCGAGCAGCCTTATAATGCGAGCGCATTATCGCTGACGACGCAGAGGAGATATTTGCTATGATGGTCAATCCCTACAGCGATTCGAAGTTAATGCTCGCGTTACAGTTCGATCACTCCCGCGTCGCAGGGTTCTTCGCCGCCCACTGGGGCAACGAAGAATTCGACCGGCCAGAGCCTTATGCGTCAGTGGTTCTGGCGGCTCAAGAGCATGACATCGGCTGGTGGGAATGGGAGATGAAGCCGTCCACTCTGAACGACAAGGGCTTCCCCATGGACTACCACGACGGTAGTTTCAAGTTCCTCGGTCAACTTAGACTCGACTTCTACCGCAACGCGGTGGACAAAGTGCTCCAGCGAGATCCCTACGCGGCCATGCTGATTGCCATGCACGGAGTGGCTCTTATGAATGCCGGCTACGGCAAGTACGACCATCCGCCCGATCGCACTGCCGACCCGCGGGTGCGCTCCTATGTCGATCACCAGGAGGAGTTAAGGAAACGGCTAGCAATCGAGCTAAGCCAATCGGAAAACTTCCGAGAGTACACTTCCAACGAGCGTATTTGGACTAACTACGCGTACATCGAGGTGTTCGACCAACTCGCTCAGTATGTCTGCAATCGCTATCCCCTGAACAGCAAGAAACGGGAGCTAGGACCAAGTGACACATTGAACGATGTGGATGTACCCCGCAAGATGGGCACCGATCCGGTGCACCTCCACATAGATACGGTGGCCAAGCACCGCGCTATTGTCGACCCCTACCCGTTCGCAGTGGATCCGCTAACTTTTAGCTTCCCGGCCCGCCTCGTGCCAAACCGAGCTTACGCCGATCCGGATGACTTCTTGAACGAGTTCTACCGAGGCGAACAGATCACCATCACCCACACGCTTTGTTCGAGTTGAAGCGAGCAACGTGCCCCACGAGAAAACCCCCTTCCTACACGTTGGAGGTAGATCAGGAATCGGACAACAGTCGCACACCGTAAAGTCTGGACTCCGGCAATTCCAACTTCGCCCACCGTTCACCTGAGTCATGACTGGCATAGACCGCCCCGTCGGTATAGCCAATTATCACAGTATCGGGATCGTTGGGATGTACCGCCACGCAACTAGTCATGTGCGGATACCCCTGTGGCAACCCGCCCTCGAGCCGCCGCCACGTCCCCCCACGATCATCACTCCGAAGGATTGCAGACTTAGCGCCGCCCAGCTCATCTGAAGTGTCGCGGCTAAAACGAACGGTGTTATAGGGCCCGGGGCGAACCGTGCGATGGCCCTTCCAGGAGGTAGGGCCATTCTCAGCCGCACCCAGAAAGATCCGTTCAGGTGTTGCAGGATGGATAGCGAAGGGAATCGCATAGGAGCGTCCCATGTCGTATTCTAGTTTGCCCCAAGAGGCTCCGGCATCGTCACTGCGGTAAGTCCCAATGCCTGTGGTAGCATACAAAGTATTGAGACCCGCGGGATCCCGTAGCACCCAATGAACGTCGCGATAGACGCGACCATCCTCATGGGCCCCCATCTGATACGGTAATCGGCCGGAGGGGTCATTGACCTCCGGATAGGCCGCGTCACTCGACGGACCACTGATGTCCTCCCAGGTCTCACCACGGTCTCGACTCCGAACCACTCCTCCTTCCTCGACGCCCACAATAATCTCATCTGGCACCCGACCATCCAGCACAATGCATCGGATGTGGGGCGTGTGGGGGGGCGGCGGGAAGGTCCAACGCGCATAGTCCTCAAGCTTCCGAAAAGCCGAAAGCTCACGAAACGAGCGGGCTCCGTCATCGCTAACGTACAAAGCTGCCGGTAGCGTGCCCACGTATATCTCCTCCGGTCGCGTGGGATGCGCCTGCATTGTCCATATGTCCCGATAGTCGAGGCCGCCAGATGGAACCCACTTCCAACTCTCTCCGCCATCATCGCTCACGTGTATCTCTGTGCCGGTAGCCGCGTATAGCCGGTCGGGATCGCCAGCATCCCGCGTCACTTCCCGAAGTACCTCACCCTCCAGTGCCTGACCGAACACCTCCACTCGATTGGAGCAACCGTCCCAACGACAACGCACCAGGTTGTCTGCGGTCAACAGAAACATCCGTAAATCTGCTCCCATGTCTTACCCCCACTATTTCGTTAAGAACGAGGTGTATGTACGCCGGCGTCCCCTCCTACCAAAAACTATACTCAGGATTCTGATAGGCTAACATCACCGAACCGATCTCGGTTTGTACACGCATGTGCCACCGAGAAAGGAAAATCCCGGTCCGGTTCAAGGTCACTCGAACAGCGTTGCACTACAAACCTCGGGCACCAACCACGATTGCCCGGCGCACCGAAGCTACCGGTTCAGGTAACGCAAGAGACCTAGACGCTTGAGGCCCCTTCGGCCAAGCGCGCATCGAATTGCTCCCCCTACTCCTGGAAGGTGAGAAACGTTGATCTGGTGGTCGCAGCAGGACTCGAACCTGCGACCTCTTGCATGTGAGGCAAGCGCTCTAACCAGCTGAGCTATGCGACCATTCAGGGTAGATGTCGACTCTTATCAACTCCGAACGTGGTTTTCAACAATGCGCCAGCGGTCATGAACGGTCATCTCGGCTCCTTTTGCCGCTGCTTGATCCGCTGATTAAGTGACTGCAGGATACCTGCGTCGACGGCCGCGATCACATCGACCACTGCGTCCAAATCCTCTTCTCCAACGCCCGTTTTCCTTGCGTCCGCAAGGCGCCGGTCTACTCAGGGATCGCAGTTTCGCGTCATGGCGACGGCTAGTCCGATAAAGACCTTCTCTCGTTCGCTGAGGCATTCGACGGCGTGGGCGTCGCGATAGAACTGGCGGAAATCTGCCTTTCTCATGTGTGTTCTCCTATAGGCACGGCGCACATTACGGGGACCCGGAGGCATTGACGCTTCAACCCTGAGCCATCTCCATGACGACCTTATAGTGGGCATCCGTCACTGGAACGAAGGAAAGCCTGCCAAGCCGGAACAGGTCAAAACCTTCCAGTTTTGGATTCAACTTCATTTCGGCCAGCGACACCTCATGCTTCAGTGCCTTACCCACTTTAATATCGAACACTAGAAGCCTGGGGTCATCCTTCTCGGGATCAGGATAGGCAACCGTGGTCGCCGTGCCGAGTCCCACACAAATCCTTTCGCCGCCAGTGTGGTAAATGATGCAACGATCGCCCTTCTTCACCGTCTTGAGGTGCTTAAGGGCTAGATTGTTCTTTATGCCGTCCCAGATCGTGGCCTTATCCCTCTGCAGGTCAGCAAAGGAATAGACGCTAGGTTCGGTTTTGAGCAGCCAGTTTGCCATGACACGCCTCCTTGTAGGTAAGCCTCTTGAAATACTGTAAAGCACACCAAGTCGCAACATTGCACTGCGTGAATGGGGTGAAGTAGACCGGGTCCTTATGTTACAAAGGCGACCATGGCGACCGCTGCACAGAAAAAGAATCCGAGTGACCGACCGTTGCTGGGGGCTCATATGTCCATCGCTGGCGGAGTTCACAATGCCCTGCATGCGGGTGACAACATAGGTTGCGAGGCAATCCAGATCTTCACCAAATCCTCACGGCAGTGGGCGGCCACTCCTTTAACCAGAGACGACGTCCGGGCATTCAAAGAAGCACAGAAAGCCAGCAGCATCCACGCAGTGGTGGCACACGACTCATATTTGCTGAACCTCGGCACCCCCGACCGGGAACTACGACAAAAGTCCATCGCCGCTTTCGTGGACGAGTTGGAGCGGTGCGAAGTACTGGGTATTCCCTCCCTCATCGCCCATCCGGGCGCCCACACTGGGGCGGGCGAGCGTATGGGGCTACGCACTATCGCACGTTCCCTGGATACGGTTCACCGACGTTGTCCAAACTTCAAGGTGAAGGTTGCCCTGGAGATCACAGCCGGGCAAGGCACCAACCTAGGATACCGGTTTGAGCACATCCGAAAAATCATCGACGATACCAAGGAAAGCGACCGCCTGAGGGTATGCTTCGACACCCAACACGCGTTCGCCGCTGGATACGATATCCGTACCCGGGAAGGATACGAAAAGACCTTCACGGAGTTTGACCAAATCATCGGAGTGAAACTTCTCGCTGCCTTTCACTTAAACGATTCGAAAAAGGAACTCGCCTGCCGGGTGGACCGGCACGAAATCATCGGCAAGGGCCACATCGACGTGGAGCCGTTCCGATTCCTCATGAACGACAAACGCTTCTTTGGTCTGCCCATGTGCCTCGAGACCCCTAAGGGCAAGGACCTGAAGGAGGACCGGCAGACCCTAGATCTTTTGCGGTCGTTCCGGGGTGGGGCGTGAGGGTTCCGAAAACCAAGGCGCCTGGGGGCGCCTAATCGCGAGGTAAAAATGAAATTCTACGACTGTAGCACCGCGCCGAGTCCGCGCCGAGTCCGCATCTTCATCGCTGAGAAGAAGTTAGACATCCACACGGTGGAGGTGGACCTCCGCAACGGCGAGCATCTCGGCGAGGCGTTCCGCAGAATCAACCCGTGGTGCACAGTTCCGGTCCTGGAACTCGATAACGGCACCACCATTAGTGAGGCGGTGGCCATTTGTCGGTATCTGGAGGAGACATGCCCCGATCCGCCTCTCATGGGTATGGATGGGCGAGATCGCGCTGTAGTAGCTATGTGGGAACACCGCTTCGAAATCGACGGCTTCCTCGCCGTTACCGAGGCCTTCCGTAACGCCACGAAAGGATTAGCCGGGCGGGCGGTGACCGGACCGAACAATATCGCGCAGATTCCGGAATTAGCACAGCGCGGGCGCACACGTGTCGAACACTTCTTCGCCGCCCTAAACACCCAGCTCGAGGGCCAACCCTTTGTTGCAGGCGAACACTACACCATCGCAGACATCACGGCGCAGGTGGCCGTGGATTTCGCGAGCTGGATCAAGATGAGCCTCCCTCCCGAACACCCCCATGCGGTCGACTGGTACCAGAGGGTCAGCGCCCGTCCCAGTGCGGCCGCGTAGACACCCGTACAACCAACCATTCCACAGAAACAAGCAAGCTTAACTAGGTACATCGCGGCTGGATTTAAGGCGGACCCCGGGAAGCTCTGACACGAATCGAACAAAATGACCGAATGCTACGCTCTATGTGGAGTGATAATAACGCAGCGAGACTGCTCTCGGCGGGCCCGCCGAGAGCAGCGTGGGGCCGTTTCTGAGATCTAATAAGAGTGGGCTAAAGTGACACCGGTCAACAAGATAATTCGCGCGACGAAGAACAGAGGCGGTCTAACAGTGCAGTTTTCTGATCTCGGACGCGACGTGTGCTGCTCACTTGCCACAAAGGTTGGTGTCCTATCCATCACGGGCTCTACGTTTATGCACGAACTTCTACCTCAAGAACCCGGCCATAATCCAAAGCTCTCATCATCGATCCAGAACGAATTAAGAAGCCGATCCTCAACGTCTTGGCCGTCCTCGTCACTATCAAGCACCCCAAAGAAAAACATACGCAACATCTGCTCAATGAGCCCCCGGAGCGATGGGTCCCGGCTCGGATTGTACCAGGTGTAGATCCAGTTCATCATGCCGAACAGTGCAAGCGCCGCGACCCGCACGTTCACTATCCGCGTTCGCTCCTCTTTTTGTAACTCCTCTACAAGGTCTATCAGGACCTTTAGGTAACGTCGCTTGAGATCAAGAATCCTCTTCCCATAGTCAGCGGTCAGCGCGGTGTCTTCGCGGGACATGACTTTCATCTCGTCCATATTGTGCAGGAAAAATCCAAGGTGGTTGCGAACAAACAGCGCGATCTTTTCTCGCGAGGTCTTCCTGGAAACCCGAATCTTTCGGGCGTTCTCTAGCAGTGTCACAAGGGACCGCTCCTGTATCAAACAGAGGAGCTCTTCCTTGGTACGAAAGTAGTAGTAGAGACCTGCAAGGCTCATGCCCGTGGCGCGGCTGATGTCCCGGATTGAGGTCCCGTCGAAACCCTTTTCGGCGAATATCCTTGCGGAGTGCTGAAGAATCTCCTGCAGCTTCTCATCGCGGTGGGCAGTGCCCGATCCCGTATCCTGCTGCATCACGACAGATCTTGTCAGATCGATTTTTCGAAGTCAACGAATCCTCTTCGTTGAATCCCCAAACCTCATGTTGTATAGCTCCCAACTCGTATGGACTTCGAAAACATCCTCATCGACAAGGACGGGGCTGTGGTCGTCGCCACGCTGAACCGCCCGAAGCAACTTAACGCCCTATCCTACGGTCTTTGCAAGGATCTGTGCGTTGCACTGGAAACACTCGATGCCGACGACTCGGTCCGGGTCTTCATCATAACCGGGGGCGAGCGTGCGTTTGCTGCGGGAGCCGATATAACCGAAATGGTGGATGCCACCCCGTTCGGCGGTAAAGCGCACGAACGACTGCATTTCCGCGACCGCATCAATCACCTGTCGAAGCCCATGATTGCCGCGGTTAGCGGATTTGCCCTGGGAGGCGGCTGCGAGTTAGCCATGAGCTGTGACATAATCATCGCTTCGGAGTCGGCCGTCTTCGGCCAACCCGAAATCAACCTAGGGATCATTCCGGGGTCCGGGGGAACCCAGCGATTGACTCATCTCATAGGCAAGCACAAGGCCATGGAACTATTGCTCACCGGCCGGTTCATGGATGCCACTGAAGCGGCGCGATACGGCGTGGTGAACAAGGTAGTCCCGGTGGAAGTGCTGTTGGACGAGGCCAAGGCAATGGCGCGAACTATCGCCAGCAAACCGCCTATTGCCGTCCGGTTCGCAAAGGAAGCCGTTCTCAAGGCCGCCAACACGCCTCTGGACGAGGGTTTAGCATTCGAACGGAAATCGTTCTATGCACTATTTGCATCGGAGGATCGGAGGGAGGGCATGCGGGCATTTCTCGACAAGCGCAAGCCCACTTTCGAGGGAAAATGAGCTACGAAACGATTCTTTACGAAAAGCGTGAGGGCGTTGCCACGATCACCTTGAACCGACCTCAAGCACTCAACGCCTTCACACCCCAAATGAACCGGGAGCTCTTGGACGCACTAAAAGACGGCAACCGGGACAAGACGGTACGCTGCTTTCTCCTAACTGGAGCTGGCGACCGCGCCTTCTGTGCCGGTCAGGATCTCAAAGAGCGCTCCCCGGACAAGAAAGGATCTTTAGGGGAATCCCTGAGAGTCCGATACAACCCTATTATTCTGGCCATCCGTCGGACCGAAAAAATTGTCCTCTGCGCCGTCAACGGCGTAGCCGCTGGAGCGGGCTGCAACCTAACCCTAGCCTGCGACCTACGAATCGCCTCGGACAATGCACGCTTCATCGAAGCGTTTGTTCGCGTGGGCCTGGGCTCCGACTGCGGCGGCAGCTACTTCATGCCTCGACTCATCGGTTTTAGTAAGGCTGCGGAACTCTTTCTGTTGGGAGAACCTATGACCGCACAGGATGCGCTCCGATACGGACTTGTAACCAAAGTTGTTCCGGGGACAGAACTGGAAGTCGAAGCCCGGACCATGGCCGAAGGAATCGCTCGAGGACCTCGCAGCACCGGTTTAATCAAGAGAACGCTTAACCGATCCATGTACGCCGACCTTGAAGCTCACCTCGAATACGAGGCCTGCATCCAGGAGATAGCCGGCCGAACCTCCGATTATGACGAAGGCGTTCGGGCCTTCGGAGAAAAACGACCTCCGGTGTTCAAGGGGGAATAGGAATCAAACGAAACCACATCTTTCCGAATAATCGATCATGGTCAACGAAAATAAAATAGGGGTAATCGGAGCCGGTACCATGGGTGCAGGGATTGCCCAGGTTGCGGTTCAGGGCGGGTTCGACGCAGTAATGTACGATGTTTCCCAGGACTTCCTCGACCAGGGACTCGCAAAGATTAGCGGGTTCATCGCACGAACCCGAGAGAAGGGAAACATAGATGCAAACGATGAGAAACAGATCCTCTCACGCCTTAAGGGTTCCCTCGACCTGGAGGACCTCGCCGACGCCTCCCTTGTCATCGAAGCGGCCACTGAGAATCTCCAGGTAAAGCAGGAGTTATTCCAGAGACTAAGTACGACTTGCACCGCGGAAACACTTCTGGCTACCAACACCTCTTCGTTGTCTGTAACGGCAATCGCTGGGGTAGCGACAGACGCCTCCCGCGTCCTTGGCATGCATTTTTTTAATCCCGCGCCGCTAATGCAGCTGGTGGAGGTCGTACAGGGCGAAATGACCAGTGACTCAACCGTCATCAAAGCTGCCGGAATCGTAGAAAGGTGCGGCAAAACAACGGTTCGCGCCAAGGACACACCAGGGTTCATCGTCAATCGCATTGCTCGACCGTTCTACAACGAGGCTCTTCGGATCCTCAGTGAGGGTGGCATTGACGTGGAAACGGTGGATCGAATCATGCGGGAATGTGGTGGCTTTCGCATGGGCCCTTTCGAACTTCAGGACCTAATCGGGATCGATATCAACTTCACCGCCACCGAAACCCTCTACCGGGCGTACTTTGAGGACCCCCGCTTTCGGCCAAGCCCATTGCAACAAAAGCTGTATCTCGCCGGACACCTAGGACGAAAGACCGGGAAAGGTTTCTACAATTATGAATAGCGTGGCAATCCTCGGAACCAATCGCCTAGCCGATGACTGGCAACGACTCGCTAGCGAGAAAGGCCTCGCAGCGATTCAATACCCGCGCGCCGCCGAAGCTGACCCATCCACCAACATAGTGGTGGACACCCTAGCCCATGGACGCGAGGACAAGAGGCGCCTACTGGAAGAACTCGACACCGCGGTACCGAACGCTGTCGTGATCCTGAGTTCGTGTGTGCGCTGGTCTGCCACCGCAATCGCTAGTTGGAGTCGCCGACCTGAGAGGATCGTTGGCTTTGCCACCTTCTACCCCTTAGCGCAACGTAACATCATCGAACTGTCCCGTGGTCTCGACACTAGCGACGCGGCCATTCGGACAGCGGAATCCCTGGTGCGTGACGTGGGCATGGAAAGTGCCAAGGTTAAAGATGCGCCCGGTCTTGTGTTTCCGCGAATCTTGAGCCTCATCATAAACGAAGCCGCACGCTGTCTAGATGAAAGCGTAGCAACCGCCGAAGAGATCGACATTGCGCTCAGATTAGGAACCAACTACCCCAACGGACCGCTTCGTTGGGCAGACGAAATTGGCCTAGACGAGGTGCTCGCTGTTATCGAAGGGCTCCAAGAAGAGACCGGCGACGACCGCTACCGGCCCGCGCCCTTGTTGAAGAAATTAGTTGCGTCGGGACGTCTCGGCGTAACCACAGGCCAAGGCTTCTATGATCACCAAAACAAGAGCAATATGACCCCTTGACCACGGTCTTGTGATACTGAAAGATATAACCCAAAGGCGGCCCATGCCGCAGGAAAGATAGAAAATGCCCGAAGCTGTCATCATCGACGCTGCCCGTACCCCCATGGGACGCTACGGAGGAATTCTCAAGGACATCCGACCGGATGATTTAGCTGCGCACGTTATTGCCACACTGGTCGCCCGGAACCAGTTAGACAAGGGGGCAATCGAGGATGTGATCCTGGGTTGTACAAATCAGGCAGGGGAAGATTGCCGCAACATCGGCCGAAACGCCTCCCTACTGGCCGGTATTCCGGACTCGGTGCCAGGCGCCACCGTGAACCGCCTATGTGGCTCCGGACTCGAGGCGATCAACCAGGCCGCACGTGCCGTTGGTGCCGAGGAAGGTGACCTCTTCGTAGCCGGCGGCGTGGAGGTAATGACCCGGGCGCCATTGGTAATGCCTAAGGGGGGCATCCCGTTTGCCCGCGGCGACGTCACGGTCTACGACAGCGTGCTGGGTTGGCGTTTTCCAAACCCTCGAATGGGTGAGCTGTATCCCCTCATCAGCCTTGGTGCGACCGCAGAAAACGTAGCCGAGAAGTACTCCGTCAGCCGCGAGCAGCAGGACGCCTTCGGACTCAAGAGCCATCGCAACGCCGTGGCGGCCCAGGACGCGGGCCGGTTGGACGACGAGATCATTCCCGTGGCCACTCCCCAAAGGCGCGGGGATCCGGTGACCCATGACCGTGACGAGGGACCCAGGTCGGACACCAGCATGGAGCAGCTCGCCTCCCTTAGACCGGCCTTTGCCAAAGACGGCACCGTTACCGCGGGCAACTCGTCTCCCCTGTCCGACGGTGCTGCTGCAATTATCGTCGCTTCCCATGACAAGGCGGTGGCACTTGGCCTGAAACCCATGGCACGGATTGTCTCGTCAGCGGTGGCAGGAGTGGACCCTGCCTTCATGGGGCTGGGACCCATTCCAGCCAGCCAGAAGGCGCTCGCTCGCGCCGGACTCAGCGCCGATCAACTCGATCTAGTCGAACTCAACGAGGCGTTCGCATCCCAGTCATTAGCCTGCCTCAAGGAACTCGGCCTCGACCCGGAGAAAGTGAACGTGAACGGCGGGGCCATCGCCCTGGGCCATCCACTAGGCTGTAGCGGAGCGCGAATCGTAACAACGTTAATCCACGAAATGAAACGGCGGGGCAGTCGTTATGGCATGGCAACTATGTGTATCGGCGTGGGACAGGGCATAGCCACGATCATCGAACGGGCCGAGTAGCTATGTGAAAGGACCAAAGGGCCCTGGACCACGACATGTATGTTGGAAATATATCACTAATGCTATATATTGTGCCGACGGAAGGGCTACTCCTCAAGGGGAGAGGAAAATAAGCCGCAAGACCTCAAAGAATGAGACCTAGGGCATCCAGATTTCTGGTTTTCCTATCGCTGACGGCAGTGATAGCCGTAGCCGCAGTGGTGGGGTTGGAAGCTTTCCTGGAAAATCGCAAAGACTCGGTACGCCGGCAAATTGAAGTCGCTGTCGCCCGCCCAGTCAACTTCGACACCATCCGCCTGAATTTTCTTGAGCACCCTGGACACCTCAGCGTCACACTGACCAACCTACGTATTGCGGACGATGCCCGATTCGCAGCTACCCCACTGATCCATGCCAACCAGGTGACAATTTCGCTCGGTTGGCTGTCGCTTTTTACCGGCAACCCCACGGTTTCCGACATCGTGCTCAACCAACCCGAGATACAGGTCATCCGTAACGAGTATGGCGACGTCAATATCTTCAAAACCGCGCAGTCGGTCGACTCGGGGCTCCAGTCGGTAGACCGAGCCGGTACCACAGTGGGTATCAACGGCGGCAAGCTGTACTTCATCGACCGATCATCGGAAAAATCCGAAGAGTTGCAGTTGCATCACCTCGCTGCCACCCTCCAATGGTCGAGGGAACAGGGTGTTCATGCCGATGTGTCCGGATCCCTCTACCCGGATGGCCGACAACCGTTCTCGGTTGTCGGGAACCTCAGCACCCCACGGCCACTTTCAAGATGGGCCGATACCCCCGTGGACCTAAGGTTGAACATGACATCCTTGCCGAAAGTCGTTACCTCCCGTGGCTGGAAGTTACTGGAAAATCAACTACCTGAATACATTCGCCCCTCTGGACCTCTAGCCGTAACCGCGAGGATTTCTGGCAAGCTGAGCAGGCCGCGGTTATCACAGATGCGCATCACAGGAAGCTTGTTTGGCGGGGCGACCAACAACGCGACGTTCACCGGTGATGTGGACTTTTCTAAGGCAACAACATGGTCAGACGGCCTCGTCAAGGCCGAGCTGATGCTGGACCCGGTGACTCTTGACGAAATTCGGCAAATCCCCTGGGCGAACCGGGTCTTACCCGCAGCACTAGCAGTACACTTACCCCTAAAAGTTTCCAACGTCCTCGACGGCAAACTCAACAACCTTAAGCTTCAAACCTCTGTAACGGCAGATTCCAACTCAATGCAGTACGGCAAGTGGCTCCACAAAGCGCCAGGTATCGCAGCCCGCTTAACCATGACCACACAGCTACGCACCAACCAACTACTAATAGATGAATCTAAGTTGAAGCTTCACAACGGAACCGTGTCGTTTTCGGGTTCCATCCGGCAGGACCCGGATCGCGTGGCACGGTTGAACATTACGACTGCCGACTTGCCACTTACGGGGTGGCAAGACCTAGTGCCGGCAGCGGACGGCTACAAACTGAACGGCCTCGTGGATGCCCAGTTCTCCCTAGTTCAGAAGTTAGCCCCCCAGCAAGAAACGCCGACCGTTACCGGCGAACTGCGGCTGTCAAACGTCAACATCATCGGCCCACCAGGGACACACAGAAATATCCAGGGTGTCAGCGGGGAGTTGGAATTCCGAGGACGGGACATAGAGATCAAGAAGCTTCGGTTGAGAGCTGGACTGTCGGACCTAGAGATACGAGGTCTGCTCGTGAATCTCGATAGGCCAACACTGCACTATAGCATTCAATCCAACCTGCTGAATCTTACCGACATCACCGGAGACGCGGGACACCGGGCCGATTCCTTCAGCAATCTTGTAAGCGAAGGTTCTGCCGAGTTTTCGAAAGGCCTCCTATCCGTCAAAGGGCATCTTGCCTCGAGCAACGGACGTTACAAAAGTATAGATTATCGGAATCTGCAGGGAAAGGTGCACTGGACTGAGGACAAACTGAGCATACAAGAACTCGACGTTGAAACCCTAGGCGGCAAGATCCGCGGGAACGGCATGTTCTCCAACCGGATCGATGAAGGCTTCGATGTCGAGTTGAGTCCCACAGTAGAACTCCTGAACATACATAACATTCTGGCACTTTTCCCCCTTGGTACGAAGGAGCCCGTCAGGGGACGCCTAGACATGACCGGTCGATTCAAGAGTTTCGGAAAAGATTGGCTGTCCGTAGTCCGCAACCTCGCGGGGCGAGGCAGTTTCACTCTAGACAAGGGGGTCCTATCTGACTTTAACCTTGTCCGCCAGGTGCTTGCGGGCATGAGCACCGTCGAAGGGATCGACCACATCGACACCGCCGGGCCTGCTTTCATACCCCTGGTACGTGACGATCGAGCGACTTTTGAAATGATGGAGGGCACATTTACTATCAACGACGGGCAGCTCCTGAGCAACGATTTATTGTTGATCGCCAACGAGTATAGTGTTGCGGGACGAGCCTGGGCGAACCATGCTGGCCATGTGGATCTCCGCGCCACCCTTGCCCTGTCGTCCGCGTTCTCCCGCGACTTAAGGGGGCGCTACCGCAACGTCCGCTATCTTTTCGATACCGACAGCATTAGCCTGCCCTTCCGACTCGTTGGGAACATCCCCAATGTGGCCACCCGACCCGACGTTGTGCAACTCACCCATTATATGTACGAAAAGCTCGCCGAAGAGAGGGGACCGAAACCCGACCAAGGCGACAGCTTCAACCTTTGGAAGAAGTTAGGTCAGGGCTTCCAGAAGATGCTACGCTGAAATACGTCAATTTCCGCTAACCTCCTTCGCGTCAGTGCACTCAATAATCGTTTCCCCTAAAAAGCATGGACGTTCACGAGTTCTATCTCCATGTACGCCGACGGGACATCGCGTACATAAAGTTCATCGTGGAATCCTACGAGCTGCTCGGGATCATTCGCACCGTGGATCCACAAAAAGCAATTATTGTTCTCTTGGTGCTGGAAGGCTCTGTCACACTGGCACGCGAGGTTTTGGACGCCCTAGGCCAGGAAGTGGATATGAAAGAAATACTGCGGCCCGCGGGCTTAGGTAACGATTGGCTTCTCGGTGAGATTGCCACCCTTGAGCCAAATTCAGGCAACAAAAGTTAAACCGGCGATGCACGCGCATTGAACGCGCCTCACACACTTTTACACTATCGTCATGGAAGACGCTTCCGATCTTAAGGCCCGTATTGTCTCGTTCATGCTCTCTCGACCGGGACACCGTTTCAATCTCGCGGAGATACGACGGAGTTTCGGCAAAACTGCTAAGGAACCGGTACTAGACGCGCTCAAGGAATTGATCCGGGAACGCAAGGTCATTCGGCTCCACAAAAACCACTACTCCCTCGCCAAAGCCGCCAGCGCCGTGTCCGGGGTCGTCCAACGACATCCCAACGGTTTCGGGTTCGTCCTACCGGACGAAAAAGGGATGGAGGACATATATCTAAGCCGTAGAGAAATGCGCCAGGTGATGCACGGTGACCGGGTGCTGGTACGCTCAGAAAAGAGACGGAACAGGGAAGTCCAAGGACACGTAATAAAAGTACTGGAGCGAGGCCAGCGCCGCCTGGTGGGCACGGTACGAGCCGACGGTAACCGCACGGTGGTCATCCCCATGGATCCACGCATCGGGACCGTAATTCCGCTGGTAGCCACGGAACCGGTCCACACCGGCCAAGTGGTAGCGGTAGAGATGACCCGGTACGCCACCGGCTACACACAGCCCGAAGCCCGGCTACACCAATCACTAGGTTCACCAGACGATCCCGAGGTCCAGACGCAGGCAGTAATATTTCGGTATGACTGGCCCAAAGACTTCTCAGACGAAGCCCAACGCGAGGCGGAGGGCCACGATGGGGCCATCGATCCCGCTAGCCTCCACGGGCGCCGGGATCTACGTCCGCTAACAACCTTTACCGTGGACGGTGAAACCGCGCGAGACTTTGACGACGCTGTTAGCATCGAAAGGACCGGGGCTAAAGCCTACAAACTCTACGTTTCCATCGCGGACGTCGCCCACTACGTACCTCGAGGTTCCTTCCTAGACAAGGAAGCCTACATACGCGGAACCAGCGTATACTTCCCGGACCGGGCCCTGCCAATGCTTCCCCATCAGCTTTCGAGCGGAATATGCAGCCTCAAGCCGAGAATGGACCGGTTGGCCCGAACGGTGCTATTGGAAATCAACCACAGCGGCGAGGTGGAGCGAACGGAACTTTTCCGATCGACAATCCACAGTAACGCACGGCTTACTTACACCGAAGTTGCCCAAATCCTAGTGGACGAGGACCCCTCAGTCATCCAGAATTACCCTGAGTTGATTGAGCCCCTTCGGATAATGGAGGAACTAACCCACCTCCTAATGGATCGACGGCGCACCAACGGAAGTCTCGACTTCGACCTACCCGAAACGGAGATCGTGCTCGATGACCAGAAATTACCTTCAGACATCCGGCGTGCACAACGCAATATAGCCCACCGGATGATCGAAGAGTTCATGATTGCTGCCAACGAGGCTGTAGCGAACACCCTGCGCGGGCGGAAGTTCCCCTGCGTCTTCCGAGTACACGAGGGACCCGATGAAACTACCCTTGACGCCATCGGCCCTTTCCTATCCGGCCTTGGTTACCGGCTACACCGCAGCGGAGAAAAGGTCTCATCGAAGGAATTTCAACACGTTTTGGAAGAGTGCCGCGGCAAGCCTGAGGAACGTGTGTTGAACCGGATGCTCCTGCGATCCATGAAGCAAGCCCTCTATGATCCTAAAAACATTGGCCATTTTGGCCTTGCCTCAGCCGCGTACCTGCACTTTACCTCGCCAATTCGGCGCTACCCGGATCTCATGGTCCACCGCCTGATTGATCAGGCCACGAACGGGGTAAAGCTTGGTCCGCGTGCGCGGGAAGAGATCGCCGCTTACCTCCAAGAAGCCGCTGCACACAGCTCCGCGCGTGAGCGCCTGGCGATGGAGGCGGAACGGGAGATGGTTGACCTCAAAAAGGCCCAGTTCATGACTAGCAAGATCGGCGAAGTGCACGCTGGTGTCATCGCCAACCTCACCACTTTCGGCTTTTTCGTCGAACTGGACCGCTGGTTCGTGGAAGGACTCGTCAGCCTCAAGTCGCTGGGGGACGACTTCTACCGATATGACGAGACCGCCTACCTCATCAAAGGAGAGAATCACGGGAGAACTTTCCGCATGGGGGACGCCGTCACAGTCCGAGTCGTCCGTGTGAAGGTGTTCCAGGGTGAGATCGACTTCGAACTAGCACAGCCGGGGTCTGTCCCGACCGGAGTCAGTGGCCCGTAGACACAAGGATGATCCCGACAACAACCAGCACTGTCCCAACAACGGTGGCTCGAGTAAGCCGTTCCATGTCACGGAGAAAGATTACAGTTCCCAACAGAATCCACATAGGGAGAGTCGCTGTAATGGGAGCAATGACGACGACATCTCCTCCGTTGAGAGCAAAGAGGATTCCTGCTCCCCCCACTGCTTCAAATGTACCCGCAGCCACAAACGCCCACAACGCCCGGCGATCCCACACATATCGCTGTGTTAACGCCGGCACGGCCTGTGCAATTCCTACCAAGAACAGTCCTACCACGCCGATGACAGCCGCAAAGAACAACGGCTCCGCCGCGATAATCAGGGCGGCTCGCCGCAACGGAAATGCTACGCCGGCCAGAAATGCCGCCCCCATCGGTAACAGGACGCACCAGCGTGAAGCCTCCATTCTGACCGTGGCACCCTGCCAAGATATCGTTGCAATTCCGAGAATGACGGTAGCGTTACCGAGAAACACGCGCAGCGTCAGCTCCTCCCCGAGGAGCACCACTGCGATGAGACCGGCCCAAAAGGGGTGTGTAGCGCGCAGTGCGCCGCTGCGCGCCGCGCCAATTTTCTGCATGCCCAGATACGTCATTTGCCGCACAAAAGGCTGGAAACTTCCAGCGATTGCGATCAGCCCAAGGGCGTTCCAATCCAACGTGGGCAATCCATGGATCGCGACCGCAGTGCAGAAAATCACGCACTGGACCATCAAAGAAACCATTGTCACTGTAGCCGAGTTGGAATACTGCAAGCCCCTTCGAGCGAAAATAAAACTCAGCGCATACAGGATAGCGGCCAAGATGGCGATCAACTCAGAGGTCATGGTGAACTTCCGCTAGCTTCCCACCGTGATGATGGTGACGGTGCCGGCCACCACCGCAAGAGTACCCCCAACAGACCTAGCACTGATCCGCTCCACTCCGCGCAGCACGAGCACCGTCAAGAACAAGGTCCAAAGCGGAGAAGTAGCCACTAACGGGGCTACCGCCACCACCCTACCCATCCCTACAGCAATAAGCGACAGGAGGGACGCTGCGGTCTCAAAAACCCCCGCCACGACGAAAGGAAACAGAGCTCGTCGGGCCCAGACAATGCGCTCACGGGTACCACCCGCCGACATAGACACAACGAGACACACCGATGCAACCGTGGCCAGAACAGCTGCGAAGAAAAGCGGCTGATTCGAAATATCTAGTGCATAACGGCGCACAGGAAACGCAATGCCAGCAAGGAATCCCGCACTAAGGGGAAAGAGGACATGCCACCAACGGTAGCTCAGCATGTTACGATCCGGGCTCCAGGAAATGAGAATCGTCCCACTCACGACCAACACGGTTCCAGCCAAAACACCGGGAGTGAGGCTCTCGCCCAATAGGGCGACAGACCACGCAGCGCTCCAGAGAGGGTAGGTGGTGCGTAACGGTTGACTACGCGATGCGCCGATCCTCGCCACGCCCGTGAATGTCAGATAGCTCGTTCCTGTCTGCATGACACCCAGGAACACGAACAACAGAAACGCTGACGAAGCCACCTGCGGTATGCCTCCCGTCAACAGCACTGCGCACCAAAGAAGAACCACGCGGACTCCCATGGCCATACAAGTGGCAGTGAGGGGTGTCGAGTAGCGCAGTCCCAGTCGGGAGGAGACTGAAACCGAAGCATACGCGAAGGCCGCCATTAGGGCTATGGCTTCGGTAGGCAAACGTGGAGTCCTTCAGTAGGGCTTCACTCGGACTCGGCGGCCAAAGGCCGCTGAGTCATGGCCCCCAGCGTAAGCCAATGCGACTCTAGTTCCGGAACACTGACGGGAGCATCTGGCGCTGTCATCCGTAAGAGCCTTTCCAATTGGGTGCGATCCACGGTTAAACGCGGCTCTAGAAGCACCAGGTAGTCATCGTAGAGCACCGATGCCATCTCGGGCGCGTACCCGAATTCTCGTCCCAACATTGCCAGGGTTTCATTTCGATGCCCCTGAAGATAACGAATACCCTCCCTATGAGCTGACAAAAACGCTGCCAAAGATTCTCCCTTTCGATTCAGGGTGGAGTCCATTGTTTCGATGCTGATGGGTAGGGGATCGCCCGCGATGTCCGGCCAGTCGGGCAACGACAGGAAGCCTCGTCTCATGGCGACGAAGTCGAAGGGCCGCGGCAACAATGCCGCGTCGGCGGAGCCAACCGTCAGACTATCCAACGCGCGCTGGTCGTTGTCCACTGATTGGAGCCGGATATCAGCACCTAGCTCGAGGCCGGCGCGCCCCAGAAACGTTTCGGCCAGTGGCCCCGTTTCGGCAATGATGCGGCGGCATGCTAGCGCTTTGCCGCGAAGTTCTGTTAGCGCACGTACTTCGGGTCGAACCATCAGTTGATAAGGACTCCTATTCATACAGGAGCCGATGACTCGCGTTTGCGCGGAGCGCAAGAAATGCTGCAGCGACGCCCGCCCGATGACGAGAGACAGGTCCGCCTCTCCCGCTAGCAGTGCTTGATTGCGCTCGTCCGTTCCCTGAACGTGATCCCAGAGCACCTCCAGCCCGAAATGCCGGTAAATACCCTGCTCAATAGCAAGATACCCCGTCGGATCGCGCGCCACTCTTTCGTTCCCGTCACCGAGAACACCGTAAAGGACCCTTAGCCGCGTCAACTCCATTTTGCCTCCCCGGCGTCCCGTGTTGCGGCCGGTTTTGAAAAACTGGTGTTCTTTGACCTGATTGCGATGGTGAAATTGGACGCCCAGCGACTTTGCCCGCTAGAGCTTGACACCACCATAGCGAAGGTGTACCGCCTTGCATAGCAGCGTGGTTTCGAACCACTCAACACGCGTTCGCATCCGGTTTCCACATTCCCGTAAATCCGTTCAGCTCATACGGAACCGGGGACTGAGTTCTTGGAAGAGGTACGGGCATGACCATCGCATTATCCCATGGCGGAACTACCGTTTATTCCTCCCCCTCCCCCTCCAAGGAAGTCTGGGTGGGGACCCAAAACGGCGTTGCGGTGCTACAGCGCGGCGCCGACGACAACGGGTGGGGCATCGCTCACCATATGTTAGAAGGTAAGCACATCAGCGCGATTCACCAGGAACCGAAAAGCGGGATGTTCTTTGTCGGGGCATTTCACGGCGGTCTGCAAGTGAGCAGCGACCACGGTACCAACTGGGTGACGCGGGAGATCGGACTCGGTGAAAAGAACGTATACAGTATCGCGTCCTCTCATAACAATGCGCGCACCCGGTTGTACGCTGGGACAGAGCCGGCGCGTCTGTTCTACAGCGACGACCTAGGCGAGCACTGGACGGAGTTCCCTGGTCTCCGGTCAGTCCCCAGCCTACCAAACTGGACGTTTCCTGATTCGCCCCATATCGCCCATGCCAAGCACATTAATTTCGACCCCCGCGATCCAAACACCGTATATGTGTGCGTAGAAGTGGGCGGCCTTCTCAAGAGCATGGACGGCGGCGAATCTTTTAAGGAGCTTCACGGTATATACGAGGACGTACACCGGTTGGTGATCCATCCGGAAGACGGCGAACGACTGTATGCCGTCACGGGTCGCGGATTGTATGTATCCCTCGACGGAGGTAGACATTTCGACGAATGGATTTCTCGCCCTTCGGAGCTCGGTAACTACCCGGACGGCTGCGTGCTGAATCCGCTAAATCCTGAATTGATGTTCATCAGCAGCGCCCAATACAATCCAGGGCAGTGGCGAAAGACCCATTCCGCGGACGCACGAATCTCACGTAGTATAGATGGGGGGCGCACTTGGGAAATACTGCGAAACGGACTTCCGGACCGACTGCAAGCAAGCGTCGAAGCGCTCTGCCTGGAAGCAACCAGTGACACCACCTCGGTCTTCGCCGCGACCACCAACGGGGATATTTACTGTAGCAGCGACGCCGGAGATAGCTGGTCTGTCATTGCCAGCGGGCTAGCCCCTATCTCGAAGGACGCCCACTACAAGGCTCTACAGGCAGCTTAAAGTAGGGAAAAGACGGATACGAGCGAACAGGAGCGCGGGTCTTCCGCCGCTCCCCAAGGCTCACTCACCTTCTCGGGAGCAGAGGCTCCCACACAGACAACGGGGTTTTGGATGAAGTTCGGTTTATTGGTTGATTGTCACGTTCGTAAGGATCAGGGGCAGACTCAGGCCTTCGACGAATTGTTCGAACAAGTGGATGTCGCCGAGGCCACGGGGATGGACTCCATCTGGATCGTGGAGCATCACTTCCGCCCGAAGGCCTCGGTCCTGTCGGCCTCTATGGCGGTCGCGGGTGCCATAGCCTCGCGCACCACGCGGGTACGCATAGGCACAGCGGTGCAGGTACTACCTCTAGGCAATCCCTTACGCATTGCGGAGGAGGTCGCGTCCATCGATCATATGAGTCATGGACGGTTCGACTTCGGAGTCGGTCGCAGTAGTATCCCTAAGTTCTATGATGGTTTCAATATTCCCTATTCCGAGAGCACCGCGCGTTTCACCGAATCCCTCGAAATTGTCATGCGCGCCTTCACTCAGGAGACCTTCTCTTTCGAGGGCGACTACTACTCGTACCACGACATCAGCATATCACCGCAGCCCCTGCAGAAACCCCATCCCCCTATCTATATGGCCGTTCGAAACCCCGAAGGATTCGCTGCCACCGCCAGACAGGGTTTCAACATCGTACTATGGTTTATGGGTGACTACTACGAGGACTGCCTGCAGGTCTATCGCGAGGAGTGGGAAGCTGCGGGCCATGCCAACCCACCAGAGATACACGTACGCATGCCGCTCTTCGTTGCCGAGTCGGACTCCCTCGGGCGGGAGATCCCGAAAGCTAGCGTGGTTCACGATCTCCACCGGGTCATCGGTGAAGCCCAGGCCATGAACAATACCGATCGCGTGACCCAAGCACAACGGTTCCTAAGCAACTACGACGAGTTCCTGCGTACTCGCGTGGCCTTTGGCTCACCCGAGTCGGTCATCGACCGCGTGGAGGAATTCCGTGAGCGCATGGGGCTGACAGGCGTAATCCTAGACATGAACCACGGCGGCCAGATCCCCCAAGAACGTGTTGTCCAATCCATCCGGTTACTCACGGACAAAGTTGCACCGAAATTAGCGTAGAGGCATACCGCCGAAGCTAACTGGGGAACCGGATTTTACGAATCCGCTAGGTGGCCTTCGCCCCGCAAGAGCCAGTGGCCGTACCCATTTCCGAGTCGGCACCCCTGGGTACGTGTGATCGAACAACCAACCGCCTCAGCTTTGACGTTTGCAAGCCCGAGGCCAGCCCACATCATAGCCTGCATGCTGATGACCAGTCGTACGCCCGCTTGTATTATGGAGCCTACCTCCCAGCCCCCAGTTCGACCACAGCCACGTCCAAACGGCTCACCCGTCGTTGTATTGTTATCAGATCAATTCAGTGAGTAGAGTGAGGTCGTTACAATTGTGACACCACCCGGAGCCAACGTATACAATCCGTACCCGTAATTCCCAGGTCCTCGGCTTGAAGCGTTGGTCCCACCACGTACCCAACGACTATACCTGGACCCGAGAGAAGCCTTCACCGCCATACCCGCCTCCCGGAACCCAACAAACGCCCGCCGCTCTTCCCTGAAACGTAGCAAACGACGTCCCTTCCATCTCTACAGTGCGTAGAGTCTCCTGGGGTTAGCATCCAGGATGGCCCCCTTGGCGGCAGCGGAAATGTCTGTGCGCTCACCCAACATCCGCGCGGCGAACCGCTCCCGGTCACCATGCGGCATGTCCGTCCCAATCACAACTTGTCCCTCCCCCACCAAATCTATCACCTGCGGCAGCAACGAGTCCTCAATCTCAGCGCTAAAGAAGAGGGTCCCCTTCTCGATATAATCCATCGCTGGCAACGCCTGTTTAGGCACGCACTCGGGAATGAACTTCAACAGCAACTCACCTTGGTTCTCAAACCGGTGCTTCAACCGGTCGAACATGAAAGGAACCCACATGCATCCGGCCTCCAGAAACACCACGCGCATGGCTTCAAATCGGTCGAGAATGCCGCCAGCGATCAGGGAAGTGCAAGCCATCAGAACTGGCATGTGGAAAGCAATGACACCAGAGGGATAGATGTGCGAATAAAGATTGTTTACCGAGGGGCAGGACCAGCCGACGTGTACCCCCAGCGCCAAATTATTCCCCTCTACGGCCTCATAGAAAGGCAGCAACTCATCTTCGTCCAGCAATCGGTCCCCTGCGGTTCCTAGTACCATGACCGCAACTGCCCCCAATTCCGCAGCTTCCCGCACCGAACGAACAGCGCCGCCAATATCGTCAAGATTCACCACAGCAGCCCACTTGATGCGATCGCTTCCGGCTAACCGATCACCCAACCACCGGTTGTAGGAGTCGCACAATGCGGTGGCCAGAGAGGTGTTGGTTGTAAGCGGATAAGCAAGAAAGAGCGTCGGGTAGACCACCTGCACAGCAATTTCTTCTTCGTCCATAATCTTGAGTCGATCAGAAACATTGGTCAGCTCCTGGCTAGCCACGCTGTCCGCTTTCCCCACCGAGTGCTTTGCGGGTTCGCCGTTGATGGTAACGGGCGTACCAAGGTTGTTGCAGCCCCGTCCTACCCGACGGGGAAAAAGCTGCTCGTCGATCATCCAGTAGGCCATCCCGTCAACTCCGACCACCCGTGGCCGTTGGCCTCGGAAATTGGGGTCCAAATACTTGTCATCAAAAGTGTCCAGACACTCCTCAACGTGCCCGTCAGCGTCGACACAGTTCATTTCTCACCTCCGTCAATCTAAGTTACATATTAACTCAACATTGAAGCCCACATTGCACCTTGTCAAGGATTGTAGCACTCGCGACCATCCGAGCTTGAGTCACAGGGCTCGGCAAATCGCGCACTACCGGGGAGTCCAATCGACACCGGCTTTTTCGTTACGGAGCCCGTTCTATGAAAACCACAGATATAGAAGTAACCAAACGCCTGGCAGAGTGGGTATGCGAGTCAGAATTTCGATCTATTCCCGATCCGGTGTGTGACGAGGCGGTACGTACACTACTCAATTGGATGGGCTGCGCCGTCGGGGGATCGGGCCACGAAACTGTAGACGTCACGTTACGGGCCCTACGCCCTTTCATGGGACAACCGCAGTCCTCGGTACTTGGCCGCACCACGCTGATCGATGTTCCGCATGCAGCGTTGCTCAACGGCATCAGCTCCCATGTATTCGATTTCGACGATACCCACCTCCGCACTATCATCCACCCCGCCGGCCCAGTGGCCTCCGCCCTGGTGCCATTGGCCCAGCATCGGTCCGTGTCCGGGCGCGACTTCCTCCACGCACTAATTCTCGGGGTCGAGGTAGAGTGCCGCATTGGCAACGCCATCTCCCCGAACCACTACGATGTCGGGTGGCACATCACCGGTACCGCCGGCGTCTTTGGAGCCGCGGCCGCCAGCGGCCGCCTGCTGGGACTAGACGTCCAACGCATGTGTTGGGCACTAGCCGGGGCCGCCACCCAAGCAGCTGGACTACGGGAGATGTTCGGCACCATGTTGAAGCCCTTCCTCATCGGGCGAGCAGCTCAGAACGGCCTTATTGCCGCCCTCTTGGCCGCGGAGGGGATGAGCGGCTCTGAGCGGGCCATTGAAGCCCCGCGCGGCTTCGCCCAGGTGTTATCCACGAAACAAGACTACACCTCGATTTGCGGCGGCCTCGGCGATAGTTACGAGATCCTGCTCAACACCTACAAGCCCTATCCCTGCGGTGTTGTGATCCATCCGAGCCTCGACGCCTGTATCCGATTGAAGCAGGAGCACGAACTTACGGCAGATGACATCGAGTCCGTAAATCTACGCGTCCACCCGCTAGTGTTGGAACTAACCGGCAACAAAACGCCGCGTACCGGGCTCCAGGGCAAATTCAGTGTATACCACGCTGTCAGTGCTGCGCTCTGTTTTGGCCAAGTCGACGTCGCGGGTTTCACGGACGATATCGTCCGGGATCCACGGGTCATGGCCCTACGAGATCGCATCTCTGCCGTAGTAGATGATGCCATGCACGAAGCCCGTGCCATGGTTTCGATTCGATTAAAGGACGGCCGTTCCTTCGAAGAAGTCGTAGAGCACGCGTCGGGGAGTCTCGAATGCCCACTGTCCGATGAAAATATGGACGAGAAAGTCCACGCCCTCGCGGATCCGATACTGGGGGCGCCATCGACCCAAGAGATGATTCGTGCCTGCCGTCAGGTGGTGGACCTGGATGACATCGGTGCCCTCACCCAAGCAGCCACGCCAGCAGAGTCATAGAGGACCGACCGTTCGTCCGACAACTTAGGAGCACGCCAGCTAGCGAGGTTGCTGAAGAGCGGCCCACAGCGGCCACGCCCTATTACTCGGTGAGATCGAGCAGGATCCCGTCAGGATCAGCCATGGCGTATTGTCCGATGACACACCCTTCGAGATCAGCCCGCGTCATGGCGCCGAAACGACCCACATCCAGGTTGCTAGGCGCCGACTCAGGAGCGGTGACGCCCAGAGCTTCAATATCCTTCCGCGCCTTCTCCAGGTCCTCGACCCGAAAACCGATGTGATCCAACCCCTCACGCATGCCCCGATAGAGTGTGTTGTCGCACGGCCGCACCAACAGCTCCACCTTGCCGTCACTGACACGAAAACTGCCATCCGGGGACGGCGCCTTGCCAACATCGAGCTCGAAGACGTTGTGATAAAACTCAGCAATACGCTCCGGTGTCTTCGAGCGGATGGAGATATGACTGATCTGCCTGGGCTGGTCCCATCCACCTTCTAGATAGCCTTCCCGTACCTTAGCGACCCCTTTTTGTGAGATATCAAACTGTGTCCCACAAGGGTCGGTGCCGCGGGAAACCGAGAACGGCACGTGGGGGAGGCTCATAGCTACCAGCAGCTCTGGATAGTCGCTGTGTATCCGCTCCAGCACCACCGGTATCTCCTCCACTTCAAAACCGAAGTGATCCAGTCCAGACGCGTTCCCTGGATGTTTCTGCAACATGGCAAAGCCTATAACCCCGTCGCTGATGTGGCCGCGGTTGGGATTGTAGTTGCCCTTCTCGTCGGTCATCCCGGTCGTAATCTTCCTCATCTCGAAGACTGTCTGATAGAACCGGGCCATCCGGTCCCAATTCTCTGTATTGAGGGCAATGTGTCGGATTCGCGTCTTCATGCTCCATCTCCATAGCGACGACCGCGTTTGTTCAAAGAACTCCGGAGTTCACCTTATCACATCCTTACTGGAGTTGGCGCGCACTGTCCCCCTCCTCGCACCCTGTGCTATAAGGCACCAACGCTGGCGAAACTAAAGGGGTTTACATGAAAATTTGCACCTACGACGATAGGCAGGCAGGCGCTGTTGTGGACGATAGGGTCTATCCCATTGGTGCTGCCATGGAAGCGGCAGGGATCCTGAGACCCGGCCACACCATGATCCAAGTCATCGAAGCGCTCACCGAGAACGGGGACGCTCGGCCTTGCGTCAACGAGTGCATCGGATCCAACAATTCCGTACCGCTAGGGCAAGTTACCCTTAGAGCCCCCATCGACAACCCTACGTCACTATGGGCTGCGGCTTCCAACTACATGGACCACCGCAAAGAGATGGAATCACGCATGGGCGGCGGATACAGGGAGCTACCGGACAAAGACGACCACATGTCCCAGGACTTCCTGAAGCCGGTGTCGTCTATCATCGGCCCCGGTGAGACCGTAATCCTTCCCAAAGTATCACACGACGTGGATTTTGAGTGCGAGTTGTGTGTAGTTATCGGGAAGACCACACGGAAGGTGACCGAAGAGGATGCGTTAGACTATGTCTTCGGCTATACAATCTGCTGGGACATCAGCCAACGTGATCCGTGGGGCCGCGGGAAACAGAACACCCGCAATATTCGCAAGGGTTTCGATACGTTCAGCCCATTGGGCCCCTGGATCGTCACTAAGGACGAGATCCCGGACCCGCAGGACCTTTCCCTAAGCGCCTGGCACAATGGTAGGCAAGTCATGACTTCCCACACCAGCGACATGATCTGCGGGGTTCGGGACCACATCCGTTTTCTTTCTAGCGTGGTGACCCTGAGACCTGGCGACCTCATCACCACTGGCACGCCGGCCGGAGTCCACACGCTGCTCAACAACGACAGGCTCCGTGGCGAGATCGAAAAGATCGGTGTGATGGAGTTGAACGTGAGGGCAGAAACCTGAGAGCATCCGTATGACCCGACTGGGAACAAGCAACCATTGCGATCCGCTAGATCCCATAAAAGATGCGGACGCGGTCCGAAAACCTCAAGCGGTAGCGAGGACTATATGCCAGGTGTAATCGACGCAGATACCCACATTTCCGAATCAGAGGGGATGTGGGAGCTCATGGACCCCTCCATGTATCCCCGCCGACCGGTGATGACCGAGTTACCGGACGACACGCTCTACGGGGACATCAACGTCTTGTGGCTAATCGACGGTAACCTCTTTCCCAAGCCCGCGGGCAGAGGTGGCTTCCGGCTTGTGACCCCGTCACGATCCAAAGGCCAGGTTCGGCGCCAAGATGTCCTCATCGCTTGCCGAGAGATCACCGACGTACCGGCGCGGCTAGCGGACATGAACAAGCTAGGTGTGGAGGCCCAGGTCATCTACCCAACACTGTTCCTAGTCTACCTAACCGACGATCCAGCATTGGAGACCGCATTGTGTCAGGCCTACAATGATTGGATGGGAGATGTTTGGGCTCAATCCGGAGGGCGGCTTCGCTGGGTCGTGGTACCGCCGCTACATACTATGGAGGCATCGTTGGAGGAAATGCGGAAGGGCAAAACCACCGGTGCCGTAGGTGTCACCCTACGCGGGCTCGAAGGCGACCGCAGCATAGCTGATCCGTACTTTTTCCCTCTATACGAGGAGGCCGAGAAGCTAGACTTGCCCATCTGTATCCATACTGGCTCCGGCTCCCCTACCTTGCTCAATCTCTTCGACTTAGCCATCAGCTCAGTCTTTGCAAATCAGGTAGTGTTACCGCTTTTCGCCTTTCGAGATATCGTTGCTAATCACTTACCAGCAAGATATCCCGGCCTACGGTTCGGTTTCATAGAGGCCAAGGCAAGCTGGATCCCCTATCTGCTGCATTTGCTGCGACGGGAATCCCGTGCCGTGGCTGCAGGAGGGCGAAAAGGAATTCAGCGTCCGAGTTGGAAACACGAGACTAATGTAGAACTGTTCCGTGATTATCGTATCTACGTGGCCTGCGAAGCGGACGAGGATCTTCCATATCTACTCAACTATACTGGCGAAGATAACCTGCTTATCGGATCAGATTACGGACACACCGACCCCGCCAACGAGCCGCGTATGGTGGACGTCATGCGACAGCGGAAGGATGTCCCAGCAAGAATCATCGAAAAGATTTTGACCGATAACCCGAAGGTGTTTTACGGCCTCTGACAGAGTGGTGGCGACGAACATTACGGTACGAACCGACCCAGAGTGCGTCACAGACTATAGAACGCCGCCCCGTTGTCGCGTAGGATCTTCTGCTTGACCCCATCCGAAATGTCGGTTCGTTCGCGGATTTCCTGAATTCCCGTCTCCCGGGCTTCGGCGTGGGGCATATCGCCTTCGATGAGGATCTGGTCTTCTCCCACCAAGTCAATGACCTGGGGCAGAAACGCCTCCTCCGCCTCGCAAGTCACGTACACCCGGCCTTCCTTCAAATATTCACTGGGGGGTTTCTTCGAACGGTTTCCAAGCATCGCCACCACAGGGTGGTAGTGATCCATCCTCCCCACCATGTACGGAATCCATTCAGAACCGGCCTCTAGAAAGGCTACCTTGAGGTTGGGAAAACGATCTAACACACCGCCGCCCAGGATACTGAAAAATCCCATGAGCACTGGCAGCGTGAAGCTCAGAATTAACGAAGCGTAAGGGTCCTCACAGGTCTGCGTAAGACCCGGGGCACTCCAGCCTGTGTGGATACATACGGGCAATTCCACCTCGCAGGCCGCCGCATAGAACGACGACAAATCGGGGTGGTGCAGCAAAGTGTGGCCCGCAGTACCTCCAACCATAAGGCCGACGGCGCCAAGCTCACGGGCTCGATGAACTTCCGCCACACAGGCCTCACGATCTCGCATGGGAATGACCGCAGCCCATTTCAACCGTTCGGGACGCTCGTTACAACGTTGCGAGATCCAGGAATTGTAACTCCGCATCAGCGCGGCTTCGAACCTGGGATCTTCGGTGAGGCGGTGAAACAGCAAGGACGAGTAGATGACTTGGATCTCGATGCCGAAGGCATCCAAGTCCCTGATGCGGGCGTCTATGTCCGTCATGCCCTGGCTCCCGATGCTGAACGTCTTGTCCTGGGCGAACTTCATCTCCAGCGGAGTGCCACTAAAAGTAGTGCCCTTCCCCCAAAGCCGCGGGTGGATCTGACCATCAACAAGCCACCACGCGTCTATATGGGAGTTGGTAGCCAACCCTTCCCCCTGAACCACCACCGGCCTTCTGTCCCGGAACTCCCCATCCAGAAACTCCCACGTTTCTCGAACCTCCATGACATGAGAATCCGCATCCACGACATCAATCTTGTTCATTCGAAATTCCCCCATGGTTCCTTACAAACTGTGCTTGAAACCCACTACTCTCGACCTAGGCTCTAGTAAGGCACGTCACCTCGAGTGACACCAAAAATCTGGGTAGAGATCAATGCCGGCTTTTTATACCGGAGCGTTGCGTACTGTAATATCGAGGGCTGCTTCGGCAGATAGGCATGCCACGGAATTAAACATCACTACCTCCTGGACAACGCGTCTACAAGCTTTCAACTTTCGAACTACCCCCTTAACAATGCGCGCCTGCCATTAAAGTTCCGCCAACCACATGGGCCCCGGTGGACACCTAGCACAAAAACAACATATAGCTTTCTCCAACGGCAAGCCCAGGGGGCCCACAAAGTCCTGGGCAGTAAAAATAGCAACTGCCGCCATCGGAGGGTTCATGAAACTCTATGGGTACTTCAGAAGCTCTGCGTCATACCGTGTGCGCATCGCACTTTCACTCAAAGGCCTCGACTACGATCTCCAACCGATCCATCTACGCCGAAATGAACAGCAGGCACCGGAGTTTGTAGAACGGAATCCTCAGGGTTTAATACCAGCCCTGATGCATGATGGAATGGTGCTTACACAATCCCTGGCCATCATCGAGTATCTAGAGGAACAGGTTCCAGAACCGCCTCTTCTGCCCACCGCGCCCTTGGACCGAGCCTGGGTCCGCGCACTGGCACAGATTGTCGCTTGCGATATTCACCCGATCAATAACCTCCGCATCCTACAATTCCTGGAAAACAACCTGTCGCTCGACACCGACGCTAGGGCTGCCTGGGCGACGCGTTGGATTGACGAAGGCTTTCGGGCGATGGAGACTATGCTGAAGAGCGATCTCCGAACCGGCGACCACTGCTTAGGAAACCAGCCGACCCTGGCCGATGTCTGCTTGGTGCCGCAGGTCCTCAACTCTCAGCGCTTCGGCGTGGACATGGCCCACTACCCGACGCTGGCCCGTATCCACAAGAACTGTATGCGCCTCCCCGCGTTCGCAGACCAGGCCCCCGAACAACAACCTGACGCTGAATGACATTTTCTTTTCAGCGGGCAGTGGTGTACCTCGGCTGCGCGACAGGGTTTGCACTAGCCATCGCGCCAGCACCCATCGGACTGCCTGCGGGGATACTGCCTACCGCCGGCGTGATCATCCTGTGCATCACCCTCTGGGCCACAGCAGTGGTTCCAGAATATTTCACCGCGATCATCTTCTGCTTCCTAGCGGTCACCGTTACTAGCGCAGATCCCCAAGTTGCCTTCGCCGGGTTCTACTCCATTGCGGGCTGGCTTGTGTTCGGCGGGCTAATCATTGCTGCGGCCGTACAGACCACCGGCCTCGGAGCACGCATCTCAACAGCCGCGGTGGCGTATGTGGGCACATCGTATCGCAGTTTTCTTTGGCGCATCGTCCTAACCGCTGTACTCATGGGATTTATCGTGCCCTCCAACATGAGCCGTATACTGGTCATGCTCCCGATCTTCTTGAGCATGGGCGAGCGATTGGGACTCGGCGCCGGTAGCAACGGTCGTACCGGCATCACCCTAGCCGTGGCCGCCGGTAGCATCTTCCCCAGTTTCGGCATCCTCACCGCAGCCGTGCCTAATATCGTCCTCCTCGGGGCTGCTAATAGTATATACAATATCGAGATCACGTACGGCGAGTATTTTCTGCTACACTTCCCAGTCATAAGCATCGTTAATCTCATAGCCCTACCGTTTCTTATTTCGGCCCTGTTCCCGGCAAAACTTCAACCAGCGGGCTCACCCGCTCCAAGCGCGCCTTGGACCGCAGCCGAGCGCAATCTTTTGTTAATTCTCCTAGTGGCGCTAGCGCTGTGGGTGACCGACCACTGGCATCGCATATCACCTGCCTGGGTCGCACTGGGAGCAGGGATCCTATGTCTACTACCACGCCTTGGATGCATTGCAGCGGCCTCCCTACTCGGAAAAGTCAACTTAGGGCCGTGGTTTTTTATATGCGGCATCGCTAGCATGGGCTCCGTAGCAGTTCACAGCGGCCTGGGAGACCTGTTGGCCAACTGGCTGTTGACCATGATTCCCATGCACCCAGGCCACGACCTTTCTAATCTCGCCGCCATGAGCGCCGTGGGAATGATTATCAGCATCTGCACTACCGTCCCCGGTGAACCCATGATTGCCGCCACCCTCGCGAGGGACATCAGCCTCGCTACCGGATGGCCCGTGGCTACCGTACTGCTGACCCAGGCAGTCAACTGGTCCATGGCGCCCTTCCCTTATGAGCTACCTCCCATGGTCGTGGCTGCACGCATGGCCGGCACACGAATCGGAAATGCCGCTCGCCTGCTACTGGCGCTAACCTTGCTCGCATGGGTGGTGACACTACCGCTCCACTTCATTTGGCTTCGCTATCTAGGATACTTCACGGGCTAACGACACCGAGCATGGTCCGTGGATAGAACGGGAATAGGACATTCTTAGTGGGTTGGGAAACAGGACTCTACGCTTTCGCCGTAGTGCTATTGGCTGCGAGCTTGCAGGGGATCACCGGGGCCGGCATGATGATCCTCTCCGTGCCGGCACTGGTGGTAGCAATGCCGGCCACCGTAGTCGTACCCGGCATTGTGATCCTATACCTACCTCTGGGTGTTGCGCAGATTATCCAACTCCGCGATGAGGTTGACCGGCCGCACCTAGCCATCCTTGTGGTGAGCTCTGCCCTAATGGTGCCTCTGGGTGCGCTTATCCTAGGGAAGGTGGACACGATCACCCTGCAACGCGGCATAGGTTTGCTGATGATCGCCCTGGCACTTTTGTTGCAGGTGAAACCAGGCCCCCCTTATACGAAAGACTTCGCACCGTGTGCCGGCGCTGGCCTGATTGCCGGCTTTTTAGCCGCCAGCACGTCCGTATCCGGCCCCCCGCTGGTTCTACTAGGCTTGAAACAGCAGTGGGACCCAGCCCAGTTCCGCGCCACCCTGATCGCCTATTTCCTAATCGTCTCCGCGTTCTCGCTACCCTTTTACTGGAAAATGGACCTGCTTTCCCCTGTCACTTGGCAATTCGTGCTCTACGGCCTACCGGGGATCACCTTCGGTTACTTCACGGGTGGATGGCTTCGGGCGAGAGTGTCCGTAACGGCGTTTCGCTGGCTTGCTACTAGCGTAGTGGTGGTGGGAGGTCTTGCGGCGGCACTGCTTTGACTTGAGAGGGCTAGCGGCAAGAACCCCGCAGCCAGTGCGAGGTCATAAGCACTTGTATTGAAACAGATCGCTTTGACTGTTGGCGGTAACCGCCTATGGGCCCTTGCCTTTAGCCTTTCTTTTCGGAAGGGAGGGTCTCCGATGGTTCAAGATCCCAGCCTTTGCTGGACATGTCCATAATTATCCCATGAGGACCACGCACCTTCTGCTCGAAATTAAAGCTGTGGTGTGAGCCAACTGCATCGCCGAGTATTTCCGCATCTGTCCCTGCTAAACGGGCATTCGCCTCCTCGAGATCTTCCACTTGAAACCCCATGTGATGGAGGCCTTCATAGCTGGCCCCGCCTACCATGTCCGCAGCCTCGTCGGAAGGATAGTTCAGAAATGCAAAGTTAATATGCCCGTCAGATAGGAACACACCGCCTCCACGCGGCGAGTCAGGCACGCGCTTTACGAACTGAAGACCGAACACCCTCTGATAGAAAGCAGCGGTTGTCTCTGGGTCTTTTGTAGCGATCGCGATATGTCTTAGCTGTGCCATTCGATACCCTTTCTCGTCAAAGCGTGCCTACACTGCACGCCGGAACCAACCATTTGCAGATTTCACTCCCACGCAGCACCGCAGATCGATCCTGCCAACACCTCAGCGATTGTCGCGAAACGCGTAGGACGTCCTCCCGTAGAATTCGGAGGCTATTATAACAACAGGCTCATGCTCCTGCCCGTAGTTGTACCTGATTCAACATAGAGCGAGAGATTCGGCGGCCTTTGATCGACGAACCCACAACTCTAAATCCAGCGCTGGGCCATACGAGGCGAATTTCCACCCCCTTGATCCGCCAGTAGCCTGTCGTCGTTGCACCACTCCGTAACCGTCAATGCTGCCAACCCATTCAGCCAAGACTTCTCGCGGGCGATCCATGCCCAGCCGTAGAGTGTCGCGCGCGTGGTAGGAATGGGCTCCGCTCGCAGAATTTCATCCACGCTAAGGTCCACTGTCTTACCTTGTTGCAAAATCAAGTTGATGTGCCCATGTTCGGAATGCTCATCTTTGATTACCTCCCCATACGCATGCTGAAGAATCTTCTGCTTTACCGACCACACAGGAGGTTTCCCTGAGACATAGGCCCAACAATCACGCCGATGCCGTACAAAATGAGCACGTTCACGGATGACGACCTGTGCCCGCAACGGGGTCTGCTTTATGGAATAGTATTGGGCCAGGGTATCGGATGCCATGTGGCCCCGAACCATATCACCGATTGCTTTACGCCAACCCTTGACGTCCAAGTCGACACCTCCCAATGAATATCAGAACCCGATGGCACAACCGTCCTTGCGTGGATCTGATGCACCCTTGAGGACACCGGTCTCCGGTTCGATTACAATGACGTTAGCACCGCCGAAACTCTCAGGGGATCCGGAGACTACGTGATGTCCTCGCGCCTCCAGCCCGCTCACTGCTTCGCCGAGGAATTCCGGCTCTAACGACACGTCGGCGCCAGAAAGATGATTGAACCGGCATGCGGCCAAGGCCTCTTTCGGCGTCATGCCGAAATCAACGACATTGGCGATTATCTGGCTCTGGACCTGCGCCTGCACGTGGCCTCCCTTGAGACCCACGACAAGAACCGGCTTACCTTCTTTGCAGACCATCCCAGGCATCAGGGTGTGGGCACACCGTTTGTGCGGCCCCAAGCAGTTGGGATGCCCAGGATCCAAGTTGAACATGTGACCTCGATTCTGGAGCACGATTCCCGTGTCCTCGACCGCTACTCCAGAACCGAACCCCATGAACAGACTCTGAATGAAAGAAACCCGATTCCCCCACCCATCAGCCACTGCGATATATTCAGTGTCCCCTGTAACCGGGACGGCAGCGACGCTCATCGCCGCGCGACCCGTTTGAAGCTCGCCCCTCATAGCAGCTATCCGTTCCTCGGACAGAAGGGTCTCGCAGCCCACGCTCATGGCTTCCCGATCGGCAAGATACAGTTCGCGATCAGCAAAAGCGAGCTTCTTTGCTTCGATAAACAGATGGAGATACTCAGGCCCATTGTGCTCAAGGGACTCCAAGTCATAGCCTTCGAGGATCTTAAGCATCTGCAAAGTGACGAACCCCTGGGTGGCCGGAGGTAACTGGTAGACTTCATGGCCCCGATAAGAAATTCGGATGGGATCCACCCATTCCGAGACGTGAGTTTCAAAATCCCGCATGGTGAAGGCGCCGCCTAACTTCTGCGAACAACGCACGCATTTCTCAGCCACCTCCCCGCGATAGAAAAACTCCGCGCCCCCTTCGGCGATTCCACGCAAGGTCCGAGCCAAATCGCGCTGTCGGAACATCTCTCCGGGTCGGGGCGCCCGATCATCGACGAGATAACCGGCCGCGGCTTCTTCGTTCTTTCTCAACTTGCCCTCAAGGTTGTGCCACTCGTGACTAGTGAAACTGCTGACAGGAAAGCCTTCCTCCGCGTAGCGGATAGCCGGAGCGAGAAGATCCCCGAGGGTGCGCGTCCCGTATTCCTCAAGAAGAGTCTCCCAGCCGTGGACCGCACCCGGTATCGTGACAGAATGAATTCCTGTTTGGGGGATCTCATGGAGACCTTGCGCCCTAAGGAATGACGCATCGGATGCGTAGGATGACCGACCGCTGGCGTCAAGAGCTCTCATCTCGCCAGTTTCAGCCATGTAGAGCAAGGCAAATGCATCACCGCCAAGGCCGATCGACATGGGCTCAAGTACCCCGAGCATGGCGGCGGAAGCTATAGCGGCGTCCACAGCGTTGCCACCCTCGGCCATTACTTGGACACCCACCAGCGAAGCCAGGCGTTGGCTACACGCTACCAGCCCATTCTTGCCCATCACCGTGCCCATGCTACCTTCCACAACGGCGTCGCAACATGACTGTCACTTCTGAGCCGCGCCATCAGTCCACTTACAACTCCAACATCGCCGACCCTAGCGTTCCCCTATACGCCCGGTCTAGAGCCAGGCAATCCTGCGCTGCCCGGATCACCGTGGCACCGGTGTCGGCGTCCCGCACATATTTGTCAAACACCGGGTCAAACATATCCGAGTGTCCGATATCAGCGGTCATGTGGAGCTGCGTGTTTGGGTCGAGCTTCTCTACGGAACCAACAATCTCGCGAGCCTTCTTCATAGCCATGCGGTGAGTGAAGCCACCACCACTAACGATGTCATTGTTGTTTTTACGTTCCGTGGCGTGATTGATCATCAGGCTCTCTATCCACGAACGCGTCGAACAAAGGTGGACCCAGGCCCAAAACGCAGCTCGTGCTCCCGGCAGCAGTGTGGCCTCGGCCGTCGCCGCAGCCATATCATCGTCCGTCAGATGAGCGGACCCTAACCGCTCGTCGAAAATAAGTTCATCCTTCTCGTGCTCCCAGATGGCCCGCTTGACATCCAGGGGCGCCTTGGCGGAAGCTGCGGCCCAACAGTCGCGCCGGCTCTTGATATAGTGGGGGTAGTGAAGATCTAAAATTGCCTGGCGGGCCGCCGTGAGACGTACGCCAAAGATACGCCGGTACTCAGCGCTTTCAAAATGCTGGTTCACCATCTCATCGATAACGCTACGCGCCTTCAACCATTCGCTCATGTGAGACTCCGCTCCGAGTTCGCCTGTCGGCGACCTCCGTTGTTCATCCTTACCCGCCTACCACTCCGTGGGGTCAAATAGGCCAACCGTGCTCGGACACGTCCACGCGATTCTCCTCGGGGTCGGTGATCCAACTTTCCGCAACGGCGCCATAAGTGTTGGCGTTCGCAGTTTGCTCCACAGATTCCTCAATGGCATTCACGCTGTCCACCACAAACCCGAAGTGGTGGATCCCGTAGGGTAAGTTCGGACTGCTAATGAGCGCCACGCCCACGAACCCGTCGGAGAGGTAGATGGTCCCATTTGGGCCGCGCGACGTTTCCTCAAGGCCGAAGTGTTCCTTATAGTAATCCGCCATCTTGTCGCGATCGTGGGCGTTGATGGCGATATGTCGTATCCTAGGCCGTTCCATGTGCATCTCCTTTTGTGGGTTTCCCGGGTGTTTGCCCAATTAATCTCTCGATGATGTTCCTGGGCTTGGCTGGGTCCGCGGGGACGTAGTCAACGAAAATTACCACCCCTTCTTTCATTTACTCCTCTTTCCACTTTCTGTTCAAGCCCTTCCAAGATTGGTGACTTTTGTAGGGAGCATGTGACGAGACACATACTCCGAATTGCGACGGCGAGGGGTCTCTGTTAGTCAATCAAAGTGTAGGATTCCTGCGAATCCAACTCGGTTTGAGCAGAGTCGACGGCTGAAGCGTGAGGTCATTTTCAGAAGTGAAGACCGTACTCGTCACAGGCGCCAGCGGTTTCATCGCCAAACACATCGTCCTTGAATTATTGAACACGAATCATCGCGTGGTGGGTTCGCTGCGCTCGGAGTCTCGTCAGGACGAAGTCCGACGCGCGGTGAGCCCACATCTCGATTCGGCGTTCGACGTCGACCAGCAGCTCAGGTTTGTCACACTGGACCTCAACGAGGATGGCGGCTGGCTCGAAGCCATGTCGGGCGTAGACGCCTTAATTCACACGGCCTCACCCCTACCCATGGCACAGCCACGGGACGAGAATAAACTCATACGGCCCGCGGTAAACGGCACCCTAAGAGCTCTAAAGGCAGCCCACAAGGCTGGCGTTCGTCGCGTCGTAGTTACATCATCGTCTGCGGCTATCACAAACCGGTCCAGGACCCCCGGAGGATGCAGATACAACGAAGCCGACTGGAGTGATCCTTCATGGGCAGGAATCAGCCCCTACGGCAAATCAAAGACCCTAGCGGAGCGGGCTGCATGGGAATTTGTAGAAAGAACGGCGCCAGCCATGGAACTCACCACCATCAACCCCTGTCTCGTCCTGGGCCGTCCCCTTGACGACCATTACGGAGCTTCGTTGCGGATCGTGGAAAGGCTACTCCGAGGCAAAGACCTAATGTTGCCTAATGTAGGCGTCGGCATCGTAGACGTCTCGGACATCGCACGGATGCACAGTCGTGCCCTCACGGCACCAGCCTCCGTAGGTAAACGAGTTATTGGAGCCGCCGAATTCATGCGACTCACCGACATTGCCGAGACACTGAAAGAAGTCTATCCCGGACGGGGCATCCCGATGAGAACCGCCCCCGACTTCATCATCCGGCTCATAGGGATCTTCAACCGCACCATCCGTTCCGTCGTGCCCCATCTCGGCAGAACCCAAGCCCTCGAGAACACGCGGGCTCGGGAATTGCTGAACATCGATTTCATCCCTGCAGCCGCTAGCGTCCGAGCCGCTGCCCATTACATCGTGGACCGTGGCCTAGCCGATTAGCTCGGCGCTCTAGCCGGCATTTGGAGCGATCAGAACCCGCCTTCCCTTTACGGCTCACCTAACGCACGTTAACTCAATGCCGAGGAGATCAAAGTTCCCCAAGTCTAACTCATCCCCCAGTTAGCTTCCGTGGAACACCGAGAGAGGCCGAAGGAACACGCACTGCGACTCTACGAATCCCTCATGGCTGCTCCCACCGACACCGACCAACAGAGCCCCCTCAACTAGTTCGCCTTCATTACAATCTCGGTATACTTGTCGCGAAGCTCCTGTGGGGCCTTATAAAGATCAGCGACGGTCCGTTCGATAGACTCCGGAGAAGCAGGGGAGATAATGAGTTTCTGGCGTTTCGCGTGCTTCAACAACTCCGGACTACCAAGGGTGTCCGTAAAGGCTTTCCTCAGGATGGCGACACGATCTGGCGGCGTGCCCGGGGAGAGGGCAAAGAGGCGAAGTAGCTTCCACGTCCCCGTAAGAAAGTCGGCAATGCGTTGCTGTTCAGCGTTGAGTTTAAGATCCTTGAGCGTGGCGATCCCGGGAATCTGCTTGACACGCGACTCGTCCCCCATGGCCAGGATCGGGCGCACCAAACCGCTCTTTATGTATCGCTTGTAGTTACCCTGCATGGTTGCCTGGGCCATGACCCTTGCATCGAGCTCTTTTCGCTCCATGGCGGCCATGATGTTAGACGTGCCGCGATAGCCCATAACCGCCTTGATGGGATAGCCCAAATAACGGAGAAAGAGGGTCGCCGACGTAGCCCCTGACCCGAAGCCTGTAGACCCGGCGTGAAGGAGCTTCTTGGAGTTCTTAAACTCATCGAACGTCTTGATGGGAAGATCACCTCGGATCCAGAGGACCTGCGGAAGGCTCCCGATGGCCGGGTCTCCAAGCCAGATGAACTTCCGCGGATCGAACCTAACCATAGGGCTTCCGACTACAGCATCCACCAAAGAGCCAGCGTTGAACGCGACTATCGTAAGGCCGTCACCCGGTTGCATAGCGTAGACGCGATTGGCCGCGGATTTGCTTCCTGCTCCCGGCATGTTCATCACGAGCACAGATGGATTCCCCGGCACATTCTGGCTCAGATATCTACCCAAAAGCCGGGAGAACGTGTCAAATCCGCCTCCAGGACTGTAACCCACGATGATGCGGATCGTCTTGCCCTTATAGAATGGCGTTTCGGCTGCCCACGTGGCGCCCGTCAGGACTAACAACGCCACCAAACTGAAAATTATAGAACGTAACATCTTCATTGGTATTCCCTCCTTGCATGATGCTAGCCTGCCGTGGAACTCTCGAACCTACGGTGGCGAGCTACTGTCGTGTTATCAAAACATCCGTTTCGTAAAAAGGCATCAGAATTCTGTCAAATACCCGCCTTCGACTTCATCTTGTCCATCAAGCGAACAGCTACGTCGATATCCTCCTGCGCGGTGCGTCCGCTCGCGCCGACAGCCCCAAGCACCACGTCGTTCTTGTCCTTGACCAGTACACCGCCGCCGATTGATGTGAGATTAGCGTCGCCGTACGCGGCAATTCCACGATCACCCACCATCTTTTCGATCTCAACAGAATCTCGGCCGAACCAAACAGCCGAATATGCCTTATTGTGGGAAAGAACACTGGAGCGATACGGCGCACCATCCATACGCGTATAGTGCAACAACTCCCGGTGGGCGTTGAGCACCGCAAATGACATCGGACGTCCGGTCTCGTTCGCCAACTCGGCGAGCAACTCACCGGCCGACTCGTAGATTATTTTGTGTGATAGGTCTGCCATATCGTTAACCTCCGTTGTACGACGACTACCAGGTCGGTTGTTGAGTACCGACCTCGAAAGGGCACTCCCCTGTTCTCTTATTGGCCCCCGAGCACAGAGTCAAGCTGCGGTAGCTGATTGGGCGGCTTCCTGCGGCTCACAACGATCGTGTGGGACCCAGCATGCAACGCGCGGGCACATCTGATTACAAAACGCCTCCGCGAATGAACCGTCCGCGCTTTGCTAATGATACCTCCCCGCCTTTACTTCGCTCCGGAGAATCTTTCCCACCGCGCTTTTTGGGAGCGTCTCCGCAAACTCTATCCGATACGGAACCTTGAAATGTGAAAGCTCTGCCCTCAGGCTCTTTCGCAGCGATTCGGCTAAATCCTCCGAGGGCTTGCAACCCTCCACTGGTACTACGATACCCACAATTCGGTTGCCGATCTCCGGGTCAGGTTCCGGCACCACCACAGCCTCGGCTACCGAAGGATGGCGCTGGAGCGCATTTTCCACCTCCGTTGGAGCCAGAAAGAGCCCACGGGTTTTGAAGCAGTCGTCGCTACGCCCAACAATAAAAAAGTATCCCTCATGGTCGCGATACGCTAAATCACCGGTGTCGTACACACCGGCCCCCCGAGCTAGCTCCGTGCCTGCCGGGTCCGCGTAGTATTCAAGGAAGAGCCCTGGATCTTCGGTGGAAATCACTGCTCGTCCGAGACTGCCATCGGATACAGGGCGGCCATCGTCGTCAACAAGATCAAGACGAACGTCGGGAGCCAGCACTCCTACTGAGCCAGGTTTCACAGGATGCCGAATCCCCTGCCCAACTACGAGTTGGTACTCAGATACACCGTAGTGCTCATACATCTCGCAGCCGAAGCGCGACTTCCACTGGCGATAAGTAGATTCGCGGAGCGCCTCACCGGTAGAGTGCACACCACGGAGGGTATGGACATCATACATGCGATCTATGCCTTCCATAGCGAGTATCCGGCGATAAACCGTGGCTACAGAATGGAGTACGGTAACCCCTAGATCTGCAATGTGTTCCAACACGTTGTCAGGCGTACCGCGACCAGAAAGTACACCGCAGGTTACGCCATTCCGAAGGGGGAACAGTAGGTTGTGGCCTAAGGCGCTAATGAAACTCCACTCGCCGGTGGCCATCACCACATCTTCTGGCTCCGGGGGTAGCCGGTAACGGTTTAGGTCCCCTAAGGCAACGATCCAGCGGTGGGCGTGCACGATACATTTCGGCCGACCTGTTGTCCCAGAAGTGCACACTACAAAGGCTGGTTCGTGGGCCGACGTATCTCTTGTCGCAAACTCTTCTTGAGGTTCGCAAACGAGGGAGGCAAACGCAATTTCGTCGGCCTGCGCCTCCCCGACGCATATCAGCGTTGGAATGGCCATGGCCCCACGAAGCTCGCGCAGGACTTGGGCACATATACTGTTGGTTATGGCTAGTTTCGGTGCGGTCTGGGTCATTATAGCCTGAACTTCCTGCACTCCGAGAAGTGAGTTAACCACCACCGGTAACGCGCCCAGCTTCACGGCGGCCAGAAACACGGTGGCGAACTCCGGCGAGTTTGGCATTTGAATCAACACGGGGTCTCCCGGCGAAACCCCCAGTTCCTTTAAGCCCCGGGCAAAACTGTGCACCCTCCAACGAAGCTCCCCGTAACTGATGAAGCCCCCACTCCACGATATCGCCGTTCGCTCTCCGTAACCCGCGACGACCGGACGCTCCAATACCTCTTCGGTGATGTTGAGACGGGGGGGGATCTCTCGATAGCCCGTCACTCTTTTTTGTCCCCACCCTTTTCGGCAAAAGGCCACCTGCCGTCGTAGGGGTAAGTGTATCGGGGCGGGCGTTTCTCCTTAAAAGCCCGCATACCCTCCTGGCAGTCCTTGGTGCGAGTGATCTCGAGGACCGACTCCAACTCTTCGCGGTAGCCCTCATCACTCCGGTTCCAGTTCCAGTACATCTTGACCAACCGCTTGGCATGGCGCACAGATAGGTAAGGGTTGGCTGCGATTTTTCCGGCCAAAGCGAAGACCGCATCCATCAAATCGTCATGCGTCACAACTTCGTCCGCCAATCCGATGCGCAGCGCCTCCTCAGCATCAATGATCTCACCAGTAAGAATCAGGCGCATTGCACGTCCGATGCCCACGAGCTTAGGCAAGTTGCGTGAGCCTCCGCTCTCGGGCACAAATCCCGCCGGGACCGCCACTTCTCCGAAGCGTGCCCGATCAGACGCTATGCGCATGTCACACAATGTAGTCATCTCCAAGCCCACACCCACGGCCGGGCCGTTGACCGCAGCGATGGTGGGCTGCGGCAGATCCTCCAACTTTCGCATGGCGCTCTGAAGCACCCGATGTCGGACGTCATTCAGGAAATATTCTGCCAGTTCTTTGTACGGTCCTTCGATTCCAGTGGAACCCTCGAAGGCGCCGAGCACCACCCCCTCAGAATCGAGGTCCCCACCGGCGCAGAAGCCGCGGCCCTCGCCCGTCAAAATCACAACTTTCAGGACCGAGTTGCGAGTAATCTCGTTGCAAAGGGCGTCAAGCTCCAGCCGCATCAACGGATCCACCGCGTTAAGTTGGTCTGGGCGGTTTAGTGTAATCACCCCGATACACGGCTCCCCCAAACACAACGGATTTTCGTGCACAGCCCACTTCAGCGTCTTGTAATCCATAACTACTCGTCCTTTAGGGGACAAAGGAACGCCAGACAGGTGACAGACCTGCCGATTGATCAGTCCTCGTCCTCGCCGTAGTAAGACGTGTTGGGCAGGACTTCGTCCGCGGAGCGGCGCTGACGAGCAATCTTCAGGCCGGTCTTCCAATATTCTCCGCGAGTGGCCAGAGCGGCCTCCTGCTCTAGTTCTGGGTTCCAGTCCCCCAGCGAGTAACCGAACCACGGTGACTCGGGTTCCAAATCCGGTAATCCCAATTCCTCCCAAAGCTTTCGACCCCGCTCCATGTACTCGCGGGTAGGAAGGGAAAGAGGAGGGAGCTTCTCCTTCAGGGTGGCGTCCCACAGCAGGCAAGAATCTGCGGCAGACCCACGCGCATCATGTCGGGGAGCGTGACCAACGTCCATACCGTGCATGATCTGCACGTCCCGGTGCGGCTTCGAACGATAGCCCATAGCCCAGAAAACCGCATCGAGGTTGTCGGGATCAATATCGTCGTCCACCGCGATAACGATCTTGGACATGGAAGGACGGAACGCTACCGCCCCCATGAGTGCGCGCCACACCTCTGCTGGACTGGGCTTCCGCATCTGGATCACGGTGAGTTTTTGCGTCGCGGTCAAAGGCTCGTGGAGCATCACCCGCACAACACTCTTGACGCCGATACCGTCCCGCAGGTGCTCAAGGTAAAGCGGCTCATAAGCCATCTTCTTAATCACGCTGGATTCCGATGGGGTAACCTGACTAATGATGGAGCAAAGAATGGCGTCGCGACGGCGCGTTATACACGTCACCTCCATGAACGGGTTATACTCCTTAGGGTTCACGTGACCGTGGGACTCACCGAAGGGCGCTTCGGGCTCTAGCCACTCGGTGGACACGAAACCTTCGACGATGATCTCCCCGTCAGCAGGCACCATGAGAGGCACAGTGCGGGCCCGGCTCACACGAATAGGCGCCCTGACGAGACCGCCCGCCACAGAGAACTCGTCAAGGTCGTAAGCAAGCTTCTGCGCAGCCACGTACGAGATGGCTGGCACCCCCCCAATGCATAGCGCCACCGGCATCTTCTCGCCCAGCTCCCGGTACTTCAACCAATGACGGTAGATCCCCTGCCCCAATTCAATGGACGGGTTGCACCCAACTCGGTCCCGTGCCTTGATCATGGCTCGGTAGGTACCGATGTTGTGAACTCCGGTCTCGGGATCGCGCGAAACGAAATGAGCAGCACTCACGTACGGTGCGTTGTCCCAGCCCGGGGTGGAGATGGGAACGGGGATGCCATCCATGCCCTTGCCCCGCTTCTTGAGCTGCGATCCCGAGATGATAACCTCCTGGACTGGCGCGGCCGACTGTGGGATTTCTACCGGCGCCACCGGGTTCGTCTTCGCCTCGGCCCACAGTGCGTTTATGTCCGCGTCCTCGTCACACCCCAAGCCGATGCGATAGATACGCCGGTTGGCTGCCAATACCCCAATCGCCACAGGAATATCGTAGCGTTTCCCTTTGGCGTCCATAGGCTGCTCGAAGAGAAATGCCCGGCGGTCCCTTTCCTTGATACCCCCCCTGAACTGCCAGCGCACCAGCGGGTGCATCTCCTGGTCCTTATCGACAGGTCGAGCTACCCGGACTAGAAGGTCGGCGTCGTCAAGACGCCGAAGGTGCTCGTGAAGGTCCGGGTAACTTCGCTCCGGAATTGCCTGCACTGCCTTCGCGATCTTCGGATTTCTCTTTGCCATAATAGGGGTCCTTTTGTCTGTCGTAGCGGGGTCAGCAAAGCTTCACACTTTATCGTATTGACACTGAAGAAGTCCAGGGAGTTTATCTGCCTTCGATCCTGCTGTGCCAAGAACCATCGAACTGCTCCCGTTGCAGCGGCCCTCCCCTTTCGGCTACACTTCTTCACCGTTCTTCTGGAGTTTACCGGCCCCGTGCCATCACTTGCACTCAACGACCAGATCTCCCGGCTTCTTTCCCAAGAGGGGCCCAACGAAAACCGGATCTTCGGCCTTAAGGGCGGTGCCAAGGCGTACGCCATTTCTCTGGTGGCCCGACAACTTGACTCCCCCTTAGTGGTATTGTTGCCCACCGTGAAAGAAGCGGAACGTCTGTTTCTCGACCTCTCCTTCTTTCTTGGAGAAGACGCCGACTCGCCACCGTTTACACGTCGGCTCCATCTGTTCCCGGGGTGGGACATCCTACCCTTCGAGACCATGTCCCCTCATCCCGATCAGACGGCCGCTCGCATGGAGGGCCTTTACCGCCTCGCGGAACAATCCGCGCCAGTTCTGCTGACGCACGCGGCAGCGGCAATGCAACGCGTAGTGCCGAGGGAGAGTTTGACCAGTACACACTTCATCGAGGGCCAGGAAATTGACCGGGAGACAGTACTACAGCGCCTCACTGACCTGAGCTTTACCCGTGCCCCGCTAGTAGAAGAACGGGGTGATTTCAGCGTTCGCGGCGGAATTGTAGATGTGTTTCCACCAGGCTACGAGCGTCCCATCCGGATGGAATTCACTGACGACCATATCGATTCCATTCGCGAGTTCGACCCCAGAACTCAACGCTCCCGGTCACACCGCGGAGAGCTACTACTGCTTCCCGTGAAGGAATTTGCTCCAGGGTCGCAAACCAATCGGGACGCCCTGGTCCGTATCGAGGAACGGGCAGACCAGCTGGGCTTCGCCCGCAAGGACAAGCGGACGCTGCTGGAGTCCGTGCGAGAGGGTATCCCGTTCGCAGGGATGGAGTTCCTAGGACCCTACTTCCACAAACATTCGCTACCTTCGCTTCTAGCTCATCTCCCCCCACGCAGCATCCTCTGGTGGGATCAACCGGGTCAACTGGACGACGAGCTAGAGCGATTCGAGAATCTCATAACCGAAAGGGCATCTAAGGCTGCGGCGGAGGGCCGCTTCCATCCCCCCGCTGAAACTCTGTACATGGATCTGAACAGTTGGCGCGCAGAAACCTCAGCTTTCCGATGCATCCAGAGTGAGAGCCTAGACGTTCTTGCGTCCCCAGAAGACCTACCAAAGACGCTCTCAGTACGCTCCTACACCAATGTCGACATTCATAACGAACTTACCGTCCGCCAGGGGTCGGAACGATCATTGGCTCCACTGGTGGAGCATCTCCGCCAGTGGAGCGGTCAGCAAGTCCTGTTCGTAGGCGGACATCCAGGAGACGCGCAACGGCTCCGGCAGCTGCTGGCGTACTACGAGGTAGACCTGCCCGTGTCCAACCGGCCTTTCCATGACGCCGTCAACGACCCAACCAACCAGCCTCAGATATTGCTAGGCAGCTTGACCCAGGGAGCTAGAATTCCCGACGATCAGCTCATCATCATCACCCTTGAGGAGTTATGGGGCCGCCGGAACTCGGGTCGTTCCCTTCGCAAACACGAGACCGCGGGCCACTTCATCACCAGCCTGGGTGAGCTTCGACAGGATGACATAGTGGTGCATCTGGACCAGGGCATCGGAGTCTATCGTGGGCTCAAGTACCTTAAGGTAGCGGGCACCGAAGGAGAGTTTCTACACCTCGAGTACCAAGGCGGCGACCGGCTCTACCTACCCATCGATCGCATTAACCTGGTACAGAAGTTTATCGGCGCAGACGCTGGAACTGCCGTCTTGGATCGGCTCGGCGGTAGCTCTTGGCAAAAGCTTAAAGCCAAGACGCGTAAGTCCATCGTCGCAATGGCCAAGGAGCTTCTGCGGATCTACGCTAGCCGAGAACTCAACGAAGGCCACAGCTTCCCACCACCCGACCAGGTCTACCGGGAGTTCGAGGCCGCATTCGAGTACGAAGAAACTCCCGACCAAGGGCAAGCCATCGCTGAGACCCTCACGGACATGACGAAAGACAAACCCATGGACCGTCTCATCTGCGGCGACGTGGGTTACGGCAAAACCGAAGTTGCCATGCGTGCGGCCTTCATGGCGGTAATGGGAGGCAAGCAAGTGGCCGTGCTTACCCCTACAACAGTCTTGGCACAGCAACACCTGGAAACCTTCCGCGATCGATTCGAGCCCTACCCTATGCGAGTGGAGAGTCTCAGCCGTTTCGTCACCGGCAAAAACGTACAGCAGTCGTTAAGGGACATCGCCCTGGGACTCGTCGACATCACCATCGGCACCCATCGCCTCCTCCAAAGTGATGTGGCCTTCAAGAACCTCGGCCTAGTGGTGATTGATGAGGAGCATCGTTTTGGCGTAGGGCACAAAGAGAAGCTCAAAAAACTCCGCGCCAGCGTCGACGTAATAAGCCTCACCGCCACCCCCATTCCCAGAACCCTCCACATGTCACTGGCGGGTATCCGTGACCTGAGTGTGATCGAAACACCTCCCCCCAACCGCCTCGCCGTAAGTACTTACGTGACGCGCTACGACGAAGGTGTTATCCGTGACGCCATCCTTCGAGAGATTAGCCGCGAAGGTCAGGTGTTTTTCCTGCACAACCGGGTAGAGAACATTCAGCGCATGGGACAGAAAATCATGGATCTTGTGCCCGCGGCCAGGGTCACCGTCGCCCACGGGCAGATGACGCCCGCGGAACTCAGGAAGAGCATGACCCGGTTCCAGGAGAACGAAGCCCAGGTGTTGGTGTGCTCCGCCATTATCGAATCCGGCTTGGACTATCCCAACGCCAACACCATCATTATCAACCGTGCTGACCGATTCGGACTAGCCCAACTCTACCAACTGCGGGGCCGGGTGGGCCGTTCGTCGCGTCGGGCCTACGCCTACCTGCTACTACCGGAAGGCGGCACCGTAACCAAAGATGCCGAAAAACGACTGCGGGCGCTCCAGGAGCTAGACGAACTGGGGAGCGGCTTCAAGCTTGCACTACATGATCTGGAGATTCGTGGAGCCGGCAATCTGCTCGGGAGAGAACAGTCCGGCCAAATCGCGGCAGTGGGCTTCGAACTCTACACCCAAATGATGCAAGAAACCATCCACGAACTCAAAGGCGAGGAGCGCCGTGCCAGCGTGGAACCAGAGATCCGCCTCGGCATTCCAGCCTACTTCCCCGAGGACTACATTCCCAATGCTAACCAGCGGCTTCTGTTCTACAAACGGCTCGCTAATCTCGAAGATTCGGACCAACTGACAGAGATCAGCGCCGAAGTCCGGGATCGCTACGGAAACTACCCGGAGGTAGTAGAGAACCTCTTTAAGGTTATGGATCTCAGGCGCGCCCTGATTCAATCCCTAGCGACTCAGATCATCTACCAGGACAACCGTCTATCACTAAGCTTTCACGCCGACGCACCCCTCGACATAACCCGTCTCCTAAGGCTTGCCGAAGACGACCCCCGACACTTCCAATTCTCCCCGAACGGACGGCTCTCCTACACTACCAACCATTCTAGCTGGCCCGCAATTATCGACGAGGCCTGCGTCTTGTTGCACGCGGTCTGTCAGGAAGGTATCCTACAATCCCACGGAGTAGACCCATGAATCTCTTTGATACACGGACCTCGGGCTGGTGGGCAGCGGTGTTATTGGCCTCAGTGTTAGTCTTTCCAGGGGGGTCTTTCGCCGCCATTGTGGAAAAGATTGTCGTGGTGGTCAACGGCGCTCCCCACACTTTCTCGGACTTTCGCAAATTCACGCAAACCAGACTAGGACGAGACATCCAACTCGACGAGTTGACATCAGGCCGTGTGTCAAAGAAATTCCTGGAGGAATTCATCACCGCCGCGCTCATTAGAGCAGAAGTAAAGGGTACGGGCATCCGTGTTCAGGACACACACATAGACGCCGCCATTCAGGTAGTCCAGAAACAAAACAACTTCACACTCACCCAGTTAGCCGACGCGCTAAAGCGTGATGGAAAGAGTATGGACCAGTACCGAAAGCAGGTTCGTCGAGAGTTGGAGCGAGGCGAGCTCATCAATCGTAACGTCAGGCAAAAGGTTCACGTCACGCTTCGGGACGCGCAGAGGTACTACGATGCCAACCCGGATGATTATGTACCGGACCTGACGGTACATCTTCGCCACATCATGTTGAGGGTCGAAGAGGGCGCGCCGCTCGAACGGGAACAACTTGTGCTTGCGCGCCTGAACGGGCTCCGGCAAGAGGTCCTGGATGGGGCGGACTTTGCCACGTTAGCGCGCGTCAACTCTGAGGGTGCGGGTGCCGAAAAAGGGGGCGACATCGGTTGGATCGAACCCAACAGTCTTCCGGATTCCCTCGCAGAGGTAGCGACGACTACGATGAAAGGGGGTATCAGCACGCCAGTCCGCACGAACTTAGGATATCACCTTATCAGAGTGGAAGGACGCCAGGGCGACCAACGCCTACCGTTTGCCGAAGTTTCGGAACAGATTCGGGAAGAGCTTTACGAAAAAGCACTAGACGAAAGATTTTCCAAGTGGCTCAAGACCGATTTACGCAAGAAGTACAGCGTAGAAGTAAAACTTGACGGTTACGAATTCGCGGCGGAAAAAGCCAAGAGGGGCACCGTTAGTAGCTTAATGGCCTCGACAACAGCCGGCCAAGAGGAGAAAGACTTCTGGGACTACCTCAATCCCTTGACTTATATTCTCGGCGAGGAAACCGTAGGAGGCGACCAGAAAATCGTCAAACTCTTCGGTGTTCCGCTCTTTACGACGGATGCCGGTGATGACGACGATGTACCTCTCGGCGAGCCCTTTGAGCGCGAGAATCCCAGGCCGGGCAAGGGCAGCGTTCACGATGCCGTCCAGTAGGCGCGCTGTTTCGCGGGCTCGTTGTTTTAAAAAGCACTTGTTAGCATCTTCAGCCTTATCGTCATGTCCAAACCCATCGTCGCCGTAACCATGGGTGATCCCTCGGGAATCGGGCCCGAGGTGGTGGTTAAGGCGGCACGAGACCCGATCGTGCGGCGATCGTGTCGGATACTAATCCTGGGAGACCCGTCGCTGCTTCATAAAGCTGGAGCCCCACGCTGGCCCATCCGAGACCCTGGGCCTGTGATGCCATCCCGAGGGGCCGTCGTGGTGGAACCTGTCACAATTCTAGACGCCACCAAGGTTCATCCCGGAAAACCCACCAGCAGTGGCGGCGAAGCGGCGTACCGATATATCACCCGAGCCGTGGAACTCGTCAGCGCGGGTGTCGCCGATGCCATGGCCACAGCACCCATAAGCAAAAAAGTGCTCAATGACGCTGGGCATGCCTATCCCGGCCATACTGAACTCCTTGCGGACCTCACTCACACACGGGAGGTTCGTATGATGCTGTACGGCCGTCGGCTTAAGGTGATTCTAGCAACCGTGCACGTACCCCTGGTCGAAGTAGCCCCGGCGTTGACACGTAAGCAGGTTCGCACCACAATCGAACTGACACATCATTCACTGGAACAATGGTTCGGCCTGGAGCAACCGCGTTTGGCCGTAGCTGCCCTGAACCCTCACGGCGGCGAGAACGGGATGTTCGGTACCGAAGAACACCGGGTGGTCAGCCCAGCAGTCCGTGACTGTGGCGCTCAAGGGATTTCCGTCTTTGGCCCCCTTCCCGCGGACAGCCTATTCCACCGTGTCGCGGGGGGAGAGTTCGACGCGGCCATTTGCATGTATCACGACCAAGGACTAGGGCCTTTCAAGTTGTTACACTTCTCCGATGGCGTGAATCTGACACTCGGCCTTCCTCTCATCAGGACCTCCGTGGACCACGGCACGGCCTATGACATCGCTGGCCGCGGCGTGGCCGACAGTCGAAGCATGAAACAAGCCATCATGCTAGCGGCGAAGCTGGCACGACGGACGCAAAGTCTCGAGCTCTGACATTTGCGTCCGTCCTTCGATCCCCGTTCCAACTCGTCCGGGACGCCCGAGAGCCGTCCCCAGAGACTCACGGGAAAAGCCATCCGACATGGATATAATCATCAGAGGCGCACGCGTCCACAACCTAAAAAACGTCAACGTTGAGATTCCCCGCGACAGTCTAGTGGTCATCACCGGTGTCTCGGGGTCCGGTAAATCCTCTCTAGCCTTCGACACCATCTTTGCCGAGGGTCAGCGGCACTACATACAATCTCTATCAACCTATGCGCGCCAATTTGCGAACCTGATACCCAAAGCCAACGTAGATTTCATTCAGGGGCTCTCACCGGCGATCGCCGTCCCACAAGGACACTTCCACGAAAACTCTCGGTCCACAATGGGTACACTGACCGAGATACATGACCACCTGCGACTTCTGTTCGCTCACATAGGTCGCCCCCACTGCCCTAAATGCGGCAATGTGATTACGGTGCATACGGTACAGCAAATTGTAGACAACTTACTGGAACTCCCCTCCGGCACCCGTATTCAGGTACTGGCACCGCTTAGATGCAACGACCCGAGCATCTACCGACGACAGGTCGATTCATTAATCCGGTCCGGCTTCATGCGAATCAAGATCAACGGCGAAATTCTGGAACTGTCCGACCAAGCCGCGGTCGAACCCCCCGCCCACGCGGATCTGATGGTGGACCGACTAGTGATACGAGACGGCATCGGCAACCGACTCACCGACTCCATCGAGGTCGCATTAAAACACGGGGGCAAGGTGGTAAAAATCGAGTTGCCTGACACCCCCCATCTGCAATCCCGTCTCTATACCCAGGAGTTTACCTGCCTGGTCTGCAGTGAGTCATTCCCTGAGTTGGTACCGCAACTCTTTTCCTTCAACAGCCCACACGGCGCATGCCCCACCTGTAATGGCCTGGGAACTCAGTCCCAGATTGAGACCCTCGAGAAGAGCGCAACCGAACAACCTTGTCCCAAGTGCGCTGGCGCACGGCTCCGAAATGAAAGTCTTCAGGTGCGAATCAACAACATGAACATCGGAGAGTTGTCAGCCCTACCCCTGCGCAACTTCGCCCCGTTCATCCAAGAACTCCGCCTCACCGAGCATGAAACAGTCGTCGCGGAGAACGTCCTCCGGGAGATTCGGGAACGCACCGCTACCCTCTTGGAGCTGGAACTGGGATACCTTTCTCTGAGCAGATCTTCCCGAAGTTTGTCCGGAGGAGAGTACCAGAGGGTTCGACTGGCTGCACACATAGGCGCCCGTCTGTCTGGAGTGATCTTCGTGCTCGACGAACCTACGGTAGGCCTCCACCCTCAGGATACGGCACGACTTCTCGCCATCTTACGAGAGCTTAGAGACGCCGGCAATACCGTGCTCGTCGTGGAACACGATCGGGACATCATAACAGCCGCCGACTACGTTATCGACATGGGTCCCGGGGCAGGCGAAGCGGGCGGTGAGATTCTGGTTGCCGGAAGCGTAGACCACGTACGTAGGAGTCCGGCTTCTCGAACCGGACCGTATCTAATCAGTTCGCCGCCAGCCAACTCCCGGCGACGCCGCCGCGGATCCGGCATCATCTCACTTCGCCGCGCAAGCCGCCACAATCTCAAACACATCGACGTGGACTTCCCCATTGGACTCATGACTTGCGTAACGGGCGTATCCGGATCGGGGAAAAGTAGCCTGGTGGTAGGAACCCTTTATGACGCTGTCCAACATCAACGACTGCCGTTGGCGTCGCAGCGCAGCGCAACAACCACCACCAAGAACGATGCATCGTCCGCCACAATCACTGGGCTCGATGCTTTCAGCCGCGTTCTCTACGTCGATCAGGGCGCCATCGGCCGCAACAACCGCTCCACGCCAGCCACTTACGGAGGTCTCCTCGATTCCTTACGAACCCTTTTCGCACACCTTCCGGAAGCCCGAGTTCGTGGCTATACCGCCAGACGTTTCTCATACAACGCCACAGGTGGACGTTGTGAGGCCTGCCTCGGCACAGGAACCGTGAATATCGGTATGCAGTTCCTCCCAGACGTGTCGGTAACCTGCGATGTTTGTGGTGGGCGCCGCTACAACCGAGAGACCCTGGAGATCTGTTTCAAAGGCGCCAGTATAGCCGATGTGCTCGACCTTACCGTCACAGAAGCTCTGGAGTTCCTGGGCAATGTGCCATCAGTCCAACGGCGGCTAGAAAGCATGGCCCAGGTGGGACTGGGCTATCTACGCCTAGGCCAACGGGCAAACACACTGTCGGGCGGAGAGGCGCAACGGATCAAGCTAGCGCGCGAGCTAGGTAAGAGTGCTGGCGGCAACGCACTGTACCTATTCGACGAACCCACCACTGGACTGCACTTCGAGGAGATCGGCCGGTTGTTGGACATACTGGACCGGCTAGTGGAAGCGGGCCACACGGTGATTGCCATCGAGCACAATCCTGAGTTCTTGAAGTGCGCAGATTACATCGTGGACCTCGGACCCCATGGTGGCGAGGAGGGAGGCTATGTGATCGCAACCGGCACACCCAGGGAGATCATGAAGGTGACCGCGTCCGCTACCGGACAATACCTCAAAGGACTTACCACAATCGAGCCCTCGGGCCGGGACTAGCATGCTAGATGGAGATGCGGCTATCGTAGACGTTTTCTTGACATTCACACGGGTTCGGGCTTAAACAGATAAGTCCTCCCCAGGTGTAACGCATGAAACTTCCGATCTATTTCGACAACCATGCAACGACGCCCGTCGATCAGCGGGTGGTGGACGCCATGTTACCGTTTTTCACCCAGCAATTCGGAAATTCAGCAAGCAAGCACGCTTTCGGCTGGGAGGCGGATGCGGCGGTCTATGAAGCACGGAGAGACGTTGGCAGCCTGATTGCTGCAGCTCCGAAGGAAATTATTTTCACCAGCGGAGCGACTGAATCTAACAATCTCGCCATTCAGGGAATTGCCGGGCTTAACCGAGACCGGGGCAACCACATCATCACCTGCGCAGCCGAGCACAAGGCCGTCCTGGATTGTTGCAAGTTTCTAGAACGGCAGGGTTTTCGCGTCACGTATCTACCTGTGGACAGTCGCGGTATGGTGGACATAGATAGATTAAGCGCCTCAATTGACAACGGAACCGTGCTCATTTCCATCATGCTGGCCAACAACGAGGTAGGGACAATACAGCCACTAGCGGAAATTGGCCGCATCGCTGAGCAAAGCGGGGTCATCTTCCATACTGACGCCACCCAGGCGGTTGGCAAGATGCCCATCGACGTTGCGACATTAGGGGTTCATCTCCTCTCGATGACAGCTCACAAACTCCACGGGCCAAAGGGTATTGGCGCACTCTACGTCAAAGCCAAAAAGCCACCGGTACGCCTGAGCCCAATTATTTACGGCGGTGGCCACGAGGGCGGCGCGCGCTCCGGGACCCTGAATGTCCCTGGTATCGTGGGATTCGGAAAGGCATGCGAGATCGCGCGGGAAGAGATGGCGACGGAGCCAGTTCAAGTTGCGCGCCTACGTGACCGATTAGAAGTTGGCCTCTTCTCGCATCTCGACGATATCTACCTCAACGGTCATCCAACAGAGCGCCTGTACGGCAACCTCAACGTCGCCTTCGGATACGTGGAAGGTGAGTCGCTAATCATGGGCCTCCATGATGTAGCCGTCTCGTCAGGCTCTACGTGCACCTCGGCCGATTTGGAACCGTCTCATGTACTGAAGGCCATGGGCGTAAGGGAAGACCTAGCCCACGGCTCTATACGGTTCGGACTGGGTAGGTTCAATTCTGAGGAAGAAGTGGACTACGTAGTAGGGCGGGTAGAGGAGGAAGTCACTAGGCTTCGTGGCCTCTCGCCGCTCTACGCGAAGCGGGAAGGGCGAGCTGAAGCAACCGCTGGGAACTAGCGGGGAATTCCCGACGGAAAGCGCGGTGGAGGTTAGCCCACCGATAGCAGGCGAAACACCAGGGCAAAGGACGAAGAAGATGGCGACAGGAGTCCAAATCACGGAACAAGCAGCAGGTCGGATTAAAGAACTGCTCAACGAAGACAAAAGGGACCTTACGGGCTTGCGTCTCAAGGTAGTGGGCGGTGGCTGTTCCGGATTGCAGTACAAGATGGATCTCGACAATCCCAAGCCCACGGATCGTATATTCGAACTGGCCGGGGCAAAGGTGATCGTGGATCTTAAGAGCCTGCTCTACCTGAGCGGCACTGAGCTCGACTACAAGGAAACTCTCATGGAGGCAAACTTCGTATTCCAGAACCCCAACGTAAAACGAAGTTGCGGGTGCGGTGCCTCCTTCGTGGTTTAAAACGCCATCAACGCCACCAGGACCCGCAGACCCCGGCACAACTCAATCGGTGAGACGCCATGTCCGAAGTCATCTATTTCGACAACAACGCCACCACGCGCATCGCCCCACCGGTCCTCGAGGCCATGACTCCCTACCTAACCGAGCTATACGGCAACCCATCTAGCATCCACAGTTTCGGAGGCGGGGTGGGTCGGGCATTAGATCGAGCCCGCATTCAGGTCGCCGGACTTCTGGGGACTGACGACGAAGTTGAAGTGATGTTCACGAGTTGTGGCTCAGAGGGAGACAACACTGCCATCTGGGGGATTCTGGACGCCACCCCAGAGAAACGCCACTTCGTCACGACGGCAGTGGAACACCCCGCGGTGCTAGGTTTGGGTCAACACTTGGAAAAGAAGGGCTATCGGGTCACATGGCTTGGGGTCAACGAAGACGGAATGCTCGACATGGACCAACTCCGGGAGTCACTCTCAGACGACACAGCCATGGTCTCGATCATGTACGCCAACAACGAAACAGGTGTTGTCTTCCCAATAAATGAAGTCGGAGAAATCATTAAGGGGAAGGGGATACCTTTTCACGTGGATGCGGTTCAGGTTCCAGGCAAGATCGAACTCGACGTGAAAAATAGTCCCATTGACCTCTTGACCATCTCTGCCCACAAGTTCCACGGCCCCAAGGGCGTGGGCGCACTGTACGTCAAACGAGGTATTGCGCTACATCCCTTCATGATTGGTGGGCATCAGGAGCGTAACCGGCGCGCAGGGACCGAGAACGTCGCAGGCATCGTGGGCATGGGGGAGGCGGCAGAGTTGACCGCCACCAACGTCACGGCTGAAAGCGAGCAGTTGACAGCACTACGCGACAAACTGGAAGGTGCCCTAGTTTCGTCCTGTCCAGGTGCCCGGATTAACGGCGCTAATGTAGAGCGTTTGCCGAACACCCTCAATATCGCATTCGAATATCTCGAGGGGGAATCAATTCTAGTATTGTTGGATGAGTTCAGAATCTGCGCATCTACAGGATCCGCTTGCACCGCGGGCTCAGTGGAGCCATCCCACGTTTTGCGTGCCATGAGGGTACCACCGCAATGGCTGCAAGGAGCTGTACGGTTTAGTCTCAGCCGCTACAATACACAGGCGGAGATCGACTTCACCGTAGAAAGGATGCCCGGAATCATCGAGCGGCTACGGGAGCTATCGGCGCTGGGTCGAGTGGGGATCAAAACAGGTGCCAGGCTAGACTAGTTGAGCTTCTATCTAGATTTTCTGTTTCAGGTTCCCCAGACCTTAGCGAGCTTGAAGCCCTGATGGCCCACGGACAAGAAACCGCGAATAGCGCATGAAAAGCGGACAACGAATCAGGCGTCGGGGGCTACGGTACCGTCTCCGTTATCGCACCGGTGAATACTTTCTGAGAGCGTTCGTGGCCAGCTTCCGGTGGTTGCCAACGTCCGCGCCACAACACATTTCTGGCTTCACGGAACAGTTGAGCTTCCGGCTGCTGTGGCGATACCGGAAGCGGATGCACGAAACCCTTGAGCAAACCATGGGTAACGAGTTCTGCACCGAGGTGGAGCGCCAAGCCATCGCCCGCCAGGCCTGGCGGAACATCATCCAAGGGGCCCTTGAAACCATCACCACCCTATACTTGCCTAAAGACGAGCTGTGCTCACAAATCAAAGTTATCGGGGAAGAACGACTACGAGAGGCACTGGCCCGGAAGAAGGGTGTCATAGCCCTGAGTGCTCACTTCGGAGTTTTCGGGATGATCGGACCCCGGCTCGCAGCCCAGGGCTATGAATTCAGCGCAGTGGCCAAGTTGGCAGGAGAAACGCGATTAGCCAAGTTGCAAAACGAATACGGGGCCCGGGCCGGTGTGAAGATTATCCCCGCCCGACCTAGACGTGAGTCCGTTCTCCAGGTCATAACAGCGCTGCGACGGAACAAGATCGTACTATTGATTCCTGACGAGTTCAAAAGCCCCGGAGTGAGCGTGGACTTCCTCGGACATAGAGTCTCAGCACCTAGGAGCCCTATCACCATCGCCCGCCGAACGGGCGCCGCAGTGCTCCCAATCTTCATGGTCCGAAATCACCACAACCAACTGACACTTAACATCGAGCCGGCTATCAATTTTGTTGAAACCGGCAATAAAAAAGCGGACCTCAGGACGAATGCCCGCCTGTTTGTTCAGGAAATAGAGAACATGGTGCGCCGTTATCCTGAACAGTGGAGCTGGATGGGACTGCGGGACAACCGCAAAAGCGATGGCTCCCGAGCGATCTCATAACCTACACGGGACGCGCCGATTATTAGCGGAACATCGTAGAGACTCTACGAAACCAAATGGAGTACCGATGGAACTTGACCTGACCGGAAAAGTGGCCATGGTCACCGGAGCCAGCCGGGGCATTGGCAAGGCCATCGCACTGGGACTGGCGAAGGAAGGCTGCCAGCTGAGCGTGTGCGCCCGGGGCCGCGGTGATCTCGAAGATACGATCCGGGAACTCCGCGCCAACGGCATAGAGGCACTCGGATCGGCGCTGGACGTCACCAACGAACGTGCCGCTCGCCAGTGGTTCGAAGAGACCCAAAGGCGGCTTGGAGCCATCGACGTGTTGGTAAACAACGTAGGCGGCTCACGCCCTGGCGGAAACCTATCCGCTTCCAATGCCGACTGGCACCAGGGCTTTTCTCTGAACTTCTTTTCCGCCCTCGAGCTATGTCAGCTAGTGATTCCGTCCATGCGGGAAAACAGCCGGGGTTGTATCATCAACATCACATCCATCTACGGCCGTGAGTGGGGAGGGCCAATGACGTACAACGCGGCCAAAGCAGCCATGATCAGCCTATCGAAACAAATGGCTCATGAATACGCACCCCACGGCATCCGCGTCAATAGCGTCGCTCCCGGGTCGATTCTGTTTCCCGGCGGTTCCTGGGAACGGCGTCAGAGGGAAAACCCAGCGGACATTGCGTCCTTCATCAAACACGAACTCCCCGCCGGTCGCTTCGGTACCCCTGAGGAGGTAGCCAACGTGGTGGTCTTCCTAGCCTCAAAGAAAGCAAGCTGGATCACCGGCGCGTGTATTAACGTGGACGGTTGCCAGTCACGGTCTCTAATTTGACCACCAGCTTCGTTAGCGTAACGGCCAGATGATTCTGGGCCGCCGTGTGATTCAACTCTGAAAGGGACAGAGTAGGCGCTCAGGCAATCTCCCCGTTCAATGCTTAGGCTAGGTTACCGCGGTGTTCCCTAACCAGCCGGTGCGCCATCGATACTGAGGGTCTCGTTTCCGTTGCGCTTCTAGCTAGCAAGCCATCCCGCAGCCATGGGGCATGTGCTGGGCATCGTCTACCGCTGCATCGCTACGCACCTGGTCAAGAAGGCGGGAAGTCCACGCAGAAGTGCACAGACTGAAGCAGTCACCCTGATCCAACGCTTGAGTAGCGCGCTGAGCAATACGGCCATACTCCCGGTCGCACGAGTTCAGGTGCCGCGCTGACAGCCAGGCTAACCGCCCTAATGCAACGGCTCGGTCTGAGAGTTCCACACCACTCAGCCCGATTAGTACGTATCGACAAGTGAGCACGCCCGTCCATCAAGACCGACCTCCGCGACCAGGTAGTTGCGGTCAACTCCCACTCGTCTCCATGGCGTGTTCGCACGCAATAGCAAACACCGCACACGGGTAACGCCAACCAAGTGGGGCCTGGTACAAATTCCCGGATTGAAAAGACTGGACTCCATTTGGTGGAGGCGGGGGGAATCGAACCCCCGTCCGAAAGCTTTCCGCCAAAAGCGCCTACATGCTTAGTCGCCGTTTGAATCTTGCCGAACGCTCCCCCGACGACAGGGGCATGATCGACCAGCCGGTTTAAATCTCGACCTCATTCCCTCCGGCAGGAAACTTGGTCCATCCCGCTGAATGACGCCTTGTCCGACCCCGCGGGAGAAAGCCGGCAAGACGCTGGTTGTCTAAGCAGCCAGAGCGTATTCTTCGTCTGCAGTTACTTGCAGTTCTGCGTTTTTAACGGGGCCGCAGACCCCGGCATGCCACTTTGACTTCCCACCTCCGTCGAACCCATATCGCCCCCATAAACAGTCTGTTTTCGGCCGGCACATTCAACTTCTTCGGGTCTTCATGGACCGTTCCATCTCTCGGCGAACCATCTTCTCTTTCACGGTTGCGCGCTTGTCATAAAGCTTCTTACCGCGGGCCAGTCCCAACTCCACCTTGGCGCGACCATTTTTAAAGTATAGCTTTAACGGGATCAGCGTCAAGCCGCGCTCTTTCACCTTGCCTGTGAGTCTCGCAATTTCGCGCTTGTGTAGCAGCAGTTTCCGTGGCCTGGTGGGCTCGTGATTGAACGTGTTGGCCGCTGGGTACGGGCTTATATGCGAGTTAACCAGGTACACTTGGCCCTTATCAACGCGAGCATAGCTGTCAACGAGATTTGCCCGTCCGTCTCGTAGCGACTTGACCTCGCTCCCAAGCAGCACCATGCCCGCCTCGAACGCCTCGTCAATGAAGTACTCCCGGCGGGCCCGGCGGTTGACAGTTACGGTCTTCTCGTTTGTCTCCTTGGTAGAATCCATGGAATGGTTTCAATTCATCGGTGCGGCCACCAAACATACGGCGGCGGAACCAGGGTGATTTAACGTTCTTTCCCCGTTAGAACCCGGTTATCGATCAAGCGCGCCTTACCGACCCATGCACACAGAGCCAACAGCGTTGGGCCCTTTACCTCCTCCACGGGCAACAGCTCACTGGGGTCGCACAGGACGGCATATTCCAAGCGCGCCAAGGGTTGGCGAGCGATCTCTGCTATTACCGCCTCGCGGATGCCTTGAGCAGTGGTTTCGCCGCCCCGGACCAGCGCTTCCGCCTTACCCAGCGCGCTCTGAAGACACACCGCACCCTCCCGCTCATCCGGCGTAAGATATCGGTTTCGGGAACTCATAGCCATGCCATCGGGCTCCCGCACAGTCTCACACGAAACGACCTCAACATCCAAGTTCAGGTCGTCAAGCATACGCCGAATAACCTGAACCTGCTGGTAGTCCTTTAGCCCGAACATGGCAATGCGCGGAGACACGATGTTGAAGAGCTTCAACACAACGGTGGCCACCCCGCGGAAATGTCCTGGCCGGCGCGCACCACAGAGTGGTCGGCTTATCTCCTCCACATCCACGTAAGTTTGATAGCCTCGCGGGTACATGTCTTCCACCGTGGGGTTAAACACGAGGTCCACGTTTTCCTCCGCCAGCAGGCGTAAGTCCCGCTGCAGGTCTCGCGGATAGCTCTCGAAGTCCTCAGAAGGAGCAAACTGGGTTGGATTGGCGAAAATTGAAACAACCAAGCGGTCGCCCTTCGTACGAGCCTGGCGCACGAGGCTAAGATGCCCTTCGTGCAGAAAGCCCATAGTGGGCACCAGAACGATGCGTTGCCCTTCACGCCGCGCACGGTCACTCCATGCTCGCATCTCCGGGATTGTGTTAATAGTGGACAACATCGCCATCGCTGAAGCCAAGCATCATGAGGCTGGGGAGAACGGGCGACTCGCCTTCAGTTAAAAGCGTGCTGCTCCCCGGGGAAGGCCTTCGTCCTCACCTCTTCCGCATAGCTTTGGACCGCGCCGCCGATGGCTCCCTTAAGATCAGCATAACGCTTAACAAACTTGGGAGTGAAGTCGTCAAACAGGCCCAACATATCGTGCACAACGAGAATCTGGCCGTCGCAGTGCATTCCAGCCCCAATACCGACGGTAGGGATGGACAGGCGCTGGGTAATCTCCCCCGCTAATTGAACCGGAATACCCTCTAGCACCACTGCGAAAGCCCCGGACTGTTCAACCGCAAGGGCGTCGTCCAAAATGGCGCGGGCGTCAGCCTCGCCGCGTCCCTGGATTCGGTAACCACCGAACTGGTGCACTGATTGGGGGGTGAGGCCTACGTGGCCCATGACCGGAATTCCCATCTTCACCAACCCCTCAATAGTAGCAGCTTGAGCCACGCCACCTTCCAATTTAACGGACTCTGCTCCCCCTTCTTGGATGAGCCTACCGGCATTACGTTTGGCTTCGTCGACTCCGAGTTGGAACGTCATAAAAGGCATGTCCGACACTACCAAGGCTCGCCGACGCCCACGAATTACCGCACGAGTGTGGTAGATAATGTCTTCAACGGTAACAGGCAGTGTGGTGTCATGACCCTGCACCACGGAACCTAATGAATCACCGACTAGAAGGAGATCGATGCCGGCTTGATCCAGAATACGTGCGAAGCAATAGTCATAGGCCGTGAGGCAGACCAGTTTCTCGCCCCTTTCCTTCATGCTTCGGACTTCGGGTACCGTCATTTTCTGTCCCATTCGACAAACCTCCTCGAAATAAGACGTCCATAAAAAAGCCTTCCGGATCGATCCGGAAGGCCATCCCGCTACCGTTAGAGAAGATAGGTGCTAGAATGTCTCATCCGTCTCGGTCCGGCTCCCCCGGATCCGGGCGGCAACACGCATCCTTTCCGTTCTCACAAAGTGGAGTCAACCGGCAAAACCTGGCCGCTCCGGAGCCTCTCGGAAAGTCGGTAGTATACTAGCGTGAAGCAGGAGGAAAGTCCAGCATCGAGTGACTCTGGGCCCGCTTTCACGGGTACCGTGAGCCGTTCTACGCCGGGCCCCGCGTACGGGGCAACCCCGGGACGATGATGGAGTAATCTGTCTGTAGTTACGGTAGTTTGTAGGAACTGTCCTCAATTAGCGCCCGGAGATCCTGACGAAATTCACCACGCCACTTGGAGAGCACGAGGTCGGCGGGACACAGCCCCTGCCGAACTAGGTTGCGCAACTCCGTCAGATGGATCGTCTCGTCCTCACCGCGTTTGTTCAAGGCATGTTGGCGCACCAACCCCTCCCAGGCAATGTCGACCATCTCCTTCGCCAAATCACCGAGAGTATACCGACGAAACCGAGCAGCGAGACCGTCGCGATGCGAGTCGAAATACACGTTCATCCTCTCATCGAACGACCATCCCTTGACGAGATCCCACGCAGCACCAAGGCAGTCACTGTCATAAAAAATGCCCTTTATGAGCGCTGGCAGTGCGGGCATCAGCCCAGGAGCTTGGCTGTCCGCCGACCGAAACTCCATGTAATCTTTCAGTCGAACCTCAGGGAACAGCGTAGTCAGGTGAAGCTGCCAGTCCGCCATGGTGGCATAGTGGCCCTGGTAGCCCTGTTCCAAAAAACGACGGAATGGAATCCCGGTCATGTCCAAGTAGTCGCCGTCCCGCGAGATCAGGTACATGGGCACATCAAGGGAGTATTCGACATAGTGGTGGAAGGTGGCGTCGGGGGAGAAACAGAACTCCAGGAGTCCGCACCGGTCGGGGTCAGTACGGGTCCAAATGTGGCCCCGGTAGCTCTTGAAGCCATTGGGCTTACCGTCCGAAATAGGCGAATTAGCGAAGGCGGCACCAATGACCGGAGCTAAGCCCATGGCCGTTCTCAACTTAGCCATGGCATCGTGTTCGTCGCCGTAGTCAATGTTAGCCTGAACAGTAGCGGTTTGTTTCATCATGCATTGACCCAGCGAACCGACCTTAGCCATATAGGGTCCCATAATGCGATAACGGCGCTTTGGCAACCATTCGATCTCACCAACGCGGCTGAAGGGTTGAATCCCCAGACCCAAGAATACCACATCGAACCTACCCGCCACGTCTATGAGCTCACGGATATGTTGGGAGAACTCGGCGTTGCTGCAATGAATGTCATCGCAAGGTTCTCCGCTCAGTTCGATCTGGCCGCCGGGTTCGAGGGTAATGGCATGATTACCGCGCCTCAGACCAATCAAGAAGCCATCCTGCTCCTGCGGCTCCCAACCATAGTCACTCACCAAGCCTTCGAGTATGACTCTCACGCCGCGCGGGCCTGAATAGGAGAGTGCCTTGGCTGTATCCCGTTCGATACCTACTTTCTCGTACTCAGTACCCACTCGCCATCGCTCGCGAGGTTTGCCAGCAGCGTGAAAGAACGCTTCTAACTCATCTTGTCGTTCGATTACAGACATGATCCAATTTCTCGGGAATGTTCGCGGGGGTTGGGCTCTAGCCCCCGCAGACCATCCGTAGGTTTTTCCGGTAAGGCGCAGTGATCACTGCCTTTTCCGTGATGATAGCCGAGATTAACGAATGATCGGTTACGTCGAAGGCTGGATTGAGTATTTTAACACCTTGCGGTGCAATGCGAGTCCCGGCGATATGGGTGACCTCGTCGTCACTCCTCTGCTCGATGGGAATATCTCTTCCAGAGGGACAACTCAGGTCCACTGTGGAAGTGGGACACGCCACATAGAACGGGACATGATGCTTTTGGGCCAAAACCGCCACAGTGTAGGTACCGATCTTGTTGGCCACGTCACCATTGGCCGCAACCCGGTCAGCCCCTACAACCACAGCATCGACGCCGTTCCGCTGCATCACGTAACCCATCATATTGTCAGTAATGAGGGTCACTGGAATCTCCTCCTTGCACAGCTCCCATGCCGTGAGCCGGGAACCCTGAAGAAAGGGCCGGGTTTCATCTACAAAGACTTCCTCAATTGCCGCGCCTGATTCTTTCATGGCACGGAATACCCCCAGGGCCGTGCCATAACCAGCAGTGGCCAATGCACCCGCATTGCAGTGGGTCAGAAAGCGGCGAGACCCCTTTAGGAGCTCGGCGCCTAACGCACCTAGGCTACGATTGGCGGCGATATCCGCCTCGTACATCGCCAACGCCGCTTCCTCAAGCTGCTGCCCAATCACCTCAAGGGCAGCGCCTCTGTTTTTCTCATAGACTTGACGCATTTGCGCCAACGCCCAGTGAAGGTTCACGGCCGTCGGGCGTGTTTCAGCCAGGGTACGGAACACTCGCTCCATAACCCGCTCCATCTCCTTTCCGCTCCGAAGTTGGCGTGCCCCTAAAACAACGCCCATAGCCGCAGTAACCCCGATAGCAGGAGCGCCTCTAACGACCATGCTACGTATAGCGTGCGCGACCTGCCTATAATTGCGGCAAACGCGATAGACTTCTTTCTGCGGAAGGCGTCGCTGGTCGATGAGGAACAGCTCTCCATTACGCCACTCAATGGTTCTCACGGCCATGTAGGTTTATCTTTCGATTGTGCTCAAATATATTACCCGCAGAAGAAGGGTCAAGGGCGAGTGCATAGGAGCACCCCCGAATACGGCCCCCGTAGCCAAGAATGGAAACCCTTATCGAGCTAATCGGATACGCAACGGGCGTCTACTTCATCAAGCCCGACATAGGCACCGGTGAGTTGGCCGTGACTCTGATCGTAATCCACTTGTGCGAGGCCGTTCTTTGCCTCATCGTCGCCCGACAAGGTGGCCGCCACCAGATTGGCTGGACCTTAGCTGGGCTACTCTTTGGCGTCTGGGCGACATTACCCCTTCTTCTACAACGCGCCAAGGAAGCGAAATAAATCACAGACTTTCTCCCGCTCGCCAAGCGCCCGACCCAACTCCTCTTGTTCCTTTATTAATCCATCCGTTTTCGCAAAAACGTGGGTATTTCGAAATCCTCCTCGCTCACATCCTCTTCCGAGAGATCGTGAGCCTGCGAGACGTCCGGACGTTGTTCCGGGTTGTCGTGCTGCCAGGTTGGAGAGTCGAACTCATCATCCACCAACGTCCCGAGGTGGACGACCTTCTTGTCCCTGTTGTCTCTGGGCGCAAGACCTAGCAATCCCTGCCTTTGTGGCGTCAGCTTCTGCCCTTCGGCTGACTGTGCTGCCGGCTCCAACATTCGGCCCTGATTGTCACCGAACCCAGTTGCAATGACCGTAATTCGTAGTTCGTCCTCAATCTCCTCGTCGATCACCGCACCAAAGATTATTGTTGCGTCCTCGTGGGCCTCTCCCTGTATCAGGGTCGCCGCTTCATTGACCTCGAATAGGCTCATGTCCGCGCCGCCAGTTATGTTAATTAGCACACCACGGGCACCGTTGATGGAAAGGTCCTCCAACAGTGGACTTGATATGGCTTGCTGTGCCGCCTCTACCGCCCGGTTCTCACCCGATGCGGCAGCTGCGCCCATTAGTGCGAACCCCATCTCCTTCATGACCGTCCGAACATCGGCGAAATCAAGGTTAATGAGACCGGGCGTTACGACCAGGTCCGCGATGCCCCGAACGGCCTGTGTCACTACACCGTCAGCAACCCTGAAGGTCTCCAGCAATGTCGTTGATTTACCCGCAATACTGAGAAGTCTCTGGTTTGGTATGACGACAAGGGTATCGACCTTCTCCTTAAGGTCCCGGATCCCTTCCTCCGCCTGCTGCATCCGCCGCTTCCCCTCAAAAATAAATGGTTTGGTGACCACGCCTACCGTCAGCGCTCCAAGTTCCTTCGCAACGCTGGCGATGATCGGTGCGCCCCCGGTTCCCGTACCCCCACCCATCCCGGCAGTAATGAAGATCATGTCCGCCCCCGTGAGATACTCACGGATGCGCTCCTTGTCCTCCAACGCCGCACGCCGTCCAACATCTGGGTTGGCCCCAGCTCCAAGTCCCCTGGTGAGCGAATCGCCGATCTGTATCCTGTTCTCGGCCCTGCTCGCGTCCAGAGCCTGACTGTCGGTATTGGCCACGATAAAATCTACTCCCCTGAGCTGCTCATCAATCATCGTGTTTATGGCGTTGCCTCCGCCTCCACCGATCCCAATGGCCTTAATTCGGGCTCCTGAATCGATCGGGTCTACCATCTCGAACATAATCCCCCTCCTTTTTCCTGATGCTTTTGGCCTGTCGTTCTGTCGGAAGTGAACGGCGGTATGTCCCCAGCCACTCGCCTCCTCCAATCTATCGGTTAGTGCCCAATCCGATTAATTCGCATAATTAGGGTGCTGGTGTTTTACAGTCAGCTACCTTGCCTGTGGCACCAGCGGTCACTGCTCACCATCACACCATCCGCAAACAAGAAATTTGCCCCTTCATCACGAGAGTTAACCGGGCAGACCACTAAAAGAACTCCTTAAACCATTCGGTCATCCGACCCCGCACCTTACAGAACAGGTGGTCGTTGTCCCGTATTCGGAAAAGACTCCTTTCTTGCTGTCTGAGCCCATACAACAGAAGCCCTGTGCCGGTGGCGTAAACAGGGCTGGACACCACGTCTACCAACCCAGTGATATTGGTGGGAACACCCTGCCGCACAGGCACATTGAAGATCCTCTCCGCCATCTCAATCATTCCTGGCAACAGAGTGGAACCGCCAGTCATGACAACACCCGACAAAAGTTGGTCCTCGTATCCGGACCTGCCGATCTCCCGCCGTACAAGTTGGAACACCTCCTCCAGACGGGGCTCAATGATCTCGCACAGGACCTGCCTTGACACCGAGCGCGGGGTCCGGCCCCCCACACTGGGAACCTCAAGCAACTCATTGCGTTGGGCCATCTCGGTTTCCACACAGCCATAACGCTGCTTTAACTGCTCAGCGGCCGTGGTCGGTGCATGCAAACCGGCAGCGATGTCGTTGGTGAGTTGATTGCCACCCATGCCCAGCACTGCCGTATGTTTAACCGACCCCCCAAGGTAAAGCGCGATATCCGTTGTCCCGCCGCCCATATCAACAAGCGCTACGCCAAGCTCCTTTTCTTCCTGGGTCAGGGTCGCATCTGCAGAGGCGAGGGGTTCGAGTACAAAGTCAGCAACGTTGAGTCCCGTCCGATTACAACACTTGATGACATTCTGGGCCGCGGCCACAGCCCCCGTTACTATGTGAACGCTAGCCTCGAGCCGAACGCCAGTCATACCCCGAGGCTCCTGAATGCCGCGCTGTTCATCGATGGCAAATTCTTGCGGCAACACATGCAGCACCTCCCTATCCATGGGAATGGCTACCGCCTTTGCTGCGTCGATAACCCGCTCGACGTCGGCGTCGGTTACCTCTTTGTTTTTCACGGCCACTACGCCCTCGCTGTTAAAACCCTGGATGTGACCGCCAGCAATGCCGGCGAAGACAGTGTTAATCTCACACCCCGCCATGATCTCGGCCTCTTCCACCGCCTTCTTGATAGACTCCATGGTGGCCTCGATGTTGATCACCACTCCCTTTCTCAAACCGCGAGACGGGTGAATCCCAACACCCGCCACTTCCGGGCCCTCATCGGTCTGCTCGCCCACGACCGCGCAGACCTTGTGGGTACCGATATCCAACCCCACAACAACGTTCGCCTTCTTAGCCATGGCTCCTGATGCCTCTCTCTTTCATCGAAGTCACACCCGCCCCCGCGGGCGCGCGACCACCTGTCCCTCGAAACTCACATCGACCGCCTCGAAGCGTGCCGCCTGGCCCGGGAACTTCCGCACAAACCACTGTAATCGGTCCAGCTTGGCATCCCAGTCGCCCCAACCCACACGGAACGGCACCGCATAGGAAATCGGATAGAGGACGATCCCCCCGCCGGGTTCAAAATGTATTTCAGACAGACCCAGGGTCGTTCGCTCTACCGTATGCCCAAACGAAAGAACCTCGGCCAACTTCTCCTGGGTAGCGGGATCATGCGGCGGAAGTTTCGCGGGGAGGAGGCCCGTAATAAAGGGGAAATCCGTTGAATCACCTTTACCCAAAGGCTTAAAGATGACACCGTTGTCTGCCACATAGTAGAATTTATCTAGGGCGACTATACCGCTAGGCTTCCATTCCTCGATTGTGATTACCAAACGAGCTGGCAGCTCCCGCCGTATCAACACCCGCTTCACCCAGGGGTGCCGTCGTACCCTTTCCTCCAACTCGGCTGGGACGACGTCCCAGATTCCGGTGTTGGGGCCCAGGCCCGAGCGAACCACAATGTCGTGCCCTTTGAGCTTCTCAGCCCCAAGCACATTTACCTCCCGTACTTCGAAATAGGGGTGTGTCAGCAGGAAGGCCTGGGTCTCCCGGGCCGCCGTTCGGGCGCCGTCCGCAGTCGTATGCACCACTCCTTGGCCCTTGTGATAAAACTCGACCAGATAGCCTGGGTAAAACAACCATCCGAGTAACACCAGCATACATGCAACAGCGACAATGCAACTGTTGCGCCGAGTCTTGTTCCAGTTCCATGCCCTATGCATCGTTTGTCTCCCGCGATGACAGGTCCTTAAGATTCGCCGCGGCATGTTTCAGCGTAGCCTGGTCGAGAATCCGCTCGACCAGGTCCTCAAAGCCAATGCCAACCCCCGCGGCAATTTCCGGCAATAAGCTCAGGGGAGTCATCCCTGGGAGGGTGTTAACCTCAAGCACGTACAACCGCATTTCCGGGGAGATACGAAAGTCCACCCGCGGCGCTCCTTCGCATCTCACAGCGGCACAGACCCGTGAAGCCAAACGCATGACCCGGCGATAGAGTACGACGGGCAACGGCGCTGGAAACAAGTGCGTAGCCATGCCCGCAGTGTATTTGGCCTCGAAGTCATAGAGGCCCTTGACCGTTTTGATCTCCATGACACCCAGAGCCTCGCCGTTAAGGAATCCCACTGTGATCTCCCTGCCGGGGACGTATTTCTCCACCAATGCGTCCCGATCAAATCGACACGCCTGACGTACCGCTAAGGCCATGTCTTTCCGGCGGCGCACGATGCTAACTCCCACAGTGGACCCCTCCGCACGGGGCTTAACGATCACAGGTAAGGGGAGCTTCAACTCCGCCTCATCACCCCAACTAACTACGTAATACGGCGGCGTAGGAATGCGATGTCGGCTCAGGACCTCCTTAGTTAATACCTTGTCCATACACAGCGCCGAAGCCGTAACCCCCGAACCAGTATAAGGTATTCTCAAAACCTCCAGCATCCCCTGAACACAACCGTCCTCACCGATCTTCCCGTGCAATGCATTGAAGACGACTTCTATACGCCGCCGTCGAAGCCGTGCGGCCAGATCTGTCCCCACGTCGATAAGGGACACCGACTTGTAGCCGCGACGTCGTAAGGCCCCGGCTACCTCTCTTCCGGACACCAACGAAACGTCCCGCTCTGCCGAAAGACCGCCATACAGAACCCCAACGCGCCGTGGTCGATTAATCCCCAAGCCCGTCTTCATTGCGGCCATTCCCCCGCAAGGCGCACCTCAGTTTGCAAGGTTACTGAAAACCGACGCTTAACCTCGCTGCATACCTGTTCAATCAAACACCTGACGTCCTGGGCCTTGGCGGCGTCAACATTGAGAATGAAGTTGGCATGTCGGCGGGAGACCTCGGCGCCTCCTACACGCAAGCCTTTGAGCCCCGAGGCTTCAATTAGCCTCCCAGCGTGGTCACCTGGCGGATTGCGGAACACCGATCCGAAATTGGGATACCCCGACGGTTGACTTTGTTGTCGCCGCACCATGATGCCGCGCATGCGTGCGTTCACCGCTGAGACCGTCTCCGCGGCAAGATTAATGCCCACGCGGGTCACGATCGCGCCAGCTGGAAGACGTGCCTCTCGATAGGTGAAACGCAACTCCTCGCGCTCGAGCACCAGCGGTGCCCCCGCCCGCGTTACAGCGTCAACCCTGATCACTACCCGCTCCATGTCCGATCCATAGGCCCCAGCGTTCATCACAAGGGAACCACCGACGCTGCCAGGGATCCCCTCGGCAAACTCCAAGCCACCCAGTCCACGGCGAACAGCCTCCCGTACTAACCGACTGACAGCGTAGGCAGCGCCTACGCTGGCGCCAACGGACTGCCAATGCGCCCTGCGGAAATCCCCTCGCAAACGTAGTACGGCACCGCGCACGCCCAAATCGCTCACCAACAAGTTGCTGCCGTTGCCTAAACACATCACCGGCATGCCATAGTGCTCGATGACTTTCAGACACGCGGCTAACCCTCGGCCCGTATGTACCTCCAGGAAGTAGTCCACGGGACCACCTACCTTGAAGGAGGTGTAACGGGCTAACGGCTCCTTCACCTTGACCACCACACCAACAATGCGGCTCAGGTCCTGGGCGAATCGGTCTGTGCTCATTGTCCCTGTGCCCGCAAGCAGTCAATCAGCACCTCCCCAACCTCGTAGATATCCCCGGCCCCCAGAGTGAGTACGATGTCCCCCGCCGCGAGCGTGGACCGCAAGGCAACTACCACACCGTTCTTTTCCGCAATGAATTCAGTCTCCATGTGCCCCCGCCGCCGGATCGCGCGGTAGAGTTCCTCACCAGTTATTCCCGGTAAAGAATCCTCTCCGGCGGCGTAGATTTCCGTGACTATCAACCGGTGCGCGCAATCGAATGCCGAGACAAAATCGTCGAATAGATCTTTTGTTCGGCTGTAGCGGTGCGGCTGGAACACCACCGTTAGAGGCCGCCCCCAGCCCTCGTTGATGGCCTGCAAGGTTGCCTTTATCTCAGCCGGATGGTGTCCGTAATCGTCCATCACCAACACCCCCGAGACCTCTGCCTTAATCTCCGAACGGCGATGGACACCGGCGAACACGCCCAGAGCGGTCATCGTGGCGGGGACGTCGACACCCAACTCCGCTGCTACAGCAATAGCTGCCAGGGAATTGGCCACGTTGTGCCGCCCGGGCATGGGCAACGTAACTACACCAACTTCACGGCCGTGATGCAGGACCGAGAAGGCAGACTCCATCCCCTGGGTCCGGACCTCCCCGGCACTGAAGTCCGCGTCCGCAGACAACCCATAGGTAACCACCCGCTTATTCATCCGCGGCAATAGGCCGCGCACCCTCGGATCATCGAGGCACAGAACCGCAATACCGTAAAAGGGCACCTTGTTGATGAATTCCAGGAACGCATCCGCCAGCCCTTCCATCGTGCCATAGTACTCGATGTGCTCCCGGTCGATATTAGTTACCACCGCCACCGAGGGGGAAAGGAGCAGGAACGTTCCGTCGCTCTCGTCAGCCTCGGCCACTAGGATGTCGCCCTTACCTATTTGTGCGTTGCCGGCAAGCGACCGCACCCGACCACCAATGACCAACGTCGGATCCAAGTCCGCCTCGGTGAGTATATGCCCTATCATTGAGGTGGTTGTGGTCTTTCCATGGCTTCCCGCTACTGCAACGCCGTACTTCATTCGCATGAGCTCAGCGAGCATCTCGGCCCGCGGAATCACGGGAATCTGTCGTTCCTTGGCCGCCAGCACTTCCGGGTTAGAAAATTTCACCGCGGTAGAGATCACCACCACCGAAAGCGGCTCGGCCAGATTGGCAGCATCGTGGCCGATTTGAACGTCTGCTCCCAACGAGCACAACCGCCGCGTAGCTTCATTCTCCTGAAGATCGGATCCGCTAATCTCGTAACCCAGGTTCAATAGTACCTCCGCAATACCGCTCATACCGACGCCCCCGATACCAACAAAGTGCACCCGATGGCGTCTTTCGAAGGGCCTCGTCATGACCAACCAGGAACAAGGGCGCAGCACTCGTCCACGATCCGCTCGGCGGCATCCCCCCGGCTGAGACCGGTTGCAGCCCGCCCCATGGCATCTCGGCGATCCACATCCCCGTGGAGGCGCCGGATGGTCTCGCCCAGCCTCGCAGCCGTCAACTCCCGTTCTACGATCACCTCCGCCGCACCAGCTTCCTCAAACGCCAGCGCATTAAGGCGCTGATGGTCGTGGGCCGCGTGCGGATATGGGATCAGAACCGACGGTTTGCCAAAAACCGCCAATTCCGACAGGGTCGAAGCCCCGGCCCGGCACAAAACCAAATCGGCCGAAGCATAGGCAATGTCCATTCGGTCGATGAAAGGCAGCACCTCTACTTGGCAAGGGAGCGACTCGTAACCCTCTCTCACCAGTTCCTCGTCCGCCCATCCAGTTTGGTGTGTCACGCGGAACCCCGCAGCAGCCTCACCCAAGTACTCCAACGCGCCAAGAACCACCTCATTGATCCGCCGGGCTCCAGCGCTACCGCCAAACACGAAAAGGTGAAACCGCTCGTCGCGCTCCGCGATCGGCGGGGTCCGCCAGCGTACCGGCGTACCAGTCAACACCACCTTGGCCGGGGGGAAATAGGTTGCGCTTTCGCGAAAACTCGTGAAGATACGATGCACCAGCCGCCCCAATATGCGATTTGTGAAACCAGGCCGCAGGTTCTGTTCCAGAATTGCACAGCGAATGCGCCGTAACACTCCCGCCAAAAGCAATGGTCCAGAGGCGTAGCCCCCGAGCCCGATCACGCATTGTGGATCAAAGCGCCGAATGATGGCGCACGAGCGCCACAGACTCACGGGTATTCCATAGAGGGCCTCTACGAGCCCCTTCAAACCCCGTCCCTTGAGGCCCCGGATGGGCAATAACTCGATGGGAAACTCCGTTTTCGGGATTGTCCGGCTCTCGATTCCCCAATAGCTACCCACGAAAAGAATGCGAACATCGGAGTTCCGTCGACAGAACTCCCGCGCCACGGCCAGGCCGGGAAAGAGATGGCCACCCGTGCCGCCACCAGCCACAATCAACCTCATTGGCGCACCCTTCGCCAGGAAACGCTCAAGAGCATTCCCGCGACCGTCAAGTGCACAACCATAGCCGAGCCACCATAGCTAACGAACGGTAGTACTAGCCCCTTGGTGGGCACTAGGCCCATGACCACACTCATATGCACCAGCGCATGAAGCCCAAGGAGCATGGTCAGGCCAAACACCATCAATCGTGTAAAAGCATCGTCGCTTTCGATAGCTAACCGCAAACCACGGACAAGCAAAATACCGAATAGTCCCAAGATCAGCAGCGCACCCCATAGACCCAGCTCCTCACCAATTACCGAGTAGATGAAGTCCGTGTGCGCCTCTGGGAGATAGTGGAGTTTCTGACGGCTCTGCCCTAACCCTCGGCCCCAAATCTGGCCGGAGCCGAACGCAATCCAGGATTGAATGATCTGAAACCCGGTGTTGGTCGGATCACTCCAAGGGTCCATGAAAGCCAATAATCGCTTCATCCTGTAGTCCGCAGACATAATGAAGAAAGCTCCCACCGGCAACGCCGCCAACGCCACCCCGGCGATATGTATCACACGGCCTCCGGCAACGAATAGCATGGCTATGGTGATGACAGAGAGGATAAAAGCCGATCCGAAGTCTGGTTCCGCCAGCAGCAGTGCTACGAAGATGCTCGCCACAAGCAGGGGTGGCAAGATCCCGGGGACAAACTGTTTCAGCCGGTCGCCCTTTTGGGAGAGGGTATAGGCGAGGTAGAGTACAAGTGTAACCTTCGCCAGCTCCGACGGCTGGAAGATAAAAGGGGAGACGCCGAGCCAGCGATGAGAACCACCACGAACGACACCGACGCCGGGAATTAGGACCAACACCATGGCGATCAGAGTTACAACCAGTAGCAACCCGGTTAGGCGCCTGTAGGCAGATGGCGGTAGAAGGACAGCCACAGATAGCCCTACCAGGCCGAGGCCGATCGCAATCAATTGCTTACGGAAGAGGTAGGTGCCGTCACCAAAGCGCTCCTGAGAAAAGAGATAGCTAGTGTTCAGCACCATGGTAATGCCAATTGCGAGTAGCACGACCAGGCTGAAGAGCATCCAGCGGTCCATGTGGCGAATGTCGCTCATAGAGCCCGAACCAACTCCTTGAACACGAGGCCTCGCTCGGCATAGTTCTCGAACATGTCAAAACTCGAACACGCTGGCGACAGCAGAACAACATCTCCGGGGCGAGCTACAGTATGCGCCTCCCGAACAGCCGTGCGGTAATCCTTCACCACTACAGTATCCGCGGCCTCTCCCAGAGCCTCTTTCATGAGATCACACGACGCCCCCAGAAGAATCAACTTCCGAACCCGTTCCCGCACCAGAGCCTTGAGAGCCCGGTAACTACCCCCCTTGTCCACCCCGCCAGCAATGAGCACCACGGGCTCGTCGAAACTCGCCAAAGACTTCTGCACGGCACCAACATTAGTTCCCTTAGAATCATTGTAGTAGCGCACTCCGTCTAGCTCACGCACGAACTCTAACCGATGCTCGACGCCAGGAAACCGCCGCGCAGCACCCTGGATGTAGCGTGAATCAATGCCCACAACCTTAGCAGCACATACCGCGGCCATGACGTTCTCAACGTTGTGGACACCGCGCAACCCAACGTCCCGCAACGGAAACCATTCTTCGCCTCCGTCCTCGCACCACACAATGTTGTCTCCCTTAACGAACGCGCCCGACTCCGTCTCACTCCAGCCAAAAGAAACCACCCGGGCACTGAGTCCCTCGCGTAACCCCCATACCCACGGGTCGTCGCGGTTCAGCACAGCGACATCACCCGAACACTGGGCTGCAAAGATTTTTGCTTTGGCGGCGCCATAGCTCGGCAAGCCATCGTAGCGGTCCAGATGGTCCTCGCTGAGATTCAGAAACAGCGCAACTCGCGGCCGAAACTTCCGGACCCAATCGAGCTGAAAACTACTCACCTCCACCACGCCCCAGTCCCACTCACCATCTACGTACTCAATTAGCGGGCTTCCGATATTGCCACCCGCGAAGACACGCAGGCCAGCCGCCTCGAGAATTGTGGCCACAAGGCGGGTCGTAGTGGTTTTGCCATTGGTACCGGTAATGGCCAGCATGGGAGTGCTACTGAAGCACGCCGCCAACTCAATTTCGCTCAATACCTCAATACCTCGCCGACCAGCAGACACCAGTAGCGGATTATCCTGAGGTACACCCGGGCTGGGCACAACAGCATCCACACCATCAAGCCATGCCAGTTGTTCCAAACCGAAATGACAGGCAGCAGACAATCCCAACATCTCGTGCCGGGTCTGCGGCATTCGATCTTCATCACTCCGGTCGACGCCCACTACCTGCGCCCCGCGACCGGCAAGAAACCGCGCCACTGCTAGGCCTGTACGAGCCAGGCCCAGAACCATGATCCTTTTGCCCTGGAGTTCCATCTTCGGCTTCCCGTTCGTTGCCGCCTCCACGTTCCACGCCTCCGTGCTATTGTAACGTCCGACCCAGCACCCTCAACGTAGCTTCAGCGTGCTCAGCGCGACCAACGCACAAATAATCGACACGATCCAGAACCGCACGATGATCTTCGGCTCCTCCCAACCCTGGTACTCGAAGTGATGATGAATAGGTGCCATGCGGAACACCCGTTTACCGCGGAGCTTGAAAGACGCCACCTGGACAATCACCGACACTGCCTCCACCACGAAGATTCCACCCACCACAACCCACAAAATCTCGTGTTTGCTAATGACCGCAACGATCCCTAACGCGGCCCCCAACCCCAAACTACCGACGTCACCCATAAAGATTTGGGCAGGGTAGGTATTAAACCAAAGGAAACCCAGACCAGCCGCCGCCAATGCCGCACAGAACACCGTCAGTTCGCCAACCCGTGCCACGTAGGGGATCTGAAGATATTCAGCAAACTTTACGTGCCCCGCTAAATAGACGATCAAGGCGTAAGTGGCCGCGGCGGTCATCACCGGCCCAATAGCTAATCCATCGAGCCCATCGGTCAAGTTCACGGCATTGGAGGCACCTACTACTACCAACACAGCAAAAGGAACGTACCACCACCCGAAGTCCGGCCGAACATTTTTAAGGAACGGGATAGCGACTGTGCTACTGAAGTCGGGCTGCATGAGTAGCGCCACTGCTGCTACCGTAGCTACGACTATCTGCGGAACGAGCTTACTCCACATACCGAGTCCACGGCTGCTCTGCCGGCGTACCTTGAGACAGTCGTCGACAAAGCCAATGCCAGCGAAGGCCGTAGTTACCCCCAAGGCCAACCCTACGTATACGTTAGTAATGTCCCCTACCAGGAACGTGGATAGAACTAAGGACATTATGATCAGGATCCCTCCCATGGTAGGGGTACCCGCCTTACTGGCATGTCGGTCCGGGCCGTCTTCCCGGATAGGTTGGCCGATCTGCGAGCCCTTAAGTGATCGAATTAGGTAGGGACCGATGATGAAGGAAAGCGACAGCGTCACGAGTGCGGCAAGTGCGGCGCGAAACGTGATGTAACGGAACACGTTGAAGATTGGGAACGTCGAGTGCAGCGGGAAGAGCAGCAGGTACAGCAAAGCGTTACACCCCTTCGTCCCTCATTGCTACAAGCACCTTCTCCATGGCCGCGCCTCTGGAACCCTTTACTAAAACCCAGTCGCCCTTGCGCAGTTCGTTGCGCAATACCGAACCAAGATTCCGGTGACTCCGTGCCACCCGGACGGCCGCACGGGCCATTCCGCCCCTGAGGGCTCCCCCCTTGGTGTCCTGGGCAAAACGGCCCATAAGGTAAAGAACATCCAGGTTGCATCCAGCCGCCAAGACGCCAATCTCATGATGGCAGGCGGCCTCATCCGGCCCCATCTCTAGCATATCCCCTAGCACCGCAATCCTCCGGCCCCTTCCAGGAATTGCTCTCAGGGTGGCCAGGGCCGCTTCCACGGACGCAGGGTTAGCGTTGTAGACGTCATTAATGATACGTACACCAGCCCAGCGTTCCACCTGCATGCGCATGGGAACTGGCTGGACAGCCTCCAGGCCCTGCCGGATTGCGCCAACGTCGGCCCCAAAGGCATAAGCCATGGCGGCAGCGCCCACGGCGTTCCACATATTGTGCGCTCCACACAACCGCAACTGCACCACCTCCCGCGCACGGCCTACCCGGAGATTAAAACGTAGCCGGCCACCAGCCATCATCTGGGGGTTCTCACCCCTAACATGCCCGTTCTTCCCGTAGGTCACCACACGGCCTTGGAAGCCGCGACTCTGACTCACAACGCGGCTGTCATCTAGATTCACCACCGCCGTTGCAGAGGGATTTAACCCCCGGAAAATCGCCCCCTTCTCTCGCGCTACACCCGCCACCGTTTGCAACCCCGAAAGATGGGCCGCCGCCACTGAGGTGATGAGTGCCACGTCGGGCTTAGCGATGGCAGTGAGGCGCCGGATTTCACCAGGCTGGTTTGTGCCGAGCTCCACCACAGCAACACGTTCGTTTCCCCGCAGACGCAACAGGGTCAACGGTAAACCCACAAGATTATTGTAATTGCCTTCGGTCTTAAGCACCTTACCGCGCAACGGACAGCCCTCCATCCGCGCCCATTGCAGAATCGAGAAGAGCATTTCCTTGGTCGTCGTCTTCCCGTTGGAGCCGGTGATAGCCAACACCTGAGGGGAGCGTCTCTGCCGATGAAAGTGGGCGATATTTCCCAAAGCCCGAAGGGAATCACGGACCCGAATTACCGATGCCCCTTTCGAGCCGTGAACGTTCCGTTCGCCCACCACACACGCGCCACCCCGGCGCACAGCTTCCGGGACATATGCGTGGCCGTCCCGAACCTCTCCGCAGAGCGCTACAAAAACGCCATCTTTCTGTACCCGCCGCGAATCAGTACTAATATCCCCAAACCTTGTCACTGCACCTCGCTGGATGATGGTCCCCCGGGTGGCGTGCATCAACTCTTCAATGGTCCATTCCATGGGCACTTCACGTCCCTAGCCCGCGTCAAAGGCTCCGGCTTCCGACCTCTTCCTGCAGCACCTGCCGGTCGTCGAAATGTAGTCGGCGGTCTCCTTGTATCTGATAATCCTCATGGCCCTTGCCCGCTACGAGCAAGACATCGCCCGGAGCTGCCAACGAGATACCAAGACGAATAGCCGAACGCCGGTCCGGCTCGACCCAATATCCAGTCGGGCCGTCAGCATTCTCTTCGTGGAGTCGTCTCATGCCACATCTACGAACGCCCTCTTCGATGTCACGAATTATCCCCAAAGGCTCCTCGCCCCGAGGGTTGTCGGATGTCAGTACAACGAAGTCGCTTTCCGAGGCGGCAATCTCCCCCATCGCTGGGCGTTTGCCCGCGTCCCGATCGCCGCCACAGCCAAACACCGTGATCAACTTCGCTTTGGTCAAACGGCGAAGGGCGCGGGTGACCTTTTCCAGGGCGTCAGGCGTGTGCGCGTAGTCCACCACGAGCAAGATACCCAGGCCGTTGGGAATGGCCTGGAGGCGTCCTGGGACATGATCTAGCCGAGCGATTCCACTCGCAATGGTGCAGGGATCGACTCCCAGCGCCCATGCCGTCCCCGCCGCCGCAAGGATATTTTCGAGGTTCAGTGCGCCAAGGAGGGATGATTCGAACTCGATCCGTCGCGACCCACACGCCAGAGTCCCTTCCATGCCATTCGGCCCACCTTCAAAGCGAACCGGATGAACATCCGATCGTTGCGACCTGCCGTAAGTAAGGATAACGAGCCCCGCATCCCGTGCCAGACGGCTTAACTCAAGACCCCGAGTGTCGTCGGCATTGATGACAGCAAAACGCTCGTCCTTCGTACTAGAGGGCACACAGTCGGTAAACAGCCGCGCTTTACTGAGAAAATAGGACCCCATATCGCCGTGGTAGTCCAAATGATCCCGTGAGAGATTGGTGAACACCGCGCCGTTGAAATCCAGCCCATCAACTCGGTGTAGGTCCAGGGCGTGAGAGGACACCTCCATTGCAACGAATCCCACGTTCGCGCGGAGCATGTCCGACAACAATTCCTCAATGTCGATAGACTCCGGTGTAGTGAGAGCTGAAGGTCGCTGCCATCCACCGTAGCGTTGACTAATTGTTCCCATCACACCACACGAATACCCAGCAGCGCCAAGGATCGCCTCGAGAAGGTAGGTGACGGTGGTTTTACCGTTGGTCCCCGTAACCCCCACCAACACCATGTCGCGGCTTGGCCGACCAAAGAACGCCGCCGCAGCATGGGCCATAGCCCGACGCGTGCTGGGAACCCGAACATACGCAGCCGGTGACGGGGCCGAAACTGGCCGCTGAACCACCACCGCCGCCGCCCCCCTTGTCACCGCCTCGTCAACAAAATTGTGTCCATCAGCGTGTTGTCCGTCGAGGGCAAAAAAAACGTACCCGTCTCGAACCCTGCGTGAGTCACACGCAAGTCCCTCGACCGGGTGGTCCATAGATCCCCTCTCATCACGAATTTCCGATATATCGAGCAGCTCCCGGAGCAGCATCGAATTCAATCCTTAAGCGTTAGTACCAGGCGGCGGCCACCAACCTCCGCGCGCTGATCCACAACATAACCGCGGCCACGAAGCTCCACAGAAAGTTTGTGCTCCACAGAAAGTTTATGCTTTCTGACCTCAGACATAGCCTCGCGCATGCTTAAACCAACAAGATTCGGCCAGCTACCGATGCGAGCTGGCTTATGACTACGTGGGATTGTCTGGGAGATCCGAATGACACCCCCCGCGCCCGACGTGCTAGGCCGCAGAATCCGCCGCCTAGGTGTCACCCTCAGCGCAACTAACTCTGCCCCAGCGATGCGGCTGAACAGTGGAGCGGCTACTACCCCGCCGTACACGTTTACCGTGGGTTCGTCTACGAGAGTCAAGAGGACAAAACGCGGCTCGGCCACAGGTGCGAACCCCACAAACGATGCGATCCTCTTTTTAGAGTAGCCACCCTTGACCGTGTCTGCTTTCTGAGTAGTCCCGGTTTTCCCGGCCACCTCGAACCCTTCCACGGCCGCCGCCTTTCCCGTACCGTGCTCAACGACGCCCTTCAAGATTCCCGCCACGGTACGGGCGGTGGTTCGGGAGATTACCCGCCGTACCGCTTCGGGCCCCCGCTCCAACAGGACCCTGCCATTTTCACCCGTGACCCGCTCCACGACGTACGGCTTCATGAGTAAACCGCCGTTAGCGATGGCGGAGAAAGCCATCACCATCTGAAGTGGTGTTACGGAAACCGACTGCCCGAACGAAGTTGCGGCAAGGTCGAGATCATACCAGGCATGGGGGGGTCGTACCGTTCCGGACACCTCCCCGGGGAGATCGACGTTAGTCTTATCGCCGAAACCGAAGCTCCGGATGTAACGATAATACTGGTCCCTGCCGAGCTTCGCCGCCACCTTGGTCACGCCGATATTACTGGAAAACTGCAACACCTCGGCAAAAGACAGCAAGCCATGTTTCTTGACATCACGGATAGGGTGGCCGCCGTACCGGTATTTGCCAAAATTGCAGAAGATCAGCTCTTCCCGGCGCACCACACCCTCCTCCAGGGCAGCTGCAGCTAACACAGCTTTGAAAACCGAGCCAGGCTCGTAGACATCCGTGACGGCACGGTTGCGCCAACGGCTGCGGTCCTGAGTGCGAAACCGGTTAGGGTCGAAGAACGGGTAGCTGGCCATAGCTAGAATCGCCCCCGTAAAAGGGTCCACCATCACCACTGTGCCACCTTTGGCCTCAAACTGATTCACGGTCGTTTCCAGGTGCTTTTCTGCAACGTGTTGAAGATTCGAGTTAAGGGTCAGCTGTACCTCCGCCCCAGGCGACACCTTGAGGTCATTTAGCCCCTTAACCAGCATCCGCCGCCGCTTCCCGTCGCGCTCCACCACCGAAGAGCCGCGCTCACGGCGAATGTATCGATCATACCTCCGCTCAATCCCTTCCAGACCATACGCGTCCTGTCCCACTAGTCCCAGCACCTGGCCGGCACGATGACCTTGGGGGTAATAGCGTTTGGTCTCATCGGACAAGCCGATAGCATCCAACCCCAGGGCCCGAACACGTTTGGCTTCGCTCGGCGTAACCTGTCGCTTGAGCCAAACGAACGGTTTTTCGGAAGCAAACTTTCGTCTCACCTCCCGGGTTTTCATCCCAAGGGCGTGGGCGACCTTGGGCGCGGCCTTCTCAGGCGATTGAAGGCGTTTCGGCCGTACATGAACAGACTGGACGTCGACACTAACGGCCAGGGGATCACCGTTACGGCTAATAATGGAACCACGTTTCGGTACGAAGACCGTCTGATGACGGTGCTGCTTTTCGCCCCGCCGCGCCAGCTGTTCGCCGTCGAAAGCCTGGAGCTGAATGGCCCGCGCCGCCACCGCCAGCAGTAGGACCATTAGCAAGCTGCCGGTAAGCCGCAGTCGAAACCGCACCCTATCAGCAGAGTCCTTGTCCGCCTTCTTCGTCACCGTAGTACCACCACCTGTTTTGCGCGGGCATCTCTTAGTCCCAGGCGCTTTCGCGCCATGGTTTCGACACGCTCAGGAGCTGTCAATGTCGCCAACTCCACACTCAACTCACGATTTTCTTGTTCCAGCCGCTGTTCTAGTTTAGACCCCGTCGAAAGTACGTATCCCAGTTCTACTACCCGCAAGCGCTGCCAGACCAACAGCAAAGCCAACGCAACCAGTAGACAACTCAACGCGACTGGAAAGATCACGTGTCGGCGTAGATTCACCGGTCTCCCATCTGCCACGTTCTGTTTCCGGAGAAGCCCGCGCTCAATCACGACGCAATCCTTTCCACAGCCCTGAGTTTAGCCGAGCGGGCCCTGGGGTTCTCTCGGACCTCCTCGTCTGTAGGTACACGCGGCTTCCGGGTGATGGACCTTGCCTTCCGGTCCCAGTCGCAAACGCATGCAGGCAAACGCGGCGGACAAACGCAATCAAGCCCCCACTTCCGGAATGCACGCTTTACTAACCTGTCCTCCAGCGAGTGAAACGAAATGATCACGAGACGCCCCCCGGAAAGTAACAACTCGTATGCGGATTCCAAAAAACGCTCCAGGTTCTCCAACTCCCGATTTACCGCTATACGTACCGCCTGGAACGTCCGCGTAGCCGGGTGAGTCACCTTAAATCCTCGGCTACGCCACTGACGCCCAGACCCGCCGATGGCGCGAGCAACTGTTTCAGCGAGCAGCCGGGTCGAATCGATGGCCCCCTTGCGCCGCTGCGCATCAATGGCCAACGCGATACGCCGAGCCTGCGGCTCCTCGCCTAATTCTCGAATAAGCCGTTCGAGATCTTCTACATGCAGCGTGTTGACAAGCTCATGCGCATCCACGGTACAGCGGCGATCCATGCGCATATCGAGCCTGGCATCGTTACGGAAGCTGAAGCCCCGAACCGGCGTATCCACCTGATGTGAAGATAGACCGAGGTCTAGCAGTATGCCGTCGACGCCTGGCCAACCCACTTCGTCCAGTAGCTCCCGCGCCAGCGTGAATCCCGAGCGACGGAGGTCAACCCGACCACCGAAGCAAGCCAGGGTATCCCCAGCAGCACCAATGGCCTGATCATCCCAATCAAGTCCCAGGAGCACTCCATCCGGCGAGGACATCCGGAGAATTTCGCCAGCATGCCCCCCGCCTCCCACCGTTGCATCGAGATACCTCCGCGCAGGGGCGGGCGCGAGAATCTCCAGAACCTCGCGAAGCATCACGGGCTGGTGTGCATAGCTCATGGGACCAGCGCTCAGTGACAGGTGGCCGTCCCCTCCCAGTCATCATCGAAGCTCTCAATCGCCTCATCCAGCGAGGCGTAGAATTCGAAAGCTCTCTCCATGCCAACTACCCGGAAGATATCCTTCAGGTAAGGGCTCATTCCCGAGAGCTTCAAGTCGCCGTTCATTTCGCGCAGAAGCTGCAGACGGTCGAGCAACACTCCGATGCTCAGATAGTTAATGTGGTCGACCGCCCTAAGATTCAGAACGACTTTAATACGCTCCTTCTCGATCAGGCCTCCGATCATCTCCTTGATTCGCACCATCTCCCGGAGGTCAATATCACCGTTGACGTCGATCACAGCAATATCCTGAATTGGCTTCCTGTCGAGTCCGATCATGGATATATCCTTTCTTCCGGCGCTTCCTTCAGGACTCATAAGCCCAAGTCCGAGAAAGAATCCGGATCGTCCATGAGTTGCTCTTCGGCCTCCGCAAACACCTTATCCCACGCAGCCCTGTCCCAAATACGGAACTTCTCCCCGGCCGACACCAACATCACGTCCCGCTTAAGATCGGCATATCGGCGCAGGGTAGGCGGGATGAGAACTCGGCCGTGCGTGTCAGCGGCACACTCTGTTGCCCCGCCGAGGTAGTAGGTTTGAAACCGAACCATACGGGCGTCGAATTTGGGCTTCTGGCGAACTGCCTCCTCTAAGACAAGCCACTCGTCTAACGGATAAACGTCGAGGCAACGCTTAGAGTTGGCAACGAAATTTGTGATAATCAGGCGGTCGTCCCCTTTGCCTAGGAGGATTTCCCGATACTTAGCCGGTATGCTGAGGCGCCCCTTGGTATCGACAGTATGTTCGTATCGTCCGCGAAACATTGTTTGACATTCTATGGGATTCTCTCCCACATTAGCCCACTTGACGGGACTATAGGCAGACTACCTCGCCCCTGTCAACACAAAACATTAGTTTTCCAGGTTTATAGAACGTAACGGCGCAAATAAGCCGCAATAAGTCTAGAAATGTGGCGTCCGGCCTGTACCGGTGGGATGTTCGGTTTCCCGGGAGACAGAAACGACTGGAATTTTAGATGGGATCTGGATAGAGCGCCTGAATCTAAGTTTCACTCCCCGACGAGCGGAGCGCCGTTGGCGTTCACAGAAAGAGGGGGGCAGCGGATCGTTAAGCCGGATTCTGTCACGCTTCCCAACAGAGAGCGGGACGGTCATTCATCTTGCCCCGTGATTACTCACGGGGTCCAGCGACCTTACCCGAGGGTTTTCCGGGCGGACGACCCGACCCTCCTATTTGGTCTTGCTCCGGGTGGGGTTTACCATGCGTTCGCCATCACTGACGGACCGGTGAGCTCTTACCTCACCTTTTCAACCTTACTCGGCGGCCCAGTTCGACCGGGAGCCCGCCGGGCGGTATGTTTTCTGTGGCACTTTCCCTCGATCGCTCGAGGCCGCCGTTAACGGCCACCCTGTCCTACGGAGTCCGGACTTTCCTCCTCCGCGTTGCCACGGAAGCGACCGCCTGATCCACTGCACCCCAGGATTTAGTTTCCCGCTTAAACGCACCAGTTGCAACCCTCGGAAAGGGGTACGCTACTACTGCCCCTCCTCTGCTTGGGCAGGTGGGTTGTAAAAGAGGATCCGCTGACAGCTTGGGCAAAGATTGACGCGCTCGTTTCGCAGCACATCGTTCCACAGCTGCGGCGGAATGTTCATGTAGCACGCTTGGCATATTGCAGACGACACCTCTACCACCGCCGTGCCATCACGCCGATCGAAGAGCAACTCGTACTTCTCTATTATATCATCGTTAAGGCGGGAGGCCGTCGCCTCCCGGGCCTCCCGGGTTTCTGCGATCTTCTCTTCCATCTCGGCAACACCTGCCTGCAAGGACTCCCTCTTACCATTCCAGTCATTCTGTAGACCGACCAACTCTTCCTCTCTCCGCGCGAGAACCTCCTCCTGTCCTTCCAAATCTGTCAGGATCTCTATCAACTCCTCCTCCACTATGGCGTTGGATTCCTTTATCGCCCCGATCTCGCGCTGAAGCGCCTGCAGCTCCTTGATATTCTTGATCTGGTTCATGCGCATACGCCTGTCCGTGGCCTTCCGGTTGGCATCGTGAATCGTTTGCTCCTTAGCCCGTCGGACTTCGTCCTTTTCCTCCCACGCATCTTTCAGTGTCTTAACCTCGGCTGCCACACGGGAAATTTCTCCCTCACGCCGTTCGATTTCCTGAAGCCTTTCCGTTTGCGCGGTCCTGTGCTCCTTCACCTCCAAATCAATTCCCTGAAGCACCGCCAACGTTTCCAACTGCTCGCGCAACACGTTATCCTCCAGTCGTGAGTCGCCCGAAAAAAAAGAACCGCACCTCAGCAGGTGCAGTTCTTTTCATACCGGTCGTGTTTGTTTTGTCGAGCTCGATTAGGGCTGGTTCTCATTCTTGGATGACATGTTACCGATCCGCCGTAAGATTGTCAAAGCCTACACTGCGTACACCCGGCAGGCCCTAACCAGCGCTGTCATAGCCCCAACTTGCCGGGGTTCATGATACCGCCGGGATCCAAGGCGCGCTTGATGGAGCGCATTATTTCAAGACCGTGGCCGTGCTCGCCCCCCATGAGTCGAGCCAGCTTAATCCCCACTCCGTGACAGTATTCCACCGAACCATCGAAATCGTGAACCCTCCGAAGGAGAGCCAGAATCGTATCCCCTAGCTCGGCACGCGCCTGCTCGCCACCTTCCTTGGACAACCGCAATGAAAAGAGTTCGGGCCCGGTCCAAAGACCACTTTCCCGGAAACGGACCGCACGCTTGGCCACCATCGCAACAGCATCGCGCCTAAAGGCTAGTACCTTCGACGCCGGCAAGGCTACGTGCAACCAATCCTGATGCACTCCATTCCCGCCCGGGCGTCGTCGTTGGTTTCGTTTCGCCGCGAATCGTAAGGCAGCCGCGTGGCGCTCCCCCCAAAACCGTCGAGCCTTGTCGGGAGGCAGGGTCTGACCACCCCGCGCTGTCCACATCGCCCTCGCTACGCCTTCCTCGGCAGCAACAATCTCTGTCTTTCCCTCGAAACCGATATAAAGAACCGCCGAACCTTCTGGGTCCTCGTTCTCGTCACCGTAGTCCAGTAAGATCGGCTGCAACCCAGCACCAGAGATCTCCCGGACGGCCTCAAAACCCAAGGCAAAGGAATCGAACCGAACGGCATGAAGCGTTCTTGTCTCCGGACGCGGGAAGGCTCGAAGCGTCACCTCTGTAAGGATCCCAAAACAACCCTCGCCACCAATAAACAGGTGGTTGAGGTTGATTCCCGTGGAGGTCTTGGACACAGCCCGCGTACGGCATACCTGTCCCCCGGGAAGTACCGCCTCGACTCCCAGAACCTGGCTCCCGATGGAGCCATACTTTCCGCCGCGATAACCGAGGCTGTTAGTGGATACGGCCCCGCCCACGGTAGCCACGGGTAACGTCCACGGATCATGACCCAACATAAGGCCGGAGTGATGCAACTCCGATTCAAGAGCCCCCAGCACCATGCCGGCCTGCACCCGCACCGTCAAAGACGTGTTGTCGATCTCCAAAACGGCATTCATCCGCCTGAGATCCACAACAATTCCAGGGGTCAACGAAACCGCCGCTCCCATAAGGCCTGAGCCCCCACCATAGGGCACTAACGGTATTCGCCCGTCGTTGGCGGCGCTCACCACGGCCTGCACCTCAGCTGTAGAGCTAGGAGTGCAAACACACAGGGGAAGCCTAGGGACAACGGGGTCCTTCGGATGGATACGGCTCCCCCTCAGCGCATCCCGGGAACGCAACTCTTGCTCGTCCCCATCTGTGAGGACGGAGGTGGGACCCAACAGTTCAGAGAGCCGCTCGATCGTATCGACGTGTGTACCCGTAACTCCTCAACAATCCTAGGGAATTGTGTACCGCCCCCTTCAGTGCATGTTCTGACCGCCGTCCACCACCAAAGTCTGACCCGTCATGAAATCAGCCAATGGGGAAGCCATGAACAGTACCCCGCCAACAAGGTCCTGGGGGACCTGGACTCGCTTGAGGGCGCGCTGATTGATATTACTTCGGCGCATCTTTAGGACCTCTTCGGTAGGGTCTACCTCAGATAGCGTCGAGCCCGGACACAGAATGTTGACCTGGATGTTGTCTTCGCCAACTTCTCGTGCCAGCGTGCGACTGAAACCCATCACGCCCGCCTTTGAAGCCACGTAGTGAATCCGTCCGGGCGGGCCAGAAAGCGCGGTACCAGAGGCAACATTGATGATCTTGCCGGACTTCTGCTGACGCATCGATGGCAACACTGCACGGCAGCAAAGAAACACGCCCTTGAGATTGACAGCCATCAGCCGGTCCCATTCTTCGATGCTGATCTCTTCGATACGGCCGCGACTCATGGGGATAGTGGCAAAGATCGACGCATTGTTTACCAATACGTCCACACGGCCGAAGCTCTCAACGGTCTTGGCGACCATCTCTTTGGCGGACTCTTCGTCTGATACATCTACGCGTACTGACATGGAACCGGCTTCACTCTGCTTTGCCAGGTCACCTGCCACTTCCGCCGCCGCTTCCCCGTCAATGTCCGCGACCACCACTCGGGAACCGGACTTGGTAAAGCCTTCGCAATACGCCTTGCCTATGCCGTGACCCCCGCCCGTAACGATCACCACCTTGCCCTCCAACCCTTCGATCATGAGTGCTCCTCTCCGGCCCAGTAGCTCGCCCGCATGAAACGGGCGGCCGATATGACCGCGAAACAATAATGGGACTCCTCTATCGGTAAACCGTGCACACTGTCAAGCAACCTAGACGCGTTTGAAACCACCCACGCAACGTTCACTCGGGCTCTATTTGAACCCCCTACCGAATCATGCTAACGCAACTCCGATGGCGCGACATCGAGTAGCGGTGGACACCGGAGGTACTTTTTCCGATTTTGTCTTCTTCAACGAGGACAACGGGGAGATCAGTATCACCAAAGTGCCCTCGACCCCAAAAGAGCCGTTCCAGGCGGTGCTCAACGGTGTCCAGGAGCTGCTCGACCAGGGGGTATCAGCAACGGACGTGAGCTTCTTCTCCCACGGCACCACCGTGGGCACTAATACTTTGCTGGAGGAAAAGGGAGCGGTCACTGGGCTGTTAGTTACAGAAGGTTTTCGCGGCATCTATGAGGTCATGGAGCAAAGCCGGGGTTACGGCCCTGCCACTTATGACCTGTTCTTCGAAAAACCTCGACTACTGGCCACCCCCGCCACGACCGAGGAGATCCACGAACGGGTCGACTTCCAGGGGCATGTCATCAAAGCAGTAGACCCGGAACAGGTGACAGAGGCCATTCGTCGGCTTAAGGCCAAGGGCGTGGAATCTGTTGCTGTATGCTTCCTGTTCTCTTTCCTGAACCTAGACCACGAACTGGCAGTAAAGAAAGTGATGGCTGAGGAGTTCCCAGAGGCCAGCCTGTCCCTGTCGTGTGAGGTGTTGCCACAGATCCGCGAGTTCTACCGAATGAGTACGACGGTCATCAACGCCTATATAGCGCCAGTGATGAGCCGTTACCTGAAGACGTTAGACAATCGCCTTCGCGAGATGGGGGTGAAGACTCCCCAACTCTACATCATGCAATCCAACGGTGGTGTGTCGACCTTCAGCAACTCGGCACGGATCCCCGTGGCCACGGTGCTCTCCGGCCCCGCAGGAGGTGTGATCTCATCGCTGGGCGCCAGCAAGAAAGTAGGCATAGACAACATCATTACGTTTGACATGGGTGGGACCAGTTGCGACGTGGCCCTTATCCATCAGGGCCACCCGGTGGTTACAACCCAGGGGCGTATCAGCCAGCGCCCCATCAGCCTACCAATGTTAGACATCCACACCGTCAGTGCGGGCGGTGGCACTGTAGCACGGATTGACTCGGTCGGAGCGCTCCAGGTCGGGCCCGACAGCGCCGGGGCCGATCCCGGGCCCATCTGTTACGACCGTGGTGGAGAAAACGCCACGGTCACCGACGCAAATGTTATCCTAGGGGTGTTGGACCCCGACCATTTTCTTGGCGGGCGGCTCAAGCTTGATAAGGCTAAAGCCGAGTCGCTGGTAGAGGAACACATCGCCACGCCCCTAGGGCTCAAACTCCATGAGGCAGCTGACGGAATTCTCCGTATAATCAACGTTAAAATGGAAGAAGCTATCAAGGCGGTATCGTCCCAGCGCGGCTACGACATCCGTGAGTTTACTTTAGTGGCTTTCGGCGGCGCCGGCCCCATGCATGCCGGGCGGCTAGCGCTGGACCTCGGCATCCCCACGCTTCTGGTCCCCTTAACGCCCGGGGTCAACTCTGCACTGGGGCTGCTGATGTCAGACGTGAAACACGATTACGTACGCTCCAAGCTTGCCCCGATGCAAGAGCTTCAGCCTCTCGATATCAACACACTGTTCGACCAGCTCATGCGCCAGGCCAGGGAGGATCTCGCCAAGGAAGGCTTCGTCGGACAAGACATCGTGCTAACACCGCTCCTGGACCTGCGTTACGCCGGGCAGGGCTACGAACTGACGGTTTCGTGTCCACCCCCGCCGCTCAAGGCCGAGGACATGCAACTAGTGCAAGAACGTTTCCATCAGGTCCACGAACAGGCCCACGGCCACAAGGCCGAGTCAGAGCCAGTGGAACTGGTGAGCGTGCGGCTCGTGTCCGAAGGTCGGGTGCCCCAGATGCAACTGTCCCCGTTTAAGCCTAACGGCAAGGACGTTTCCCACGCCCGCACCGGTGAGCGCAGGATCTTCTTTGGTCGCGCCCTAGATTTCCAGGCAACGCCCATTTACGACCGGGGTCGCCTGGGGCCGGGAAACGAACTCGCTGGCCCCGCAGTGGTCGAACAGCTGGACACCACCACCGTCATTCACCCGGAACAACAGGCACGAGTAGACGACTACAACAATCTCATCATCACAGCGAAGACCTGACATGAAGGGCGAAGAAGCGCCGGGAAGACGGACGAACAACGTACCTGAGAACACCATGCTACATCCCCACTCCAATGTCACAAACCCAGGCTCCGTCGGCCCGATCATTGTCCAGGTAATACAGGCGCGCCTCGCCGGCATTGTGCAGGAAATGCAAAATTCGCTGTTCCGTACAGGCTTCTCCACCATCATTAGGGAGTCCCAAGACGCTAGTTGCGCCCTCCTCACCTGCGATGGCAATGTGGCAGCGCAACACGTTGTCCTGCCACTCCACATGGGTGCGTTCCCGGCTTGCGCCCAAGGCGTATTGCGGAACTATCCCCCTGGGACAATCCATGAGGGCGACGGTTTCATCACAAATCATCCCTACCTTGGTGGGAGTCCCCATGCACCGGATATGTGCGTGATGACGCCCGTTTTCTTCGAACGCGAGTGGGTAGGCTTCTCCGCCACCATGGCGCACAAGAGCGACATCGGCGGGCCGGTCCCAGGGAGCTGTTGGAGCCAGGCCCAGGAGGTCTTCCAGGAGGGGCTCCAAATACCGCCAGTCAAATACATAGACCGTTTCAAGGCCAGTAAAGACATCGAGGAGATAATCAGCGCCAACAGCCGCACCCCAGAGTTGGTAGTGGGTGACATCCGTGGCCAGGTGGGGGCAGCACGCCTGGGCGAGCGGCGCATCAGCGAAATGATGGCTAAGTACGGCCGGGAGACCGTGCTAGCCTGCTACGATCAGCTGTTTCAACTCACCGAGGAACGGGTACGTAATGAGATCTCGGCATGGCCGAACGGAAACGCGGAGGGTGAACGTTTCCTGGACAGCGACGGCATCGACCTCGACAAGCCAGTACGCATCCGCGTACGCATTAACAAGAGGGAAGACCGGCTGCAATTCGACTTCACTGGAAGCGCGGACCAGACCCGCGGTCCCGCCAATATCCGACCGTCAGTGGTGCAGGCAGCATGCTGCTATTGCCTCACCGCACTCACTGATCCAACTTTGCCCACCAATCAGGGGCTCGCTCGGGTAGTAGAAGTCCACTGCCCCGAGGGGAGCGTGCTCAACCCCCGTTTCCCGGCGCCAGTGAACACCTACAACCCTACTGTGCATGCCCTTGTGGAGGCTCTGTTCGAGGCCTTAAGTCAACTCACCCCGGTCAAGAAGATTGCCGACGGTTGCGCTAGTCGCTCCATTATTATCGGCGGCAGGAACAACACGACCGGGCGGAGCTATGTGCAGTACGAGATCTTCGGTGGCGGCTCCGGCGCCCGCACCGGCAAGGACGGCGTCTCTGGCACCAATGTCAACCAGTCCAACGCTCGCATCGCACCCATTGAGATCATTGAGTCCGAATTTTCCACCAGACTACGACGCTTCGAACTATTGCGGGACTCCGGTGGGGCCGGTAAGTTTCGCGGCGGCCTAGGTTTCGTCCGGGAGTATGAGTTTCTTAATCCCGAGACCCGCTTCTCCCTCCGGTCTACAAAGCACGTGGTAGCACCCAAGGGCGTGGAGGGCGGTCGCAACGGCCGGACCGGTAAGGGAATTCTCAACCCCGAGTCACTCGAATCGCGAGACATTCCATCTCGTTGTTCCAACATCGCCGTCCACCAAGGTGACGTCTTCCGCCTGGAGACACCCGGAGGAGGCGGCTTTGGAAACCCCTTGGAACGCGACGCCGAGGCGGTGTTAAAGGACGTGAAGAACGGCTACATCTCCCTAGAAAACGCCCTGGAGGTCTACGGTGTATTCGTGAAGGAGACGGATGACGCCCTTGCCCTGGATAGAATACGAACTGAGGAGGCACGGCGAGAGCGGGCGCAAACTTGACCGAACGCTCAAGAAAGAAGTAGCCAAAGAGGGCCCTGGCTTCGTTTCGCTAACGCTCTGCAATTTCTGGTCTGAGCGTGGCAAACAGCAGCGGAGCGACATCACAGGACAGCACCGCAAATGTGCAGAAAACATGGGGTTCACCCCCGCACCGATCCTATCACCGTGCAAGTAATCCGAGCCGCCCTAGACGGAATTGTACAGGAAATGCAAACCTCCCTCTTCCGTACCGGCTTTTCGACCATAATCCGCGAATCCCACGATGCCAGCTGCGCAATTCTAAACACCCAAGCTGAGGTCATCGCCCAACACGTCGTGCTCCCTCTCCACATGGGTGCGTTCCCAGCCTGCGCCGTAGGCCTGCTCCAGCAGTATCCTCCGGAGGACCTACAGGACGGCGATGCTTTTATCGTCAACCACCCCTATCGCGGTGGGAGTCCTCACGCCCCAGACATGGGAGTCCTGACACCCGTTTTCTACAAGGGAGAATGGGTGGGATTCTGTGCCAGCATGGCACACAAGAGCGACATCGGCGGATCCGTTCCCGGCAGTGGCTCGGGCACAGCCCGAGAGATCTTCGAGGAAGGCCTACACTTGCCAGCAGTGAAGTTTATGGATGCAGGACAACCGGTGCGCGAATTAGAGTGGCTAATACATGCCAATAGCCGGACGCCAGAGGTGGTGGTGGGCGACATTCGCGGCCAAGTAGGGGCCAACCGACTGGGCGCCAGGCGGTTGGGTGAGTTGCTGGACAAATACGGGAAACCAAACGTGGTAGCTGCTACCGAGGAGCTGGCCGAGCACGCCGAGAGCCGCTTGCGGCAGGTGATCGCATCGTGGCCTGACGGCCGCTACCACGGGGAATCCTGTGTCGACAATGACGGTATAGACCTCGACAAGCCTGTGCGAATCCGCGTCACCGTGGAAAAGACCGGCAACCGCATACTGTTCGACTTCTCGGACTGCAGCCCGCAGACTACTGGACCGGCGAATATCCGCCCACCACTAGTACGTGCCTGCTGCTACTACTGTCTCGTCGCCTTGATCGATCCGTTCCTGCCCATTAACCAGGGGTTAACACGGGTGGTGGAAACCCGGTTCCGCGAGGGCACCGTACTCTGCCCCAACTACCCGGCCGCGGTCAATGCGTACATGCCCACCGCTCTGGTGGTGGCCGAGGCGGTGCTTCAGGCCATGGGGTCTCTTGTCCCGGAGAAAACGATCGCCGAGGGTTCGGGCAGCGGTGCTATCGCCCTTGGCGGCCGTGCTCGTGACGGAAAACGCAGTTACGTCCAGTACGAGATCTTTGCAGGTGGGGTCGGTGCCAGAAGCGGCAAGGACGGAGCCTCTGCAACCTCCTTCCACTTAAGCAACGGCAAGATTGCACCTGTGGAGATCATTGAGTCCGAGTTTCCCGCCCGGCTGGAGCGTTTCGAACTCCTACGAGACTCTGGCGGTCCCGGTCGTCACCGCGGCGGACTTGGTTTCGTCCGTGAATACCGAATCCTGCAGGACGAAGTTCGCTTCTCGATGCGTACGGACAAGCACGCACTCGCCCCCCAAGGCATTGAAGGGGGGCAACCCGGTACCACCGGCGGCTGTATCATTAACCCGCGTAGCGCAAACGAGCGTGGCATGCCATCCCGCTTCGGGGACCAAAAGCTGAATTCCGGAGACATTCTACGGATAGAACGGCCAGGTGGGGGCGGTATAGGCGTAGCGTGCGAGCGAAGGCCGGAGGAAGTACTAGAGGACGTGCGCCAGGGGTACGTTTCGGTGCAGAGGGCACGGAGTGACTACGAAATAATCGTCCACCGTAACGGGGCGGAGGTCACATTGGACTCCGTAGCAACACACGAACTGCGCGCGAGAGGTGCCCACGGCCAGAAGGCACACTGAGAGCACAGCACTTCACCGGCGACTCGCCGCCTCGAATAAATGCAATTGCGGTGTTTTGCCGTTGTCATCCGCCACAACGGGATAGTTGGCAGTAAAGCAAGCGTCGCAGTATCCGGCGTCGTCACCTTTGAAGAAGGTGTATAGGCCTTCGCGACTGAGGTAGCTAAGGGAATCAGCACCGATGAAATCACGGATTCTGTCGACGGAGTTTACGGAGGCAATGAGCTCCTTGTGCGTAGGGGTATCAATGCCATAGTAGCAGGGGCTGATGGTGGGGGGCGAACTGATGCGTACGTGGACCTCGGTAGCCCCAGCCTCGCGCAGCATGCGGATTATCTTCTGGCTAGTAGTGCCGCGCACAATGGAATCATCTACTACCACCACTCGCTTGCCCTGAAGTACCTCGCGCATGGCATTGAGCTTAATTTTAACACCGAAGTTGCGAATGTGCTGCTGTGGCTCAATAAAGGTCCGGCCAACGTAGTGGTTACGAATTAGGGCCAGGTCTAGCGGAATGCCGGACTGCTCGGCATAGCCAATTGCAGCGGGGACTCCTGAGTCAGGAACTGGAGTCACAAGGTCAGCGTCAACATAGCTTTCCCGAGCAAGCTGCCGACCCAGCTCCTTTCGATACTGGTAGACACTGTGGCCAAATACATTACTGTCAGGCCGAGCGAAGTAAATGGACTCGAAAATACACCGGGCAGAAGCGGTTTTCGGAAAGGGACTTAGGGACTCCATCCCGTTGGGGCCGAAGACCAACACCTCGCCCGGCTCCACTTCACGCAAATATTCGGCCTCGATGAGGTCAAGAACGCAGGTTTCCGAAGCCACCACGTAGGACTCAGAGTTGTCGGCTCGGCGAAACCGACCCAGTGTCAGCGGCCGGAAGCCCACCGGATCACGAGCGGCGATCATCATGTCAGTAGTCAAAAACACAAGTGAGTAAGAACCCTTAACGCGGTGGAGCGCGTCAATAACCCGATCCGTCAATGTCTTCTCGCGTGAGGTCGCGATAAGATGAATGATGACCTCGGTGTCAGAGGTGGACTGAAAGATAGAACCGGCCGCCTCGAGGTCCTCCCGGAGCTGGTTTGCGTTGATGAGGTTACCGTTGTGGGACACGGCGATGGGGCCGGCGGCATACTCCACCACAAACGGTTGAGCGTTCTTGATGTCGGTCTGCCCACTGGTAGAATACCGGTTGTGTCCGATAGCTGAGGTGCCTTGGAGGTTTTTGATGATGTCTTCTTTGAAGATATCCGCGACCAAACCCATCTGGCGGTGCGAGGTGAGAGCTTCCCCGTCAGAGGACACGATACCCGAAGACTCCTGGCCGCGGTGCTGCAACGCATAGAGCCCCAGATAAACCATGTTGGCGGCTTCTCCGTGGTTGTAAATCCCTACCACCGCACATTCTTCATGGAATTTATCGAACATAGAGCCCTAACTTATGGGAATACCCTGTTCACTTAACACACCGCTCCAACGCCGTCGACCAGACATTCCGTAGCCTTCCCACGGACACTCGCACAAGGTTTTCAATCACTAGCTGCGACCCACCCACCGTGCCGATGACCGTAACTGGAATATTTTCCTGAGACGCTAGTACCTTAAGCTGTCGATAGTTTCCCTCTTTCAAGGACGCAACAATCCGGGAGTGCGACTCACCAAAAAGTAAATCATCCGGGCGTCCGTCTAACTTTAAATCAATGACTGCACCGATGCCCGGGTCGCCGAAGCACGCCTCAGCTAGAGCAACGGCGAGTCCCCCTTCGGAAACGTCATGCGCCGAAGACAACAGGCCTAGTTCCACGGCCTTGCGGCAAGTTCGCTGAACACCCCGCTCCAGCGTAAGATCCACCGGCAGTGGCCTCCCCGCCACCTGACCGTGGACCACCTTAAGGTACTCGCTGCCACCGACCTCGCTGAGTCTCGACCCCAGGAGCACCACAAGGTCACCATTGTCCTTGAACCAAGGCGTGGCAATACACTCAACATCGTCCAGGAGACCTACCATGGCAACGGTGGGCGTCGGGAAAATAGATGCCCCTTCAGTTTCGTTGTAGAAGCTGACATTTCCACTCACCACCGGCACGTCCAGTGCCAGACAAGCCTCACGCATGCCAAGAATAACTTGGGAGAACTGCCACATCACATCTTCCCGCTCCGGGTTACCGAAGTTCAGACAGTCGGTGAGCCCCAACGGTACGGCACCAACGCAGGCTAGGTTCCGAGCTGCCTCGGCTACCGCTCCCATTCCGCCCGTATAAGGGTCCAGGTAGCAGTGCCGACTATTGCAGTCCACAGTCAGACCCAGACCCTTAGACGTCCCCTTGATCCGAACCACGGCAGCGTCGGCACCAGGCGCCAACACCGTGTTGCTTCGGACATAATGGTCGTATTGCTGGTAAACCCATTCCCTCGACGCAATGTTCGGAGACTCCAAGAGTTGCTCCAGTACCCGGTTCATGCTTTTGGGAAGGGGTAGTGCAGAAATGTCAAGGCGCTGCAGGTTATCCTGACGAGCAGGCCGGGTGGCTGGTCGATCGTAGACCGGAGCGGCATCCGTTAATACAGCCACCGGTATGTCAGCGACCTCGCGGCCCTCTGAGAAAACCCGGAACACTGGCTCGTCAACAACATGGCCCACCACAACAGCATCAAGGTCCCAACGCTGGAAGATGGCCTCCACCTGATCCACTGATTCCGGGTGAACCACTAGCAGCATGCGCTCCTGCGACTCAGATAAAAGGACCTCGTAAGGAGTCATGCCCTGCTCCCTCAACGGAATGTGAGAAAGCTCCAGCTCGATTCCAGAGCGGGCACGCCCAGCCATCTCCACCGCCGAACTAGTTAGGCCCGCCGCCCCCATGTCCTGAATGCCCACAATAGCGTCTGTCTTCATCAACTCGAGACAGGCTTCGAGGAGGAGTTTCTCGGTGAAGGGATCGCCCACCTGCACTGTCGGTCGGCGCTGCTCGGACTCCTCACGGAAAGACTCCGAAGCCATGGTAGCGCCGTGGACCCCGTCGCGTCCCGTCTTGGACCCCACATACATTACCGGATTGCCACTTCCCTGGGCCTTTCCGGTGAAGATCCGACCCCGCTCCACCACACCCAACGTAAAGGCGTTGACCAAAATGTTGGCATCGTAGCATTCGTCAAAATAAATGTCTCCGCCTACCGTAGGCACACCGATGCAGTTTCCGTACCCACCGATGCCGCCCACCACGCCATTCACCAGATATGGTGTCTTCGGGTTGTGGAAGTTACCAAAACGGAGGGAATTGAGGCTGGCAATAGGGCGTGCTCCCATGGTGAAAATGTCCCGCAGAATACCACCCACGCCAGTTGCCGCCCCCTGGTACGGTTCGATGAACGAGGGATGATTGTGGCTCTCGATCTTGAACACCACAGCCAAGTTGTCGCCGATGTCCATAACCCCCGCGTTCTCGCCCGGGCCGTGGATCACCCGAGAACCGCGAGTGGGCAACTTTTTCAAGTGCTTTCGCGAGCTCTTGTAGCTACAATGCTCGGACCACATTACAGAGAAGATGCCCAGTTCCGTCAGATTGGGCTCTCGGCCCAAGAGTCGTTGTACCTCGTCATACTCCTGGTCAGTCATCCCATGGGCCTGAACCACCTCGCGGGTCACAGTATCACTATCGAAGCCGATATTTCCGGTACTCACGCGCCACACCCATTCCGAATCTCAGCGATCATGGATGAAAAGATCTTGAGGCCACTTACGCCCCCAAGTATCGTTTCCGTCACATCTTCGGGATGGGGCATCAAACCGAACACATTGCGCCCCCGGTTGCAAAGACCAGCAATGCCGTCTACCGAGCCATTAGGATTAGCAGTGTCACAGGCCTCACCGCTCACATCCGAGTAGCGTAGAAGTACCTGCCCATTGTCGCGAAGCTCGCTCAGCGTCGTGGCGTCAGCATAATAGCAACCTTCACCGTGCTTCACCGGCATCTCCAGTAGCTCGCCAGGTCTCGTTAAGCGCGTGAAAGGAGAGCTGTTGTCTTCGACCCGAAGAAGCACCCGCCGACACACGAATTTCAAGGAAGCATTTCGAGTCAACGTCCCAGGCAGCAAACCCGCCTCACAGAGGATCTGAAAGCCGTTGCAGATGCCGAGCACTAAGCCACCTGCCCGAGCGAATTCAATAATGCCCTGCATAACCGGCGCAAACCTTGCCATGGCTCCGGCACGGAGGTAGTCACCAAAAGAAAAACCCCCAGGTAACACAACGCCGTCGCAGGAGCCGTCGAACGTGTCCTTATGCCAAAGGGTACGAACATCTTGCCCGAGAACGTTTCGTAGGCAATGCACGACGTCTTCATCGTCGCAGGAGCCAGGAAAGACTGCCACCCCCCAACGCATACTATTTCACGACCTCGAAACGGTAGTCTTCGATAACGGGGTTGGCCAGTAGTTTCTCACACATGCGGCGCACCTGCTCCGTCGCATCGGCGGCAACGGCCACATCCAGTTGCAACTCCAAATACTTACCCACACGCACGTCTTGAACCGAGCCAAATCCGAGGCTCTGCAGGGAGTTCTGCACCGCCTTCCCCTGGGGATCCAGAACTCCCGCCTTCAAAGTTACAAAAACTTTGACGAGCAAAAGAAATCCTACGCGCCAGTCACCCGTCGACAGACCTCCTGATAGGCCTCCTCGACGCCACCCAGGTCGCGGCGGAACCGGTCCTTATCCATCTTCTCGAGAGAACCCTTTTGCCAAAACCGGCAGGTGTCCGGGCAGATTTCATCGGCCAGGATGACCTGGCCGCCACGCCTCCCAAACTCGAGCTTAAAGTCCACCAAAATCAGGTCCCGCTCGTCGAAAAACGCCGTCATCAGGTCGTTGATCTGGAAAGTGAGCCGTTTGATCTCCAGCAATTCTTCGGTAGTGGCATAGCCCAGGGCCAAAATGTGGTAGTCGTTAATGATCGGGTCATCAAGTTCATCGCACTTATAACAGAACTCGAGGATCGTAGTGGAAAGCGACTGCCCTTCCTCCAACCCAAGCCGTTTCGCCATACTGCCGGCCACTATGTTCCGAATGATCACCTCAATGGGGAGCATGTCCAGTTTGTAGACCAACATCTCCCGGTCGTTGAGACGCTCCAGAAAGTGGGTTGGCACGCCGTTGGCCTCCAAATGCTTAAACAGCACCTCGGAAACGGCGTTGTTGACGATCCCCTTAGACGTCACGGTACCGAGCTTCTTCTTGTTAAAGGCGCTCGCGTCGTCCTTAAAGAACTGAATCATCTTCTCCGGATCCTCGGTGGTATAGAGCTTCTTCGCCTTACCCTCATACATAAACTCGCGCTTTTCCATCGTTCTCCTCTTGCGCGTGCGGGCCCGAATTGAATCCGATCCAGCGAAACGGCCGCTTTACGCTCCGCCGAACACCCTGTCAAAGATTGTATCCACGTGCTTGAAACAGTCTTTTAGATTCCAGATTTCGTCAACTTCTCTTGTGGTCAGGTGTTCCGTCACAGCCACGTCTTTGAGCAATTGCTCCTTGAGGTCTCTTCCTTCCTTCGCAGCCACAAGCCCGTGTCGTTGGACGATCTTGTAGGCCTCGTCTCGCGATACCCCCTTCTCCACCAAGCGCAGGAGGACGCCTTGCGAAAACACTGCACCGCCGCTTAATGCGATGTTGCGCTCCATGTTCTCAGGATAGACACAGAGGTTTTGGATTACGTGGGTAATCCGGTAGAGCATGAAGTCGAGCAGGGTTGTAGCATCCGGGCCGATGATCCGTTCCACCGACGAATGGCTGATATCCCGTTCGTGCCAGAGGGCGACATTCTCAAGGGCCGAACCCGAGTAAGAGCGCACCAGCCGGGCCAAGCCACAAATGTTCTCCGTTAGGATGGGGTTGCGCTTATGGGGCATCGCCGACGAGCCCATTTGGGTCGCCGTGAATGGCTCCTCTGCCTCTAACACCTCAGTACGTTGGAGATGACGGATCTCCACTGCGAACTTCTCGATGGAACTGGCGAGCACAGCCAACACCCCAAAGAAGTAGGCGTGGCGGTCGCGTTGAATGATTTGGTTCGACACGGGGTCGGGGACAAGTCCCGCAGCTTTACAGACATAGACCTCAACTTCCGGAGGCACCTGCGCGTATGTGCCCACCGCACCGGAGATGATGCCGCAACTGATCTCCTCAGCCGCACGCTCAAGACGTGCCAAGTTTCGTCGCATTTCCTCGAACCACAATGCCAACTTAAGCCCAAAGGTTATTGGTTCAGCATGGATTCCGTGCGTCCGACCCATCATCGGCGTATCCTTGTACCGGAACGCCTGCTCTTGAAGGATCAATAGAAGTTCCTTCACGCCACCCAGAAGACGTGCGCTCGCGTCCTTAAGCTGCAGAGAAAACCCAGTGTCCATGACGTCGGAGGAGGTCATGCCGACGTGCACGAAACGAGCGTCGTCACCAATGGACTCGGCTAAGCAGCGTAGAAACGCAATAACCTCGTGATGCACTTCCCGCTCAATCTCGCGGATCCTATGCACATCGATTTGGGCATTCCGCCGTATACGCGGGGGGACGTCCGCCGGAACCTTGCCCATGCCGGCCAGGGCTTCTGTAGCTAAGATCTCGATCTCAAGCCACTTTGCGAAGCGGTTCTCCTCGGACCAGATCCGCGTCATTTCAGGGCGTGCATAGCGTTCAATCATCTCAATCGTGTATGAAACTCATGACTCCGGCGGCTCATCATCGGTGGCAGCTGCCTTAGCCTGTGCCGTACCCGTGTGCCCGAACCCCCCAGCTTCCCGCGTCGACGCCGGCAATACACCCACTTCTTCCAAGCGGACCTCAGGAACGCGTTGGACCACTAGTTGCGCAATTCGGTCGCCGTGACGGATGGTCACCGGGTCTTGCCCCAGGTTGATCATAGCTAATTGGACCTCGCCCCGGTAGTCCGAGTCAACAGTGCCGGGGCTGTTCACCAGCGTCACGCCGTGCTTTAAAGCAAACCCGCTTCGGGGCCGGATCTGGGCTTCGTAACCCACAGGTAACGCTAGCGCGAACCCGGTAGGTATTAGAATCCGCTCCAAGGGCGCGAGTACAACGTCATGCTCCACAGCAGCGGCCAAATCCAGACCCGATGACCCCTCGGTCATGTAACGGGGCAGCGGGACCGCGGTCTTGCCATGGCGCATCCGCATTATTTGGACCTTGACTTCAGCCATAAGCCGGGGGTCATTACACACCCCAGTGGCGTTCCCCTGAGGACGCGAAACGGGCGTTACCCGCCCCTGCAATGATTAAACTCCACTAGCCGATCCAGCATGCTGCTGATTCCCTATCTGAGCGATCAGGTATTGACTGTTGGCCTAGCTACCGCTTCCGAAGCAGACGTGCCAAACGGCAGACAGTCCACACTATGTCCCTCGAGATCACCCAATAAGGTAACAGTCATAGCTTCGGGGAGGAGGAATTCACAGGCAAGGTCCGTAACGACATCGGCAGTGACGTCATGAACGCCCTGAACAATCTCGTCGACCAACACCTGGCGTCCGTAGTGCATCTCGCTTCGAACCACGTGACTCATCCAAGAGTCCGCGGACTCCAGGCCTAGTAAGGTATTTCCCACGAGCTGGTTACGAGCCCGTTCGAGTTCCTCCCCGGTCACTTTCCCCTCAGCCAGCTTACACATTTCATCTGCCGTAATGTCGATCACCTCCCGGGTCCATTCCGCCTTGGTACCAACATAGACGCCGAGATAACCCGCGTCACGGTACGCAGATAGAAAGGAATAGACCGAGTAGGCCCTTCCACGCCGCTCACGTATCTCCTGGAAAAGCCGCGAGCTCATGCCTCCACCCAGAAGCGTGTTGAGCACGTGAGCTGCGTAGTGCCGGGGGTCGCCGTGAGCCAGCGCTGGCACACCCAGGCAAATGTGCACCTGCCCAAGTTCCCTGTGGTGAGCAAACACCCCGCGACCGACCTTCGGCACCCCATGCGCCCCTTCCAATGACCGGGAAGGACGGGCACCGAACTCTTCAGCCACTGCATTCACCAACTCGGCATGAGATAGATTTCCGGCAGCTGCGATGATGATCCTGCCCGGCAGGTATCGATCGGCCACGAATGCAACCAGATCGTTTCGGGTGAACCCAGACACTGTGTCTACTTCCCCGCAAATAGGCCGGCCCAGCGGATGATCACCGAAATAGTCGAGGCCGAAGAGTTCGTGAACAAAGTCCTCGGGATTTTCGTCCGCTGAGGCAATCTCCTGGAGTATCACCGTGCGCTCCCGCTCAATCTCTTCCGTGTCAAACGTGGAATTAAGAAAGATGTCCTTAAGAACAGCGACTGCCAGCGGCAGATGCTCGTCCAAAACCTTTGCGTAATAACAGGTGGACTCCTTCCCTGTGAAGGCGTTGATTACACCGCCGACGGAGTCCATCTCCTCCGCAATCCGTTGCGGGGTACGCGTCTCGGTTCCCTTGAAGAGCAGGTGTTCAACGAAGTGAGAGATGCCACCCTGCCCGCGCTCCTCGTGACGGGATCCGTTCTCTACCCAGATTCCGAGACTCACGGCACGCGTGCCGGGTCGCTCTTCCGTCAGGATTCGGATACCATTTTCCAGAACGGTCTTGTCAAACATTGGAAAAGATTCAGGCGCCGACGGTTTGGACCCGCCGCTATTAGGCCTGCTCGGGTTTTTGCTCTTCCTTAAGAGCCTCTTTGCGACTGAGCCGGATCTTGCCCTGCCGGTCCACATCTAGGACTTTCACCATCAATTCGTCGCCCTCGTTAAGCACATCCCTTACCTCGCGCACGTGATCGTCTGCAATTTGGGAGATATGGACTAGTCCGTCGGTACCTGGAAGGATCTCCACGAACGCGCCAAAGTCCATCACTCGTCGAACTGTGCCCTTATAGATCCTACCGATTTCCACCTCGGCCACAATCCCCTCGATCATGTCGAGAGCCTGGCGGCTACCCGCTTCGTCGGCGGACGCAACCGTTACGGTCCCATCATCCTGCACGTCTATCTTGGTACCCGTAGCCTCAACAATTCCGCGGATAACCTTGCCCCCCGGGCCAATGATGTCACGGATCTTATCCGGCCGAACTTTGATGGTAGTGATTCGCGGTGCATGGAGCGAAACCTCATCCCGCGTTTCTGCCAGCGTGCCGTCCATTACATCCAGGATGTGTAGCCGCCCTTCCCGAGCCTGATACAAGGCTTCCTGCATAATCTCACGGTCCACGCCATCGATCTTGATGTCCATCTGTAGCGCAGTAATGCCCTCCCGGGTCCCAGCCACCTTGAAGTCCATATCACCCAAGTGGTCTTCATCACCGAGTATATCGGTCAGCACCCGCACTTCCTCGCCTTCCTTGATCAGGCCCATGGCAATACCCGCCACTGGCGCCTTAATCGGAACACCGGCGTCCATGAGCGACAGCGAACCACCACAGACGCTAGCCATGGACGTGGAGCCGTTAGAAGACAGGATTTCCGAAACCACCCGCAACGTGTATGGGAAATCGTCGCCGTCGGGGAGAACCGCCGTCAGCGCCCGCTCCGCCAGGGCACCGTGGCCGATCTCTCGCCGGCCCGGACCACGGAGAAACTTGACCTCACCCGTGCTGTAGGGGGTGAAGTTATAATGCAGCATGAACTTCTTAAACTGCTCGCCGGTGAGCGAGTCGACCCGTTGAGCATCAGACGCCGTACCAAGGGTCGCCACTACCAGCGCCTGAGTCTCACCCCGAGTAAAGATCGCCGACCCATGAGTACGTGGCAATAAGCCGACCTCACACGTAATCGGACGGACGTCCTTGAGACCGCGTCCGTCAATACGCTTGTGCTGCCGTAGAATTAGGTCTCTGATCTGGAACTTCTCCAGTTCCCTGAAAGCCCCTTTCAGGTCCTTTTCGCGTCCGGGATATTCTTCCGAGCCGACGCCAAGAACCTCGCTGCCCACCTCCTTGATTCGAGCGTTTCGCTGCTTTTTATCAGCGATGCAAACCGCCTCCTCGAGCTTCTCCTCGGCAAGGCCCCGCACCCAGGCAATCAATGCCTCATCCTTTTCCTCGGTGGGCGGTACCCGCTTAGGTTTACCAAGCTGCTCCTTGAGCTTTATCTGCAAATCGATGAGGGGCTGCATCGCTTGGTGCCCCTGGAACAGCGCGTCCAGGATACCCTCTTCGGGGACCACTGACGCACCGCCTTCCACCATGACGATTCCGTCCCGAGTACCTGAGAGAAAGATGTTGACGTCAGTCCGGGGAATCTCGCTCAGGAGGGGATTCATGACCCACTCCCCATCGATCCTCCCCACCCGGACCCCCGCCAATGGGCCTTGGAAGGGGATATCAGAAATCTCCAGTGCCAACGAGGCAGCAAACATGGACACCACGTCGGTATCGTTCTCCCCATCTGCCGACAGGACCGTGACAATGATCTGCGTCTCGGCCTTGAGGCCGCCCGCGAATAGCGGACGGACAGAGCGATCGATCAACCGACAGTTAAGAATCTCCTTCTCCGACGGGCGCCCCTCACGCTTGAAAAATCCGCCAGGGATCCGCCCCGCGGCGAACGTCTTTTCCTGATAGTCAACGGTCAGCGGAAAGAAGTCGATGTCGTCCCGAACATCCTTTGAGGCAACGGCGGTCGCGAGAACCACCGTTTCCCCGAAGCGTACCAGGGCAGCGCCATCAGCCTGCCCAGCCACCTTTCCCAGGTCGACGCATAGAGGCCGACCGCAATAATCCAACTCGATCTTTGTGTGCATGTATTTGCCCTCAAGGGTAGTGGGGGCTGAAGAGAAGAACGCGGGAAGGACACCAACAGCAGGCTTCTAACGGCGAATACCCAACTGCTGGATCAAAGTTTGATACCTCTGAACATCCCTCTTCTTGAGATAATCCAGAAGCCGCCGCCTTTTCCCGACGAGTCTCAGTAGGCCCATCCGGGTGTGATGGTCCTTCTTATGAGTCCTTAGATGCTCCGTCAGGTAGACGATGCGGTGGCTATGAATGGCAACCTGGACCTCAGGTGAACCGGTGTCCGTATCGTGGAGTCTGAATTTCCTGATCGTCTCGCTAGTCTGCTCCCGAGCTGATTCCATCTGTACCCTTTTCTTTCTCCCTTTATCTTATTTTTCACATGGTTTGTAGCATGTCGACCGCGCCCGTGTAAAGCTGCAGCATTCACTGTCAGACATAACCGGGGAGGTTGAACACTCGGAGAATCTGCCACACTCTCAGATGACTTTCCCAAACTATGAGCGCTACAAGGTCGCCTTCCCGGTCCACCACCCGGCGGGTGGTTTCCCCTGCAGCGGGCTCTCTCAAACCGGCAAGAGAACCTTGGATACCCCGCCGAATCTGACCTACCGCCTCCGAATCGAGCACGGTGCACGCCAGGTGCCCTAGTGCACGGTTCAACGACAATAGTGGCATAGAATCGATGTCCCGAGCTGACCCTAGTTCTTCGAGGGTCACGGCATCGGCAATTCCAAAGGGTCCAGACGCCACCCTGCGAAGACGGCTCAGATGTGCTCCGCATCCCAGAAAGGTCCCGATATCAGCAGCCAAGGTCCTCACATAGGTACCCTTGGAACAGGTCAGCTCGAACTCCAACTCGGCGCACTTTACCTGCTCCAGACGAACAAGTGTCACCCGGATGACACGTGTCTCTCGCCCTACCTCTAAGCCCTTGCGAGCCAATTCGTAGAGGCGAACCCCCTCCCGCTTCAGCGCTGAATACATGGGCGGCACTTGATGCAAATAACCGCTGAACTCCCGGCACACGGCGTCGAGATCGCCAGAACCGAGTACAGGAACCTCGCGTCGCGACAGCACCTCCCCGGTACGGTCCTGCGTTTCAGTCTCCACACCCAACACAATCGAACCGGTATATCCCTTATCCGCGTCCAAAAAATATTGAGCGATCTTGGTCCCTTCATTTAGCGCCAAGGGTAGGAGCCCGGAAGCGAACGGATCAAGAGTACCGAGGTGACCAACCTTGCGGGCTTCCGTGATCCCCTTCACTACAGCGACTACCTGCGCAGAGGATGGGCCCTCCGGCTTGTCCACTAACAGTATTCCGCTCCTTGAGAGGCCCATGTCCCGAATCACAATTTTGACCGAGTTGACCTGAGGAGATGCTCAATGCGCTGCGCGCGACCAGGAACATCATCGTGCACGAACTCGATGGTGGGGACGAAGCGTAGCTTAAGCTCCGTGGCAATCCGGCCACGAATGAAGCCCGTGGCCCTACCCAGACCCAGAAGCGCATCGTCTTTGTCGGTAACACCGTCCCTCACCGTGAAGTAGATGTTCGCATGCTTCAGATCGGGCCTGACATCCACCTCGGTCAACGTCACCGGGCGAAGCCGGGGGTCATCAAGCACTCGCGACAACAGGTGAGAGACAAATTCGATCAACAACTCCCCGACCCGCTGTGGACGCGAATTGTCTGTTGTTCGACGACTCCTCACAACCCGTCCCAACCCAATCCCTCCCGGACTGCCACCCCCGATCCGGGTCGGGAACAAACTTTGCTTGGAATAACGTTCACAAGACACTCAGCTATTCGTGCTGGATGCGGATGTTCGATTCGCCGAGCTCAGCGAGCCCAAGCCGGTCTACAAACTCGATCACCTGCCGGAGTATGGGCTCGACAACCCTAGCATTAGTACCCACGACTGCGAACCCCAACAGCGCTCGCTGCCATAGGTCCTGATCACCGCACTCCGTAACCGAGATGTTGAACCGATTAGAAACCCGAGACTGAATACTCCGAAGGACCGATCTTTTCCCCTTGAGGGAATGATTTTCCGGCAGAATCAACGCAAGTTTGAGAACGCCCACCACCATGCCGCCATCGTCTTTCGACTTCGTTCCACTGGCGTGCCACCTAGAACGAACAGTAGGGGGTTCTTATCTTTCCCATCGTTCTTAAGCGTTACGACACGATGTCAAAGGGCTACCGGCCCGCGGAGAGTTGCGCCGCGCCACCGTCTGCGCGCAGCTGTGCACGGGTGATGGGGATCTTCTCAAATCCTTCGATGACATCCCCTACCTTGACGTCCTGATAACCGTCAATGGCAATACCACACTCATAACCCGTGCCTACCTCGCGCACGTCGTCCTTGAATCGCTTCAAGCTGGCAAGTCTACCCTCGTGCACCACCACTTGATCTCGCAAAAGGCGTATCGTGCTAGAACGCAATATCTTGCCGTCAGTGACGGAGCAGCCGGCAATAGTACCAACACCGCGAATGTTGAACACTTCTCGAACCTGGATTCGGGCGTGGAATTCTTCGCGAAAGACAGGTTCCAGCATCCCTTCAATGGCCGAGCGGATGTCATCGAGTACCTCATAGATGATGGTATAGGGACGAACATCCACGCCCTGTTGCATCGCCATGCTCGTGGCCTTCGGCTCGGGACGAACGTTGAATCCAATGACTATAGCGTTGGAGGCGCTGGCTAGCAGGACGTCGCTCTCGGTGATTCCGCCTACCGAACCATGGATCACTCGGATCTTAACTTCGTCGGTAGAGAGCCGAGTCACCGCCTCGTTCAGGGCCTCCACAGACCCGTGCACGTCGCCCTTCACGACCACCCGTAATTCCTTAACCTCGTTGGCCTTGATCTGATCGTAGAACTCCTCGAGTGACACCTTACTTGTCTTAGCCAGTTCGGCCTCTCGCTGTTGGATCTCACGGTGCTCAGCGAACTGCCTAGCCGTACCCTCGTCGGTCAGCGCTGAAAACGCCTCGCCCGCCTGTGGAACCCCCTGAAGTCCCAGAATCTCTACAGGCGTGGAGGGTGTCGCCAGGTCGACTTTGTGACCATGTTCATCAATCATGGCCCGGACCTTTCCGTGATTTGGGCCCGCAAATATAGGGTCGCCCACCTTCAACGTTCCTTCTTGGACCAATATTGTGGAAACTGGGCCGCGCCCTCGCTCCAATTTTGCCTCCACCACGACACCACGGGCTAGCTTGTCGGGGTTCGCCTTAAGCTCCAGTAGATCCGCCTGTAACAACAACATCTCCAGCAGGTTGGGTAGTCCTTCGCGGGTAACAGCGGAAACCGGCGCAAAAATCGTGTCCCCGCCCCATGCCTCCGGTACCAAACCGTGGTCGGCTAGGCCGCGCTGAACCCGCTCCGGATCCGAATCGGGGCGATCAATCTTGTTCACAGCCACGATAATAGGCACTTCCGCAGCCCGTGCATGGTCAACCGCCTCAATGGTCTGGGGCATAACGCCGTCATCCGCAGCCACCACCAGGACGACGATGTCAGTGACCTTCGCCCCCCTCGCGCGCATAGCGGTGAAAGCTTCGTGACCAGGAGTGTCGAGAAAGGTCACCCCCCTGCCATCAACGCGGACGTGGTAAGCACCGATGTGCTGGGTAATTCCACCCGCCTCCGCTTGAGTCACGTTGGTGCTGCGGATGGCGTCCAGCAATGATGTTTTGCCGTGGTCCACGTGCCCCATAATTGTCACCACCGGGGGCCGCGGCTCTAGTGCCTCCTCCGGATCGGTGACTTCATGCTGATCTTGAAGCGCTGTCTCGACGTCGAAAGCTACGCTCTCCACTTGGTACTCGAACTCATTGGCCACCAAGGTAGCGGTCTCAAAATCGAGCACCTGGTTGATGGTGGCCATCATGCCAAGGCCCATGAGCTTCTTAATAACCTCGCCGGCCTTGATTCCCATATCCCTGGCCATATCTCCTACAGAGATGGCCTCGTCCATGCGAACGACCCGCTTGCTGGCCTTTGGAACTGTGATCTCGGTCTTTTTCTGCTCCTTGCCGGGCAAGGCACGCTTCTTCCTAAGCACCCTACCACGCGGGGGACGGAATTCACGTTCCTTGAGCTCAATGACCTCCTGTTTCCGGATAACTCGCTTCTTTCCCTTGGCCCCCTTGTCGGCTTTCTCCTGTCCGTCGCCTCCCGTTGGCGGCGCGCCATCGCTCTCCGCTCGTTCTCCCGCAGCCGGAGCCTTGGCAACGCTGGGCTTTGGTGCGGCAGGCGTAGCCGCACGGTTCAAATCGATACGCCCAAGGACCCGCGGGCCGGTCCGGGCCACCACTGCACCAGCTGCCCCATTTACTCCGTCCGCATTAACTTTGCCTGCCCCGGGCACCGCTGCCTCGGTGGCTTCCGCCACAATTGGGGCTGTGCTGTCTCCGGGCTCAATCTCTGTCGGCTGTTCAACCGGTTCCGCGGCGTCATTGGCACTCACCTCGTTCGCTATTGGGGCGACTGTCTCCTCTACCAGCGACGTGTCCAACGGCTCGGCCTCAGACCCCCCAAGCACCTCCTCCTGGGGTGCGGCCTCAGCAACATCAGCCTCCTGGTAGATCGTCCCCACAACAGCGGGTTCGACTGGCTGTACGTCAGTAGATGTGTGTCCCTGAGGTGCAGCCTCTTGGGCCTCCGGCTCCTCGTAGCCCAGTTCCTGCTCCTCCTCCGCCGGAGGCTCCACCGGATGAATGGGCTTCTGGGTGAGCAACTCAACTGTACTCCTGCGGCGTCGAATCACGTTAGAGCGAACACGCCGTTCCACCACCTTTTCGTGCGCCTGCACCTCGCCCATGTCTTCGTCTTCCGCCGTTATCATGCGATCGACAACGACCCGCTCCTCCCCGACCGTAACTTTCGGTTTTTCGGTGGCAGCGATCGCCACCTTGACGGCCTCGATTTCCGAATCGTCCAGGGAGCTTTGCGACTTCTTGCCACGGATCCTGATCTTTTCGAGTTGGGCGATGAGGTCCTTGGCCTCAATCTCGAGCTGTTTGGCCAGCTGATGCACTCTCACTTTGCTCATTTCCCACTCCATTGAGCGCGAAGTTTTACCAATAGGTCCTCTCGATCCTTGCGGGGCAGCTCACGACGAAAGGCCCGGTAGAGACTCTTCCTTTTCAGGAAGGCTCTCCAGCAATCTTCGCTGTTGTGCAAATAGCCTCCTCGTCCACTATGTCCTTCTGGCTGCAAGCCGTCCTCCGTGATCGTCACTCGTCGCAGAACGACCTTCTCATCACACTGACCGCAACCTAGGCAGGTCCTCAGAGGCGAACGGTCATTCATTCCCTCAGCTTTACGCACCTTGCTGGGGAGTCGGCTCCACCTCCCCCTCACCTTCCGCAGTTGTCGCCGTCTCGGCGGCTTCACCAACCGCCAAGTCCGCCTCGGCCGCGGCCTCCGCGGCCTCCGCGGCCTCCGCGGCCTCACGCGCAGCCCTCTCCCGCTCTTCCTCCACGTGCTTTGAACTTGCCTCGAGGATGGCCAGGGCCTTCTCAGGTTCAATTCCAGTGATGTCGTTGATCGTGGCCGACTCAGCCTCAGCCAGATCTTCCGCGGACTTGAACCCCGACTGGTACAGCAACTCCGCCATCACTTCGCTGACACCCGGAATTGCGGACAGCGATTGTCTCGCCTGCCGACTCTCCTCTTCCGCCTCCGATTCGCTCCGGGCATCAATTCCCCAGCCGGTAAGGCGGGAAGCCAGCCGAACGTTCTGGCCCTTGCGTCCAATGGCTAGCGATAGCTGCTCGTCCGGCACAATGACTTCCATTGAATGGGCTTCTTCATCGAGAAGAATTTTGGTCACCTTGGCAGGAGCCAGCGCCCGGCAGACGTACTCCGCCTGTTCGGGTATCCAGTGCACGATGTCAATCTTCTCTCCGCGCAATTCCTGCACAACGGACTGAACCCGAATACCCTTCATTCCCACGCAGGCACCCACCGGATCGACATCGGCGTCGTTGGAAGTCACGGCGATCTTGGCGCGACCTCCCGGCTCCCGAGCGGCCCCCTTGACTTCGACTATGCCTTCGTAGATCTCGGGAACTTCCTGCTCGAATAACTTTATCAGCATACCGGGGTGAGTCCGTGACAGCACAATTTGGGGACCTCGACTGGTCATCTCCACGCTAACGATAAAGGCCCGGATCCGATCGCCCTGACGATACCTCTCCCGTGGAACCTGCTCTTTTTCTGGGAGAATCGCGTTAGTCCTTCCCAGATTGACGATGATGTTGTTCTTCTCGAAGCGTTGCACAATGCCGTGGATAAGCTCTCCCTGCCGGTCCTTGAACTCATTGAAAATGATCTCCCGCTCGACGTCCCGCACCCGCTGTACAATATTTTGCTTCGCCGCCTGCGCAGCGATCCGGCCGAAGACCGCGGAGTCCATCTTTGTGAGTAACTCGTCGCCCAACTCAACGTCCGGGTCCAACGTTTCGCGCGCTTCCTCTAGGTCGATCTCGGTATCAGGATCCGCTACGTCATCCACCACCACCTTAGCCTCGAACAGTTCGATCTCCCCAATTTCAGGATTGAACTGCGCCTCGAAGCTCCTCTCCACGCCAAACGTTTTCTTTGCCGCGGACACCATGGCAGACTCGATGGCCTCGACCAGTATTTCCCTGTCGATACCCCTCTCCTTGGTCACCTGCTCAATGACTCTATTTAGATCCTGCTGCATCTTTCTCCCCTGGCATCAGGGTGACGCCCACTCGTACTCGACGTTGGCCTTAACGATCAGGCTGAACGGGATGAACACTTGATGCCCGTCCTGCTCCATAACGACCCCGTCCCCGGCGGCGTCGTTGAGATGGCCTAGGAAGTTCTTCCGGCCATTGACCATCTCGCCGGTACGAACCCGGATCCTTTGACCGACATATCGCGCGAAATGTTCCGGTTTTCTAAGCGGACGGTTGACCCCCGGAGAGGATACCTCCAGAGTATATGCGTTCTCGATAACACCATGTACATCCAAAATGTCGCTTAACTCCCGACTGACTCGACTCAACGCGTCGAGGCCAGGGGCATCGCCTTCGTCTTCCTTCTCGACCTTGTCCAAAAACACGCGCAAAACAAGACCAGATCTTCCCTCGCGCCGGAATTCGATTTCCACCACCTCCAAATCCTCACCCGCCGCCAACGGAACCACGAATTCCCATAGACGACCCAGTGTCTCGCTTGTCGTCATCGGCACCTCAAATAAAAAAGCGGGCAAGCTGCCCACTGATGTTTGCCTTTTTACACACTGACGTCACCAAATGCAAGTTAACCAACCGCGTCACACCATTCTATGAAGGGTACCGAAGGGGGGCGCCAGTAACCCTTCTATGTCCAACCACGGGTTGCCCCGTAAGAGCTAACTCGCTATCATCCCCGTGCTGAAATCATCCATTTCTACCCCTTATCCTATGACTACCACACCATACCTAGACGATGTTCCGGCAACGATCCCCTGGCAGGATGTTCTCACTAGCCTTGAAGATGCCGTAATGGTCGTGGATTGCTCGCGTGGGGTAATGTTCGTAAACCAAGCCGCCGAGACCCTTACCGGGTTATCTGCACAGAAAATGCTGGCACGAGCTTTTGACGACCTTTTTCACACCAATAGCTGGCTGCTGACTATGATCGGCAAGAGCCTGGGACCGGAGGAGAGCACGAGCCGTTCCGAGAACAACTTCATCCGATTCCGGGGGACACAGGTACCCGTAAGCGCCCTTGTCTCGCCCCTACGAGACCAGGATGGCGGGGTAGCTGGAAGCGTCCTGCTCTTGCGAGATCAAACCCTGCGTCAGACCATGGAGGAAGACCTTCGCCGATCTGACCGATTGGCCCTCCTAGGCCAACTAGCCGCCGGACTCGCACACGAGATCAAGAATCCCCTTAGCGGCATCAAGGGAGCGGCCCAACTCGTCCGCGCCGAAGTAGCCCATGACCCCTCGCTGCTGGAATGCACCGACATCATGATTCGGGAAGTGGATCGCGTAAACCAACTGCTGGAACAGCTTCTAGAGCCTGCGCGCCCAACCGGACTCCACGTGGAGCCGCTAAACGTCCACGAACTGTTGGAGCACGTCCTAGGTCTGGAGGTACATTCAGCGGCGAGCGCAAGGGTTCGAATTCGACGCTCTTTCGACCCAAGTCTACCATTCATTATGGGAGATCGGAGCCAACTCATCCAGGTCTTCTTGAATCTGATGGAGAACGCACTCCAAGCCAAACCGACATGCATGACCGTTACCACGCATATAGAGACGGAATTCTCCTTGCGCACGAATCACTCCGATCCCACCAAGTTCGTCACTGTGGACATCCGTGACAACGGCACGGGAATCGACGAGGAGGACCTGCCGGACATCTTCTCGCCGTTCTTCACCAGAAAGCACCGCGGAACCGGTCTCGGACTTGCGATCTGCGATCGCACTATCAAGGAGCATGGAGGGCGGCTAGGAGTAGAAAGCCGGCTGGGCGAGGGGTCGGTCTTTAAAGTCTCCCTACCTGCTCAACAGGGTTAGTCATCATGGAACAGGGACGCATCTTACTAGTGGAGGACGATGAGTCCTTAAGTCGGGTACTCCGGAAGGCACTAGAACGTCAGGGATACTGGGTGGCCACTAGCGCCACTGGGCGTAACGCACGGCAACTCCTAGAGGAGTCCGGTTTCGACGCAGTCCTGCTGGACATCGGACTCCCAGACATCGAGGGCCTGGCGCTTTTCGACTTCGTCAAGGAAACTGGGCTTCAAACGCCATTCATCGTGATGACGGCGCAGAACACCATGCGCAACGCTATTGAGGCCATGAAATCTGGCGCCTTCGACTACCTCACCAAACCCTTCGACCTCGATGTCCTAATGGTAGTGGTAGACCGAGCTCTAGACCGACGGCGGCTTAGCCGAGAGCTCAACGACCTCAAAGAGGAGGTAAAGAAAAAATACGAGCCCGGCGTCAACATGATCGGCACTAGTGCAGCCATGCAGCAGGTCTTCAAGACCATTGGACAGGTCGCGGGCACCGACACCACCATCCTAATCCATGGGGAGAGCGGAACCGGCAAGGAACTCGTAGCGAAGACGATACACTATAACTCATCCCGTTGGAACAAACCCTTCGTACCGGTGAATTGCGCAGCGATTCCAAGGGATCTGCTCGAATCGGAACTCTTTGGACATGAGAAAGGAGCATTTACCGGCGCCTTAGAACGACACATAGGGACCTTTGAGCAGGCGAACGGCGGGACCTTATTCCTCGATGAGGTTGGGGATCTCCCGCTCGAACTCCAAACTAAACTATTGCGAGTGCTGCAAGACGGCTCCTACCGCCGGGTGGGTGGGAAGGACATTTTGCAGTCGGACACCCGACTGCTGACAGCAACCAATCAGGATCTGGAAAAAGCGGTCCAGGAGAACCGTTTCCGGGACGACTTGTACTTTCGACTTAAGGTCATTCCACTAGCAATCCCACCCTTGAGGGAGCGCCGCTCCGATCTGTCGGCTTTGATCGATTTCTTCATCGCGAAGGTCAACAGCGAAATGGGCACAAAGGCGTGGGGGGTTTCGCCGGATGCCTTAAGGGAACTACAACAGTACGATTGGCCGGGTAACGTTCGGGAACTCGAAAATGCCCTCATTCGCGCAGCAGTTCTCTCTCCAGGTCCGATCCTTTCGGCAAAAGACTTTAGTTTGTCGAGCCCAAGGGAACCACTGCCAAACGACTACGACAGCCTATCCCTAGAGGAGGCCGTGCGGGGAAAATTGGAAGACTACTTCCGTCGCACCCGGGGGGTTGAGGTGGAAAACTTATACGCCGTGATCATGGAAAGAGTGGAGCGGCCTCTTATCGAACTAAGCCTTCAGGCCACCCGTGGCAACCAGATTCGTGCAGCTCAACTGCTCGGCATCAATCGAAACACGCTTCGCAAAAAATTGACCGACCTCCGCATCACCGTAAAGCGGGATCCATGAGCTGTTTGCCGTCGCAGCTGTATGCCATCGTCGACCCCACACAGATAGGGGGTCGCTCGTTCGACTCGGCGCTCGAAGACATGCTGGCAGGCGGGGTGTCCGTGCTCCAATTGCGGGTCAAAGACCGGCCGGCAGACGAGTTCCTGGCCATGGCCCTGAGCACCCGGGAGAAAACCGCACGGGCCGATTGCCTCTTCATTGTCAATGACCGGGTGGACATCGCATTGGCTGCTCAGGCGGACGGTGTACACCTGGGCCAGGGCGACCTTCCGCTAGATGCCGCACGGCACCTTGTAGGCGACAAACTCATCGGTGTTTCCACCCACAGTCTTGCGCAGGCGATATTAGCCGAGAAGAGCGGAGCCGACTACATCGGTTTCGGGCCCATGTTCCCTACCCAAACCAAGGAGACGGGCTATCCGTCCCGCGGCCTGGAGATGCTCAGGACCGTGCGGCGTCGGGTCAACATCCCCATCGTAGCCATCGGCGGTATCACTGCAGGAAACCTCGCCCAAACAAGGGAAAGCGGCGCCGACGCCATAGCCATGATCAGTTACCTGACCCAGGGTTGCGATATAGAGAAGCGGGTAAAAGAGATTCTCAAAACCTAGGCACCGCTAATACTCTTCGGTCTCGGAGTAGCCCTCGGCTGCACGCCCAGTATAGTCCTCGAACCGTGTGTATTCCTTGAGGAAAGCTAACTTGACCGTGTCCACGGGACCATTGCGCTGCTTAGCCACGTTGATTTCGGCGACCCCTGGGTTCTTGGTAACGTCGTAGGCCTCATCTCGGTAAACGAACATGATAACGTCGGCATCCTGCTCGATAGCGCCGGACTCACGCAAGTCTGCCATCTGCGGACGCTTGTCGCCCCGTTCTTCCACTCGCCGATTGAGCTGCGAGAGGGCGACAATGGGAACGCTGAGCTCCTTGGCGAGGGCCTTGAGGGAACGTGAGATCTCCGAGATTTCCTGTTCACGGTTCGGAGAGTTCCGATGAGCACGCATTAGCTGCAGATAGTCAATAACAACCAACCCGATCTTCCGCGTTCGGTCGCGCATTAACCGCCGGGTCTTGGCCCGCACCTCCAAAACCGTTACCGCTGGGGTGTCATCGATATAGACCGGCGCATCTCCCAACTGTCCAGCGGTCTTCACCAGCGCTGGAAACTCGTTCTCCCGCAAATAACCAGTCCGGAGTCTAGAGTAATCCACGCGTGCCTCCGCACATAGCATCCGGAGCACGAGTTGTTCCATGGCCATCTCAAGGGAGAAAATTGCCACACCGATGCCCTGGAACGCGGCATTCACAGCGACGTTAAGTGCAAAGGCAGTCTTGCCCATGCCTGGCCGCCCAGCAACTATGAGCAGATCCGACGGTTGGAACCCCGCGGTGAGCCGATCGAGATCACGATAGCCGGTGGGCACACCGGTGACCATCTCTTTCCGGTGGTACAGTTCATCAACTTTCTTGATGGTGTCGGTCATTACGTCGCCGACTCGGATGAAAGATGCGCGAATACGCTTTTCCGACACGTCAAAAATAGCTCGCTCCGCATCATCCAGGAAAGAATCCACATCACCCCGTTCTTCTAGGCCCCGAGAGGCGATATCGGTGGACGTCCGGATCAGGTCGCGGAGAACGGCCTTCTCCCGAACGATGCGCGCATAGTGGGCGATGTTCGCGGCGGTAGGAACCTGGCTCGCGAGCTCCGCCAGATAGGCTGAGCCGCCCACGTCTTCCAGATCCCCCTTAGCCTTGAGCTGTGCACTCAAAGTGATCAGGTCCACGGGCTCGCTGCGGTCCCAAAGATCGACCATGGCCCGGTAAATCTTACGATGCGACTCCCGGTAGAGATCGTTCGGGTCGACTAGCTCAATGACCGTATTAATCGCGTCATTTTCCAGCAGCACGCCGCCGAGAATCGATGCTTCCGCCTCCAGGTTCTGGGGCGGGAGTCTGTGAAGGCCTTCTGTCACGTCTGCCATGTATCACTCCTCACCGAGCCCACCACCAGTTCCCGTGGGAGCTGTTCCGTGCTCCGCGGTAATCACCGTACGAATTCCGCCCCGGACGTTGAAGTTGCCCACAACCCTCATATATTTAGGTGAACAAGCCGCTACCAGGTCGTCAAGGATCCTGTTAACCACGTCCTCGTGATACGCACCCTCTTCACGGAACGACCAGAGATAGAGCTTGAGTGACAGGAGCTCAACGCACCGAAACGCAGGAAAATAGCAGACCCGGATGGTGGCAAAATCCGGTTGACCCGTCTTAGGACACACACAGGTGAACTCCGGACACTCCATGACTACCGCATAGTCGCGATCTGGCCGTGGATTAGGAATAGTTTCGATCGTTTTACTAGGCTGCGTCGGCACCGCACCCCACCTTTCTTAATCGCCCAGTTTTCAACAAATCGCGACTCGACGCGACGCTACCCGAACGCCACACCGGCACTAATGGGTTTCAACATCCACATTCCTTCCATCGACAGCGTCATCAGGTCCAACGGTCGATCGGACAAACACGGATGCGTACGGCTACCCACCTTTCCTGGTTAGCCACCTCCTACTAGCCAATCCCTATCCCCTACTGATCCGGTCGGGCACGCCGGTCCGTTTCAACGGTAACACAACACAGATCGCCGAGTTTCGGGTCAAGCCATGAGCGCAAGTCCACTGCAGGGTTGCACGCATGGCTTGCTGAAATAACACCCAGGCAGCCTTTCAAGTCAAGGGTTGCTGTTGAGTCACACAGTGGATTCCCCCCAAACCGCGGATTAACGAACGAGCATCAACACCAACCACTCGGCGGCCTGGAAACAGAGGTGCTAGAGTGTCCAAGGCGACCCGATCCTTGGATCCACCATAGAGCGGTACCAGGACCACGCGGTTAGCTATGTAAAAATTCGCATAGCTCGCAGGAAGCCGCGAACAGCCCCCTACCACGGGGTCAGGTTGGGGCAACGGAATCACCCGAAGCGGGCAACCATGTAGATCCTCAGCGGACACCAAACAGCGGAAATTCTCTTGAAGGGCGCGGTGGTTCGCGTCTTGAGGGTCTTCTTCCAGCACACACACGATGGTTTGTGTACCAACGAAACGCGCCAGGTTGTCAACATGCCCGTCAGTGTCGTCCCCCACTATTCCAGCTGGAAGCCAGAGAACATTCCGCACCGCCAGGGCAGATCGCAAAACCGCCTCGATGTCCCCTGGTCCACAGCCGGGATTACGATTGGGGTTCAGCAGACACTCCTCGGTGGCAAGACAAAGGCCAGCGCCATTGACCTCGATAGAGCCTCCCTCCAACACGAGTTCAGGGGTGAACGCCCTCAGATGGAGGATTTCATTAATGCGCGGTGGCACTGCGTCGTCTGCCACGTAGTCCGGATACTTCATACCCCAGGCATTGAACCGCCAGTCCACTAACGCCTCGGACCCCCCCGTAGCAGTGATAAACGTTGGCCCGTAGTCCCGAATCCACACATCAACAGTGGGAATACGATGAAAGATGACTTCGCGTGCATCGACACCCCCGCTATCGAGGCACACCGCTGCCGAGTTTTCGGAAGCAGCGTCGTTGACCAGTAGATGAACTCTCTCGCCTGCTCCCAACGCCTTTATCACCTCGACCCAAGTCTGCTGAACTCTCTCGATCTCGCGCGGCCAGGTGTCTTCGTTGTGAGGCCACGCAAGCCACGTCGCGGCATGGGGCTCCCACTCCGCAGGCATCCGAAAGCCCGCGACACAGGGGTCCTCCGTCCAGTCGTTATATCCCACGAATCAATCCAGCAGCTGCTTGGTAAGACCGCCGTAGGAGTCGGTGCGTCGATCCCTCAGAAAGGGCCAGTTGTGACGTGCTTCCGTTATCGCTCTGAGGTCGCAGTGCACCAACATGTTTTCAGGCTTCTCCCTGCTAGCCCGGGCTACTATCCGACCATACGGGTCCGCGACAAAAGAGCGTCCCCAGAAACCAATCCTCCCCTCTCTACCCACCCGATTGACGGCCGCCACGTAGACGCCATTGGTTACCGCGTGAGCGCGCTGCACCATTTCCCACGCCTCGAGTTCAGCCCGGCGGGCGCCTTGGGCCTCTCCAACCCCCCAGCCAATGGCGGTCGGGTAGAAGATTATTTCGGCACCAGCCAAAGTCATGAGTCGTGCTGCCTCCGGAAACCACTGGTCCCAACATATCAACACCCCCAAATGAGCATAGCGGGTTCGGAAGGTCCGAAACCCTAAATCGCCAGGCATAAAATAGTACTTCTCATAAAAACCTGGATCATCTGGAATGTGCATTTTACGGTACTTACCCAGAATACTTCCGTCCGCATCTATGACGACAGCAGTGTTGTGATAGACGCCGGGCGCCCGCGCCTCAAACACCGACGCCACGATCACTACCTCCAGCTCCCGCGCCAAGGAGCAGAACTGCGCGGTGGTAGGACCAGGAACAGGTTCCGCCATCGAAAAGGCCTCCGTGTCCTCAGACTGCGGGAAATAGCGCGAGCGAAACAACTCCTGGAGACAAATGATCTGGGCGCCACCCTCGGCCACCAGTTGGATGGCCCGCGCGGCAGCAACGAGATTGCGATCTGGGCGCAGGAACGCCCTGGATTGGATCAAACCCAGAGTCACACGGTGGTTGGTCATGGGTGTTCACGACTCCGCACCCTCCCGTTTAGCCGCGAAAACGCAAGAGGGCCTCTGGAACCGAACGCGCCTACGCGGCCTGCCGGCGGTTCATGGGTACGTAGTCGCGAACGTTTTGGCCGAGATAGAGCTGACGCGGGCGAGCGAGCTTCTGTTCGGAATCCTCCAGCATCTCCACCCACTGGGCGAGCCAACCGGAGGTCCGGGCGATAGCAAATAGAACCGGGAACATGCTTACGGGCAATCCCATCGACTGGTAAATAAGCCCGGAGTAGAAATCAACGTTTGGGTAGAGTTTTCGCTCGACGAAATACTCATCTTCCAGAGCAATACGCTCCAACTCCAAGGCAATTTCCAGGAGCGGGTTGCGCCCGGTCACCTCGAACACCGCCTCCGATATCCGTTTAATTACCTTGGCTCGAGGGTCATAGTTCTTATAGACCCGATGCCCGAAGCCCATGAGACGTCCCTCACCAGCCTTTACTCTCTTGACAAAGGCCGGGACCTTACTCTTGGAACCGATCTCCTGTAACATGCGCAGCACCATCTCGTTAGCGCCTCCGTGAAGGGGTCCGTAGAGCGCTGCGGCAGCACCCGCTAATGCCGAGTACGGATCAGCCTGGGAACTGCCGACGTTACGCATAGCGTTGGTGCTGCAGTTCTGCTCGTGGTCCGCATGTAAGATGAAAAGCACATCCAGCGCCTTTTCTAACACCGGATTCGGTGAATACTTAAGCTCTGTCATCTTATAGAGCATATTAAGGAAGTTGCCAGTGTAACTGAGATCGTTGTCCGGGTACACGTAGGGCAACCCCATGCTATGGCGGTATACAAAGGCCGCCACAGTGGGGATCTTGCCCATGAGACGGAAGATCTGCTTCCGCCGCGACTCCGGATCGGAAACCTTCTTCGCGTCGGGGTAAAATGTTGACAGCGCTGCAATGGAACTCACCAGCGTTCCCATGGGGTGGGCGTCGTATTTAAAACCGTCAATGAACTTCTTAATGTTCTCGTGGAGCAAGGTATGGTGATTTATATTCCAGCTCCAGTTCGCCAACTCCTCAGCGGTCGGTAACTCACCGTGTAAGATCAGGTAGCTGGTCTCAAGATAGCTACTCTCCTCGGCTAATTGCTCAATAGGGTACCCACGGTAGCGCAGGATTCCTACGTCGCCATCGATGAAGGTGATCCGACTGTGACATGATGCCGTGTTCAGAAAGCCCGGATCGTAGCTCATCAGACCGAAATCACCCTCTGATGTCTTGACCTGACGGAGATGAAACGCATTGATGGCGCCATTCTCGATGGGAATCTCGTAGGAGGTCCCCGTCCGATTATCTGTCACGGTTAAAGTATCTGCCATCTGCCTCGTTCCTCTCGATTCGCGATTGAGAAAGTAGCACTCTTAGAACATCCCCGGTGAGGGGTCAACCCAAATTGGGGGTCATTCCGCTTGACATTTAAGCGACAACTCGTTCTCAAAAAAGGCCCCAGAACGGCAGCTTAAGTTCCAATTCACGCCCCGGTCAAGCGCATACCGCCGTCTACGGGCAAGATAGCAGCAGTCACATGGGAAGCAGCATCCGAGGCCAGATACAGCGCTGCCCGGGCCACGTCATCGGGTTCTCCAATACGCCCCAGCGGAACCCGATCGGCATAACGGGCCAGCTTTTCTTCTGTTGATGTGTCCACCATGGGAGTCCGGTTTGGACCCGGGCAGATGCAATTGACCCGGATATTTTGGCGTGCGTGATCTTCCGCCATGGCCTCCGTTAACCGGACCATCCCGCCCTTAGAAGCGCAATAGGCAGCTCGCCCGGCCTGCCCCATCATCCCGGAGCGAGCAGCAATATTGATGATGACACCCCCGTCCCGTTTGACCATCTCAGGGATGGCGTAGCGGCACACATTGAACACTCCCTTGAGATTCGTATCCAGGGTCCGATCCCAGTCCTCCTCGGAGATCTCCGTCACAGCGCCATTGGTACGGACGCCGGCACTGCAAACAACAATATCCAGTCCGCCGTAACATTCCACCGCTGTTGCTACCACTTCTTTCATTTCGTCATGACGTCTGACGTCCGTTGGGCAAAACATCGCCGTACCCCCGTCGGCTTTAATGAGGCCGAGAGTCTCTTGGCCCTTCCTCACTGTGGTCGAGGCCCCTACCACCGAACACCCCTCCCGGGCAAACGTCAGTGCCACAGCGCGCCCGAGACCCGAGCCAAACCCTGTCACGAGAGCTACCTTGCCTCCGAGCTGTCCCATTAGTTACCTCCCGCATCTGATATGCCGGTAATAGGTGTGGTCTCAAACCCGTCCACATCTAGATTCGCTGCCCCCTGAGGGCCAAGCGCTAGTCTTCAGCCTTCCGCGTATTCCCGCACCGCGTCTTCGTCCAGGATCATCCCGTGCCCCGGGGCTTCCGGTAGGGTGACCCAGCCGTCCTTTGGCTCGGGCGGATCCTTATAAATAGCCTTGGCCATGTGCCAATCATTCACGTGGAACTCGGTGCGCCATCCGTTTGGCACGGCCGCGTGCAGATTCATGTCGTAGTAGCCGCCATTGCCAATGGGCAAGTCAAAGGCCTGCGCCACTGCGGCCGCCTTCATGCCCATGGTGAAGCCACCGACGGATCCGACCTGGACATTGATGAAATCGACAGCGTCTGCCCGGGCCAGAGTCACCAAACCATAAAAGTCTTCCCATTGCCCGGCAGCGATAGGAATTGAGGTGTGACGCCGCAACGCCGCCAGCCGGATCGGGTCATTGCGTAGGATGGGCTCCTCAAACCACATCAGGTTGTACGGTTCCAAGCGCTTACACCAACGAAGCGCCGCATCGTAACGTAGGAGGCAGGCGGCGTCCACCATCAGCTCCACCTCATCCCCCACAGCTTCTCGCACCGCCCGTACCCGCCACTCGTCTTCCGAAGGATCATCCTCACGATGCGCTCCGCTGGCGCCGTGCATATCGATCTCCCCGTGGATATTGACCCGGCCGACCATTAGCTTGAGGCGTCTGTGTCCACGCGTCACCCAATACCGCGCCGCATCAATCAAGGCTTCCCGGCCATAGCTCCTGAGACCGAAGGTGAAGTAGCAGGGAACAGCACTCTGCGCCCCGCCCAGTAAACGCCACACCGGCAAATCATACAGTTTGCCCTTGATGTCCCACAGCGCCACGTCGACGGCACTAACCGCAGCATTCCAAGTGCCGGACTCGGCCCGGGGATTGAAGCGCCAGCGCATCTCGTGCATTAGGCGCTCATTCTCCAGGGGATCTCGACCCAGGAGAAACGGCGCAAGGTCCGATTCGATAAACCGAAGAATAGCCGAACCCAGGCCGTGCCCCAGTTCAGCAACCCCGATTAGGCCCTGGTCGGTTTCCACCCACAACAGGTCTACAGAACCGCTCTGCCCGGGTTCATGAAACGGTAAGTTCAGGGGTATATTCGAAAGCTTCTGCGTCCTGATAGCGCTTATCTTCATAGTGTCAAATCTCCGTCAATCTGCGGTGATGTTCGTATCGAAGACCTGGTGGCGCACGAAAACCTCCGCGTCCCCACGTGAAAAGAACACCAACCGCACCTTTCGGATGGAGGGGTTGGAGCGTAAGGACTCCTCGATGGCCCGGGATGATACTGCCGCCGCGTCAGCCTTTGGAAAACCGTAGACGCCGGTGGAAATTGCAGGGAAGGCCACAGTTCTCAGTCCCGATTCGGCAGCAATTCCTATAGAGTTCCGGTAACACTCGGCCAGCTTCTCGACCTTGTTCGCACCGCCATTACCGTATACCGGGCCCACGGTGTGGATGACATGGCTCGCGCGCAATTTGCCGGCCGTGGTTAAAACCGCCCCACCAGCGGGAAGACCGTCCGGGAAAAGTGTAGCCCGAATCTTCCTGCAATCTTCCAAGATAGCTCGTCCGCCCGCACGGTGAATCGCCCCATCCACACCCCCACCACCCAGCAACGAACCGTTGGCGGCGTTAACCAAGGCATCCACCACCTCCTGGGTGATGTCCCCAACCTTTATGGTGACACACCCGCCGAGGAAGCTTCGGAAAGCCCCTACATCACTCACGGGTTTGCGTACCACCCTACCCCCACACCTGGCGCGCCGTCTCCATGACCCGCTCGAGTTTCCGTTTCTGGTGGTCGCGGGTCACAAGATTACCCACTACATCCGAGGAAAACCCGCACTGAGGGCTGATAGCGAGCTGCTCCAAGGGTACAAATCGTGCGGCGTCATCGATGCGATGCGCTAAATACGACACGCTTTCCAACTCCGGCACCTTGGTGCTGACCAGGCCCAGCACCACCACCGTACCCTTAGGCACAAACCGCAGGGGCTCGAACCCGCCCGCGCGCTCGGAATCGAACTCCAGCAGGAGTCGCTGATGCTTAAGTCCTCCAAACAACCGTTCCGCCACCACGTCGTAGGAGCCTTCCCGATGCCACATGCTACGCTGATTCCCGCGGCAGAGATGGATACCAGAGACGGCGTCGCCAAAAACTTCTAGAAGACGGTTGTCGGCAGCAATGGACCTTTCCAGGTTCGCGTTGGGATCTTCACCGCGCTGCCGCATGGCGTCAAGGGACCGCTCGTCGACATAGGCCGTGTAGCCCGGTGCGTCGATCTGGATGTAACGGCAGCCCGCCCCCACTAGGCTCTCGACCATACACCTCTCAATAGCGACAACATCGGTGAGAAAGTCATCCACGGTGGGGTAGACCTCGCTTGAACTCTCATGGTCGAACCGCTGGCTGATGCGGTCCGGGCCGATGAGTGTAACCTTGGCCGGGGCATGGGCCACCGTACTGACGTAGCGGTATTCATCGAGAGGGAGGTTCCGTACGAGGTGCAATCTATCTACCGTCGGAAGGCGGTCCCAGACGGGCACTCCAGCAGCCACGTCGCGGTGGACGTCCCAGCGTTGCAGTGCCTTTCCGCGCTGGGATTGATTCTCAAGGATCTCCATACGGGGCGTTACAGAACGGAAGCCTTCCACGCTGCCCCCAAAGCTGTCCTGGAAATTCAGCCTCCGAAACTCTCCATCGGTTACCACTTCCAAGCCTACGCTCTCTTGCATGGCCACCGCCTCGCGAATGCATTCATCCTCCACCCTCCGCAACTCTGCGGTGTCGACCTCGCCAGCATCGAAACGGTGGCGGGCCTGCTTAAGCCGCTCGGGACGTAACAAGCTGCCCACCACGTCTGTTTTCATTGTTGCCAAGTCATTCATCAACATCCCTTCCTGTGGGTATTGTTTCGAGCGATTAGCGCTCGTCTCATTCCGGTATTCACACCGAAATTATCGTCTTGTTCAATTCGAAATCAAAAACGCAGCGCATAGAGAGGGACATACATCTCATCAGCTGACAAACCCCCATGGTTCCCCTTGTGAACCCGTGGCTTGGCCAGGGAAGCCGTCACGCGAAAGGCATAACTTTCCCGCGCTAGTAGAATGTAGTCGCCGATGCGGTTTTGCAGGGACGGATGGGGTTGGCCCGGCCCCAAGAGCCCACTCTCCAAGAGGTCCTCGCCGGTAATGCACACGCACGCGTCCAGCAGATGTCGGTCAACCACATCGTGGAACCTCCCTACTCGGCTCGGGCGGACGAAACAGGAGACCTGCCGGGCGTCCCCGACTGGAACTTGGGCGAGGCAATCGAGCAATCCAGGAACGCTGGTTAGTTCGACTCGTTTGGACGGCGGCGCGTCTAGTACCCCATGGTCCGCTGTCACCAAGAGAAGAGTGTCACTCCCGACGAGACGTCCGGCAAGGCGCCCGAGGGATTGATCGAGCCCAGAGAGATGGTATTTGGTTTCCCGAGCCTCCACCCCCCTAGCGTGACAAAGGGCATCATACAAAGGCCAGTATACATAAGCGACGCCCCGCCGCGTCTGCCGGGCAAAACGCACGATCTGCCTCTCCATACCCACCAGCGTCTTGAAGGAGCCATGCCCGTCCCAGCGTGTGCCCGCGTTAGAATAGGCACTCCTTCCCAGTGCGCCAAAGGACAGCAGTTGCCTACGCATGCGCACCGAGGAAAGATACGACGGCAACCCTAAGTAACGTTTAAGGTTAAACTTGCTGTCCGTCATCGAAGTTCCCGTAAGAGTCCTTCCTGGCAACACTGCACCCACCAGACCCAGGTCGTGGAGGTTTACATGCCAGCTAATCAACCCATGTTCTGCTGGAGTGGCCCCAGTTGCAAATGTTGTTACAGCCGCGGCCGTTGTAGTGGGAAACACCGTCGTAATGCGCTCGGAAGGATGCCTGGCAAAGAAATGGGCCCCACCGCCCGAGGCAATAAATCGACTCAGCTGATTGTAACCCACGCCGTCAAGGACAAGGTATACGACTCGCGAGACGCCATCGAATGTGCGGGAGCCCAGAACCTTGAGTTTGGCATGAGGAGACTTACCGCCCAACGCAAATATGATTGACGAGAGTAGGTTCACAATGGAGCCGCCGCTGTAGTCAGGAAAATGAAACTTGCTAGCGGTCTTGACACAACCGAGCTTGACAGCGCCAACACCCCGAAATGGGTCCAAGTCCGCAAAATCCATCATGTCGGGTACATTCAGACGCAAGGGGGGCCCTGAGTCAACCAAATCTTCGCACTCATCACCCCGGACTTACCCGAAATCCAGGAGGTAGGGCTCCAGCCAGACGGCACCCAAGACCATCGCGGATACCCTTGACTTCCTAAGAAGAAATCTGGGATGAAAACAGCAGTCTACAGGTACCGGGAGGGACGCACATGGTTATTCATGAAGTCGGTGACGGTTCAACCTATGTGAGCACGCAGGAAGAGCACGCGGAGTTGTCAGCCCAGTTCGCTGCTCATTGGGGAAACGCGAACTTCGCCCAACTTCAACCCTACGACACCATGGTCTTCGCAACCACATACCACGATAGCGGCTACCGCGAGTGGGAAGGATTGCCACGGATGAACGTCGAGAAAGGCCGGCCTTACGGTCACCGAGAAACAATCCCGGAGTTCGAGGCCACCGAGTTGACAGCCTACCGGCGAAATGTGGACTGGGTTCGCGGACACGACCTCTACGCTGGCATGCTCGTCTCCATGCATCGTACCGGCCTGTGGCGCGGCCGCTACGAAGTCCTGACTAGTCCGAAGCCGCGCATCCGCGAGCTCAGCCCTGGCGCCAAAGGCGCCCTGGCTGAGCTCGAGAACCAGCAACAACAGGATAAGGTTTCCCTCGCCTCCGGCAAACACCTGTTTGACGAAGAACTGTGGATCAACTACCGCATGCTCCAACTCTTCGACCTGCTCTCGCTCTATTTCTGTTGCGACGGTTACGGTGAGGATGGCTTCAAGGAAGAACGTCTAGCACCCATTCCTTCCGGCTACGCTCCCAATAGCGGCATCGAATTGCACATCACGCCGAATACCGACGGTTCAGTGAAAATGACGCCCTACCCTTTCGACGTCGCGCCGCTCCAGGTCTCGGTGCGCGCCCGGCTGGTGCAGCCCGGGCACTACGCCACCGAGGCGGACTGCCGCGAAGCATACTACAAGACATCCGCGAATTTGCTGCACTTCACCATTACGGATTGACAAAAAGTGCCTCTCACTTCCCCTTAACCTCGGAAAACGAGGTACCTACCTATTGGCCCCTTGCGGTTGCTCTGTTTCACCGCTTCCCTCGTATGGGACTAAAGGAAGAGATCGAGTGGACACAACATGTCCTGTCCACCGCGGACTAGGAGCAACAAAATAGCGTCCTAATTCCGAACCAAGCCCTAGACCAAGGGTCGGGATTAGAGCGGCCTCTTGCTAGCGAGCCCTACGGCAGCGAACACGTGGAATCCGTCAGGCCCGTCTGGTAAGATCCGTGCTGGCTTGAAGGGAGCCGGTTCGGGACACGTAGAGAATCCTACAAGCCTCCCGATAGAGAGGAATCGCCCATGGAACCCAGTGGCATCGAATTCACGGAACGCCGGGCGCAACCCGACAAACAGTGGCCGTTCCCGAACAAGAAAGTCGGCCAGGCCACCAAGGCCAAACGCCATCCGCTAACGCGCCGATACATGTTCATGCGCGAGGACCACGACCGGCGCAACCTTCACGACGGCCCCGTGAACCCGGACAGGCTGAAAACTAAGGACTGGGCCGGGGTCAGCCGTACCGTGAAGAAGGTGGCACTCGAGATGGGCGCCGAACTAGTCGGCATCGCCCCCATCGACGAGTTTGACTATGTGCGCGGCACCCGGCCGCCAGAGGGACACAAAGTAGCCATCTCCTTTGCCATTCACATGAACTTCGAGGAAATGAAGCGACTGGGACCCCTGGCACAGGCCGAGGTGCACAAGGTGTATTATCTCCTTTCCGACCTCTCCGTTCGTCTAGCACAGCACATTCGGTCGTACGGTTACCACGCAGTGGGCTATCCCAACGAGGGCGACCTGCTTTTCATTCCGGTCGCCTGGAAGGCGGGGCTCGGCGAACTCGGGCGCCACGGCTCCCTCATCACCAAGAAATTCGGCCCGAGCGTGCGTCTGGGTGCCATCACCACAGAGATGCCCCTAATTCCCGAGGCAGAACCCGCGAACTTCGGCTTCGACGACTTTTGCCTACGCTGCAACGCTTGCACGAACTTCTGCCCTGGAGACTCCATCATTTCCAAGAAACAGGAGGTGTTTGGCACCGTTCGCTGGCACGTCGACACACCCACCTGCCGTCCGTTTTTCGAGCAGTACGAGGGTTGCAAGGTCTGCCTCACGGTATGTCCAATCAATGCCCAGACACCTATCGCGCCCATGTACAAAACACTCATGAAGGGGCTCATGCGGCGTAAGATACCCATCCAGCAGCTCATCGACGAGTGGCGAACGGACGGCTTTAAGGAGGCCGAGGAGTTTGGCGAAGGATGGATTCCGGAATCCGAGGACAACGAGACCGACAACGGACAGTAAATTTGCCATTTACTCTACAAACACCAATAAGGGGGTTTAATGTTTTTCGAGCTGCGGCAATACAAAACGAGACCTGGCAAGCGTGATGCCTGGGTCAGAATAATGGAAGAAAAAATCATACCGTTTCACGCATCCAACGGCGTAGTGGTTTCGGGCAGTTTCACCGGCCGGGACGACAGCGACACCTACGTCTGGCTCCGCCGCTTCAACAGTCAAGAACAGCGGGACGCCTTTACCAAAACCATTGCCGAGAGCGAGTACTGGCAGAAAGAGGTAGTCCCGACTTTTCAAGAACTGTTGGACCGGGAAGCAATGGTGGTCACGCAGCTCGAACCAACCGCCTTGTCGGTCATTAACTGAGCATGCCTTCCAACGCTCAGCGCTTTCCCAATACCTGACTGAGCCCGCGGAGGTTCTCCAACCTTTCCATGCCGTCGATTAGATCGGCGACCTTTAGGCTCTGGCCTGGATCCAGCACTCTAGCGGTACAAGTGTCGAACTTATCCCGTAACTCCCCCGGAGTCATGGGTTTCTCGGGCCTACCCTTTGAGTGCTCTATACGGCAATGTAACTGTCGTCCATCTAGAAGGTTGGCGGTCACTTCAGCAGGACGCCCGCCGTCGGCAGTTTCCAACAGACCAGCGTCCAGTTCCATCACAATCCTTTCAGCGACCTTCCGGATTGCGGGTTCCGCCATCGCCTCGTCTGTAAAAGTATCTAGTACTAGCGTTCCATCCACCAGCGCTCTGGCCAGAATGTAGGGCATGCTAAACTTGCTCTCTACGCCATCAGCTGGCGGCCCGTTCAGGATCCGTTCGAAGACATGGGGCGTCACACCTACCCGCATGGAATCAAGCTGTTCCGACCGAAGGCCTTCCTGCCGAAGTTCTAGCACAGCATCCACGGCCGCATGTGTGAGACCCCCGCAAGGGTACGGCTTGATGCTGAGACCAATGTCTGCGAGATCGAAGGTCCGACCGAGCGTCTCGAACGGCGTCACGTCGCAATCGAGCCCGCGGGCAAAGCAGTCAAAAAGCCCCTTCTCCTGCTCCAACGCCGTCGGGCTAGAAGTAAAACCCTGTCCGGCCAGACGGGCAGCCAACACACCGTTCTGCGCGGCCAGGCCCGAGTGTAGGGGCTTTGTCATTGTGGCAAAGTTCCAGACGATTCCAGATGCCATAGAGGCGGCAATACCAAGCGCGTTGCGAACGCCGCCAGCGTCTAAACCAGAGAGTTTGGCACAACAGGCTGCCGCGCCAACCACGCCGAGACTAGAAGTGGAGTGCCAGTGAGCTGTTGTAGAGAGTTGGGGCATAGAACGTGCCAAACGCGCCACCACCTCAAAACCCGATACGTAGGCTACTAACGCATCCCGCCCACTCACCCCCAAGACTTCACCTAGAGACAGTACCGCGGGGATCAAGCCGGCGGTGGGTTGTCCTATGAGAAAGCTGTGGTCGTAGTCCAGGGCGTGGGCCGAAGTGCCATTACACAGAGCAGCCAGTGTGGCTGACGTTCTAAACGCTTGGCCGATGACGGTCGCCTCGGCACTTCGCGATTCCTGTTGGGCAAAGGTACTACAGATGCGCGCACTCTCCTCGACCGAGCCGGCAAGCGCAACACCGACACAGTCCAGAAACGCCGTCTTGGCCGTCTTCACAACCTTCGGCGGCAACTGGTTAAAGTCATTGCCGGCGACAAACTCTGAAACCTTATTGACAAGACTGTCCATAGGAGACTCCTATACCCTTACCCCTGGGCCTAGGTGCTAACTCGGGGGCGGGAGTTGATCCAGGGAGCCGAAATGAGGATCCAAACACTAGCAGCCATATCGGCGGCAAAGCCTGTCACAGCCAGCCAAGGAACCGGAACAATCCCGGCCGATCAACAAACTCTCCAATAGGTAGACGTTCCAAGAACAAGATACCATTTGCCGTTACGGGTGGGACGTGCGACTTCATCGAATAGGATCCACCGGTGGCGGTCAGAGCAAAGCCATCGTTAGAGAGATCAACAAACCCTTCCTCGGACAGCTTGCTTAAGGTTACCCGGTCCGCCTTGTCGAACCGCAACTCAATGTCTCCCGCCCTGAAGGCCCGCAGCAGGGCCGCCAGTAAAGCTACGGCCTTGCGATCTTCCGACAAGTGACTTGGCACGGTGCTTCGACTCCAGGCCCTCAGTTAGCCGTTCTGCCCGGGTTCCCGGTTGTCGCGTCTTGTTGTGTGCCCTAGGACGGCGGTTGCTGCGCCGATCATCGACGAGAGGTCACTGAGGGTAGCGGGGACGATGAGCGTGTTACCTTCCTTAGCGAGGTTGCCGAAGCGCTCCAGGTAATTCTCGGCGACCCGGAGTTGCATAGCTTTGTCCCCGCCTTCGGAATCGAGGGCCTCGGCCACCTTCTTCAGGCCTTCAGCAGTGGCCCCAGCAACGGCGAGAATAGCGGCCGCCTCCCCCTCAGCCTCATTGATCTGCCGCTGCTTCGTGGCCTCCGAAGCCTTAATGACCTGCTGCTTCTCGCCTTCCGCCTCGTTGATTTTAGCGTCGCGCTCACCTTCCGACTGCAGTACGGTAGCCCGCTTCTCCCGCTCTGCGCGCATCTGCTTTTCCATCGCCGAGAGTACATCTGACGGGGGATTGATGTTCTTGATTTCGTAACGGAGCACCTTCACGCCCCAAGGGTCCGAAGCCTTGTCAAGCTCTTCAACAACCCTCTGGTTGATGTGGCCTCGCTCCTCAAAAGTTCTGTCCAGCTCGATCTTGCCAATCTCACTACGCAATGTAGTTTGAGCGAGCTGGGATATAGCGAAAACGTAGTTTCCGATTCCGTAGGAGGCCCTTCCGGGGTCCACTACCTGAAGATAGCGCACGCCGTCCACACCCACCTGGACGTTGTCCGAGGTAATGCAAACCTGCTCCTCGATGTCCATGGCGTGCTCCTTGAGGTTGTGGCGATACGCGGTGCGCTCCAGGAACGGCACGAGAATGTTGAACCCCGCGTTAAGCGTCCGCGCGTACTTTCCGAGACGTTCGATGACATAGGCGTTTTGCTGAGGTACCACGACAGCGGTCTTGACCAACACCACCAACACAACAACAGAAACGAGTATCGCCGTTATCAGGAAACCGAAATTCACATCGACCATTTTGCCTCTACTCCTTAGGTTTATTCACTGTATCATCCACCAGTTCCTCAATAGATAGGTTCATGCCGTCTCTCCCGACAACCCGCGCGCGCGAACCCGCGGGGATTGGCCCTGGCCCGACGTTAACCGCTGGCCACTGGGTTCCCTGCAAGCTAACACGCGTTGGTTGGCCGCGGGGCACTTCCTCATCAACTGATACAACCCGACCAGTAACCGTGAACTCAAAGCCCGGGTGTCCGCTAATCTTCCCGTAGAGCTTTACCCGGAAGAGGGCCAACGACGCGACGGCGAATACAGCGAACGCCAGTAACTGGCCCCACTCGGGCAAGGAGAATCCAACCAAACCGAGTATACCGACCACCAGCGCAGCAGCCCCCACGAAGACAAGGTAGAAAGCGGCGTCAACGGCAACCAATTCAGCACCTATCAAGACGATCCCTACACTGACCCAACCCCACCAAGGCATGCTGTTGTTCCCCCACGTCAGCTCGTTTTGACTTCCCCGCTCAACGCTTTGTCACGCTCCGATAGCGCTCTCTGCCCGCATTTATCTCCCCGCCGATACAAACACAAGCAGACGCATCCACAATGGGAGGAGGGGAATCTCACTCAACCCTCCGCTGCGCCCGCTCTGTGGGCACCTGACTTGCCAACGCAGCGTGGCCCAGTGCCCGCGCCTTGATATGCACGTGGGGCCCTGGTCCGAGTGCAATCGCGCAAATTTGCCCACAGACCCCCCTTGATGTCCGAAGTCGAATTGGGGCAATAACTGGCTATTGGCCAACGCCCAGCGCGACCGTAAACAAGAAACGCTTCCGCCTATGCTTCCCCGTAATGCCAAGAAACTCGTTAATCCTTCTCATATTTGGGCCGGTATTCAGCTGCTATTACGCGGTCGGGAAACTCGATGTCTTCATTACGGCAGGCATCGACAATGAGCTTTGAGCCCCAGTCCTGCCCCGGATGCACAGGATCCAACCGACTGCCCTTAACACGATCGATGACAGAGAGATCGGTCGCTGCATCCACGCGGGTGGCAATGGCCCACAGCACCTCTTCCTCATCATATACATCCACATCCGCATCCACCACGACTACGTGCTTGAGGAGCTCCGAACCCGTAAACGCAGCCATGGCTGCGAGTTTAGCCGCGCCCTCGCACCGTTTGTCGATGCTGATATAGCAATGGAACCTACCGGTTCCGCTCAACGGTAAGCATACAGAACGCACCGTCGGAACCACGGCCTGAATCTTGCGATAGATACTGCCCTCCTTGGGAACGGCGCCTAGGAGACGATGGTCCCGGTGGCCCGCGAGGATGTCCATGCACCACGCATCGCGACGATGAGTGACAGCCATTACCTCCACCACAGGTGATTCTCCAGCTGGGCCGTACAAACCGGTGAAATCCCCGAAGGGCCCTTCCATCTCCCGCTGGTGCGGCAATACCCTCCCCTCGATAATCATCTCAGCGTCGGCGGGTACCAGAAGTTCCTCTCCGAAAGTCTCGGAAGGTACCAGTCGCAACGGTTCGCCCATAAGCCCACCAATGCTCTCGTACTCGTCAGCGGCAATGCCGTTCAAGATGCAGTTGCCGAGGTAATAGGCCGGATGGTGACCTACGACACAGGCCACTGGCAACGCTTCGCCGCGCTCTTCCGCACGCACGTAGTAATCCCAGAGGTGTCGTCGCTCAAAGAACATGACGAGGTGGTTCGAGTCACGCACGTAGCAGCGATGGAAAGACGAGTTGTAGACGCCTGTATCCGGATCCCTAGCGGACCAGGTCATGGTCAGGTAGGGACCACGGTCCGCTACGTGGTGTGTTAACACCGGTAGCAGGAGGAGATTGGCGTCCATCTTAACCTGCTTCACCGGAGCGTCAGCGGCGTCCACCACGACAGGGGCTTCCCGGCGGGCTTCACGGGCCTGGAACTCAATCATAAGTTCCCGACCTGCGTGCTCGGGCGAAAGGCCTAGGGCCAACGCGCATGCGGCACGGGATGCAAACACGTTCATGAGCAATGGGAACTCAGAGGGCTCGCCGCTCAAGTTGTCAATTTTAGAGAACAGCACCATCGTTTCCTGCTTCCTCTTTTCCAGATCAGCGATCATAGCGCAGACTTCCAAGTGGATGTCATGCTTGTCATTGACTTCAAGTAACCGGTCCGGGACCAGGCGTTTGACCGAATCGATGTAGGTTCTCAAGTCCATCGCTAAACTTTACGGCCCGTCAAGGTGCCCGTCAACGCTGGCGGAAGCAATTCCGTACAGTCAGGTCAGCCGACGCGTGTAAACGAACTCTCCGTGTCATCCCACGTCGGTTTACGTTTCGTTGATCTAAGCCCAGAAACCGATCTGCACGGAGTAAGTCCCGTTGCAATCACCCATCAAAAGGGCCAAACTTTGTTCCTGGCCCGCACCCGTTCAGCAGAATTCACTGCAGCCTCGGCTCATGAGCACAACTACTTACAACCGCAAGGCCGACTTTCGCGCGACTGTTCCGCAGACGTTCCACGGAAAACGGTTAGACGCCACATTGGCAGCACTCCTACCGGAACACTCCCGCTCGAGGCTTCAACGACTGGTCCGGGAGGGACACGTCCGACTCGACGGCAATGTTCCAGAGTGCTCGGACAAAGTGCCCGCTGGGAGCCTCATCGAACTAGCGTTTCCGGAACACGTCGAAGCTTCCTGGAAACCACAGCCCATCCCCCTTGAGGTCATCCACGAGGACGACGCGCTCTTAGTGATTAATAAGCGCCCAGGGTTGGTGGTACACCCTGGAGCAGGCAATCCCGAGGGCACACTCCTCAACGCTATCGTACACCACGTACCCGGCATCGAGACGGTGCCCAGGGCTGGCATTGTCCACCGCCTCGACAAGGACACCTCGGGCCTCCTGGTGGTGGCTAAGACTGACGCTGTTCGACTCCGGCTAGTGAGGGACCTACAGGCCCGAAGTATCAAGCGAGAATACCTCACCCTGGTCCATGGCATTGTCCGACACAGCGGCTCAATCATGGCCCCCATCGGCCGGCACCCCATCCATAGAACCCGCATGTCTGTCCAACGGCGCGGCAAGGAGGCCAGGAGCTTTTACAGCGTTGGGGCCGCGTACCGAAGCCACACCCTCCTGCGTGTTCGACTAGAATCCGGACGCACCCACCAGATACGGGTACACATGGCTCACATAGGGCACCCGGTGGTCGGTGACCCGGTCTATGGCAAACACGGCGGCGGTATTAGGGGTCAGGAGACGAAGGTCACAGTGTTGCTGCATGAATTCCGACGGCAAGCTTTACATGCAGAACGGCTTGGGTTGCACCACCCAAAAACTCAGGAGCGTCTTGAATGGAGTGCTCCCATACCGGATGACATGCGAGCACTCCTGACCGCCCTGGAGGAGAACTCCCTTTCTTGACGTTCCCACGTTAGCAAACTAGTGGTCTTGTCCGAGGAATCTAGTGTCTTCGCGTGACGTCATGTAGAACCCCTTGCCCTTTTCATTGTAGAGTCGTGCCCATTCGGGGAACCACCAAACAGCGCCCAAGTAAAGGAGGTTAAGAATGGATCATTCGACCAACACCTACAACTACGAGACCTTCAGCCGATCAGAGAGCACGGCCAGGTCCGGCGACTTCGCTAAGCGCCTGCGGGCGGGCGAAGAAGCTCCGGACTTTACGCTACACACACTCGAGGGCAAGAAGGTCCAGCTGTCAGCACTTAGAGGCAGGCACGTACTACTGGAATTCGGCAGTATCACTTGACCACCCTTTGTGGGCGAGGTCTCGCCCCTCAACGAAATGTATCGAATCTATCGTGATAAGGGATTCGAATTCCTCACCATCTACGTACGCGAGCCTCATCCAGGCGAGAACTACGGCCCGCACAAGAACTTCGAGCAAAAACTGGAATTCGCTCGTGAGTGCCGCGACCTGGACGGCATCGTTAACCCCGTCTTGGTGGATGATCTGGGGGGCACCGTCCACCAACTCTACGGCGTACTTCCCAACATGGTCTATATTGTCAGTAAAGAAGGCCGCATCGTATATAAGGCCATGTGGACTGACCATGAGGAGATTCGCGTGGTCGTAGACAATCTCGTCATGGCAGACGACCAGCGCGCCAAGGGAATACGCCTGAAGGCTTCCCTCACCGAAAAGGTCAACTTTATTCCTGCGGAGTACGCTGGAGGCCTCCGCGAAAAGGTCTTTGACCGAGCCGGCTCAAAAGCATGGGACGACTACCGCAGCAGTTTCGGAGAGTAGCAGGACCGACCTAACATGACAGAAAAAATACATACCTACTGCGCCATGAGCAAATCTCGCTGCGGAGTGGTGGCAACGGTAGAAGACGGGCGGTTCGTACGACTGGAGCCTGACAGCAACCACCCTAACCGGGGCATTTGCATAAAAGGACAGGCGGCACCCGAGTTGGTCTATGACCCGGAGAGACTCCGGTATCCACTACGACGCACCACCCCGAAGGACGACTCGGAGCCACGCTGGGCTCGCGTGGGATGGGGTGAAGCAATGGACGAGATTACGCACCGGCTTGGGAAGTTACGAGATCGCCACGGTGCCGAGTCGGTGTTCTTCTACCGGGGTGCGTCGGGGGGCAGCGCCTCTGCAGAGTATGAGCCGTGGCTGATCCGCTTCGCTAGCTTGTTCGGCAGTCCCAACACAGTTTCAACGGGCCACATCTGTAGTTGGCACAAGGACAACGGCTCTCGCTACACGTACGGAAGTGGTATCCCAAATCCGGACTTCGAGAATACGGCCTGCATCCTGCTGTGGGGGCACAACCCCAACGCCTCCTGGCCCACACAGGCTATTCGAATCTCCGCCGCACGGAAACGGGGAGCGCGCCTTATCGTCATCGACCCCAGGGCAATCCCCCTGACGCGGAAAGCTGACTTGTGGCTTAAAGTCCGACCCGGTACCGATGGGTTGCTGGCCTTAACTTTCTTAAATGTAATGCTAGAGGAGAAGCTATATGACAGCAACTTCGTGCGTGACTGGACCAATGGCGGGCTGTTGGTACGGGATCACTCGGGGAAGATCCTAACCCAGGCCATGTTAGTCCCTGGTGGGTCACACGATATCTACGGAGTCTGGAACAGATCAAAGAATGGGTTGACACTCCATGAGCCGGGGAACCCACAGGGGGCTTCAAATCCATCCCTTGAGGGCTCCTTCGAGGTCAGGCTTTCGGACGGCACAACCGAAAGTGTCACTCCGGTATTCGAATCACTAAAACAGCACGTGAGTCACTACGCCCCAGAAAACACAGCGGACACTACTGGAATCAAACCAGACATGGTGCGGCGTGCGGTACGGTTGTTCTGCACTACGCCGCCGGCCTGCTACTACAGCTATAACGGCCTGGAACAGCATGCCAACGCCATGCAAACCAACCGCGCCGTATGCATGTTCTATAGCCTTACCGGCAACCTCGACCGGCCCGGTGGAAACGTGCGGTTCGCTAAGACTCCAGTCAACGGGATGGACGGAAGGGAATTTCTCACCAAAGCGCAGGAGGAGAAACGGCTCGGTCTCGCTACCCGACCCTTGGGGCCCGTGGCCACCGGCCGGGTTCAGGCTTACGAGGTTTATCGAGCGGCGCTAGAGGGGCACCCCTACGCCATCAAGGGCTTTCTCAGCTTCGGTGGCGACATCATCATGGCTAACGGCAATACACTCCAGGGACGGCGGGCACTCCAGCAACTGGAACTATACGTGCAAACCGACTTCTACGAGACACCAGCGGGTCGTTACGCCGATTTTCTCCTCCCTGCGGCAACGTCATGGGAGGACTGGCATGTTAAGGCGTCCTTCGACCAGGGAGCCGCCACCAGCACATGGTTGCAATATCGAGAATCGGTGGTTCCATCGCGATTTGAATGTCGATCCGACGCCAATATCATCTTCGACTTAGCGACAAGGATGGGCTTCGACGAGCAGTTTTGGCACGGTGACCGGGAGGCCGCGCTGGACTACATGTTGGAGCCGTCCGGTGTTACCGTAGCGCAGTTGAAGAAACATCCGGGGGGCTTGTCGTTGCCTCGGGAAACGGTTTATCAAAAATACCTTAAAAAGGGCTTCGACACACGAACGGGATTGGTCGAAATCTACTCCATCCCATTTCAGGAAAACGACCAGGCCCCGCTACCGGTGTATAGGCCGAGTGAGGACGGATTCGGCGCCGACGTGGTGCGAGACTATCCATTCATCCTCACTACGGCAAAGGCCATCAACTTCTGCCACGGACAACACCGGTCTCTACCGTCGCTCCGCGCGAAGACTCCCGAGCCTCTTGTAGAGCTCCACCCCGACGACGCGGTGGAACTCGGCATTTTGCAGCAAGCCGCAGTGCGAGTGGAGACCAAGGTCGCCGCAGTTACCATGACAGCGCACCTCAACCCCGAGCTTCCCCGCAAGGTCGTCCGCGTGATGCACGGCTGGTGGCAGAGCTGCCCAGATCTCGGCCTCCCAGGTTATGACCCCTTCAGCCCCAAGGGTGCCAACATTAACCTCGTGATCGACAATGATGTCATTGACCCCATCACCGGCTCGGTGCCACACCGCTCCTACCCGTGCCGGCTGCTTGCTGCAACGGACAGAACGTTCATTACAGCAAGGCAACCTTAAGCCCTACCAAAACCCAAACCCCACATTTCGTCGGAATGCCCGTTCGACAGGCGCCGATTTGACGTGTCGCCAAATCGATTTCGGCACGTAGACCGAAGGAGTCAAAACGGGAGCTTGTACGTCTTGGCGCTATTGCACGTCTTACAACTAGGAACGACATTTCCCCTGGTCGTCTTGCCGCCGCGAATGATAGGAACGAGATGATCCATGGTCAGCTCTTGGGCCCGGAACCTCCCACCACAGTGAGCGCAGAGGCCCCTACTGGTGCGGTTCTTCCACCACTGACTATTGCGTAGTTCCCGAGCCTTGAGGCGCTCACGCCTCATCTCAGCTTCGGTGAGCGAAACGATGAAAGCGTCCGAGGCCATGTTATAGAACCTTGTTTCTGAGAGAGGCAAAGTAAATCGCAAAACCCACGGCAACACCAAGGTAGAGAACGCTGCGACCCAAGGTTGCGGCCTCTCCGGACCCCAGGTAGTTCGCGAACTCCCAGCCACTCAAAAAGACGAAAAAAACGACAGACGTTCCAATAAGAATCTTGTGGGCGGTCATAAGTTTCATGGCGACAGTTTCCGTGGCACTATCTCTCACAGGCTCCTCTTTACTGCATGCACGGTTGCCGATTCTACACCTACAACGGCATCCGCCGGTGACCGTCCTACCGTAGACGCATCACATGGTTCATAGTAGTGGGTTCTTGGAGCTTCAAAGTGTAAAAGGAGATAACATGCCGATTGTAGCGGTTCATTCAGACAATGCCCCTTTACCGATAGGCCCTTACGCACAAGGGATCAAGGCCAACGGATTCTTATTTGCCGCAGGACAGATCGCACTCGATCCGCAAACCGGCGAGCTGGTGTCCGGGGGCTTGGAGCCGCAGACCCACCGCGTGATGAAAAGCATCACCGCAGTTCTAAGGGGAGCCGATTCTTCATGGGATCAGGCCGTGAAGACAACAATCTACCTGACGGACATGGCCAACTTCACCATAGTCAACGGTATCTACGAGGAGTATCTCGGTGGGGCAAAACCGGCCCGCACCACAGTTGCCGTCACAGGCCTGCCGAAAGGGGCCCTCATCGAGGTCGATGTGGTGGCGCTTGCCTGACGCGAAATGACTGGAACTGCCCTTGATCATGACTTGAGCCCTCCGTGGTCGACCACCACGTGCCTGCGCAATTGCACCCGTCAAGCTAGGGACGGCTCTTGCCTCGATTCAGCAGCCGCATGAGCTGCCCGTACCCGTCAATGTTTTCGCGCATGCCGATAGCCTTAAAGGCAACGTAGAGTTGCGATGTCAAATTAGCAATAACCGGGAGACCGAGGTCCGTCTCGATCTCCTCGATCACATCTACCACGGGGAAGTTAGCACAAGGAATATACACACCGTCCGGATTGCCGGCTTCCTTCACCGCGCGTCTGGCAGCGTGATAGATGTCCGCCACCGAAACGGAGCTGGAAGCCGTGAAGTCCGTCCCCAGCGATACCAGGGATAGGGCCTCGAATCCCCACGCCTTGAGATAACTAACCACTTTCTCGTTCAGGTCGGGCGGATAGGGGTCGACAACGGCCAGGCGGGATACTGAAAGGTCCCTAAATGCGTCTAGGGCAGCCACGATGCTCGTGGTACAGGGCACCCCAGTGATAGCTTCCAATTGCCCGATGAGCTTCGCCTCAAAACCCTTGCCCTGACTCAACACCAACGGCGAACCGCCGTGAATGATGAAGTCACAGGACCGACGCTTGAGCTCGCCGGCACAAACTTCCACCTGTTTTAGCGCCTCCTTGTACGCCTCCTCCTTCCAACCGCCGACCATACACGCGACCCCGATCATGCCGACACCGTCGGGGACGATCCGATAAAAGTCATAGGCATTAAGTTCAATGACCGACGGGGAAATGTAACCAATTCTAGCGCGGTGGCCGAACATGTACCCCTCCTTGCGCGGCGCAGCTATATAGTCGGGCTCAACCGGCGTCGTTGAACTCGGAGAACGGCTTCACTGGATGCTCTTCGTGCGATTCGAGGAAATCCCTTACTCGGGGCATTAGGCGCGCTTCGAGACCACCAGTGCTCCTTCGGAGTGCCGGCTTGATCTTTTGTTTGACCTCCTTCAGGAGAACTTTCTCGTCAAGACGCACATGCTTGCCGCCGCGATAAAGGAGCTCGCCGTCTACCATAACCGTATCCACGGCCCCTGCGCCGCCACGGTAAACCAACGCGTCCACGGGCGTCTGATGCTTTGCGAGATACGGCTCCACAATAGGACGCGAATCCACCAGCACCAAGTCTGCGCGCCGGCCCGGCTGAAGGGTGCCGCAGGTCGTGCCCCATCCCAGGATATCCGCTCCACCTGCAGTGGCCGCGTGGAAGATATCGGCCAAGGGCATGAGTCCTGAACCGCCGCCCGGGAAACGCTGGAGGTTGGCGGCCAGACGTATCTCCTGAAACATGTCAGGCCGGTCATTCAATGGGGCGCTATCGAGCCCCATGCCAAGCCGTACGCCGCCGGCATGGAAGTGCATCAACGGAGCAATCCCGCTACGTAGCCGTAGGTTTGAGCTCGGATTGTGAACCACCGAGGCGTGCTTGGCGGTCGTCGTGCGGATATCGTCGCGATTGAGCCACACACCGTGCGCCAAACTCACATCCGCAGCCAGAAAATCCAGGTTTGCCAGCCACTGCACCGCGCTCTCGCCGTATTCCCGAAGGAAATAAGAGCGCTGATATTTGGTTTCCAAGACATGTATCTGGATCCCCAGACCGCGCTCGGTTGCAACCCTCCGAATGATGCGCAATAGCTCCTCCGTACACCACTGCGGTCCGGCCGGCGTTAGAAACAAGCGGATACGGTCACTGGCCCCGTTCATCTCGTCGTCAAGTCTCCGGGCGACACGGAAATAGTCGTCGGGCGCCGCAGTCCGGGACTCGCCGTAACGCGCAGCCGCCTGCTCCCTCAACGAGGGGGGCAGCGACGCAAGAAATTCATCGTCACCGTACACAATATGATTGCGGTCGCGGATATCGAGCCCAAAGGCAACGCGCATTCCGGAATCGCGGTAGGCCCGTAACCGTTCGTCGACATCGACCTCATAAGTCTCGGGTGACCGGGCGGAGTTGTAGTGCAGGCACGTGGTGATACCGCACTCGATCATGGTCTTGCAGGCGTAGAGCGCTTCCAGGTAGGGGTCCAGATCAGCCATGGGCTCCCCGGCGAACCGAGATATCTCGAAACAGTCATCCTTGCCACCAAGCTGGAAGGTGGTGAGCCCCTTACCATGCTGGTGGGCATTGACGAAGCCCGGAATCACCCAGTGCCGAGAAGATCCCACCGTGGTCGCGGTAGGGTAGGATGTCTTGAGGTCCGAGTATCGCCCTACCTCGACAATGTCCCGGCCTGAAACCACGACCGCACCGTTACGAATGACGCTCGGGGATCCATCCCGTGCCATGGTGACAACAAACTTTCCTCGAACAAGATATTCCATCTGCGACCTCCCTTGCTTTTCCTACACTGGACGCACAGCGTTAGGCTATCATCAACCGTCAAGGCCAAGGAAGCGCAGGCAGTTGCTGGACGAGACCCATTCCCGCTCCTCGGCAGTAAGTCGTAGATCGTTGAATTCCTCCTCCGGCGATTGGTCCCGGAACATGAAAGGATAGTCCGAGCCGATAACCACCTGCTTGGCACCCACAACGTCGATGAGATAGCGGACGGTTCGGTTGTCAAAAAAGACATCGTCGTAGAAAAACATTCGGGCATACTCGGTGGGCTCCTTGGGCATGAGCGCATGGAATTTGGGATTCTTATGCCAGGCATCCACCAGGCGCGGCAAGAGCTGTGTGAAGGTACCTCCACCATGGCTAAAACACAGCCTCAGCCGGGGACAAGATTCCATGAGCCCACCCGTGATCATGCTTGCGATGCCCAGCGCGCCCTCTAGGGGGAACGCCACAATGTTTTCGATAAACGGCGGCCCCACCACTCGGTCCATGAAGGTAGCATGCTGCGCGTGCACGAATATGGGCAAATCTAACTCCTCGGCAGCCTTGAAGAAGGGCAGGAACTCGGGCTCTCCCAGGCTCTTTCCATTGACATTGCTCAACAACTCAATCCCGTGAAGGCCTAGGGCCTTCACCCGATCCAGTTCATCTGTAGCAAGCTCAACATCTTGGAGCGGCACTGAGCCCAGCGCATAAAATCGCTGCGGCTCCTGATCCACCATACGCATCAGGACCTCGTTCAAGTAACGTGCTAGGTCGAGGCCATCCTGGGGCTCTAGCCGGTACGCTAGGAGCTCAGGCATCGGCGACAGCACCTGCCGGTCCACCGCATACTCCGGCGCAGCCATCTCCTGCAGACGGCGGGGTGCCGACCAGCAGCGGTCCAACACCGTGCGGAAGTTCCGACCCGCAATCATCACATTGGCGGTGTCTGGCCCCGTGTGGTCCATGGACGGCCAACGGTCCCCGGCGCCACGGGATCCCACCGGAGGAAAGTGTTCGGGAACGACATGAGTGTGAGCATCGATGACCATAAGTGAAACTCCTGATGTGTGATTAACGATCCGTCGTATGGAAGTGTATTATACAGCCTCGGACCGAACCGGTGCGACAATGAACAAGCTCAGGAACCCGGACACTACAAGCGTCAGCGCAAATAAGGCAAGGGAAATTGTATAGCTACCCAACCAGTCAAAGAGAAAACCGAAGAACGGCGGGCCGAGCGCCGCAAATCCGTGAATCAACAACAGCCCGAGGCCGCGAATCGTGCCCATCGACAAGCGACCGAAAAACCGCGCCCACATCATGTCAGGCAAAACCATGTTGCCACCAAGCCCAACCCCATAAAAGAAAAACCCAACATACAGGAATGTCAGGGAGCCAGAAGTGACAGCCAGAGTCAAACCGGCAGCTTGGATAAGAAACTTCGCGAGGGTGGCTCGGCGAACGTCCACGCGTTCCGCAATCAAACCCCAAATCAGTGGTGAGCCAAGTTGAGTAAACGCGATGACGCTCATGACACCGGCAGCACGAAGTTCCGTGAAGCCGAGATCGGTGACATACGAGAACACGTGCAGGTTGACCCCAGTTACACCAACCGCAGACACTCCAAAAACAACTACAATGAGCCAAAAGGCTCGGGTCCGAAGCCCGGCCCGTCGGCTCCATATGCGGACCTCGCTTGGCACCTCCGCCCGCAGTGGTTCGGTCGGCACCTTTTCCCCTGGCTGAGATTCCAAGCCATCGGGATGGAGGCCCATGTCCTCCGGAGAGCGACGGACATATATCAGCGCCGGCGCTACCAATAGCGCCACAGTTAACACACCAAACAGCCCCCAAGTGTAGCGCCAGCCCACCCAAACCAGGAGCGGTACCAAGACGAACGGCATGATGATCTTGGCGAAGCCAATCCCCATGCTAGCAATAGCGATTGCACGGCCGCGTTTCCGAATGAACCAACGAGCGACCATGACGTTGATCACCATGAACCCCAATAGCCCGTCACCGATTGTAACGAGCGTCCACCGCACCGCTACAAACTGCCAGAAAACGTCAACCTGACTCAACAACAGGTAGCCCATCGCAGCCACTACCGCACCTACCACCATCAACCACCGACTCCCATAGCGATCTACTAATGTCCCCACGACAGGAGCCATGGAAGCGCCGATAAGCCCCTCACCAGAACGCAACAACGAGAACACCCCGCGGGACACCCCTAGATTGGCGGTCATAGGTTTTAGGAAAATCGCCAGAGTGCTGGCGAGGGCGAAGGACGAGGTGACGTTGGCAACAAAGCCAACGGCGACAATATACCAGCCGTAGTAGACGCGGCTCGTTGCTTGGACACCCTGCGTTGAACCGCCTGTAACCACCTGTCACGCGTAGCAAGGTTTCCTGTGGATGGGAAGCGACCTGGTTCTCCCGGACGCCCACAAATGGACGCACCAGCCAGTCTTTTGATAGTTACTCCTTAAGAGGCTGGGACAGGAGAACCGCAGAAAATATGATGGGCGGTCATTACCGCTAGCATATCGCGCCGTTGTTTACCTTTGTTAACTCGGCGCGGACTAGCAGCTAGGGGTGAGGCCAGTGCAAAGGAGAAATCATGCGTGTGTTAATTACCGGGGCCGGATTGATCGGCTCCCACGTAGCGGCGGAACTGCGTTCGAGGGGTGACGAAGTCACCTTCTTTGACGTAGTCGCGAAGCCTGACTACGTTCGGCATGTAGCCGGCGAGAACCTACCGCTAATTCGGGGCGACATCTGCGATCTAGCTGCTTTGATTGATGCCTTTCTGATAGTGAAGCCCGAGTGTGTCATCCATCTAGCTGCATCTGTCGGCGAGGCCAACATTCCCAACCTCTACACCGGCTTCCGCGTTAACCTGGTGGCCACTCTCAACGTGGCAGAGGCAGCCCGGCTTGCTGGCGTGCGGCGGCTGATACACGCCAGCACGCAAGCGGTTTACCGGGATGACAACCCAAAGAGCTTACTCCGGGAAGACTCGCCCTTGGACGGGCGCGGCCGAGTTTACAACGCCTCGAAACTAGCATGTGAACACGTGCTCAGGACCTTTGTCGTTAGACAAGCCTTCGAACTAGCTCTGTTGCGCTTCGCGGGAGTGTACGGCTACCAGGCGGTCGCCGGTGGCCCGGGCGTGGCCGTCCAAGAGGCCACCTGGGCCGCCATGGCCGGAGAGGAGGCGGTGCTCAACGCATACGAGACGGTGGACTTCGTTTACGTTAAGGACCTCGCCCACGGAATTGCACAGGCGGTCCACGCCTCGCAGTTGGCACACGACACCTACAACCTTGGCAGCGGCAGACTCACCACAGTGGAAGACGTGGAGGCGGCACTTCGCGAAATCTTCCCTAACATCCGGCTACGCCGGGGCACGCTCACGTCCGCACGTCCGCGCATGGACATAGCCCGGGCCCAAAACGACCTAGCCTACGCTCCGGAGTACAAGCTCGAGGCTGGTTTACGGGACTACATCGCGGAGCTTAACCGCGAATGAGCGAAACCCCCGCAAACAGTGCGGCAGGGACTTGCTCCACTCCTAAGGTGACGTGTTCCTAGAAGCGACCTCTTTCAGGGTGGTGGTGGGGGAAACGTACTCCAAATCTGTCAACACTTCGATGAGAACGGGGCCAGGGTCCGCCAGGGCCTGCTCCAACGCCGGCAAGAAGTCTTCGTCCCGACTGACCTTGATCCCCAGGGCACCATACCCGTTTCCCAACGCAGCAAAGTCGGGATTCACCAGATCTGTGCCGTAACTCCTGCCAGGATACCGAGCCTCCTGATCCATCCGAATGGTCCCGAAAGAGCCGTTGGCGTACACCATCACGATGATCTTGACGCCATACTGGCGTGCGGTGGCAATCTCTTGGCCAGTCATCAAAAAGCCGCCATCCCCCACGTGAGCTATGACGGTCCGGTCCGGATGAGCGAGCCCAGCAGCAACTGCAGCAGGCACGCCGGGGCCCATACTCCCCAGGGTCGGGACAATGTACGAGTCCGCATAGTCAAATTCAATATACCGCTGGACCCAGCCACCGAAGCTACCCGCATCCCCCGTGTGAATAGTGTTCGGGGGAACGATCGCCTTGAGATCAGTCATGACACGCTCCATGGACACAGCGCCGGTAGGTCGTTCCGGTGGGGTAGCGTAGCGCTGTTGCCGTGCGTGATAGTCGGCGATCCAGGCGATCCGCCCCTCGTCCGGCCCGGAGCTAGCGTGCTCCAGTGCTAGTGCTAGGGCCTGCTTTGGATCCGCGTTCACCCCTAGTTCTGGACGGAAGTTCTGCCCGATGTTGGCCGCGTCCGTATCAATCTGAATGGTCGGTAGCCCAGGGTGGGGGAGCGTGTAATTGCCGGAAACCTGCTGGTTGAATCGGCATCCGACGATCAACAACAGGTCAGCTTCATCACGCACAATCTGCTTCGCGTGGTTGTCTCGACTCCCGAGGTTTCCCACGTAGTGGGGATGGGTGTTTGGGAACACGTCTTGACGTTTGAACGCAGTCAACACTGGAAGTTGGAACTTCTCTGCGAAAGCTACCAGTTCGTCCCGGGCATGTGCGTACTGAGTGCCGGAACCCGCCAAAAGGACCGGCTTCTCTGCGCGGTTCACTCGGTCCACCATGTTCCGGATCAACTCAGGGTCCGGACTGGGACGGGCAGTGGGATAGGGCTCCACCATGGCAATATCCGCCTCTTCTTCCAACATGTCCCTGGGGAGGGAGATAACCACCGGCCCGGGACGGCCCGACCGTGCCACGTAAAACGCCCGGGCAAGAATGCGCGGCACGTCCCTCGGGTCGTCGATCTCAACGACCCACTTGGCGATGCTGCCGAAGAAATGTGTGTAGTCGATTTCCTGGCCGGCCTCCCGACCCCGATGCGCCCGCGCCACTTGACCGATGAGCAAAATCAACGGGGTCGAGTCGTACCTGGCAAGATGCACCCCAATACTCGCATTAGTAGCACCGGGACCACGTGTGACCATACACACGCCCGGCATGCGGGTAGTCTTGCCGTAGGCCTCGGCCATTAGGCAGGCGCTACCCTCGTGTCGGTTTGTGATAACGGTGATGTCCGGAATGTCCCTGAGCCCGTCCAATAAGGCGATATAGCTCTCACCCGGCACCGAGAACGCATGACGTACCCCCTCGCTACGTAGCGAATGCGCCAGCGCGTGCCCTCCCGACATCTTTCTAACGTGTTGCTTCCTGTTCAACTTGAATCCTTTTTCCGCGCATCTCAAGCAATGTGCCGCACGGATAACATTACAAAATGCGCAGGATCCATCGTTGTCGGCAAGGTCCAAAGACGAACAACGACAGGTACCACGCGGCGAAGAGCAGCATAGCCGACAGCGCAAAATACTTGCAATGCTGTAAGCCCGCTATGTGAGACAGCCCAAACTCTGCATATTTCCCGGCTTGCTTCGACCTCTCCCCCAATTCCGAGATCGAGTTCACTATGCCGGTCCTGCCATCGGCAGCAAACTTCGTGGTTGTGACGTTTCTGCCGGCCGCTACCCGTCGAAACCCGTACCGTATTTGTCAGCCGGTCGCAAGCGACAAGATCTGCGACTAGGCCTTCCCCAAATGCCCCGTTGTGCGAGAGCATCAATTTGCCTCGTGGAATCGATCAAATGTATAAAGAAACCCAGAACATTTAAAGAACGGAGGCGGAGCACATGCCGGACGGCATTCAACAGCTCAACGAAGACATCATTGCTGCGGCCCGAATCCTCAGCCGGGAAGGGCTGGTGCAGGGGTTCGGGCACGTGAGTGCCCGGATCCCGGACTCGGACCTGTTCGTGATCACCCCGCGGGTCAGTTTAGAGTTGGTGGAGACGAGTCAACTAGTCGTGTTGAACTTGCAGGGACAGGTCCTGGAAGCCCCGGTGCCGCCACCATATGAAACGGCACTCCACACGGCCATTTTCAACGCTCGGCCGGAAGTGAACGCCATCACGCGAATTCACGCCAGAACGGCCAATATCTTTTCGGTTACGGATACCCCACTCGAAGCCGTACACAACCACGGTAGTTTCTTCAGCGGCGGCGTGCCAGTGTTCGAGACAATCGATCTGATTTCAACGCGTACGCTAGGCGAAGGGGCAGCGGCAGCACTAGGTGACGCAGCCGCCGTGCTCTTGCGGGGCAACGGACAAGTGACGGCGGGCCGCACCATTCCCGAAGCGGTAATGATGGCCATTTATCTGGAGGAAGCGGCGCAGGTGCTCTATGGCGCCATGCAGGTCGGAATGCCTCATTTTCTTCCCGGGGAGGCAGCTGGCTCACGTCAAAAGGAGGCCCTACCCCCCCCAGACATGGAACGCGCTTGGACTTTCTTTAAGAACCGCGTTGGAATGTAGTCGAGCGTACGTTAACTCGGCGCAAATCCAGTCCCTGAGATTATGTTCAGTCACTTCCGTGGCACAGAATCAAAACGCCACCCCAGAAGCACTCTGGGGTGGCGTTTTGATTACAAAGTAGCCCTGATCAACCCGCGAACTCGACATCGAGCTTATGAGTCTCTCCGGCTTTTACTTCCACCTCTTTAGTTTGTGTACCCAGTTTCTCGTGCCACACCTCAACTTTGTACTTGCCAGCGGGCACGTCCGTGAGACTAAAGACACCGTCCTCGCCAGTGACACTATAATAGGGATTGCCTGCGACGAAAATCCATCCGCTCATCCAGCCATGAACGTCGCATTTTACCTCCATGATCTCCGGCTTTTCAAATTTTACTTTCAGTTTCTTCTTGAATTTGGGTTGCGCTCGATTCATGGGCTTGTTGACCTTGCTATAGGTATGGACGTTATGCAGTACCTTATCCGGGTTGAGAATTGTAACCTGGGCACCCGCGGGAACAGCCAAGACGTGAGGCTGGTAGTGGCACCCGTTCTGGTCCAAGGTTACACCCTTCGTCTCCAGCTTCTTGCCATCCTTAACATCAGCGATATACACCACGACGTTCGCGAGCTTCCCATCTTTGACCACGAGCGACTCGTCGAACTTGGGGGATTTGTCACAGCGCCGCTTGTCCTTGGTTACCTTAAGCTTTCTCGGCTGAGGGGGCGAACCCTTGAAAAAAACGGCGCCGGAGATCGCTCCCCCGGCAGCAATTGCACCCCGATAAACACCCAAGGTTAGTGTCCCAACAATCAAAAACATTGGTAAGGTAAGCGATACGAACCTGCGATTCATGTCTATCTCCTCTTGCGGGATGATCTTTGGTCCCAGGGGTCACCCCTGTTTGTCGGTTCCCGCTGTCCCTTCCCTACCCGGCTCAGTCGCCAACCCCCCTCCGGCCTTGGCCGCGTCGGTCGGCTTTAATCCGAGCAACATAAGGTAGTCAGTAAGCGCCTCGATCTGCTTCTTCTCGTCCCCACCCAAGATGTCCTCAGGGCCACCGGGGTAGAACGATGGCATCTTAGTCCCCGGCTGAAGTTTCTGGGGGTCGAGAATCCACTTCTCGATCCAGTCTGGATTCAACCGCTGGCGGGCCATATTCAAGTCCGGAGCCCAGTCTTCCATCGCACCGTCGGGCTTCTTATCCCCTTGCTGATGACAGCTACCGCACTCGAAGTAGTCGTCGGAGAACAGCTGTCGCCCAGCCTCCAAATAACCTGCCGGCACCTTCGCTTCATCGACATGGACGTACGGAATCTTCACCTCCGAAAGACCGGCAAAGTAGTTCACTAAAATATCCGCTTTGTTCCCGTCAAAACCAAAACTCGGCATTCGGATCTTAAGCCAGGGACGGATAGGATCATCGGGATTCTGCAAGAAACCGAACAACCAATTGGCTTGAACCTTGTTCCCCTCACCATTCAGTGGCGGCGGCGCCAAGGTAGGATTCTGCTCGTAGTACTTGCGGACGAGTCCGCCCTCGCCATCGATGACGTGGCAACCGACACAATTATATTCCTGAACCATACGCCGCCCAGCCGCAATCTGTTTCGCCCGCTTGGAGTGATCTGCCCTGAACGTTTCCGGCACTCGCCTCTCTATGAAACCCCGCAATAGGACCCTTAGGGCCTGGATATCTTCGGCCGGCAGATTGAAGTGCGGCATCAGCTGCTCGACACGCTCGGTTCCATACTGGCGTGGCTTGTGAATCTTGTTAATGGTCCAATCGCTCCAGGTATGCGGAACCGTAGTCACGTTGCCGAAGAACAGCTCCTCAAGTGGCTTTGAGCCAAAAGTCGTCAATTCGACGCCGATCCTGGATTCTTTCTCCATTCCTGGGATTTCGTGGCAACCGGCACAACCGTATTTCCGCACGAGCTTCTCACCCTTGGCGATGTTGGCAGGAATTTCTAAGCGAGCCACCAACTCGGCGTCCGGCTCGGGCTTTGCTCCGAGTGTCATCAGGTACGTCGTAAGTGCCAATGCCTCCTCGTCGGATAGCCGCAGGCTTGGCATTCGAGTTCCGGGGTTGTAACTCTTTGGGTTCATTAGCCAATTGTATGTCCAACGCGGGCCAACTTTAGCGGCGATGTCTTTCAGATTCGGCACCAGATCCTTGTCGGCGACACGGGTGGTAAACTCGCCTTCGGACAGTCCATGACAACCCAGGCACCCCACTGAGCGGGCCAATTCCCGGCCCTTTTCCACCATGACTTCGTCTTCCGGTCGATACCCCTCAGGCATGGGGTGCTGGTCAAGCCATTCCGTCGCGTCCTTCTTCGATGCGGCCCACAGGTAGGATGCCGCCGCCAACGCCTCGTCTTCCTTGAAATAGAAGTGTGGCATTCGGGTGTTGGGTCGGAAGGCCCGCGGGTTTAAGATCCACTGAACCATCCAGCCAGGATCCACCTTGGCACGGACCCTTCTAAGATTTGGGCCGACCTTAGGAATGTCGTCATAGCCTTCGACCAAATGGCAACCCGTGCAACCAACCTGTTCGAAAACCCGCTGCCCCCGTCCAACCACCTCGGCACCCTCCAGGCCCTGGACGTTGAGATGACAAGTAACGCAGTTGGCCTGCACGTCGTGACCCTCATGCAGCGGATGCTCCCAAAACTTCACATTGCCGTGAGCCTGGGCAGTGCTATTCACTGCCTCTCCTTGCCCATCATGACACACGGTACAGCCAAAGTTGCGGGGCGGGTGCGCTGCGTCGCCTAGAAACAGCTTCCGCTTGGGATGAGTCTTCAAGGGATGCGGCAAGTCGTCAAATCCGGCCCGGTTGATACCGACGTGGCACGCCTGGCAACGATCAACCCGGTCCACCTGTTGATCGAAGTTATTTCGGTCAAAGTCCTTGAGAACCACCTGCTCGATCTTGGGAACCTTATAAAGGGTGAATTGCGGGAACCCGTCCGGTCCGACGGTGACAACGGCGTTGTCCATCTGCCGTTGCCACTTCCGCTTCTCCCCTTCCAACTCGTAGAGCCGGTCCTCAAAATCCTTGACGCCGCCTTTAAGCTGCTTGATCTGCTCCTTGACATTCGCCCGCTTCTTGCGCGCCGCTTCTAGTGCAGGCTCCAAGGAATGTTGGCGTGCTTCCAATTCCTCAATGTGCTTCTTGTAGCCGCCTGGGTCCCGGCCCTGCTGAACCGCGTGGTCGTACTCGTACCAGGCTTCCTCCTGCTCGCTCTTGACGAACTTGACCTCTTGATCGGCATCAAAGTATTGGACCTCAACCCGTTGCTGAAGTTCTTCGAGTTCGGCCAAGCGAGCGTGCTTGTCGCCGGCCTCCAAGCTTTCTAACTCCGCATCACGCTTTTTGACCAGTTCCCGGAACTTTGGGTCCGCATTCAGGCGCTTCTGTTCCTTGGCTAGAGCGGCCTCGGCGCGCTCGTAGTCGCTACGGTTGAACTCCGCCTGATGTTTCTTCCACACTCGCCTCGTGATGTTGTCATCAAACACCGCCCATAAGGACACCACCACCAACAAGATGGAGCCTACGAAAAAAACCGTCCCGTAGGATTTCTTCTCTTCGTTAGGATCTACACCACGAACCGCCATTCATTCTCCCTTGCAGCCCAGAGAATCTACAACTAGCGTCAAGCTGTCTTGCTCTCCAACAGCCGCCCCAGTGAGAACACCGCAACGCCAATAAGCGTCAGTATAATTTCCTCGGCCATATTGATGCCCTGAAAGATGGCCACGAACAACGCGTAACCCACATCCGCAATACCCAAGGCCTGTAGGAGCTTTGCAACATAGAACATCAGATATTGAGCCAGGGTGTGACCATGATGTACTTGATGTTAAACACGAGCCTCAAAAACATCTTGACTGGAAGCGCCATCATAGTAACGAACAGAAAGGCGGTTATCGCGAACCGGACGGCCCCCCAACGGAGCATAAACTGCCTGCCCTTAATCCAAATGATCCACTTGTAGAACAACCATACCGAAACCACAAAGTAGAGCAGAACCAGAAGCAACCCAAATCCGGCCTGAACCCAGTAATCCCGCAACCCCACCAAATAGGGAAGGTCGACGCTGACGAGAGCTACCACCTTGTGCGGATCCCACCGCTGCCAGGGCCAAAATAGGTTCCACCCAGGGCCACGGAAAAACGTCCCAATGATGATTGTCACCACCCAAAGGACGTGGAAGCCTAGAATGAAGGTCAGGATCTCCCATTTACGGTCCTTAAAGGTGTAATAGCCGTTTCCCTTGGTATTGATGTCGATGAAAGGGATCACCATCAAACCGATAATGATGAACGTTGGAAGCACGACACCCGCATACCAGGGGTCGAAGTATACCAGCATCTCCTGGAGCCCCAAGAAATACCACGGCGCCTTCGACGGGTTGGGGGTGCGAGCTGGATTGGCAGGCTCTTCCAGCGGTGCATCTACCAGGAGCGACCACAGCGCCATGGCCACCAACACGAAAATCGTGACCAGAAACTCTCCGCGTGCCAGATGTGGCCAGGTGTGAATCTTGTCGTCGACGACGATCGCTCGACTTCTATCCTCGGCCTTAGCCATACGACGGCTACCTTTCCCTAATGTCCTATCTCACAAACAGCGTTGCCGGACCTTACAACGGAGGACCGGAAAAGCCATCCCTACGGATGCGCCAAAAGTGCACAGCCATGAGCAAGCTGGCCACCAGCGGAATGAAAATACAATGAAGTATATAGAACCGCAGCAGCGTGTGCGGACCGATCTCGCCACCACCGAACAGAAACGCTCGCGCATCGTACACCGGGTTGGCACCTACAAACTCAGCGAAGGGGCCCTCATGGCCCAGCAGAGGCGTAGCTCGCGCCATGTTGGATCCTACCGTCACAGCCCAGATGGCGAGCTGGTCCCACGGCAGCAGGTAACCGGTGAAGCTCAACAGCAAAGTCAGGACCAGTAACAGAACGCCAACAATCCAGTTGAACTCCCGTGGGGGCTTGTAGGAACCAGTGAGAAAGACCCGAAACATGTGTAGCCACACGAAGATTACCATGGCATGGGCAGCCCAGCGATGCATGTTACGCATCAACATGCCGAAAGGCATGTCGAACTCCAGGTACTTCATATCAGCGTAGGCATATTGCGGCACTGGCCTGTAGTAAAACATGAGGTAAATGCCCGTAACGACCGTGAGAAGAAACATGAGGAAGGTAAGGCCCCCCATGCACCAGGTGAAGCGCATCCGGACGGCGTGCCGCCGCACCTTAGCAGGATGCAGATGCATCCACACGTTGCCCGTCACCATGAGTACACGGTTTCGCGGGGTATCCTCGTAGCCGTGTCGGAAGATAGCCTTCCAAACATGACTCTCAACAATGTCCTGCTTGATCTGTTCCAGATTGATCATGGTTAGCCTCAAACCTTGAGGATGCTGCCGGGGTGCTGCTCATCGGGTTCCGCGCCGGGCCCCATCCGAAACTCCTTGCCCTTGTCCACAATGAGCTGACCGTCCTCCGCCAAAGCGATCTCGAACCGGTCTAGCGGCCGGCCCGCCGGGCCCTCAAAGTTCAGCCCCGACTTAAAGAAACCGCTTCCGTGACAAGGGCACTTAAACTTGCTCTCAGCAGCGAGCCAGCGCGGCGTGCAACCGAGATGTGTGCACTTGGCGAAGACAGCGTAGAACCCCGCCTCCTCCCGCACGATCCACACGCGGTAGTCCTTCTTAAATTTCTCACTCACCTCACCAACTGTGTAGTCGGAAGGGAAGCCTGCCTTGAACGTGGAAGGCGGCTTAAAGAGCACCCGCGGAAACGCGGACCGCATAAAGCCAACGAGGGACACCAAGGAGAATACCCCAAAACCAGCCCAACCAAGCCGGCCGAAAAAGTCCCGGCGACTCCAAATCCCTCGCTTTATCTCTCGTTTTTCGTTCGTAGCCATCGCGCCCCTACTTCTTTATCCAACTGAGGACTGCCCCCCACACGATGAAGATCAGGCCTCCAACCATCAACGCCAGACCGACAGGTCCGAACACAAATGACAGACCTACTCCCAACAATAAAAAAAGTACGCCGGCGCCCAAAGGGTTCATCGGAGCCGGATCGGACCCACCCTCTAACCGCTGGGCTTCTTCGCCTTGGAACAACTCCTCTCGGACCAGCGAAAAGGCAAATTCCTTCACGTCCTCCCGTTTCTCAGGCTCAAGGGAACGGATTAACCGACCCATCTGCTCGGCTAGTCGCTCGACTTCCGCTTCCGTTGACTCGCCGTCCGTTTTTAGAGAATCTGAAGCCACTTAGAATAGGAAATTTGATTAGTATAAGCCGTCGCAGATGTCAACAGAGAAGCCGTTAAAACGACACATTCCTCCCCCGTTAGAACAAAGTGTACTGCACTAACCCGACTGCCTCAGCACATCCTGCATACCGTAGAGACCGTTCTCCTTGCCCACCACCCACTGCGCGGCACGCATAGCACCGTGACCGAAGGCGTCTCGACTATGAGTTCGGTGCACCAGCTCAATCCGTTCGCCGATTCCGCCAAACATCACAGTGTGCTCGCCCACTATATCACCAGCACGCATAGAAACGACACCAATATCGGTCTTCTTCCGCTCAGAAACACCGCTTCGTCCAATCGCGCCCAAGCGATCCGGTTTATAGCCTAGGGCTTCGCGTGCGGCTCGCGCCAAGGCCAACGCCGTTCCACTGGGCGCGTCTTTCTTGAACCGATGGTGCGCCTCCACAATCTCAACGTCGTAGGAATCCCCGAGGCTTCGGGCCATCTCACCCACCAAATCCAGCAGCAGATTTACCCCCAGGCTCATGTTAGGAGCGAAAACTGCGGCAGTCTTAGTCGCGAGCTTTCGGATCTGTCGGACCTGACTGGAACTCAATCCCGTGGTCCCAATGACGATGGGCGTGCTGCTCTTTGCTGCCTCTTTCATATGGGCAACGGAAGCCTCGGGGGTCGTGAAATCCATAATGACCGATTTTGCCCCCGACGATACCTTAATGTGGTCAACGATCTCCACCCCCAAATGACCGATGCCGACAACCTCTCCGGCATCCTGCCCAACTCTTGAGCTACCCCGTCGGTCCACGGCCCCCGTTAACGTAACGCCCGGGGTCTCCTGTATGAGGCGCACCAACACACCGCCCATTCTTCCTCCGGGTCCGCAAACAATCAATCCCAGGGCGCTCATGTCCAAGGCCCTTTCCTAAAAACTGGAACCTGAACGGGTGCAGGACGAGTCATCGTTGACGGGGTACTAAGACGAGGAACGGCTAGGGCTACCCGACGAGAATCACCGTGGCTGTGGGACCCAAGAAAAAACAGCTTCATGACTCTGTTTGTGATAACGGTCGCTCAAGTAAACCGTACCTTACCATAGCACCGTTCAGCCGTTTCAGGTTCGACTCACCCATTGGAGTAAGTGGGAGGCGGAGCTCTGCGTCGCATTTCCCCATTAGAGACAATGCAGTCTTCACCGGGATAGGGTTGGTCTCACTAAAGAGATTCCGGATCAACGGAATCAATTCGAACTGAATTCGACGACCCGTGACCCAGTCCTCCCGAAGACAGGCTTCAGCTAGGTCCGCCATGGCCCTCGGAGCTACGTTTCCAGTGGTAGTGATCACACCCTTGCCACCGAGGGTCATGATTGAGTATGTGAGCGTGTCCTCGCCGGAATACACCGCCAGAGAATCGCCACACAAACGAATTACGTCAATGACCTGATCTACCGAGCCGGTCGCTTCCTTAACACCGGTGATGTTTTCGATCTCCGACAGTCTCACGAGGGTCTCTGGTTCCATCTTCGATGCTGTCCGACTAGGGACATTGTAAACGATGAGTGGGATACCAACATGTTCGGCTACCGTCCGGTAGTGCCAGTACACTCCCTCTTGTGTGGGCTTGTTGTAATAAGGCGAGATCAACAGAGCGCCGCTTGCCCCAGACTCCTCCGCCAGCCGTGTGAGCTCCATAGCTTCGCGGGTGGAGTTAGAGCCCGTACCGGCAATCACCGGAACCCGCTGATTTGCCGCGCGAACAACCGCATCGATAACTGCACAGTGCTCCTTATGGTCGAGGGTTGCCGATTCTCCCGTGGAGCCGCAGGGCACCACCGCGTGCGTTCCCTGGGTAATCTGGAACTCCACCAAAGCCTCAAGGGCCGCGTAGTCGACCTCCCCGTCCTTGAAAGGCGTAACAAGAGCGGTCATAGACCCAACAAACATAGCACCCCCCCTTGCATTTGCCTCAGACCCGGATGCTACCCTGAAACACTTCCTTTGCCGGACCGGTCATGTAAATCCTCTCGTCATCGGCCCAGCAAATCTCGAGATCCCCGCCGGTCAAGTGAACCGTCATCTCCTTTCCGGTCCTACCGGTCAAGACACCAGCGACCGCCACTGCACTAGCCCCTGTGCCGCACGCCCAAGTCTCCCCAGCGCCGCGTTCCCAGACCCGCATACGGACCTCATCGGACCCCAGCACTTGGGCGAATTCGGTGTTTACTCGGTTTGGGAAGAATGAATGTGTTTCGAAACGGGGGCCCAGGTTTGACAGGTCCAGTGTGGCAACGTCCTCCACGAAGAGCACGCAATGAGGATTGCCCATGGACACACAGGTGACCGAATACTCAATGCCGTCAACGGCAAGCAGATGGTCGACGACGATGCCGTCGGCGTCCACCGGGATGTCGCGGCCGTCGAGCACAGGTTGCCCCATGTCGACCTCGACGTCGTCGCCCTTCAGACGAGGCCGCATGATACCCGCCAAAGTATCCACCTCCATCTCCCGCTTCCGTGTCAGGCCATGTTCATACACATACTTGGCGAAGCACCGGATTCCGTTACCGCACATCTCCACCTCACCGCCGTCAGCATTGTAGATTTCCATCCGGAAGTCCGCCGAATCCGAAGGCTTTATCGTGAGCAATTGGTCCGCTCCCACGCCGAAGCGCCGTTGGCAAAGGATTCTAGCGATGCCGGCCATATCCGCGGGCTGCGAATCCATGCAGTCCAACACCACAAAGTCGTTACCGCAACCGTGCATCTTGGTGAACGTAATCTCGGTCATGGGTTACTCCGCGCCCCTTGTGTCTGATTTGCGCGTTGTTCGTTTAGCAATACCCGCTCACCCTCTTAAGAAAGCCGGGATATGCTCCTCAGCCACGAGGCTTTCCAGTGTCTCCCGTTTCCGGACTACCGCGAACTCCGTTCCGTCAACCAACACCTCGGCCACCCTAGGTCTGGTGTTGTAGTTTGACGCCATCGTGAAGCCATATGCGCCGGCACTCATCACCGCAATGAGATCTCCTGGGACGGGCGTTTCCATTCGGCGATCCTGGGCAAAAAAGTCCCCGCTCTCACAGATGGGACCGACCACGTCCGCGGTCGTGACCTCAGTCCCGCGCCGCTGCACCGGCCGAAGGCCCTGAAATGCGCCGTAGAGAGAGGGGCGGATTAGGTCGTTCATGGCACCATCCACCACCACGAAGTTCTTGACCTCGGTCCGCTTGAGATAGAGCACGCGAGCGACCAAGATCCCGGCGTTGCCAACCATTGACCGGCCCGGTTCCAACACGAGCGTAACGTCCAGGCCCCGAACCCCCTCCATGAGAGCCTTCGCGTACTCCCCCGCATCCAGCGGCTCCTCGTCTTCGTAACGGATACCGAGGCCCCCACCCAGATCCACGTAACGGATGTTCGCCCCCTCCCGCTGGAGCACCTCGATGAAGGCCCGCACCCGTCCAGCGGCATCTGCAAAGGGGGCCGCCGAGGTCAGCTGCGAGCCAATATGACAGTCCACCCCCACCACTTCCACGTTGGGTAGAGCGATGGCACGACGGTAAGCCGCCACTGCGAGGCTGATGCCGATGCCAAACTTGCTCTTTTTCATGCCAGTTGAGATATATGGATGTGTCTGTGGGTCCACGTCTGGGTTAATTCGGAAGCTTACTGGCGCCACCACGCCCTTACTCCGCGCCACTTCGTTCAGCACTTCCATCTCCTGCTCTGACTCCACGTTGAACATCAGGATGCCGGAAGAGAGGGCGTACTCCATTTCTTCGCGAGTCTTCCCCACGCCCGAAAAAACTACCTTGCGCGCATCGGCCCCGGCCTTGAGCACCCGAAAAAGCTCACCACCAGAAACAATATCGAACCCCGACCCTTCGTTTACGAAGGCACGCAGTACAGCGAGGTTGGAGTTGGCCTTGACCGAGAAACACACCAAATGGCGACTCGTAGCGAAGGCCTGATCAAGGGACTGGAAGGAGTCGCGTAACTGGGCAAGGCTGTACACATATGCTGGGGTCCCTACAGCATCGACGATTGCCCTTACGGGCACACCTTCGCAGTGCATTGCGTCATTCCTGTGTGCAAAATGATCCTTCACGGTTGCCATGCCGCAATCACCTCGTTCGACGGTCGACTCGCGGAGCCGTCCGAGAGGCGGGCCAAGACCCGATACCGGTAAACGGTTCCAGAACGGAGACGCCGATCCATAAATTCGTACTCCAGTTCCTTGAAAAACCGGCCCTCGTCCTCCACGTTGATAACCGTACGCTCGGAATACGCTGTACGACATTCGGGACAGTCCGCGCGGATACTCTTACGAAATACCACGAACGCCATCAGATCGTTGAACTTCTGACCATCGAGCGTGACTCGCGGGCGCGACCATCCAAGGCGGATTCCACCGGCCTCAACCCGTGCGGTTAGGTCGGTGATAGCTGCCGGAACCGTCAGTTCTGGCGCTCGGGGTAGGCCCTTCCTTCCGCATCCGGCGACCAGCAACGTTGACAACAGCAAGATACACAGGACGCTCGCATGCCGTCCCACCATCAGACACCCAGCTTCTTTAGCTGTCTGCGCACGTTGACGGACGCGGTGCCCCCGCGTCCGCGCCGGCGCTCGATACCAGCGCGAGAGGTCAAAATCTTGTAAACGTCCGAACCGACAGCCGGACAGTACCCCTGGAATTCATCCAAAGTTACGTCTTGCAGCTGGCGCTTCGTATCGATGCAGTGACGCACCACCCGGCCTACCACGTCGTGGGCGTCGCGGAAGCTAAGACCTCGTACCACAAGATAGTCCGCCAGGTCAGTGGCGTTCATGAAACCGCCCTCCACTGCTGCCAGCATCCTCTCAGCCCGCACCTCCAGACCGTCAAAAAGTTCCCGAGCCATTAGTAAACACACCGCAACCGTATCCACTGTATCAAACAGAGGTTCTTTGTCCTCCTGGAGGTCGCGATTGTAGGCCAGAGGTAGCCCTTTCATAATGGTCAGCAGCGCATTGAGGTGACCGTACACTCGACCCGTCTTGCCCCGGATCAACTCGGCTACATCAGGGTTCTTTTTCTGCGGCATCATCGAGCTGCCGGTACAATAGGCGTCCGGTAATTCAACAAATCCGAACTCGTCGCTGGACCATAGGATCAGTTCGTCTGCCATGCGGCTTAGATGAACGAACAGTATGGAGGACGCCGACAGAAACTCCAGAACAAAGTCTCGGTCGCTAACCGCATCAATGCTATTCTCCGAGAGACGCGAAAAGCCCAGCAACTTGGCCACATAAGCCCGATCAATGGGGAAGCTCGTTCCGGCCAGGGCGCCGGAGCCCAGAGGCATGACGTCGGTCTGCTCACGGCAGTGGTAGTAGCGACTCTTGTCCCGCTCGAACATTTCTACGTAGGCCAGAAGATGGTGCGCAAAGAGCACAGGCTGGGCGCGCTGAAGATGGGTATAGCCGGGCATCGGCACGCTCTCATGCCTCCGGGCTACTCCTGCCAGCGCCTTCTGTAAGGCCTCGAGGTCCCGGAGAATGCCATCTAGTGCCTCTCGAAGATAAAGGCGCATGTCAAGACTCACCTGGTCGTTTCGGCTTCGCGCAGTGTGGAGCTTCTCCCCAATGCTCCCGATCTTTTCGGTGAGTCGCCGCTCAATATACATGTGAATATCTTCATCGGTGGGACTATAAGGGAACAACCCGCTCTCGATTTCCTTCCGAACCGCGCGCAGTCCGGCAACAATCTTCCGGCTCTCGACAGCGGTTATAATACGCTGTTTGCCAAGCATGCGCGCGTGGGCCACGCTACCATCGATGTCGTACCGGTAGAGGCGCCGGTCCACGTCGATAGACGCAGTGAAGGCCACTACAGAATCCGCGGTAGACCCGGTGAAACGACCGCCCCATAGCTGTGTCTTCTTCGCCATAAAAACTATGCGCCTGTTACCCGCCCGGCCATTTTAAGCCGCAAGGCGTTCAGCTTGATGAACCCATCCGCATCTGCTTGGTTGTAACTTTCGTCCTTCTCGAAAGTAGCGGCAACCGGGTCGTACAACGACATTGACGACTTCCTTCCCGCAACCGACGCCACGCCCTTATAAAGCTTTAGGCGAACCGTGCCGCTGACTCGTGTTTGCGATGCGTCCAGCGCCTGCTGTAGGATCAGCCTCTCTGGCGCGAACCAGTAGCCGTTGTATATCATCTGGGCGTACCGGGGAATCAACGAATCTCGGAGTTGCATCACCTCGCGGTCTAGCGTCAGGTGCTCCACGGCGCGTCGCGCTACGTGCAGAATCGTTCCGCCGGGCGTCTCGTAGATGCCCCGGGATTTCATGCCGGCGTACCGGTTTTCCACCATATCTACCCGGCCGATGCCATGGCGTGCCCCATGTCCATTGAGCATGCTCAGCATCTCAACGGGCTCCAACCTCTGCCCGTCAAGCGCCGCTGGGTCGCCGGAGACGAACTCCAGGTCGATATATTGCGGCTCGTCCGGAGCATCCTCTGGTGCCGTGGTCCACAGGAACATGTCCGTAGGCGGTTCCTGCCAAGGATCCTCGATTATGCCGCCTTCGTAGCTGATGTGGAACAGATTGCGGTCCATGCTGTATGGCTTACGCTTAGTCACAGGCACGGGAATGCCGTACTGCCGGGCGTAGTCAATCAACGCAGTACGCGAGTTAAGCTCCCACTCCCTCCACGGGGCGATGACCTGGATGTCGGGCTTAAGGGCATAGTAGGTTAGCTCAAACCGCACCTGGTCGTTGCCCTTGCCCGTAGCGCCGTGGGAAACGGCCTCTGCGTTCTCGGCCAGCGCCACCTCGACTTGCCGCTTGGCAATAAGCGGCCGGGCGATGGATGTGCCCAATAGATAAGAGCCTTCGTAGACCGCGTTACCCCGCAGCATGGGAAACACATAGTCCCGTACAAACGCCTCCTTGAGATCATCCACCACCACTTCGCTCGCGCCAGTTGCTAGCGCCTTACGCCGCACCTCTTCCAGGTCCTCTTCCTGACCTACATCGGCGCAGTAGGCTATGACCTCACAATCGTAGGTCTCTTTTACCCAACGAAGGCACACAGACGTATCGAGCCCGCCCGAATACGCGAGCACCACTTTCTTCCGTTTCATGATCTCTCCGTTGACCGTTCGATTTCCCGGGAATCCTGCGCTGTGCCGCCAAGGCACCAAACCATCAGCGCCTTTTGGGCATGAAGACGGTTTTCGGCTTGATCGAACACCACGGAATGGCGACCTTCAATGACCTCGGCGGTGATCTCTTCCCCACGATGAGCTGGAAGGCAATGCATCACCACAGCGTCACTTCTTGCCCGGGCCACCATCCCCTCGGTTACCTGAAAAGCAGCAAAGGCCTGCTTCCGGCTACCTGCTCCCGCTTCTTGGCCCATGCTCGCCCATACATCTGTATATATGGCGTCGGCGTTGTTTACGGCCTCGCCGGGGTCGTGAGTTAGGGTCACATCCGCACCCGCAGACAACGCAGAATCGAAGATCTCCTTGTCCGGCTCGAAACCCTCGGGGCACGCCAACGTAAATTGAAATGGAAACTTGGCCGCGGCCAATAGCCAGGAGTGCACGACGTTGTTTCCATCCCCCACGAAAACTACGCGTAACCCTTCGAGGGTACCCTTACATTCCTGCAACGTGAGGATGTCCGCCAAAACCTGACACGGGTGGTAGACGTCCGAGAGCGCGTTAATTACCGGTACGGAACCAAAACGGGCCATCTCCACCACGATCTCCTGAGAGAAGGTCCGCACTGCAACTATGTCCACCAGGCGACCCAGAACACGCACGCAATCAGCTGGCGTTTCCCGCTCACCCAAATGTACCTCGTCCGGCCCCAGGAACAGCGTACTGCCCCCCAACTCGGCCATCCCAATGTCGAAGGTGGCACGGGTTCTGAGGCTGGGCTTCTGAAACACCAGCGCCAGCTTCTTCCCTGCCAGGAGTGGCGGCAGCCGTCCTTCCTTGCGTTCCCGCTTGAGGGTAGCCGCCAAGGAAAGGATTTCATCTAGATCCGGCCGGGTCAGGTCACGCAATGACAGTAAATCCCGCTTCTTCATCACTGTCATGCTCGTCCTAACACCCGCTCCAGGATCCCCAGCGCCTCGTCCACTTCTGCTTTCTCAATGGTAAGCGGTGGCACCATGCGAAGCACGTTAGGCCCGGCTAGCACCACTAAAAGGCCTTCCCGCATACACTCCTGCACCATGGGTCCGCACTCCCGATCCATTTCCACGCCCAACAAAAGACCCTTGCCCCGCACCTCGCGAATGAAGTCGAAGCGCTCCGCCAGTGCTTCAAGTCCTTGCCGTAATACGGCACCGACCTCCTCACAGTGCTGAACCAACCCAGCATCGAGGATGGTTTCCATCACCGCCAAGCCAGCTCGACACACTACCGGATTACCGCCGAAGGTAGAGGCGTGGGATCCCGGCGGAAAGCTCTTGGCCACGCCTTCCCGTGCCAACATAGCTCCCAAGGGTAGCCCGCCCCCCAAGGCCTTGGCCAGGGTCATGATGTCGGGCTCGACACCAAAGTGCTCATAACCAAACAGCCGACCGGTGCGTCCCATACCCACCTGAACCTCGTCGAAGATAAGCAGAGACCCCTCTTTGTCGCAGAGCTCCCGCAGTCCACGCATATAGGACACTTCCGGCACCACCACACCACCCTCGCCCTGGATAGGCTCCACCAGAAACGCTGCGGTTCGCTCATCCACCGCGGCCACCGCTGCATCCAGGTCGTTGAACGGGATGTAACGGAAACCGGACGGTAACGGGTCGTACCCAAACCGGATCTTCTCCTGGCCCGTGGCTGTCAGGGTCGCTAAGGTACGCCCGTGAAACGAGTTAAGGGCGGTAATGATCTCAACTCGTCCCCTTGCCTGTTCCGAGCCGTAACGGCGAGCCAACTTGATGGCGGCCTCATTAGCTTCCGCACCACTATTACAAAAGAAGGCTCGGTCGGCGAAGGAATGTTCACAGAGCACCTTGGCCAGGCGAGCCTGGGGTTCGATGTGATAGAGGTTCGAGACGTGCATCAGGGTCTGCACCTGCTGCGTCACAGCCTTGGCAACGGCCGGATGGCAATGACCAAGGCTATTCACAGCGATGCCCGCGACGAAGTCCAAGTACACCTTGCCGTCCGCGTCCCACACGCGCACCCCTTCGCCTCTCACCAGGGCAATTGGGAAACGCGCGTAGGTATTCATGACGTTTCCATCGGTCAAATTCTGTACTTCTTGGTTAGACATCATTCGTCCATGGGCCACGAGCGGGTTAACACACACTCCCACGGATCCTCATCGGGCCTTACCGCGTGTGGGGCTGTTAATCTCGAACCACCTCAGTCCCAACACCTTGTTCAGTGAAGATCTCTAATAGAACAGCGTGGCGGTCCCGGCCATCGATTATGTGCGTCTTCACCACCCCCCCCTTGAGGGCCTCCACGCAACACTCGACCTTGGGGATCATGCCAGAAGAAATCACATCCCCCTCGATAAGCTCAGCGGATTGCGAAATCGTCAACGTACTGATCAACGCACCCTTGCGGTCCCGCACTCCCTCCACGTCAGTGAGAAGGATTAGCTTTTCCGCTCCCAAAGCAGCTGCCACTCGACCCGCTACAAGATCCGCGTTGATGTTGTAGGTTTCCCCCCTCTCCCCCACCCCCACAGGTGCAATCACCGGGATGAAGCGGTTGCCTTCCAGAGAGCGGATCACCGTGGGATCCACCCGAACGATCTCTCCCACCATCCCGATGTCAACGATCTCGGTGGTGTCCCCGTCGCCCGGCACCGTCACGTTCATCTTGCGCGCGACGATGAGCTGACCGTCTTTGCCGCTAAGACCCACCGCGGCTCCACCGTGCTGGTTAATGAGCGCAACAATCTCCTTGTTCACCTTCCCTACCAACACCATCTCAATGATGTCTATGGTCTCTGAATCGGTGACCCGCATACCCCGCACGTAACGGCTCTCGATGCCCATCTTGCCTAGCGTATCGTTAATCTGAGGCCCTCCGCCGTGCACCACCACGACATTGATGCCCACATACTTGAGCAGCACAATATCCTGCGCGAGGCTCTGCTTGAGACCCTCGTCCACCATCGCCGCGCCGCCATACTTGACCACGAAAGTTTTGCCGAAGAAACGCTTGATGAACGGCAGCGCTTCTAACAGAACTTCAGCCTTTCCTATGAAACCTTCCACGTTACGCAACTCCGGCAAAAGAGGTTGTTAACGTCCTATCCCGTTAATCGCACTACACAAATGCATGGGGGGTGTTTCTGTGGTCAGCGAAGCGCAATGAGCGGCAGTGATCAACACCACACGAGGAAGAACAGCGCAACCGACGGCAAAAAGGGCCAGCAGTTTCATAGCGTGATTTGTGAGACAAAACACTAAAGAATGTATCGAGACAAATCCTGGTCTTTCAGAATGGCGTCCAGGCGCTCGCTGACATACTCGGCGTCGATGAGAACCTCCCGCCCCGGCATCTCCGGCGCGGTAAAAGACACTTCGTCTAGGAGTTTTTCCAGAATCGTGTGTAGCCGGCGAGCACCGATGTTCTCCATCTTCTCGTTGGCCTCCGCACTGATGCGGGCAATCTCCTCAATGGCGTCGTCTTGAAACGACAGGCGAATGTTCTCAGTCTCCAGCAACGCCACATACTGCCGTATTAACGCGTTCTTGGGTTCAGTCAGGATTCGCACGAAGTCGTCCTTGTTCAACGAACTGAGCTCGACGCGTATCGGAAACCGGCCCTGGAACTCCGGGATCAGATCCGACGGCTTGGAGTTGTGAAATGCACCGGACGCAATAAAAAGGATATGATCGGTTCTCACCAACCCATACTTGGAACTCACCGTCGAACCCTCGACCATGGGCAGAAGGTCCCGTTGGACTCCCTCCCTGGACACGTCGGGCCCATAGGCAGATTCTCGTCCAGCAATCTTGTCGATCTCATCGATGAACACGATCCCCGACTGTTCCACTCTTCTTGTAGCCTCGCCTACCACCGCATCCATGTCCACGAGCCGAGCTGCCTCCTCCTGCGTCAGTAGTTTCATGGCCTCAGGAATCTTTACGGTCTTTGTCTTGGATTGCTTGGGAAGCAGATTGGAGAACATCTCCTTGATGTTCGACTCCATCTCCTCCATTCCCTGGGGGGTCAGCACCTCAATCATCGGCATCATGCTCTGAGTCAATTCGACATCCACGGACCGATCATCAAGTTTTCCCGCCCGCAGCATTTTCCGGAACTTTTCTCGAGTGTCCGGAGACGGCCGAAATGTCTCCTTGTCGCCATTGTCGGGCGGCGGCGGTTCCGGCAACAGCAAATCCAGAACACGCTCTTCAGCTAGGTCCCGTGCCTTCACTTGGACCTTCTCCTGTTCCTCCTCCCGAACCATCTTGACGGCCATGTCCATGAGGTCCCGGATTATGGATTCCACATCTCTTCCAACATAACCAACCTCGGTGAACTTCGAGGCTTCCACCTTGATGAAAGGTGCCTGCGCTAACTTGGCCAGCCTGCGGGAAATCTCGGTCTTCCCCACCCCGGTGGGCCCGATCATAATAATGTTCTTTGGCGCGATCTCGTCCCTTAGGTCCTCGGGCACCAATTGACGCCGCCAACGATTGCGCACCGCCACGGCCACAGCCCGCTTAGCGTCGCGCTGGCCCACGATGTATCGGTCCAGCTCTGAGACGATCTCGCGGGGGGTCATGACGGGAGTCAGGGACCGGCCAGCCGGCGCCCAGGCCATCATCTGTTGGCTTTCGTCCTTCATAAGATCGGTGTGCAGAGTTACCTGAAAAACCGTTAGTTTAAACCAACTACGAGTACTACGCCCCACATGGGCTTAGGACAGCTCCTCTATAGTCAACCTATCGTTCGTATAGACGCAAATCTCCGCAGCCACCTTCATGGCCTCCTCGGCGATGGCGCGGGCGTCGAGCGAGCTATGATGAACCAAAGCACGTGCCGCCGCAAGTGCGTAGTTGCCACCCGAGCCGATAGCAATGACGCCGTCATCGGGCTCCACCACATCGCCATTACCTGACACCACTAAGGAATCCTCGGCATCGGCAACAATCATCAACGCCTCCAGTCGCCTCAGTACACGGTCAGTACGCCACTCTTTCGCCAACTCAACTGCGGCGCGCTTAAAAACACCGCCGTGCTGCTCGAGCTTAGTCTCGAACTTTTCGAAAAGTGTAAACGCATCCGCGGTAGCACCAGCAAACCCCGCAATCACGCGGTCGCCGTACAGCTTTCGGACCTTGCGGGCCGTGTGCTTAAGCGCCGTATCGCCGATGCTCACCTGACCGTCACCCGCGACTACGATCCTGCCACCGTGCCGCACCGCAAGGATAGTAGTTCCATGAAACATCACTCAGAATGTAACATGAAACACCGCACTTAACAGGCCCCTCGCTTTTCCTGGAAAGTGCCCTGTTGCAGACCCGCCGGCAGATTAGGCCCTGGGGTGAGCGCGGTCATATACAGCCGTGAGCTGGTCGATGTTGACGTGGGTGTAGCGCTGGGTGGTAGATAGACTTACGTGGCCCAGCAATTCCTGAATCGAACGTAGGTCCGCGCCAGCATTTAACAGATGTGTAGCGAAAGTGTGGCGCAAACCGTGGGGACCCATGCGCACGGGAATGCCAGCCATCCGTAGGTATTTGTCGACAATGCGGGCAACGCTGCGCGTGGTAATCCTAGTCCCTAGACGGTTTAAAAAGACTGGCTCTGCGCCCCGGGCCGCACGCCCCCACCGTCCCCGTTGGTGGCCCGCGTAATCTCGTAACGCAGCTAATGCCATCTCCCCCACGGGAACGATGCGCTCCTTGGAGCCTTTTCCGAAGACCTTGAGCACACCCAGAGAGAAATCCACGTCTCGCCAATCGAGGCCAACGAGTTCGCTGGTCCGAACGCCAGAGGAGTATAGGACCTCCATTACCGCCCGGTCCCGAGCCGGGAGGATTCCATCCTCCGTCAAGCAACTCAGAACTCGGAATGCCTCATCGACTGACAAGAACGTCACCAACGAGGCCTCTTGCTTCGGCGTAGAAAAACCCACCAGCGGATCGCGCACAATGATACCCTCGCGCGCCAGATAGCGAAAAAATCCCTTTAGAGCAGCCAGCTTCCGCCCGATGGTGCTCTTCTTACAGGTTCTATAAAGGGTCTTCAGGTACCCTCGGATCCATTGCGCATCGACTTCCTTCCACGTTGAACCCTCGGGATCATCGCAATCGAACCCATTCTGCTCTAGATATTGCCGGAAGCCTTTGACATCCGTTAGATAGCCCTTGACCGAATGAGGCGAAAACCGCGCCTGATTGCGCAAGTAGTCACCATACTCCTCGATGTGTCGTGTGAATTCGCTCATGAACCGAAACGATCCGCTCGCGCGGAGAGCAGTCCGTTCACCGGAATGCTCACTCGATACCCCGTGCCACCGGTTGGGTTAACCTCCGCAACCACCCCTAAAGAGCTGGAGCATACAAATTGTCTGGAAGGCTACGGACATAATCAAGCGTCTCCTCCAGCGACACGACGTCCGCGTACTTCATGTTCATGTCAAAGAGATTGATTTTATGAGAGGCCTGCCCGCGGTCGAAGGTACACTCTTCCACAACGCTGACGCTGTAATTGTAGGAAAAGGCATCGATGACCGAAGCCCGAACGCAGCCGCTCGTGGTGGTTCCCGCCACCAGAACGGTGTCGGCATGAACCTCATTCAACATGCTCACTAGTGGAGTGCCGAAGAAAGCGCTGGGTTTCTGCTTGCGGATTACCACTTCGCCTTTTTGCGGAGCGATCTCCGCGACGATCTCGTTGCTCTTTTTTGCCAATTCGGTGAAATCCTCACTCCCGCGTGCATTCTTTCCATGCCAACGACCGAAGGCTACTGACTCTTCCTCACCGTGCCCAGTTGTAAAAAAGATAGGCAGGTGCTTCTTCCTGGCTTCGTCCAGAAACGTGACAATGTGGTCCACCCCAACCCACCCATCCTCCCCGCAACTGTTACGGAAACGCTTGACGGATTCCAGAATTGGTTCCCGCCGGTCGCCGACAAAATTGTAGTTCACGTCGATGACGAGAACGGCGGGGCGTTGACCGAATCCGGCCTTCGCACCATAACCCGACAGCGCAAACACTTCCTTGTCACGATCGGTCAAAATGTCGTCCCATGTAGCCATTGGCAACTCCTCTTTCGGCGGGCCCCGAGGGGGTTTCCGCGGACCGAATCCAAAGCCTTCTTCTAATTATCCCGCTTGGCAGAACATCCGTCAAGCTGCGGTCGCACACCGGTGACACTGACACTTGTGGAGAAATGCAAAACTCCAGCACTGGAGTTACTTTCCTCAGGAACCAGCCGCAGGCCTTTGGTCTTTCTCGAATGGAACCCCCTAATGGCCCGTTCTATCTACAGAAACTGCTTCACCGTAGAAAACGACTTGAGCCCAGCAGGTAGCTGGCCTTTGGATTTTCGGGACCAAGGCAGCGCCAGATGGAAGGGGGCGCTTCTTGACTTGGAGATCGGGGGGTTCCATATTGTTTCGTCGTGTTGACCGACCAATTCCATCGCCCGCTGCGCGACCTTCGAATCTCCGTGACGGATCGCTGCAATTTCCGCTGCACCTACTGCATGCCCTTCGACCACTACGACTGGATCGACAAGCGAGAAATCCTAACCTACGAAGAGATCTGCCGAGTGGTACGACTAGCCGTTCCACTAGGGGTACGAAAGATTCGGCTGACGGGAGGCGAGCCTCTGCTTCGACGCGACCTACCCGACCTAATACAGCAGGTCGCAAGCATCCCAGGCATCGACGACGTCACCCTCACCACCAACGGCGTGCGCTTGGGCGAAATGGCGGCTTCACTACAGTCGGCTGGACTAGGACGCATCAACGTAAGCATCGACAGTCTAGACCCGGAACGGTTCCGACGCATTACTAAACGGGGTGACCTGAAGGATGTGCTTGCAGGGCTATTCGAAGCCCGCAAGGTCGGCTTAAGCCCTATCAAGATCAACGCGGTCATCGAGCGAGGCGTAAACGAGGACGACATCCTCCCTCTGGTAGAGTTCGGGCGCACCCACGACTTCGTGGTGCGATTCATCGAATACATGGACGTGGGGACCGCCAACGCTTGGCAACTGGAACGAACCGTTCCGAAGGCCGAGATCCTGCAGCAGATAGTTGAACAGTACCCCCTGGATCCGGTGGGTAGGGCGCATGGCAACGCACCCGCCATTGACTATGCCTTCCGCGACGGCAAGGGAACGATAGGCATTGTCGCATCCGTGACCGAACCGTTCTGCGGAACCTGCAGTCGCGGACGCCTGACCGCCGATGGTCGACTCGTGACTTGCCTTTTCTCCCGAACTGGCCACGACCTCAAGGCGCAGCTACGGGGTAGCACCAGCGACAAAGAGATCCGCAACTGGATGGAGGCCATCTGGGGCAACCGGACCGACCGTTTCTCAGCCGAGCGACTCGACGCCATTCGGTCTCCCGACGGTTACGATCCCGAACAACACAATAAGATCGAGATGATTACCCTGGGAGGTTGACGCACATTGCAACGGTTACGCCGCGCCGGCGCTTTCGCGTCCTCAATTTTGCCACTTTAAACATAGTCCTCGGGAATACTTCTTATGCTACTCATCAACAATGAAACTGTGGAGGAAGTCCTCGATATGGCGGGGTGTATCGACGCCCTAGAAATTGGCTACCGCGACCTACTAACGGAGCGGGCAGTCTATCGGCCCCGCATTGACCTCTATGTACCGCAGGAAGACCCCGAACGCATGTATCGCTGGGGAACCATGGAAGGGGCGTCGCGTTCCTTCGAAGTTTTCGCCATCCGCATGAAATCCGACATACTCGAGTGGCCCGAAGGCCGGACGGTAGAGAAATACTGCATGGAACCTGGCACTTACTGTGGACTCGTGTTGGTATTTTCGGCACGAAACGCCGAGCCACTAGCGATCATTAACGACGGCATCATCCAACACATGCGGGTAGGTGCGTGCGCCGGTCTGGCCGCCCGTTACCTGGCACGGGACGACGCAGCGGTAGTTGGTATTCTTGGCTCGGGCGGCATGGCCGAAACCTACCTAAGGGCGTTCGCCGAGGTCCGTAAGCTCCGCGAAGTGAAAGTTTACAGTCCCACCGAAGCCAACCGGGAATCATACGCCCGGAAAATGAGCGAAATGCTTGGCGTACCAGTGACGGCCCGAAAAGGTGTGGAGGAAGTGGTGCGGGGATCGCACATGGTGGCTACGTGCACCGACTCGGTTCGGGTGGTGGTGGAAAATCCCGCCTGGGTAGAGGACGGCGCGTTCATCACTTGCGTCCGAAGCAACGAATGGGACCCTACCATTCTCGACCGGTGTGACGTCATCGTGAAGCTTGGTCGCGGCACCATCGGCACCCTGGATCAAGGTATGCGACGTATTGCCGGATATGCCTCCTACGTAGCCGGCACCGAGGACGAGACCAAACGCATAGTCACTCCATCAGTCGACCTGTTCGCCGGTAAACACCCTTTGCTGACGGATCTCATGGGCGGCACCGCCCAGGGCCGAACAAGGGATTCCGACGTTACGCTGTTTCTGAACGACGGTACCCAAGGACTTCAGTTCGCATCCGTGGCGGGATATGTGGTGCGAAAAGCACGGGAACTCAACGCCGGCCGGGAGATCCCTAGGGAGTGGTTCACCCAAAACATTCGGGACTAGGAATCAAGTTCGAGGGAGAGTTGACGGATGCTCAAGGTCATTCCAGTTGAAGAAGCCGTAGGATTACGGTTGGCACACGACATTACTGAGATCATACCTGGAAGCCACAAAGGTCCCCGGTTTAAACGGGGCCATCTCATTGCCGATGAGGACGTGCCACGACTGTTGGATGTCGGCAAGGCACACATCTACATCATGGATCTGGCGCCCGATGAACTACACGAGGAGGACGCCGCCAAGCGCTTGGCATCGGCCGCTGCGGGAGTCGGGTTAACACTCACCGACCCCAGTGAGGGCCGAGTCAACCTGGTGGCGCAAAGAGACGGCATGCTAGAGGTGGATCAGGAACTGCTACTCCGTTTCAACGAGCTTGGACACCTCATTCTGGCCACCCTTCCGTCTGGAGAGTTTGTCCAGGAAGGTACAGTAGTGGGTGGAACCCGCACCATTCCAATAGTAGTGAAGGAAGAGTTAGTGGCACAGGCAGAGGCCCTTTGCCGGGATCGATCCATCCTCTCGGTCGCAGTCATGCCCGCGAAGAAAGTCTTCCTGCTGGTCACTGGGAGCGAGGTCTTTACCGGTCGGATAAAGGACGGCTTCGAACCAGCTGTGCGGAAGAAGGTGGAGGGCATGGGCTCCATCCTAGAGCCGGCCACATTGGCCCCCGATGACCCCGACGTCATCGCTGACCACATCAAGGGCTTCGCCGCCAAGGGCGCTGAAATCATCCTAGTGAGTGGTGGCATGTCCGTGGACCCGGACGACCTCACCCCGGAAGGCATCCGCCGCAGTGGCGCCGACGTCGTCTCCCATGGCTTCCCGGTGCTCCCTGGCTCCATGTTTTTGATGAGTTACCTGGGGGAAATACCGGTTCTCGGCCTGTCCGGATGTGTCCTCCACGACCCGGTAACTGCCTTCGATTTCATACTACCTAAGCTGCTGGCGGGGACGTCGATCACCCGGGAGGACATCCTGGGTATGGGGTATGGCGGGCTCCAGAAGAAGCATGCCCACAATCACTGACTCGTTCAAACGGGAGCCTGAGTCACTACGACACGGCCGTCGCTATGTAGGCGGATGACGTTGACGGTTTCGGCGTAGCTCGGAGAGCCAGAGTAGTACGCGGGCACCTGCTGATCTCCCACCGGAACGGCCCGATTCCAGTGACCGAGGGCTACATAGTCGGCACGGCTAGCGGTGAGGTGTTCCTGACGAATTAGCCACGATCCCAACAGTCTACCGGGCTTAGGTTCGCCCTCGACGTAATGGCCGTGGGCCACCGCTAACTGCCAGCGTGTACGCCGTTCCGGAGGCTCGGGGAGCGGTAGCATGTCCAAATAGTCCGTGTGGGGCCTACCCCAGATCTCCAGATCCAGCCTTGGAAACTCGCTCTCCTCAGCGGTCAATCCGAGCACGTGCACGTTGTCGGGTTTGCCAAATTCGGTTCTTCGATACACCGAATCCGGAGTCAGTGGATCATGGTTCCCTGGCAGGATAACAATAGGAAGACTTGCGCTCGCCATGACTCCCGCAACCCTCTCTAGCAGCCGTGCTCCCTGCCGATTGTGATCAAAGGTGTCCCCGGCAAGAACGACGAGATCTGCCCGTTGCGTCCGCGCGGTTGAAAGGACCTGCTCGAGAACCGGCACATTTCCGGATTCATCGTCGGTCAGAATGCTATCAGCGCCCAGATGCAGGTCGGACGTATGAACAATTAGGACTTCGGACAATGCGCTCATGGGTCAGGTGTTTCTCGTGGTTTGTAGTCAACCGGGCGCAACGGAGCCTAAGGTCCGACCTACTCAGCTTGGCGTTGCGTCGAGGGCGGACGATTTAGCTCTAGTTCGCCCCTACTGTTTCTCGACACGCCCACCCGAGACAAGAACGTGGACATCACCGCGCGGCCTATTTCATTAGCTCAGCGTTGATTTCATCTAACTGGCTCAGCGATGGTTGTATCGCGTCCTGGCCCAGTAGAGCTAGCGGTGTTTCGCAGAGGTTGAAGTCCTCAATGAACTCCGCCTGTTCTTCGTTGAGATAGATGAGGCCGGTCAGAAACTTTCGCTCAACCACTGCGGCGTGAAGCGTGGTGACTGCTTGCATTCGGCTTGTGGGATCGTAATTATGGCCGAGCTTGTGCAGCGTTATTCGGGAGCCATCGTGCAGTGTTACCTCCTGATCAGTCCCCTCCTTGTAATCCACCTCAATATTCTCGTAGGGCGGAACAAAGTCTATGTCGTGAAGTGGATCCAGATGTTCCCGGATGTACTTGAGGCTCTTAGTGGAGCCAGAATGGTCATTAAACGTCACGCAGGGGCTTAGTACATCCAAAATGGCGCACCCCTTGTGGGCGACAGCGCCCTGAATTAGCGGCGCGAGTTGTTTGCGGTCGCCAGAGAAGCTACGGGCCACGTATGTTGCGCCCAGAGTAATGGCGAGCTCGGCAAGATCAATCGCGGGCATGCTGTTGATCTTACCGCCCTTCATCACCGTGCCTTCGTCCGCGGTCGCAGAAAACTGGCCTTTGGTCAATCCATACACCCCATTGTTCTCAATGACATAGGTAATATTAACGTTGCGGCGCATCATGTGGCAGAAGTTTCCGAGCCCGATGGCCGAGGTATCACCGTCCCCGGAAATTCCCAGGGGGACCATCTTGTGGTTACTCACGTTAGCACCAGTGGCCACTGATGCCATCCGGCCGTGCACAGCGTTAATACCGAATGCTTGGTTCATGAAATAGTTGGGCGTCTTGGAGGAACAGCCGATTCCACTCAACTTGATGACCTTACGGGGGTCTACGCTACTCGCGAAGAACGCGCGCATTATAGACGCCGAGATCGCGTCATGACCGCAGCCGCGGCACATGGTCGATTCCGCCCCCTTGTAATCTTTCTCCGTTAGATCGACGCGATTTGCTTTTGCCATGATTCATCTACCTTCGCTTCCATTCCATTGGTGGTTGCTTCGCGATGCTGCTCGACCTGCCGCACGATTTCACCTGCGGTAGCCGGGAGTCCGTCGTAAATGAGTATGCTCGCGATCCTGGTCGCAAACTCGGGATATGCATCCCTAAAGATCGCTGCCATCTGCCCGTCGCGGTTCTGCTCCATGAGGTAAACCGTCTCGTGAGCGACAACGAACTCTCGCACCTCAGCAGTCAAGGGCAACGCTCTCAGTAGTAGGTGGTTGGTCTCCATCCCCGCAACTCTCAGGCGATCTCTGGCCTCCCGCACGGCCTCGTAACTAGACCCAAAGCAGATCACACCAACATTAACGTTAGGCTGGGCCTCGATCCACGGCTTGGGGACATACGACCGAGCAGTTTCGTGCTTTCGCCGCAACCGGTCTAGCGTGTCCTTGTAAACCTTCTCGTCTTCCGAGTAGCGAGCCTGATCATCGTGACCCGAACCCCGGGCGAAATAGGGAGCCATGGGGTGCTCGTTGCCAGGTAGGGTGCGTTGCGGAACCCCATCACCGTCTACGTCCCGATAGCGAGCAAAGCTCCCCTGTTGCTCTAGGTCTTCATGGGTGAGGAGCTTACCCCGGTCGAACGGTTCCTGCACCAACTCCAACGGATTCGAGCCCCAGAGGTTCATGCCAAGGTCGAGGTCCATCATTACGAACACCGGCGTCTGGAACCGATCGGCGAGGTCGAAGCTCCGGCGCCCAAGATCGAAGCAAGACTTCATGTCGTGGGGAATCAGTATGATGTGGCGCGTGTCGCCATGAGACGCAGCGTGCATCAGCTGAATATCGGCCTGTTGAGTGCGGGTAGGGAGGCCAGTGGAAGGACCTCCGCGCTGGATGATAAAGTAGACCCCCGGAATCTCCGCAAAGTATTGCAGGCCGATCGTCTCGTTCATAAGCGACAGGCCCGGACCCGAGGTCGAAGTCATCGCGCGAGCACCCATCCATCCAGCGCCAGCCACCATGTTGGTGGCAGAAATTTCATCCTCGGCCTGGACCACCGCGTAGGTGTTCTTCCCGTTCTTATCCTTGCGCAACCTCGGGAGATACTGCTCCAGTGCCTCGGCTAAGGAGCTTGACGGCGTAATGGGATACCAGGCACAAAATGTAACCCCGCCATAGATCGCGCCCAGCGCGCAGGCCGTGTTGCCCTCGGTAACAATCTTTCCCTGATTTCCGTTCGGGATCTTCTCGAGCATTGCGATAGATTGGCTCAGTCCGTTGTCTCGCATGTGATTGTAGCCAAGCTCGATACACATCAGGTTAGATTCGATGACTGCCGGCTTGTTTCCGAAGGTGTCACTCAGCACCTCCCTGATCGTATCCATGTCGATCCCGAACAGATATGCCAGGGCACCCACGTATAGCATGTTGCGCTGCTTGGCTCGCAACGGACCCGCTTCCACGTGCTTGTTAACCAGATCATTGGCGGGGACACCGAGATACTGAACTCCGTCGCGCTTCAGGTCGTCTGGCAACGGCTTGGTGTCATCATAAAGGATCACCCCGCCATCCCGAACCCGGTGGATATCCTGGATCGCGGTGTCGTCATTGAACATCACCATTACGTCGATGACGTCCTTCCGTCCGAGATAACCTTCACCGCAAGCTCGGATTTGATACCACGTCGGCAGGCCCTGGATGTTAGACGGGAACATGTTCTTGGAAGAACAGGGAATGCCCATCTTGAAGATAGACTTGAACAGAATGTTGTTGGATGAAGCACTTCCCGAACCGTTGGCAGTAGCGACGCTAATACTAAGATCGTTGACAACGGGCATGTCGTTCTCCATTGTTACGGGGCAAATAATAATGTCTGTTTACTGTACCAACCGAACCTAACCGAAACAAGGACTTAACCGGTTTTTGACCCACGTGGCTAACCTATTGCCATCGACTCACGCCTCGACGTCCCCCGCCGTGTTACACATCGCCGGATACTCAAGACTCCCCGATCACCTACCACACCTCGTGAGCCGCAGCATGGATGCTAGACGCTGCGGCAAACCGAGGCACATCACCGCCGAGTCCATGTGTGCCACCACGCTTCCATTGCCAGTCATAACATGAGAGAAATCCGTTATGATCCATCTTGGCCAATACTTTGTTGATGAGTCGTCAGAACGTCGTTGCCTTTGTTGGTCGCCGTGGAACGCCGACCAACAAAGGCAACTTGCTCCCGATCATTGCGTTGCCGCAGCTAGCAGGTTTACACTAAGATAATCACAGGACCCTGTCTTACGCAATTTCTCATGGAAACGTTAATCATCTGCTTAATAGTCGCCTTTCTGTCCGTGGAACTTGTCGTCGAATCGCTACTCAACGAAGCCAACATGAGGCACCTGAAAAGTCAGGAGCGAAAGGGCTGGTCGCCGGACCTATTCACCCCGAGCATCAGCCCAAGAACCCGCAAGGAATCAACGCGTTATACCCTTGCTAAAGGCCGCTTCGCGCGATGGTCCGCCATCTATGGAACGGGCTTCACAGCGCTAGTTCTGTTCGGTGGCCTTCTTCCCTGGATGGACCGGTTCGCCCGTGACATCGGGGGCATGCTCCCCCTCCCGGAAGCCACTGGAATACTATTCTGCCTCGCCATCGGCGGACTTTTCGTTGTCATCTCCCTGCCCCTCAAGGCCTACTCGACATTTGTGCTCGAAGAACAGTTCGGCTTTAACAAGACAAATCCGCGGACATTCGTAGCGGATCGCCTCAAGGGGGCCGCCTTGGCTGTAGTGCTGGGAGCGCCCTTTCTCTACGGCGTTCTGTGGCTTATGAAGGTAGCCGGTCCCTGGTGGTGGCTATATGTCTTCGGCTTCATCATCACGTTCCAGGTGCTAATGCTAGTGGCCTACCCCACGGTCATCGCCCCGCTGTTTAACCGGTTTTCGCCAGTAACCGACGACTCGCTGCAAGACGCCATCACCAAGCTGGCTCAGCGAGTAGGTCTCAGGACCAGCGGTATTTATACAATGGACGGCTCGAAGCGGTCTGGGCATTCCAACGCCTACTTCACCGGGCTGGGAAGGGCCAAGCGAGTTATCTTGTTCGACACCCTGTTGCAGCAATTGCGAACCCAGCAACTCCTGTCGGTGCTGGCCCACGAGATGGGCCACTACAAGATGAAACACGTACCCAAGAACCTCGGCCTCAGTTCCCTGTTCCTGCTGGTCGGACTCTGGATACTGAGCCTGCTCCTGGACTACACGCCCCTGTTCCAGGCCTTCGGACTAAACGAGCCGTCCCACCATACGGCCCTGGTGCTCTTCTCGTTGATTTCCGGGCCGTTTACTTTCTGGCTAGCACCGTTTATGAACCAAATTTCGCGCCGACACGAATTTGAGGCCGATGGGTTTGCAGTACGCCTGCTAGGAGAGGGCGCGCCCCTGGAAGAAGCCCTTATAGCGTTAACCGTCAACAACTTAAGCAATCCGACGCCCCACCCGCGGTACTCCGCCTACCACGACTCACACCCCACAACCGTGGAGCGGATTCTAGCCATCCGTACCGCGGAAACAGCGAGAACCGAGGAGACAACAACCACGAGCGGTGCCACCGGATGATGCACCGACAAGGAACCCCATGACACGGATTTTAAACAACGACGACGTACGAAAAGCCATGAATATCGACGAGTGCCTTGAGGCCATTGCGACCGCTTACCGGGACCTCCCAGACGGACGGTCGGTGAACCGCCCAACAAGCCATATCTACACTCACCATCCGATGGCCGACGCCTCTTATAGTTTTAAGTCAGTGGAGGGCGCGGTAGAGCGATTCGGCACCCTGGCCCTGAGAATCACCTCGGACGTCGTCCGGGAGGAAACCTACAACGCAACAGTCCGTCTGGAGAAGCTTCCGCTAGCTGGCAAGGGGTTATTCCTCGGGCTTGTCCAATTGTTCAGCCTGGAGACCGGGGAGCTTCTGGGAATCATGCCGGACGGGGTTATCCAGCAAACCCGGGTCGCCGTAACCAGCGCCCTAGGCGCCCAGGTGATGTGCCGCCCGGAAGCCACAAGGCTGGGCCTCATCGGCACCGGCGGACAGGCTCGAGCCCACTTCCGCCTCTTAACCCACGTGCTTCCCATCGATACGGTCAAGGTTTATAGTCCCCGGCCCGAACACAGAGAGGCGTTCGCCGAGGAAATGGGGGAAACTGACGGCATCGATGTGGAGCCCACGGGCAGCGTAGCCACCGCCATTGCCGGTTGCGATATTATCTGTACCGCTACTAGCACCTCATCCCCCATCATTTCGGGCGATATGCTGGAGCCCGGCGTACACTACAATGCCATACGCGAGTTCGAGCATGACGAGACCGTGTTCACGAAGGCGGACATCACTGGCATTCACACACGGATGGGGGGCATACGACATCACCTACCGCCGGATGTGGAACACTTACCAGGTATCCGCCAGGAAGCGCCGCGGGACTGGAGCATCTATCCGGAGATCGGGGACTTCCTGTCCGGGCGGGCACCTGGACGAAACGACACCAGCCAGATCACCTTCTTCCTGAACAACATTGGTACGGGAGTGCAGTTTGCGGCCATGGGCCACTGCATTTTGGAGGCGGCCGAGAAAATGGGCTTGGGCAGGGAAGTGCCGAGCGACTGGTTTCTGCAAGACATAAAACCTTGACCTGGTGCACCAGTGCCCCACTCGACAGACAACACCGCAGACTCCTTCTCCCTGTACGTCCACATCCCTTATTGCATCAGCAAGTGCCCGTACTGTGACTTCAACTCGCATGTCGCCGCCCATATACCCGAGGAGCAATATACAGCAGCCCTGCTGCACGAACTGCGGCACTATTATGAGTCCGAGGCTTGGGTTGGGCAGTCCGTAAAAACGGTTTTCTTCGGCGGCGGTACCCCTTCGACTTTTCAGGGAACCAGTATCGGCTCCGTGCTAGACGAAACCGCGAGGCTATTTGGGTTCGACGAGCGGCCGGAGATCACATTGGAAGCTAACCCCGGCGCGGTGGATTCGAGTCGTTTTCGAGACTATCGCCATTACGGAGTCAATCGCATCAGCCTCGGAGCACAAACCTTCGACGCCGCCTTGTTGCGTTTCCTCGGTCGGGTCCACAGCCCCGAGGAAACATGCAATGCTCTCGACAGCATCCGGGAGGCGGGCTTCGACAACTTCAGCCTTGACCTTATCTATGGGATCCCCGGGCAGACAATCGACGACGTCAGTTGCGATCTGTCACAAGCGCTAGGGCACGAACCAACCCACCTCTCCGCATACAACCTCACCTTCGAGGAAGGGACCCCCTTTCACGCCCGTTACCGCCAGGGATCACTGAAACCCCTGGACGAAGACATTGAGATCCAAATGGTCAACCACATCCAGCGCACGCTGGTGGACGCTGGGCTCGAGCGATACGAGATCTCTAACTATGCCCGCGCGGGCCGGGAATCGCGACACAACGTCACCTACTGGGAAGGCGGTAACTACCTCGGTATCGGAGCCGGCGCCCACAGCCATCGCCGCAAGGCGGACGACCCACTGGGAGAACGGTGGCAGAACGAGCGCTCGCCGACAGGCTACATGCACCGTACCAGTAAATCCGGCGAAGCCGTCACCGAGCGTGAACGCCCGGCACCGCGACAAGCTATGGCGGAGAGTCTGTTCACGGGATTACGGATGATTGGCGGGGTTTTGATACCAAGGTTCCACCAGCGGTTTGGGAAACGGCCCCAGGAAGTTTTCGGCGACATCGAGGACTGGCTATCGCAAGGGCTGCTGGTCGAGAACGACCAACACCTGCGCTTCACCCCGTCGGGCCTGCTTCTGGCCAATGAACTCTTCGTCCGATTGGTGTGAGGGGCGGGGACGTTTCCTGATGCTACCGTCTCAAATCAACCACCAATTCGGTTCATTAGCCGAAGCGTTCGTCGAACAACACCCAGCCCAACGAATGCGCTAACTACCTCCCTTAGGTCCCCATATCCCACGAAGAAAGGTAGCGCTTTTGCGCCCGGGTGAGCTTGTCCGTCTGAATGCCCATGGTCGCCAGTTTAATACTGGCAACCCACTCTTCCAGCGCCTGGGGGACGTTGTAGACTTGAGGGGTGAGCTTGTCGCGCTGCTTGACGGCCCACTCCGACGCAAGGGCCTGCGTAGCAAAGCTCATGTCCATGACCGAGGCTGGATGTCCCTCAGCAGCAGCAAGATTAACGAGACGGCCCTCGCCAAGTAGGAAGATGCGCTTACTACCGGGGAGGGTATAGCAGTCAACGTGGTTCCGTACGTTCTTTTCGCGCTTGGTCGCCATAGTGGTGAGGGCCTTGAGGTCGATCTCGATGTCGAAGTGGCCAGAGTTACAAATGATGGCGCCGTCCTTCATAAGCTTCAGGTGATCCTTGCCGATGACATGCATATCGCCAGTAAGGGTGATGAATAGGTCGCCGACTCTTGCAGCCTCCCTCATCGGCATCACGTCAAAACCGTCCATGGAGGCCTCTAGTGCACGTACTGGGTCGACCTCAGTGACCACCACCTTTGCGCCCATTCCACGAGCCCGCGATGCGACACCCCGACCGCACCAGCCATAGCCTGCAACCACGACCCGCTTTCCGGCCAAGAGCACATCAGTGGCGCGGATAATGCCGTCGATGGTGGACTGACCGGTACCGTAGCGGTTGTCGAAGAGGTGTTTAGTAGCAGCGTCGTTGACTGCAATGATGGGGATCTTCAGCGCCTTGTCCGCCTCCAGCGCGCGCAGGCGGATGACCCCGGTAGTGGTTTCCTCCATGGACGCCACCATTCCGGAAGCGAGGTTAACATACTCCTGATGTAGCATGGACACTAAGTCGGCGCCGTCGTCCATTGTAATAACCGGCCGGTGGTCCAACGCCGCCCTCAGATGACTGTAGTAGGTCTTGTGATTCTCTCCGCGAACAGCGAATACGGATAGTCGTTCCTTCTTCACCAGCGCTGCAGCCACATCATCTTGCGTCGACAATGGGTTAGACGCACACAGTACTACGTCCGCCCCCCCTGCCTTCAGGGTGCGCACCAGGTTAGCGGTTTCTGCGGTAACGTGGAGGCATGCGGAGAACCTCAGGCCCTGAAATGGTTTTTCTTTCTCGAAACGGGCGCGAACGCTCCGCAAGACCGGCATTTCCTGATCCGCCCAAAGGACACGCTTCCAGCCACCGGATGCCAGAGCGGCATCCGCAATATCAAACTTCTGTTTCGCCATCTTATTCTCCGTCTGCCACGCAACTGCCTACCGTTCGACTCACGCCGCTGACGCGGAGTTATACTTAGGTCGAACAGAAACGGTTTGCGGCAATTGGTTTGGAAGTTCTTCGACAAGCTCCGAGCGGGCGCGAGCGGAACGAGGTCGAGGAGGGCAATCCCGATTGTCCAGATCTTCCTTAGTCAGCTTTTGATTCCACTGCTCAGCCTCGCCGCCCGATCAGCCTTCTCCCAGGTGAAGAAGTCGTTCTCCGGCTTGCGGCCAAAATGGCCGTAGGCGGCTGACTTCTGATAGATAGGCACCCGAAGGTTTAGGGCGTCGATGATTCCCTTGGGTGTAAGCTCGAAGTGCTCACGCACCAGTTTCACAATCTCCGCGTCAGGCACCACGCCAGTACCAAAGGTGTCAATGGCGATAGAAACCGGCTCGGCCACACCAATGACATATGCGAGCTGGATCTCGCAGCGACGCGCTAGCTTAGCTGCTACGATGTTCTTAGCCACGTAGCGAGCCACGTACGCCGCACTACGGTCGACCTTAGAAGGGTCCTTGCCTGAGAATGCACCGCCACCATGGCGCCCCATTCCGCCGTAGGTGTCCACGATGATCTTGCGCCCGGTGAGGCCGGCATCGGCCTGGGGGCCTCCGATCTCAAAACTCCCAGTGGGATTGACGAGAAACTGCGTATCACTGTCTAAGTACCGGTCCGGTACCACCGCCCGGATAACGTTATCAATGATGGTCTCGCGAAGCTTGTCGTAGGGCACCTCCGGCACATGCTGCGTGGACACCACCACGTTGGTGACCCGATAAGGCCTGCCGTCCCGGTACTCGACGCTGACCTGGGACTTGGAGTCCGGCCGCAGGAACGGCGCCTCCCCGGATTTCCTGATCTTGGCCAGATAGCTAACTAACTCATGCGCCAACTGGATTGGTAGCGGCATCAACTCGTCAGTATCGTCACAGGCGTAGCCGAACATCATCCCCTGATCGCCAGCGCCCTGCTCCTTGAACATGCCCTGGCCCTCGGTAACCCCCTGGGAGATGTTGGGCGATTGGCTCACCAGCCGAACCAAAACCTCGCATGTTTTGCCGTCAAACCCCTTGGCGGGATCGTCATAGCCAATGTCAAGGGCAACGCGGCGTGCCACGTCTTCATAGTCCACCTTGCCCTTGCTGGTAATCTCCCCCGCAATCACGATCAAGTCATTCTTGACTAGGGTCTCGCATGCTACCCGGCTATTCGGGTCCTGCGACAAATGGGCATCGAGCACTGCGTCCGAGATCTGATCGCACATCTTGTCGGGATGGCCCTCCGAAACCGACTCCGAGGTAAACACAAATTCTTTATTCGTCATGGATGATTCCCATTCGGCCCTTCCGTTTGTTACGGGCTTACAAAAATTAAGCGCCTAATCGCTCTCGCGAAACTTATCTTCAATGAGCTGCTCAATGGCGAGCATAGCTTCCCCAGCATCTTCTCCCCTGATCTCAACACGGACCTCACTCCCCTTGGCAGCTCCCAACGTCAAGACACCCATAATACTTCGCGCGTTTACGACATTGTCACCCTTAGAGATCTTCACGTCGGAGGAAAACTGGTTGACGGTCTGGACCAATAACGCGGACGCCCGAGCGTGCATTCCAAGGCGGTTGGTTATTTCAATTCTCTTCTTTAGACGCTTCATGCATCATCTATCAACGTCCCGGTGTCGTAATTGTACGCGCCACGGGGCCCCCTCCAAACGGCGTCCGAACTCGGCGGCCAGTACAACCGAAGGCCAGAGTCAGGTTACTCTTACCCTCACGCTCATAGTGCGGCAACGTAAACTCCAGTAGCGCATTCATACGCTCTAGGAACGTGCAAGTTTCAGGCCGACTGAGCACAAAGTCTCTAACCTCAGGAGCCAATCCGCTCTTGGCCTCCAACCCACTAACAAAAAATGGGTTGGGAAGGAACCTTACGTCCAAAACTATGTCCGCTTTGTTGGGAATACCGTACTTGTATTGTAGCCAAAGGACACGAGGAAAACCGACATCCCCCGCTTGCCAAGCGCCCGGATGCAAGAGTCCTCGATGACTTTCTTGAGATCATGAACGTTTAGACGTGTCGTATCGATGACACGATCCGCGGAATCCCGCATCTCCGTTAAAGCCTTCCGCTCCCGCGCAATGCCCTCTTAGACCGAACCGCTGCCTTGGAGCGGGTGTGGCCGTCGCGTCTCGTTGAACCGCCGTAGCAGCAACTCATTGCTGGCGTCTGAAAAGACAACCTCTACGCGATGTCCCGCCCGGTGTGTCTGGGTCAGCACTTGGCTCCAGCCTTCGATGAACTGCGCTCCCCGTAAGTCTATACCCAAAGCGACTCGCTGAATCCCCCCGCGGTAGCCTTGACATAAATCGATAAATCTTGGAATCAACAGCACCGGAAGGTTGTCAATACAGAAAAAGCTATTGTCCTCAAGAACACGCATCGCAGCGTTCTTGCCGGAACCCGACATACCGGTAATCACAACGATGTCAAGTTGAGCACGCATGCGATTCACATGAGCGCGTTGCGACCAACTGTTTGGCCGATCCGGAGCCATCAAAGTCAGAGGTTCCCCTCCTTCTCCCTGATGATACCCACTATCTCCTCCGGGGTCTGGACATTCAACAGGTCCTCCCTGAGCGATGGGTCTTTCACCAAGCGAGATAGACGAGCCAGTCCGCTCAGATGTTCGGACGTCGAACCCTCTGGAGCAATCAGCAGGAAGAAAAGATGCGTGGGGGTGCCGTCCTGAGCATCAAAATCGACCCCCTCTCGACTGCGCGCGAAAGCGATGTACAGACGTTTTAGTCCAGGTAATTTGCCATGGGGAATGGCGACACCCTCCCCGATAGCAGTGCTGCAAATCCGCTCCCGGGCGTGAACCACCTCGAGAAGGCGCTGCGGATCCTCGAACCCGAAGTGACTCGAAACGTGCGTCACAATCTCTTCGAGAACAGCAAACTTTTCCCGAGCCTTGAGACTGGTAATTACTGCCTCAGGATCCAGAACGTCGGTGATTCGCAAGCCTCAACCCTCCTTCACGCGGCTGCACAAGTGGCCTCAATTTCAACGCTCGCATGCGGCAAGACACGTTCTTCCAACATAAATTATTACTGAGCATACGGCTCCCGCCTTCGTAGCGACGGGAGAATCCCGAGCTGTTCTCTGTACTTGGCGACTGTCCTACGCGCGATATCAATGCCAAGGGCCTGCAGCATACCAGTAATCTCGTGGTCGCTCAGTGGTTTGTCGGGATTTTCCGACTCCACCAACCGCCTAATCTTGTCTCGGACGGACTCCGAAGAGACTATCGCCGCACTGTCGCTACGGTGAAGTCCACTCTGAAAGAAAAACTTTAGCTCGAAAACACCCTGAGGTGTATGCGCATACTTGTTAGAGGTGGCACGGCTAACCGTGGAGGGATGCATTCCGACTTCCGCCGCCACTTCGCGCAGCACCAGCGGCCTCATTCGAGTAACGCCATGATCCAGAAACTCGCGCTGAAAACTGAAGATACTCTCACTGACGCGATAGAGTGTCTGTTGACGCCAGTGAATGCTCTTGATCAACCAAGCCGCGGCCCGGACTTTCGTTTCCAGGTATTCTTTCGCCTTGCGCACCTCTTCTCCGCGCTCCCCGGCTAAGCGTCGCACTAGCGGACTCACCCGCAAGGGCGGGACCCGGTCGTCGTTCAGAAATACGACATATTCCCCTTCCACCTTTTGCACCACCACGTCGGGGGTAATCGCGTGGATCTCGTCGTGGTCGAAGCCGCGGGCCGGTTTGGGCTCGAGACAGGCAATGAACCGCGCTGCCTCAATCACCTCCTCAAGGCCCACGCTCAAGCCCTGGGCTATCCTATCGTATTGCTTGTACTCCAGATCGTGGAGATAATGGGCCACCATGTCCGCGACAACACTTCCCTTCATCTCCGCATTACGAACCTGGATCAGCAAGCATTCTCGCAGGTCCCGCGCGGCGATGCCTACAGGATCGAAGAATTGGATTTGGGTCAGGACATCCTCTACCGTATCGGGCTCAACGTGGGCCAAAAGACCGATCTCCTCCAGGGACATCTCCAAATAGCCGCGTTCATCCAGGTTCCCAATTATAACGGTTCCAATCTCCTCACCGGACTGATCAAGTCCCGCCATGCGAAGTTGCCACAGCAGGTGTTCCTGGAGGGTCTCGCGCCGAGTCACGGTGTTCTCAAGACTCGGGTAATCCTCTTCCTCCCGCACCACCTCGGAGCTCACCAAATCGTGCCGAGAGTTGGTACCCAAATAATCCTGCCATTCTGCAATTCGCTCAGTCACCAGCGTTTCACGAGTCCCCTCAGGTTCCCGAAGCAGATCTGGGTCATTGTCTTCATCGCCCGCGTCCTCCAGGGCCGGGTTGTCCTCCAACTCCTGCGCGATAAGTTCCTGAAGATCGAGATGAGATAGCTGAAGGAGTTTGATGGCCTGCTGCAGCTGGGGCGTCATCACCAGTTGCGGCATGAGTTTCTGGGAGAGCTTTATATCGAGTGCCATTAGGGAGTCCCACATCACCAATAACGCTACAGCCTGAAGCCTTCACCTAGATAGACTTCTCGGGCCTCGTCGCTAGCGGCGATCTCTTCCGGCGCGCCCTCCGCAAGGACCACACCCTGGCTCAAGATGTAGGCGCGGGTGCAGATCTCAAGGGTCTCCCGAACGTTGTGATCCGTTATCAGCACCCCTATTCCGGCATTGGTCAGCTGTTGAATAACGGTCTTGATTTCCGCCAAGGCAATTGGGTCAACCCCCGTAAAGGGTTCGTCGAGCAACACAAAAAAGGGGGATAGAATCAGCGCGCGGGCGATCTCAACGCGTCTTCTTTCGCCTCCGGACAGAGTCTGCGCCTTCTGTTCAGCCAAGTGGACAAGGCCGAACATCTTCAAAAGGCGTTCGCTCCGCTCCTCCTCTTCGTCCCTCCCGAGCCGCAAGGTCTGGAAGATGGCGAGCAGATTCTGTTTCACTGTCAGGCCTCGGAACACCGAAGACTCCTGGGGAAGATAACTGATTCCCGCACGCGCCCGCCGGTAAATAGGAGCGGCCGTGAGGTCGGTGCCGTTGAGGACCACCTTCCCGTAGTCAGGCCGAACTAAACCGATCACTATATGGAACAGAGTCGTTTTGCCCGCTCCGTTGGGTCCCAGGAGGCCAACCACCTCGCCCTCCCTAACCTCAAGCGAAACCTGATCGACGACACGGCGGCCCTGGTAGGCCTTTATGATCCCATCCGCGTTGAGAACGCTCATCTGACGCAACCAGCGAAATACTTAACGCTTCAACTGCTCGGGAAAAATCACTGCCCTGATTCGTCCTTCGGTGTTTTCTACCACACTGCGACCCTCTTTGATGTAGATGGTGATTCGGTCGCCGGCGATGGTGTTCTGTCCATCGCGGACGATAGTGTTACCGGACACGGTGATAGTTGCCTTTAAACCGTCAAACACGGCCTTGTCACCGGTCATCTCGCGCCCGCCGTGTTTTATGCGTACCTGCCCTTCGGCAACAACCCTCTTCAATACGCCGTCCTCAGGGTCATATCGCGTCGACAGAACACCGCTGGAAATTCTGACATCCTCCCGTTCCACCATCACGTTGCCCCGATATACTACGGTGTTCTTCCTTCTTTTGAGTTCCATGCTGTCGGCTGTAATAACGAGCGGCGTGTTTTTATCCGTAAAAAGGCCAATGCTAGGCTGCTGACCATCGGTAGCGTTTTCAGCCGCACGGACCCTAGGGTCCGAGATCTGCAATGCCGATGTCATCAAGATGCACAACACGAGACACCCGAACCAGTGGAACTCCGTCCCCCCTCGCCGAACAATGTCCCGCATCATCGGCTCGCGTCCCGGTTCTCGGCCATTCGCCCCAAGACCCCTGCGCGATCCAGGCGCTCCGGATGAAACGTCGTCCTTACGTTACCCTGAAGCTTTACCGTTTCATGTGTCAGGGAATACGTCATACTATCGCCCTCAAACTCGACGCCCCCCGCTGTCCCCCAAACCTTACCCGGACAGACCACTCGGTTGTCCGCATGAAAGTAGATAAGCCGATCGGCACGAAACTGGGCCGCCTGATAGATCACTTCGACCGGGCCTTCCAGAACTGCCCTTTCAAGCCGACCACCGGGCAAAAAGACTTTGCCCTCGCTGCTCGTAGCTTCCAGCGTTCGGCCGTCCTCCTGGTGGAACACCAGCCGCGGGCGCCGTATCACGGCCCTTTCTTCAGTCTTGAAATAGGTGGCCTCGTCCCCCTTCACCTCCCAAATCTTCCGCCCATCCTCGATCATACTCCGATGAAAGTTCTTGACCTGAACGGCCACGCCCGGGGTAACCCGCAACAGGGCCCCTGGATCGCGTAGAGTGTGTTTCTGGACATGTTGCACAACCTCAACGCCAACGAAAACAACCCCTGCGGTCAGTACCAGAAAGATCAGCAACCTTTTCGACCGCATGTATTCGTCCTCGTGACGTACATCACGGACACTCTAGCTTGGGGTAACAATTTCGCCCCTCGGTGTAAAGCAGTGGGCATGAAAGTTGCGTCACATCGAATTTGACCCGGTAGCCGCGTCTACCGAGGCACTTCAGCGGTCGTACTCCTTCAGCACCGTTTCCCACCTTCCCGTAAGCTGAAGCAACAATTCGGCCACCTCACGAACCGCACCGTACCCACCCCGACAAGTCGTTACGTAGTCTGCACGCGCCTTCAACAACCCCCGAGCGTTCTTCACCGCAACGGCGAAGGCCACCCTACGCATTACGGGCAAATCCTGCAAATCATCACCGACATAAGCGATCTCGGTATCAATTAGGCTAGTGTCTGCCTTGATCTTTTCGTAGCCGAATAGCTTGTCTGCCACGTTCTGGTACACGAGGTCGATGGACAAACGATGCGCACGCACCGCCACTGCCTGGGAAGCCCGGCCCGTCAACAGCCCGACCCGGATTCCCGCTTGCTGGACGAGCTTGATTCCGTGACCGTCCTGGACATCGAACCGTGTGACTTCCTCGCCCCGTTCGTCAATTATTATGCCGCCGTCGGTCAAAACACCGTCGACATCCAGTAATAGAAGCTTGACGTCTTGGACCTTTCGACGCAATTCTTCGATCTGCGGTTCAGACGATGCCAGCCTTGAGCAAGTCATGGAGACAAATGATCCCTTGGGGTCGCGGAGGGCAATCGGACTGAATAAAGAGAGAAGTGATTGAGTGTTTTTCCATCCGCGCCACAGCTTCGGCCGCTAGCGAGTCGCCACTGATAGTCTTGGGGTCGCGGGTCATAATCTCAACTGCCTTGCGCTCCAGAATGTCCGTTTCCCCACCACTTCTAGAAAGACAGCGTCGCAGGTCCCCGTCGGTGATAACGCCGACGAGGGTCGACAGTTCATCGACCACGCCGGTCACACCCAACCGTTTTGACGTGATTTCCAATAAGATCTCCTTAAGGGGGGTGTCCTCGGTCACCAGGGGTACTGCATCACCGCCATGCATCAGATCTCTGGTACGGAGAATGAGCCTGCGGCCCAGTGCACCTCCGGGATGCCGGAGCAGGAAATCCTCGGTTTTGAATCCACGGCGCTCAAGTAACACGACAGCAATAGCGTCCCCCATGGCTAGCGAAGCCGTGGTACTTGCCGTAGGCGATAGGCCCAGAGGACAGGCTTCTTTGGGCACTCCGACATCAAGGTGCACGTCCGCGGCGAGAGCCAAAGTAGACTGAGGGTTCCCCGTCATTGCGATGAGATTGAGACCCCAGCGCTTAATCAGGGGAAGCATATCTAACAACTCTTGCGACTCCCCGCTGTTGGACACCGCCAGCAGCACATCGTCCCGCATAATCATGCCGAGGTCGCCATGACTCGCCTCTGCCGCATGAAGAAAAAAGGAAGGCGTTCCAGTACTGGCCAGTGTGGCTGCAGTCTTGTGGCAGATGAGGCCCGACTTTCCAACACCCGTAACAATGACTTTCCCCGTGCAGGCCTGCAAAATCTCCACTGCACGGACAAATTCTTCGCCGACTCGATCTTTAGCCGCAACAATCCCGCCAATCTCCACGTCCAAAACCTCTTGAGCCTTGCGAATGATGTTCCCCGGCCCACTCATACGACCGTCCCCCGGTCTTTAACCCTGTCATCGATGTCCTTGACCGTGCGCAAAAGCTCGTTCAGCCCGTCGAGGGGAAACGAGGTGGGGCCATCGCTCAGGGCCCGGTCCGGATCCTCGTGCACCTCCATAAATAGACTATCCACACCGACCGCCACTCCTGCCCGGGCCAGTGGTGCAATGAACTGCCGGTCCCCCCCCGAGGCCCGCCCCAGGCCGCCGGGAAGCTGCAGGCTGTGGGTCGCATCGAAAACCACAGGGTAACCCATCTCTCGCATGATGATCAGGGAGCGCATGTCCGACACCAAGTTATTATAACCAAACGAAACCCCTCGCTCAGTTAACAGTACATTATGGTTCCCCGTTGCCACGATCTTGGCCACCACGTTTTCGACGTCCCAGGGCGCTAGAAATTGGCCCTTTTTCACGTTCACCACCTTGGCAGCCCGGGCAACAGCTGTAACGAAGTCCGTCTGTCGGCAAAGAAAAGCGGGAATCTGAGCCACGTCCACCACTTCACAGACCGGGCCAATCTGGTCCAGCTCGTGCACGTCGGTGAGCACAGGGACACCGATCTCCCGTTTCACGTCCTCCAGAATGCGCAATCCATCGTCAAGTCCTGGGCCGCGAAACGACTCCAAGGACGTTCGGTTAGCCTTGTCGTAGGATGACTTGTAAATTAATGGGATGCTGAGGCGCTGTGTCAAATTCTGCAAGTAGCCCGCATGCCGGAGCGCCGAATCCCGACTTTCGATGACGCACGAACCGGCGATGAAAGCTAACGGCCGGCCGGCACCGACGCAAACCGTACCAACAAGAACTTCGCTAGGAGTCACGGTCTCGATGAGTCCGCGACGATGCGCATACGCGGAACTTCCCTTACCGACGAGTGATGTTGCAACGCTGCCCGAATGAAGCCCTTGAAGAGCGGATGACATTCCGTCGGACGAGACTTGAACTCAGGATGAAACTGGCAGCCTACAAACCAAGGATGATTCCCCAATTCGACCACCTCCACCAAGTCCCCTCCGGGAGACAGGCCACTGATCTTTAGGCCCTTGTCCTGCATCAACTCTCGATAACGATTGTTGAACTCGTACCGGTGCCGGTGACGCTCCGAGATTCGTGTTTTCCGATACAACTTGGCGGACAGAGAATCGGATGAAAGTATGCACGGGTATGCCCCTAGACGCATCGTACCACCCATCCTATCGATATTTTTCTGCTCGTCCATCAAATGGATCACTGGGTGTTTGGTCTTGGGGTCGAACTCCACCGAATTGGCACCTTTCAGGGAACAGACATTACGAGCAAACTCAGCCACGGCGATCTGCATCCCTAGGCAGATCCCAAAAAACGGGACTTGGTTCTCACGTGCATAGCGAACTGCCCGAACCTTTCCCTCAGTGCCCCTATCTCCGAACCCACCTGGTATGAGGATACCCTGAACGCTTTCCAATAGCTTCTGAACGTCCCGTTTCTCCATCTTCTCTGCATCGACGCAGTCGAGTTCGACGTGTGTCCCGTTGGCAATACCGCCATGGACAAGGGCCTCCAGCAGGCTTTTGTAGGATTCCTTAAGTTCCATGTACTTTCCGACCACCGCGATTCGCACCGAGTCTTTGGCAGTTTTCAGAATATGCACGGTCTTCTGCCACTTGCGGAGGTTGGGGGCGCCGGTCCACATCTGCAACCGCTCAACGATCCGATCATCCAAGCCTTCGTTGTGGAGAACCAGAGGCACTTCGTAAATCCACTCCACGTCCTTGGCGGTAATCACAGAATTCTCGTCTACATTGCAGAAACTAGCAATCTTTGACTTGAGGTTCCGGTTCAGCAGACGATCGGTGCGGCACAGCAGGAAATCTGGCTGGATTCCCAAACCGGTGAGCTCCTTCACGCTGTGCTGAGTGGGCTTGGTCTTGAGCTCGCCGCCCGCCGCAATGTACGGCACGAAGGTGAGATGAACATAAACGACATTCTCTCTACCGTAATCCCGACCAAACTGCCGTATCGCCTCCAGGAACGGCAGCCCCTCGATGTCACCTACCGTGCCGCCGACCTCACAGATGGCGATGTCGTAGTCCTTAGCCGCCGCCACAATCCGGCGCTTGATCTCATCGGTGATATGGGGGATCACCTGGACCGTGCCGCCCAGGTAGTCACCGCGGCGCTCTTTAGTGATGACCGTGTCATACACCTGACCCGTAGTAAAATTGTTGGCCCGGCCGGTCGTGGAGGACACGTACCGCTCATAATGTCCTAAATCTAAGTCAGTCTCAGCACCATCGTCAGTGACAAACACTTCCCCGTGCTGATACGGGCTCATGGTCCCAGGGTCGACATTGATGTAAGGGTCCATCTTCATCATGGTCACCTTGAGCCCTCGGCTTTCCAGCAACGCGCCGATGGAGGCGGCCGCCAATCCCTTGCCCAGGGACGACATAACACCGCCAGTGACGAAAATGAACTTTTGTCGCGAGTTAGCCATAGCGTTCCTCGGCTGAAACTGATCCACGCGAGACGAATATCCGGCCGATAAGCTATCTTGATCATCATATCCTCGCCCCTTTGAGTCTGTCAAATCAAAGTCGAAAAGGATACGGACAGCGACACGTGAACATGCCCCAATTCCGAGGAATCCGCCCTACCACAGCACTTATCACCTTGCTTTCACGGTCGAGTTTCTATAGAGTTTATCGCAACTTTCGACTTGCCAGGTCGTGGTTGGACCATGCGGACTGGAACCGCTTCCCTGTAAACCTACATGACCGGTCCCGTTGCAAAGGAGGAGTGGCGATGGAGTTGCCGAAATGTCAGAAATGCGACAATGGTACGTTGATACCGTTATCGGACTACGGCCAGGATGGCGCCTCGGTAATGTACAAGGCGTGGGTCTGCACCAACCCCGACTGCGGATTCTCCCTGAGGATTGACAAGGGGGAGGTTAGCTACGGGCGCAAGATAGACTTGAAGCGTTAGCTCCGCCGACTGGCAAGAAAATTTGCTAACCTCGTTACTCCGTACTGCGCCGCCGCCTCGGTGGACCATTCGGCGGTATCCCTGAAAAATGCCTTAGTCGCCTGTAATCCCTCAAGATTGCGACCTACCAGTGTATCAATCCAGCGTTTTGTTTCGTCCACCAAATGATTTGACGGCACAACGCGGTTCACCAATCCCTCCAACCTCCCCTCCTCGGCGGTGAGCTCACCTCCCGTCATCACCAACTCCAAGGCCTTCTTCCGGTTTATCCAGCGGCTCAGATAGGACATCACGATGGTGGGCGGGAACCCGGCGTTGATCTCCGGAAAAGCGAACCTAGCATCTTCAGCCGCAAGCGTCACGTCGCTCTGGATCGCTAACCCACAACCGAAGCCGAAGGCCTTTCCCTGGACTATGGCCATGCTGATCCCCGGGAATGACTGCAGCAGCCTGTTGACGTGGACGATGCGGTTCAGCGCTTCAGCGAACTGCGTGGCATTCTCCGGTCGGGGTACATCCTGCTCACGCCCAGAACAGAAGTGTTCGCCCCTCCCCTCAAGGACTAGCAACCTGAGCTCCCTGTCGGCTACCACATCCGTCAAACAACCAATCAGCGCGGTCATTAGCTCTGAGTCAACAGCATTACCTTTGTCCGGCCGGTTGAGAGTTAGAGTAGCGATGTCACCCGTCTTGTTAAGAATGACCTTGTCAGACATTCGGAATTCCTTTTCTAGAGGTTTGGGTCTTTGCCGCTAGGCTCGGACAGCCGTCGCGACGGGTTTCCCTTGGCCTCTTGAATGAGCGACCAAAGATACTCCGGCGTCAGGGGGAGCCGGCGAATCGCAACGCCCAGAGGTTTGAGTGCGTCCTCCACCGCGTTCGCGAGTACCGCTGGCGGACCCACGGTTCCAGTCTCGCCAGCACCCTTGAAGCCCCCTGGCGTGAACGGGTTGGGTGTTTCGATATGATCCAGCACCATCTCCGGCATCTCCATGGCTGTGGGCAGGAAGTAATCCTTGAAGCTCGCGGCCATGGGCTGGCCGTCTTCGGTATAAGGCAACTCCTCGTAAAGTGCGCCACCAAAACCGTGGGCCAGGGCGCCCACATGCTGCCCCCTCACGATGAGCGGATTGAGCATTTTTCCACAGTCGTGCACAGAGACGAACTTCAAAATCCTTAAAATGCCGGTATCGGGTTCTACCTCAACAACCGCTGCCTCCGCGTCATAAGGGAAGCTACTAAACATCGCCACACGCCCCCGTTCATCCGCCTCGAACTCGATGTTGGGATCTCGGTAATGATACAGCACCTCCAGACCTGGATCCATTCCCTCGGGCAACTGGAACGGGTAGAAGTAGGCGGTGCGAGCGATCTCCGAGAGCGGCACCACGTGGTCTGCGCGACCCTCAACAGAGACCTTGCCGTCGACGAATTCAAGCCCACCGGGCGAGTGTCGTAACATCACGGAAGCGATCTGAGTGATCTTCTCTCGAAGCGTTCGCGCAGCCATGGTCACAGCAGTGGTGCCCACCACCGAGAAACGACTGGAGTAAGAGCCAGATCCGTACGGACAGGCAAGGCTATCTCCCTCTACGACCATGACGTCATCGAAGGACACCTGCAGCTCGTCGGCTACAAGCTGGGAGATAGACGTGGAGTGTCCTTGACCCTCGTCACTACCGCTGGGGAACACGTAGACCTTGCCATTGGGGTCCACGCGCATACGCACGCTATAGTAACCCGCGTTATAGGAACCCATGCGGGTGGAGCTCGACGGTTCGATCACCAAACAGGTGCCGATGCCCAGGTAACGCCCCTCGACCGCCGCCTCCTTCTGCACCTTCCGCCAGTGGTCTCTGTCTAGAAGCTCCAGTGCCTTGTCTAGCGCCACCTGATACCGGCCGCTGTCGTAGCGCGGTCCGGTGACGGAACGATACGGAAACGCATCTGGAGGTATGAAATTACGGCGCCGCACCTCTACCGGATCTAGTTCTAGTCTCGCGGCGATCCGGTCCACCATCCGCTCGATGACAAAGCAGGCCTCCGATTTCCCGAAGCCTCGGTGCGCGCCGTAGGGTGTCTTGTTGGTAACCACGCCCTGGACCTGCCCCTCGTAATTAGCAATCTGGTACGCACCAGGCACGAACATACCGGTTGTTACGATGGAGGCTAGACCGCCGGTGGGATAGGCCGCCCCGATGTTGGCCACGATGCGATCCCTCACTCCCAAGATAGTACCATCCCGGCACACCGCCGCTTCGATGTGATGGGTCTGCTCGCGCGCGTGAACGGTACCCGTCATGTGCTCACTCCGGGTCTCCACCCATTTCATGGGCCGGTTCGTGAGAATGGATAGTAACGGCACAAGGATCTCTTCCGGATAGAAGGCCCACTTCTGCCCGTAACCGCCCCCGATGCGGCGGAACATGACATGAACCTTGAGGTCCGGTAATGCGATCGTGTTCTCAATCAATGTACCGATGGCATGGCCGATCTGGGTGGTAGTCCATACACTCAGGTTCTTACCACTAGGGTCGTAATCGGCCACCACCGCGCGGGTCTCGATGGGGGTACCGGTGAAGCGGCCACTATCGATCCTCTCTTTGACAATGACATCGGCCTCGCTAAACGCCGCGTCGACGTCGCCACCGGACACCCGGAACGTCAGCATAATGTTGTCGTCCCAGTCCTCGTAGAGGCGCTCAGAGTCGGGCTCCATTGCCGCCTCGGAATCCACCACCGGCGGTAACGGCTCCAGCTCCAGCTCTACCAAGTCCAGCGCGTCCTCAGCAATGTAACGATCCGTAGCGACCACGGCAGCCACCGGCTCACCGACAAACCGCAACTTGTCCCAAGCAAGACAGTAATGGTCAAAGAACTTGATGGTAGGGTTGCCGCGCTTGAAGGGGTCCCGACTCTGGAACGGGAAAGGCGACAACGGGTTGACGTAGCCAAGTTCTCGAACTTGCTCGCCGGTCAAGCCTGTCACCACACCCGGCAACTCTAGCGCCCTGGTGAGGTCTACCTTACGGATCCGAGCATGCGCGGCCGGGCTACGGTACACCGCCACATACAGCATCCCCGGAAGGTCGATATCGAACGTGTAACGGGCCTGTCCCCGGAGGATGTCCGGGTCTTCCTTGCGCGTGATGGCAGCACCCACCAGGGGCTTGCGCCCCGCAACGCTCATGGTGTCACTCCCTTAGTCCTCAAACGCTGGGCCGCCAACTGTACCGCTTCGACTACAGGCAAGTATCCGGTACAGCGGCACAGATTCCCAACGATTCCTTCCCGAATCTCATCCACCGACGGGGCGGGGTTCTGTGCGAGCAAGGCATGGGCGGACATGACCATACCGGAGGTACAAAAACCACACTGAAGCGCGTGTTTCTCCTGAAAGGCTGCCTGCAAAGGATTCAACTCACCGCCATCCGCCAGCCCCTCAACGGTGGTGAGTTCGCGCCCATGCGACTGAACCGCTAGGAAGGTGCACGATTTGGCACTCCTGCCGTCCATGACAATGGTACACGAGCCACAATTGCTGGTGTCGCAACCGTAGCGCGTCCCCTTGAGGCCCACGACATCGCGAATATAGTCCACCAACAACATCCGCGGGGACGCTTCGCCCTCGTATGATGCACCGTTGATAGTGAAGGCAATCTTCACTTTATCGGACATGACCACCTCTCACAGTTTGACCAGAGTAACGCTTCAGGGTGATATCCACGGCCTTTCGAAATAACGCACCGCAAACCGCACGTTTATAATCGCTCGAACCACGCACGTCAGCCAGCGGGTCTGCCGCCTCGATTACGTGCCTCGCAGCGACATCCAACACATCCGGAGTGACCTCTTGCCCGGCGAGAACCTCCTCCGCAGCTAGAACCTTGATAGGCGTTAAACCGACCGCCCCCAGAGCAACTCCAGCCTTACGACAACAATTGTCGCCGTGCAAATCTAGCTGCACCGCGACACTAGCTACTGCGAAATCCCCAGCTCGGCGCTCCATCTTAAGATAGGTTCCGGTACTGCCTAGTGGCGGTACCGGAACCCGAACCGCCGTGATCAACTCGTCTTCCGCCAGCGCCGTAGTATAAGCGTCGCAGAAGAACGACGCCGCATCCACCACTCGCGTGCCAGTGGGTCCAGTGCATTCCACGCTAGACTCCAGAGCCTGCATCACCGGACCCCAGTCCCCGGCGGGATCAGCTTCAGCCAACGCACCGCCGATCGTGCCCCAACCCCTCACCTGTGCATCGCCAATGACCCCGGCTGCTTCCGCCATCAGGCCCAACTTCTCTCGAACGATGACAGATCTGCCTACCTGTTCGTGAGTGGCCAGTCCACCGATCTGCACAGCGCCCACCGACTCGTCTTCCAACACGTTAGCCAGTCCTGGGAGACGCCCAATATCGATGACATGAGTCGGCTGAACCAGTCGCAGCTTCATAAGGGGCACTAGGCTCTGTCCACCGGACAGGAGTTTGGCACCGCCCCCGAAACGCGACAGGAGGTCGATGGCCCCTTCTACCGTCTCTGGAACAGCGTAATCGAAAGTGGCAGGGTACATGGTGAAAATCAGTTCAAAACACACATCGCAGTCGGGACTCACCTCTACTGTTGCGCCCCAGAAGAGTCTCGGACCACGACACCCGCCGTTGATACCGGAACCCTGCCATTGAGTCAAACCTCCAACATTTTCCACGAACGAACTTCCCTAAAGGGCCTTGGGGCCGCCCAGGATTACCGGTTGTCTGAAGAGACTTTCGAAAAAGCAAGAGACCTCCCCCCCTCCCTCTCGCATGCGACCAAATCAGATCCACGAACTCGGACAGCCCATACGAAAGAACTCGACGCGACCTAGGGGACACTGCATCGCCACAACGAAGTCAATTGGACGTGGACGACGCGAGGTCTGTAACTACCGGGCTATCAACGGTGCAGTGGTCCTGTTCTCCCCGAAGGAATGGGGGTACGTGGGCCAACAATGTGGTACTGGACATGAAATCCATAGCCATAAGACCACGCAACAGGTAAATTCACCCTCACCCCTGCTCGGTCTTGTTCGACGTGTCGCGTTCGGAGAACGAAGCGGTTCCCTGGACGCAAAGACCAAGGGATCCCACGACCACGTAGCGTCAAACAGGATTCCATGATCGTTCGCAAGCGTAACAGCCTGTCGTTACTGAACTAAGTAGAATTCGCCAAACATAGCGTAACAACCCGACCGGCAAAGGAGTACGGAACTCGCGCAAGAAACTTAAACGCAGCGAAGCCAGCCGAAAGAACGTGGGAGGGCGCGCCAGGCCTAAAGATCCTCCACTCGGGAACGTTTCGGCTCAATGTGATAAGACGGCGGTACCGATGAGTAACGTTCGCTCACTTTCCATTACCGGCATGCAATGGTACGCCGACCGGCTGTGGCTCACATCCGCCGATGCTTCTGTTGTTGCAACCTACGATCCCACCAACGAGTTGGGGACGGTGGTCCTCTCCTTCCCGGGCGTCCGTCACGCTTGCCCATCGAGAGAGGGGGTATGGCTCATCGCCGGGGGCGGCCGCCTGGGACAACAGTTGCTTCTCTGGTCTCCCGAAAGAAACGAAGTTCTGCGTCAATTTGACTGTCCCGACGGCGCCGCCTCCGGCGTTACGGTCCTTAAGGACAAACTTTGGTTAACTCACCGACGTAACCGAAAGTTGTTTTGCATAGACCCAAACAGTGGTGGGGCGTTGTGGACCATCCGGATGGAACACCAAGTCTTCAGCCCCACTTCGCACGGCGACGAGCTCTGGTGTATCGAGTGTGACCCTGGCCCCCTCGGCGACTGGAGCAACGACCAACAAACAGCATACGCCTTTCTTCGCTACGATCCGTCGCGCGAAGAGGTGACAGAGCGTATTCCCATCCCTTTTAGACCGACGTGCCTGACGTTAACCAGCAAACGTTTTTGGTACGCCTTGGACCACGAAACCGGGTTTCAAACTCAGAATAGGCAGCCGGTTGGATGATTTATTCTCAACACATCGCCGGGCACCCACAAATGGAGCATTTGAAACATGCAGTCGGCACGCATCCCGAGACGGATAATGGCAACAACCCTACCTCAGTCACACGCATTCTTTCTGGCTTGCCCGAGGGAAAGTTCCAGGTTAGTATTTACGAACTTGACGGGCCCTTTTACGAGAGGAATTAGACATGTCCGAACAACGTATCATCGACGCCGACGGGCACGTGATGGAGCTCGACGAGGAGCTTCGCGACTACATAGGGAGCCCCTACACCGACCTGGAATGGCATCGGTCATATAGTTTCTGGCCGGGGCTTACAATGGATGGCTACCTTCGGTCGTTGAGGAAGCCCGGTGGCTGGGTTGGCGGCGGCACAGGACCTAACGCACAGCATTGGCTCGACTTCCTAGACAAGAACGGCATCGAGTTGACCGTTCTTTACCCTACTCAGGGGTTAACTCATGCAGCGATACGAGATCACCAATGGGCCATCACCATGGCACGAGCCTACAACGACTGGCTGCACGACCGGTTCATGCGGATAAGCCCACGTCTGGTGGGAGTAGCGTTGCTGCCCATTCAGGACATCGACGAGGCTGTCAAGGAACTCCGCCGCAGCGTTGAGGAACTGGGAATGGTAGGGGCAGTGCTACCGTCCGCTACACCAGGAGGACAGCTGTTCAGTGGTCCCGACTTCCACCCGCTGTGGGAAGAGGCGCAAAGGTTAGATGTACCGGTTTCGCCCCACGGAGGCATGAGTTTTCCGGATCTGGGCATCGACGGCACCCGAAACTTCATGGTTGCCCACTGCCTGGAGCATCCCTTCGCGCAATTCCGGCAACTCGTAGCGATGATTTGCGAAGGTGTCTTTGAGTTGTTCCCGAAGCTTCGGTTTGGCGTACTGGAATGTGGCGCGGGCTGGGTCTCCTACATGATGGATCGGATGGACGAGGAGTATGAACGGAAGGGACAATACTCACCGAACTGCAAGCGTAAGCCCAGCGAATACTTCCGGGCAGGCAACATCTATTTCGCCGCAGAGGTCGAAGAGACGCTACTGCCCGAAACCGCCCGTCTGGTACCGGAGCACACCTTGCTCTGGGCCTCAGATTACCCCCACGAACGGGATCAACGGGACTTCAGCAACGACATCCCACATCTACTGGGCCGCGATGACATGAGCAGTGAGCTGAAGCACAAGATCTTGTTTGAAAACCCGCTACGGTTCTACCCACGTCTTCAGGCGAAGCTGAATGCCAACACAGTCGCATCAAAGGAAGCGGGGCAGGTTCACGCCTCGGGGTAGAAGGACGAAAGAAACTTTGCGTTCTAGCTGAACAGAATCTTGGCCATCTCTGACCGAAAGCGGTCAGAGATCTCGTTTCCGGATCCTAGCACCTCGAAGATTTGCACCATTGCCTTGCGGGCACCGTCGTCCTCAAACGCTCGGTCTTTGCTCAGCACCGCCAGAAACTCCTCGAGGGCGGCTTCGTAGCGCTCCTCCGCGGCCAGCGATTGGGCTAACCGGAAGCGCAGATCGATTCGGTCCGGTTCGGAGGCCAATTCCCGCCGCAGAACCTCCACGTCAGCATCCTCCCCCTCACTCAAACTCTGCCGTGCCAGTAGCCGGTCAGCTTCGTTTCGTTCCGGACAGCCCGGGGGAACCCCCTTCAACACAGCAAGGGCGCGCGCCACGTCCGTCTCCAAAAGCCCGCGCCCCAGCCCCAGAAGCGCGCCGGGATGGTGCGGCGATTCCTCTAAAACCTCCTCGTAGAGTGCCGATGCCCTTTTGGCATCGCCGCCGGACCATAGCTGGTCGGCCTCCAAGACCAGCTCCTCTTCACGTGTGGGCACGACCTTACCGAGAACCTCACGCACCGCGGGTTCGGGAAGCGCACCAGTGAACTCCGAAGCCATGGCGCCGTCCTTAAAGACCTTCACCGCTGGGATTCCCTGTATACTGTAATTGGCTGCCAACTCCGGATTCTCATCAACGTTGACTTTGGCGAGAAGAAGCTTCCCCTGGTATTCCTCCACCACTCGCTCGAGCACTGGGCCCAGAGTCCTGCAAGGACCGCACCACGGCGCCCAAAAATCCACCACCACAGGGGTTTCCCGAGAACGCTCCAATACCTTCGCCTCGAACTCGGCCTGCTCTACATCAAAAATCAATGATTCCACAGCTATATCCATCATTCTACTGTTTACGCGGGTCGAAGTCTGATCCGTTGAGCGTGAAAAGTCGCACCACGGGCGTCGGCTTGAGAATGGTTTGCATCACGTAGCAACCGTCCTCCGCGTTACGCATTACTGCAGCCACTCGCTCTGCCGGTTCGTCTGACTCCACGTCGAGCTTGGTATCAAAGCCCACACCCTGAGCATCGATGGTCTCCCTAAGTACCGAACCTTCTCGCTTGAAGCGCCCAGTGACGTGGACCCGGGCATTAAGGATCTTCACTTTCATCATTTCCCCGTACCGGGAAATCTGAGTGAGCAGTCAGAACCCGAGAGCGAGTGCGAAGTATGCCAAAGGAGGTGGGGCGCTGTTGTCTCCACCGGTCCGCTCCGCCTCGTCGCATAGAACCGTAAATCCGCGGGCCTCGCCGCGTTTCTTCTGCCGCTCCAACGCCTTTGTATCGGCCTCAATGACAATCTCGCGTTTGACTGTCACGTCGTCTGCCATATAACAACCTCCAGTAAAACCCGAATGGTGAAGGGTAGCCCATAGACCAGACACCGTCAATTTGACCGAACAAACATGGCCAAACGCCATCCAGCGCTGATTTTGCTGTCCAACGACCACCACCAAGGATTGGGGCTGGCATTACGTTGTCGAAAATACGCCCTCGGGCAGCTAAATCCCGGTGACCCCACAGCCATGAAAGCGTGCTTTACAGAGGTCTCCCGTTTCCTCAACGAGTGTCTCGCCGCACATTTCAGAGCCGAAGAGACGGTCCTATTTCCGTTGATGACAAACTATCAGGAATGCAGGGATCTGGTAGTACGACTCGAGAGCGAGCACCGAGAGTTTCACAAGATGGCGGCTGGAAAAGTGAAATCCGGCGAATTGCGAAAGTATCTGTTCGATTTCGGGGACCTGCTGGAGCAACACATTCGGAGCGAAGAGCAACGCCTCTTCCCCGCCTTCGAAACCCTCGTGCCGGAGGCCAATGCCGAACACGCCGGCCGGGAAATCAAACGGCTGTTAGAAGAGAAGCCGTCCGCCGGGTCTAAGGGGGGCCTAAACAAGCCATGACCACCAAAACAGCCATCGTTTCTATCGAAGACTTGACGGACACGGCGGCGACGGAACTGGCGGAAGCGTTCAGGGGTTCGCCCGGGGTGACTGAAGTGGAGTTTTCGGTCGAGCGACAAGTCGCCGTCATCGAGTTCGACCCTACGGTCACCAACGTCGAAGCGCTAATGCGAATCGTACTAGGAAAAGGATTCAAGATACCGTGACCTCATCGCAGCGCAAGCCCACAAATAGCATCAACCCCTAGATTCTGAGCGCACATCAACAGTTTTTGAAATCTGTCGGGCTAGGACCCCCTTCGCAACTCCGCATCAGATCCCGGCGACGGTCATGCGCGAGATCTTTACTGCGGGGGCAGCTATGGGACTTTGGAGGCGGAGGTCGTTACCGACCATCTCGATCTGGTTAAGCATTTCGGTGAGGCTCCCAGCAATGGTCAACTCTTCCACAGGGTAAGTCAACTCGCCCTTCTCGATCCAAATCCCGGCCGCGCCCCTAGAATAGTCGCCGGTTACGAGGTTAACACCGAAACCCATCAATTCGGTCACCAAAAACCCGTCCTCCACCGACGCAACGATGTCCCGGAGGCTGTGCGCCCCGGGCAGGAGGAAAAAATTCATGGGCGACACGCCCGAGGCCTGACCCGCACCCCGAACCGCATTACCGGTGGACTTGCTGCCAAGCTTTCGGGCGCTATAGGTATCCAATAGATAGGTTTCCAAGACGCCCGCCGTTATCACTTCCTTGCGCCGGACACCCACACCGTCACCGTCGAACGGTCGAGACCCCAGGGCTTGCAACATCGTGCCGTCATCGACAATATTCACGAGCTCAGAGGCCACGCGCTGCCCAATGCGGTCACACAAAAAAGACGCGCGCTGGTAGAGAGCGTAGCCGGAAACGGCCTGGCCCACGTGCTGCACCAAACTACCCGCGACGGCGGCATCGAACACCACTGGAACCTCGCGGGTTCTCACCTTGCGAGCCCCCAGTCGCCGGATAACGCGCCGCCCGGCTTCGCGACCTACCGTTTCCGGGGAATCCAAGGCGTCATGCCGACGCGCCGCCGTATACCAGTGGTCACGCTCCATAGAACCATTGGTCGTCGCCACCGGAGAAACAGAGAGACGAAAGGTCGAGGTGGCATACTCCCCTGCAAAGCCCTCCGAATTGACATGAATGATCCGGTTGAAAGAACTGCCGAACTCCGCGCCCTCCGAGTTGGTGATCCGCCGATCGTATTGCATCGCGGACTCCTCTGCCAACTGCGCGAGCTCAATGCCTCGCTCCACGGACAGATCCTGCGCCTCATTGTCGAACAATTCCAGGTCCGGCACCTCGGCGGCCAAGTCAACGGCGTCCGGCAAACCGGCGAACTCATCTTTAGCTGTAACGCGTGCCATACCGCAGGTTTCGTCCAGCAATCGTTCCAGAGAAGCACGCGACATGTCGGAGGTGGCGGTTGCGGCAGAGCTTCGGCCAAAAAATAGTCGCAATCCGAGCCGCGTCTCGTGAGCCTGGCTCACTGCTTCCACCTTCCCGAGCCGCGCAGTTACACGAAGGCCCTCATGCTCCACCACGCTCACGTCGCCCTGGGAGGCGCCCTTCGCCTTTGCCCGAGCCAATAACCCTACTGCCAATTCCTGATCGATGGGCAAACGTTTCACCATGTTACCCCTGAAACGTGCTGGAATTGCGTACGGTAGTACCACCCACCACAATCTGGTCAATCCGAATCGTGGGTAGTCCGACCCCCACGGGCACCCCTTGGCCATTCTTCCCGCAGGTACCAATCCCATCGTCCAATGCTAAATCCGTTCCCACCCGACTCACCCGCGTGAGTACGTCAGGGCCGTTGCCGATGAGGGTCGCGTCTCTTACTGGATGGGTCACCCGACCCCCTTCTATGCGGTAGGCCTCATTGGCGGAAAAAACGAACTTGCCGCTGGTGATATCCACCTGCCCGCCACCGAAGGAGACCGCGTAGAGACCGTCCTTCACCGAGCGGATGATGTCTTGTGGATCTTCCTCTCCGGCCAGCATGAAGGTGTTGGTCATACGCGGCATGGGCACATGGGCGTAGCTCTCACGGCGGCCGTTACCGGTCAACTGCATTCCCAGGAGCGAGGCATTCAGCCGGTCATGCATGTAGCCCCGTAGAATACCCTTCTCAATAAGGACAGTGCGCTGGGTGGGAGTGCCCTCATCATCTACATTGAGGGAGCCTCGTCGCCAGGGGATGGTGCCGTCATCCACCACTGTGCAAAGCTCGGTGGCCACGCGCTCGCCGATGCGGCCGGAGAAGGCCGAGGTGTTACGCCGGTTGAAGTCGGCCTCGAGTCCGTGTCCAATGGCCTCATGGAGTAGGATCCCCGGCCAACCGGGCCCCAGAACCACATCCGTGGGTCCCGCGGGGGCCGCCACCGCCTCGAGGTTCACCAACGCACGTCGTACCGCTTCCTGAGCGTAGGCTTCACATCGCTCCGTAGCGGCGCACTCGTCCAGCGACATGCGGCCACCCCACCCAAAATAGCCTACCTGCCGCTTGCCTCCAGCTTCAACGATACAACGGATGTTACACCGCACGAGCGGCTGAACATCCCCCAACACCCAGCCCTGAGAGGACGCAATGAGGACAACTTTGTGTTCCAACAACAGGGAAGCGAAAACCCCCTTCACGCGGGTATCCGCCTTCCTCGCGAGCCGATCCAAATCCTGCAGTAAAGAAATCTTTCGTTCCAGAGAAACGCCCAGGGCAGACCGCGCCTCGGGGTACAAATCGTGTCGAAGGGCAGCAGTTGTGGGAACTTGCACGGGCGGGTCTGAACCCTGGGCGTTGGCAACGACGTTGGCCGTTCTAACAGCAGTATCCAGGTTCTTGAGCGTTACATCATCAGTGAACGCATATCCGGTCCTGTCCTCGACCAGCACGCGGGCGCCGACCCCGGCAGCAGTGGAGACTGACGCCTGCTTGACAAGGCCCTCTTCAAGATGAGTCTGTTCGTTGGTTCGATATTCGAAATAGAGGTCAGCGTAATCTGCGCGTCGGGCCATTGCCCTCGCCAACACCCGGTCCATATCCCGTACCGAAACCCCGAACTGTTCATCGAAGAACAGGGCCGGCGAGCCTGTGGACCCGCTCCCAAGGTTCTTATCCAAAACGTTCCCCTTCTCTTACGTCGAAGTCGTGTGTATGGTATGAGGAGAGCCGTTATGAGGCCGCTTAGCACTCCTGTTAGTGTCAAACAATCCAGTATCGAGACAGTCTACCGGCAACGTGCGGAACATGGAAGGCCGCGCCGTTCACCCAACGGAAACTTTTGAGGAGTTACACCGATGAGTCAGAAGATCGTTCACGTTGTCGGAACTGGTACGATAGGCGAGCCACTGATCGGCATCCTGGCAAGCTTCAGGGAGGCCTTCGGCATCGATGAGGTCACTTTCAACAAGCAGACCCCCCTAGTGACCGACCGCTCCAAGGTGATCGCACTCCAAGCAAAAGGCGCCCAGCTGAGCGGCGAAAAGGAACGTTTCGAAGAATTCACCAGCCTCGGCATGACTCCGTCCTTTGACTCGGAAGCCGCCATCGAACGGGCCTCAGTGGTCGTCGATTGTACACCCGTCGGAAATGAGAACAAGGAGAAACACTACAAACACTACGCTAGCAAGAACGGTAAAGGGTTTATCGCTCAGGGTAGTGAGTTCGGTTTTGGCAAGATGTACGCCCGGGGCATCAATGACGGGGCTCTCCAGAGGGAAGAGGACCGCTTCATACAGGTAGTGAGTTGCAATACCCACAACCTAGCGGTGCTCATCGATACCCTCGCGCTGGGACCGGAAAAGGAAAACAACCTAGAAACTGGACGGTTCGTATGCATGCGGCGAGCCAACGACATGAGTCAGGAGGGCGACTTCATTCCCTCGCCGGAGGTGGGACGACACGATGACGCCAAGTTCGGCACGCACCAAGGACGCGACGCCTACTACCTGTTCAAGTCCCTGGGATTTGACCTAGACATCTATTCCTCGGCCCTCAAGATCAACACCCAGTACATGCATACCATTCACTTCAACCTGATCCTCAAGCGCGCCCTCGACATGGAAGAGGTCATGCAGCGCATTCGCTCGAACCGCCGCATCGCGGTCACCAACAAAAGCTCGTCCGCATCGGTGTTTTCCTTCGGGCGAGATCACGGCCTGTTCGGCCGTATCCTCAACCATACCGCCATTGTGACCCAGAGCTTAGCGCTACGAGGGGACCGCGAAGTAGTGGGTATGTGTTTCACGTCCCAGGACGGAAACTCGCTGCTGAGTAGCATCGCGGCCACCCTATGGCTTCTGGACCCCGGCACATATGAAGAACGCCTACAGCCTATCCGACCTTACTTCTTCAGTGAGATCTAGCCTAGGGAACGTCATGCCATCAGGTCCCAGCGAATCGAATCGACAGGGGAGTCGGATCACCTAAACGTATCTACGGGATACCCTCGAAACGAGCTACATCGTTTACCGCTATCCCGTGTAGTCGCGCCAAACCGCCCCGAATCTCCAGAACAAACTTACTGGGCACACCCACACCTACTGACCGGGTCGAGAATGGCACCGTATTGCGGACTATTCCCACCACCCGACGACGCCGATCCATGAAGATTATATCCAGGGAAAGCAGAGTATTCTTCATCCAGAACAAGTGATTCTTCTCGTCAGGAAACACAAACAACATACCCTCGTCCGTCCCCATATCGTTCCGGTACATCATGCCCCAACGACGCTTCTCGAAAGTGTCGGCCACATCGACCCGGAAGCTCGAATGTATTCCCTCGGAACCCCCGAAACTCACCGAAGGTGTTTTGACACAACCACCTTGGGCCCCGACAAGAAGAGTGCAAAACGCTACAAACAAGCCCGTCCGGCCGAATCGGCGTTCCATCCACTCCTCTTTCATGCTACGCAAAAGGCCCATGATCCAACCTTCGTACCGCGAGTTCGCAAAGCTTGCCAAACAGGGGAATGTGATTCCGGTCTACGAAGAGATCCTCATGGATCTCGAAACGCCCTTGTCCTTTTACGACCGTCTCAAAAAGAACCGCCACTCCTTCCTGCTGGAAAGCGTGGAGGGTAGCGAGCGCTGGGCACGCTATTCGTTCCTGGGAACCGCACCCGAACTGGTCTTCAAGGCCTGGGGCCATAAGGTAGAGATAACTCGAGGCCGGAAGACGGAGTCACGGACCTGCGAAGACCCCTTGAAGGAACTGGAGAAGCTCCTCGACGGATACCAGCCGGCCGTCAGCCTGCCGGATCTCCCCTTCACCGGTGGCGCCCTAGGATACGTTGCGTACGATTCGGTAGAAGTACTCCACGGGGTTCCCAACAAGAAGGAACGAGCCAGTCGTTTCCCGGACGTCTATTTCCTGTTGGTACGCACCCTGGTGAGCTTCGACAATCTCAAACACACTATCACTATCATCGACAACGTCCCCATAAAGAGGGGTGCGAGTCTGCGTTCGCTCTACGGTGACTCGGTGTCTCGCATCGAGAATCTACAATCATCCCTCCGAAAATCCCCGAAGACTCTAGGAGCCAGAAGCCTCACGGGCTTGGGATCGAGCATCAAGTATAACTCCAATGTAACGCCGCAAAGGTTCCGCGCGATGGTACGCAGAGGTAAGGAGTACATCGCCGCCGGGGATGCCATCCAAGTGGTCCTATCCCAAAGACTAGAGACTCACACGCAAGTCGAACCCTTCGAGATTTACCGCGCCCTACGGTTTACCAATCCGTCTCCTTACATGTTTTTTCTTGAACTCGAGGACCTGAAAATTATCGGTTCCTCGCCAGAGATCCTCGTCCGTCTCACCGGCCGGGACATTGAGCTTCGGCCTATCGCGGGCACCCGGCCCCGGGGCCGAGACGCGCAGAGCGAACGAGACCTGGAAGAGAATCTCCTGGCGGACCCAAAGGAACGCGCCGAGCACATCATGCTGGTAGATCTTGGGCGCAACGACGTGGGACGGGTAGCCAAGGTGGGCTCAGTGGAGGTGGATCAGCTCATGACCATTGAGCGCTATTCTCACGTCATGCATATCGTATCTAACATCAAGGCGGAGCTAGACCAGGGGAAAACGCCACTAGATCTGTTCGCTTCCTGCTTCCCCGCGGGAACGGTCTCCGGAGCGCCCAAGGTCCGGGCCATGCAGATCATCAGCGAGCTGGAGCCTCAAAGGCGGGGCCTTTACGCCGGAGCAGTAGGCTATATGAGTTTCAACAACAACCTGGACACCTGCATCGCCATCCGCACTATCACCGTGCACAATGGCACCGCCGTCATTCAGGCGGGAGCGGGGATCGTGGCGGATTCCGATCCCACCGCTGAGTATAATGAGACCCTAAGCAAGGCACGCGGCATGCTGAAAGCCATAGGCTTGGCGGAATCCTGGAGAAAAGAACAGTAGAGCAACGACATGATCCTTCTGATCGACAACTACGACTCGTTCACCTACAACCTCTACCACTACCTGGCCGAACTCGGCGCGGAGATTCAAGTGGTTCTCAATGACCGCATCGACGTGGACGGGGTCGAATCTCTCCGGCCGGATGCCATCGTTGTCTCACCAGGCCCCCGCACACCCAGCGAAGCGGGCGTCTCGTGTGAAGTGATTCGGCGATTCGGCGCACAAATCCCCATCCTAGGGGTATGCCTAGGCCATCAATGCATCGGTGCCGCATATGGGGCGCGCGTGATCCGGGCGAATGAAATCATGCACGGAAAGATGTCGGACGTCATGCACGACTCCGATACTATCTACCGCTCGCAAGAGAATCCCTTCCCAGCCATGCGTTACCATTCTCTAGTGCTCGAGCCGGATAGCCTACCCAATGAACTCACCGTCAGTGCCTATACTCGGGACGGCGTCATCATGGGCGTTCGCCACAACCACCATCCAGTGGAAGGAATCCAGTTCCACCCCGAATCGATCCTCGCGGAGTCCGGGAGGGTCCTACTGGAGGATTTCCTAAACTACTACGTGTTGAACCGCCGAGATTCTAAAAAGCGGACGCGCTAGACGTGTTGGGCTCCGAAAGCGCGGGCACACTCCTCGCTGCAGAAATAGTGCCCGTCTGACTGATAGGCCTCTTCCTTGGGCACGTAGCTCTTACAATGAGGGTCGAGCACCATAGGTTCGCCTTCAGAAGAGGCGCCGCCAGTTGCTTTGCCCTTGCGCCTGACACTCGAATAGATCAGCACCAAAACCAGATAGGCCAGCAGGCCCAGTATCAGAAACTTGAGGAACATGACAGCAGCATTCTCAACAATCGTCGCGGCTCATTTGACTCCCCTGGAGACTATCTCATGAACCTGTCCGTCATCCTCCACGCGAGCAAGAAGCTCGCGGACGTCGCTGCCCAGGCGTGCGTGCGTGAGGTTCGGCGCGACCTTGCACAGCGGAACCAACACGAATCGGCGACGATGAAGTTCCGGATGCGGAATAACCAGCCCAGGCCCTTCTAACACCATATCATCGAAGAACAGAATGTCCAGATCAATGACCCGATCGGCCCAACGTTGCGAGTCGGGTAAACGGCCCATTTTCCTTTCGAGGGCCTGACAGTACTTCAGGAGGACTTCGGGTCGCAGATCTGTGTCAACAACCACAACACCGTTAACATACCACTCTGTGCTCGCTATACCCCAGGGTTCTGTGGCATACCACGCCGACACCTCCCGAACATGCGTCTGCGGTATCCGTCCAAGCTCCACGATGGCGCCACGGCAGTTCTCCTCTTTCCTTCCCTGGTTCGAGCCCACACCGATATAAGCACAATGCTCCACAGCGCTAATGCTACAACCTGACCTGCCGGAGTCGCTCCACGGCCTCCTTTAAGCGCTGGGTCGGGGAGCACAGAGTTAACCGGATAAAGCCCTCACCGGGTTGTCCGAAGCCGTTTCCGGGGGTGGTAACGATGCCCGCCTCGTCGAGGAGCCGGGTCGTAATTTCCTCAGAGGTGTATCCGCCAGGTACGGGCAACCAAACATAGAAAGTCGCCCGGGGTGCCGTAACTTCGAAGCCTGCCCCACGCAAGCCGTCGACCACCGCATCGCGTCTTTCCTGGTACACTTCTCGAATGGGGACCAGCAATTCCTCTGCGTGCTCCAAGGCGAGGATAGCCGCCTCCTGCACCGGCTGGAAAACCCCCGAGTCCACGTTGGACTTCACCTGACCTAGGGTTGCCACCAACTCTGCATTGCCTACCGCCATCCCAATGCGCCAACCAGTCATATTGAAGGTCTTCGACAGCGAATGAAACTCGATAGCTACGTCCTTAGCTCCCTCGATCTCCAAAATGCTCGGAGCGCGATACCCATCGAAGCCGAGCTCCGTGTACGCCGCGTCGTGGCACAGAATCACGCGGTGCCGCTGGGCGAATTCCACAGCTTCCTTAAAAAAGCTCTCGTCTACTACTGCGCCCGTGGGATTGTTAGGATAGTTAATCCACAACATCTTGGCCCGTTTAAGCACGTCTGAAGGTATGCTCGAGAGGTCAGGCAAGAACCCATTCTCCTGGCGCAACGGTAAGTGGAACACTTCGCCTCCGTTGAAATGAGTCCCTATCTCGTACACCGGATAGGCGGGAGTCGGCACCAAAACCACATCGCCAGGGTCCACATAACCCACCGCCATGTTGGCCACGCCTTCCTTGGAACCAATAAGCGATACCACCTCGGTGGCGGCGTCGAGCATGACACCGAACCGCCGCTCATACCACTCGGCGACCGCCTGACGGAACTCCATCAAACCCGAACTGCTGGGATAACGGTGATTAATTGTTTTTGTTGCGGCGTCGGCAAGTTTTTGAATAATCCTTCCGGGTGTGGGTATATCAGGATCTCCAATGCCTAAGTCGATGAGATCAACTCCCTTTGCCTGTGCGGCACGCTTCTTCCGGTCGATTTCAGCGAATAGATACGGCGGCAACTCCTGGATTCGTTGAGCCTTATTAAAAATCACTGGCGACTCACTTTCTCAATTGATAGACAGGGCCTCGTCGCGATTCCTCCACGCGAGACCGAACCCCACACCATAACGGTTGGGTGAAGTTTACAACATTTTCCGCACCCTAGTGAAACCCTTAGCGCCGTGGTCGCTCCTGTCTTCGGAAACAGATATACTCCAGGCTTCATGCTCGACCCCGACGGAGAGTTTATATATGTCGTTCCATATCGTAATTGACGGCTACAACGTGATTGGCAGTGAACAAGGTTTGCGCGGCGATTTGGAGCGGAAGCGCGCGGACCTCGTCAGCGAGGTGGTACTATATCAGAAACGCACGGGGCATTCCCTGACGACCGTTTTCGACGGATGGCGGGCCGGACCGACCGACGAAACGCGACAACAGATAGGAAACGTAACAGTAGTGTTCTCCCGCTTCGGCGAGAAGGCCGACGCAGTTATCGAACGCATGGCACATGAGATTAGGACCACCTGCATCGTAGTAACATCCGATCGAGATTTGCGCCGTAGCGTGGAAAGCAGCGGCGCTGTAGCCCTGTACGTAGGCGAATTCCTCACGAAGATGCGGAAGGTCCCGATGGAGTCCAACCCCGTGAAGGATGACAGTGACTTTGACGCTCCCCCACGACGTCCGGGCGGACAGAAGAAAGGCAACCCCCGACGGCTTTCCAAGGCCGAGCGCGTGCGCCGTGAACGCCTCGCCAAACTCTAACGGAAATACACCGCTCGCGGATCCCGAATCACATGCGGGGTAACAACCAAACCTCGTCCCTTGTTTCTGTAGTAGCAGAAAAGGAATTGGATTCTCGGTCCGAAACAAGCCGCGAGAAATCAGTTTTCCGAGAAAGTCAGGCCGTCGGACTCGTTGTCAAGCTCCCTGGCCATGAAGTCCACAACCAGCGGCCAGGAAAGTTTAGCTGCGTGAGGATGATAGCCCTCGGTGCCGGGGTCCACAAACCCATGACCACCGAAGGGAAACAAGTGCCACTCCAGGGATTGGCCGTTTCCAAGGAAACTCTCCCAGACCCGTTGCTGGATAGGCGGAGTAGAAATTCCGTCGTCGGCACCATAGAGAATCATGGACGGGCACCCAATGTTACGAGCAGCATCACATGGGTGGACCGGCCTGAACACGGTGGCGGATTCATCTCGGATCGTGGGGTAGTAGCCGATAAAGGCGCGAACTTCTGGAGTAGCCGAGACGAAGTGGATAGCAATACGTCCACCCATACAGTAGCCAGAGACAGCCACGCGAGCGGCGTCAACATCGTTTCGCGAAGTGAGATAGTCCCAGCCCTGTCGAATGACACGAACAAAGTCCGCGTCTCGGGTACGCGCTTGGATCTGCCTACCAGTGTGGATATGGGTTGCATCCGGAAAACCGAGCAGTGAATATAGATTAGGCACAACCACAGTGTACCCAAGGTGGGCGAACTTCAATGCCTCGATCTTCTGGTAATCGGTCAGCCCGGTGTTCTGATGTGTCATGAGAAGAGCCGGGCCCGGCTTGTCACGTTCCGGAGCAGCCAAATAACCGTAGATTCCGTCTCTATCTGGAGTGAGAGTGCGTTCCCGTACTTTCATCGCATGAGGTGATCGGCTGCAGGCAGTGGTTGCGGGGGGTGGATTTGAACCACCGACCTCAAGGTTATGAGCCTTGCGAGCTACCGGGCTGCTCCACCCCGCAGGATGGTTGTAGCCCGTCGGTACGGGAGTGTCAACCGGAGAGCAGCCCGTGCCCCCTAGGACACTGGGAACTTCTCTAAAAGCTGCTGGAGTACAACCTTCGGAACAAACGCGGCGACGTCACCGCCCAACTCAGCGACCTCCTTGACCAGTCTCGAGCTGATGTAAAAGGACGACTCACCGGTCATCATAAAGAAAGTTTCAAGGTTCGGCTTGAGCCGACGGTTCATTGTAGCCATCTGAAACTCGTACTCGAAATCAGAAACCGCACGTAGCCCTCGGATGACCACCTTAGCTTCCACCGTCTCCGCGTAGTCGATCAATAAACCTTCGAAGCTGTCCACACGTATGCGCTTCTCCGACTCAAATACCTTTCGCACCGTAGCCATCCGCTCCTCCACCGAAAAGAGCGTTCGTCCCTTTTCCTGGTTTCGCGCAATAGCAATGATGACCTCGTCGAAGATTCGGAGTGTCCGCGTCACTAGGTCAATGTGCCCATTAGTGATGGGGTCGAAGGATCCTGGATAGACTGCAACGCTGATTTCTGCCATTTAGAACCTAACCTTGGTTGTCGAACCCGAAGAAGGACAGCACCGTATCCCCGTAACGCCGTTGATCGTACCGCACCAAGGCGTCGCATCGCTCCCCGACCCCCTCCCTCACGCTGTGCTCTGCAACCGCGACGCCTTCTTTCTGGAGTATCCGAGCCTTCGAGATCATAGCCAATGCCTTCTCCACCCAATAGTCCTCGTACGGTGGATCAAGAAGGATAGCATCGTACGCCTTCCCCTCGTTCTCCAACTGCCTCAGGGCTTTGCTAATCGGCATCATCCAAATCCACGCCCGATCGGTGAACTCAAGCGTTTTGAGATTCTGCCGAATCAGGCGTGCCGCCTCCTCTGACTCGTCCACCAACAACACTGACGCCGCCCCCCGGCTCAAAGCTTCCAGGGACAGGCTCCCGCTACCGGCGAAAAGGTCCAACACCCTCTGCCCGGTTAGATCACGGGGAAGGATATTGAACATCGCCTCCCTCACCCGATCGGCTGTCGGACGGATGGCACTCCCTTTGGGCGGCTTTATCCGCCTTCCCCGAGCTGTACCTCCGATAATGCGCATTTTGTCGTTGGCGCCTCCTCTGCTCAAACAGCAGGGCCGCGGACAGGCCTGTACCCTTACCCCGGAAGTAGGACAATCTTTCCGAACTGTTGGCCAGTTTCTAGCCTGGTCTGGGCCGCAGCGGCTTCGGATAAGGGAAAGCTCTTGTCGAGCACGGGCCTAACCCCTGTCGTTTCAACGAACCGCAATACCTGATCGAACTCTTCCCGGCTGCCAAGGGTCGAGCCAAAGATGCTGAGGTGGTTCCAGAAGATCCGCGGTATGTCCGTCGGCGGCTTTCCACCGGTGGTTGCACCGCAGGTCACGAGTCGGCCGCCCTTAACCAAGGCCGCGAGGCTCTTAACCCAACTCTCACCGCCTACGCAGTCCACCACAACATCCACGCCCCGCTTACCAGTGACGTTGCGAATTTCCCGGGTGAAATCGCACTCCCGATAGTTCAACCCGTAGTCGGCGCCTAGTTCTCGGGCTTTCTCGAGTTTTTCGTCACTGCTCGAAGTGACCGCCACCCAGGCGTTCATGGCCTTAGCTATCTGCAGCGCCGCCATGGCCACACCACCACCGATGCCTAGGATCAGAACCTTCTCTCCAGGTGTGAGCCTGGCGTTGGTTACCAGCATGCGCCACACCGTGATGAAAACCAGCGGGAACGCCGCCGCCTCCTCATATCCATAGCCCTTCGGAATGGGAAAGCAATTTGCCCCTGGGATCACAACACGCTCAGCATACGACCCCTTCATACCCTCGCCGAGGACGCGCAGGCGAACACACATGTAATCTCGACCAGTTCGACAGAACTCACAACCACCGCAACCGACCGGAGGATATAGGCAAACCGCATCACCCTGCTTGCAGTGGACTACATCGCTTCCCACCTCCTCCACCACACCCGCGCCATCGGCGCCAAGAATATGCGGGAACTCTACCTTCATCCCGGTCAAGCCCTTACGGTTCCACAGGTCGATATGATTCAACGAGGAGGCCTTGAGACTCACAACTACATCTCCGGGCGTCCCCAGCACCGGGTCTGGAGTTTCCTCGTAATGAAGCTTATCGGCCCCGCCGTACTCGTAAATCTGGATCGCTTTCAAGGCAACGACCTCGGAGAAGAGTCGAACTGGCCAAAGGAGATACAGTGGTCCACTACGCCGAAAAGGAAGTGCCGCACCCACACGTACCCGTAGCTTTTGGGTTGGAGAAACGAAAGCTTGCACCCTGGAGCTCGCTCACGTAGTCGATCACCGTCCCCTCGAGCTGCTGCAGAATGGCCGTCTCTACGTAAACCTTCAGGCCGTCCATCTCGAGCACCACATCTTCCGGCTGGGGGGCGTCGTCGAAATCCAACTTGTAGGAATAGCCGGAGCACCCTCCCAACATCACGGAAACCCGCAACCCCCGACCATCGAAGTTCTCCCGCTCACGGATCTTCTTGACATGAGCGATTGCCGTGTCGGTCAAGCGAAGAATCTGGTCTTGACTACCCATGCGCTGGAGTCTAGTCAACGGCTGACGGCAAGTCAAGATTCTCGCTGTTGGAGCCCACCAACGATCTTGCGCGGCAAATCACCGAAACTGCCGTTGGACATCACCAGGACGATGTCCTGATCCACTGCATCCCTAATCACAGCCCGGGCGATGTCATCGACGCGAGGGACGTAAGAAGCGGCCCGATCGCCCCGCTCCTTGTTGATGAGGTCCACCAGCTCCGATGGCACGAGACGCTCATCTTCAGGGATCTTCTCCGGATGATAGAGGCCAGAGAGGAGGACTCGGTCGGCGCGCATTAAGGCACGAACAAACTCTATGAGAAAAACCCGCCTCCGGCTGGTATGGCTACGCGGCTCGAAAACAGCCCACAGCCTTCTTCCAGGCCAGGCCTCGCGAACCGCGTCAATGGTATCCGCCACCGCAGTAGGGTGGTGAGCGAAATCATCGACAACCAGGACACCGTCCGCCTCGCCAGCGATTTCCTGTCTCCGCCTCACCCCGCCAAAGGTTGCCATGGCTGAGCGGATTACTGCCGGTCTCAAACCGATCCCCCTCGCAGTCGCGTAGACCGCCAACGCGTTACCCACGTTGTGACGACCGATCATCGGCACTTCAACCGGGCCCTCGGTAACACCATTGAAGCAGGGGGTAAAGGTAATCCGACCACCGCGGGCACAGATATCGTGGGCCCCCCAGTCGGCCAATTTGTCCGTGCCGTAAGTCAGGACCGGACACGCCGCCTCTTTTAGCAGGCTCTTGGCGTGTTTAGCCTTGTCACAAACTAGGAGTTCGCCGTCGGAAGAAATAATCTTCACCAGGCGCTGGAAGGCCTCCTTCACATGTCCTAGGTCCCGGTAGATGTCCGCATGGTCGAACTTCAGGCTCGTGAGAATGACTCGTTCCGGTTGGTAGTGCAGGAACTTTGGTCCCTTGTCGAAGAAGGCGCTATCGTATTCATCGCCCTCCATAACAACCCAGGACCCGGCGCCCGAGCGGAACCCGCTACCAAAATTCACCGGAATCCCGCCGATGAAGAAGCTCGGATCAAGCCCTGCGGCCACCAGTACCCAAGCCATTAACGAAGTGGTGGTGGTCTTGCCGTGAGTGCCAACTACCACCACCGAGCGTTTTCCATCAACGAGGAACCGCCCAAGAGCCTCAGGTAGCGACACGAAAGGAATGCCGCGACACAGGACTGCTTCGGCCTCGGGATTTCCCCGGGATACAGCATTGCCTATGACGACCAGGTCCGGGCGGGCGCCGAGATTAGCCTCCCTAAAACCCGGCAGAACATCTATGCCTATACTTTCCAAAAAAGTGCTCATAGGAGGATACACGTTCTCGTCTGAGCCAGTGACACGAAAACCCCGCTGCTTAAGTAGGCCAGCTAAAGACCCCGTGCCAACGCCACAAACGGCAACAAAATGAACGTGCGCTCCGGGGCTCAAATCCGGAATCACGACGACAGGTCCTCCATCACCGCATCGTGCACCAACGGACGGAACGTACGGATGGCGAGGTTGGCTCGTGATGGGTGCACGCGGTTGGTGAGGCAGACAACATGAACGTCCCGCTCCAGATCCCACCAAACGGAGGTGCCAGTGAAGCCCAAATGTCCCACTGTGTGAGCCGAGAAATGGCATCCGCTAGAGGACATCGTGGGCGACGGTGTATCCCAGCCCAACACATGAGTCTGGCCAGGCAGTTTTCGTTCCGCCTCCAGGAACTCATGCACGACCGTGGCGGGCAGAAATTGCGGCTCAGCACCGCGTCGGCAGCGTGCAAGAAATCGAATGAAACGGTGAACATCCAGAGCTGAGGAGAACACCCCGGCATGGCCAGCGATCCCGCCCATGACGAATGCATTATCGTCGTGGACTTCACCGCACAGTATCTTCCGACGCCACGGGCAGTCCTCAGTGGCAGCAACAGTGTGAGCAGGACCCGGCCCGCGTTTTTGAGAACACGGATCTAACGTCGCAAAGAACGTCGACGCCAAGCCCATTGGCGCGAAAACCTCATCCTGACAGAACAGATCCAGCGGTCTCCCGCTCAGTCTCTCGACGGCCTCGCCCAAGAGAATAAAGCCAAGATCGCTGTAAAGAGGCTTCTCGCCCGGGGAGGCTGTCAGCCCTGCTTCATGGACCCCCTCAAGACAGCGGCGTCGGCCAGCATTTTCCCCAGGAAGTACGGGATTGACACCTCTCGGCCCTCGGTGCTCCTCGTCCGACCGGGAACTACCCCACGGGTTCTCCGGCGTGATGGATTTGTAGAAAGGTCGCCAGGCCGGGAGGCCTGAAGTGTGGTTCAGAAGCTGGCGAAAGGTGATTGCCGCTTTCGCGCCGCGGCTGAACTCAGGAATCACCACACAGACCGTATCGTCCAACTGCACGCGCCCATCCCGCACCAACAGCATCATGGCAGTTGTCGTAGCGATGGGCTTTGTGAGAGAGCTGAGATCGAACAAAGTGTCCGGCATCATAGGGAGCCGCTCAGGCATCAACGCTCGGTGGCCATACGCACGATGGAAAAGAATGCCTTCGTTGTTACCCACCAGCACTACAGCTCCCGGGAAGACGCCGGCCAACATTCCGCGACGGCATGCCTCATCAACCCGCCGCATCAACTCGCCGACTCCGTCGCGGGCTCCACGAGCCTCAACTCACCACTACGACCGTCCAGCTCCGCCTGGATGCCAATAGGGAGAAGGGTGTTGGCGGTAGCGTGGCCACAGGGAAGGCCGGTGACCACAGGGTATGGAGCGTTGCGAAACACATCCGCCAGAACGTCCACGACATCCCTCTCCGCCCCCGTTTCGCATTCGTTGAAGGAGCCCGTAACCACTCCAGCTACGTCCTCAAGCTTGCCCGCCATACTAAGGTGGGTAAGCATTCGTTCGAGTCGGTAGGGACGCTCGGCTACATCCTCGAGAAAAACGATCTTTCCGGCTGTATCGATCTCATAAGGGGTTCCCAAGGTGGTTACCAGCACGGAGAGACACCCTCCAGCTACCATTCCCCGAGCGGGAAAGTCACCGCACCGAAGCACACCGGTTCCCTTTATCCGCCACAGACTGCGCTTACCGGTTAGAGCGTCCCAAAAATGACCACTGACCCCACCACCAAGTTCCCCGGCGAACTCCACCGCTACCATGGGGCCGTGGAACGCCACCACACCACAACTTTGCGACATCCAGTTTAGCAGCGCGGTGACGTCACTGAAGCCCACAAAAATCTTAGGATTCGCTCGAATGACCTCTGGATCGATGCCGGGTAGGAGTTGTATGGAACCAAAACCGCCACGCGCGCAGAACACAGCCGAGATATCGCCTCTCTCAAAGAAGCTCTCGATGGTCTTGGCGCGCTGCTGTTCGCTCCCCGCTAGGTACCCTTTGCGCGCGAGGATCCCCTCCGCCAACTCCACCCGAAAGCCGCGAGCTTCAAGTGCCTGAACGCCCTTTGCCAGACGGTCCCGGTAGACCGCTCCAGCCGGGGCCACCACCCCAATGGTGTCTCCGGGCCTCAGGGGCGGCGGTTTGAGGATGTTTATCACGTTGTATGCTGGAACTACGCGATTTTGCCAGGATTTTTGCCGAACGGCAAACAGAGTCCACAAACTCCACAGGGTTACGGAAACGCTTGTAACGGATTTCCGACAAAAGTTGTCCACACCCCTTGACAGCGCGAAGACCGTGCTTAGATTTACCGCCACACCTCATTGTGCGCTTCTATTAGTCTATCGGAATACATTACGAGGAACTTGAAAAGGAGGAAACAACATGAACATCAGGCCCTTACAGGACCGGGTTATCGTCAAGCGGATTGAAGAGGAAGAAACGTCCGCGGGCGGGATCATCATTCCCGACACTGCCAAGGAAAAGCCCCAGGAGGGTCAGATCGTTGCAGTGGGCAAGGGTAAGGCCAACGAAGACGGCAAGATCACTCCACTGGACGTGAAGGTGAAGGACCGGATATTGTTCGGCAAGTACGCCGGCACCGAGATCACCCTGGACGGCGAAGAACACATCATCATGCGCGAGGATGACATCCTCGGCATCGTCAAGAAATAACGCGTACTCTTGTCAAGGAGGATCCAATGGCAGCGAAAATCGTCAAATTTGAACAGGATGCAAGGGAGGCCATCGTCCGCGGCGTCAACACATTGGCTGACGCAGTGACCGTGACTCTCGGTCCCAAGGGCCGAAACGTCGTCATCGACAAGTCCTTCGGGGCTCCCAACGTGACCAAGGACGGCGTCACGGTAGCGAAAGAGGTGGAGCTGGAGGACAAGTTTGAGAACATGGGCGCCCAGATGGTCAAGGAAGTCGCCAGCAAAACATCTGACAACGCCGGCGACGGCACTACTACCGCCACCGTACTGGCGCGCCAAATCTTCGCCGAGGGACTAAAGATGGTCGTGGCTGGACACGACCCCATGAACCTGAAGCGGGGAATCGAGCGCGCAGTAGAGGCAGTCACCAAATCACTCAAGGGCCTATCCAAGGACACCAAAGATCCCAAGGAAATCGCACAGGTCGGCACCATTGCGGCTAACAACGACCCGACCATCGGCGAGGTGATCGCCGAGGCTATGAACAAAGTAGGCAAGGAAGGCGTTATCACAGTTGAAGAGGCTAAGGGCCTCGAGACCTCCCTGGAAGTGGTCGAA
>CAYTMJ010000013.1:0-28376 GCA_964438895.1 uncultured Syntrophobacterales bacterium | reverse complement strand
GATGTCGGCTCGTCACATCCTGGGGCTGGAGCAGGTCCCAAGGGTTCGGCTGTTCGCCGATTAAAGTGGCACGCGAGCTGGGTTCAGAACGTCGTGAGACAGTGCGGTCCCTATCCGCCGTGGGCGTAGGATACTTGAAGGGAGCTATCCCTAGTACGAGAGGACCGGGATGGACGCACCGCTAGTGTTCCGGTTGTGGCGCCAGCCGCACCGCCGGGTAGCTACGTGCGGAAGGGATAACCGCTGAAAGCATATAAGCGGGAAGCCCACCCTAAGATTAAGTATCCCGGGTCGTAAGACCCCTGAAGGCCCCTTCTAGACTAGGAGGTTGATAGGCCGGATGTGGAAGGCCAGTAATGGTTGAAGCTTACCGGTACTAATTAGCCGTGAGGCTTGACCATATTCACTACTGCTACTCTGCAGTTTTACCATCTTCAGTTTACGCAGTTAGAAAGGGCCGCGCCAAGTCGCGTTCCTTCAAGTTTCTCGGTGGCGATAGCGGAGGTGTCACACCCGTTCCCATCTCGAACACGGTCGTTAAGCCCTCTAGCGCCGATGGTACTATGGGGTCCCCTCATGGGAGAGTAGGAAGCTGCCGGGATATTTTTGAAAAGGTCCGATCTTTCGAGATCGGGCCTTTTTTATTGAATGTCCGATGTTCCTTCGGATAATGGATGACACGACTCACCGGTACCTTGATTGTTACGTGCGTTCGAGTGATGATTAATTGTATGACGACTGTAAGCCAGGCTGCCGAGATGATCCTGGACGCCGCGTCCCCGTTGCCCTCCGAAAAGGTCGCGGTTGCTGACGGTCTCGGGCGGATTCTCTGCGAGGATATACGGTCGGGACGGAACGTCCCCTCATTCTCCAATTCAGCAATGGACGGTTTCGCGGTTTGCTGGAATGACATAGTCGATGCTTCGCCAAATGTACCGGTAGTGCTTACGGTGCGGGGGGAGGTGGCCGCTGGTGTGGTGCCTCGAAAACGAGTGTTGCCGGGAACTGCGATGCGTATTATGACAGGCGCCCCCATTCCAGCGCTAGCCGACACTGTCGTCCGCAAGGAGTACACTGAAACACGTGGCGATCGCGTTTTGGTGTTTAGGACCGACGGCAAGGGTAGTCATATCAGGCCAGTCGGTGAGGATATTTCTAAGGGACAGGTGGTTCTAGAGCGCGGCAAGGTGCTGGGACCCCCGGACATTGGGCTTGCTGCGTCTATTGGTACGGCCACAGTGCGTGTGCGTCGGCGGCCCATAGTGGCCGTAGTCGCCACTGGAGATGAGCTAATCGGTATCAAGGATCGCCCGTCGCGGGGAAAGGTTGTCAACAGCAACAGCTATACCTTGTCTTCCGCGGCTCGGGAAATCGGTGCCGAGGTCAAATCCTTCGGCATTGTGGGCGATAGTCGCGAACAACTAGTGGACACATTCAGGAAGGCGCTTGCCTGCGATATGTTGATTACGTCCGCTGGAGTTTCCGTCGGCGACCACGACCACGTAAGGGCCGCTTTTGGGGATTCGGGGGTACGAATGTTGTTTTGGAAGGTCGCCCAGAGACCGGGCCATCCCATGACGTTCGGCCGTAAGGGCCGCAGGCTGGTATTCGGCCTTCCTGGGAATCCTGTTTCATCCCTTGTGTCGTTCATACTATACGTTCGCCCTGCTTTGCTAAAGATGATGGGGCACGAGAAGATTTTTATGCCCGTTGTGCGGGCGAGGATCACCCATGAGATCAAGACGGCGAGAGGAATAAGGGAATTCGTAAGGTGTCGACTTGAGGAACAGGGCGGACGATTAATCGCGTCTAGCACTGGGTCGCAAAGTTCTGGGGTGCTACGTTCGTTATCGCTGGCCCAGGGACTCATCGTTGCACGTGAGGATCAAACGGTTTTGCGGAAAGGCAGCTATGCTCCCGTAATTCTGCTCGATCACCACGCCCATTGGATGCAAAAGGAGATGGGGTTCTGAGTAGGGGATATAGGGTCGGCCAGGGGTTCGATATTCATCGCCTGATGTCCGGCCGGAAATTGATTCTTGGTGGGGTCCATATTCCCTACGAGGCTGGCCTTTCGGGGCATTCCGATGCCGATGTGCTGCTTCACGCCTTGATGAATGCCCTGCTCGGCGCAATGGGGAAAGGCGACATTGGAACCCATTTTCCGGACACGGATCCGGTCTTCGAGGGAGCGTCTAGCGCGGGCCTTCTTCGCCATGTTCTTCGGCTGATGCAGGAGGGCGGCTTCGGAATTGTCAACGCTGATGTCACTGTTCTCGCTGAGAGGCCGCGCTTAGCCCCCCACTTCGATGCCATTAAGGCCCGCGTGGCGGCACTTTTGGGCGTGTCTGAGCTGGTTGTCAATCTGAAGGCAGGCACGATGGAAGGTCTCGATTCCATCGGGGAGGGAAGAGCGGTGGCAGCCATGGCTGTCGTATTGGTCGAGCTCGTCTAGTCTGTGAGGTGATGCGAACGGGACGAACGAGCAAGAGTGGGTAGCTGAGTTTGTACCCGCGACTGTGGTCTAACTAGGCCGAAGTGACTATGGACTTAGGGAGTTCGCAACATCTGTTTCGTTGTCGTCCACTCTGGCGGTGATTACTGCTTTCCAGTTGAATCCGTGACCGTCCTCACGGGCCATCAGGGCTCCGATCGCTCGCTGTTTTCTCTGGCAGTAAAAAAATGGCCCTTGTGTCCTGCGTTAGGGTAACATCGGGGCAGACGCGCAGACGATCGCGGGCTAATTTTGGAAAAAGACATGCGGTGTTGCCAACCGGTAAGACGTTTCATAGTATGCATCCATCTCGGACACCGCACGGCTGGCGCAGTGATGTGTAGCTTTCGCTAAGGGGGAATTATGGCTGACGATGCAATCGAAGTTTTGCTGGAAGAGGGAAGGACTTTTCCTCCCCCCGAAGCGTTCAAGCAAACTGGGAACTTAAACACCCCTGAGTTGTTTGAGTTGGCGGAGAAGGACCCAGAGGCATTCTGGGCCAAACAGGCCGAGGAATTGGACTGGTTTAAAACCTGGGACCAGGTACTCGAGTGGGACTGTCCCTGGGCAAAGTGGTTCATTGGAGGAAAGATTAATGCCTCCTATAATTGTCTCGACCGACACGTCAAGACCGCGCGCAAGAACAAGGCCGCCATCATTTGGGAAGGGGAGCCCGGTGATGAACGAGTGCTTACCTACCGTGATGTTTGGCGCGAGGTTAACAAGTTTGCCAACGTTCTCAAAAAGCTCGGGGTAGGGAAGGGTGATCGCGTTGCCCTCTACCTCGGGATGGTGCCGGAGCTGCTGATCGCCATGCACGCGTGCAACCGCATTGGCGCAGTACATAGCGTTGTGTTCGGCGGCTTCAGTGCCGAGTCCCTTCGGGATCGCATCAATGATGCCTCGGCTAAGGTTCTAGTGACTGGCGACGGCGGTTACCGGCGGGGTGCGATCATCCCCTTAAAGAAGAACGCGGACGAAGCGGTCGAAGGGTCGCCCTCCATAGAGGCCGTGGTGGTGGTGGAGCGTGTGGGAAGCGCGTCTGGCGCCGTCATCAAGGCAGGACGAGACCATTGGTGGCACGACATGATGGCTGACGCGCCAGCATGGTGCGAACCCGAGCACATGGATAGCGAAGACATGCTTTTCAGTCTTTACACCAGCGGGACCACTGGCAAGCCCAAGGGTATTGTCCATACCACGGCGGGTTACCTACTGGGTGTATATCTTGCCAATAAATGGGTCTTCGATATGAAGGAGGACGATGTCTTCTGGTGTGCTGCGGATATTGGCTGGGTGACCGGGCACACACACATTGTCTATGGACCCATGGCTAACGGGGTTACGCAGGTCATGTATGAGGGTTCGCCTGACTGGCCGGACAAGGACCGCCTATGGCGCATGGTGGAGAAGTACGGCGTAACCATCTTCCACACCGCACCCACGGCAATTCGCACCTTTATGCGCTGGGGCACCCAACTCCCGGCTGCCCACGATCTGACCAGTTTGAGGCTGCTCGGTTCCGTTGGTGAACCCATCAATCCCGAAGCGTGGATGTGGTATCACGAGCACATCGGCCGAGGGAACTGCCCCATAATGGATACGTGGTGGCAGACGGAAACCGGACATCCGCTGATCACGCCGTTTCCGGGCGTCACCACCCTGAAGCCCGGCTCGGCTACAAGGCCATTTCCGGGCATCGAGGCGGACATAGTTGACGAGCAGGGAAATTCGGTGCCATTGGGCGGCGGTGGCTATTTGGTGTTAAAAAGGCCGTGGCCAGGTATGCTCCGCACTGTATTCAACGATCCGGATCGTTACGTAGAGACGTATTGGAGCCGCTTCCCGGGCATGTACTTCGCTGGTGACGGTGCAAAGCGCGACAAGGACGGCTACTTCTGGCTCCTGGGTCGGGTGGATGATGTTATGAATGTTTCGGGACATCGGCTGAGCACCATGGAGGTCGAGAGTGCCCTGGTGGACCACGAGGCGGTCGCGGAGGCGGCAGTCATCGGCAAGCAGCACGAGGTGAAAGGGCAGGGCATATGCGCATTCGTGTCGCTCATATCCGGCGTCGAACATACGCCGGAGTTGGTGGAAGAGTTACGGGGACACGTGGCGAAGAAGATCGGCGCCATCGCGCGACCCGACGAGCTTTACTATGCTGCTGAGTTACCCAAGACCCGGAGCGGTAAAATAATGCGTCGCCTGTTGCGCGATATCGCTGACGGAAAGACGCTAGGTGACACTACGACTCTGGCCGATCCGACAGTGGTGGCTAAATTAAAAGAGCAGTATGAGGACGAGTGATCTCGTGATTCTACGGACCGTATACCCGGCCCGTTAATGTGACTCTAATACCCGGAAGTACATTTCGGAGAGGGATGTCTCCATGACTGCGGCTTCCTGCATTTCCTTTCGGATCGCGGGCCGAAGTGGTCCATAAAGTCGGTTCACTTCCGATAAAATATCGAATTCGTCTACTTTTGTGAGGCGGCCGCTGGCTACTACCACCTCTCCGTTCACCATGACTGTGTCCACAGAACTGCCATTCTCGCATAACACGAGTTGAGTGACCACGTCGTTTAGCGGCGTGAACGCCGGTGTTCTTTGGTTTAATAGAACGACGTCAGCGAGTCGACCCGGCTCCAGCACGCCGCAGTTGAGGCCGAAAGCCTGGGCACCCCACCGAGTGGCCATGGACAGGGCTTGGTGAGCGGTGACCCAGTGATTGTAGTCGTGGTCGCGGGTATTGTGGATCAATGTCACTAGCCGCATAGCGTCGAACATGTTCTGGCTATCGTTCGAACAGGCTCCGTCGGCGCCCAGAGCCACTCGGCCGCCCGAGGCGAGGAAGTTGGGAATCGGAGCGAGACCGCTCCCGAGTCGCAGGTTGCTGGCTGGGTTGTGGACCGGTGTTGCGCCACGCTCCACAATGATCTCGACATCATCGTCTTCGATCCACAACGAATGCGCCGTGGACAGGTTGGGTTTGACTATGCCCAGGTCGTCGAGATGCTTTAACAATGAGGTTCCATAGAGCTTTGGGCCCATGAGGGACTGAGACTTGGTCTCCGCGAGATGAATGTGAAGGGGGACCCCCCATCGGTCTGAGATGGCGGATGCGCCCTGAAGTAGTTCATCGGTGCAGCGTTGTACTGCGGACGGACCCGGGCAGCACGTGGTCAACCCGTCCGGGTCGTGCAGTTCTTCCATGAATGCTTCGATCTCGGCTAGCCACCCTCGGGTGTCTTTGGTCTCGGCCCTTGTCATTCGGGTTACTTCGTCACTAGTCTCCTGTTTGGTCGTATCAATGGGGATTGTTGACTCGTAAGGTCGGTCGGTGACGGTGAGTGCCACAAGATGTCGCAATCCGAGGTTCCGCATGGCTCGAATTGCCTCACCGGCCCCGGTGTAGCGACTGTTCTGGTTACCGAAGAAGTGGTCCATTGTGGTGGTGCATCCGGTTTTGAGCAACTCCATCCCACCGAGCAGAGCGCTGACGTAGAACATTTCATCGCCACAGGCTCGAAGGGCGGCGCGCCAGTACGCGCGCCATATCTCCAGTGGGCGTGCGGGTATCAGGCCGCGAAAAATATTGGCCGCAGTGTGATTGTGGGCGTCGATGAGTCCCGGAATGGCGATAAAGTGGCTACCATCGATGACCCGGTCCCAACTCTCCCGTGGACAGCCCGATGCGGGTCCCACGTACTGCAGCCGATTGCCGTCGACGACGATGGACCCGTCCTCGATGATCTCGTCCCGTTCGTTCATGGTGACGATCAGCGCGTGTTCGATAAGTTGTTTCATAACGATGGCCATCCTTATGCGCGGGCAACTTCACCGGGCGTTTCCGGTTATATTGCTAACCGGCGCAGGCTTAGTCCCAAGAGCAGTATTATGCCTCCCAGGACCGAATTAGTTACCAGCAGGCGGATCCACATGTTGCGGCCGTCGAGTGGCTTCCCGAGACAACCGTGGTAGCGAAATGCTTGGAGCCCGTGGCTCAGAAGCATGATGGTCGTTAGTATCAGCTTCGTCGCTAACACGAAGATGGTTCCGAAGCCTCCCACGAATTGAGCCGCGGTTCCCTGCAGCCAAAACGCCGCGACGCCTGACAGGATAGCAACGGGAGCTGACATTGCGACGATCGCATTCAGGAAGCGGGCCATATCCCGCATGGTTTCCGCCCTTTGTTCCGATGGGAGCCCGCGGCTTGCCGGGAAAACCATGCCAAGGACGAACAAGTTCGCGCCCACCCACAAGCTGAAGGAGAGGAGATGTACCCAGGGCACTAGGATATGCAACAACGTTCCCTTTCCCGCTTCGACACCTACGGTGTCTTCCGGCGTTTCTATTGGGCGGTACTAGTGGCGGTGAGTCGATCAAGCAAACCGGCTTCCCTGCGTGCCGACTTACCCTTGATACGTGAAGGCCTCTGTGTTAGCAACGGGGTTATCCTAAAGAGGAGGCTGTCGGACTTGCCATGATGCGTTGGTTACCAGAGAATGTGTCTACCTATGGTGGTCAGATCGACTACCTGTTCTACTTAATTTACTACATCACCGGTGCAGCTTTGATCATCGTTACGGTACTGATGATCGCTTTCCTCATTATGTATCGCCAGAAGGAAGGCCGTAAGGCTGTTTACACGCACGGTAACACCGCGCTGGAGATCACCTGGACGGTGGTTCCGGCGCTGATCCTAATAATGCTTTCCGTCATGAGCATTTCGACCTGGGGCGAAATCAAAATCTACGCGCCGCCTGCCGAGTACGAAGTGAAGGTGGTGGGGAAGCAGTTCAACTGGGACGTCACGCATCCTGGGCCCGACGGGAAGTTGGGTACTAAGGACGACATCAAGATTGAGAACGAGTTGCATGTCCCTGTGGACAAGGTTGTGCACGTGCAGCTCACGGCGTCTGATGTCATTCACAGTTTCTTCGTGCCCAATTTTAGGGTCAAGCAGGACGCCGTCCCCGGTAGGAACATCTTAGTATGGTTCGAGGTCACCAAGCCCGGTCAGTACGAACTTCCCTGCGCGGAGCTGTGTGGCTTCGGTCACTCGGGTATGTTGGGGTGGGTGTTCGTCCACACACCGGAGGACTACGAACAATTCCTAAAGGAAAACCAGAATCAGAGCTGACCCCGGCGACTAGCGGACAAGTGCTCCTTAAAGGTGGGGCGTGTCCCTGACGGCGGAGGAGGAATATCAAGGATGAGCGAAGCAGCGGCACATGCTGATCACGGAGCCCATGAGCCCGCGGGCTTCTGGTCCCACTACGTTTTTTCGACTGATCACAAGATGATCGGACGGCAGTTTCTGTTCCTGGGGCTGTTCATGCTGATCATTGGCGGCACTCTCGCCATGCTGATCCGTTGGCAGCTGGCGTGGCCGGAGACCGAGGTGCCTGGTCTGGGCTGGGTGCCCGAGCCAACCATGTATGAAGGGATAATTCCCCCACAGACTTACAACATGTTGTTCACTATGCACGCCACGATCATGATTTTTTTCGTGGTGATGCCCGTCATGGTGGGTGGCTTCGGTAATTTTCTGATCCCCATCATGATCGGCGCGAAAGACATGGCATTTCCACTGCTTAACCTGCTGTCGTTCTGGGTGGGGGCCGTGGCCGGCATCATTATGATGGCGAGCTTCTTTGTCATCGGTGGGGCCGCCTCCGGGGGATGGACATCCTACACTCCGCTTGCCGGGAACGCTGTGTTTACAGGGGTTAATTGGGGTATTAACTTGTGGGTCCTCAGTCTGTTCGTACTAGCGTTTTCTTCGCTGATGGGCTCAATCAACTACATTACAACTGTCATTAACATGAGAGCGCCGGGCATGACCTACTTCCGTATGCCCCTCTCGATCTGGTCGCTCTTTGTTACGGCTATCCTGTTGTTGTTAGCGTTGCCGGTTCTTACGGCCGCCCTAGGAATGCTCTTCTTCGACCGCGTCTTCGACACCAACTTCTTTCTGCCTGAGGGCGGCATGCCGCTTCTGTGGCAGCACCTTTTCTGGTTTTTCGGCCATCCTGAGGTCTACATTCTGGTGCTCCCCGCTATGGGGGTGACTTCGGACGTCCTGTCGGTGTTCTCTCGCAAGCCGATTTTCGGTTACCGGGCCATGACATACTCCATGATTGCCCTCGCGTTTCTTTCGTGGATCGTTTGGGGCCATCACATGTTCCTCAGCGGGATGAATCCGTTGCTAGGGACCGCTTTCATGCTAACTACCATGGTCATTGCGGTTCCCTCGGCCATTAAGACGTTCAACTGGTTGGGTACGTTGTGGGGCGGGTCCATTCGTTTCAGCGTCCCGTTGTTGTTCGCGATTGGGTTTGTTTCTAACTTCGTTATCGGCGGACTCAGTGGAATTTTCATGGCGTCCACGCCTGTGGATATCTTTATCCACGATACATATTTCATCGTCGCTCATTTCCACTATGTGGTGGCTGGGATTATTTTCGCCATGTTTGCTGCGATCTATTTTTGGTTCCCTAAAATGTTCGGGCGCATGATGAACAGCACCTGGGGGGTAGTACATTTCATTGGCACATTTGTATTCTTCAACTTGACGTTCTTTCCTATGCACTTTTTGGGAGTAGGCGGGCACATGCGCCGGATCTACAATCCAATGCAATACGAGTACCTGGAGCAGTTCGGTGACATGAATGTGTTCATTACAATAACCGCATTCTGTCTCGCTGTGTCTCAGGTGCCCTTCATGGTTAATTTCATTTGGAGTCTCTTCGCCGGAAAGAAAGCATCCGCGAATCCCTGGCAAGCTAACACCCTCGAGTGGGTTGCGCCCTCGCCGCCACCGCACGGAAACTTCGCGACCGTACCCCAGGTTTATCGTGGCCCGTATGAGTACAGCTCGCCGGAGGTCGAGGAAGACTGGCTTCCGCAAAATCGGCCGCTGGGTGCCGCTGCTGGGACGGGTCACTAGGGCAGCGAGGGGATGGCCAACTCCTGGCTCCATCGGTTGGCGCTGACAACCGCGGGGACCACTGGATTCCTATTGTTCGTGGGCGCGCTGGTTACGAGCAAGGGCGTGGGTCTCGCAGTACCGGACTGGCCCACTACCTTCGGTCACAACATGTTCCTATTCCCCTGGGCTGGAATGGTTGGGGGGGTGTTCTACGAACACGGGCACCGCCTCGTCGCTTCCGCTGTTGGCTTCTTGACCCTGGTTCTTGCGATTTGCCTCTGGCTCCGTGAGCCTCGGGCATGGGTCCGCTGGCTGGGGTCTGCGGCGCTGTTGCTGGTGATAGTTCAGGGTGTTGTTGGGGGGCTTCGGGTGATTTGGCTAGAATCTGAGTTCGCTATCATCCATGCGGTCTTTGCGCAGGCGTTTTTCGGTCTTATAGTGGCTCTGACGCTGGTTACATCCCGGCCATGGTGCGAAGCGACACCACGGCAGGCGGTAGGTTCGTGGACGACGTTCCAGTGGTCCTGTTTCGCCACCACGCTACTGATTTTTTCCCAAAGCTTGCTGGGGGCTGTCATTCGCCATACCGGTACGGCTGTTGTAGTGCATATTCTTGTGGCCTTAGTGATCGCTGTCCAGGTTAGCTTCGTGGTGGTGAAGGCGCTCAAGATTGCTGACGAGGTCCCGGTGTTTCGAACCCTTTCCGTTTCTCTTGGACTGCTCCTGGTGGTTCAATTTGCGTTGGGAGTCGGTTCCTATGCGGGTCGGTTTCTATCGTTCGACGTTTTGTGGGAGCCGAATGCGATCGTTGCTGTGACCACGGCCCATGTGGTGACCGGAGCTCTTATGTTCGCGCTCGGTGTGATCATGACGTTGTGGGCCTTTCGGTTGTTCGGGGCAGACTGGCTGCCGCCCGCAGACGAGATTGCTCCCGAGGGGGCTACGGCATGACGTCTCGAACTGAGGCTTATGCCATTGGGACGACGTACGGGCGAAAGCTTTCCGACTTCCTGGAACTCACGAAGCCTCGACTCGTACTGATGGTTCTAATGACCACGCTGGTGGGTTTTTATATGGGCTCGGATCCCGTCCCCGATTACTTAATAATGTTAAATACCGTGTTCGGTACCGCCCTTGCCGCGGGTGGAACCCTAGCTCTCAACCAATCGCTGGAGCGGGACATCGACGCAGCCATGGAGCGTACACGGCGCCGACCGATCCCCGAGGGTAGGGTTCAGCCAGGAGAGTGCGTACTCTTTGGCACCATTTTAATATTTTCTGGTTTGGTTCTACTGATCGTGGCGGTAAACTTCCTCAGCGCACTTCTCACCGCTATTATTTCGGTCACATATCTTTTTCTTTACACGCCGCTCAAACGGAAGTCGTCCCTGTGTAGTCTGGTCGGTGCGGTCCCTGGCGCGTTACCGCCAGTCATTGGCTGGACCGCGGCTCAGGGAACTCTTGGGCTGGAAGCTGGAATCTTGTTCGGGATACTCTACTTGTGGCAGATCCCTCACAACCTGGCTATCGCGAGGCTCTATCGCGACGATTTCCTGTGTGCAGGTATCCGATTTCTTCCGGTGGTAGATCAGGAAGGAAAAAGCACTGGCCGACAAACGGTCAGCCACTGCTTGGCATTGTTGGTAGTGAGCCTGATGCCAACGCTTACCGGTTTTGCAGGGGAGATCTACTATTTCGCGGCTATTCTGTTAGGGGCTGGATTTTTGGTTTACGCCATAAGGCTCGCGGTCCAAAGGTCAGTGAACAGCGCACGGCAACTACTTTTCGCCTCCTTGTTCTATCTGCCACTCCTGTTCGTCGCCATGGCTCTGGACAGGGTTCCGATCTGATACGGGTTCGATGATGCACAGCGGAGGTCGAATGAGGAATAGTCGCCTGGGTTTGGTGATCGGTGCTGTGATGATCAGTTACATTGCGGCGACAGTGATTTTTCTGGTTGTTTATTGACTGGAATCTAGGATGGTCAAGGGTGTAACAGCGGGGGTGACCGGTAGTGGCGACGTGGAAGCGTTTGAGCCTACATTGGATGTTGGTGCAAGCGTACTACCACCTCCTCCAGGGCCGGTGATTAGCAATGCAAGACTAGGTTTGGCGATGTTCATAGGCGCGGAAGTGATGTTCTTCGCCGGTCTTATCGGCGCGTTTCTGGTGTTGAGACTGAGCGCTGAGGTGTGGCCGCCACCGTTGCAACCACGTTTGCCGGTATGGATCACCGGGTTCAACACGGTGGTGCTGCTATGCAGTGGTATTGCTATGCAAAGGGCATTGATGGCCGCTCGTGCTCGGGACCAGGTACGGCTGTCCGGCTGGCTTCTCACGACCGGTGTTTTGGGGGCGTTATTTCTCTGCATCCAAGGATACGAGTGGGTACGGCTGATTGGTTTTGGACTTACTATGAGGAGTGGGTTGTACGGTTCCACCTTCTACGCCCTTGTTGGGCTTCACGGGCTCCACGTCCTCGCCGCCTTGATTTGGGTGGGGATTGTGTGGATGTCGGCACGATCGGGGCGCTACGCCCTAGGTGATGTGGTGGGCGTCGACACATGTAACATGTATTGGATGTTTGTGGTGGGGCTGTGGCCGGTGCTCTACGGACTGCTTTTTCTGTACTAGCGGCCTTTGATAAAAACGGTGATAAGTATGGAAACTGCTTTAACGGTCAACCGATTGCCGGCGCGGGCTTTAGGGACGAGTGGCATCTCGGTATTGGGTGTGGTGTTATTGGTTCGACAGGGCTTTACTGCAGACGCCGACCTAATTACGGAGGCATTCGACTGGACCGTGGTGTTTCTGATGGTCACGCCGTACGCTATTCTGGTATGCTGCGTGGGTTGGATCGCCTATCGGTACGCGCGGGCCCGCAGAACTCGGGAAGGTGGGCAGGACCGAATCCATGTCGTCAAAAAAGGAGAATGTTAGATGAGCGACGCAGCAACGTTACATCATGCGGCCGAGCCCGCGGAGTCTCCACTTACCCCAGAAAGCTGGGGGAAGTTGGGCATGTGGATCTTCCTGTGTGGCGATGCAATGACTTTCGGGACTTTGATCGTGACCTTTGGAATTATGCGCATTGCTGCAGACAATTGGCCGGTGCCTGCCGAAGTGCTTGGGGTCACCCTGACCGCAGCCATGACGTTTCTACTGATCTGCAGTAGCGTGACTATGGTTCTCGCCCTTTCCGGCATCAAACGCGGAGACCGTAGGGAGTTCAACAAGTACCTGTTGCTCACGGTTCTAGGTGGAGCCGCCTTTCTTGGGTGTCAGGCATACGAGTGGACCCATCTCATCCATAAGGGCGTGACAATCTCTGAAAATGCCTTTGGGTCACCAGTGTTCGGCGATACCTTCTATATTATGACAGGTTTCCACGGCCTGCACGTGTTTGGCGGAGTCGTTTACTTAACGATCATTCTGATCGGAGGCTTGACTGGTCGCATCCATCAAGGCAATTCCTCGGTCGTGGAGATAGCTGGACTTTACTGGCATTTTGTCGACCTCGTGTGGATTCTGATCTTTACCTTTGTATACCTCTTGTAAGAAACGGGAGACCACCCATGACAGATACTGCGACTCACAAAGAAGCGCATGAAGACCCCAACTACATTGCCGTTTTCGCTTGGCTGGCCATCCTCACAGTCATTGAAGTGGGGGTGATTTATGTACCGATTTCCAAGCTGATGATTGCGGCTGCGCTGGTGCTCTTGGCGTCGGTGAAGGCAGCGCTCGTGGCAATCTACTTCATGCATCTCAAGTTCGAAAAGGTAGTGATCTGGTGGATCGCTGTAATCCCCGCGATTCTCTGTGTCTTCCTGATCCTTATGCTCCTCCCGGAGCTCGCTTGAATTTTCTAGGGCATGGATAACTGGGGCGGGCGTGAAGCTCGCTCCAGTTCTTGGCCTACGTCGGTTTAATCGACAAATGGGTTTTGGTGCTTGCGGTGATCTCCATCACATTACTCCCTCATTTGAATGCACTGCTGAATTCGGTCAGCGCAATGTTATTGCTGGCCGGCTACTATTTCATTCGGCAGGGTAACACTGCTGCGCACAGGCGCTGTATGTTGGCGGCTCTGACCAGTTCCGGGCTATTCCTTGTCTCCTACCTCGTCTATCATTTCGGTGTAGGTTCGGTCCGATTTCAAGGGCAGGGGTGGATGAGGACGGCGTATTTCGCGATACTGATTTCCCATACGGTCCTTGCCACGACCATTGTGCCCATGGTCATCGTCACTGTGGTTCGAGCTCTGAGGAAGCGTTTTGATCGACACCGTGCAATCGCGCGCTGGACTCTGCCGCTGTGGCTCTACGTTTCGGTGACCGGTGTTGTCGTCTATTGGATGCTGTACCAGATGGAGTTCTGAGGCCGCTTCTCCCGACCACTCACCTGTTTTACCGACGCTTCTCGGGCCGATACACGGACGACTGGTGTTGAGAAACCTTAACGCCGGCGCGGTTAATGTGAAATAAGCCACGCGTCCAATTGTCACGGGATGGTGTCGAATTCGTTGTAACCGAGGTGTAGGGCATATAGTCTGAGCGGCGTATCTCGGGATGGGGTGCCGCCGGACATGGTAGCCATCGACGTGTCCCCCAAAACGCACTGTGCAGGTGGTACGCCCCGAGTGTTCGTCCGTACGAGTCAAGCAGTGTTGATAGTAGGCGCAGTGTAGGCAGCAACAACATCAGGGCAGCCTTTATGAAAACCATCGGCATAGTGGGGTGCGGCGCCATTGGAAAGGGTCTCCTGAGGGCCTTTGACTCGGGTGCTCTGGATGCACATGTGTGCATTAATAGCCGGACCGAGGGTCTGTGCAGGATATTCCTTCAAACCTTGGATGCGCAAGTCCCCTTTTGTAGCTTGGAAAGCCTCATTGCCCAATCCAATATCGTAGTGGAGGCGGCTGGGGGCGCAGTGGTTCCGGAGCTCGCCCGGCAAGTATTCGATGCAGGTAAGGACCTGATGGTCATCAGCGTTGGTGCGTTGTTGGATCACCCAGAGATCATCGAGCGCGCACGACAGACCGGTTGTCGGCTACTATTACCCTCCGGCGCAATCGCGGCGCTCGACGGCATTAAGTCGGCATGTGCGGGTGAAGTAGCCCACGTGACTATCACAACTCAAAAACCACCGCACGGCTTGGAGGGCGCCCCTTATCTTACGGAGCATAACATCTCGTTGGCTGATCTTACCGGTCCGAAGGAGATTTTTTCCGGCACCGCACGGGAGGCTTGTCGTGCCTTTCCCGCCAATGTAAACGTGTCCGCGGCGGTAAGTCTTGCAGGTCTGGGACCAGATCGAACGCGCATCCGGATCCTAGCGGTACCGGGACTGGAACGGAACTGTCATGATGTGGACGTCGAGGGAGAGTTTGGTCGCTTGAAAATGCATATCGAGAACGTGCCGACCGAGAACCCGAGAACCGGACGTTTAACCGTCCTGTCCATGGTCCGCTCTCTCCAGGACGCGCTCGACCCCGTCCGTGTGGGCACCTGACGGGCTAGCGCATGCAGAGCTTCATGCCGGATCTCTTGGCATGTTATGGCGCGGAGTTCAGCCTCCGTTGGTAGCGACTGCACTATTGATTTGGCTGATTGTGCCCCTGTGAGTATTATGACCAACGTCGAAACCATTGTTCGCATACTAGAGCAGGCCGGGGTTCGCTGGGTCTTTGGTATTCCGAGCGGCCCAGTGTTGCCGCTTATCGAGGCTCTAGGTCGGAGCCCGGTGGAGTTCGTGTTGACCGCAAACGAGACATCGGCGGGCTTCATGGCTACCACAGTGGGGCAACTAACCGGAGTGCCCGGCGTTTGCGTGTCCACTGTGGGGCCGGGGGCCACGAACCTTTCTACCGGAGTGGGGTGTGCCTGGCTTGATGGCGCACCTGTGGTGGCCATCACCTGTAATGTCCCAAGTCCCTGGCTGCAGCGTAGGATTCAGATGCGCATCGACCACAATTTGCTCTTTCGACCCCTTACAAAGGCAACCTTTGCGTTGGAGGCGGACGGCGTCGCGGACAGGATAGCTGAAGCCATCTCCCTGGCCACCGCAGAGCCTCCCGGGCCGGTGCATCTTGACCTACCCGAGGACGTAGGGCTTGCCGCATCCTCGGCCGGGACGCCAGTACTCGCTCTTCCGCAGAGGTTGGAGGACGTGGCGGATGAGGCTCGAGTTGAGTTGGCGAAGGCGTTAGCTCGCTCTCGGCGTCCCCTGGTAATGACCGGCTTAAGCTTTACTCGGTGCAACGCCCCTGACTCGCTGTTACGCTTCATTGAGGCCCACCATCTACCGTTTGTTTCGACCCTACACGCTAAGGGCTTCCTGCCGGAGAGCCATCCCAACTGGGTGGGAGTCATAGGGCGGGCACGCCGTACCAACGTGCAACAGATCCTCGATCGGGCGGACCTAGTCCTCGCAGTAGGGTACGATGCCATCGAGATCAATTACGAGGAGTGGGTGGGGGAGACTCCGGTGTTCCACTTGAGCACGATGCCCGCGGAGATGGATCCCCGTGTTCATTTCGTTTTCAACAGTGGTGGTGATTTGGATCAGGCCCTGCGGCTGTGCGAGAGCCTGCCACCCGTGCCCAACGAATGGACCCTGGAAGAGTGGGAAGGCCATCGCGAACAGCTGGGGCGAGAGCTTCGGCCGGAAGGTGGCGGGTTGGCGGCGCACCATGTGCTCGACGCGTTGCGCACGTCCCTGCCGGAGGACGGAATTCTGGCCTACGACGTGGGTGCCCATACCCACCAGATTGCCACCCAGTGGCGGACGGACCTCCCGCACACGTTGTTGGCCACAAATGGCTGGTCGTCCATGGGTTTTGGTATGCCTGCCGCGTATGCCGCTCGGATGGTCTACCCGAACCGCGCGGTGGCGTGTGTGGTGGGGGACGGTGGATTCCAGATGACCGTGGGAGAGCTGGCCGTTGCTCGGCGACAAAACCTCGCGGTGCCCGTCATTGTACTCAACGATGGCTGGCTCGGTCTCATGAAGGTCAAGCAGGAGCGCAGGGAATTTCGGTTGTCCGGAGTCGAGTTGGGCGACAGGGTAGCGTCTCCACCACATTACTTTGGCGTTCCCTGTCGGAGCGTCGAAAGTAGCGAGCAGCTCAACGCTGCCCTTCAGTGGGGCTTCGAGCTCGATGGTCCGAGCGTGATCGAAGCCTTCATTGACGTGGAGCCATACTCGCTCACGGTCTTTGACTAAGGTGTGGTCAGTTGATGGCCCCAGCTTGTTTTAGCGAACGCCGGATAGCGAACCTGCGTTGATTGCTGTAGGGTACGTCCATATGGCTGCCGTGCCCCGCAACCGAAGGAATGTCTTCATACTGGCCACGTGCCAGATGCTGTTTGGGTCCACCCGCACCCTTTTAATTGCTACCGCCCCGTTAATCGCCTACGGCATTGTGGAGAACAAGGGCCTAGCGACGTTGCCGGCGGCGCTGGTGATTGTTGGTACAGCTCTCGCCACAGTGCCGGCTTCCATGCTCATGCGCAGCACTGGCCGCCGCCTAGGATTCATGATTGGAGCCTGCTTTGGCGCTGTCGGGGGCGGGATCGCCATCGTTGCTATCGTTCGCGCAGACTTTTGGCTTCTGTGCGTTGCCACCTTTGTCTACGGTTTTTTCGCTGCGTTCGGTCAGTACTACCGTTTCGCCGCTGCGGACACCGCACCTCAGGAATACAGGAGCAAAGCCATCTCCCTTGTCCTGGCCGGAGGTGTGGTGGCGGCTGTGGTTGGGACCTCGTTGGCGATTGCAGGTCAGTTCCTCATTCCTTCGGGCGAATTCTACGGTTCATACCTGTTCCTGATCGTCCTCACCTTGCTGACAGTTCTGGTCTTACTCTTTCTCGACATTCCCAATCTCACGCCGAAGGAACGCTCTGCCCAGCAGCGGCCTCTGGTGAAGATCATGATGCAGCCAATTTTCATCGCTGCCACCCTCGCGGCTACCATGGGACAGGGGGCCATGAATCTACTGATGCCAGCGACCCCTATCGCTATGACACAGGCGGGTCACCCGTTCACGGCCACTGCGCTCGTGATCCAGTGGCATAGCATCGGAATGTTCGCACCAGGGTTTATTACTGGCTCCCTGATCAAACGCTTTGGGGAGGTCCCCATCATTCTCACTGGCGTTGTGTTCCAGTCCGTCTGTGTCATGATCGGCCTGGCCGGTACGGGCGTGATTGAGTTTTGGTTCGGAATGTTGTTTCTTGGTGTTGGCTGGAACTTCGCCTTCACCGGCGGCACGTCCCTTCTAACGACCTCTTATACCGCGGCGGAACGTAACAAGACCCAAGGGGCGATGAGCTTCATCAACTACAGTTTTGTGGGCGTGGTATCCTTGTCGTCTGGTGCTTTGGTGCACTACCTGGGATGGCAATGGGTGAACCTTGGCAGCATTCCCCTGTTGGCGATCGCGGGTTCCGCGACTCTTTGGTTTGCCGCCAGGCAACGCAAGCGTGTGCAGGCCGGTCCGGACAGCTCGTAATCGGTCAGATGGCAAACGGAGGTGCGTCACAGGACTACGGTTGTCGGGATCTGCTGAAGGACCTAGCAACTCTTCCGCGGTGGGGTAGGCTGTCTCGTAGGTTATTGGAAATGTTACCAGCCACCCCGTGAACTTCCGTGTGTTGTGATGACGCCCCGGTGTGCTCGTAGCGGCGGAATCGCTTCCGTTGGCTTTCACTGTTACCTTGGGAAAAGGCAAGTGGTGGGTCTGTCTGCGCTCTTGCTGCTAAAGTGCTTGGACGGACCGGCGAATCTCCGGTGGCCTTCAGCCCTACGAATTTTACGAACGCAGGTTGTCAGCTGACGACTTCGGACCGCATCGTCCCCTTAATAGTGAACAGTAGTAAGGCGATGGCGATGGCCAACACCACCAGCGTGCTGAGACCGAGAGACCAGTGAATGCCGACGACGGCACCAAAAAACCCAACCGTAATTCCACTGAAGCTCCGTAGTCCTTGGGCGGACATGTTGTAGAGGCCAATTAGGCGACCGCGTAAATTAACGGGTGCCTCAAGCTGCACAAGTGTTTGCGTCATCGAGAGGAACGCGAGGTTCAGCAGGCCAGCGAGGAATAGGAATAGCAGCGCAAAATTGTATTGAGAGGTGGCGGCAAAGGCAATCATGGCGCAGCACCACAATATGGCTAAAAGTATGGCCGTAGACGCCCGCGCCCTGAGTACTCGCAACGACTCGAGCAACAATCCACCGGTTACGGCCCCCGCGCCGTTGGCAGTGAGCAAAGCCACGTAGCCGTAACCCATTTCGTCGGTACCTAGCGCAAGCGCGAAACCCGGCATCTGCGCCTGAAACGCGTTGCCAACGAAGAACGCATAGAATCCCGGAAGCAGGATCATGGCCAGGAGGATCCGATTATGCGACGCTCCCCAGAGCGCCGAAAGCGCCTCTGCCCAATTTCCCTTTCTGCTCTGCTGTCCCGACCCGTGTCCTGTGTAGGGTACCAGGTGACACCAAACAATGAGGGGCACGTAGATGAGGGCATTGACACACAGCGCTAGGGTGGGCCGTAGCAACAACATGATTCCACCCCCCACGGTAGGGCCGAACAGGATTCCTAATTGCCGTCCCGTTGCCAGCAATCGTATTCCGCTTTGGAGGGTGTCAGCGCCAACAACATCATATATCATAAGTTGCCGCGCCGGGTTCCAGATGGCTCCCGCTAGGCCGTGTAGAATCAACAGGACAACAGAGTGCCACATTTCGAGACTGTCCGTTAACAGGAGGATCGCCCAGGTCAAACTCACCGACATAAACAACGCTTGGGACCATTGCATGATCCGGCGACAGTCGAAGCGGTCGGCGAGCGCGCCGAAATACCACGATAACAACAGAAATGGCAACCAGTGACTAATTACAGCAAAGCCTTGTAGGGTCTCCGACCGAAACAAGTCGTAAATCACCCAGTAGCTGATGACGTGCTCAATGTTGTCGGCCATCATTGACAGCATATTGCCAACAAAGAACCAGGCGAAATCTCGATTCCGGAGCGCAGCGAAGGCCGGTGGAGATTGACTTGGCGGGGGTGTGCCCATGAGTAGCAGGGGTCGTAGGACGTGGGTATAGTTACGTTATATTAGGCGTTTGAATTTCGGTTCGAATTCTAGTGCGCAGGCCCGAACACAAATGGACCCGGAAGGAAAAACATGAGTCAGCCAACCGAGGTCCGCTGTGAAGGGGCTCTCAGTTGACTTGAACGCAAGTGACTATCGACGGCCACGTCCCTTGCGGCCGCGTAACACGCGTTTCAACATGCCATCCGCCTTCGCTAGTTGCTTCGGCGTTAGGATCGCCCGCACTGCTAGCGTGGCGTCGGTTCGCACTCGAAGCGAGTCGGAGCGAAACTTGGCGATTTCGTCGACCTTGGCATTGATTTCGGTCTTTTCAATAGCTGTCTGGGAAACCATTTCGCGGAGCTCGATGCGGGCGATTCGGGCACCAGCGCGGAAGGCGATCCCTTTCTTTCGTGCGTTTGTGAGCACGGTCTTGATTTGCTTGAGCTGCTCCTGGGTCAGGTCAAGTTTTCTGGCAATTCGCTTCATTGACCGCCCCTGGCTCCGGTGGGGGCGCTGTTTTTTCGTCGCGCGCCAGTGTCGCCTGCCGGTTTCTTTGTTACTTTCGGCTTTGACGATGCGGGATCCACCGATCCGGCGACCCTCACCCTCTTGGCTCCACGCAATGCCCGCGGAAAGGCCTATCACAAAGACCGGGATCACAATCCATGCGGTTCGTTTTCGATTTGTCATTTCGTCCCTCCGAATGCGCGCTAAGTCGGCCTGCTGGTGGTTTCTAACCTTTGCTGCCTGGGCAACAATGAGTCGAGTGATGCTTATCCCTTTAGGCGGAGAAGGCAGGAAGAACGTCGTCCGCAATTCGCCGCATCTGCTCCGACTGATCCTTCGATGCTAACACGATCTGCATGGTCTTTACACCGGCAGTTGCGAACTCCTCCAGCCTGGCATTGCATTCGTCAGCTGTACCGCAGATAACCCAACGGTCCACACTCTCGTCATCGAACGGCATCCGGTGGTACGCTTCTAGCATCCAACGAGCCTCGTCCCGGGCGGTTCGTTGGTTGGGGCCAACGTTGATCCAGCAGTTCATGGCCGGGTGTACGGCACCAGGCTTCCGACCGTACAGATCGGTTGCGCGAGATGAGATTTCGGCGTAGCGTTTGGCGTACTCCTGGGGGCTGATATGGTTGGTGAGCCAACCGTCCGCTAGTCGTGCCACGCGATGAAACGGGCCCGTGTGTTTGCCGGCGTCAGAGGCCACGAAGTGGCCGTAGCGGAAATTCCTGACGTCCACCGGATTGTAGTGGCCGGCGGCGATCCAGATGGGCGGATGAGGTTGTTGGATAGGCTTGTATCCGAGCGATACATCACGGTATCGGTAGTGGCGACCTTCGAAATTAACGGAATCCTTCGTCCACAAAGCCTTCAACACCTCTAAGCATTCCTCGAAGACTTTGCCCCGTACCCGGCGCTCGAAGCCGGCTACTTCACATTCTTTGGAAAGCAGTTCCGGTGGCCCAGCGCCGGGGCCGACCCCCATGATTGTACGACCCTTAGAGATGAGGTCCAGCGTCGCCCATTCTAGAGCTAGCACCACGGGATTCCTCATGTGCGGTTGCAGGATGCCTGTGGCTAGCTTGATACTCTCTGTCCGCGCCGCGATGGCGGTTAGGGTGACGATGGGATCGTAGCGTGGCTTTGCGAGGATGCTGTCGCCGACCCATAGGGAGTGATAACCCAGCTCTTCGGCTTCTACTGCTAGATCCAATAGGGCTTCAATGGAGAAGTTTGGCAGGAACACCGATGCGCGGTTGTTGGCATAGAGACCGAAGTCTAGTCTTGGCGGGTGGGCCATGTGATCACGAAGGGGATCGCGTGAGGGTCAACTCGCTACATTACCAATCGCGTAGCGTCGTAGCAGTGGTCGTGCTAGGCCCGCCGAAACTAGAACCACGCCGATGACGTCGGTTGTCATACTCGGAGCAATGAGCATAATGGCAGCGACGAATACTATCATCCGCTCGAATAGCTCGGTGCGGTCCTTTAAGCTCCCCACCAACGCGTAGGCGCAAAGTATGACTCCCGCAGCTGCAGTGGCCGTGGTTAATATGATGTCTACGGGGCTCCCACGCATCAGTAGCGGTGTGCCAAAGACAAAGGCGTAGGGTAGGATGTAGACTGGCAGCGAAATCATGCCGGCGAATAGGCTCGTGCGCCAGAAGTCGCTTCCCGCTACAGTGGCGCCCGCATATGCCGCTAGGGCTACGGGTGGTGTCACCATGGACAGCATACCGGAGAAAAAGATGAATAGGTGGGCTGCCATGGGCCACACGCCCACTTTGATGAGCACCGGCGCCACCATTAGCGCGAGAATGATGTAGGCGATGCTGGTAGGCAGTCCCATGCCGAGGATCATCGAGGCAAACATCGTTAGTAGCAGGATGATCGTTAGGTCGTCACCGGCGATCCCAATCACGAGTCCCGAGAAGCGCGTGGCGAGACCGGTCATTAGAATGGTTCCCATGATGATGCCGACACAAGCCACTGCCGTACCCAACATCACAAAATCTCTACCGGTTTCCTCAAATACGCGGACCCCCTTCTTGACAGCGACCAAGGTCCCGGGCCGGACTGATGACATGAAGTGTCCGCGATTTTGGAAAAACATAGTTACGGCAGAGATGGCGAAGCCTAGCACCGCGATTACGGCCATGGCTCTGAGTACCGCTTGGACAGGTGACATGCGGGCTACTAGAAGAACGATGAGGAGTCCGATACCGGCGATGAACGTCAATCCCTGGGGCTCGCGAATCACGTCCTTAATACGGGGTAGCTCATTCGCCGGCAATCCCGTGAGACCCGAGCGTAGCGCATAGAAGTAGACTCCGGCGAGGACGCCGATGAAATACAGCACCGCCGGAATAAAGGCGGCCTTGACGATTTGGAGGTAGTCTACCGCTAGGAACTGCATCATGAGGAATGCCGCCGCCCCCATAACCGGAGGCATGAACTGCCCGCCTGTAGATGCAGCCGCTTCCACCGCCCCAGCCACGTGAGGTTGGAAACCTACGCGTTTCATTAGCGGGATGGTGATAGCGCCTGTGACCATGACGTTGGCGGTCGCGCTGCCGCTCACCGAGCCCATCATTCCACTGGAGACCACCGCCATCATAGCCGGTCCACCGCGATATTTGCCGACCATGGATCGGGTAAACTCCATGATGAATGCTAGTGCACCGGTCGCTTCTAGCAGTTTTCCAAACATTACAAACAAGTACACAAACTTAAAGGTGATATAGGTTGCCACGCCGAACACGCCGTTGCCGGATAGATAGACGGTGGTGACAATCCGGTCGAGATCAAAGCCGCCGTGCCCACCCACCCATCGCGGAAGGTGTTGACCGTAGAAGCAGTAGACCAGGAATACCAAAGCGGTGAACACTAGCGCCCAGCCTACGATGCGGCGGGTGGCTTCGAGCACCACGAGCACACATACTACGCCCAGTACCAAGTCAGTCTGCGTAACGAGCCCCGACTTAAAGGCGATTTCCTCGTGCTCTATGAATACGTAACCGAAGGTCGCTAGGCTGAGTGCCAACCAAAATAGATCAACCGCAATTTGCGTGGGCCGCTCGTGTTCGACTGCCTGGGAAAGATACACCAGCGTGAACAGCATCAGTAGGAACAGGCTACGTTCCTGGAGGGGCGGCAACGGACTGAAGGCGTTCCAGATGGCGTAAACCGAGAGCCCGATCGCCAGTAACCGAGTGAGAAGGCGGCCTACAGTTTCCAGAGCGTTGTCTCCTTCCAGTAGCCCCAGGTGCCCAGGCAAAAGGGGGCGCTAATGTGATACGTCAGCGCCGCCGGTTGGACGTGGCGATTGCTTCGGCCGAGATGGGGGACTCGGTTTAACTAGCAGTGCCCCCAGTCTCATACGTTCCAGGAGATGCCTCGAAAGCGCTTGTCCTAAAACGGCGGTAACGGACCGGCGATGCTCCGAACGATGAGCGCCGTCGGTCCGTCAAGTGTTGTCGTCTAGCTATACGACCTAATTCTTCCAGAGGCCCGCCTCTTTCCAGTAACGGACGGCACCAGGATGATAGGGCACATCAATCTGAGTTGTCAGCACCTTCGGATTGAGCGCCGCGTACTTAAAGTAGCGCACGTCAGCAGCGAGTTGTTTTAGGTTCGTATGAATCAACTTGATAACGCGATATACGAGTTCCTCGTCAGCATCCGCTCTGACTGTTAGTAGCGGGCCGCCGATATCGAAGGTCTCGATAGACCGATCGAAAGTGGGCGTGCTTGCCGGAATGGTTTGCCGCGTCATGTAAGGAAATTGTTTGACCATCTTGTCGACTGCCTGGGGTTCTGGAGCCAGGTATCTTGCGCCCTTTTCAGCATGTAGCCTCAGCGCCGCAGGAATCGGGCTCAGTCCCGATACCATGGTCGGCATTGCTACGATGTTACCGTCCCCGAGCTGGGTATATAGGTCGCTCATTCCTGCGTACACTGGCTTGAAGTCTTTCTTGTAGGTCAAACCGTGAGCCTTCATCAGCGGGACCATGAACGTGTCCCAGGTCCGACCAGTACCCACGCCCACGCGATTTCCCTTCAAGTCGGCAAACGACTTGATGGAACTTTTGGGCAAGGTGTGGAGTGTAAAGGCGTTGGGGTAAAGGCCCATGGCGAGGGCTACGGGATACTTTCTTTTGTACGTCATAGTTCCGTGGTACGCGGGGTAAGAATTGTTGGAGGCGATTACACCCATGAAGATTTGTTTTCTCTCGAGAAGGCGCACGTTCTCACGCGAACCCTCGGTGACCGCTGCTGTTACGGGTATCTTGAGTTCTTGTTCCAGCAGCTTAGCTACACCTCCCGCAACCACATAAAACCCGCCACCAATACTAGCGCCACCAATTTCCATGCTCGAAGGAATCTTCCCTGCGTTTGCCTGCTGCGGGGCTAAAGCCCACGTCATGACCGCGATGATGGCCGCTACCAGTAGCCCCCTGAGTCTCGGACTTCCCATGAAATACCTCCTGATTTGGTTGTGTCGCGACGGGCTGGACTCGAACCTCCTCTTATTGTTGCCCGACGGATCCGCGTAAAATAGGATGGATTGATGCGTCAGTCAAGCCAAATGCCTGGAAAGATCCCCGGATTTTTCAGACCCAGAACATCCCTGTTTCGGCGTAGTGCAGTCGATACTATTCGCTAGTGCTTTCGAGGAGCGTTGCCTGCCAGAGCAGAAGCACAGAGAGATCGGTACGGTGACGCGGGGAACCTTGGAATAATTACTACGGCTTTAATTGCGAGGGTGACCGGGGCCGGCTGAGCAAGAACCCGGGAGCAACTTTAGCGCAAGGTCCATGTCAGCTGAAATTTCCGTTTGACAAGCCGCTTACGTCTGCCTAGAAGATGCATTGAGTGCGCGAAAGGGCGGGGCGCGCCCCGCCCTTTGAAGAGAGCTTTGCTACAAGCCACAACCAAGAGGAGGGTGTCCTTATGAAAGCACTACATTTGACTATTGCGCTTCTGTTTCTGACCGTGTCCGCGGCATGGGGTCAGAGCGCGACGATTAAAAAGTTAGCCAATTACAAAGGGGCGGACTACCATCAAATGCTGGAGGCCGGGGCTAAGAAGGAAGGCAAGGTGGTCTGGTATACATCACTAGGCGGTAAGTCCTGGAAGATGATTAGGGCGGGGTTCGCGAAGAAATACCCTGATGTAGAGATAGTTGTCTACCGAGGTGGCAGCAAGGAGATAGCCCCCAAGGCCCTCGGAGAAGCCAGGGCTAAAAAGCATCTTGTTGACGCGACTGAAACTACGCCGGGCGTACTCAATTTATTTCGCGAAAAGAAGATCATCATGCCCTATAGTAGCCCGGAGCATGCAAGATGGCCGAGCGCACACCAGATTACAGACGAGCATGGGCTGTGGTGGGTCACAGATCGCGAATCCTTCATCGGACTTGGCTACAATACTAACAAGCTCCCGAAGGATAAAGCACCTAAGAGTTTTGACGACCTCTTGAATCCGGCCCTAAAGGGTAAGATCATGTGGAGCATCACCAGCACCGGTGACCGAATGATGGGCACCATCCTGAAGGTTAAGGGAAAGGGGTTCATAGAAAAGCTCAAGAAGCAGAATATCAAGCTCTTGAAGCTTTCGGGATCCGCTACCCGAGATCTAATCATTTCTGGTGAATTCATGGTCTCGCCCACTGTCTTCCGGAATCACGCTCTCGTGAAAATCAATCAAGGGGCACCGTTGGGTTGGAATGCCATGGACGAGGTTCCGACCAATGCTGGCGGTTCAGCACTTTTTAGAAATGCGCCACACCCCCATGCTGGTTTGTTGCTGATCAACTATATCCTTACAGAGGGACAGACAATACTACAGAAGTTCTACTATGGGATGGCTTGGAAAGACTATCCGTTCAAACGCGTGTATCCTGAGCGCGGTTTGACCGTGAAGGAGTACGACAAGGTATCCAAAAGCTGGAATAAGCTGTTGCGTTCCGTTGGCCGCAAGGGTTAGCGCGAAACGCGGATCTGAAACAATATGGACACCCCTTTCGTTCACAAAAACGCTGGGGTGAAGAGACAGGGGGGCGAGGCATGCCTCGCCCCCCTGTTGTTCTCCGGCCGACTCAGATCGTTCCGTGTCGTCAGATGACTGTCACAGGAAACACTTTCGTTGACCAGGGGTGAAGCTGTGTAGGCGTCACGCGTTGCTTCAAGTGGCCTTATGAAATTTCTGGACTACCTACGCCCGAGCAAACAAGGGCGCGATTTTCCGCTGTGGTTATTTATTCCTTGCGGCTTGGTGCTGGTCTATTTGGTTCTCCCGCCGCTGGGTTTCATCATCTATACGAGTTTTGTCCCGAGTGAGTACTCAGACGTTACCGGCCTCACACTCGAGAATTTTGCCGCAGTGTTCGAATCCCTTTCGGACTTCAAGCTACTGATCTGGAATTCCTTCCTTTTTTCTGTGGGAAGCGCCGGGTGGGCCCTGGTCTTCGGCACTATCATGGCGTGGTTGGCGGAGCGCAGTAACGCGCCTTTTCGGGTGGTGGCCTATGTGGCGGCCTTTGTGTCATTCGCCGTACCGGGGTTGATCAAAGTTGTTGGTTGGATTCTGCTTCTTGGACCGGAGGCTGGATTTATTAATCAGGGGGTGCGCTACTTAACGGGCATTATGCCGCTCTTTAACATCTTCTCCATGAGCGGCATGGTTTTAGTGGAAGGGTTCCTTTGGACTCCGATCGTATTCCTCCTTATGGCAACACCCTTTCGTTCGATGGATCCCTCTCTGGAGGAAGCTGCCGTTGTCTCTGGCAGCAGCGATTGGCAGGTGTTCTGGAAGGTCACCCTTCCCATGGCTATGCCCAGCGTTTTGTCCGTCCTGATCTTGACGTTCATTCGCAGCATGGAGGCGTTCGAGATCCCCGCTTTAGTAGGTCTTCCCGCGGGGATCGAGGTCCTGACTACACAGATCTACCTTCAATTGAGCGAGGGTTACGTCCCCGAATATGGCGACGCTAGCGCCTATTCCGTGATCCTTATCGGATTAGTGGGCCTGGCCCTAGTGCCCTACTATCGCGTGACCCAACATGCGCACCGGTTCACCACAATCACCGGTAAGGGGTTTCAGCCCCGGCGGAAGGACTTGGGGCGTTGGCGTTGGGTCGGTGGCTTGGCGTTGCTGGGTCTGCCCGCGCTTCAATTACTACCGCTGACGGCTCTCATCTGGTCGAGTTTCATGCCCTACATTAAGGTTCCGTCGTGGGAGGCGCTTTCGTTATTCACATTTAATAACTACGTGGAAGCTTTCAGTGACGATAAGATCCTGAGGGCAATCACCAACAACGTGACGATAAGTATAGTCTCGGCTACCATCTGCATGGGCGTAGCGTTTGTCGCAGCCTGGTTGGTGACAAGGACCAGCATCAAGATGCGCTGGTACTTGGACCGACTCACAATGGTGCCCTTGGTGTTCCCGGGAATCGTCATGGGTGTAGCCGTGCTGCAGACCTACCTCACGGTCCCGATCCCCGTCTACGGCACCATTTGGATCATGGTTATAGCCTTCTCTGCTCGCTATCTTCCATACGCTATGCGGTTCAGCCACGCCGGCCTCATTGGTATCCATAAGGAGCTGGAGGAGAGCGCCACTACGAGTGGCGCGAGCTGGGGTAACGTGGCTCGTAAGATTATGATCCCTCTGATGATGCCAGCGTTGTTTGCTGGCTGGATCTACATCTTCCTCATCACCATTCGAGAGCTATCGGTTGCCCTGCTGCTGTATAGCCCGGGTTCCGAAGTGATCTCCGTGGTCATATGGGAGCAATGGGAGAACGGTGATGTGGGCACCCTGTCAGCTTTCGCCTTGGGCATCAGTGTAGGCACGGTCCTTTTGGCTACTGTCTTCTACAAGATCAGTCGCCGGCATGGTCTCGACGTACGATAGCATCGGGGAAAGTGCGATGCCGGTAAGGGATAGGCCGCCATTTCGAGCTGACCATGTTGGTAGCCTTTTGCGCCCCACGGGGCTCAAGGAGGCGAGGAGGCGCCTGCTGGGGGCGGATACTGCCGAGAGCAACCTCGGGCCCCACGAAAACGAGGAGTTGCGGGCTGTCGAGAACAACTTCATTCGAGATGTCATTGCGTTGCAGAAGCGTGCGGGTCTGCGCTCCGCCACCGACGGGGAGTTCCGCCGTCGTAGCTGGTTCAGCGAATTGATGATGACCTGGAACGGATTTTCCGCCACCCGCCAGAGTGCTGCCTCCCCCTTTAGTTGGCGTAATGAGGAGAACCGGCAGCAGGACTTTACTGTGGTGCTGGTCAATGGCCAGGTTAAATAAAATAGAAGATAC
>CAYTMJ010000012.1:0-30386 GCA_964438895.1 uncultured Syntrophobacterales bacterium | reverse complement strand
TATATGCGGGGGCGTCTTGGGAGCCTGCGTGGTGCCGACCGGTGACCAGGGGGTCTCGAATCAAACTCAAGTCCGTTTTGGCGTAGTAGCAGGCGTAGTCCTAGTCACCTGTTGGGCCGTCGCACTGAGCTGAAACGGAACTTCTCGGTGTCACTCAACGCCCGGGGCGTCACCAGCTACCGAGGGCGACATCACAAGGGACCGATGCTCCACCATAAGACAACGATCCTGTACCACCTTGATACCAGCCTCTGCCAGGGCTTCGGCTACGGCTTGATGGCGGATGCCCGACTGGAACCAGACCGCGAGGGGCACCGCCTCCAACATATCGTCGAGGTGGGCTTCGAGATCATCCGGACGTCGGAACACATTGACCAGATCCACCCTACCTGGAATATCGGTCAGGCGGCGATACACCGACGTTCCCAGGATCTGGTCCACCTCCGGGTAATACACCGGCACGGGAATCACCTCCAGCCCCGCCTGTTGCAGATATTGAGGCACATAGAACGCCGGCTGGGAACTCTGCTGCTCCGTCTTGATCCCCAAAACGGCGATCCGCCGAACCGTGGCTACCAGATCTCGGATATCATTGGTCCTTTCCAGCAAATTAGCGCTATCGTCCATCCGGTCACCGTAGCAAGCGAAACCGAGTAGGAGAAACGGGGCGCATGTTACGGCGTACGCCTTGACAAGGCATCTCAATGATTCCACCCTTCGCAAACACCTACACGCACCCGCAGAGAAAGGAAGGATCATGGGTTTATTGGACGAGAAGGTGATCATCGTGACCGGCGGAGGAAACGGGATCGGCCGAGCCTATTGCCTCGGTGTCGCACGCGAAGGCGGTATCCCGGTCGCTGGCGATATCGAAGGGGGAGCCGCCACATCCGTCGCGTCGGAGATCGTCGGTAGTGGTGGCCGAGCCCTTGGCGTCGAGGCCGACGTCGCTGATTTATCGAGCTGCCAGGCCATGGTGGCGGAAACATTAAAGACTTTCGGAAGGATCGATGGGCTCGTCAACAACGCCGCCGTTTTCATGAGCGTGCCGGTGACGCGCGGGGGTTTCCAGGACATCAAGGAAGAGGAATGGGATCGCGTGATGGCCGTGAACGTCAAGGGACTGTGGCTATGTAGCCGCGCTGTGGTGCCCGCCATGCAGGAACGCCGTCAGGGCAGTATCGTCAACATCGCTTCCAACATGGCGTATAACGGCGGCGGCGGCATGATGCATTATGTTGTCTCCAAAGCGGCGGTTGTAGGGTTCAGTCGCGTCCTGGCCCGTGAACTGGGGCCTTATAATATTCGCGTCAACACCCTGGCACCCGGTTCCACCGCCAGCGAGCCCGAACCCACCGAAACAGCCCTCGAGGACTACGAGCGGTCCGCGGCGAAGCGCATCCTACAACGGATTGAAAAGCCGGATGACGTAGTAGGAACCGCGCTCTATCTCCTCTCGGAGTTGAGCGCCTTCGTCACCGGACAATCGATACTAGTGAACGGTGGGGCGAACCTACACTGACGCATCGTACTTACCTATCGATGATCAACCGGTTGACAAACTATGCCTGTTGGTCGATTTAAACAATGGAAGGTTTCCCGACCGACAATAAGCGTTGGAAACAGACGTTTTAGTCCGGTAACACCTAGCCGTTTAGCAAGGAGTCGCGCCATGTCCAGCAACCAAAAGCTGCCCGTCATCGATGCCGATGCTCATGTGATCGAAACCGAACAAACGTGGAGCTATCTGGAGCCGTCCGAGGACAAATTCCGCCCTTCGTTATTCTCGTCGCCTCAGGAGCCTACGAACCAGTACTGGGTAATCGACGAGAAGATTCGCGGGTTCCGCTTCCCTACCTATAGCGAACAACAGCTACGGGACTTGTCGGACAAATTCGGGCGAAACGTCGAGTCGCCCCAAGCCGCCCGGGAGCTGGACGACGTGCAGCTCAGGCTTGACCATATGGACAAACTAGGTGTCGACGTCCAGATACTCCACAACACATTCTGGATTGAGCAGATCACCACCAAACCGGATCAAGAAGCGGCCCTTTGCCGGAGCTGGAACCGTTGGCTCGGTGACATCTACCGGAAAAGCGAGGGCCGGCTACGCTGGTCATGTGTGGTCCCCGTCCTGTCGCCAGACGACGCAGCGACACAGATAAAGGAGGCCAAAGAAGGTGGAGCGGTGGCAGTGTGCATTCGGCCCCTTGAAGGGGAACGGGACATGACTGACCCGTACTTCTATCCCATCTACCAGGCCGCCAGCGATCTGGATCTGGCCATAGCCGTACACATAGCCAACGGCAATCCTACCAACTGCGATACTTACCGCCCAACTGCAGCGGGTCGCTTCGCGATGTTTCGTGCGCCAACGGTGACCTCGTGCTTGGGCCTCATAATGAGCGAGATTCCTCAGGTCTTTCCGAATCTCCGCTGGAGCTTCATCGAAGCCTCCTCCCAGTGGGTTCCATGGATCTACCTGGAGAGCGAAAACCGATACCAAGCGGCCGGACGTAAGTTCCCTAAAGACCTCTTCGCCGAGTACGGTATTTACGTCACCTGTCAGACCAATGATGACATCCCATACGTCCTCAAGTACTCGGGTGAGGGGAACCTTGTCATCGGCACCGACTACGGCCACACGGATCCGTCCAGTGAAATGGACGCTATACTCGACCTGATCAAGATGGATGACATCAGTCAGGAGAGAAAGGACAACATCCTATACCATAACCCCAAGGCCCTCTACGGCCTGTAGAGCCGGCTCTCTGCCCCGCGCGGGTAGGGACCGGAAAGCTCAAGCACGACGAAAGCTCTCCTCATGGCCACCAAACGCCGATACAACGCAGCAATCCAACGGGTGAAGGGCATGCTCGAATTGGCTTCCGGTCTTTACGAGAGCTCCCTCTCCCATGAGACGCAGCGAGCAGCAGAAGGGGTGCTTCAGACAGATGCGCGGCTAGGCTACTATCTCCGGTTGTCCCTGCTGCCGCGGGGAAGTCAAGACAACTACATTGCCCTGTCATTCGGCGCCGACAGTTTTCGGGAACTCAAAATGCTCGCCGATGGTAAGATCTCCGTAGCATGGATCAATCCGTCTGCATCAGTCACGCTCGCACACCGGGGTAAGGGGCCACTAGGGGAGCGCGTTCCGTTGCGGACCATCGCGGTGTTTCCGTCCTGGGACCTTATGGGCTTCGCGGTCCACGAGTCCACGGGGATCACGTCGCTTCAACAGATCAAAAAGGAGCGCATTCCACTACGTCTCTCCACGGGGCCCACAGGTGTTCGAAATCTCATGAATTCGCCGGTCGCCTATGCCGTAGCCTCCGTTCTTAGCGCAGCAGGAATCACTATCGCAGAGATCCGCAAATGGGGCGGCAACATCCAATCCGTAACCCGCCCGAGCCATCCGGACCGGAGAGCTGCAATCGAAAAGGGTACCGTCAACGCGATCTTCGACGAAGGGATCAAGAGTTGGGGTCAAACCGCCGTGGATAAAGGCTTCCGCTACTTGCCCATCGATGGCCCGGTGCTGCGCCGACTCAACGCCATGGGATATCGGGGCGCGGTGTTGCCTAAGACCCATTTCAAGGGCATGACCGAGGACGTTTCCACCATAGACTTCAGCGGCTGGCCCATGGTAGTGCGCGCGGACATGGCAGCCGGTGTAGCATATGCCCTCTGTGAGGCTATCGAACTTCGGCGCAAGACTATCCCCACCGATAATTTCAAACCCCTGAACATTGCACAACTCTGCGCCAACGATGTAGAGGCACCCTACGATGTGCCGCTTCATCGGGGAGCCAGACGGTTCTACCGGGAACGTGGATATCTCGAATGACCCATAGGGGAATACCTGAGCCTAGGCTCTTGAACACGACGCAGTCGGCGACATCACGCGCAGGCTCTCTATCCTGAGACGAGATGCGACTTCCACGTATCGTCATCGTCATTCTCTCCGCTGCTGTCGTGACCATTACGTCCATCAGCATGAACTCGTTCAGCCTCTTCCTCACGCCCATCGAGAATGCGTTTGGTTGGTCCCGCACGACTGCGACGATACCTTATGTATTCGCAATGTTGGGTTGGGGTGTGGGTGGCGTGTTGTTCGGTAAGAAAGCGGATGACCTCGGCACCCGCCCAGTCATACTGGGTGGCATTCTCCTCATGGCTGCCGGCTTCTTCGGCATGGGCCTCTCGCAGAACCTTTGGCAACTGTGTCTGACCTTCGGCATCATGACCGGAATGGCCAAGGGTGCTTGCGGCCTGGTCATAATCTCGCTCTTGGTCGCAAAACACTACGACGCCGACAAACGCGGGCTAGCGGTGAGTATCGTCCAAACCGCTTCGCCCCTCAGTCCATTCTTCCTTGCACCCCTCCTCTATTTCCTCATCGGGAGCTACGACTGGCGCATGGCCGCTATGGTGTGCGGGGTGCTCCTCCTGACGGTGGCCTTCCCGTTCGGGTGGATTGGCGCCCGTGATCCAGACCCATCGTCTTCCAGCCGACGTCAAGCCGCAAGTTGGGGAAGCTGTCTTCCCTACCTACGCGACCGTTCGATGCTCCTCCTGTTCGCAGCGCGTTTCTCATGCGGCATGGCCCTTTTCCAGAGCGTACATCTCGTGGGAATCGCATTGAGCAAGGATTTTGACCATGCTACCGGCGCTATCGCCGTCTCCGTGTTCGGGATCGCCGCGGCAGTTTCCGCGGTAACCTTCGGTTGGCTGTCCGACCGCTACGGCCGTCCGCAAGCGCTTGCCCTCACTTACCTCTTCCGCGGCTTCGGCACCCTGGCCATGTCGTTCGACATGTCCAACCCGATGACCTTCTATATTGTGGTGGCGTTAGCCATGGGCCCGACGTTCGGCAGCATTGGCGTCCAGAACGTGATGTTCTTCGAGATGGTGGGGCCAAGACTCGCCGGTCTCATCTTAGGTCTGAGCTTCATCGTGCATCAAATCGGCTCCGCCGGGGGGCCCATTCTGGCAAGCCTCTACTTCGATACGACCGGCAGCTACGACGGCTTCCTGCAGATCATGAGCCTGATCCTTCTAACGTCGGCCTTCCTCATCTACATCGTGATCCGTTCGGATAGAGCGCCAGTCCCCCAGCCTGCATAGTCCTCAACACCGGTGCGGTGCGCGCACCACTCGTGGCTCCTACCCCAGGCTAAACCCGCGCTAGTGCGACCAGCCCGTCCACAACCATAGGGTCTGCGGCTTCTTCTTCGGTGACGATATATACGGCCTGATCCCGTTCGACCTTGGCGCACGTCGCGACACAATTCTGGAGGCCTGCCTCGAAACCCTCGATCATTGACAGTCCTCTCCCTTGGCACCGCACGCTTCTGTGTTGAACTTAACAAACAGCAGAAATGGTGGGCCCACCTGGACTCGAACCAGGGACCTACCGGTTATGAGCCGGTGGCTCTAACCAACTGAGCTATGGGCCCGGAATTGGAATACGAATGGATAGAAGAACTCCACCGACAGCGCGTGGCAAACTGTCTTTCATCCTTCCACGAAACTCTTAAGCCTCTTGCTTCTACTAGGATGGCGAAGCTTGCGCAAGGCCTTAGCTTCAATCTGGCGAATTCGTTCACGAGTGACAGCAAACTGCTGCCCAACTTCCTCCAACGTATGATCCGATTTCTCCCCGATGCCAAACCGCAAACGTAGAACCTGTTCTTCCCGCGGTGTCAATGTGGCCAGCACCTTCTTGGTCTGATCTGAAAGGTTGAGATTAGAAACCGAGTCCGACGGCGTAGCCAGTCGCTTATCCTCAATGAAGTCAGACAGATGACTATCCTCATCCTCTCCCACAGGCATCTCAAGGGATATGGGTTCCTTTGCGATCTTCAGTACCTTGCGGACCTTGTCCAGTGGAATCTCCATTTTGGCGGCGATCTCTTCGGGAGTGGGCTCACGTCCAATATCCTGAACTAGATAACGGGACGTTCGAATTAGCTTGTTGATAGTCTCAATCATGTGAACCGGAATCCGTATGGTTCGGGCCTGATCCGCGATAGCCCGGGTGATTGCCTGCCGGATCCACCACGTAGCATAGGTGGAGAACTTGTACCCTCGTTGATACTCAAACTTATCCACGGCCTTCATAAGACCGATGTTACCTTCCTGGATCAGGTCCAAGAATTGAAGACCCCTATTTGTGTACTTCTTGGCGATACTTACCACCAAACGTAGATTTGCTTCGATCAACTGCTTTTTAGCTAGGTCTGCCTGGATCTCCCCCACATGAATTGACCGTACCCGCTGATGGATCTCCTCACCCGACATCTCCAGCAAAGCCTCCGTTACCCGCACCTCATCCGTAGCCACCCTGATGTTCTTCTGCATCTCCTTAAAGGCATCCATACTCATTCGAAAGGTCCCGACCGTCTTCTGCCAAGATTCCTTACCGCCGTCACCGGGCGAGATTTCGAGGATTTCCTGAGCGGTCCTTCCTGTTTCCCTTTCGTAACGCTCGACCCTGGAGCGCGCCGACTCGATCCGACGCGCGTCATCCTTGAGTCGTTCCACCACCGCGTCGATTTGAAGCCTAGTGAGCCGCAAATCCTTCAGCCCCTTAACAATCCTAGTTCGACACCGCTTCAACCGACGCCCTAACGCCACCCTGATATCCGCGGTACTACGCTTGCGCATCTTCTGCTTGACAAGGTCGCACTCAGCAACCACGCTACGTAGTTTCCCTATCTGACCCAGGAGCCGTTGCTCATGCGCCTCCTCTTCCTTCGTATACTCCCCCTCCACGTCCACTCCCCTTACCACCTCAGAAACCCGGACCTCGCCATGCTCAAGCATCTCCCCAAGCTCCAGCACATGCTGAATCGCGGCGGCACAAGACAGAACTTGGCTCGCCACCACTTCTTCGCCCTCCTCGATCCTCTTGGCAATCTCCACCTCGTCGTCCCGGCTAAGGAGCGACACGTTACCCATCTCACGGAGGTACATTCGTACCGGATCACCGGTCTTACCCGCCGAATCCGGCTCGGCATCGTACTCAGCCTCGCCGTCCGCTGTTGCGCTGGCGGGCTCATCATCGGCCGGTACATTCAGTGTTACACGCTGGCTTGCGTCCACAACTTCAATATCCATCTCGCCGAAGATGGACATGACGTCATCGAGCTGCTCTGGTGAAACGACATCCGGCGACAATACGTCGCTGACCTGATCGTAGGTGACGTAGCCCTTTTCCTTGCCGAGATCGATCAACCGTTTGACGTCCTGCTCTCGTTTAACCAGGCGTCTCCGAGGGACTTCGCGGGTGGTAGTGACCGATGTGGTGCCTACAAGCTCGGTCTCATGCGCTCCAGCCGCCGCTCTCTTTGCACGACCTCCTGCCATTGCCGCATCCTTTCTTTCTTGGCCTCATCATCGCTGGTCTCTTCTGCAATACGAATCGCTCTCCGCAACTCCTGCTCAAGCCGCTTCAAATATCGTCGTTGCAGAAAAAAGAGACAATCTGCAGTCATGCGATCCCGTTCTTGTTCGTCAATCTCCTGCCCCTTCAACACTAGTGCGCTAATCTCCGCCGACAGTTCTCCCGACAGCCCGTCGGTTAGCACACCGACCTCCACGTCCCCGTTCTCAAGGATTCGCCGTATGACGTCCCGCCACTTGTCCGTCACGAGCTTATCCATTGGCTGCTGGCGTAACGAATCCACCACCGACGGAAACCGTAACATCAAAGCTACCAGGGCAGACTCTGCGCGGTCTTCGCCAAGCGACCCTTCCCTTGCACTCTGAGGGCTACCGTGAAGAACTCCATCGCTGCTCGCGGAAACCCTGGTTCCTGAGGCCTTAGCGCCACCAGCTTGCCGTCGCAGCAACTCCTCCCGAATACCCAGAAGATCCGCCGCCCGCCGCGCCAACAAATCCCTATCCAGAGGATTCGCCACCTTTGCGAGCATGCGCGTTACCTCATCCGCCAATCGACTCTTGCCAGCGAAGCTCGTCCCGTGGTTATCCCGCAGCCAATTCAAGTAAAAGTCCGCGATGGGGATCGCGCGCCCTAAGACCTGCTCCAAGGCGTCCTTGCCTTTCGTCCTGACGAACGTATCTGGGTCCTCACCCTGAGGAAGGAATGCAGCCATCCCCCAAAGACCAACTTGCTGAAACACCTCGAAGCCGCGGGCTGCTGCGTTACGACCCGCCTTGTCACCGTCGAACAGCGCGATAACATTGCGGGTATACCGCCCCAGAAGTCGAAGGTGATCGGCGGTCAGAGCAGTGCCGAGAGTGGCGACTGCATCATTGACCCCGAACTGCGCCAAAGCCACTACATCAAGGTAGCCTTCCACGACCACAACCCTGTCGTTGGATCGAATTCCGTCTCTGGACTGCCCCAGACCGTAAATCTGCGAGCCCTTATGAAAAAGTGGGGTTTCCGGCGAATTGAGGTATTTTGGTCGACCCTCACCAATGACCCGGCCACCGAAACCTGTAATCTTGCCTCCCGGCTCTGTGATGGGGAACATAATCCGATCGAAAAACCGGTCCTTGAAACCACCCTGGCCCTTTTCCACCACCAAGCCCACCTCCACTGCCTCGCTGAGCATGATGCCTTCGTGCCTAAACCGGCTAGTTAAGATCTCACCTCCGGGGGCAAAGCCGAGGCGGAATCTCCGCCACTGACTTTCATCCACACCCCGCCTTTCGAGGTAGACTCTAGCCCGTGCACCTCGGGAGGGATCCAGCAACAAAGCGTGAAATAACTCCGCTGCCTTTTCGTTCAATCGGAACAAATCCGACCGTCGCGACTCACGGCCACTGATGGAGGACGAAGTAAACTGGACATGGATGCCATAACGTTCCGCCAGACGCTCAATAGATTCGGGAAAGGTGAGTCCGTCGTACAGCATCAAAAACTTGAAGACATCGCCTCCCGCCTGGCAGCCAAAACAATAAAAGACCCCCTTCTCCTCGTTAGTGGTAAAGGATGGCGTCTTTTCCGAATGAAAGGGACACAGACCTGAATAATTACGGCCAGATTTCTTGAGTGTGACGTAGTCGGAAACAACCTCCACAATGGAGACTCGAGCGCGAACCTCTTGAGTCGTCTGATTCGAAATCATGCGCCGCTTTGTGGATAGTTGACCATTGAAGTCGATGTCTATTCGCTAGTCCACCTGACGGCAGAGCTCAACGCGATAACCTTCGCACCAAAGCGGTAGAGTGGATCAATAAGGACCGCCTCATCAAACTGCCGCTGAAGATTCGACGGAACCCAGGACTGTATAATTACAACGAACAGTCCCACGCCCAGCAACACCGCGCCTTTAGAGCCGCCTACCAGGAGACCTCCGAGACGGTTGAACCCACCGAGGAACAGAAGGCTAGCCGACCTGTGGAGCATCAGCCCTAGCCAGTTAAACCCGATGTAAACGAGAAAGAAAAGTATGACAAAAACAATGCCTTGCAGAATGAGGGGTGAGTAGGGCCAGGAATCCACCACGAGGGAAACCTGTTCGTAGTATCGTAGTGACACAATAAAGCCAACGACAAGGCCCAGCAAGGCAAACACTTCCCGGAACAGTCCCTTAACGTACCCCCTTGCGGCAAACACACACACGACTGCCGCCAACACTGCGTCGACGATGTTCACAACGGCCTATTAGGAGCTGATGTTCGGGATCCGCCTCAATTCGACGCGAATACGCCGTTCCCGTCCCGACTCAAACTCGGCCAGTCACCGCCAAATCGGTGCCCCAGGTTCCCGACCGTAGCTACGGGACGACTAATACCACTGGTGGCTTCGGGCCCGTTTCATGGCACGCTTCTTAGCTGCGATGGCCTTCCTCTTACGCTTGACGCTCGGCTTTTCGTAGTGTTCCCGTTTGCGTAGTTCCGCGAGGATTCCGGCTTTTTCGCACTGTTTCTTAAAACGCCGTATAGCGCTTTCGATGGACTCATTGTCCTTAATTCGAACCCCTGTCATAAGCTGTAATTACTCCTTGGGTCAGACGAACTATAGCCAATCAGCCATCCAAGTCAAGCCCGCCCACCGCATTTGAATCGGACATTGGAACCGCGGGCGAGCCACAGTAAATGAAGAACTCCCTATTCCCTTTGGGCCCGAGCAACGGTGACTGAAAGACCGGCTGTCGCATCAGTCCCAACGCATCTACCTCCTTCTCAATCTCACCAATGACACGCCGATGCTCGTCCTCAGAACGTACGACTCCGCCCTTACCAACCTTGCCTCTGCCCACTTCGAATTGCGGTTTAATCAGCGCCAAAATCTCGAAGGGACCAGACAACAGGTTACATGCTCTCGGGAGGACGAGCCGTAGTGAGATGAAGGAAACGTCCACAACTGCTAGATCAACCTTCTCCTTCAACGCACCTGGCTCCAAGTAGCGTACATTAGTTCTTTCTAGCACGATCACCCGCGAGTCTTGTCGAAGCCGCCAATCGAGCTGTCCGTAGCCTACGTCCACCGCGTAAACCCTCTCTGCGCCGTGAACTAGAAGGCAATCGGTGAAACCGCCCGTTGACGCGCCAATATCCACAGCCACTCTTCCTGTAGGGTCCAGACCGTAGTGGTTGAGGGCCGCTTCGAGCTTCTCCCCGCCGCGACTAGCGAAACGAGCCGACACCCTAACTCGCAACCGCGACGCCCGCTGCACCAGCGCTCCCGCCTTGGTAACTGGCTTATCGTCCACGAGCACTGCGCCAGCCAAGATGTACCGCTGGGCTTCTTCGCGGCTTGCGGCCAACGACGAGTCCACCAAAAGCCTATCGAGGCGCTCCTTCCCCAGCACCCTGGACACACCCGACCCCTTAGCAACTGACATTACTATCCCTGTCGCCTTTCCTGTCGCTCCTTGGACTAACTCGGCGGTTCTTCTTCCACCCACTCCTGTAGCCGGGGGCGCCCGGCCGCGTCTTGGGTTAGCACCTCAATTCGCCGTTCGACTTCGCTCAACTTACGACTACAAGACTGGACCAACCCCACCCCCTCTTCGAAGGTCGTCAAACTCTCCTCGAGGTTCAACTCCCCACTTTCGATGCGCTCCACGACCTTCTCGAGGGCCTGAAGACAATCCTCGAAAGTCCTGGCTTCGCCCACTTCATTCTGCTGCGGCATGCTCGATACCCCCTTATGCCAACATGGTCCACCAACCAGTAATTTCGAACGGGCCCTACTCCTCTACCTCCTCCACCCGACATACCGCCCGACCGGTGGCAAATTCCAACTTCACACGGTGACCCTTCCGAAGCGACGAAGCCTCCTTAATGATGCTTCCATCAGAAAGACCATATACTATACTGTAACCGCGCCTAAGCACCGCCAGTGGATTGACGCTCTCTAACCGTCCCGCTAGGTGGCCCAAACGCTCCCGAAGTCTCGCATTAGAATCCTCCTGACGCCGCCACAATCGTAGAGAAAGATCATCTAGACGCACCTGACCCTGACGCAGCCCCCGACTGGGATCAGCCAAGCGTTGGGTCCAATGCCGTAGGTTCTCTCTCCGGCGCTGAAGTCCGTTATCGATAGCGCGCTGGAGTCGGCGCTTGAGGACCACCACCCGTTCCACCACATCATCCTTGTTCGGCAGAATCATCTCCGCCGCGGACGTCGGAGTCGTCGCGCGCCGATCCGCCACAAAGTCAGCAATGGTAACGTCGATTTCGTGACCCACAGCGGAAACAATTGGGACCCTAGCCGCCGCGATCGCTCGTGCTACCACCTCCTCATTGAAGGCCCAAAGATCCTCCAACGACCCACCCCCACGACCAACAATCATGACATCTATCGCCTTAATGCACTCAAGCTCCCGGATCCCCTGCGCGATCTCATCAGCCGCCCCCGGGCCCTGTACCCGGACTGGTCGGATCACCACCCGCCGATCGGGAAACCGATCGTCAATAATGCGTAGCATGTCCCGGACGGCTGCACCGTGGAGGGATGTAACAATACCGATGGTCTGCGGGAGAGATGGGAGCGGCTTCTTACGGTCGTCATCAAACAACCCTTCCTGCCACAACCGCTTTTTCAGCTGTTCGAAGGCGACGGTTAGCGCACCCTTGCCCCGGGCTTCAATCTCAACGGCGTAGAACTGCAATGTACCCCGAACCGAGTATAAGCCCACGCGTCCAGAGCACACCACCTCCATCCCGTCCTCAAGACGAAACCGTAGACTGTCAGCATGACGGCGGAACAGCACCACAGATATTTGCGACGCGCCATCCTTGAGGGTGAAATAGACGTGTCCAGACGGAGGAAAGCGGACGTTGGAGACCTCCCCAACAATCCATAGTTCATCGAATCCCGTTTCCAACCGATCCCGGATCAGCTCGTTCAGTTCGCTGACCGTAAGGACCGATGAGGGCCGGGAATCGGGGTAGCGCGCGATGGGGCGAGACATTGAACGTAGCCGCCTCAGGTTGAAATATTTGACCCAGCAAGCCCGCGGAACATTTCCCAGCCTTTTAGTAGCTCAAGAGCACGGGCGACCTGAGGATCATTTTTGATTCTTAGCGCCATGTCATCCGTATAATCACGCGTTCCGTCGGGGGTCACCTCTGCCGGAACTCCCTCAGAACTCCTGCCACCTGGCTGCGTCACGGCTGAATTCTGTACGGCTTGCGTGCTTCGCTCCATGATTATATCAGGCTGAATACCCATCTCATGAATCGAGCGACCATTAGGCGTGAAGTATTCCGCGGTCGTCAGGCGGAGCGCCGAGCGACCGTCTAACGGGAGAATTGTCTGAACAGACCCCTTGCCGAATGTCTTCGTACCCAATATCAATGCGCGCTTATGGTCCTGGAGCGCTCCGGCTACAATTTCGGAAGCGCTAGCGCTTCCGCCATTCACCAACACCACCATAGGAAAACCGGTGTGGGAAGTTTTTCGGTTTGCAGAGAACTTTTGTTTTTGCTGATCGAGCCGCCCATCCGTGTACACGATCAGGCCCGAGTCCAAAAAGAGGTCCGAAACACCTACGGCCTGCGTTAATAGGCCACCGGGGTTGTTGCGCAGGTCAAGTACAAGACCGCTGAACGCCTTGTCCGCGGGCTGGTTCTTCGTTACCGCCGTAGCCAGGTTTTCACTGGTGCGCTCCTGGAATTGTGCAACACGCACATACAAGAACCCCGGCTCCAGAACGTAAGCACGAACACTATTGATTTCGATCACGTCCCGAACAATGGTAAACGTCAATAGCTTGTCTTGTTCCTTTCGTCGCACAACAATCATCACACTGGAACCCCGTGGACCCCGAAGCTGTTTGACGACATCAGTAAGACCCATGTCTTCGGTGGATTGATCGTCGATTCCTACAATCTGATCGCCCGGCTGTACCCCCGCCCGGGACGCAGGAGTACCCTCAATGGGCGAAACAACAGTCAAGACACCGTTGCGCATGGTGATCTCCAACCCTAGCCCACCAAAGCGTCCTTCGGTCTCGGTCTGAAGATCCCGATATGCGTTCCCAGTCAAATAACTGCTATGGGGATCCAACGAGGCCAGCATCCCTTTAATGGCCCCGGTCACCAACGTTTCCGTATCCACTTCCTTAATGTAGTTTTTTTGGACGATGGCAAGGATGTTGGCGAAGGTTTCCAGGCTCTGGTACCCACTTGACCCCACCGCCAAAACCCGCGGCGCCAGGAAGCCAGCAATAAACAGCAACCACCCAAGGGCTAGAAACCAACCAAGCGCCCGACGTTTTCGACTCCCCAAGTTCATCGTATAGTGTCCTCCGCCTAATTAATTCTAGTGTCCCGGCACCCACACCGCAAACCCACGCTAGCGCGCCCATCTGGGACGGGCGGAGAGGCAGGGGACCGGATCCACTGGCCTGCCGTTCCTTCCCACTTCAAAGTAGAGACGGGCCTGACCAGATGCCGAGCCATACCCAACCCAGGCGGTGTGCTCACCCCTCCCCACACGACCACCTTCTGATTCGTAGTACCGCGTTCCTAGACCCGCGCGAGAGGGCGGGCGGGCAATGCAACGGATTTGTCCTTCAAGCCGAGATCTGCCAGTAACCGGGGGACCTTACGTCGCCCCTCGCGCCACGAGCTACCAATGATATCTGCCGCCAAGGATACATCTTCCAACGCACTCATATGTTGGACCAGGATGAAGTTCTGGGACACCAACCCCAGCCTCCGCCGAAAAGCCAAGAGATTCCTACCTGTCAAACGCGTGAGATTCCGACCGTTGACAAGTATCTGACCCTCATTGGCCTGCTCGGAACGGAACAGCAGCCGCGATAATGTGGTCGTGCCAGCGCCGCTGGGTCCGCACAGAAAAACGAACGCCCCCCTCCTTCACCTCGAACGAAATCCCCCTGATCCCAGTGTTGCCTGGCGGGTAGAGTTTGAATACGTTATAGAGTTGAGTCATTGAAATCGACAGCCGGTCACGGCGAACTAGCAAACCATCTTGACATGACCACCCTTCGGCTGGTAACTTTGCGTTAACGTGAGCCAATTGGCGATTTCTGGCTTTGTCGGCGCAGGTTAACACTAAACGATCTCAGGAACAAAGAGGGAACCCGCGATGTGAAACGTCACAGCCGCGGGACTCGATGAGGAGTTTCACGCCATGAAGATTCTTTTCGTCAATCCGCGCTTCCCCAACTCCCTATGGCGGCTAACGGGAATAACTGACATCCTACCGCAACCCTGCGCGCAGACTCCGCTGGGCCTTCTCACGGTAGCGGCCTTGACGCCACCGGATTTCGATGTCGAGCTTCAGGACGAAAATGTTAGGCCACTCAAATACGATACTGACGCTGACGTAATAGCTATCGCATGCTGGAGCATCCAGTACGGTCGCGCCCGGCAGATCGCGGAAACGTTTCGCAAGAGCGGAAAGATGGTGGTAGCGGGAGGCCCCTACCCCTCCCTCTGTCCCGAACGCTTCACCGACGGATTGTTCGACGTGGTCTTCGACGGCGAAGTGGAGATCACGTGGCCGCAATTCTGCGACGATCTCCGATCGGGCCATCCCCAAGAGCTCTATAAGCAGGAAGGTAACATCGACATTTCACTCTCGCCGGTGCCACGGATGGATTTGGCCTCTCGCGACGACTATCTGTACTATTTTTTACAAACCACCCGAGGTTGTCCCTTCAAATGCGATTTCTGTGACATCATCATTACCGACGGACGGGTACCACGGACCAAGGATGTAGCCCACGTAATCAAGGAGATCGAGGCGGTAAAGGCCGTCGGCGGCAAGCACATCAGCTTCTCCGACGCCAATCTCATCGGCAACATGCGCTACGCCGAAGAATTACTGATCGCGGTGACCGAATTTGGCCGTACCAACGGCTACCCCATCAACTTTTCCGGAGAAATGACAATCAACGTGGCGGAGAAGCCGCGGCTTCTCCAGTTGTTCCACGACGCTAACTTTACCAGCATGTTCTTAGGGATCGAATCCCCTAGGGTTTCGAGCCTTACGGAAACCCAGAAACGCCAGAATACGCACCAGCCGCTCATGAAGAGCATCCGCACGATCCAGTCCCACAACATGGCAATCCTCGCAGGGATGATCGTCGGTTTTGACAACGACGACAAAGATATCTTCCGCGAGCAATTTGACTTCCTCCAGGAGGCCGGCATCGCGTTTACCACCAGTGGAGTGCTAACAGCCATTGAAAAGACACCCCTCTACGAACGGATGGAGAAAGAAGGGCGACTCATCCCATATGATTCCGCACAAATGGCAGGACACGGCTCGGCGGACCTAAACTTCGTACCCAAATTGATGACCATCGAGGAAGTGCAACAGGGATACAATTGGCTGATTCGAAGCCTCTACAAGTACGAGAACTATGGTGCGCGACTGGCAACCGGGATTAAGTACTTCAGCCCCGAGCTTTCCCGTAGCGGCCGCGGGCACGTGGACCGTGAAACCCTCGGCATCTTGGCCAAAGCGGTTCGTTACTATCTCTTCACCACCGATCGCGCCAGGCGTCGATTCTTCCTAAAGACCTTGCGGCAGATCATGTGGGCCCACCCCAACTTCGAGAAGCTGGACTACGCTATTAGCTATATGATCTCCGAGAAGCACTTCCACGACTACGTTGACAATGCTCACGGGGACCCCGAGACAGTTGCCAGTGAACCCTTCAGCGAAGAACTTACGTCCGAGCAGACTTGGAGTGAACTGAGCAAAGAATACTTAAAAAAGCTGAGGCGCGAGGTCTACCCCGGCACCACTCGATGGCTGTGGATGGGTCGGCGCCTGCGCCATGCCGTGGCAGTTCCGGAGGTGTTTCTAAAGGAGAGAGTAGGGCAGCGGTTGAGTCAGTTCCTATCTGATCTCGGCGTTGACGTCGTGCCGGTAGCAAGTGCTGCCCTATCACGCATCCAGAACAAAGCCGACGTGCTGGTGCTTCCAATTCTAAACAAGGTACTGAAGGGCCGCGAGGAGCTACAGCAGGCCGTAGAGCGCTTAACAGAGGAGTCACAGAAAGAGATGAAGCGGTTCCGTAAGGTGATCCACTTCCCTATCGACCAAGGGGACGGAGCCGCCGTGGAAGCATTCGCCCGTATCGGCTTGCTTTACACCGGCCGCGTAGAAAAGCTCCAACGCGCCTACGTCAAGGCATTTCAATAGAACAGGGGAATACCAGAGACGGATCTAAAGGCTATCCACCCTAGTGAAGAACGTGCACGGTCTTCCGGATTTTCTCGATCTGCTCCCGTATCGTGGCGGCATCATCGGAATTCGGTGCTAGTTCCAAGTACCTCTCAAAATCTATTCGTGCACCCACAACGTCCTCCAGACGTAGTCGGAGCAAACCCCGGTCCCTTATCTGCTCGGGTTCATCTGGGTTAAGCACGACTAGCTGCTCCACAACACCTAGACATCTCTTTACATCCTGCCGTTTGTAATAAATGAGCTTTATGTTGTTGAGCAGGCGCTGAACGATCTGTCTACTGGAAACGGCGGCAAGGTATTCCGGCTGAACCTCGAGTCGCCCACCATACATCTTGTCCAAGAGTCCCTGGAGATCGGATGACGACAAGATACTGCCGTTGTGGAAGGGGTCCACGAAAATCTCCTCGCCGTCGCACACCGTCTTCACCAAAAAGTGTCCCGGGAAGCCGACACCCTGAACCCTCAAACCTACCCGTCGACACACCTCCATGTAGAGCACCGACAGTGTTATAGGGATCCCTATCTTGCGAGCTATGACCCGGTTGAGGAAGCTGTTCTCTGGATCGTAGTAGTCTTCGGAGTTTCCCTTGAAGCCCTGATCCTTAAACAAAACGTAGTCTACGCACGCCAACCGTCGGTAAGCATCTTCCGTAGTGCCCGTCACTTCGCTTACGCTCTCGGCTATCCGATCCATACAGGAGAGGTAGCGTGTAACATCGAGCTCGGGATATTCAGGCAAGGCTATCGTAAGGGCGACACGAGCGAGATCTATTTCCGGTTCCGCAACCGCGTCGGCGAATACCCGGTAGTGCGCATTCTCGTCCATTCACACTCCAGAGTGAGGCAGAAAGCCATTCACCGAGCTTGTCAACGCGGGTCGGAGACCACATCGACTACGGCAGGGAGCTTCTTTTCCTTGACCACCCTGTAGGCCCGTTCCAAAGCCGGCCCCAGATCCGCTGGTCGGCTGATGGGTCCTTCAGCCCACACACCACAGCCCTCGGCCATCTTGGCATAGTTCACTAGTGGATCGCTCACGTGAGTACCGATGCCAGCATTCTCGACGGGCCGGTTTCGAAATTCGGCTAGCCTGCTCCCGTGTACTTCTGAATTGTAGAAGGACTGATTGTTGTGGATGACAATAAGCAGCGGGATCTTGTGATGCGCAGCAGTCCACAGGGCACTGGAGGTCATCAAGAGATCACCATCCGACTGGATATCGACGCAGAACTTGTCAGTCCCCATGTGGCCCAATGCGACCCCGATGGCAGCGCTCATTCCATAACCCACCCCAGCACCACCACTACGCCCCAGATATTGGCCCGGCTTGGTCCAATCCCACAGCTTTCTCGCCCAGCCATTAGCACTACCATTAGCGAGCACCCAGTCGTCCCGCTTAACCACCTCACCCAGCTCGTAAGCAAGACACGCAGTAGAGATATCGTTGCGAGTAAGAGTTTGTCGAGCCTCCTCCTGCCAACGGGCTCGGGCCGCGTCGTGCACTGCCTTCACTTCCTTCGCACGCGCCTCAATGGCCGGCCCAAACTTGCCTGCGTCCAACAACTCACGGCATAGGCGGGAAAGCTCGGGCAATGCGATCGCAGTATCCGCGCTGATGGGAACGTCCACGGGTTGTAGCGGCTGTACATCCGTAGCCCAACTATGGACCAACATGTCGTTAAGATTAATGTGGATGATTTGCGTCCCAGGTTGGATAACGTACCCCATCTCCCGGGTGGTACGGTCTACCGTGCTCAGCGAGCCATAGAGATCCTGTACATCTAGTGCCAGCACCACATCGGCCTTCTTCAAGTAATCACCGGCAACATTGGTCACGTCCAACGGGTGGTTGTTAGCAATATTATGTCGATTGCCCTTGTCGATAACCGGAATCGCCAGCAACTCAGCCAACTCGGCTAACGCAGTCACAGCCGCAGGCTTGCGCCCCATGAAGTCCGCGACGATCAACGGGGCCTTGGCCTCTACCAAGAGTTTCGCCGCCCGACGCATCGCCTCGGGATTTCCTTGCACCGGGGCCTGCGGCGCGTATCGGCTCACGTCAGGAATCTCAATCTGTTTAGCGACCTCCATCTCTTGGAGACCAGCGTCATAATTGATGTACACCGGCGCCGTGGGTTCGGTTACAGCCAACCGATAGCCCCGGATAAAGGACTCTGGGATGCTTTCCAGCGTAGCCGGCTGGTCATCCCACTTGGTGTAGTCCCGTACTTGGTTTCCCTGGGTCAACGCTGTGTGGATCCAGTCGATCCAGGGGCGACGAATGGTGGTATCCACTGGGCCCGTACCACCAAGACAGATAACAGGCACCCGGTCACACCAGGCGTTGAAGATGCCCATACTGCCGTGCTGTAAACCCACTATATCGTGGAGAATCGCCACCATCGGTTTGCCCGTGGCCTTCGCGTAACCATGGGAGATGGCCACCGAAATTTCCTCGTGACAGCAAAAAATCACCTCCGGATGGTGATTGCCGCCATAGTTCACGATAGAATCATGGATGCCACGAAAGCTCGCTCCAGGATTGAAAGCTGTATACTCAATGTCAAAGGCCTTGAGCATGTCGACGACCACGTCGGATCCGTACTCAGCCTGTTTCTTTTCTGTCCTATCGGCCTTTGCCATATTGCTTTACTCCCCTCAATCTATGTCGTTCGTGTCCCTTACGGGCCCTGAGAGCCCAGGCGATCGGTTTGCCGGAACCTGACTCATATGTGGCAAAAGAAAGCCATAGCCCCTTAACCCCGCCCACGTCAACCTCGGCTAGTTTGACACCCACGCCCATGTTCGGCTAGTAGATCAACCACCGACCACACCCCTTCGAACGGAGACGAACAACGAAAACCGGCGTTTTTCTGCCCATCTCGGGACGCGCTGCCACTCCCGAGACCCTGCGTCAGGCGGCCCAAAGCGCCGAAGCTTGGGGGTTCGATTCTATTTGGGCAGCAGACCGCATCATTATTCCCTGGCACATCGACACACCATACCCATACGGCAAGGACAAGGCGTTCATCGTACCGCCAGACCGACCGTTCCTCGATTCCCTGACCTGTCTAACCTTCTTGGCCGCGTGCACCAAACGTGTCGAGCTAGGCATCAGCGTTCTGGTGTTACCCTATCGGCAGCCGTTGGTCTGGGCTAAGATCGCCGTGACGCTCGACCACTTGTCCATGGGGCGATTCATTCTCGGCGTAGGCGTGGGCTGGATGGAAGAGGAGTTTCGAGCCTTGCAAGCGCCATTCCAGGACCGAGGACGCCGAACCGATGAACAACTACAGGTCCTGAAGGAAGTCTGGAGCGCCGAGCATGCGAGCTTTTCCGGCGAGTTCTACCGTTTCAACGATGTCGCGTTCCTTCCCAAGCCTCAGCGGCCCCGGGGCATCCCCCTCTGGATCGGTGGCGAGGGGCGCCGGGCCCAGCGGCGTGCTGGGCGTTACGGCGACGCCTGGTTTCCCTACTTTGTACGCATCCACCCGGATGAACTCGCAACACGCTTCGACAACGTCCTGAATTACGCCAACGTGGCCGGACGGGAGCCCGACAAAATGGAACTCAACTGCTGCCTCCCTATCGAAGTGACCCAGGAGCCCGAGCCGCAAGTACCCGACCGCCTAGCTGGTACCCCGGCCCAGCTTACGGAAGCAATCGCTCGCTATCGTGACGCGGGAGTGAAGCATTTGGCGTTACAATTCATGGTACCGCGTTGGCCCGAGCGTCTCGAGCAGATGCAGCGATTCGCCGAGGAGACGCTGCCGCATATCTAGTGTCCGTATCAGGAATGGGTGAGCTATAGGGAAACACTCCGCCTTCAGTAGGGAACACGGAAAAGCAGTACCGGGAAGCCGCGAGAACAGGCAAAACAACCAACGACGAAATGAAACAGCGGTTCCGTAGCGGGAATCGCGAGACAGGATATTGAGACCCATGCGCCGACACCCCTTCTTTTACGGTTACGTCATCGTCGCAATCTGTTTCCTCAACATGGTGCTAATGCGGGGCATCCTAGCCTCATACAGCGTATTCTACATCGCATTACAGGAAACATTTTTGTGGTCTCGTGCTGCCACGGGCTCTATTGCGTCGGTGAACGGCTTTTTCTACAGCGCCTCCTCGCCGTTAGTGGGTTGGGCTTATGACCGTCTCGGTCCGCGTATCCTAATGCCAGTCGGAGGCCTCCTCATCGGCTGCGGGCTTCTCCTGTCGGGCAACAGCACGTCCCTATGGCACTTCTACCTCTCCTACGGACTGCTAGTAGGGCTGGGCATCGGCTGTATTGGCTTCGTCAGTAGCACCGCCTTGTTGTCCAAGTGGTTCGAGCGACGTCGGGGAACTGCCCTTGGCCTCGCTACCATGGGCCTGGGGTTCGGCATCCTACTCGTCCCTGTGGTGCAGTCTCTAATTACCCGCTATGGCTGGCGTGCCGCCATAGTGTTCCTTGGAGTCGTCGTGCTAGTTACGGTGGTGCCCCTGAACGCTGCGTTCCAAAGACGGCGGCCTGAAGACATCGGACAGATCCAGGACGGGGGGGTAATAGGTCCCACCAAGGGTCCGGCCGACGAAGCCCGCTCGGGACCTTCCGTTCGTCAGTACGACTGGACGCTCAGAGAAGCACTCAGGTCCTTCCCATTTTGGGCCATCGCCATGGGCCACCTAGCCCTCGGCATCGGATTGTCACTGATGTACACCTATGCGGTCGCGCACCTGGTCCATGTCGGATTGCCCAAGCAATCGGCTGCGAACGCCTTCAGTCTCGTGGGGGTTGCACGGATTCCAAGCACAGCAATTTGGGGGTTCGCTTCGGACCGCCTTGGGCGTGATCGCGCCTACCGCCTTGGCGTCCTGTTCACGCTCGGAGGCATCGGCGTACTCATGGCCTTAGGCCCCGAGGCACCGGCTTGGTGGTTTATAGCGTTCGCGGTCCTCTACGGCGTCGGACACAGTGCCGGCAACCCGACTTTCGGCTCCACCATCACCGATATCTTCGGCGGCAGGAACGTCGGTAAGATTCTTGGTTGGCTCGAAGTGACCTTCGGCATGGGCATCGCGCTCGGGTCAGCATTCGGCGGATTCGTGTTTGATTCAACCGGCTCATATCAGTCCGCCTGGATCGTCGGACTTTGTTCATTTATGGCTACATACGTCAGCATCCGTTTGAGCACGAACTGGAGACGACGGCACCGTCCGGAGCCGAGGGGCCCCATCGGCTTCAAGCCGTGACTCCCACCCATGCGTCGACGTTCGTTCTTCTACGGCTATATTATCGTTGCCATATGCTTCCTCAACCTAGTGCTAGTGGGGGGATTGATGGCTTCGTTCAGCGTATTCAATGTCGCCCTATTGGAGGCGTTCCGCTGGTCTCGCGCCAGCACCGCCACCATCGCCTCAGTGAACGGAATAGCCTACAGTATCCTTGCACCGGTCGCCGGGTGGGCCTACGATCGCCTCGGACCTCGTATCCTAATGCCCTTAGGTTGCGCACTCGTCGGACTTGGCCTCGTTCTGGCGAGCCGCAGCGATTCCCTGTGGCAGTTCTACCTATGCTATGGCCTGCTGGCCGGCTTCGGCATCGGCTGTATCGACTTCGTCGGTACTACAGCCGTGTTGTCCCACTGGTTCCAACGCCTCCGAGCCACAGCCATAGGCATCGCTGCGATGGGACTTGGCGTTGGCGTTGTAATCGTGCCCGGTGTGCAGATCCTCATCACAGATTACGGCTGGCGTGCCGCCATGGCATTGCTAGGCGCGGGGGTTCTGATATCCCTAGTGCCATTAAATGCCCTGTTCCAACGACGTCGACCTGAAGATATCGGTCAGCTCCCGGACGGTGGTTCGGCGGAGGTAGTGAATATTCACGCCACAAGCGCTGAGACACCGGGGTCCTCTCCAGCGAAGCCCATCACTAAACGCTGTTGGAGACTACCTGAAGTCCTGTCCTCGTTTCCGTTTTGGACTATCGCCATAGGACACTTAGCGGTGGGTACCAGCATGTCGATCATGTTTACCCACACGGTTGCCCACCTGATCCATGTAGGGCTAGACCGACTCACTGCGGCGTGGATCTTCAGCCTCGTGGGTGCAGCCCGTATCCCTGGCACCGTTACCTGGGGTTTTGCCTCGGACCGCCTTGGGCGCGCCCGTGCATATCGCATTGGGGTGTTCATAGCCCTAGGCGGTGTCGGCTTGCTCATGGCCCTGGACCCCGGGGCGCCACGTTGGTGTTTTGTAGCCTTCGCGCTCCTTTACGGACTTGGTCACAGCGCCACCGGCCCCACCTTCGGCTCCACCATCACGGATATCTTCTGGGGCCGAAATGTCGCCACAATCGTAGGGCTCCTGGAAGTCACTTTCGGCCTCGGAACGGCCCTCGGTTCCTGGTTCGGTGGTTTCACCTACGATGTCACAGGCTCTTATAAATACGCTTGGATCCTAGTGCTGCTGTCCTTGGCGTTAAGCTACATGAGCATCCACGGAAGTCTATTCTGGCAAAGCCGGTTTGGGCCCAACTCCCGTTGAACTTAGGTCAGTTTGTTGTTGATCGAGCCCCTCCCGGTTAGGCAAATCGGCTCAGCTTGACAGTCACGAAACCATTCGTTAACTAAAGGTGGAATTACCACCGTTCCCGGATCCCATCATTCCGGCGAAAGCCGGAATCCAGAGATCATTTGGATGTTCTGGATTCCGGCTTTCGCCGGAATGATGGCGAGTGACGTCCCAAGCGGGCGCCTCGTAGTTGGTCCTGCCAGCTGTACCATCGCAGCAACCGCGAATCACACAAGAGGAGTTAGAAATGGCCAAAGCAGCAAAGAAACTCGGAGCCCCCGCCGAGCAAATCCAAGACCTACGTAATGCACTGGAGTGGCTCAAGGCCGAGGGTGACCTAATCGAAACGGACAAAGAGGTCGATCCGGACCTGGAGATCATCGCGATTCAGAAAAACCTCGACGGCGGTTGTCCGATACTGTTCAACAACGTCAAGGGTAAGCCGCACCACCGAGCGGTGACAAACCTGTTCGGCGATATGAATGTAATCAATAAGATGTTTGGCTGGGAAAGCCACACCGACCGCACGCGAAAACTCGCCGACGCCATCAACCACCAGATTCCACCAGTGGAAGTGAGCTCAGAAATGGCACCGGTACACGAGGAGATCTTCAAGGACCCCAAGGAGGTTAACGAGTACATGCTACCCGTGCGCCACACCGAATACGAACCGGAGTTGACGGTGGGCTCGGGCAACCGCCTCATCTCCGGCGAGCATTTTGATGGCGGTACCGACCTCGGTTACAACCGGATGAACTTCCGTTGGGGCAACGTAGCGACCTTCCAAATCTCGCCAGGGTCACACATGTGGCAGGTAGTATCCAAGTACTATAAAGCTGACAAGCCGGTTCCCATAACCATGTGCTTTGGAGTGCCACCTTCCTGTACGTTACTGGCAGGGGCCGGATTCGATTATGTCGTACTCCCCCAAGGTTGCGACGAACTGGGGGTTGCCGGTGCGGTGCAGGGTTCACCGGTCCGCGTGGTCAAGGCTAAGACCGTAGACGCCCTAGCCTTAGCCGACTGCGAGGTAGTATTGGAGGGTTACGTGAACCCTCGGGACCGGCGCTACGAAACCGAGGAGTCCGAAAAGGCTGACGTCCAGGGACGTTTCCACTTCCACCCGGAATGGGCCGGCTACATGGGCAAGGCCTACAAAGCACCTACCTTTCACGTCACAGCGGTGACCACCCGAAAGCGCGAGGGTAAACCCATTATCTTTCCGCTTGGCGTTCACACTCTGGACGACCACAACATTGATACCACCGTACGAGAAGCCTGTATGTATCTACTGTGCGAGCGCATGCAGCCCGGTATTATCCAAGACGTCAATATCCCCTACTGCATGACGGACTGGGGCGGTGCCATCATTCAGGTCAAGAAACGCAACCGCATTGAAGAGGGCTGGCAGAGGAACTTCATGTCGGCAATCCTGTCGACATCCCAAGGCTCCCGTCTGGTGGTCGCCGCCAGCGAGGACACCGACATCTACGACATGGATGACATCATGTGGTGCATGACTACGCGAGTAAACCCGAAGACCGACATCCTAAACCCGATTCCGGGAGGGCGCGGCCAAACGTTCATGCCAGCCGAGCGCATGACCGCGGGTGACAGGCAGTGGACCGCTTCCAATACCGTATTCGAAGGAGGCATGGGAATCGATGCAACCGTTCCGTTCGGCTACGAAAGCGATTTCCTGCGCCCTGTTTACGCCGTAGACAAAGTGGATCTTAAAAGCTTTTTCAGCAGCAAGGACATTGCCAACGCGAAGTCCCGCATGCATGGCTGGGTGCACTCCTTGGCACGCACCGGACGGTAACTCCCACAAAAAAAGGCGGCCTTCCAGGCCGCCTTTTTTTGTTCAAGGACAACATACAGCACCGATGGGACAAAAAGGCCCCGAAGATTCACCTGGACTCCACCGAAGGCCGGATTCCGCGCGACTGGCACGGATGTCCACGCTACTGTCGAAACACTACAACAAACCTGGAAGAGAAGCGGCCAAACGCCTAAGCATTTGGATGAGCGGTGAGATCCCTTATGCCGCACCGGAGATCATCGACCAACACCTTGAAGTCGAACACCTTCCCTTAGTATTCGACGCCTTTAGAAAGGTGCTGCCGTTCGGCACCGGTGGCCGACGGGGTCCAGTGGGTTATGGCCCAAACAGAATGAATCCATCGACCATCGCGATGACAGCCCAGGGCCATTCCAACTATCTGCGCGGAAATATCTCGGAACACAACGGCGTCACAGCGAACTCGCCCAACAACGCACTAAGCGTAGTGGTAGCCAACGACGTGCGTTTGTTCGCGGACAATGCAGAAGTGTACGCGTTCTTAGGCTCCCGACACCCGCTGATAGGCCTCTCCTCGCGTTCCTTGGCTAGACTGGCATGCGAGATCTACGCGGCCAATGGTATCGTCTCATATCTAGCAGCGCCCGAAGACGATCACGCAGTGACCAGCACACCGGAGCTATCGTTCTTTATCGTCCAACTGGAGGCCAGCGGGGGTGTCAACGTGTCGGCGTCCCACAACCCCCCGGACGACAATGGAATCAAGGTGTACGACGCCTACGGCAGTCAGCCCATCGCGCCTGAAGACCAGAGTCTAGTTGATGCTATGGAAAGTGCTACAGAGGTGATGAGAGTGCCCTTCAAGGTGGGTCTGTCATCGGGAATGATCCGCCCCTTAACCCCGGATCTACACGCCGCCTACATTGATACGTACGTTAACCTCTACGGGGATCTTCACCGCCCAGACAAAACGAAACCAGTTGTTTACACCCCCCTGTGCGGCTGCGGAATGGGCACAGTGAAAGAAGTGTTAGAAAGGCTCGGCTTTCCGCTAATGATCCCCCCGAAACAAGGCCCGGACGGCAGCTTCGCTGCCATTCCCTTCAAGATTCCAAATCCAGAACTACCGCACGCCACAGCCCCAGCACGGGAATTTGCTGACCAGCACGGCGTCGGAATAGTCCTGTCGAGCGATCCCGACGCCGACCGCATCGGTATGGAGGCTCGGCTCCCCAACGGCCCCTGGTACCACTTCGACGGCAACCAGATCGCCGCTATTTTATGCCACCACCTTATGCTTGATCCTGAGGGGCCGCGCCGCCGTGGCCTGGTGATAGAAACCTTAGTAACCACCAAACTGCTCGGAAAGATCGTAGCCAAAGCTGGCAATTCATGGCTGATTGACGACCTACTCGTCGGTTTTAAGTACGTGGCTGACGTCCTGAAGACACTTGGACGATCCGGGCAATATAAACACGTCACTTGTCCCCCAGAAGCTCTCGTGATCGCCGCAGAGGAGAGTCACGGCGTAGTTATGGCACCAGGCATCCGGGACAAGGATGCTACTCCCGGGTGCATGGTACTCGCAGAGCTCTACCAGCGACTTAGGGATGAAAACCGAACAATGGTAGACTATTATGTCGACATGCTCCGCGAATTAGGGAGTTTCGACAACGTCAACCGCAGTATTACTCTAGCGGGCGCGGAGGGCGCTCGGAACGTAGACCAAATAATGGCTAGCCTACGGGAAACCCCCCCTAAGAAGCTAGGAGGGCAGACGGTGCGACGTTTCCTCGACTATTGGGACCGAGAACGCTTCGGACCAATCAATTGCGATACGGATCGCCTACCCCGAAACGTTTTACAGGCCCATACGGACCATTTCATCATCACCGTTCGCCCATCGGGTACGGAACCGAAGCTAAAGCTTTACTGTCAACTGCTTCCGGACGGGGAACCTCTCGGCAGCGGAACGAACCTGCTCGACCGCATAAGAACCAAGACGGACCGGTTGGCCCGAACTCTCTACAACGAATTATTGTCACGCATCGATGTCTCATTGGATGAACCAGCGCTACTCCTACCGGACATCATAGACCTGAAAGATAAGCAACGTTTCGGGAACGAAACCGTGCCGCGCTTACGAGATGCGATAAGAACCGGAAAATTTGACAAACTAGATGAGCTATTAAACTGGCTCCGCGCAGAAACGGGATTCATGACACCCAAGGCCGACCCCCTTCCTGCCCTGAAGCCGTCCCTGACCAGGCTTTGTCTCGACTGGCGTGACCAATCCGGTATGACTCTCGCAGAGGAACTCGGACATTGGACGGAACGGTGAAATCGTCGGTTCCATCAACAACCGCTTCAGCGTTGAGTAAACATCGGCCTCTTGGGAAAGGACTGACAAATGAAGAGCAAGGTCACTACGAACCTTGAGATCGAACGGGCACAGCAGGACTGGCTGGAGGCGATGGCCACAAAATACGAACTACCTGACCCATCCAAGGCCCTCCGTGTGGTCTTAGATCACGCACGAATGTCCGACGATGAGAAGGCGATCTTCACGTCTATCCGCTGTCTCGGTTGTCAGTAATACGACGGGAGCGTGGGGATCACAGTATCGGGCTTGGGTGACGGCTAGCTCGCCAGCGCGTCACGCCGGATAGCCTCAATGTCATCAACTTCCTTGGGGATTGCCTCCGACAACACCTCGTGACCTTCCTCGGTAACTAGGACATCATCCTCAATGCGGACACCGATGCCGCGATAGTCACCCACATCCGGCAAATCGTCACCGATGTAAAGGCCCGGCTCCACCGTGAGAACCATTCCGGGTTCGAACGGGCGGGAAACGTCATCCACCCGGTAGTGGCCCACGTCGTGCACGTCGAGACCCAGCCAGTGTCCAGTTCGGTGCATATAGAACCTACTATACTCGCCTTTCTCAATAAGTTCTGAGCCCGAACCCGACAAAAGACCCATGCCGAGTAAACCCTCCACCAGGAGTTCCGTGACCCGCTGGTGGACTTCCTCCATGGACGTTCCAGGTCGAACCATAGCGATGCCTTCCTTCTGCGCCCGCAGAACAGCATCATAGACTCGCCGTTGGGACGGCAAGTAGGACATACCAACGGGGAATGTTCTCGTAACATCCGAGCAGTAGCTATCGAATTCAGCGCCTGCGTCAATGAGCACCAGGTCGCCATCGTGCATACAGCGATCATTCTGGGTGTAGTGGAGGATCGTTGAATTACTGCCGGACGCCACGATAGACGGATAGGCCGTGCCTGACCCACCGGCTGAGCGGAAGTAGTACTCGACCAGCGCTTCCAACTCGTATTCCCAGGTGCCTTCGCGGACCTCTCTCATAGCGGCCATGTGCGCCCGAGTGGTCGCCTCCACGGCTGCCCGCATGAGACCCAATTCCCCGGCCGACTTGTAGAGTCGCATTTCGTGAAGTATCTCCCCAGGATCTACTAAGGATACTACACCCCGACCGGTCCGGGCGCGCGCGGCCCGGCTGGCTTCAATGAGCTCATGTATCAATACGTTCATTCGATCGTCCCGGCCCGGCGCAAAGAAAACTTTATCAGTCTGCCCCAGATGACCCGACAACACATCTTTAGCCCGTTCAATGGGATAGGCAGCGTCAGCGCCGAACACTTCCCGAGCCCCCTCAATGCCATAGCGCCTTCCGGTCCACGTCTCCTTCTCACGATCACGCGGTTGCACAAAGAGAACGAAACGCTCTCGACCATTATGTGGCAACAACGCACACAGGCTATTAGGTTCCGCAAACCCCGTCAGATACAGAAGATCGTTGTGCTGTCGGAACCTGTATTCAACATCGTTTGACCGGATGGATTGAGGAGCAGCCGGGATGATTGCAATCCCCTGGCCCATACGCGCCATGAAAGTCTCTCGCCGCTCTGCATAGCTCATTATGTCCATGCCGCCTTTCCTTACGGTAAGTTTTGTCTGGTGGCAAGCGATGGAGCGTACCCTCCATGTTCACACGCACTGATGCCAGGGATTGTTCTCGCTTCGTATCGCGGGATCTGGTAGACAGATTTGCACGGCCGGCACGGATTACGTCCTTGCGACCGGGGCTGGGATGACCACAAATCAAACCGATCCGGTAAGAATCCGTAAACATCCCAACGAGGAGGGGCCCGCATGGAAGAGCCTGTATATAAGGACTTCAAGCGCGAGGAAATGGAGTTTCAATTCAATCCGCGCTGTAGTGTAACCGAATATCCCCAGTTAGCGATAGAAAGAGATAAGGCCAGCGATGCCACGCGCGCGAAGCTGAAACATTTTCAGGACGTCCGTTACGGCGACGGGCCTCGAATGCTGCTAGACATATTCCCAGCCAATCGACCCAACGCCCCCGTGCACGTCTATATCCACGGCGGATATTGGCGAGGCGGTAGCAAGGACGCCTATAGCTTCATCTCGGAGCCGCTCGTCGAGGCTGGGGTTACAGTAGTGCTTCTGGAATACGACCTCTGTCCACAGGTCACCGTGCTCGACATCATGCGTGAGACCCGAGAGGGCATCGCGTGGACCTACCACCACATCGCCGACTACGGCGGCGATCCGCATCGCCTTTACCTTTCTGGATCCTCGGCCGGTGGACATCTAACGGCCAGAGCCTTAAGCCACCGCTGGGAAAACGACGGGCTTCCCAGGAACCTCATCAAGGGCGCAGTAGCCATCACCGGAGTCTACGACCCAACACCCGTGTTTTATGTTTCCCCAAACGAGGATATCCGCCTGACGCCCGACACCGCCCAGGAGATCAGTGCCATGCTCCATCCTCCCTTGGACCGAACCCCCCTTGTTGTAGCGGTCGGAATGGCAGAGACCCGCGGCTGGATCGGAATGTCCCGTGACTTCTTCAGCCTGTGTCAAAAGCGGGGCGTCGACTGTAGTTATCTTGAAGTCCCGGGGGCCCACCATTTTTCTGTCTCAGGCCAACTAGGAGAACGAGATAGCCTGATTGCACGAACGGTGTTAACGCAAATGGGCTGCCGGCCGGAAACTCCATCATGAGTGTTGCAGACGAACAGTTCAAGCAAAAATCGGGCATAATCCGATTGATCTGGATCCTTTGCCTGGCAATGCTTTCATCCGCCACGCTCTGCCACGCGGAGCGGTTGTACGTAAGCGGCGGCTATCGCGAGATAATGCTACGCTCCGGTCCCAGTGTCGAGCATCGAATCCTCGGAACGTTAAAGACCGGCGACCGCATGGAGGCCACATCGAAAGAGGGAGCCTTCAGTCTCGTAATGCTGCCGGACGGACGCCAGGGCTACGTGCTCACAAGCTTCCTCACCCCAGAAGGCCCACCCCAACGACAGATTG
>CAYTMJ010000011.1:0-4804 GCA_964438895.1 uncultured Syntrophobacterales bacterium | reverse complement strand
AATTCATTGGTTGGGCGATTGAGTTCTAGCAAATTAGAACTGCGGAAAAGATTATTTACTTACATAGTTGTTACATAGTAATTTCGTCATACTGATTCTATTGGGTAGACTCACTTTGTTGTTGTTACATCGTCTGCGGTTAGGCCCTCTCCGACTCGGTGAAATGGCCGGCCCGAATCGCTGAGCGCCAGGACGACAACAATCTCTTCGGCGCGTGGAGCGTCGGCCACTGAAACCTGCATCGCATCGAAATGGCTGAATTTCCAGATGTCGTCCTTGTGGTGCAAAGGGCAGTCGATGACCGTCCCCGGCCCCCCGATCTTTGTGGTGGAGGGCATGACGGAACGCGCAGGGCCGACGATCTCGCGTACAGGTCGACCGAGCCGTGGATGCATTACCGCGGCGGCATGTTCCCGCTCACCTTTCTCGCCTACGATCGCTGCTTTTCCGTAACTGTGGACGGCGCTGCCGTCTATCCCTAACGCATCGATTGCACGTTGAGCCAGAAGGCCACCGAGTTCTGCGCCAGCCCGCTGCAGCTCTTCGAGTCCTTCGTCGTAGACCCCGGCGTAGGGGTTAGAGATCACTGCGATCGCGGCCGCGTGACGTGATGCAGGTTCCACGGGCCGGTTGAGTTCACGCCGGGTCTCCTCGACAATGATAATGAGTTTGCGAATCTCCATACAACAACCTCCTGGCCCCAGATGGCTAGAACTGGTTAACGTCACTATGCCATCATTGCGTCTCCATGCAATGCAGAATATGGTGGCATGTGAAGTATCTCGATTTGACAACATCCCTCCTTATGTTGTTTCTTAGGGACCTCTGCGAAATCGGGTAGATACGGTGTTTTCTAAATTAGTGATTGAAAGGGAGCCGCCTTCGGAGGGACCCCCTCTTTCTTTAATCCCCGAGGAAGTGAGATCGGATGAATGACCCTGTGAGTGCGGAAGCCAAACCGCGCCCCCCTATCTCGTTGCCTTTCCATTACGCTTGGCTCATCGTCGTCGTAACATTCTTTGCCAGTTTCAACGGGGCGGGCATTCGTGTGGTCCCTACCGTGCTGATTCATCCCCTTGAAGCGGACTTCGGTTGGGCCCGTTCGGCCATTACTTTTGGGATCTCGATTAACCTACTTCTCTATGGTGTCGCTGCACCCGTGGTGGGCTTTATCTTAGACAAGTACGGGCCGCGCCGGGTCATGTTGACCTCACTGACGCTGCTCTCGACGGGTTTGCTGTGTACCACTCTGGTCCAGGAGTTGTGGCAGTTCTGGCTGACCTGGGGGGTCATGGTGGGGCTTGGGGCCGGCGGTATGTCCGGCGTGCTCTCCGCTTCGGTTGCACATCGCTGGTTCAATTACCGGCGTGGACTCGCGGTGGGAATCCTTAGTTCCGGCAGTTCCTCGGGGCAGATCGTATTTATTCCGTTCATGCTCGCGATAATCGCCTATACCGGTTGGCGTATGGGCTCTTATGTGTTGGTTGCTTGTACTGCCACCGCGGTGGCTTTGGTCTGGCTACTCATGCGGGACAAGCCCTCGGACGTTGGTCTCGAACCCTACAGCGACAAGCAGGAGGATGACGAGGCCCAGTCCGTTGACGGTGGGGCAGCCACGTCATCAACAGCGCCACCGGGACCGGTTCTAGGCATCCGTGACGCTGTCAAAACTCCCACCTTCTGGCTTCTATGCGGCGTGTTCTCCATATGCGGGGGCACGGCTAACGGACTCATTGGGACCCATTTGATTCCCCATGCCCTGGAGAACGGATTCGACAGAGTCACCGTCGGGTCGGCGGTGACCATCATGGGGATCATGAACATCATCGGGACCCTGGGTTGCGGCTGGTTGGTCGACCGTGTAGATCCACGGAAGCTGATCGCAGCAGTGTTTACCCTGCGGGGGTTATCGCTCTTCTACCTGACCCTGGTGGACAGCACTCAGGGCCTCATAATTTTCACCATCGTGTACGGACTTGACTGGTTCGCAACGGTTCCGCCAGTAGTCATGATCGCGGGCCAGACCTTTGGTAAGCAGTCAATTGGTCGAATCTACGGTTGGATATTTTTGTCGCATCAAGTGGGCGGGTTCGCTATGGCCAACGCTGGCGGCCTTCTGTATGACTACGTGGGGAACTACGAGATGGCGTTCTTCGCGGGTGGCTGGATGGGGCTGATGGCCGCTGCGTTTGGGCTCAGTATCCGTCCGAAGAAGACTTTGCCGCCGCTGGGACCGGAACCCGCAAACGCGGCCGCTTGAGGTGGGCTACGATCGGTCGGCCTTCTTGGTGACGCCCCTGTTTTCGTAGACGTATTGCCAGGGCACGGAGCAGTGGGCCCAAACAAGAGGTTCGAAACTTTCCCACCACTCCAGATCACGGCCCTCCATGCTAAACATCCGAACCATGCGTACCATGTCCTGGATTTGGTATTTTTCCAGGACGGGCCCGAAAGCGGGCATAATCCCCCTTCCGTGTTTGATGATTCTACGGATTTCGAAGATGTCCCGGTTTTCGACGGTGTCGCGAAAGTCCGGCACCTTGGCCGACAACGCTTTGGCAATGACCCCGTCGCCCTGGCCACCGGGGCCATGGCAGCTTGCGCAGCGCTGGGCGTAGACCAATCGCATTTCCTCCTCGCGGATGCAGCCGGACAAGACTGTCAACGCGAGCAAGATCAACCATGCCGGGGTCAGAACCTTTCGATGGTGGGGTATTTTTAGAGTCACCTTTCCGTCCTACCATCTTCCATGCATGAACTAAACAAGCCAAGATGGGACGTAACTCCACGGCACGACGCCTAATTTGACTGGCTTTCTTTCCTGGAACCTTATAGTCTTGTAGGAACCGTTTGCTGCCAAAAAGGGAGTTGGAGATGGCTATCCGAATCACCCGCGTCTACACCCGCACCGGCGACAACGGGATGACCGCCCTCGTGGGTGGAAAGCGAGTTTCCAAGGATGCCGCGCGAATCGAGGCCTACGGAACCATCGACGAACTGAACGCAGTGGTTGGTTTGGTGCGAGCGTGGAACGAGGAAGGGAAACGAGAGCGCAAACTTCAACTCAAACTCGATGCGATACTCCAGGAGATTCAGCAGGTGCTCTTCGACCTTGGCAGTGAACTTGCGACTCCCGAGGATTTCACCTACGCGGGCATGCACCGCATGGGCGAGGAACAGGTGACACGGATCGAGCGTGTGATTGACGAGTGTCAGAAAGAGTTGAAGCCCCTTAAGTCCTTCATACTGCCGGGAGGGGGGATTGTCAGCGCACACCTCCATCAATGTCGGACAGTGTGCCGGCGGGCGGAGCGGGAAGTCCTTCGCCTATCGAAAATCGAAAACATCGGGGACTGGCCCCTTCGGTACGTTAATCGGTTGAGTGATCTTTTCTTTGTTCTTGGGCGATGGGTGGGGAAGAATTTCGAAGAGACAGAGCATCTCTGGCAACGGGGCTTGAAGCAGGCCACATAGAATTCCGGCGGATTCACCGTCGAGGCGCAAGCGAGAGGGAATTGTAAATGTCGGGAATCCTCGCAGGCAAGAAGGCGTTGATCTTCGGCGTCGCAAATGACAGAAGCATTGCCTGGGCGGTGGCGCGCGAGCTCCATGCCCAGGGGGCAGAGCTGGCCTTCACTTACGCTGGGGAGGTTCTGGAGAAGCGCGTCCGACCCCTGGCCGAAAGTATCGGTTCCACCCTCGTCATTCCATGTGATGTCACACGAGATGACGAGATCGAGGCAGTCTTTGAGGTCATCGGCCGGGAGTGGGACGGACTCGACATCTTAATTCACGCTATCGCCTACGCCAACAAGGATGACCTTTCTCAGCCCTTCGTCCAAACCAGCCGGGCTGGGTTTCACACGGCGTTGGACATCAGCAGCTATTCGTTGGTTGCGCTTACGCGCCAAGCTGTCGGGCTTATGAGGGGCCGCGACGGCGCTGTTGTGACGTTGACCTACATGGGGTCTGAGAAGGTTATTCCCAACTACAACGTTATGGGTGTGGCGAAGGCAGCCCTGGAGGCTAGTGTCCGTTATCTCGCCTACGATCTTGGTCCGGAAGGGATTCGGGTTAACGCGATCTCTGCTGGACCTGTGAAGACCTTGGCAGCCGCTGGTATAGCTGGGTTCCGAGATATGCTTCACTACGCTGGGGAGCGTGCGCCGCTCAAGCGTAACGTCGAGCCTGCGGAGATTGGCAGGACGGCTGTTTATCTCGTCAGTGAACTGGGTAGTGGCGTGACCGGAGAGACGCTCCACGTCGATGCAGGGTATAACGTGATGGGCATGTGAGGCAGTTTTGGGCACTACCGCTCCGTAATGTCAGCGCTGTTCGGTAAGTGAAATCAGTGGGAGAGGAACGTTGAAAGAGATTTCAACGCAGGAAGCTTACGAGACGTTACAGCAAGACAGCCAAAGCGTCTATATCGACGTACGTACGGTCGAAGAGTTCACTGCTGGCCACCCGGAGGGAGCGATTAATATCCCTATTGCTTTCTTCGATCCGGCCGAGGGCATGGTGTTAAATCCGGATTTTGTCCAGGTGGTAGGGGCACATTTCGCTAAGGATCGGAGACTGTTGTTGGGTTGCAAGGCGGGCCCCCGATCTAGCAATGCCGCTGATGTCCTGGAGCAGCAGGGCTATCAGGATGTGGCCAGCGTGTGCGGTGGTTTTGGCGGATTGCGCGACCCCTATGGGCAGGTTTTGGCGGAAGGGTGGGCGGATCTTGGGCTTCCGGTGAGTCAAGACAACGGTCAGGGCACGAGCTACGAATCGCTGGTGACCCATAATGTGTGAGAGT
>CAYTMJ010000010.1:0-148972 GCA_964438895.1 uncultured Syntrophobacterales bacterium | reverse complement strand
GCGGGCCTGGTACACATTTCTTACCGAGGCGGATGTTGGTGTTTTGGATTTGATATGGTTGTAAATCGGATTCCACGAGTGGGAGGTGTGATTGGTGGCGCTGGTGGCCGCTATTGCAACGGTTCGGGCTAAAACTTTCCTCCGCGCGGTCATGGCTCTCGGTGTGGTGGGCTACAGCGTGGCGCTCATCTTTGTTTTGTTTGGCGCCCCTGATCTTGCCATGACGCAATTTCTGATCGAGACTCTTTCGCTCATTTTGTTCGTGTTTGTGTTCTATTACATGCCCCCCTTCAAGCGGTTCTCCACTCGCGGGGTCATTCTACGGCACGTAACCATCGCCACCGCTGTGGGAGCACTGTTTACGCTGCTAGTACTGGTGGCCACCTCGGTGCAGTGGCATCCAACTATTTCCACTTACTTTTCTGAAAACTCGTATTTGATGGGGCAGGGTCGTAATATCGTCAATGTGATCCTAGTAGACATTAGGGGCTTCGACACCCTGGGTGAAATTACGGTCCTAGCAGTCGCAGGTATCGGTGTTTATTCGCTCATTCGGCTAAGACTCGGAAAGGGGAGTAGCTCGTGAACTCATTGATTCTCAGAACGGCAAGCCGGTTTCTGTTGATCTTGTTGTTTCAGTTCTCGATCTTTTTGCTCCTCCGTGGACACAACGACCCGGGAGGGGGGTTTGTCGGCGGCCTAGTGTTAGCGGCTGCTTTGACCCTCTACGCCGTTGCGTTTGACGTACGTTCCATGCGCAGAGCCCTTCCCTGCAGAGCTCAGACAATCATCGCCTGGGGTTTGCTGGCGGCTGCCTTGAGCGGAGTCTGGCCCCTGTTTAAGGGGCAACCGTTCATGACTGGACAGTGGGGACACTTCAATATACTTGGGCTCGACGTTCATCTTGGTACCCCCCTACTCTTCGACGTCGGCGTCTACTTAGTGGTCGTAGGGGTCGTGCTTATCGTTATAGTTAGCTTAGCGGAGGAAGTTGAGGAGGCCGACTAGTGGAAGCTCTGCTTGCAATCGTTATCGGCGTCCTCTATGCGGCTGGGGTTTATATGCTCATGCGCCGGAGCATCGTGAAACTTATCATTGGTCTGGGGTTGCTGGCCCACGGTGCGAGCCTCTTGGTGTTTACTGCGGCAGGGCTTACCCGGGCAGTCCCCCCGGTGATACCCGAGGGCGCTAAGGCTATCACCGGAGCTGTCGCAGACCCGCTTCCGCAGGCGTTGATACTGACAGCTATCGTTATTAGTTTTGGTGTGCAGGCCTTTGCGATGGTATTGGCCTATCGTGCTTATCAGACGATAGGTACGGACGACCTTGATGATATGAAGGCGACGGACACGTGAACTCGCTCATCGTTTTACCCATTCTGCTCCCGTTGCTAGTAGGGGCGAGCTGCGTGGTGGCGTGGCGCTACTTGGCAGTTCAACGGATCCTCACTCTTGCCGGTAGCGTAGTCTACCTTGTAGTTGCGGTTGTGCTCCTGGAGCGCGTGGCCCGGGAGGGGATTCAGGCGGTGCAGAAGGGAGCCTGGATCGCCCCTTTCGGTATAACCCTAGTGGCCGATTTGTTCAGCGCGATCATGGTAGCTGCCACCGGTGTAGTGGTGCTGGTGATTGTCGTCTATTCGCTGGGCACCATGGACCGAAGCCGGGAGACCTACGGTTACTACCCGCTCTTCAACATCCTGATAATGGGTGTTTCCGGAGCGTTTCTGACCGGCGATATTTTTAATCTGTTCGTTTGGTTCGAAGTGTTGCTGATCTCGTCGTTCGTGCTACTCGCGCTGGGCGGCGAGCGAGCGCAACTCGAGGGCGCCATCAAGTATGTTACTCTCAACTTGGTGGCCTCGGCGTTCTTCCTGGCGGCAGTGGGAATTCTTTACGCTATGGCCGGCTCCCTGAACATGGCGGACCTGTCACAGCGGCTCGGGAGCGCCGGTGATCCGGGCCTCGTTACCACTCTCGCTGTCTTATTTTTGGTGGCCTTCGGCATCAAGGGGGCTATCTTCCCGTTATTCTTCTGGCTGCCAGCTTCGTACCACACACCGCCGGTAGCGGTTTCGGCCATTTTCGGTGGATTGCTGACCAAGGTGGGTGTGTACGCTTTGATTCGTGTTTTTACCCTGCTGTTCCTCAATAACGTCGACTACACCCACACCCTTATTCTCTGGGCCGGGGGCATCACTATGGTTACGGGTGTGTTGGGTGCAGTGGCCCAGTACGAATTTCGCCGGCTGTTGTCTTTTCATATTGTGAGCCAAATTGGATACATGATCATGGGGCTTGGGTTCTTTACTCCCTTGGCCCTCGGGGGCACTGTTTTCTTCATCGTTCACAACATCTTCGTCAAAACCAACCTGTTCCTGGTGAGCGGGGTTTCACATCGCCTACACGGCACTTACGATTTGAAGCAGTTGGGTGGGCTCTGCCGTACCCATCCGTGGATTGGAATGTTGTTCCTGCTTTCGGCGTTATCGCTGGCGGGGGTCCCGCCGCTTTCGGGCTTCTTTGGCAAGTTAGTCCTGATCAAGGCCGGGCTCGGCATTGGACAGTTCATGCTGGTGGCGGCCGCGCTGGGAGTAAGTTTGTTGACCCTTTTTTCCATGACTAAGATTTGGGCCGAAGCTTTCTGGAAGCCCTTACCGCAAGGGACTCCAGCACATGGCCCGGGAACTGGCATGGCACTGATGCTTGGACCCATTGTAACCCTTGCTGTTTTAGCGGTAGTGCTAGGTGTGGCAGCTGGGCCGTTTCTCGATTTGGCGCTAAGGGCGGGCGAGCAATTGATGAATCCGGCGCAGTATATCCACGCAGTACTCGGAGTTAGGACAGGGTCTTGACCGTTCTCCTGTGGAACATAATTTTGGCCTTAAGTTGGGCTGCGTTGACGGGGGAGGTAACGGCCCTCAGTCTCGCTATAGGTTTCGTGCTCGGCTTTGTGATCCTGTTCGCTGTACGGCGGTTGCTGCAGCCTTCCCGTTACTTTGAGAAGTTGTGGCAGAGTCTTCGCTTGGCGTCGTTGTTCGCTTGGGAGCTCTTAGTGGCGAATCTGCGCATCGCCTATGAGGTGGTGACCCCTTCGCACAACATGAAGCCGGGAGTGGTGGCAATCCCTCTCGATGTTGAAACCGATGTTGAAATCACTTTGCTAGCGAACCTCATCACCCTGACCCCTGGTACGCTGAGTCTTGATGTGTCGGATGACCGGCGGGTACTCTACATTCACGCCATGTACGTCGACGACGCTGACAAATTGCGGCTGTCAATTAAGGACGGATTCGAGAAGCGTGTTATGGAGTTGCTACGATGACGACTTTGGCTTTCCTTTTGCTCGGCGTCCTGAGCCTTGGCATCGTGCTTGCGTTCATACGCCTTTTACGGGGCCCCAACATTCCAGATCGACTAGTGGCGCTGGATCTTTTGACCACTGTGGGTGTGGGTATCGCTGCGCTTTACGCGGTGGCTTTCGATGAGCCGGTGTATTTGGATGTAGCCATCGTTCTGGCATTAGTGGCTTTCCTGGGGACGGTTACGTTCTCTCGTTACATCGAAAAATGGGCACACCATGGTGACTAACATTATTTGCGCTGGGTTCATGATCGTTGGTACTGCCTTTATGTTTTTGGGGTGCTTGGGCATTCTACGCATGCCGGACCTTCTGACGCGGATGCAGACCGCTACGAAACCGCCGACCCTTGGGGTTTTCTGTCTGATGGTTTCGGTCGCGCTCTATTTCCCCGAGATCGGTGTTACCGTTCGGGTTGTGGCCATCACGCTGTTCGTATTCCTCACCGCACCCGTGTCGGCACACATGATCGGGCGCGCTGGTTATCAGGTGGGGGTGAAGTTTTGGAAGGGCACCGTCATTGACGAACTCAAGGGCAAGTACCGCGGCACTTCCATTGACTCTTGAACCTCCTTCAGCGAGAGAAGGCGGTGACCCTACGAAGCCTATCTCCAACCGCTGAGCTCCGCAATTCTGCTTGTTCCTAGCAAGGCATCCATGACACTCACAATGCAAGTGTGAGACATGCTATTGCGGTAGCACCCAGATCAGCATTCCGAACGCATAACAGATGACGCTGGCTACGAGGGTGAAGGGTACGCTCCAGCCCAGGAACTCCCTCAGGGGTATTTTTCGCTGTTCTTCCCGCTCGCAGATATTAAGCGCTACGTAGAGGGCCGGTGCGCCTGCCACGGTGAAGTTACTGCCAAGAGTTCCTGACCACACTAGCATCCACCATAGCGGCCATGGGTCCACTCCTTGCGCGCTTAAATCGCGGATGGTGTATAGGAAGGTCAGGATATAGGCGTCGTGCTCCACCACGCCAACGATGGGGATGGTGACCCAGTATAGCAGGGTGGTCCCCAGCGCGACGCTGGATGCAAAGATTGGTGTCAATAGTCCGGCTAGGTCGTGAAGTATGCCCGCCTTCTCGAGCCCCCCGACCAGGGCGAACAGTGCGATGTAGAAGAATACGGCCCGCCAGTCTAGCTCCTGGAGGATCTCCTCGAAGCTCGGTTTGTTTTTGAACTTTTCACCCAGCAACTCTACGGTTGCAATCAGCAGTAGGGCTCCGGTCATGGCGATGAAGCCAAGTTTCACGTCCAGGACCTCTCGGAAGGCCATGGCGACGATGGTGGCGCTGAATCCCCCAAACACCAACCATGCGAGAAGGGGGTCCTTTAGTGTTGTCGCTCCGATACTGACGCTCCCCGGAGTAGGGCTGGCCATGCCGGGCGTGGAGGGGCTCGCCGGCTGTGTGCGGAAGCCGTAGAGATACATGAAGCCCAGTGTAATGGCGAACGTGACCATCAGGATGGGGAATGACGAGGGCCGACCGTGCTGCCAGATAAAATCAAGGAACTCTGCGCCGGATACGCTGTGGAGCATTTGGGGTGGCAAATCACCTAGAAGTAAGGCCGTACCCATGAAATTGGCACTGAACCCGATCATCAGCACTACGGGGGTCAAGGGAAAGCCCAGTTGCCGCACTATCGGTATGGCCACCGGTGCCAGCATCAGGATCACTACGACATTGTCCACTACGATGGACAGGATTCCCGCCAGCAGGGACAATATGACCACCGACAGGCCATAATGGCCGCCAGACCATTGCAGGGCTTTCGCTGACAGGAGCTCAGGGACTCCCGACCTGCCGAAATAGCCGGCGATGATCCACACGCTCACGAGAATAGCCATTACGTTCCAATCCACGAACAGGAACGCGTCCACCTCAGTCATTATCCCGGCCCAAATCATAATGGCCACTCCGAGCAGAGCTGCCACGGCTGGTTCGATGATGTTAGTCAGGACCGCGATTATCGCTAGAGCGAAAATGATTAGGGTCAACCACGCGATAGGTTCCATAAGCGTTACTTCTTTCCAATTGTGTTTTGGCTAGGGATTGGGGCGAGCCCTTTGTTTATTAATACCATGTTTCGCGTCCGTTAATCGAATACGCGACGATCGCCGAAGGGGCAAACGGATATGGCTTCGATTGTGGGTGTTCATCAGTGTTAGTGGAATACCGCATGTTCCTCTGGTAGAGAGGACCGGCGGCAGTACCTCTGCTACGTAGAACATCGGACTCATTTGTACGGAAGGGAGAGAAGGAAAATGGGCATCGGTATCGGTATTGGCCTCAGTGGTTGGCCCTTCGGCGCCGCCGACCCTGCGGCGTTTTGGGAAGCAGTGGACCTGGTGGAGGATTTGTCGATTGACTCGCTCTGGCTGAGCGACCGAGTGGTGTCAGCGGCCTTGAGCTTGGAACCGGTGGTTGCCCTCTCCTGCGTAGCTGCGCGTACCCACAAGTTAAAGATCGGCACCAGCGTAATGGCCCTTCCGCTCAGAAACCCCACTGTCCTGGCAAAGGAGCTAGCCACTCTCGATTTCCTTTCGGGGGGGCGCCTGTTGCTGGCGATCGGGCTTGGGCGCGACGATGACACCGAGCTCCAAGCCTGCGGCATTCATCGTTCGGAGCGCGCGGGCCGTACCGAGGAGATGGTCCATCTGCTGCGGGCGCTATGGTCCGGAAATGGTGTAAGTTCTGACGGGAAGTATTACCAGCTGAAGAACGTAACCGTTCAACCCAAGCCGCCCCAAGTTCCGCCGCCCATCTGGGTTGGAGGAAGGACGGGCCGAGCCTTTAGGCGCACTGCCCGGCTCGCTGACGGTTGGCTGGGCTCTCAGATGTCCCCTGAGGAATCCGGAGCCGCCGTTGCCGACATAAAGAAATATGCTACCGACTACGGCCGCCGTATTGACGACGATCATTTTGGCATGTTGTTCAATTTTTGCTTTGCCAGAACTCCTACTGAAGCGGCTCAACTAGCTGCGCCGCATGCTCTCCAAAATCGCACTGACGTAGAATTCGTTGAAACCTCCGCTCTCGGATCGGTTCAGGACATTTCTGCAATCATACAACGATACATCGATGCCGGTGTTTCCAAGTTCGTTGCCCGTGCAGCCTGCCCGCCCGAAGCTATCCTGGATCAACTCAAACGTCTCGGCACCGAAGTGATTCCGCGGTTTGCCTGAGTTCTATTCCAGATTTGAACCAGGCCATTCGCACGCCCTCCCCGTTGGGCGGCTCTTCACTTCAGTGCAGCAATCTTGTTGAAGGCGTCGTAGGCAGCGACCTTGTATGCTTCTGCGAAGGTTGGATAGTTGAAGACATTGTCCCGGAAGTACTCGATAGTACCGCCGAGGGTGATTATGGCGTGGCCGATATGGATGATTTCGGTAGCGTCCTCTCCGAAGGCGTGGACGCTGAGTAGCCGGAGATCGTCGGGGTTAAAAATCAACTTCAGCATGCCAGTATGGTCACCCACCATCTGGGCTTTTGTGACATCTTCGTATAGGGCTTTGCCCACTTCGTAGGGCACTCGCTCCGCGGTGAGTTCTTGCTCGGTTCGGCCGACCATGGAAATTTCTGGGATGGTGTAAATCCCGTAGGGGAAATAGCGCCCCGAAGTGGCTACCAGGCCCTGAAACATGTGCGTACTAGCGAGTCGGCCCTGTTCCATGGAGGTGGAGGCCAAAGCTGGGAACCCGATGCAGTCACCTACGGCGTATATATGCGGCCATGTCGTCTGAAAGCTATCGTTGATGGAAACCCGACCCCTTGAGTCTGTGTCGATACCGATTCTGTCGAGTTGCAACTGGTCAGCGTTGGACTCCCTCCCCACGGCATACAAAAGGGTGTCGCCGGTGACTTTCTTACCGCTCTCCAGGCTGGCTTGGACAAGACCGTTTTTTTGCATCCGTACCGTGGTTACTCGCTCGCTTAGGCGGAAGATCGCATCGCGGCGGCGCATGTGGTACGAAAGCGCCTCGATGATTTCCCGGTCCACGAATTCTAGCATGCCAGGGCGTTGTTCAATGATTGTGACACGTACGCCCAGAGCAGAGAACATCGAGGCATATTCGAGGCCGATAACCCCGGCTCCCACCACGATCATACTACGGGGGATTTCCTTGTTGTCCCCGCGGAGTAGGTCTTCAGCCACCATAATCTTGCGGCCATCGTAGGGGATCTCGGGATTGAGGGCTGATCGGGTGCCGCAGGCGATAAGGATATGCTCACCTCGCACTTCCTGACCGCTCTCCGTTTGGAGCGTATGGGCGTCAATGAAGTGGGCCCAGCCATTCACAAGAGTAACGCCGTTTCGTTGGAGCTGATCCACCACTTGTTCCTGCTCGCGCTTGATCACGGTGCGGACCCTATACATCAAGTCGTCCAGGGTCAGGTTGGCCTTCGGGGAGTAGGCCTGACCGTAGAATGATTTCTGCCGAAATCCCGTGAGATACAGAACCGCTAGACGGAGTGTCTTGCTGGGGATGGTACCGGTGTGTAGGCACAAGCCGCCGATCATGTCGTTTCGGTCAACGACCGCGACCCGTTTTCCCATCTTGGCTGCGGCAATAGCCCCTTTTTGGCCGGCAGGGCCGCTACCGATGACCACTAGGTCGAAGGTCTTCGGATCCATAATTTAGTTCCGCTGTAGGATTGAGGCGAGTCTCTCGTCGTCCGGTACCGTGTCTGATACCAAGTCCCGGATCAACGGTCGTTTTGGCAGTGGCTCGACCTTGCCCCCGGCGAGCGTGAGGCGAGCGGTACACATGTAGGCGACTTGTCCGTTCACTAGGGCCATGCATGTTTTGCACGCGTTGGCATTCACGCACCCGTAGCGAAAGGCGAGACTCGAGTCCTCGTGGCGTCGGATCCATAGCAGTGCGTCCAGAACCGACATGCCTTCTACGTACGGGACCCGAAACACGTCGTAGTGACCCTGGCCGGCTATGTGGCCGCGCCACACGCGAAGTTCGACGTTATCAGTTCCGGCTGGGGTATCGTTGTCGTCCATGTGAGATTCCTGGGTGTTAAACGTTAAGGCCTACTCTGATTGTGCCAGCGGACCAAGAGCGCGTCATCTTCCATTTCGATCACTTGGCTTCTGGCGAGCCCGGAGTTACTGTCCGGGTAGTCGAGTCGCTGGTGCGCCCCACGGCTTTCGGTACGGCCGATAGCGGCCCTCACTACCGCCTCCGCGGTGATCAACATGGCCCGGAGTTCCAAACGGTCCTGCAGGTCAAGGTTGAAGGCCTCGGGCGGCCGGACGGAGGAAGCCGTGTTGCGGATCTTCCGTATCCCATCGAGCGCTTGTTGAAGTTGGTCGGCTGTGCGGAACGGTCCGACTTTCTCCCACATGACATCCTGAAGATTTTGTTCTAGCAAGTTGGCCGGGATTTCCCCTTTGCTGTTCAAATTCAGGGTGGCGGTAAGGCGTTCCACTGCCGCACTGGCGGCTGCGGCGTTCCACCCGAACTTGGTATGGGCGGCTGCTTCTGCCGCTTCCCGGCCAGCGCATTCACCAAACACGAGTGCTTCGGTGATGGCATTGCCCGAGAGTCGATTGGCGCCGTTGGCCCCACCCACCGCCTCTCCGGCGGCGTAGAGGCCGGAAACGCGGGTTTCCATCCGGCCGTTCACGCGGATGCCTCCCATGTGATAGTGGGCGGTAGGGGCAACTTCCACGGGTGTTTTGGTGAGGTCAATTCCGTTTTGTGCTAGGCGGTCGATGATTGGACCGAAAGCTTCCCGGAGTGTCCCGTCGGCTACATGCCGGAAATCCAAGTAGACACCACCGTGGGGGGATCCCCGACCGGCCTCCACTTCTTTGAGGATGGCGTAGGATGCTTGGTCCCGCACTGTGGTGTACGTTCCGCTGTCTTGACCCCCGTACCGCTGCATGAATTCCTCTAAGTTGCCGTTTAGTAGCTGCCCCCCTAATTTGTAGCGGAAGGGGTCCCACATGATTGGATCCATGCCCACCAGGCGGGGGGCCAGATGCGCAATGGGAAAGAACTGGACGAATTCCATGTCGATTAGCTCTGCCCCGGCCCATAGCGCCAGGGCGTATGCTTCGCCGCCCATGTTGGTCGATGCGCTATTGCGCCGATAGATTTTAGTAAGGCCACCCGCCGCGAGGACGACAGTTTTGCTGGAGAAAGTGACTATGTCACCGGACACCACGTCCATGCCCACCGCACCCACGGCACGCCCCTCGTGAACGACGATGTCTGTAACCGTGACATTGCTCACGCGGCACACCTGCTTCAGCGTGGTTACCTGACGCCGCAAGGTGCCCGCTACCCCCGGGCCAGTGTTTAGAAAGTCCACGTAGCAGCAGCGTGCCCTACCGTGGCCGGGCGCCTTGACCTGTCGAATGCGATCGTCGGTGCCGCGAGCCCAGTGGGCACCCCAGGCATCCATTTCAAAAATTCGGGCGGGACCGTTTTCGCACAAGAGTCGGGCAAGCTTCTCGTCGCACAGTTCGCGGCCGGCGGTCAAGGTGTCCTGGAGGTGATCGTTCCAGTGGTCTGTTTCTTCGTGGCCGATGGCGGCGGCAACAGTCATCTGGGCCATGATTGTGGCGCCACCGCGCCCGACAAGCGACTTGTCGAGCAGTAACACCGATGCGTTGTTCCTAGCAGCGGCGATCGCCGCGTACATGCCCGCCCCGCCGGCACCCACTACCAGAACATCTGCAGTCAAATGGGTCACGTCGAAAGTCTAGTCAAAACAGAGAAAAGCGTCTAGCCGAAGGTTGATTTGGGTGATTGATGGGAATTGGCTCCTGACGTAAACCCTCCGATTTAACGCCTGGTTGGAACCAATTTTAAAAGGGCTTGTAGTGGTCCCTGTCCGGTTTCGCGGGCCTCCATTTTCCTTGACGTGCCAACGACTTTCGTCTAACAAGGGGAATCTGACAAGAAGGGCGAAACTGAGATCCGGCAGAGGGGGAGAACCATGGCTCATGATTTGGTAGTCAAGAATGGACTCGTCGTTGATGGCACTGGAAACCCCGGTTTCGAGGCAGACGTAGCGATCGAAGGGGGTACCATAGTTGACATTGGGCAAAACGTTGGGTCGGGTGCGAGCGAGATCGATGCTCGTGGACAGGTGGTGGCTCCGGGTTTCATCGACTCCCACACTCATATGGACCTTTTTATCGTGCAGTATCCTCACGGTAATCCAGTGGTTAATTACGGTGTTACATCCATCGTAATCGGCGACTGCGGTGCCTCCATTGCTCCGGTGCCTCCCAAGGGGGAACCACGGGATGTGCTGATTGGTTATCTTCGCCGCGTGCTCGACGATTATGTGGAGGATAAAGACTGGAAATGGACGACCTTCCCGGAATACCTGGATTATCTTGAGGGCAAGGTGGGCGTGAACGTTGCCGCATTGGTGCCGCATTCCCCAGTTCGACTGATGGTGATGGGCGAAGCAGCCTACAAGCGGGAGTCGACGCCTGAGGAACTAGAAAGCATGAAGCAGATGGTTCGAGAGGGCATGGAGGCCGGCGGGATAGGCTTTTCGTCCAGCCCTCGTGGCGGTCCGGCGATCCATGCAGGTACTCCGAGCACCCTAGCGAGTCAGGAAGAGATGGCCGCCTTAGCTAACGTGGCTGGGGAGTTTGGAGGCTGCTTCCAGTTCAATGGCTTTGGCAACTTATTGAAGCCCGAAAGCGGATTTCCTGAATTGGTTGAGAAGATTCACGTGCCGATGATCGGTAACGAATTTCGGGTACGACCCGGCGAAAAGGAGGATGGAATTCGCGCCATCGAGCTTATGAGGGAAGCGAGGGAGAGGGGTAAGGATATCTACGGCGTTGTGATCCCGTATTCACACATTCGGCGCTTCGATATTGAAGATTGCTTCATTCTAGACGGTCTCCCGCTATGGGAAGAAATTAAGGACGACCGGAAAGAGCTGCCGCGTAAGCTTAAGGACCCCGAGGTTCGGCGTAAGCTGGACGAACAGCGCCGTGAGAACGCCGGTCGACCCGCGTATCCTGAATGGCTTGGATGGGGTGGTGTTCACTTCGACGTGATGGACCGGAAGGACCTCAAATCTCGCGAAGGGCAGAACGTTTCGGAGATAGCAACGGCCGATGGTAAGTCTGAGGTAGATGCTTTTTTCGATACGTGGCTGGATGATGGCTTGGTATCGAAGCTTTATTATCAGGGTTGGGCCAACGGGCACCAGGATCTTTTGGCCGAGATGATCAAGACGACCGAGGGGCTTATCGGTACCGATGCAGGTGCACACTTGGACCGGTTTTTCTGGCATGGGGCACCAACGAGAGTTCTAGGATACTGGCGTCGAGACAGAAAACTCTTCAATCTTGAGGAAGCTGTTCACAAGGTAACCGGTCATCCAGCTGCAAAGCTCAGGATGAACCGGGGGATACTCAAGAACGGCCTAGCGGCTGACGTTACGGTGTTCGATCCCGATAAGATCGATGACCTTGCTAGCAAGCGCATGCCAGCGAAACTTGATGAGGAGGAGATCTTCCGGCATCCGCCCGGGATCGCTGCAGTGATCGTGAACGGGAAGGTAGTGCTGGAGAACGGAGAATCCAAAGACGTCTTTCCTGGGCAGGTACGGCGACAGGAGCTCTTCGTCCCGGGGCAGTAGCGTTGTGCTCTAGTCGTAGATAGGGGGTAGCATGGAGATCCTTGAGCCGGAAACCCTAATCGACGAACTCCGCCGTATTCTGCGCGGTCGGTACCCTGTTCACCCGTTGCGCAAGCTCCTCTTAGGCGGAGACTTGACCCGAGATCAACTTCAGGGGTGGGCCAAAAATCAATTTCACGAGTTTAGCAACATTCATCGTTTCTTCGGCATTCGTTACCAGAAGTGCCCAAATCGAGAATTGCGACGTATGTTGTTGGAAAATATGGTGGAGGAGGAGGGCGAGGATTTGTTCGGTGGCGAATATCCAAGCCATGCAGAACTGTGGACTCGTTTCGGGGAAGGGTTGGGCATCCCCCGGGAGGAGATGTCTGTGTACGAGCCTTTGCCGGGAATTAAGGCGGGGCTTGAAATGTACGTGCAGTTGGTTCAGCAGAGTCACTGGGCCGTCGCAATTGGCACAGGGCTGGTTTTCGAAGGCGAGGGTCCGAAACGAATGGGAGAGGAGCGCGAGGCCTTGGAGACGCACTATCCTTGGATCCCCTCGGAGTCTCTGACTTTCTTTCGAGCGCACGAGTATCATGACGAGGGGCACGGGAACTTCATCGTTGATGTGATCAAGGAACACGTTATGAACGAGGGGCTCCAGGGAGAAATGCGGGCCGCAGTGCGAAGCCGCGTGGACATTATGTGGCTTCAGAACGAGTCCGTCTATCAAGCCTTCGTTCGCCCCCATCTTAGTCCCGAGACCCTTGGCCGCATCGAGGCTGCCGGTAATTGAATCGGTATGGTGGCTCAAGTGGGGCATCTGAGTCTCCACAAACCTAACAAGATCCATGAGTTCAAAGTTGGGTAAAGCACTTACGCTGGTGGCTCTCATCGTAGCGACCGTTGCGATAGGATATGCTGCTTGGCAGACCCATCACCTTCGGGTGGCCTTCGACCGAATGGCTACGGGGGATGAAAAGTATCTCACCGAAACGATGATTACTCTCGCCCAAACCGAATCACATCTCGCGAGAGTGCGGGAGACGATGGAATTGCTTAGTAGCGCGGTGACGGCTGAGCCCGATGAGAAAACGCGTGTCGGTCTCTTGGAGAAGAAGCTAAGTTCCACCTTGACACCGGCCCTACGGGGAGTCCTGCAGCACGAGCTCAAGCAGTGGGCCAAGCGGCTTCAAGATCAGAGAGAGAAACGCTGGGCCGCAATACGGACGAGTCTCAAGCGGGAGTTGAGCCGAAGCGGGGCCAGGGCTAGAAAGCAGTTGACGACGGCCCTTAAGAAGACTCAGCAGGACCTCGCCAATCAGTTAGGGGCGTTGGAAGATGGCCTTTCCAGGCCATCCGTCGTTATGCGGGAACAAGGGGCGGTTTTAGCGAGTGTAGAGCAGCGGTTGGCAGCAATTCTTGAGACGAATAAGAACGGTCGACAAGCCTCGAGGCGACAAATCGAATTAAGTGATAAGCGTTGGGAGGAGTTGTTGCTCGCGCTGCAGGAGAGTAGGGAGGTGACACGGCAGCGTTACGCGGAGGTTGCGGCACGTTTAGATCAATGGCAGAAGGACTTCAAGAAAAGCCCTCGTACGACGGGAAAAGCTCAGCAAAGACAACGGGTGCCCAGGGACGAAGTGCACCGCTCTGCCCGCCAGAGGCTGTCAGAGCTTTGTGCCGAAGATAGGCAGAACCCGCTGTGCCGGAGTTTCTAGTGCCCTGTCACATTAATGCGTTTGCCAAAACTACATGAAGTAGACGCTTACCGTTGTAGCACGGGAATGATATGGGCTTTCACGATATCTCACTTCGGCTGAGTCCCGAGACCGCGCGTTGGGTTTCAGCTGCCCCTTTCGTGTTATTTGATCGAAAGCGTATGGATCGGGGCGATCGCAACAACTCGTCAAGTGTGAATATGAGCCTTCACAGCGGAACGCACATGGATGCCCCGTTTCACTTCGTTCCCGACGGGGCGGCAATCGATGAATTGCCGCTGGAGCTTTTTTTCGGACCAGTTTTAGTGCAGGAAGTGATGGCCCACCGCTACATCACCAAGGAGCACGTGGCAGCGATTCCACCGGGAAAGCGGATTTTGTTCAAGACTCGCAACTCGGAGCTCCTGCGGCGGGCGGTATACGATCCGGACTTTACTGCGTTCTCTGTGGAAGCGGCTAAGGCTCTGGTGGACAAGGGGTACGAGTTCGTCGGGTTGGACTACCTCTCGGTAGCCCACGTAGACGAACAGGTGTCAGTGCACTGCGCCTTTTTGGACCACGGGCTAGTGCTACTGGAGGGGGTGGATCTGACGGAGGTTCTACCGGGGCGTTACGAGCTGATCTACTTTCCCGTCTGTATCGCTGGCGCAGACGGCGCTCCGTGCCGGGCAGTCCTCCGTGATCTCTCAACTTGAAAATCTGTTGGTCCGACTGCTGTAGTTGCTACGAAATCCCCGGGCGATCTAGCGGGGTGTGTGGTGAACGACTCGAACGAGCACCTACGAAAGGCACGCCATGAATAAGGTACGGGTGGCCATCCTGGATGACTATCAGAATGTTGCTGAGAACTTGCTGGCCTCCCGTTCGGGATCGCACGACGTGCAAGTTGAGGTTTTTCACGATCATCTAGACGAAGAGGGTGCATTGACGGATCGGTTGCGGGGGTTTGAGGTCGTTTGTGTCATGCGGGAACGTACGCCATTTCATCGTTCCCTATTGGAGCGATTGCCCGATCTGCGGCTATTGGTGACCAGCGGAATGAGGAACGCGTCGATCGATATTCCTGCTGCTCGAGAACAGGGCGTGACAGTCTGTGGCACACCTAGCGTGGGTGGCCCCACGGCGGAGTTAGCATGGGGTCTGATTATTGGCCTATTACGGCACATTCCGCAGGAGGACCAGGTTACACGTGGTGGAGGATGGCAGGAAACGCTGGGGGGAGGTCTCCTAGGCAAAACCCTTGGAGTAGCGGGCTTGGGGAAGCTGGGTACCCGGATGGCGCGGGTTGGATTGGCATTTGAGATGGATGTTATTGCGTGGAGTCAGAACTTGACCGAGGAGCGTTGTCGAGAAATTGGCGTGTCTCGCGTGAGTAAGGAAGAACTGCTGCACCGGTCCGACATCATTACGGTTCACTTGGTGTTGAGTGAACGCACCCAGGGCCTGTTCGGTGCCAAGGAGTTGGCGATGATGAAAACCACGGCGCTACTCATCAACACCTCCCGGGGCCCTATTGTAGATGAGGAAGCCTTAGTAGACGCGTTGAACCGCGGCACAATTGCCGGTGCGGGTCTTGATGTCTTCGATACTGAGCCGTTGCCCCTAGAGCATCCGCTCCGGCAGTGTAGCAATACAGTTGTGACGCCCCATCTAGGTTACGTCGAGGAGGCAAATTACGGTGCCTACTTCGACGGTTATGTTGCCGCTATACGCGGTTACTTGGATGGCTCACCGGTCAATGTCATCAAGGGGTGAGTGGTGAGCGAGAAAGTGCAGATTGAGAACATGATACAGACCGAAAACATTACACAAACTGAAAACCTAGCGCTCTATTGCGATTTCGAGAACATTGCTATCGGCGTTCGCGATGCCCGCTATGCTGATTTCGACATGCGTAAGGTCCTCGACCGCCTGCTGGTCAAGGGCAAGATCGTGGTTAAGAAGGCATATTGTGACTGGGAGCGCTATCGCGAGTATAAGCCTGCCATGCACGAGGCGTCCTTCGAAATGATCGAGATCCCCCATGTGCGCCAGTCAGGCAAGAACTCAGCGGACATCCGCATGGTCGTGGATGCATTGGACCTTTGTTACACCAAGTCTCACGTAGACACGTTCGTGATCATCAGCGGCGACTCTGATTTCGCCCCGCTGGTTAGTAAGCTTCGCGAGAATAACAAGGTTGTCATCGGCGTCGGAGTAAAGAACTCCACTTCGGACCTGCTGATAGCCAACTGCGACGAGTTTATCTACTACGATGACCTCGCGCGCGACTCCAAGCGTCGGGGTGGGACCAGACGCGAGAAGACGGCGACGCGGACGCCTCGCAAGACAGCTGCGACGCCAGTGGAGGAAAAGGAGGAGGATAAGGCTAGGGAAGAGGAGAAGAAGAAGGAGGCGCAGGAAGCCTTGGATTTGTTGGTTGAGACCGCGACCCACCTCTTCGACGAACGCGGTGAGAAAGATACGATATGGGGTTCGATGGTAAAGCAGGCGTTGAAACGGCGGAAGCCTGGCTTCAACGAGCGCTACCATGGTTTTCGCTCTTTCGGCAAGTTGCTCGAGCAAGCGCAATCCTTGCGGCTCCTTGACCTTGAGCCGGACGAAAAGTCTGGCGACTACGTGGTCAAAGGGGTTATCCAGGACGACTGATGGGTGTGAGGGTAACCTGCCCCGTCCTACCGAGAACCATTCGTGGGTACCCTCTTGACACCGCAACCTCGGGTTCGTCGAATCCGGGTGCTGAGCCTCCTGTCGGCTGCAACTTTCCTGTTCTTTAACAGCTACGGTAGTATCAACGTCGCCATCCCCATGATCCAGGCCGAGTTTGGCAGCAGTTTGTCGGCAGTTCAGTGGATAGCCACTATGGGTTTGGTATTGTCCTCTAGTGCGGCCCTATGTTTAGGGAGAATGGGTGACATCGTTGGCCGTAGTCGACTCTATAAGCTGGGGGTTACACTCTATGCGGCAGGCTCGGCGTTAGCAGCCGTTTCGCGGAACTTTCCTGAGCTCCTCTCTTGCCGGGTGTTCATGACCGTGGGTCTCGCCATGGCCATGCCGATGACAACGGCAATTACGGTTGCGGACTCACGGCCCGGGCGTACCGGTGCAAGTTTAGGTATCCTGTTGTCGGCTGCTAGCGTCGGTCGGATGACCGGACCGGGATTAGGTGGCTTTCTTATTTACTTAGCGGGCTGGCGGGCGATGTTTCTCGGCAACGCTGTGATCGGCTTGGGTGTGAGCATTGCTGGCTGGTTCATGCTTCGGGACCGGGAGTACGTGAGCGGGGAGTCCTTTGACTATCTAGGGGCGACGGCTCTAATTTTGGGGCATCCGGTACTCCTGATCGGCCTATCCTTGCTGGGGAGCGGCAGCGGGAATTCGCCGTTTATCGTTCCGTGTTTTTTTCTCGGCGCGGTCGGATTGGCAGGGTTCGTTCTGCGAGAGGTCTGGGCGCAGCGCCCCATTATACCGCGCCCCCTTGCTACAGACCCCTCTTTCATGCGTGCGTTCCTGATACTGGTGTTGTTCTCCGCGGGATATTTTCCAATCTTTATCTTGGCCCCCCTTTTCTTACACAACGTGTTACGCTTAGAGCCGCTTTATCTTGGGCTCATCCTTTCAGCGCTACCCGTGATGGCAGCGTTTTGCTCGCCCATTAGCGGTGTTCTTGTGGATCGCCTGGACCCACGGATTGTCGGTGCGGTGGGTCACTTGGTTATTGGGGTTGGAGTGTTTGTCTACGCCACGTTGCAGGACGAGTCGAGTGCGGCGATGGTGTTGCTCGCCCTCGCTCTGGTTGGAATCGGGGTGGGCATTTCGTTGCCCGCTAGTCAGAAGCGGATGTTCTCGCTTATCTCTCGGGAGCACTTCGGTGTTACCGGGGGGATGCTATCGGCCGGCGGCCCCGGAGCTGGAGCCGTAGCCATTGGCTTGGTGATATTTTTGATCGATGGCGCTGCTGCGGGCCCGGCCGGAATCGTAGAAGGGCCAGGGCGCGCCGTCCTCATGTTGTTGCCGTTTCCCCTCCTGGCTGCCGGGTTTTCTTTTTTGGGGTATGTGAAAAGTGGGCGGGTTGCGATGGGGATTGGTGGTTAACGCTAGTCGACTGGGTCGTTGTGTGTTGAATTGCTGGTAAAGGGTCATGCAACTCCGGATCAGAATGTCCTCCAATCGTCTCTACTCATTGTCTGCTATTTGCATGGCGTCGGGAGCCATCGGCGCCTCCATGCTGGCGCCCTTTTATATGGATGCCAAGGGATTCCCTCTGGCCGTTGTTGGGATGCCGTTGCTGGTTAACGGCGTGGGCGCCGTGTGCTCCGATGTTGTTTCTGGAACCCTGGCATCGTATTTTCGGTCGAGTTTTCTGCTCCTAACCTCGGTGCTCATATCCTTAGTGGCTAGTCTCCTAGGGTTCGCATTTCAGGATAGCCTAACTGTGTTTCTTGTGGCCTTTGGCGTCCTGGGACTTACCGAGGCCATGTTCAGTCTCGCTATACGACGTATCGTATTTGTTCAGTCCACGTCGGATCAGCAGGGAAAGGCACAGGGGCAGGTGGCGGCCGCGTTAGGCCTCGGCTTCGCCCTGGGCCCGACCATGGGTGGATTAGTGGGAGAGTGGTGGGGTCTCGATAAGTTATTTTTGGTAGTGGCAGTGCCTCAGAGCGTCGGTCTGATCCTCATTTTGTTAGCCCGGGGGCATCGTACGGAGAAAGCTGTGGAGCGCAGCTCGTTACCGCTGTGGAGGGTGGGGGCGGGGCTGCTAGGTCAGTCAGGGTTCGTTGGTGCTTTCCTAGCGATCTTTCAGTCGTTTCTGTGTCTGATTGGCGTTACTCGGATCGCCTTTCCGTTTCTTGCCGTACGGCGAGGCCTGAGCCTTGACGTCATCGGTACCATGGTTAGCATTTCCCGTCTAACCGACACTGCCGGGAGACTGAGCGGGGGTTGGTTGTGTGACCATGTCGGTACCCGCACCGCGATCCTTTTGGGGGTCTTTGTGACCGTACCCGCCTTTTTTCTTCAGGTTTTTGGCCATGGTTACGTCACGCTCCTGTTGCCGCTCTGTCTGATGACGGCGGGCTTCGGCTTATCCAACGTCGGTTCCACCACACTGGCCTTGCAGCTGTCCAACGACGCCAGTAGGGGGGTTGCCCTTGGGCTGATCCGAGGCGGCAGTTCTCTTGGGCGCACTGTTGGTCCCCTCATCACTGGGATACTGGTGGCCGACCTAGGCTTCCACTGGGGCTTCGTTGCCCTAGGCCTACTCTCGTTCGCCATTGGTGGAGGCGTGGCCGCCCTATTTCGGCGACAGACACCGACGAAATGAATGGGCTTTAGGTGAGGTTCCGTCGTTGTGCTGATACTCCTGAACGATCTCGTTGGTTTCCTTGCGGGTAAGTTTAAGGTGGTTGGCGGGTTACGATGATTCAATGGTATTTCGGAGCATATCCTTATTGCAAGGCCGGACTCCTGATGATATCCATCCCTAGGGGTGAGGGTCTAGCCTCATTGGAGGGTGTTGACGGCATTTGACCCAGGTGACCTCACGGACTGCTACTTTTACTAAGGACCCATGCGTCATTTCGATCTATTAGAACCCAAAACCCTGACAGAAGCCTGTCGGATGTTAGATGCTGGCGATGACGTCCGACCGGTGAGTGGTGGGACGGCGCTACTTATTCTCGTCAAGCAAGGCCTCCTGAGACCCCGGGCCCTAGTCAACCTCAAAAAACTGGAAGAGGGGAACGGTATTTCGCGGGACGCGGCTGGGGCAGTTCGTATCGAGGCCATGGCAACAATCCATGAAGTGGAAACCTCACCAGTAGTGCGGAAGCACTTGCCGGTGTTGGCTGGGGCCTGTCACCAGGTAGCCAACATCAGGATTCGGCATCTCGCTACCATCGGCGGAAATTTAGCCCATGGCGACCATCAATCGGATCCGCCGGGGGTGTTGGTAGCTCTGGATGCCGCAGTGGAGTTGAGGGGTCAACAAGGAACGCGTACTTTGAAACTCGTGGATTTTCTTCTGGGTACTTATGAAACGGCCTTGGAGCCGGGAGAGATTATCACGGCGGTTACGGTACCGCCGATCAGGGGGCGGTTGGTGGGTGACTACCTGAAGTTCACTACCGGTTCCTCGGAGGAGCGCCCCTGTGTGGGGATTACTGCGCTGGCACGTTTGGAAGGGAAGGCGGTCGTGGAGGTGCGATTGGCAGTGGGGGCGGTTGCCTCTCGACCTTGGTTTGTCTGCGAGCCCTATCGAAACGAGGAGGCTCTAGGGGAAATCACAGAACGAGCTGCTGAAGAAATCGATCCTATTCCCGATCTACGTGGGTCGGCTGAGTATAAGCGCCATCTAGTGAGAGTTCTAGGCCGTAGGGCGCTTGCTGCTGCGTGGAAGGAAGCGTCTCAATGAGGGCGGTTGGTAGTAATACTTTCCGGGTCGATGGAAATTCTAAGGTTTCTGGTGTCGCTCAGTATACAGCGGATATCGAACTGCCAGGAATGCTGCACGCCAAAGCACTCCGCAGCCCGCACCCTCATGCCAAGCTCATTACAATCGACGTTAGTCGGGCGGAGGCGCTGCCCGGGGTCATCGCCGTTGTAACACGAGATGATCTTGAAGGCCTGAATCCGTACTTTGGTGCGGTGGTGGAGGACCAGCCTGTCTTGGCTATGGATCGAGTGCGCTGCGTTGGAGACATCGTGGCGGCAGTGGCAGCAGAGGAACGTGAGATCGCAGAGGAGGCGGTGGAACTCATAGAGGTGGTGTACGAACCCCTACCTGCGGTGTTCGACGCCGAGAAAGCGGCCCAGGCGGGGGCCCCCATTGTTCACGAGGAACGCTTCGAGACCCAAGCGGCCATCTTTCGAGAGCAACTCAACCTTAACGCCGGTGGTAACGTCTGCAGCGTTTTCCAGGCCGCGGATGGGGACGTGGATGTCGGCTTCGCCGAGTCTGATGAGATCTTTGAAAACACCTACCGCATGCCCCCGGTGCAACACGGTCATATCGAACCTCACGTGGCTACGGCGGTATGGGAGTCACCAAACCGGTTATTGGTCCACACCCCGTGTCAGAATGCGGTCGGCCTTCAGGAGCAACTGGCACGGATCTTTGCCCTGCCGGAGAGCGGCGTCCGGATCGTGGTTCCGCATGTAGGCGGTGGTTATGGTGGAAAGACTCACGCCCGATTAGAGCCGGTCACGGCGCTATTGGCGCGCAAGGCTGGGCGGCCGGTACAGTGGCTCCTCACCCGGGAAGAGGTGTTCCTCACTGGACGACGTTATGGCGGTATTGTACGCATGAAGACCGGGTTTAAGCGAGATGGTCGGTTGGTGGCCCGAGAGGTAGAGGTCTTTTATGACATCGGCGCTTACGCTCTTTCGGGGCCGGCCAACGCCAAGACTGGATCTTACGTAGCGAGTGGGCCCTACAGGGTGGCCAACCGTCGGCTGACGTCCTACGCCGTTTATACAAACCTGCCTCCGGCCGGTCCCTACCGGGGCGTCGGGGTCCCTCATGTGGCGTGGGCATACGAGTCCGAGATGGATCGCATCGCGAGGCATCTCGGAATTGATCCTCTAGAGCTTCGTCTCAAGAACCTTGTTCAAGAAGGGGATATCTTTATTACTGGTGAGCCGTTGGTTTCGGTGGGCATCTCGGAGTGTCTCCGGCAGGTGGCGTCGGATATTGGGTGGAATGGCCAGGAACAACAAGAGGGTAGAGTTGTCGGGGAGGGGTCGTTGAGGCGCGGGAAGGGTCTCGCGGTAATTATGAAGAGCACGACTACCCCTACGGCGTCGGCCGCCAGTGTGCGGCTCAACGGCGATGGTTCGGTAATGCTCTTGACGAGTAGCACCGAAATGGGGCAGGGGGTTCGTACGTGTCTTGCGCAGATTGTCGCTGAGCACTTGAATATACCGGTGGAGCGAGTCACGGTGTCTGCCCCGGACACTGACGTGACACCATACGACAAGTCCACTAGCTCGAGTCGCACCACTTTCCACATGGGTAACGCCGCTCTCCATGCCGCGGAAGCGGTGCGTGACCAGCTGCTGGATGCGGGGGCTCAGGCGCTAGAGGTAGACAAGGCTGACCTCGAGCTCGGTGCGGATGGAGTATGCGTGAGGGGCGTCCCGGATCGGAGCCTATCGGTGCCGCAACTACTCCGGGTGAAATACGGCGATTCCGTCGGGAGTATTTTTGGGAGCCATAACTTCCAGGTCCAAGGGGGGCTCGATCCCAAGACGGGTAAGGGCAAAGCGGCGGCCTTTTGGTTCTTCTCGGCCTGTAGCGCCGAGGTGGAGGTGGACGTAGAAACTGGCAAAGTACGGCTTCTCGACGTGGCCACTTCGGTGGATGTAGGCAAAGCTATTAATCCGCTACAGTGCTGGCTTCAGAATGAAGGTTCTATGCTGGAAGCTTTGGGGGCTGCGTTCTTTGAAGAGATGGTGTTCGAACAGGGTCAGCCCATCAACGGCACGTTGCTAGAATATATGCTGCCCTCCATGCAGGACCACCCCGAACGTTTCCAGTCGTTGCTGGTGGAGACCCCCCACCCTGACGGCCCATTCGGGGCCAAGGGAGTGGGCGAAGCTGTGATCCCCGCCGTCGCCCCCGCTATCGGGAACGCAGTCTCCAATGCTTTGGGGGGTCTCAACATCACCGAGCTACCGCTCCGCCCGGAACGAATCGTGTTAGCGTTGGCAAAGCGCGAGACTGACCTGTCCGTGAACAAGTAGGAAAGGGCTATGCAACACCTCATCAGAGTCAGTGTGAACGGTCGTGAACGTGAGCTTTCGGTTAAGTCCAACCAGACACTTCTCGAGGTACTCCGTGATGACTTGCGTCTCAAGGGGACCCGGGAGGGTTGCAGTGTGGGCGTATGCGGTTCCTGTACGGTGCTGGTAGATGGGAAGCCTGTGAGTTCTTGTCTCATGCTGGCGAGTAATGCCGAGGGGCGCGATGTATTGACCATCGAAGGGCTTGGCGCCAATGGTAATCTAGATCCAGTGCAGCAGGCTTTTCTTAATCACCAAGCATTCCAGTGCGGTTTCTGTACGAGTGGAATGATCATGGCCGTTAAGGGTCTCTTGAACGAGAACCCGAAACCGGATGTCACTGAGGTGCGCGACTATCTTTCGGGCAATATCTGCCGCTGCGGCACGTATGTGGAGGTGATGGCCGCCGTACAGGAGCTTGCGGTTAAGCCTTGAATGGTTTGTTCGTCGCATGATCCTGAACTTGATCTAAGGCGAAGGGCTAGGTGCGAGATCATGCCCAATGACTTTGCAACAGGCACGACCGGGGGAAATAGCAATGTCTGAACGGATTCTTGCGGGAACACAGGAGGGCTTGCAGGTTTGGCGGAGCAGGGGGAGCGCGTGGGAGACACTGGACGTAGACCTCCCGTCCACCACGGTAGACGCCATCGATGGGCCCGCCCAAAGACCCCAGGTAATCTACGCCAGTGTGGCGGGGGAGGGACTGTGCAGGAGCGACGACGGTGGGCAACGCTGGCGTGCTGTCTTCTCCGGCAATGTCCGAGCTGTGACCGTGGACCCCACTGAACCGGATGTGGTTTATGTGGGTACCGAGCCTATTCATGTACACAGGAGTGAGGACGGGGGAAAAAGCTGGGAGGAGATCACGGCCTTACAGCAGATGCCGTCCGAAGTCCGGGCCAATTGGACCTACCCTCGTCCGCCTCACCGGGAGCATGTTCGACACATCTTTGTCTCATCGTATGATCCCTGTTTGATATACATCTGCTTGGAGCACGGCGGAATTGTACGCACTGCCGACCGGGGGGTCACATTCGAAGATGTGAGTGGAGGTATCGACTACCTCGATATCCACCACATCAGCAAGACCCCGTCGGGAAAGGGGCCCATGTTTGTGGCCACGGCGCAGGGGTTTTTTAGGAGCGACGATCCACGTTTAGGCTGGGAGCGGGCTGAAAACGGAATGACCCGGGACTACTTCCATGATTTCGTTTTTCTTCCGGGGGCACCGCCTGTAATCTTGGTGGCTACCGCGGACAAGTCACCGGGATACTGGGATAGGCCTGAGCGAGCCCAGGGTGCGCTGTTTCGTAGCCGAGATCTGGCGTGCAGTTGGGAGCGAGTGGGAGTCGGTAGGGGTTTGCTCGACCACATGCAGCAGATGGTCTGGGCACTAACACAGCACCCCGATGATCCTAAACGTGTTTACGCGGGCCTGGGTGCAGTTTCCCGTGGACGTTCCAGCGACTCGAGCCAAAAAGGGAAGGGCGAGATCCTGGTCTCTGAGGACGAAGGCGAATCTTGGGAACCTCTGCCGTTGGAGCTACCGGCGGATCGAGTATTGCTAGTGCGGCCTGAGTAGCGGAGTACGGTAAACGGTAATCAGTTATTACTACCGCCCTCCAATATGTACGCGATTTTCGATATCGAGACCCGCATCGACAAGGAGCTAGTCAAGTCGGTTTATGCGCCGAAGGAGGACATCTCCAATCAACAGGCTTATGAACGCGTTCGTACTGAGCAGTTGGAGGAGACTGGAAGCGACTTCCTCCCTATCTCTTTTCATGTACCAGTGTCCATCGCGGTGGGCATGGTAAACGGCGTTGGTGTCCTTGAAAATGTCGAATCTCTGGGTGCTGAGGACTATAGCGAAGAAGCCATCGTGCGCGAGTTTTGGGAGAGAGTGGAACCGTTTAATGGTACACTCGTCTCGTTCAACGGGCGTAATTTTGACCTACCGGTTTTGGAGCTACACGCCCTAAAGTATGGTTGTCGGGCACCGCGCTATTTCAACCAGCGTTTCGGTCATCGTTACCGATACTCAGAAGACGGCCACTACGACCTCTATGAATTCATCGGTAACCACGGCGTCAACCGAATCCGTGGTGGATTCGACCTCTTATGTAAGCTGATCGGGCTACGGGGAAAGGGTGATATCGATGGGTCCATGGTCCAGGGCCTGTGGGAACAGGGCCGACTGACGGACATCCATGGGTATTGCCGGCAAGACGTCATACAAACCTATTTTCTGCTCCTTCGGGTGGAGTTGACGCGGGGGCGCATCAATCAGGCTGAGTACGAGATAGCCTGGGGGGCCACGGAGTGCTTTCGTGAGCAATTAGAAGAATAGCCCCTTCTGTCTGGGCGATAGAATCGCCCAGACAGAAGTTGAAGCTCCCCTAAACCGCAGTCTTTCTGTGGTAGCCCGCGTGAACTTCTGACGCTTTAAGCTACAACGCACCCGCGCAGGTTGCGTTGTCTTGGTTTTCTTTAGGGACTAAACACCGATTGGCACAGAGCTCCAATCGGGTGCGTGGACCCCCGTTCTTGCCCTACCGTGTATCCCGAAGTGACTACCCGGCTATATCGCACAAGTTCAACTCATTATCGTCCCCGGAAGGGCGGCTGGCAACCGTCTGAGCTGAGCTTGGGGCCGTGGAATTCCGGGCGCACACTGGGGTCATAGGCCGGTTCTTAGCTGCCGTCAAAACCCATTCCCACAGGTCGAGTCATTAAACCAGCCTCCGTTACCGCTCCACCACTCGAAACATTAGTTGAAATAATAGCTTGACGAAATAAACTTAAACTTTTGGTTTGTAAATACCGGCTATAGGAAATGTAACACTGCCCCGTTAGTCCCAATAACTTAATTTCCTCTTCCGAACGTAGATGTCCTGAACGTTCCCCGCTTCAGAGCTAGTGTCAGCCTGCCTTTCTTCATTTACTATAACCATGTAGTAATCCCGGCTTTTGGTTCGCCTAGAATATCCACACTCGGTATCCACCAGACGACCATCGGACCATGTTACACCTGAGATTGTTTCGGCGGCTTTTCTAATACGAAGGTTAATCCCCTTCTGCCGGCCGCCCCGGTAGCGCAATTTGCAAAGGAGATGTTCCCGGCTGAATAATGTAACATGCTTCCCTGCATCGGTGGGTCTAATAGCGTAGGGTCTGCGTAGGTTGGCCGAAAGGTGTTTCCTGCGTCAAGACTTATAGAAATCAAACGGCGGTTGAGGTTTTTGGCGGTGTACTGCGCCGATGGTGGGTCGATTCTCAGGATTTCGCCACTACTTAACTCAACTACGGAAGATTCGCTGGTATTTTCTGATACACGCCCGTCAGAAAGTTTCCAATCTTTTCTTGTGTCTTTAATGAAGTTCCTATGTTTCGCGGGGATAATTAGTCTGTTTCGATATTTGGATGACTGTAACTGAATGCCGGTCCCTGGGCCGACGAAATCAAATTTGAACGTATCTTCCTTCGGCTGGAGCAGGTGGGTTAGGTCCACTCTTTCAGAAAAAGATAATGTCTGTCCTTGAAACATTGCAGATTGATAAAGGACCCGTCGATCGCCTAGTTTGTATGTTGCATCACAGTCATCTTCTTCAAGTTGAGATTGCGTTTGACAGCGATTTCCCAGGCTGGAGTTCATAAATAAATGAATTGTCCCTGTGTTTTGATCCACGACGGCTGTTGGATTTCCGCAAGTGTCTTTCCCCAAGTCGCACACTCTGGAATTTGTCCCCCCAGGTTTCTCCATCATCGTAGGAAACACGGTAGACAATGTTGATGTCACCGTAGTCGTGGTTGTTTCCTACGCGCTCCTCCGCAAAAACAACGATGTAGCGGTTCTAGTTGACTGTGACTACTGCTGGTATTCGGTAAGAATAACGCCCTTGTTTATCGGAGTGAGACTCAAAAATGGTGTATCCTTCGTCAGAATAGGGGTCTCCCGTGTCTAATTCTCCGGAATTTCCCAAAGTGGGAGAAAGCATTATTGGGAAACTTACAGAAATCAAAGCGGCCTTCAGGTTGATCCTCTTCATCATGTGTTAAATAATCCGTTCGGTTAGATTTCATATTGTCAAAGAGGTAGAAAACGCTCTTTGAAATTTATTTAGGCTCAAAATCCCAAGTAATTAGGGCTTGCGGTGAGCGTCCGGCATTTGGGCGCGTTTTTCAAGGTTGAGCTTCCTGTCTTCTTAGATTTGTCGCCCGAGAGTCGCCTTTCGACGTTCGGAGCAGGAGTGTGGTGGTTTTTGGGGCACGTTTCATACCTTGAGACATAGGTATCGAGCCGATCTTGGTGGGGCGTGATAATGCCTGGCGTATGGGGGCTTTGGCGGTGTCCTCAGGCGGTGGTTGACGGCAAGAATTTGATCAACGCCCCCTCTATGGAGCGCCAACTCAGCTAGTTGCAATGAAATCAGCGTGAGTCGGACCCTGGTTTGGGTTTGTCGGTTGAGTTCTCAACGCTCTAGCGTTTCTTTGGCGACAAAGGCTAGAAGTAATGTCGATATCCATAGTATCGGCGTCAGGGCTAGGAAGGGTACTCCAGGGTGGAATGCGTTAGCGAGCATACCACCGGCAAGTGGTGCACCTAGACCCACCAGATCAGCGAGGGTGCGGCGCATGGCCTGTAGGCGTCCGCGGGCGTGTCGCGGCGCTACGTCATAGGTCGAGGTAGCGAGGCAACCCAGGGATAGACCGTTGGCGACTCCGGTTAGTGACAACAGAACTGCTAGTTGGAGGAATGTGTCGGCCAACGGGAGGATGAGGAATACGATGGCCGGAATTACGTTGCTGGGAACTGTAGCCCATTTGCGCCCTATCTTGTCGAGTACAAATCCTGCGGGCAGGATCATGGAGAACACAACCACCCCAGAGATGGAGAAGAGGGCGCCTACCTCCACGGGACTGAAGCCGAGGTAACCACCAGCGTATAGCGGCAGCATGCTCTGAAGGGTAAGACGAAACATTAGGCTGGCACCAGTGGCCACGATGAGAACCAGGTAGGTTCGGCGGAGCGGCGGCGCCACTTCGTGGTATAATGATACGATGCGGTGAGGTATGTGGCCCACTCTAAAACTCTGAAAAGGTTTTGTTGCAGTCTGTGGTGTTTCGCTGCTCGGTTGCCTGGATCTATCTACTGCAAGGGCGCAGATGACTGCGAGCACAGCAAACACTGCATAGGCGATAAACACAGAGCGAAAGCCAACGGATACGGTAAGGAGGCCGCCGATGAGTGGCCCTAGGGTGAGACCCCCGTTGTGTACACCGTGGAAACCGCTCATGACTCGCCCTCGTTGATTTTGGGCCGTTAGGTCGATTCCCGATACTTCCCGCCCCAGAGCCCACACCGCATCGGCTGCGCCGATGACGAACAGCGACAGCAACAATCCCGAGAAAGCCGAGCTTGCAAATGCCGTTAGTGCGGCTATTCCAGTGAGGCAGGCTCCTCCCACCATCATTGCACGGGGGCCGGTGCGATCCAGCATGATGCCACTCACCGGTGTACCGAAGAAGCGGCCGGTTGCCCAGGCGGTGACCGTCTGCGCAGCTGCGCCCATGGAGATGTCGAAGGCGCCGGCTATCACTGGGATGGTCGGTAGGACCATGCCCCAGCCGAGTCCCGAGAACAGCGTATTTCCGTATAGGAGAAGGAAATTGCGAAGCACGCGCGTCCTATGAACATTGGCGCGGGGCATGGTCAGAGAGTTTCCGTACGCCTCTTAAGACTAGCGAGTATGTTGCGGTTCATTTCCATGTGTTTCCAAGTGTGATGGCAAGCGTTCCAATCACTACAGTGATACTACCGCTCACCGTCCGTAAGGTCACCATCTCGATGCCCCTAAGGAACAGCACCGTGAAGACCAGTACCCACATAGGTTGGGTGGCAACCATTGGAGTAACTAGTACCACCGGCCCTACGGTGAGGGCGGTGTTAAATAGTAGAAAACCAAGATTTTCTAATACCGCGGCCGTTAAAAAAGGCTTCATGGCTCGTTTGTCCCACGAGGGCTGATTGGGCCCGTCAGCGAACGCTAGGTAGATAATAAAAACTACCAGCGATACCACCCCGACAATGGCTGAAAATAGGATCGGATAGCCTGCGGACTTCAATGAAAAGCGGGCGATGTTGTGTACGGCCGCAGCTGTGGTGGCGCCCCCCAAGGAATATACGCCGTGCCACCAGTGGCCCGTAGAAACTCCCACGTCGTCACGCCAGGAGATCAAAACGATACCCGCCACCACGAGAACAATTCCGGTTAGCACGTGCCCGGTGGCAGTCTCGCCAAGGAATGTCAAGGCCAACAGGGCGCTGAAGAGCGGGTGGGTACAGCGGAGTGCCGTGCCGCGGGAGGCACCTACCTTTGCTATACCAGTGTATGTGAGCCAACGAACTGCGGGCATCAAGAAACCTACCGAGGCCGCTGCCCAAAAAAACGTCATCCCGACGTTTGGGATGCCAGTTACGACAGCTACCACGCTCCACAGGATTAGGGTTTGAATGATTAGAGAGAGGAGGGTGACCGTACTGGCGTTAGAGTACCGAAGGCCTCGGCGGGCCGAGATGATGCTGATGCCGTAGGTCCATGCGGTAATGAGGCCGATGGCCTGAGGCAACAGTTGAGTCATGGGTGTGGGGTCACTCCCTTATGTCTGGTGGGAGTGTTGGAGTTAATTCCGAATATCCTGCTGGAACCATTCCAGTGGGAGTTCGCGGCCGAGGCCGTTCTCCTTGGCGTAGCGATAGACAAGATAGCCAACGGCAGCGAATTGAATCCCGGCAGAGAAATTGTGATGCAGCGTTGTTTGGGTGTCGTTTTGTCTGCCGGATTTCTCACCTGAAAGCACGTCGGATAAAACGGTGTGGGTTCTGTTGGTGTAGCGGCGTTGGTAGTTGTCGTCCATAGGACGCCGGTCGCGCTCCTCCTGGGTACCTAGCGCGTAGTTGAAGACAGCTTGGTTGGAAGTGCCAATGACCACATCCGCTTTCTCGTAGGTCTCTCCTTCCAGCTCTTCTGGTCGTACATCTACGACATGCATGCCGGTCTGGAGCCAGTCCGCCTGAAAGAGGGGAACTCGCGAGTCGGTACAGGTAGCGCCGATGTCAACCCCACTCATTGCCTCTTTGGCTGAGTTAACTGCAGTGACCTTGATATTTAGGACTTCCGACATCTTTTTTGCATAGGCTTCCCTGTTGGCCTGAGTTGGACTGAAGATTTTGATTTGTTCTATGGGCCGAACCGCGCATGCAGCCATGGCGTACGTGCGGGCCATAGCGCCGGAGCCCAAGACCCCCAAAACCGTAGAGTCGCTACGGGATAGGTGTTTAACCCCGACCCCCGCAGTGGCGCCCACCCGGTAGCTCTGGAGATATCCGTCGTTCATGATACACAAGAGTTCTCCGGTGCGTGTGTCGACTAGCAAGATGATTCCACAATACTTACCTGGTTCGACATTGAACCAGTGCTCAGTCACTGCGCCGCTGTACTCCTGCCAAGTCATAATGTCCAACTTGAAGCGGAAAGCCAAAATGGGCGGATCCTTGATAGCCCCCAGAAGCGAACCCCAGCGAAAGTAGTCACCGACGGTAGCGGTAGGAGACCACAAGTCGGTTCGTGGTTGATAGACTGCGTCGCCCTCCGCGAGTTGGTTGAGGGCGTCCTCCATGGCTTCAACTGCGTCGTTCATGTTGAGGGCCTGTTCGGCGATAGCGTTGTCGATTAGTAGCGGCATGGACGTTCTCCGTTGGTTTGATTACCCCTTGTGCTAGCAGCTTTCTGTCGCGAGTGTCCACCCTGACAGTAGCGCGTTGATTTAATCCGGCTCGGGTCAATGTAGGGTGGCAGTCCCGCCCCGAAACAGCATGGTGGGCGATGCGGGTTAGGGAGCGTATACTAAGTCCTCGAATACAGGTTAGAATGGGATGTCCTTTGTCGATGCCGGAGTCTGTTTCAAGGTTGTGGTGCCATTGAGGAGTTTTTGGTGAAGACTTTCGTGGGTACCAGCGGTTACGCGTACAAACCGTGGAAGGGTTCTTTTTATCCGGCTGGATTGCCGGACAAAGAAATGCTGTCGTTTTATTCATCCCGGTTTGATTCGGTGGAGATTAACCACGCATTCTATCGCCTTGCCGCGGAGTCCGTGTTTGCGCACTGGAGGGAGCAGGTGCCCAAAGGATTCTACTTTTCAGTCAAAGCGCCTCGAGCGATTACTCACAACTCGCGTCTCATGCAGGTGGGGGATACTGTTGCTTCGCTCTTCGCGCGCCTGGAGGTGCTTGGCGAAAAGCTTGGACCGGTCCTGTTTCAGTTACCGCCTAATTTGCGTCAGGACCTTACCTTGCTGCGAAATTTTCTCGCTGTTCTGCCTAAGGAGCGGAATGTTGCGGTGGAGTTTCGTCATCGTTCTTGGTTGGATGAGGCGGTCTTCGATGTACTTCGGGAACACGATGTTGCGGTTTGTATAGCTGACGGCGAACTCCACGGAGAGATGACGGGAATTTCCACCGCTAGCTGGGGCTATCTCCGGTTACGTGCCGCGGAGTATGACGACAAATCTATCCGAGCTTGGGTGGACCGGATATCCGGGCAGTTGTGGACTCACTGCTACGTGTTCTTTAGGCACGACGATGAGGCTGCTGGGCCGAGGTTGGCGTAACGGGTGATCGAGTTCATGCAGGGGGCTCGGGACAATTGGATCCATATGGAGGGAAGGGGACAACTTTGACAACTATAGAGAGGTGGCCCCACAATGCCAGTGTCGCGGTACTGGTGACCCCGATGTTTGAGAACTGGTCCGAGGGCAAGGCACCGTCCTATTCACCTATGTCTTCACCCCTCAAACCGGGAGTGGTAGATCGGCTAGGGGTTTCGTGGTCAGAATACGGAGGTCGAACGGGGATCTGGCGGTTTATGAAGATCTTCCGGCAGTTCGAGTTGCCCGCCACAGTATGCATCAGCGGCCGTTCGGTGGAGTTGTTCCCAGATGCGGTGAAGGCGCTACATGAAGGTGGTCACGAATTGGCTGGCCACTCCTACACGCAGGATACCTTCCTCACGGATCTTTCCGCCAACGAAGAACGGGAAGTGATAGGACGTTGTTTCGATCTCATCCAAGGCGCGGTGGGTACAAGGCCTGTAGGCTGGCTCAGTCCGAGGGCAACGCCTACCGAGCGCACTGTCGAGTTCCTAGCGGAAGCTGGCTGTGTTTGGCACGGGGATTACAACGACACGGATATCCCTTACAGGAAGACAACTGATTCTGGAGACATCGTGGCTATCCCCCACAGTGACTTCGTGGATAATAGGGTACTGAGGAGCAGCCCTCGTGATTTTTTGCATGTCTATAAAGATACTTTCGACTTCCTCTATCAATCGGACATGCCGGAGATGATCAACCTTACCGTGCACGCCCACTTCGGTGGCCGCCCTATGATAGCCGCCGTACTGACTGAGATTCTTCGGTACATGAGAAGTTTCTCCAGGGTGTGGTTTGCCCGTCACGACGAAGTGGCGCGTTGGGTGTTAGAGCAGGGATAGAGAATCCCTGCAGCAGGGGGCGCCATTCAGGGTGGAATCCTGGAAAGGTTTTTTTGGTAGGACAAAACTGGTCTTAATCTTAAAATTGGAACACATTTTGAGTAACTTTGAAGTTGGTGTGAAGAGCTGCGTGAATCCTATGTCCGTCCACATCTAACGTGAACAGGTGATCCATGTCTCAGGACCTTAGAAGTTTTTTGGAATTGGTAGAATGTCAGGATGAACTGGTAAGGATATCGAAGCCCGTGAGTCCACTCCACGAAATCACTGCGTTAGTGACAAAGCTGGCGCAGGAACGTCGTCGAAGACCAGTGCTTTTGATGGACGACGTTACGGGTACCACGTTTCCGGTGGTTACTAACCTACACGCAACTCGGCGACGTATAGCTTTAGCCCTGAACACTGAGCCACAGAACCTCCACCGAACGTTTCTGAAGGCCATGGAGCAACCACTGCCTCCAGTAGAGGTAGAAACGGGGCCAGTCAAGGAAGTCGTGCGGACCGGGGCTGACGTGAATCTCTTGGAGTTGCCCCAAATCGTTCACCATGCAGCAGACGTGGGACCTTATATTACTTCGGCTATTTCGTTCGCACGTGATCCAGAGGACGGTACCTGGAACTGTGCCTACAACCGGTTGATGGTTAAGGGGAAGGCCCGTACTTCCATCCACATTACTGCGTCAAAACACCTGTGGGAGTTCTTCCAGAAGGCGGAGGCTAAGGGCGAGGCCCTGCCGGTAGCATTCGCTGTTGGAGTCCATCCTGCCATCGGGCTAGGGGCATTGGCCATCGGCTCTATTGATGAGGATGAGCGCGCGATTATGGGTGGTGTCCTGGGGGAACCGCTGAAGTTGGTTCGCTGCGAGACTTCCGATCTGTTGGTTCCGGCCCACGCCGAGATGATTCTGGAAGGCGAGATCTTGCCCAACAAACGAATTCCGGAGGGTCCGTTCAGCGAGTTCACCGGGTATAGTTTAGGAAAACGTCAACGCGAGCTGGTGCACTACAACGCAATGACAATGAGGGAGGGAGCGCTGTTTCACGACATAGCTGTAGCTCAGGCAGATCACTTGCTGTTGTCCACCATTCCGATGGAATCGAATCTCTACCGCGCGGTGCGCGCCATCGTGCCCTCAGTGGTCGCGGTTAGGGTGCCTGCTCCTTACAGTTGCTACGTATCCATTCATCAGCGGGTGTCGGGGCAGGGCAAAAATGCAATTTTGGCGGTGTTGGCTGCCGATATGTATATCAAGCGTGTGGTGGTGGTGGACCACGACGTCAATATTTTCGACGACCGGGAAATGGCTTGGGCCCTTGGTACTCGCTGTCAGGCTGACCGTGACATCACGGTGATCTCTAACGCTCGAGGCTCCGATCTCGACCCCTCTACGGATTCAGATGGTTGCACGTCTAAATGGGGAGTTGACGCGACCGCTAAGCCTTCCTTGGCCGACTATACGCCGCGCAATCATATCCCGCAGGAGGCCATGGACCGCATCGATTTGGATGCTTTGGGGCTTTAGTTGGCATCTCCCGCGCGAAACATCGTGTGGCGTCTAGAGGAGACGGCCCGGCGGCATTCAGGAAAGCCGGCCCTGGTCTGCGATGGTATTACGCTCACATATGAGGAGCTTCATGCTCGGGCTTCGGGGTTTGCGCGGGAACTAGCGGACCAGGGAGTCAAGGTGGGCGATCGAATCGCCCTGGTGTTGCCTAACGATTGGACCTTTGTGGTAGCTCTTCTGGGCATCTGGAAGCTCGGTGCCACCGCTGTCCCGCTGAACCCATTGCTGAAGTCAGCGGAGCAGGCAGCTATCTTGGCGGATGTTGACCCCATTACTGTTGTTTGTGAGGTTGAGTCGGGTAGGGCACTTTGGGACACGGTGGTGGAGTCTCACGCGCCGGCCCTCATCGGATACAGCTCCGGTAGTACCGGACGGCCCAAGGGTGCTGTGTTTAGCCACGCAGCGCTGACCTTTGCTGACCGCTCCTGGGCCGACATGATGGCGCTCACGCCAAATGACGTCGTTCTCTCCGTGCTCCCACTCCCTCATTCCTTTGGGTTACATGGTTCACTCTTGGCACCGCTGCTTCGGGGCGCCCAGGTAATCCTCGTTCCTGGGGGGTTCTCACTGCAAGCTGTTCTAGCGGCGATCGAAAAGCACGGTGCAACTTTGTTCCTGGGGGTGGCTACCATGTTCCGACGTCTTTTGGACGCGCCGGACTTCTCCTCGATGGACGTCACCTCATTACGCCTATCGGTTTCGGGGGCGGCCCCCTGCCCCTGGGAGTTGGCGGTTGCGTGGCGCCGTCTTACCGGTACCCGCATCCTTCGGGGTTACGGGACCACCGAGTTGTTCCGCCCAATTTCCTATTTAGCTGCGGAAGATAACGACCGTCCCGATTCTATTGGACGCGCGGTTCCGGGCGTTCAGGTGAAAGTGGTGGCGGAGAGAGCAGATATGTCACGTGGTGAAGGAGCAGGAGAGTTATGGGTAAGGACGCCGGCGGCGTTACAGGCCTACTGGAATGATCCTTCCCCGGCGTTGGTGGACGGGTGGTTCCGTACTGGCGATTTGGCACGGATCTCGAACGATGGGTTTGTGGAGATTGTCGGACGCTTGAGGGAGAGGATACTGCGCGGGGGTTACTCGGTGTTTCCGCAAGAAGTCGAGGCAGTGCTAGCGGCACATCCTGATGTCTCGGAGGCCGCAGTGGTCGGTGTGCCCCACATTGAGCTAGGAGAGGAGGTCGCTGCGTTCGTGGTGTTGAGGCGGGGTATGATGTCTCAAGCTGGCGAAATGGTGAATTACTGCAAAGACCGCATGGCTCGTTTTAAGTACCCACGGTACATTCGTTTTGTACCCGACTTGCCCAAGGGCCCGACTGGTAAGGTTCTGAAGGAAGAACTCCTACGGGTTTGGGGGTCGGGGTGAATTAACGGCAGGGAGTGATAACTCCTTACCGTTAATTGTTCTATCCCTTTGTTACTTTCTTTTGATAAGGAAGGAGAGGCTCTCCTTGACGTGGGACGGCATGTTGATGATGTTGTCCACTAGTCTTTCTACCTCCGGACCCGAGACGTAAGACACTACGAGCTTAGCCCTCTTAGCTTCCGCTAACATTTGTGTATCTTTGACGGTGCTTTCGTAGGCCTTCCGGAGAATACCCAGGCGGTCCTTGGGTGTGCCAGGAGGTACCGTGAGCATCCGTTGGAATACCATCTGCGCAGCTCATGAGCTGTATATTTGGAGACCTTTCTTGCCCTTAATCTCGTCCTTAAATAGGGGTAGGTTTTTGGATTCGGGATCCTGATAGCTGTGACTATCTATGATGAAGGGCACCAGTTTTTGAGCGCCCTTGGCGTCCAGCATGCTGCGGGCCGTAACCCGCATAGATTCCCATTGGGAGCAGAAGCCGTCGATCTCACGACTTTCCAGTGCTAGTCGTATGGTCGCTGTCCCGCGATACCCGGTGATGAATTTGAATTTAGTGCCCATCACCTTGTTCATGATCGTGGGGATATCGTACCCGGTGGAACCCGCGCGGGTTGCACCCATGTTGATAGGCTCCTTGGAAGCGAGTACATCCTTCAGGGTTGTTTTTCCCGTGAAGGCCATCATCATGCATACGACCTCCCCTTTACTTGGGGCTCCCACGTAGCCCAATTTCTCGAAGGCTACGTTCACTTGTTTGTCGCCCAGACTCCGCTGAACTATTAGGGAGTTATTGAAAACCGCTCCGCTAAGCCCGTCGGGTTTCGCCCGCCGAGCGATATAGTTGGTGGAGATCAAGCTCCCGGCTCCCGTCATGTTCTGTACCATTGTAGTGGGATTCCCGGGCACGTATTTGCTGAAGTAACGGGCGAGCAGTCGAGTATACGTGTCGTAACCGCCTCCGGGCGAGTAACCTACAATGAAACGGAATGTCTTGTCTTTATAGAAATCTGCGGCGTGCGCCTCGTGGCTCCCGAAAACGGTGACCCCCATCATAATGGCAGCGGCTACAACGGAAAATCGTTTTCTTGTCATATCATTTTCTCCGTCTTCTGATTGTTGGCTCCGTTAGCACCGAACCCTGCCGAACAGAAGTGGCGCGTCCATGTCAAGACACGCGTTGAGAAAAGCTGGGGTCGATGTTATGAACGCAGAACGGAGGCACGCTTATGGCAGAAACCATCATACTTTTCACCCAGCCCGGTTGACCGCCTTGTCATCAAGAGAAGGAGTATCTTTCTCAAAAGGGCGTCGATTTCGTGGAGAAGAACATTCGCGAGGACCAGGAGGCCCTAAAGGATCTACTGGCGCGAGGGTTCCAGAGCACCCCTGTAGTGATTATAGACGGTGAGGCAGTCGTCGGCTTCGATCAGGAGCGAATTGACTCTCTTCTAGAGCCTTGATGATAGGGCCGGGTCCTTGACCATCCGGCAAAAATCGTAATCTTCGCTTTGGGCCGTGGTTCGTCGCGGTTGCCCGCGGATGTTTGTCGTTTCTTGCCGGCGTCATGTGGGCAACGCCGCTAAGCTTGGAGAGCCCTCCTGGCCGTTAGTGCAGTTACAATCTTTTCCGGTGTAATGGGAAGCTCTTGGATGCGCACGCCGACCGCGTCGAAGACTGCGTTGGCGATTGCCGCGGGTGGCGGAATAATGGGCGGTTCGCCCACTCCCTTGGCACCCAACGGCCCCGACGCACAAGGGTGCTGGATCAGGTGTACGTCGATCGACGGGGTATCCAGCGCACTAAAGATCTTGTAGTCCAGCAGGTTGGGGTTGTCCATCTTCCCGTCGGTGAAAGTACAGGCTTCGCTTAACGCTTGTCCAAGCCCTTGCGTGACCCCCCCTTCGATTTGTCCTCGTACCGATAGCGGATTGATCGCGGTACCTACGTCCTGTACGGCTACGTACCGGAGGACGCGTATGTGTCCGGTCTCTGGGTCTACTGCTACTTCGGCCGCATGAGCCGCCATTGTCGGGTGAGGGGTGAGTTGGGACACGGACTGTGTGTTTACGATGGGACCACGTGCGTGTTCCAAGGCGAGATGCCCTACCTCCCTGAGGGAGATAGACCGTTCTGGGCTGCCCTTGACGAATACTTTGTTGTCGTCGAGCTCAAGATCCTCAACGTCGGCTTCAAGGGTGTCCGCTGCGACCTGCTGTATTTGTCGCTTGACTTCGCGAGTCGCTAGCAGCACGGCACTACCCATGCTCTTCAAGGCTTGGCTTCCTGCGCTGATGGTGGAGTGGGGGGCGAAGTCAGTATCGGCGGTACGGATGTGGACATCGTCGAGAGATACTCCCAACACCTCTGCGGTAATTTGTGCCAACGATGTGTTGGCACCACTAAGATCTACCACGCCAGTGAGAATCGCGACGGTCCCATCTTCGTTTAGTTTAACCCCGGCACTTGAGGCCATCCCGCCTACGAGCCAATGGGCTAACGCTATCCCGCGTCCGACGTTTTCGCCTTTAGACTTCGGCGTGTTGTTCATAACCTCGGCCGCCTTGAGCAAAGTCTCTTTGGCGTGTACGTCGTTCAGATGCGCACCGGTCGGCGTCTTGTCGCCGTCCTCCATGGTATTCCGCAGGCGTATTGCTAACGGGTCAATGTCCAGTTCTCGCGCAATAATATCGATCTGCGATTCCGATGCGAACGTAAGTTGCGGTCCCGCCGGACCTCGGTAGGCTCCGCAGGTAGGCGTGTTGGTGTAGACGCAGTAGCTATCGATTTTAAGATTTGGAATACGATATGGGCCGGGAGCCCGCACTGCCGCCCCTTGGCTGAGCATGACGCCGGACCCCGAAGAAAACCCGGTCCCAAGCACTAGCTCGATCTCCCGAGCTGTAATTGTGCCATCAAACTTTACGCCGGTTTTATAACGTAGGTGAAACGGGTGCCGTGGGTTGGTGGTCTGGAAGTCCTCACCACGCCCCATCACAATGCGGACGGGTTGCCCCGATTTGCGCGCGAGTGCTACCGCCGCGGGCTCTATAGTTGGGGAAATTTTGCCACCGAAACCGCCGCCGATCTCCGTCGGGATGACACGAATTTTGGTCATGGGCATTCGCAGGATTTCCGCAATAGCCGCTCGTAATGGGAACTGGGCCTGGGTAGGGACCCACACTGTGGCTTTTCCTGACGCGTCAAATCGTGCCAGCGTGCTATGAGGTTCAATGTAGGTCTGATGGACCATGGGAGCGTGAAAGTGGTGCTCGAAAATCCGGTCCGCCTGGGCGAACCCTTGGTCCACGTCGCCGCATATGATCTGTTTGTAACCGCACACGTTGCCGCGTCGGTTCAAGTCCGGCTGTGCCCAATAGTCGGCATAGTCTTCGTGAAGAAGCGGTGCGTTGGGCTGCATGGCCTCCAGTCCAGAAGTTACAGCGGGAAGGAGTTCGTAATCCACGCTGATCAGCCGTACTGCTTCCTCAGCGGTCTCTTCATCCACCGCGGCTATGGCGGCGATTCGGTCGCCTGCGTATCGAACCTTGGCGCTGGCGAAGTATTCCTCGTCGCGGACGAATCGGCCGTAACGTATGACTGGAACGTCAGCCGCGGTGACTACAGCCTTGACCCCAGGAAGCGCCTCAGCCCTTTCGGTGTGAATGGCGATGATGCGGGCGTGGGCATGAGGGCTCAACACCATTTTTCCGAATAGGATACGGCCACCCGACAAGACGTCCGCCCCGAACACCGATTGCCCGGTGACTTTTTCTAGAATCTCGACCCTAGGTAACTCCTGACCGACGACTTTCATGATTCCTTCGCGGCCTCCATGACTGCTTGGATGATTGTGCTGTACCCTGTGCAGCGGCATAGGTTACCGCTAATTCCTTGGGCCACTTGCTCGGGTGTAGGGGAGGAGTCGTGATCTAGAAGGGACTTGGCGGCCATGAGCATGCCCGGGGTGCAGTAGCCGCATTGGGCTCCTCCTAGGGCTGCAAATGCGCGCTGCAACGGGTGGAGGGTCCCCTTGTCCGCCAAACCCTCTACGGTTTCGATGTGCCGGCCATCTGCCTCCGCTGCGAATATGAGGCACGCGTCCACGACGCGGTCGTCCAATATCACCGAGCAGGCTCCGCATTCGCCTTCGCTGCAACCTTCTTTGGTGCCAGTGTAGCCTAGGTCATCTCGCAGGAAATCCAACAGCGAACGCGCTGCCTGTACTTCCGCGTCAATGGCTTCGCCATTCACGGTAGCTCGGATCCTAACGGAGTTTGAGGCCATCAGATCGCCCTTCTCGCACGTTGAAACGCATTGTTGAGGGCGCGTCGGGTGAGTACCCGGACCATCTCTGTCCGGTAGTTGGCGCCAGCGCGAACGTCGTCGATGGGCTTCGCGTCATCGGCGGCGAGTGCAGCGGCTTCTACTGTGATGGCGGAGGTCAACCTTTGGCCCTTTAGGTGATTTTCTGCAGAGACTGCCCGTAATGGCGTGGGTCCCACGGCCCCTAGTGCGATGCGCACGTCCATAACTGATTCATTCTCATCTAGCTGCACAAAGGCTGCACAGTTCACCACCGCAATGTCCATAGCGCTGCGTGTGCAACGCTGAAACGAGCTGCCGGCTCGGATTGCCATGGCCGGAATGAAGATCCCCGTCAAGAGCTCGCCATCCCGCAGCGTGGTCTTGCCAGGGCCTATAAACAGGTGCCCTGCCGGAATCTCCCTGTTACCCTTTGCATCAACAGCTAAGATCGCAGCGTCGAGCGCCATCAGTGGAGTTGCCGTGTCTGCCGCTGGTGATGCGTTGGCGAGGTTGCCACCTACAGTGGCTCGGTTGCGGGTTTGGGGCGAGCCTACCGCGCGGGCGGACTCCGCCAGGGCGTGGTAGGTATTTTGCATCAGCGAAGAGTTGGCTAGAGTGTCCATTAGCGCTAAGGTCCCGACTCTGACTCCACCGTTGGAAGAGTCGATTCGGTCCATATCCGGAAGGCGCTTGAGGTCGATGACGACTTTGGGTTGTTTCTTTAGGCGTTCTATCCCGAGAAACAGATCGGTTCCTCCGGCTAGCGGAATGACGTCTGGAGCCAGTGATGCGAGGGCCTCATCAAGGTGTCGGGGTGCCAAGTATTCAAAATGTCTCATAGTTTTTGTGATTAGTTTTCGCACTTTTCCGCGGACGATGCAATTCAACCGAAACGGCTGGTGGATCGGGCGGATTTTCGGAGACCGCTTTTGCGGGCGTGCCCATGTGCACGTTGCCACGAGCCGTCAACTAGCCCAGCGACGGGCCCTTGAAATACCTCAAGTTGACATGTCGAGCTGGTAATAGTGCATCAAGGGAAGTCGGCAGCGTAGTTAAGTGCGGAGCTAGAAGATCGGGTGTTTGCGAAGCCGGGACACGGCCCGGTGTGCGGATCGCTGAGGACGATGACAAAGTCGAAAACCGGGATCGCTGGGCGAGGAGCTAGCTATAACCCCCTGAACCGTTTTGAGTCTGTTGCGTTCGTTCCCGATGGCTCCGTGGAATACGCGACACAGTTCCTCAAAGACACCGCGCGGTCGATCATCGCGTATAACGACAGCTCCGACGTTGGCTTTCGGGCCAGCGTTAATCCGTATCGAGGTTGTGAACATGGCTGTATCTACTGTTATGCACGGCCTACACACGAACACTTAGGTTTTTCATCCGGGCTCGACTTCGAAACCAGGATTCTGGTCAAAGAGGCTGCCCCCGAGCTGTTGAGAAAGGAGCTCGCCTCGTCCCGATGGAGACCGCAGGTCGTTGCCCTTAGCGGCGTGACGGACCCCTACCAACCGGTGGAACGTCATCTGGGACTCACTCGAGGCTGCCTAGAAGTGTTTGCGGCATTCAGGAACCCAGTGGCCATCATTACCAAGAATCATCTCGTGACCCGTGATTTTGACGTGTTGGCAGAACTGGCCGCACATGACGCGGTCGTTGTTTTCATCTCGGTAACCACGTTGGACGGAGATCTTTGTGGTCGCATGGAGCCTCGGACTTCCCAGCCCCATTTACGCTTCGATGCCATTCGTACCTTGAGCGAGGCGGGCATTCCTGTGGGTGTGTTCGTGGCACCAGTGATCCCAGCGCTTACGGAACACGAGATGCCCGCGATCTTGTCCGCTGCGGCGGAAGCGGGAGCGGTGTGTGCTAGTTACTCGCTTCTGCGCTTACCGTTTGCGGTCAAGGAGTTGTTCGAGCATTGGTTGGAAGAACATTTGCCTGACCGCAAGGAGAAGGTCCTGAATCGAATCCGGGAAACTCGTGGCGGTCGGCTCAATGAATCCAGTTTTACGACTCGGATGAAAGGACGGGGGGTTATTGCCGAACAGATAGAGGCGCTGTTTCGCATTAACTGTCGGAGGGTCGGTTTGGCTCCCCGGAGCTGGGATTTGTCGACTGCTTCGTTCCGGGCTGAGACAAAACAATTGTCATTGTTTCATGATGGTTAGTGGTCGGATTGCAGGGATTGGGCGGGTGAACCGTCGTTCTAGGAGGCTGAGTATGGCGTCAGCTCTAGGTTACGGCATCAGTTCCCCCCCGTTGACTCCCACCACCTGCCCGGTCATGTAGCTGCTGGCCGGGCTCAAAAGGAACAAGGCGAGGTTTGCAACCTCCTCAGGTTCACCTAGGCGCCCAATCGGTACTTGCTTGGAACGACTTGCCTTACGCTGCTCCAGGGCTTCTCCGGTAAGGCCTCGACGCCATAGGGGCGTGTCGATCGGACCCGGCGCCAACGCGTTGATTCTGATGCCGTGCTCTGCCACCTCGCGGGCTACTGCTTTGGTGAGGGCGGCAATACCGGCCTTGGCAGCGGAGTAGTGAGATGCCATTTCTTGGCCTTTGAGTCCGTGCATCGAGGACAGGCTCGCGATAACCCCGAAACCAGTTTTCATCATTAGAGGTAAGGCGGCCCGTATGCAGTAAAATGTTCCGTTCAAGTGCACGTCGATCATGCGCGCCCAGTCTGAGTCACTAATCTCATGTACAGGTTTTTGCTGTGAAATTCCTGCTACATTCATCAGGTAATCGAGACTGCCGAATTCGGCTTGAGTCCTCGCGATTGCGGTGTTCACCTGGTCGGATTGGGTCACATCTAGAGTGAGAGGTAACGCAACGCCGCCAGCAGAACCGATGCGCGAGGCGGTATCTTTTGCTTTGCTTTCGTCTAGGTCGGCTACACCTACCTTGACCCCTTGCTCCCCGAGCTTCAGGGCGATGGCCTGGCCGATGCCGCTGCCGCCGCCCGTGACAAAAGCGCTATCACGTTCCATGTCCCACTTCATGGCGATCTCCTCGATTCAATTCTCTGAGGTTTAGAAACAAGCATCCCGTAACACTTCGGTACCGAGCCGGTCAATCATGGCGTATCAATTCCATTATTGCCAGTCCGGAGCTTCCGAATGCCCGAATTGTGTTCGGTTACCATACAATGAACATCAAACTGGGGTCGGTGTAAAACTTGGTCGCGTGGCTGAGGTTGATCTGTTACACACGTTCTCAAAACTTCCACACGTAATGCGCTCATTCAATCGGAGGAGTCTGTGCAGTATCGTCAGCTTGGGAAAACCGGAGTTCGTGTTTCAACGGTCGGTCTCGGGACCAATCGATTTGGCTCCCCAGCGTTACCCCAGGACAAAGTCACCGCGATAATCGATGCGGCCTTGGACTTGGGCATCAACTTTATTGATACGTCCAATAGCTACCAGGGTAGTCGTTCAGAGGAAACGCTGGGAAATGCACTGAAGGGTCGCCGGAGTAGCTTCGTGCTAGCGACGAAGTTTTTCTTTCCAACGGGCGAGGGCCCAAATGACCGGGGCGCTTCGCGCTACCACCTAATGGATGCCGTGGAGGGGAGCCTTCGACGACTTCGAAGCGACCATATCGACGTCTACTTCGTTCATCGTTGGGACGATACGACCCCTATCGAGGAGACCTTACGGGCCCTGGATGACCTAATCCGGCAGGGCAAGGTTCGATACATCGGCGCGTCGGACTTTGCATCCTGGCAACTGGCTCACGCGAATGCGCTAGCCGGGTTCCACGGCTGGACCGAGTTCGCCGTCCTTCAGTCCCACTACCACATGTTGGAGAGGGATGTGGAACGAGAAGTGTTACCGTATTGCCGCGCCCATGGTGTGGGTTTCGTGCCTTATTACCCGCTGGCCGGGGGCTTCTTAACGGGAAAATATGCTAAGGGACAGCCGCCTCCATCAGGCTCCCGCGGTGAAAGTCATCCCTACGTGCAAAAATTCATGACCGAGGCCAACTACGACCTTATGGAACGTTTGAAAACATGGGCAAAGGAACGGGGGCGGGGAATGAACGAACTCGCTCATTGCTGGTTGCTAGGACAGGCGCGTGTGTGTTCCGTCATTTCTGGGGCGACCCGAATAGGGCAGGTTCAGGACAACGCTAGGGCAGCGGATTGGGAGTTGACGACAGCGGAGTTGTCGGAGGTTGACGAGATTCTTAGTGTAGGAGCCGTAACGTCGGCTTAAATTCGATCACTTCTACTTCGGCGTCTTCAACGGAAGCGGCAGTTGGTTTTCTTCCGTGAGACGCCTCATTCAGCAGGAGCACTACCATTCGCCACAGCTCCTGCTTCTCCACCGGAACGTGTAAAAACAAATCGGCGCCCGCGGCCAACCCTCTGGCATGATCGTGGATAAGGTGGCCTGATAGCATTAGGATCACCGGGGTGTGTTGGTATTCGTCCAGCCTTCTCACTGCACGGCAAAGTTCGAATGCATTGAGCGGACCCTTGAGGAATCCGTGTATGAGGAAGAAGTGAACTTCTTTGGTTGCTGCGATTGACAGTGCCTCTCGCCCCTCGGTGGCACTGAAAATCTCAATGGCGGGTGATAATTCCTTCAGGTGATCGGATAGTATGGCGCTGTGGCTTTTGTAGCTATCGACGATCAGTATTCTGGGTCGTACGCTTCTTTCCATGGTCTTCCTATGACCACCGAACGGGGGATGGGAATCCCTAGTTCGCGTTGTAGGGAATTTGTCTGGAACTCACCGTTAACCGCATTCAATAATGCCGATTGAACGGAGTCAAGACCTTGAGCGGCAAAAGCTGTGTCGTCGACGCACTCTCTTCAAACTACCAACGATGAGTAGCTACTTTTTGTACGGCGTTTCTCGCGAACGAGGAGGTGGTGCGCGCTGTGCGTATTACCCCGGGAGCTTTGCCAGAAACGTCCGCATGGCGGAATGGGCAGCGTCAGGATTCGCGAAAAAGTAACTATGTCTCTCTCCCGCTAACACTACAACCTCGGAGTTACGAATTCCTTTCGCGAGTATTTCCGTCGATGTGCGGTGAGAAATGTCGCTGGTGACGTTCCGGTCATCCTCTCCGACGAGTATCAGTGTGGGGACGTCGATGTTGCTGAGACGAGAGCTGGTATCGTGGCCTTGCCGAGCTAGGAGATGGCGAAAATAGAATTCCACGGGACCCATGTTAGCCATTCGAATTTGCAGGTAACTTTCGATTCGATCGGGGTGCTGCGAGGCGAAGTCGTCGGTAAAGCCGACGAGGATAGAGTGGTCGCGCACATACTTTTCATAACCCCACTCCACCATCTCCGTGGCGATTTTAAGGGGGATACCCTTGGTGTTGGGATACGATGCTCCTGTGGATGCTAGAATGAGCGCCTTGACGCGTGAGGGGTGCTCCAGCGCCATGATTTGAGCTACCCTACCGCCCATGGAGTGCCCACATATTACGGCTTCAGGGGCATCTAGGTGGTCTAGTAATGACACGGCATCGTTTGCGAACATTTGTGTGGTGAAGGGAATAGGGGGCTTTCCAGATTGGCCGGTTCCACGATAGTCCATGGTGATGACTCGATGATCGCGAGAGAACTCTGGCACTTGGTACATTTTCCACACCTCCCCGTCGCAGTGAGTTTCACTGAGAAAGAGAAACGGTTCCCCGCTGCCGTGGACTTCGTAGTACAGCTCAGTTTCGTTGACTTGGAGCAAGGGCATGGAGCCTCCTAGGGAGTTTGGGACGATTGGCCTTAGTCGAAGTGTCCGGCTCGGAGCGCCCATAGCCAGGCATAGACGATTTTCTCATTGTGCAGTGCCCAGTGTCCCATGTGGGTGTACTTCGGCACCAGTCCTACGTGTATTTTTGTGCCGGCCGCCGCGTATTTGCTGGCCATGAACATCTCCCGCTTTTCGTTAAGGTGTTCCCCGCTGATCCAATGACCGTGATCATTTTGGCCCACCATTAACAGCACCTTTAAGTTGGCGAGCCATTTAGAAGGGGGATCCTGTAGGTGGTCGAAGTATTCTTCCCGGGGTAGTCCAGTTTGTCGCACGTATTCTTCTAACTGTTCAGACGAAACGTTGTGCTGGTTGTCCCGTAGCCCGATCTTGATCTGGGGACGGGTTTTCGCAGTGAGACGGAAGAAATCCTCCATCCGACCCCACGGCGTCAGTTCCGGCAAGTCCTCGTAGTGGGACCTCCGATATGCTTCGACGTTTCGGCGGGATATTTGCGTGAGCCCGTAGGGTTTAGGTGACTCCATCCCAGTAGTGTCACGCCATTCTCTGCGCCAGCCATCGGGTCCGCCACTGCCCCAGCCAACGATCCCGACGACATCCGTTTCCTCGGTGAAGCGAGTGAGATGTGCCGCCATGGGCCCACCGGTTGAATGGCCGAAGGCGATGACGCGCCGACCGCTCAGGTGGCGGTCTGTTAGTTGTCCGGCTCCCTGGAGTACGACGTTGAACGTGCACTTTAGCAGGCGGTCCTCGAGTTCTTCCTCGCTGGTCTCAATGTCGAGCAGGTAGATGGGCACCCTATCGGTGATAGGCCTGTTCCATTCTCCTCCCGGTGGCCACAGGCCCGGGTAGCTTATGGTCAGTACCGTGAAGCCCTGTGCGGCCAGCGTTCGGGCTAAGCCTGGACGACCGTCGGGAGTAACGTCCATGACTTTTTCATTGGCACCGCCGCCGTGAAAGACCACGAATGCCGGTCGCTCATTGTTTTCTGTGTTCGGGGTGTACAGGGAGCCGTGCATATCCCACGCGTAACCATTGCGGTGGTAACGCTCGACAACTTCCGTGATGGTGAAAGTGTCAGTTTCGTATGGTGCAGGCATCGCGAGCCACTCTTCCCAAGTCAGTGGGACGAGGGTTTCGTCGTGCTCAAGGGCTCGGGTGAAGGCTTGGGTTCCGGCCGTTGGTTCGAGCATGGTATTCTCCTATTATAACTCTCCCGGGCCACTAGCGTATAGCGGGAACGGCTCCGGAAGACAACGTAGCTTAGGAGGCATTATGCAGTTGGGTCTTTCTATGTTTGCGACGGAACGATCTGGGCCTGTCGGTGAAATCGCCAGGGAAGTGGAACGACTAGGCTTCGAGTCGCTTTGGTTTCCGGAGCATATGTTAATACCGGTGCGTTACGAGCCCCGCTACAAGCGAACCCCGGACGGCACTGTTCCTGAATCGTTTGCACATCTCTCGGATCCCTTCATCTCCGCAGCTATGGCGGCCCAAGCTACTGAACGACTGCGCGTAGCTACTGGAATTTGCATTTTGCCTCAACGGAATGTGATCGCCACAGCAAAGGCTGCCGCCACCTTAGATCTCCACAGCAACGGACGTTTTCTCATGGGCGTAGGGGCTGGCTGGTTTCCGGAAGAGGCGGAGATTTTAGGTGTTCCGTTTAAGCGCCGTTGGCGAATTCTCCGCGAGGGCGTTGAGGCGATGAAGGTGTTATGGAGCGAAGACGAAGCCTCGTACGATGGAGAGTTTATTAGATTCCCGCCGATTCGGCTTTTTCCCAAACCTATCCAGAAACCTCACCCGCCAATCTATCTAGGTGTGCACGATCCCGAGTACGCTCCAGCTAGGGTTGCCCGTTACGCTGATGGCTGGTGTCCTGGGGATTTACCGCCGGAAGACGCCGGGGATGCGGTAACGGCCGTTCGCCGGGCTGCGCAGGAAAGGGGGCGAAACCCGGACCAAATTGAGTTCTCGGTGCTCCTAACTCCTAACGGTGAGTTTCCTACGTTGCGTGATATGATTCAGTATCAAACAGCAGGCATACGACGAATTATTTTTCGTGTGATGGAGGCTGCCACCGCTAATGGGGTGACAGCGGTCAAGCGGTTCGAGTCGTTTTTAGACCAAGCAAGGAAATTGGACCCCTAGGACACTCCGCGCCGTCAGGAGAAGAATTGTGTCACAGGCTCCCACCCCGCAAATTCCATGGTGATCAGGGCGGTGATACCTACGATCCAGCAATAGTAGGCGAACCACGTAAGCTTCCTGGACAATAACACCTTGGCTAATAGGCCGATGCTGACGTACCCCAGTGTAAAGGCAGCTACAAATGCAAGCCCGTAGCCTACGCTGTTCACCTGTCCAGTGCCGTTGAGAGCGTGGCCCCACACCTGGAGCGCAAAAGCACCGAGTATCGAAGGCACTGAGAGGAAAAAAGAGTAACGTAGCGCGAGGTCTCGCCCGAGTCCGGCAAATACCCCTGCCGCGACGGTTGCCCCGGAGCGGGAAATGCCCGGGATGATGGCCAACCCTTGGATGATACCGATGCTGATGGCATGACTTACGCGCATCCCTTCGATGTTTTGGGGGCGTTCCGGTACACGATCGGTCGCAAGGAGTAGCGCGCCGGTAATGAGGAGCATGTTCGCTGCTATAGGAGGGCTAGTGAAAAGCCGTTCTAGTGGTTCGGTGAGCAGGAGGCCGATAGACGCCGTGGGGAGGGTGCCAATAACAACCAGCCAGAGCAAGCGTACGGAAGCTGGGTCTGCGTGTCGCGGCTTGACGATGGCGTAGGCTAAATCTGAAGTTTCCTCCCGGAAGTATACTAAAACAGCCCCAAGGGTTGCTAAGTGCACTAGGGCATAGAACAGTACTCCTGGTTCTCTAAACCCGGGCAGTTGGGATTGAAGGAGCACTAAGTGACCGGAGCTGCTTACCGGAAGAAACTCCGTTAGCCCCTGCAGGACTCCTAGTGTGACGAGAGTTAGGGTGGGTGTCACGATTCCTCTTATGGCACGGTTTATTCGGATACGACGGTCATCTATCCATAATCCACGGTTGATAGGCAAGGCGCAACGAACTTTGCGTCCGATTTGCCGTCGGGCGCATAAATTTTGAAGTACCTTCTCAAGTTGTGTCGGCTATTACACTAGGGGTTTCGACGGCTCTGTGGGTACAGGGGTTGACGTTTGTTGTCATGAAACACAAGAATGGGGGAACGCCGTCTATGGCGAGAGAGGATGGGTATGGCTGGATTCGAGGGAATGTTAGGACTCCAGTTCGTCATGCACTTGGCGAATCGGTACACAGCAAATCAGGTTGTGGAGTTGGCCGAGTTGGCTCAACGGCGTGGGTTTGAGCGCATTTGGGTCAACGACAACGCGCGATATCGAAGCCAGGTAGTGTTGCTGTCGGCAATTGCCGCCCGGGTTCCCATCGGTATCGGCACGGCGATTCTCGTACCGTATCTACACCACCCCATTGAGGTGGTGGACTCACTCGCGACACTGTCGGAATTGGCGGGCGGAAGAGAAATCGGCCTTGGTCTGGCCCGCGGAGATCTGGCACAAACCCCGCAGAGCGTTATTGTGACTCGGCCTATCTCGTTGGTGCGGGAGTTGGCTGTCTTCGTATCTCGGGCATTGGCTGGCGGGCCGGTACCTTATAGGGATTTCCCGGTCCTTTGTGAGTACTTTCGTCTGAATCCAATTGGTAAATTTGAGTTGGCTTTTGAGCCGAAGTCTACCGTTACAATCTACTCAGGTGGGAACGGACCCCAGTCGTTGCGAATGGGCGGCCAGGTGATGGATGGGCTCATCAGCTCAGGAACGTTTATCCCCATGCTGCGTGCAGGTCGATTGCAGGAGATGCACGAGGTAGCCGAAGCAGGCGCTCGCACCGTTGACCCAAAGAAGACGCTGCGCAAGATGGTCGAACTTAACGTCTCAGTTTCACAGGATCGTGCTGCAGCGATCGAATTCCCCAAGAGGCAGGTGTCTCACTCAATATTACAGTGGGAAGCGCTGAAGTTTACTCCCGAGGAGTATGACCGGCTCGGTGTGAAGCGGGAAAAGGTGTTAGAGCTCAAGGAGGCTTACGCTCGAGGGGCTACGATTGAAGAAGCCGCTTCGATGGTCACCGAAGAGATGGTCCTGAACTACTATGTTGCTGGGCGTCCGGCGGAGGTGGCGGACCAGATTGTCGACCTTGCCAAGAAGGCTCAGGTCATGGGGTATGATGAGATTGCCTTTGCTAAGCTCGGTCCGGACTATGACGAAGCCATCAATATGCTAGCGGACAGCGTGATTCCGCGGCTACGGGAGTAAGGTCCTAGATCGTTCGTTGCTGTTGTCGCGCGCGTAATGTTTCGAGGTTTTGTCGTGCACCCTCCGCAAATGGGTGGATGGCAAGCGTTGCCTCGAATGCGTTGATGGCAGCCTCCTCATTTCCTAGGGCGACCATGATGAGGCCCAACCCCGAGAGCGCGCCGAAGTGGCGAGGCTCGAGCTCGAGCGTCCGCTCAATGTCTTCGGCCGACTTGAGATAGTCGCCTATCAGGTAGTAGGCGGTGGCCCGTTTGTTCCATGCTTCGGCGAAACCGGCGTCGATCTGAATCATCTCGCTGAACGTGCGTGTCGCCTCCGGATAGTTGTGGGAAGTGATCTGCGTTAAACCCCGGGTCATGAGTTCGTTGATTTGTTCATTGTCGGATTGATGCCATATCGCCCAAATTAGATTTGCTAGTACGGCGGCATTGTTGGCGTCGGTGGTGGTGTGTAGGCGGCTGAACAGAGCTTGCAGCCGCTGGTCTGTCTGATCGGCCATGACGGTGGTTGGTGAGATCAACAGAAATGCGATCAGCACCATTTCTATAAGTCGCACAGCTGTACACTACACGGCCTTATTTACTTGAGTCAATGTCCGACAATCTCGGGTCGACCCGAATAGGCTTCTCTTGCACTGCTCATCGCTTCTCCTGATGCGGACTCCTAGATGTTCTACGAGGGATATCCGGAGGTGTTTGCTCGCCACGATCAAGTTCGGTATGGATGGGTTTTGGGTGCGGCCGCGCGAAGAGGGGTGACCGGGACTTCATTTAAGGGAGTAAGGGGATTATGGGAACAACGCTTGTGACCGGAGTCGGTCTCGTCGGGACTTCGTTTGCGCAATGGGCTCTCAAACGCAAAGAGAAGGTGGTGTTCTACGACTTCATGCCGCGAACGGAGTATCTGCATCGAAAGCTCGGTAAGGTGGATGTAGAGGTAGTGCAAAAGGATGTTCGGGATCTACCGGCGTTGACTGAGGCGATGCAACGGTTTCGCCCAGAAACTGTTGTTCACACGGCCGGACTTATTGGCCCGCGGGTAGTGGAATCCCTTCATAACGGCCTCCAGATCAATGTCATGGGAACGATCAACGTGCTCGAGGCTGCACGTCTTACTGGCGTCAAGCGCTTCGTTCTGATCAGTACCTTTGGAGCGTATGATCGGCGGCGATTTACGGATCAGGCCATCAATGAGGACATGCCTCGGGGGCCGGGGTCGGGATATGGAAACTCCAAGGCCACTAAGGAACTGATGGCGGAGGCCTATCAGGGGCTCTACGGGTTCGAGTTGTTAGTGCTCCGATTAGCCAATGCTTATGGGTTAGGTCACTTTTGGGGTGGTTCCGGGGGTGGAGAGAAGGTGCAAGTGCTGCTGGAGGCAGGGATACGAGGGGAGGTGGCAAGGATTCCCCAGGCCCAGACAATGGATTTCGAATACGTGTATGCAAAGGATATGGGGCGTGCCGTAGATTTAGCCACAACGGTGTCGATGCCAGAGAAGACCATCTTCAATATTGGTGTCGGCGAGGTAACGACATTCGATGGCTTGGTAGCTGCTGCGGAGCGACAGTTTCCCAAGTTGGAAGTTGAGATCATCCCCGGAAAGGCTCCGGAAACTGCCGTCAGCGTGCCACTCGACATATCTCGGGCAAGGGAATATCTCGGCTGGGAGCCCAAATATTCAATGGATACGGCGTTCGAGGATTATATCAAGGATCTCCAAGGGGTCATGGAGTAGGGGTGGTATATGGATTTACTGCACTGTATTTTTGAACCTGAAGGAGAGGGTCCCCATCCGACGATCGTAGCGCTCCATGGTCGTGGCGCTAACGCCATGGATCTGTTGGGTCTGGCCCCGAACCTCTGTGGCGGAGCATTCCGGGTGATCTGTCCGCAGGCTCCACTGGAGGTGGAACTTGGTCCGGGAATGACCGGTTACGCCTGGTTTCCTATGTCCCTGGGCGGCGATATCGATACTTCCGCTTTACTTTCAGCTCGGGACCGGCTCCGCACATTTATCGATCAATGCGCAGAGCGGTATTCTTTAGGGGCTTCGAACCTCGCCCTACTGGGTTTCAGTCAAGGCGGGGGTATGGCCTACAGTTTGGGATTGTCTCAGCCGGATCGTTTCGCCGGCATGTGTATTTTGAGTTCGTGGCTGCGTGAGGGCACCTTGACGGCTCTAGGGGTAGGGGATGGGGTGGACTCGTTGCCGACTTTAGTTCATCACGGCAATGGTGACGAAGTCATCGAGGTGGATAGGGCGAAACATTCCATAGCGTTGCTGGAGAAGTTAAATGTTCCGGTGGATTACCGCGAATACGAAATGGGGCATGAGATCACCTCCCGCAGCCTTTCTGATTTGTCCGAGTGGCTCCAGCGGAAAGTTCTGGTGTAAACAGAGCGACTGCGCAAGGGTCACTCACCTGGGCTGGAGGAGGGTCTGCCAGTCTTTCTTATTGCGTCTGTTCGATCCACTTCTTCATGCCGCTAGATACACGGCGACTATGCCGGAGATCACGAACAGTGTGGCGATGCCGGTACGAACGTTCACTTGTTCGATGTCGCGCGAGAAAAGCAAAGTGCCAAGGAGCACCCATAGCGGCGCGACGCACACAATAGGTCCCACCACGACTACGTTCCCGATGCCCAGGGCGGCGACTAACGACCAGATTCCAATGGCTTCGAAGACTCCGGTGGCTAGGAAGTAGGGCATGGCGCGGCGGTCGAACACGATATTTGACCTGGCTCTTGGATTGGCGAGGTTCAATATCATAGGGCTCAATGCTGCTGCTCCCATAATAGCGCTAAGGAAGAGCGGTTCGTTGGCGATCGTCAATCCGTAGCGTCGGATTGGGTGGTTGACGCCTGCGGTCAGTGCCGCAGCAAACGGAAAGATCAGTTCCCAGGTTCGGTACGTGGTTTGGTGCTGTGGGCTCCAGGAAAGCAGTATGATGCCAAAGACTACTGAGCCGGTTCCGAACAGCAGCAACGGCGTTACCGTTTCGTGAAGGAAGATCACCGCCAGGGCAGTTCCGAAGAGGGGATTAGTGGCTTGGACAGTGCTGGTGACGCTAGCGCCGAGACGCGCAACGCCGTGATATGCGAATAGGCGCGTCCCAAGTTGAATCCATCCGCCAATGACGAAGCAGGCGGTGGCCATAAAAGGGACATCGGGGATGCCGCCGGTGAGAAAAATGATCAGCCAAAGGATTGCGCTATTGACGCTGAGGGCTACGTAAGCGGCCGTCGCAGGTGTGGAGTACATGAGCCCACGCCTGGTGGCTAGGAAGCAGCCTGCGTAGAAAAAGGACGTTACAAGAGCTAGAAATTGAGGCGTCAAGGCGTGTGTCTCATTGTTCCAAAACTTTAGGCTGTCGGTTCAGCATACTTCTGCTCATACCGATGCGTTCTATGAAGGGAAGTTTGATCGCGGGCCGCGCCACGTCAACCCCGACGACCAGTCCAAAAATATTGATCTCCAGCCCTTCTTGCAACCCTATGGCTATGCCCAGTAGTCCGAACAGGGACAATTGCCAACCGCTCCTACTGGGGGTGCGGGCGAGAAAACGGTTCTTGTCAAGGTAGTCTTTACCTAGCGCGTTGGACGGAAGTACGGCCTTGAGTTCGGGTACGTTTCGGGCGACATAGGCTGTAAAGGTGTTGCTGTTGGGTCCAGGCCACAGCCGGTAATTTCGAGGATATGGGTATTTCGCAGCGGCTCGCTGAATTCCCTGGATGGCGCGTTCGGCTTCGGTGCCGCGGAGGTCCGTTGTAATCCTCGGAGGGCTGTCAAACCACAATCGGTCTGGAATGTCTTCCTGTATCACCAGCACCGGTAAGTTTCGATACGCTCGCCATCCCACCACCTGATATACGACGTATGCCTTAGCTCCAGCTTCTTTTGCTGCGATCCACGTGTGTACGCCAAATATGCCACGCCAGTTGAAGGCGCGCGCGGCGTAAAGCTGAACCACGGCTTCCGGTGTGTGGGCGGGATCTGGGGCCATGCCAGAGCTTTTTCGGCTGGCGGTTCGCCAATCCTTGTTCCAGGCGCTGGAGGGACTTGAGGCCAGTACTGGGATAAGGGCTAGCAATAGAACAAGTAGGAAGTAGGTTAGGATTTTTCGCACAAAGTTGCCGCGTATCCGCCGTATGCATCGAACGAGACGCAGTTCCGCACAGTTCTTGACACCCAATCCAAGGGTTGGTTACTAGTGCTATTGTGCGGAAGAGTGAGGATGCGAAATGAGTGTAGGTGAAATCGGCTGTGGAGACAAATCATGAGACGAAACGGACATCCTCTCGTGGTCGATGCCGACGCTCACGTGATTGAGACCGAGCGCACGTGGGAATACCTTGACGGATCTGACAAGAAGTTTAGGCCTGTGCTGTTTGGTGCCCGTGATACGGATAAGGAGTACTGGGTTCTGGACGGAAAGATTCGGGGCGCGCGTTTCGCCACCCTGAGCGAGCGGCAACTCAACGAGCTGTCGGATAAGGCAGGACGCCGTTTCGCTACGCCTCAGGCATCCAGGGAGCTCGACGACGTGGACCTGCGTCTAGCCCAGCTCGACGAGCTGGGTGTAGATGTTCAGGTCATGCACAACACGCTCTGGATTGAGCGGGTGGCGGATCGTGCGGACGCAGAGACAGCGTTATGTCTAGCCTGGAATCGCTGGATGGCCGATGTTTGGAAGGCTGGACAAGGCAGGCTACGGTGGTCCTGTGTGATCCCGGCCATGAACATGAGCGAAGCCTTGCAGCAGATTCGGTTTTCGCATGAAAATGGTGCCGTGGCAGTTTGTATGCGACCGTTCGAAGGTGACCGGCATTTGGTGGACCCATACTTTTATCCGGTTTTCGAACTGGCCTCAGAATTGGATATAGCTATCGGCGTTCACATTGCCAACGGTAGTACTGCTCTGATGTCGAATCTCCGGCCCCGGTACGACAAGACCGGTGGATTCGCCCCGTTCCGGGTCCCCACGGTGGTGACTTGTTTGTCCCTGATTATGAGTGAGGTCCCGCGGGTGTTTCCGAGGCTTCGGTGGGGGTTTATCGAGTCTTCAGCGCAGTGGGTTCCGTGGATCGTCAATGAGGCAAGGCGTCGCTCGACAGACGCGGACTATCCCGATAACCCTTTTCGGGAGTACCGGGTTTACGTGACCGCCCAGACTGATGATGACTTTCCGTTCGTGCTCAAGTACGCGGGTGAGGACAATCTCGTCATCGGCACGGATTATGGTCATACCGACTCTTCCAGTGAGTTGGACGCCATCACGAAATTCAAAGCAGACCCTGTTGTCGATGACCAGGTAAGGTGGAAGATTTTAAGCGACAATCCCATGGCACTTTATGGTATCGAATAGTGTGCACCTAGCACTCAAAGGAGAACGATATGTCCGGAAACGGCACAATGATGGTGGTAGACTCGGATGCTCATGTGGTGGAGACTGAGCAGACTTGGGACTATCTCGATGCTTCGGAAAAGAAGTTCCGGCCGCAGCTCTTCGGTTCCCCTGATGATCCGACGACGCAGTACTGGGTCCTGGACGACAAGGTGTTGGGTTTTCGTTTCTCGACCTTGAGCGAGCAACAGCTCGACGAGGTGTCAGAAAAAGCCGGAAGGCACATGCAGACGCCCCAAGAAGCTCGGGAGCTACGTGATGTGCAGTTGCGTGTTGATCATCTAGATAAGCTCGGAATAGATGTGCAGGTCATGTACAACACGCTGTGGATTGAGCAGGTGACCGATCACGCTGATGCGGAAATTGCCCTGTGTGCCAGTTGGAACCGCTGGATGGCGGATGTTTGGAAGCAGGGTGGCGGACGCCTTCGTTGGGTCTGTGTGGTGCCGGCTATGACTCTGAATGAGGCCATCGATCAGGTACGGTTCAGTCGGGAGAATGGCGCTGTAGGAGTCTGTCTGCGACCGTTTGAGGGTGGCCGGCATCTGGTGGACCCATACTTCTACCCCGTTTTCGACGAAGCCATGCGCCTGGATATGATGATGGGCATACATATTGCCAATGGTAGTCCTCCCCTGGCGACACAGTTTCGTCCGCGCTATGACAGTGGCGGCGGCCTCCCAGTATTCCGCATCCCCACCGTTTCCACCTGCTTCACACTGATGATGAGCGAGGTCCCAAAGGTGTTTCCAGATCTGCGTTGGGGATTCATTGAATCGTCCGCCCAGTGGGTGCCGTGGGTGGTGAATGAGACCATACGAAGGTCGGGGACCTCGGACTACCCCGAGAACCCCATGAAGACATTTCGAATCTACGTGTCAGCCCAGACAGACGACGACTTCCCTTACGTCCTTAAGTATGCCGGGGACGATAACATCGTAATCGGCACGGACTACGGTCATACCGACGCCTCGAGCGAAGTGGATGCGTTCACCATTTTCAATGGCAACGACGACATCTCGGCAGAACAGAAGCGCAAAATCCTGAGCGACAACGGTAAGGCGCTTTACGCGCTGTAGAGGCCGACGTGGGGTGAGCTAAATGGTCAGTGTGGCGTTTGCTGCACCGGCCATTTAGAATGGGTGTGAGTAGTTCGAGAGTTAACCCCTAAATGGAGCCGTGACTTCGTAGCAGAAGCTAGTGAAGAAGGGTCCGCTTCTCATCCCCGTCCACGCGAACAACTTGCCTTCAGCGAAGAAGATGTGCATGCCGCAGTCGAATATGAGTACGACCCCGATTAGTACGGCTAGCGTTATACCGATAACGGTGGTCCACTTTTCGCCAGCGCTCCAGAGGTATAGTAGGGTCGCCAAACCGACCCCGACCTGAAAACCTACCAGCCAGATCGCGGCGGCGAATCCGAGGATCCAACAGATAATGAGCGTTGTGCGACGGCGCTCCTCGGTTGGGTTGAGGGCCTCGGTCTCCCGTCCCACAAGAGAGGGGTCGAGGAGTTCGGGCTCATCCTTGTTGACGGGGGCCTGTTTTTCCGGTTGGCTTAGAATCTCCCGCCCGAGCTGGGCTGCCAACAGTGCCGCGGTAGGGAGCCCGATGAGCCAGGCCATAAGGCTGGCTTGTAGCTCCCAGCCGGAGGCCTCCCATAGGGCCCAGGCCACAACCAACAGCAAGACGCCCGTGAAGAGGGCGGAAAATCCCCGGAACTTCATGATATACGCTTGGACGCCCGCGCGTGTCGGTGGTTCTGCACAACCGGATAAGCGATACTAACCAGAATAACGCATAGAATGATCAGTACGCCTGGGCGTAAAATGAACCCGAAATCGTAGCGCGAATAGGTAATCCAAAGGTAGTTGTCTGCCAGTCGGCCGAGGACCAGGCCGAGAAGAAGCGCCGGTCGGGCCCAGTCGAACACGACCATGAGCCACCCTAAGGCACCGAAGATCAGGGTGATGATGATGTCCCCGAAGCTGTTGGTGTGGGTGTAGGAGCCTAGGTAGATGAACAGCAGCAGCGGCGGTATCAGTAGAGTCCCCTTGATCCGTGTGAGCCGCGCGAGCTGGTTCAGGAATAGGAAGCACACCGAGACCGTGATGACGTTAGACACTACCAGGACCCACACTAGCGAGAACGTCACATCTAAATCTTTGGTAAGCATGGAAGTTCCTGGGCGGAGTCCTAGGACGAGGAACGCACCCAGTAAGATGGCAGTGGTGACGTTGCCGGGAATACCGAAGGCGATGGTGGGGATGAGCGCACCTCCGAGGGTTGAATTGTTGGCCGCGCCAGGGCCAACAACACCCTCGATCTGGCCTGTTCCTACCTGGTCCTGTTTACCCGAGGACTGCATCGCATGCGCATACGCTATCCACTGGGATACGGGTCCACCCATGCCTGGGATGATACCTATATAGGTGCCCATGAGACTGCATCGCACTACCAGCCACCAGTGTCGAAACGCGTCTTTCGCCCCTTCGAGTACGCCACCGAGGCGCCCAACGTGAGCCTGGGCTATACTCCCTCCTTTCGTAGCTAGATCGATGATCTCGGGAATAGCGAAAAGGCCTACCGTCGCCGGCACCAGTCCGATCCCCGAGCCGCCGGTCTCGCCTCCGCCCCAAAGATACATGAAGCCGAAGGTGTAGCGTTCGGTGGCGGTCTGCATGTCTAAGCCGACGAGGGAGAAGATGAAACCCAGCCCCCCGGCCGCCAGACCCTTAATTACGCTACCGCCGCTCAACGCACCTACGAAGGTTACGCCGGCAACCGTGAGCATGAAGAATTCTGGGGTGCCCAGGGCCAGGACCAGGGGGGTGACGATGGGGATGGCTACGGCGATGGCGCCGGCACCGATGAGTGCTCCCATTAGTGAACTCATGAGTGAAGCACCTAGGGCGCGTCCTGCTTCGCCCTTCTTGGCCATGGGATGACCTTCCACGATAGTAGAAGCGGTGGAGCCTTCACCGGGAATTCCGAAAAGGATCGAGGTGATGTCGCCGGTCGTGGCAGTGACCGCCATCATTCCAAGTAGGAACGAGAAGGCTTCTACAGCGTCCATCTTGAGTTGGAAGGAGAAGCCGAGCATGAGGGCCATGGTTACAGGGCCTCCGAGACCCGGTAGCATGCCCACCGCAAATCCGATTACGTTGCCCAAGAGCAAGTAGCCAAATGCGGGCCAGGAGAAGACCCGGACGAAGCCCTCCAACGAGGCCGCGGCGATATTCCCGGCTATGTCTTGGGCCAAGAAGACCCATGCCGCGAGAAGTGCGAGTAGAATGAGCCAGGTCAGGCTTCGTTTGAGGGGCACAAGAATGATATCCCGTGTTGGTTCGACACTTTGCTGCAACACCGTGCTCTACATGCCGCAGCCGGACCCACAGGATGACTATCTGGTGTCACGGAATGTCATCCTGTGGGGACTAGAGCCTGGCGGTGGAAGTGCCCAGAGCGCTCAGGGTTTCTGAGCCATGGCTTTCAAGATCTCAATGGCTTCAGGGTCACGTCTCTGTACCTCCACGACTTTGTCGATGATGCCCTGCGCCGCCGCCGCGTTGAGAGATACAAGCTGGAAGCCGATAGCTTTCTTGAAGTGCGCGATCATTGCGGGGTCCTTCAGAAAGCGGTCAAAGCTCGCCGCCATCGTATTGAAGACCTTCTTTGGCACCCGCGGTGCGTAGACCCAGCCTCGCCGGACGCCTCCGAGATACGCTAGCAACTCCATGGCTCGGTAGTTGGGGTCTTTCCTGATGGATTCGCCCTTGAGCTCCAAGACGATTTCATAATAGGTGGGCACGTTCGGTAGGCGCGGGTCGCGGACGATCTTACCGTCCTGAACGGTTCCTTCCTGGGCAATGGGTACCACAGCACCTTCTTCGACCATAGGTAGGACTGCGGCAAAGTAGCCGCTTTGGCTGTCATTGGTCATGTTGAGCTCCCCACGGCGGATGGCGGCTCGCATGTCGCCGCTACTACCGTAGCCTGTAACCAACTTGTGGTCCTTGTCCAGGATTTTCATGAGAAGCCTTGGGATCATAGAGCGAGGGCTTTGGATCGACGTGGTCCCGAAGAACAGCTTCTTCTTGAGGCCAGCGAGTTCGGTGCCCTTGGTTATGCCCAGTTCTTTACTGACGAAAGTGACGGTCGTTTCCCGCACGCCGCCTAGCCACCGCAGTTTGCTCAATTCGAACTTAACCTTGTTTGGTTTGAAGATACTGTCGGTTACTGAGGTGGAGAATTGTCCGATCACGGTGCCGTCGGCAGGGGCGGAGTTGTACACCCAATTCTCACCCACTATGCCCCCGCCACCAGGCATATTCTTAATGATCGTGGTGGGGTTTCCGGGAATCTGCTTCCCGATGAACGGGAGCATTTGCCGCGCCATGATGTCCGCGGCTCCGCCGACCGAGTAGGGGATTAATATGGCGACGGTTTCACCCTTGAACGACACCTCGGCGGGGCCTTTAGTGGCGGTTCCAAGTACGATGAGCATGGCAGCGACTATGGTCGCGGAAGTTAGGGAAAAACGTTTCATCGACTTCTCCTTTCTGAGTTGACTACGTATGATTGTATAGTCTGCTTGTATTTCGGGTAGACTCTTCATGTCAACCGGAAATACTGCTCCTGTGCCAGTTTGACAACCTCCCGCGCTTCGGCTAAAAACCCGAAAATTCGGATAGTCCAACACCAAGCCAACATATCGAGAGAGGTGACAAATGCCCAAGAGCCTGGGATCGTTTTTGGAAGACTGCCGGCGCGAGATTCCCAATGAGGTGGTCCACGTGACCAAGCAGATAGACCCGGCTCACTACGATGTGAGCGCCCTGATCAAACACCTTGATGAATTACGGAAGTTTCCCATCCTAGTGTTCGACAATCCATTGAACCTCCACGGTCAACCGTCTGATATCAAGTTGACTATGAATTGCGAGATCTCCCAGGGCAAGACACAGGTGGCGCTCGGTGTGGATAAGGACATGAGCAGGGAGCTCATGACCGACATTTGCCTCGAACGTGAGGAGCATAAGATTGCACCCATCGTCATTGAACGGGATGAGGCGCCAGTCATGCAAAACGTTCAGACTGGTGGGGACGTGGACATCTACCAGATTCCCGTCATGCGGCATCATTATATGGATGGTGGTCCCTATATTGTTATGTCTACCATCACGAAGGAGCGGACGTCCGGGATTTACAATTGTTCGTACCATCGGATGGAAGTCAAGTCGCCCCAGAGTACGGCATTATACGCGTCCCCTCGCCACCTCTGGAAGATATTTAGGGATTACGAAGACAATAATCTGGAGACCCCCGTTGCCACCGTTTTGGGTCATCATCCGGCGTACCACATGGGGGCGTGCTACAGCGGCGCGTTCGAGGTTAGCGAATTCGAGATCATCGGAGGCTACATGCAGGAGCCTCTGCGGCTCACGCCGTCCTCCACATGGGGTGATGACTTTCTTATTCCGGCGGACGCTGAACTAGTCATTGAAGGTGTGCTTCAGCCTAACAAGCGCGTAGTCGAAGGCCCGTTCGGCGAAGCACCTGGCTATCTTGGGCCGCAGCGCTACACCACTTGCGTGGACTACAAGGTTACGGCCATGAATTGGCGTAAGGGTGCGATGTTCCAGTCCATCATTACCCCGGAAGGCGACAAACCTTGGATGGATCTCCCGCGTGAAGGGGCCTATCTCAGGCGCTGTCGCGAGGCCGTGCCGGGAGTGACGGCGGTGTGTAAGATGGGCCGGCACGCCCACTATAACGTCTTCATCAGTATGAAGAAGATGTCTGAAGGGGATCCGGGTCGGGCTGCGGCAGCGGCTTTGACCTTCGACCATACAAAAAACGTCTTCGTTTTCGACGAGGATATCGACGTCTATAACGCCACTGACATTCTGTGGGGCTTGGCCACTCGTGTGCAGCCGCATCGCCAGGTTTCGATCTTGAAACCGCTCTTCCGCGGTAATTTCTTAGATCCCTCGTTGGTGGATGAGATCAAGACCTCGGGCATGATCGTTGATGCGACGCGGCCGCTCGACCGGCCATTTTCTCCCGTATCGAAGGTGCCGGACGAGGCCATGAATCGGATCAAGATCGAGGATTTCATACCGGGAGAGATCGTGTCCCACATTCCCATAGATAGGACTACGTATTGGTCGTAGGTCTGTGTGCGGTGATGTCCTTCGTAGGGACATATGGAAAAGCGTAGTAGTTAATTCGTAGTAGTTATGTCGAAAGGAAAGCATCATGGGTCAGGCCGTCGAAGTCACGTGTCCTAAATGCGACGAAAAATTCGTAGTGAACCCTCACATGCTAGGCTCTGGCATGGAGTTCCACTGTCCGTTCTGTGACGTGTACTTCCCCGAGGAAGAAAGCCCCAAGATCTGGAAATAGGAGAGCTCCTCGCAGCACGACTTTTTCGACCTTCGGCGTCTTTTTGGTTTCAGGGAGGCGCTGGAAGATATAGAAAATGCCGGTTCACCCGAGGCTGCTGTGGTGCTCGGTCCGAGTCACATCGAACGAGGGCGTGTTGGCATCCTCCCGGGCTCTTTCAATCCACCCACAATCGCTCACACGAATCTGGCTAGCGCGGCTTTGCGCCAGTTCAGTTTGGACCATGTCGTATACTCGCTGAGTAGCATCATCGTAGACAAGGAACAGGCGCACGGCCTGTGTCAAGAAGACCGATTGTTTTTGCTTTCTTTGCTGGCACGGGACTTGCCTAGTTTTGCCGTTGCTTTGGTCAACCGTGGTCTGTACTCCGATCAGGCGTTAGCGTTCCGCGCCAGCTTCGGCGATGCTGTAGAGCTTTGGTTTATTGTTGGGATGGACAAGGTTCTCCAGATTTTCGACCCGAAGTACTACGATGACCGTGAACAGGCTCTTGAGCTCCTGTTCGCGAACGCGCAGCTTGTAGCCGCCAACCGGGGGGATCGGGGTGCGAGCGAACTGCATGCTTTGTTAGAGAAGCCTCAGAACGCTCCCTATCGAAACCGCGTGCACTCGCTGGCGCTCTCGCCTGACGTCAAGGATCAATCCTCGAGTGGGGTCCGGTGCGGTGTTGAGGAGGGGCTGCCATGGGAGCATGTGGTTTCCGAAGTGGTCCAGGAATTTGTTGTCGCGACTAAGGCATTTCGGCACCCGTATGACCTGAGAGTTGCCGCCCTGAATATGCTGTATCCAATACGGCAGAGGGTAGAGATGGAGGTGGCATTTGATACTCTCGTGGTACGTGCGTCTGCGCCTGGTGAATCCGGGGAGGCGGTGCGGAAATTATTATTTACGCCGATGACCCCGGAGGTACTCTTGGGAAGGCTCCGTAGTCTAGGGCTAACACGCCCGGGTGGTTAATTCTTTCCGACGCCATCATTCGACAACTGGTATTTCGACCTGCTTTCCCGAACCGTCAATTTAGATACGATCACGGGCGCGTGTAGTTGGGTGGGTGACTCAAAACACGATTCTCCGGTCTTCGGACTCGCGCCCGGGCGGGTGAGATTCCGCCAACTACTGATCCTCTTGGCATTGTTGGGGCGGAAGGCTTTGCTCCGTATAGATCGAATAGTAGGGTGCACATGCAGCGTTATCGTCGCTTCGTCGGGTTGGATCTGGTAGATTTCTCAGCATTCCCTCAAGGCGTGCCGTGAAGTTTTCGAAGGAGGATTGGAGCATGATTTCGGAAGTCGAGTTTGCACCGAAGAAAATGGGCTATTTGGCGAGGGCGTCCGAGAGTGGCCAATCACCGGCTATTATCCAACTTCACGAGCGTTACGGCATCGTCAAGCACACTACGGATATTGCAGAACGCCTGTCTAAAAATGGGTATGTGACGTTGGCACCGGATCTGTTTTCGCGGTTCACTGGGGATCGCGAAGCACTTGCGGCTGGGGACATTGGCGTCGGAATTCGCGACGAAGAAGCACTGCGCGACCTCGACGAGTGCGTGAGTTACCTTCGCAGCTTGGACTACGTAGACGGAGATCGCATCGCGGTGATGGGAGTATGTCAGACGGGGCGGCAACCGTTGTTGGCGGCTGCAGAGCGTCAAGATCTTCGTTGCGCTGTGGTCTTTTACGGTGGAATCTATCAGCGGGATTGGGTGTCCCACGAAGAACGCCCTACGCCGGTGGGTGAGTTCATCCAGCGGTTGTCCTGTCCTGTGCTAGGGGTTTTTGGTGACAGCGATCATATCATCTCTGTGGATGACGTACTTCGTTTTCGGCATGCCCTGGAGGATGGTTGGAAGAGCTATTTCATTCGCATCTTTAAGGATGCGCCCCACGGTTGGCTCAACGACACCATGCCCGGGCGGTATCGCCCTGTCGCAGCTGAGGCGGCCTGGGCACTGTTGTTCCACTTTCTTGAAGAACACCTGGGGAGCGGGGAGAGAAGTTCCCGGGTTACGTGGGAATTCGAGGGGGACGTCCCTGTTGACTACGATTTTTCGAAGGCTGTACGGCTCGCCTGACAATCGCTTGTTTGGACTCATGGGGCTTATTGGGTTAGATTGTGTAGTCGGGGTGGTATGACGAAAACATTTAACGAGGTAAAGGTTGCATATATCAGGTGCAGCCGCATATGGCTTTCGGCGGTCGTGGTTGTGGCGGTCTGTTTAGCGGGCACAGGGGCCGTCGCGGAGGGTCCGGGGCCCAAGATCAGCAAGGCATTGCAGCAAAGCGTTGCGATTCTCGGTGATTCTGGCCTAGGTGAAACAGAGAAGGTGGAGGGTCTTCGTGCGGCAGTCCTACCGCTCTTCGACTTCGCAGAAATGGCGCGACGGTCATTGGGGTCTCACTGGCGACGGCGTACGTCGCAACAACGTGATGAGTTCACGGTGCTATTTACCCGAATGTTGGAACGAACCTACGCGAACCGACTTGCCGCATACAACGGCGAGAGGACGCGCGTGGTCGGCGAGGAGATCGACGGTCGTTATGCCCGCGTCAACACTATAATTTTGGGTCGGAATGGGCGTAAGTTCAAGGTAGACTACCGCATGCATCGCAGGATGCATCCTCTCGTGTGGCGGATCTATGATGTGGTTATTGAAGACATCAGTTTAGTTAACAACTATCGTGCGCAATTTAACCGGGTCATCAACGGGATATCTTTTGAGAACTTGCTGGAAAGGTTACGAAAACAGGCGGGCTGAAGCCGTTCGCGTGCGAGGCGTGTTCCGGGATATCATGTTGAGGGCACATGTCAGATAACGCCGTTCCTAGAAAAGCTTCTACAATTGTCCTCGTACGCCCGGCGGGGGGTGGTAAATTCGAAACCTTCATGACGCGCCGGCCCTTCGAAATGCGGTTTTTGGGGGGATTTTTTGTTTTTCCTGGGGGGAGCGTCAAAAGCTCAGATGGTTCCCCGGCGATGCTCGAGCGATGCGCGGGGCTTTCGCCTGAAGAGGCTCGGAGCCGGTTGGGGGATGAGTTGAGTAGTCAGGAATCCATAGGCCATTGGGTTGCGGCAATTAGGGAGTTGTACGAAGAGGTCGGAGTTCTCTTGTGCATCGGTCAGGGTGGCGGCCTAGCGATGGGAGCAGATTTGCAGGAGCGAGTGGTGGCGAAACGGACCGACCTATTGAGTGGCGCTGTGGGGTTCGCCGAGTTGCTAGCGTCCGAAGGACTCCGTTGCGACGTTGGTAGTCCCGTGTACTTTGATCACCGGACCACGCCGGAACGTTACGCTATGCGCTTTGATACACGGTTTTTCCTTGCCCCGTTACCGGAAGGTCAGGTGCCGTTAGATGTGTCCGAAGAGGTATCGGAAAGCCTGTGGATCACTCCGGGCGAGGCTCTCCAGAGAGCTGCGCGCGGGCGCATGGCTGTGATTCCGCCGACACTAGCGACTCTGCGGACATTGGCCGAGCTTGTTACATGGGAAGCGCTTTGTCGGGAATTTTCCTTACAGGTCCCCTAGGACGTACGTGTGTGGATGGTACGACGCGGATTGTAGGGCGGGTGCAATTCGTTAGTTGTCCGATTTACGACCGAATTCACAAACTATCTGGTTGCGAAGTTCGCCTGTTAGGGAGGGAGTTGTCGGTACCATGAGAACAGTGGATGTGATCGCCCATATCCTAAGGCGTGAAGGGATTGAATATCTGAGCGCATTCCCGACTTCAAACCTGATTGAGGCCGCAGCCGAAAGTGGAATTCGCCCCGTCATTTGTCGTCAGGAGCGAGTGGGAGTGGGTATTGCGGATGGCTATAGCAGGGTCAACAATGGCCACCCCCCAGGCGTGTTTGCTATGCAGTTTGGTCCTGGTGCGGAAAACGCCTATGCTGGTGTTGCGACGGCGTTCTCCGATGCCGTTCCTGTATTACTCCTTCCCCTGGGGCATACGCGGGAGCGAGAGGGCGTATTTCCGCAGTTTAGCTCGTTAAGAAACTATGCTCCAATCACGAAGTTCGTGGAGCAGATCACTACTGCTGACCGGGTTGTTGACACCATGAGGCGGGCCTTTGCCAGGCTTAAGATGGGTCGTCCTGGCCCTGTGATGGTAGAGATTCCGGTCGATGTAGCCGGGGAGCAGGTCGACCCTGCAGTGCTGGACGCCTATCGGCCGGTGCGTGCCACGTTGTCTGAAGCTGATCCGCGCGATGTTATAGCCGCGACACGTTTGTTGCTCGAAGCACGGGATCCGGTAATACACGCCGGTCAAGGCGTTCTCTACGCGGGGGCAACGGCTGAATTGTTGGAATTTGCGGAGCTTACGAACATTCCCGTCATGACCACGATGGGAGGTAAGAGCGCTTTCCCGGAAACGCACCCACTATCTCTAGGGAGTGCCTCGGGCGTGATGAACGGACCTGTACGCCACTTTCTAACAAAGGCTGACCTCGTTTTTGCGGTAGGCACGAGTCTCACCCGACACCCCATGACTACTCCGATACCTCCGGACAAAACGTTTATACAGGTCACGGATGATCCTGTGGACATTGGCAAGAATTACCACGTTGAATATCCCATAACGGGTGACGCTAAGCTCGTGCTAGCGCAGTTCGTGGCGGCTGCTGGGGAACAATTGGGCGGGCGCTCTCGGGTTGAGCATTCCCCTGTCGTTCAGATTGCGGAGATTCGGGCGAGTTGGCTTCGAGAATGGCATGCGAAGTTGACCTCCGATGAAGTGCCAATTAATCCCTACCGGGTCATCGGGGAGTTTATAAATGCTGTCAACCCAGATGAGGCCATCGTCACCCATGATTCTGGAAGCCCACGAGACCAGATCATGCCATTCTACCGAAGCGCTGGGCCACGCTCATACTTGGGGTGGGGCAAGTCCCACGGCCTCGGTACTGGGTTGGGCCTGAACCTTGGCGCTAAGTTAGCAAAGCCGGAGAAGTTCGTAGTCAATTTTATGGGGGATGCCGCCTTCGGCATGACCGGTTTGGACTTCGAAACTGCGGTGCGTTCGAATCTCCCAATTCTCACCATCGTCCTGAACAATTCCACCATGGCGGTTGAGACCCGCCACATGGCCTTGTCGCACGAGCGTTTTGGCACTAGGGACTTAGGTGGTAACTACGCTGACATGGCTCGGGCCATGGGAGGTTGGGCGGAGCGGGTGGAGGACCCCGCCGCCGTGGCTCCGGCAATCGCTAGGGCACGGCGGGCGACGGAGGAGGGTAGTGCGGCTTTGCTGGAGTTTATCACCGGTCCGGAAATTGATTACTCCCACAAGGGCGTCTTTTAATGGCGTGTATCAGAACCAGACTTTTAATGGCGTGTATCAGAACCAGAGCGTCGTGCGCGAGCACATGACACTCTGTTGTGTGAAGAGGAATCCATGAGAAAATCTATTGGTTTTATCGCACTCGGTGCATTTCTGCTGTTCTCGCTTTTTGGGGAGGCAATTTACCTCTACACGGACTACCTCTGGTTCGGTGAGATCGGTTATGCCGGTGTCTTCACGAAGACCCTGTGGATTAAGGTCCTGCTGGGTGCAATCTCGGGAGTGACCTTCTTTGCACTTGTCTATGTCAATATTAAACTCGCGGCGCGGCTCCGTGACGGCGTGGTACCGCTTAAGAGCACGAATCCGGAGGTGCCGGGACCCGAGGAATTAGATCCGCTAATAAAGCGCCTGTTGATACCGGTGGCTCTCGTTCTGGGATTCCTGGCTGCCCCGCAGGCAGCCGGGCACTGGGAAACGGCTTTGCTTTACTTCAACGGGGGTGCATTTGGAATTCAGGATCCCCTTTTAGGCAAAGACGTAGGCTTTTATCTCTTTCATCTCCCCGCTTTTGATGCACTTTATCGTTGGTTTTTGGTGTCGCTGGGGTTGGTGTTGGTGGCTACGGCATTTGTCCATCTGTTATACGGTGGGATCCAGTATTCGGAGAAAGGCCTATCCGTACATCGAGCCGCCAAGGTTCATCTGTCCGTCCTTTTGGCGTTGCTCCTGTTGGTACAAAGCGGCGGTTACCTACTGGACGCGTACAAGCTTCTATATTCGCATAGCGGCGTCGTTTTCGGAGCTGGTTACACCGACATTCATGCCAGGCTTCCGGCGCTACGGATTTTGGCAGTATTGGCCGTGTTGGTAGCGGTAGTTTGCCTGTGGCAAATGCGTCGGCCGGGGCTTCGGCAACTCGTTATTGGGCTCGGGGCGTTGGCCGCGGTTCATGGCATCGGCATGTTTGCATATCCGGCGTTCTTGCAGCAGTTCCATGTCGTCCCCAATGAGTTGGTGGCTGAGACGCCATACATCCAGCGTAATATCGGCTCCACGCGCCACGCTTACGGTCTCGATCGGGTGGATGCTCAAGAATTTCCCGTCAACGAGGTACTGACGGCAGCAGATCTCAAGAAGAACGATGCCACCGTCAAGAACATTCGCTTATGGAACTATAAGCCGCTTTTGTCCACGTATGCCCAGTTGCAGCAGATACGTACCTACTACGAGTTCGTGGACGTGGACAACGACCGTTATCATATAGACGGTATCTACCGTCAGGTGATGCTCTCGGCTAGGGAGTTGTCCCATGAGCAGTTGCCTAGTCGCATCTGGATCAACGAGCATCTGGTGTACACCCACGGCTATGGTGTGGTGTATAGCCCAGTGAACCAGATCAGTAAGGAGGGGCTACCCGAGTTCTTCGTCAAGGACATTCCGCCGGTGTCGAAGGGCTTTGTTAAGGTAACTCGCCCGGAAATCTACTTCGGCGAAGTTGCGAACGATTACGTGTTCGTAAAAACATTGGCGCAGGAGTTGGACTACCCAGCTGGCGATCAGAACATCTATACGACCTACGAAGGGGACGGCGGCGTACAGTTGAAGTCATTCTGGCGTAAGCTCCTGTATTCGGCACGTTTTGCGACCCTACGAATTTCTCTGTCAAACGACATAACGCAAGATAGCCGCATCCTCTATTATCGCAAAATACAGGACCGTGTCCAAAAATTAGCGCCGTTCTTGACCTTTGACGAGGATCCGTACTTGGTGGTTACTCCGGACGGTCGGTTGTATTGGATCGTCGACGGTTACACCACGTCGGATCGTTATCCATATTCCGAACCCAGAGAGGGAGTTGGAAACTATATACGAAACTCCGTGAAGACGGTGGTGGACGCCTACAACGGTAGCGTTGACTTCTATATTGCCGATTCCGATGACCCGGTGGTGAAGGCTTATTCCGAGGGGTTTCCGGGCTTGTTCAAGCCTCTGACAGCTATGCCCGAGGCGCTCCGTGCCCATGTCCGATACCCACAGGACCTATTCAAGATTCAGGCGCAGATGTACGCCACTTATCACATGCGAGATCCCCAAGTTTTCTATAACAAGGAGGATTTACTAAGCATTCCGGTGCGTCAGGTCGGTGCTGCGGCCAATCCAGTGGGCGAGGCTGGTAACGGGACCCTCAAGCGCAGTATCAACGAAGAGGTGGAAATGGAGCCGTATTACACTATTATGCGTCTCCCCGGGGAGGAGAAAGAGGAGTTTGTCCTACTCTTGCCCTTCACCCCCAACAAACGTGACAACATGCGAGCGTGGCTGGCTGCTCGTAGTGATGGCTCACACTACGGAAAGTTGATAGCGTTGAACTTTCCAAAGGCAAAGCTTGTCTATGGGCCAAAGCAAGTCGATGCCCGAATCGATCAGGATGCGTACATATCCCAGCAGTTGAGTCTCTGGGGTCAACGCGGCTCGCAGGTGATCCGGGGGAGCCTGCTGGCGATTCCCATCCAGGATTCTTTGCTCTATGTCCAGTCGCTCTACCTAGCTGCGGAACAGGGGTCTTTGCCGGAGCTCAAGCGGGTTGTGGCAGTGTTCGGCAACCGCATTGCTATGAAGAACAACCTCGAAGATGCTTTGAGTGAGTTGTTCGGGGGCTCTGTTGAGAGTCTGGCGACGAGTACTCCAACGGCGGTTCAGGTCACGACACCTACGGGCGAGTCCAGTCCTTTGTCTACTCGTGCCCTTCAGAACTATCACCGTTCAATGGAGCTTCTCCGAGCCGGGGACTGGAAAGGCTTCGGGGATGCCCTTCGCCAGCTCGAACAATCGCTTCAGGCCATGCAGAGTCCGGACACGCGAGCGCCATAAGTCCGGGGCCGCAGCAAGGGATTCTAAAAGAGGGGCCTATGAGGAGTATGACCGGTTTTGGCCAGTCGATTATGCAAGACCGGCGGGTCAAGATTTCCATACTGATTCGCAGCGTCAATCACCGGCACGCAGATATACACCTGCGGGTTCCAAAGTTGCACCTGAGCCTCGAAGATGAGCTACGCGAACAAACGCGAACGGAGATCCATCGAGGGCGGGTAGATGTTTACGTCGACCGTACGCCGGTTAAGGGGCGGGGCTATCGGCTGGAGGTAGATGACTCCCTCATGGAGCAGTACTACCAAGCTTTGCAACGTATCAAGAAACGATTTCAGCTTCAGGGGGAAATAGACCTCCGCTTGGTGCCACGGCTTCCCGATCTGTTCCAATTCAAAGAACCGGATCATGTCGAGGGAAGTGAGAAGCGCCTAGTGTTGCGGGCCCTAGCGGTGGCCCTTAGGAGCCTCACCCGATCCCGCGAGCGGGAGGGCCGAAATCTTAAACGGGATATGTTAGCCGAGGCAACTCGGTTGCGTGGTACTGTTCGGAGGCTCTCCCGGTGCGCCGGGTCTATTGATAAGCGGTTGCAAGAGCAAGGTGCTGCCGCTAATCCAGCGGGCGAGGCTGGTAGTGGGACGTTTAAGGGCAGTATCAACGAAGAGGTGGTGCGGTTGGGTAGCCATGTGGAGATGCTTTCCGGTCTGCTTCGCGACCATGGGCCAGTTGGCAAAAAGATTGACTTTCTCCTCCAGGAGGTCCAACGCGAACTGACTACTATAGGCGCCAAGGCTCCGCAATTGGAGGTGGTTAGGTTGGTTCTTGGGGGTAAGGAAAGCGTCGAGAAGGTCCGGGAACAGGTGCAAAACGTCGAATGACGCTTTCAATTAGAAGTTTTGTCAAACGGCGTCCGGGAATTGTGTTCATTGTGTCAGCACCGTCTGGGGCCGGCAAGACAACGTTGACTCGGGAGGTCCTGAGTGTTTATCCGGATATGCTTTTATCCGTATCGTGTACGACCCGGGTTCCACGGGAAGGAGAAACGCCGGGCAAGGACTATCAGTTTGTCTCGGAGAAGCATTTTAGGCAAAAGCTTTCCGCGGGGGATTTCGCGGAATGGGCGGAGGTTCATGGCAGCCTCTATGGTACACCGCGAAGGGCTCTTGAGCGACAGTTGGCGCGCGGCCAGGATGTACTCCTGGATATTGATGTGCAGGGGGCGCGTCAGATCAAAGGACACTTCGTCGACGCAGTAGCGATCTTTGTACTGCCCCCATCGTTAAGCGAGCTACGTCGTCGACTGTCGGCCCGCGGCACTGACGCGCGGAAGACGATACAGCAACGATGGCGTAAGGCGAGACACGAGATTCAGGACATCCGGGGCTATGATTATTTTATTGTTAATAGAGACCTAGATGATGCGGTAACTAGACTTGCGGCGATCATTGCAGCTGAAAGGCTCAAGGTTTGCAGGTACATTCCGATACAGAAATAAGCATTTCACGACGATCGAAACGTGTCACAGGCGATGGCGCCATTGGCGAACTGGTCGATAAGGTCCTGCAGTATCAACCTACGGCAGACGTTGGTCAATTGCGTGAAGCCTACGATTTCTCATCGCGCGTACACAAAGGACAGAAGCGCCTATCCGGTGAGCCCTTTCTTACGCACCCCCTTGCGGTCGCTAGTTTGTTGGCGGATTTAAAGCTTGACCTTACGAGCATAATCGGCGGGATGCTTCACGATACGGTGGAAGATACGCTTGCTACGCTACCTGAGGTCGAAACGGCGTTCGGCGAAGAGGTAGCCACTCTGGTCGATGGAGTGACTAAGTTAAGCCGTGTGGATTTTACGAGCCGCGAGGAAAAGCAGGCCGAGAATTTTCGCAAGATGGTTATGGCCATGGCCAAGGACATACGCGTGGTTCTCATAAAGTTAGCCGATCGTACCCACAACATGCGTACGCTCCAGCATCTTTCCCTTGAGAAGCAACGCCGTATTGCCCAGGAGACATTGGATATCTACGCTCCCATTGCCCACCGACTAGGTATTTACTGGATAAAGAGCGAGCTCGAAGATCTGGCCCTAAAATATAGTCGTCCGGAAATTTACTCGCAGTTGAAGAGCAATGTGGCGCAGAAGAGGCAACACAGGGAGAAATATACCAATGAGGTTATCTCCCGTATGGGTAAAGCGCTAGCCGAAGAGGGAATCGACGCGGAGGTAAGCGGAAGGCCAAAGCATTTCTACGGTATTTTCCGAAAAATGGAGAACCAGAGCCTCGACTTCGGCCAGGTTTATGACTTGGTTGCATTTCGTATCGTCGTTGATACCGCGAGGGAGTGTTACGAGGCATTGGGCGTTCTTCATGCAAAGTGGCGTCCGGTGCCGGGCCGGTTTAAGGACTACATTGCCCTGGCCAAGCCCAACATGTACCAGTCTTTGCACACGACTGTAATTGGGCCCAACGCCCAACGCATCGAGGTCCAGATTCGTACACAGGATATGCATCGAGTGGCCGAAGAGGGCATTGCTTCCCACTGGCGCTACAAAGAAGAAAAGGATCTGCAGGTAACAGACATACAGCGCTTCGCGTGGCTCCGACAGCTTCTCGAATGGGAGCAGAATCTCTCAGACCCCCAGGAATTTTTACACAGTATTAAGGAGGACCTGTTTCCCGACGAGGTATACGCGTTTACGCCCAACGGAGATTTGCAGAGTTTTCCCAAGGGTGCGACGGTGATCGATATTGCCTACCGTATTCATTCGGACATCGGACAGCGGTGCTCGGGGGCTCGCGTGAACGGAAGGCTCGTTCCGTTGAAGTACATTCTAAGGAGCGGTGACACTGTGGAGATCATCACGACTCAAGAACAGACGCCGAGCCGGGATTGGTTGAAAATGGTGAAAACACCCCGTGCCCGATCGCGCATAAGGACCTGGATGGCGTCCCAACAGCGGGAACGAGGCGTGGCCCTCGGGCGGGAGATTCTAGAGGCCGACTTTAGTCGTCATGAGCTAAATTATCACGAACTCCAGGACAAAGGGGCGCTTAACACTTTGGGACGCGAATTGGGTGTCAAGAATGAGGAGGGATTACTGGCTGGTATTGGTTACGGCAAGGTGATGTCCCGCCAGGTCCTCGCCAAGCTCCTCCCGGCGGACAAGATCGCGAGCGATAAGAAGCAACTTGAGGGCGGACTAGAGCGACTGTTTCGGCTGGTGGGCTCTAGGGATCGTGGTGTTCGCGTGAAGGGCATCGAGGACGTGCTGGTGCGATTTGCTCGTTGTTGTCACCCTTTGCCCGGCGAACACATTGCGGGGATTATTACCCGCGGGAGGGGTGTTACCGTTCATGTCGCAAGTTGTCCCACAGGTCTGGATAGCGATCCCGAGAGGAAGGTGGAGGTAAATTGGTCCGACGATACGCAGATGCCTAGGGCGGTGAAGATTGAGGTGAGTTGTGCTGACATACCGGGCCTCTTAGCTGCCATTAGTTCGGTGATTTCCGAAGCGGGGGTGAATATCGCGCGCGCTCACATACGAACATTCGACGACAGGGCTGTCAACGCATTTGAGATCATGATCGGGAGTTCCGATCAGTTAAAGCAGGTACTGCAGGACATCTCCGGAGTGAGGGGGGTTTACAAAGCGAGTCGAGTTCAAGGTTAACTCGCCTGGGTTTGATCCGCGACATTATTTTCAGGCGACTTTTTCGACCTTTCCTGATCGCAGGCAACGAGTGCACACGCGAATATGCCGCACCGCGCCATTCACTCGAGCCCGGACTTGTTGTAGGTTGGGAAGCCAACGACGTCTGGTTTTGTTGTTAGCATGACTAACGTTGTTTCCTACGGTAGGTCCCTTACCGCAGATGGTGCATTTTCTCGCCATAGTTTCTCTCTTCGTATCGTGTTTTTGTGAATTCCTTAGGGCTGTCCGGGATCTACTGCAAAAATGGAGGACTGGTTACTGCGTGACTCCATCAATTCGATTCCCGTCGTTTTCTATGGGCCCAGTCCGTCTCTTAAGTGGCGGGCTACGTCAGGTCGGAATGATATCATAGGGACCCTGTTTGCGAAACAGGTCGCACACCCCGTAGTTGTGTGAACAGATCTAAGTAGCCCTTTCCCGGCCGGAGGCGTGGGCTGGTTTTCGGAACGGGCCTAATATGATTTCCCAAACTGGCTGTGATGAACGCGGAACGACCGGAAAGGCACACCTATCAATTGTGTTTTGAATAGCACCATGCTAGCGCTAATCACGTCATTAGGGGATAGAACCGGTCTTGTATCCATAGATCAGCGCTAAACGGTCGACTCGTTTAAAGATGGATCCTGACGACCAAGGCTCGAGTCTTTGAGCCACCCGATGATTTTAAACGGTAGGAGCAGTAATAGGGCATTTTTGACGTCTGACATGGAGGGGCGGACACGTTGGGGTGTACGACGTGCGACTCTCACTGGAGGTAACGATGGAATTTAATGACTGCCGCGAGTGGATCGAAAAAGCGGATGCAATGGGAGAGCTCAAGACTCTAAAGGGATGTAACTGGGATCTTGAAATCGGCGCGATAACCGAGATGGTAATGCGCAAAGAAGACGGTCCCGCAGTCTTGTTCGACGAGATCAAAGATTATCCGAAGGGCTATCGTGTACTTTCGAACACGCTGAGCTCGCGGAAACGCATTGGTTTGACGCTAAATCTACCTCCAGGTGATAGTAAGATGGAGTTCGTGAATACCTGGCGGGATCACTACAAGAAGATCAAGCCAGTTCCAGCGAAGGTCCTTAAGGATAGCCCACTTTTTGAGAACGTCTTCGAAGAGGGCAACATCGATCTGCTAAAGTTCCCGACACCGCGGTGGCATGAACGCGATGGTGGTCGCTACATTGGTACTGGAAGTATAGACATCACCGCTGACCGAGATGAAGGTTGGACCAACTGGGGGACGTATCGGGTCATGGTTCACGATTCCGACACGGTAGGGTTCTATATCTCTCCCGGTAAACATGGCCGCATACATCGGGACAAGTACCAGCAGACGGGGGATTCCTTCAAGATGGCCATGTCCTTTGGCCACGACCCTCTAGTTTTTCTTGGCGGTAGCATCGAAGTTCCCTATGGGGTTCCCGAGTATGACTTCCTGGGCGGTGTTAGAGGAGCACCCCTGGAGGTGGTCAAGGCCCCGTATTCTGGGTTGATGGTTCCTGCCAACGCTGAAATTGTGGTGGAGGGGGATGTAATCTTCGGTGAGGATCGCATCGAGGGTCCCTTTGGCGAGTGGACCGGCTATTACGCGAGTGCGGAGAGGAACGAGCCTATTGTGAAGATCAAAAGGATGTATCACAGGAATGATCCTATTATCCTTGGTTCGCCTCCGGGAAGACCCCCTGTGGAGCTCGGTTGGTATCGGTCGTATCTTCGCTCAGCCCTGATTTGGGACGAGATGGAGAAGGCGGGAGTGCCGGACGTGAGAGGGGTTTGGTTGATGGTGGCTGGAGGAAGTCGCCTCGTTATGGTTGTTTCGATCAAGCAGCGTTATCCCGGACACGCACGTCAGGCTGCCGTGGTCGCGTCCCAATGTCATGCGGGTGCGTACTTGGGACGCTACGTTATCGTGGTTGATGACGATATTGACCCCTCAAATACCGATGATGTGATCTGGGCCATGGCCACGCGTTCGGACCCGGACGGGGATATTGATATCATTCGGCGAGCTTGGAGTGGACCTCTCGATCCCATCGTTCATCCCACAAAGAAGGGTTTCAATTCACGTGCTATCATAGATGCGTGCCGTCCTTACGAATGGATGAGTGAGTTTCCCCCGGTGGCGGAGTCCAGTGCGGAAGTAATGGACGCGACTGCCAAGAAATGGGGCAAGGTGTTGTTTAGCAGCAATGGGGCCGGTTCGTAGCCGTCAATAAGACGCAGAGCTTAGTTTGGAGACGGTGAGTTTGTCGTAAGCGCGATGAGCTCGCCGTCTCTTTGTATGTGCAGCGTTTGTGGTTGCGTTGCCTGGATTGAGTAGAGAACCTTCTTTAATTCATTTGTGTTCTTTACATGGTGAAGATCTACGCCGGTGATGAGGTCACCGCGTCGGACACCCAGTCTCGAGGCGGCACTATCAGGTTCGACGTGAGCAACCAGCACGCCCTCTTGCCGCCGCGTTGGGAGCAGCCTCGCTAATTCCGCAGTGAGATCCTGAACGTGCATGCCCAAAACCGGGGTTGCAGTGTCAGGTTGTCGCAGCGTTGGGTCTTTGAGCCTGACACTTCGTTCTAGTGCTTTGGCCGTGGCATAGATGGGAGTAGCGTTGCGTAGCGCTACGGCGATGGCATCACTGGGACGGGAATCCAGGACAAGCTGGCGCTGAGATGTCTTAACCGTGATGGTGGCGAAAAACGTGTTGTCGCGGAGTTCCGTAATGGTAATTCGTTCCGGTTTCGCGTCGAGGCCGCTCAGCAAGTCGCTGATTAGGTCGTGGGATCCTGGCCTGGATAGACGTTCCCCAGTCAGGGCGCGTTTGATTGCTCTTGCTTCAGACATGCCGATCCAGATCGGCAGCAACCGATGACCCCCAATCAGTATTACGACGGGGGTATGATGGACGGGGTCTATTGTGACATTCCGTACCTCCATCCGAACCAGACGTTCCGAAGCGTTTGTGGCCTGAAATAGAAAAAGGAGGCAGGTGCCGGTTAAGACAGCTCCGAAGCACAAGCTGAGCCCTTTCCAGGCCCTGTACTGAGAGCCCGTTCCTGCCGAGTGCGGTAATCCCATTTTCTGAACTTATCTAGCTGGGTTCTGGGGTGTCAACAGAATAATGTGCCGGGCGTGTTGACTGGGAAGTGGAGCGTTAGCTAATCTCCAGGGACTTTGCGAGTTAGTTCCATTTCTCATCAACAAGGCAAGGTCGACGCCGGCGAAAGAAAAAGGGGCGCCCCGCTGAAGTCTCGATGAAAGAGTGTTCCCACTTATGGCCTCCAGGGTGTCATGATTTGTTCGGTTGTTCCCAGCTTACGTGGTGTTTGTATGGGTGACGGCAGGTCGGGATTTCGTTCTTTGAACACTTCCGATTCTATAGCCCAGGGCGATAAACCTAGGGCTGTGTTTGTTGTGGGTCCCACCGGGGTGGGGAAGAGTGACATAAGCATGAGTCTCGCCTCTCACCTCAATGCGGAGATTATCAGCGCTGACTCCATGCAGGTTTACCGCTATATGGACATTGGGACAGCTAAACCAACCGCCGCTCAACGTCGGCAAAGGCAACATCACCTACTGGACGTAGTCGATCCCGACGGGGAGTTCGATGTCGCACTGTTCAGGGAGCACGCGCTCGCTGCCATGAAAGAGATTTGGGCTCGCGGGAGAAATGTGCTGGTGGTAGGTGGTTCCGGACTTTATGTTAAGGCGCTTGCGCGAGGTCTCACGCGGGGCGTTGGGCGCAATGTGAAATTCCGCGCTAGTATGGAGAGGACCATTTCTGAGAAGGGACTGAGTTTCCTGTTCGAACGTTTAAAACGTGTGGATCCCGATGCAGGTGAGCGGATACATCCTCACGATCGGGTCCGAATTGTAAGGGCCCTGGAGGTCCTCCAAGGTACCGGAAAGCCGCTGAAACAATGGCACCAGGAGCACGGTTTCCAAGAGCAACCCTTTGACATGTTGGCCGTGGGTTTGAAGCGGACTCGTGCGGACTTGTATGAGCGCATAGATCTCCGGTGCTGCGAAATGATGGAGGGGGGGCTACTAGATGAGGTGGCGGCGCTTTTGGAGAAAGGGTATTCACTGGCACTTCGCAGCATGCAGAGCGTTGGTTATCGCCAGGCGGGTGAATGCCTTATGGGCAGATTAAGCCAAGCGGATGCGTTGTCGTCTATGCAGCAGGCCACCCGTAGATTGGCCAGACGCCAGCTTACCTGGTTTCGGGGGGATGATAAGCTCCAGTGGTGGCATCCAGACCGTATGGAGGACATCAGCGAGCTGTTCAGTGGGTTCCTGGGGGGTTCTCGAGTTGACTAGGCACGGGTTTGATGTTAGCAGCCTTGAACATGACAGGACCCAAGGAAACGCCCCCCCGTCAGCTTGATTTTAGGGGCCAAGCGGCACGTTCAATAGGGGGGTGCGTCTGATGAGATCTGCGGATTTCGTCGAGGCGCGACGGCGCCTCGAGGCTAAACCTCAATCCTCCGGCGAAAAGCTCACAAGTCTTGCAGAAGCGGTAAAGCAGGTGCGGGATGGCGACCACATCGCTATTGGTGGATGCTTATTCTCGCGTAGTCCCCTGGCGGCGTTGATGGAGGTGCTACGGCAGCATAGGCGGGGTTTGACCCTTTCGCGCAATCTGATGTGCTACGAGGGTGAGTTGTTCATGGCGGCCAAGGCTGTGGACGGGCTCATGACGAGTTGGTTCGATATCGCTTTGCCCTGGGGCCTCTCCATCAAGCTCCGTGAGGAGGTGGAAGGGGGGCACATACGATTCGAAGAGTGGAGTCATTTGGGGTTGGGGCTCCGCTATCGCGCTGCGGCCATGGGCGTTCCTTTCCTTCCGACCTTAACTATGCTTGGGTCGGATCTTATGGGAGTGACCGACACCCAGACCATGAAATGTCCGTTTACTGGCGAGACGTTATGTCTCGTGCCGAGTCTTTTTCCAGAGGTGGCATTAATCCATGTACATCGTGCCGATCGCTTCGGTAACTGCCAAATTGACGGTTATCCGCACATGGACACGGCCATTGCTAAGGCAGCCAACAACGTTATTGTCACCGCGGAAGAGATCATAGATGAGGAAGAAGTGCGGCGTCGACCGGATCGTACCATGATTCCCGGGCTTGTGGTGGACGCGGTTGTAGAAGTTCCTTTCGGTTCTTTTCCGCATGAATGCTACGGTTTGTACGAAGCTGATTTTGCCCACTTCGAGTCTTATACGGACGCCGTCAAGGCCCGCGGGACCGGCGCCATTAACGACTATCTCGATCGCTATGTCTACGGCGTTTCGACTCACGAAGAATACCTCGGGTTGTTTGGTGAAGAGTTGTTGGCGCGGCAGAGGGAGTGCGCCAAGGAAATCTTAGGGCTTCCATGACCTACTCCGCCACTGAGCTTCTCGCAGTAGTCGCGGCCCGCCAGCTTTCGGGGGTGACTTCCGTGTTCGCGGGCGTAGGTGTTCCGCTGGTGTCCGCGGTGCTTGCGCAGAAAACCCACGCGCCCGATTTGGTGATTATCGTGGAGGGCGGGAGTATGGGTCCGAGGATGGTACCGGGACGATTGCCATACTCCACAAACGAAATGCGCACAGCACCCAGAGCGCAGATGTTGCCGAGTATTACCGACACATTTCTGTTCGCCCAGCGGGGATTTCTAGACGTGGGATTCGTCGGTGGTGCGCAGATCGACTGTTACGGGAACCTCAATTCAAGCGTTATTGGAGGTTATGAGCGTCCGAAAGTCCGGTTGCCGGGGAGTGGGGGCGCTAATGATATCATTTCGTTGTGCCGCAAGGTTATGGTGGTAACCATGCATGAGCGGAGACGCTTCGTACCCCGGGTGGATTTCGTGACTAGCCCAGGTTTTCTCGAGGGGGGCGAGTCACGTCGTAGGGCAGGGCTTCTGTTCGGTACTGTAAGTCGCATCGTGACTCATCTGGGGACTATGGTGTTCGATGATGAAACGCGACGTTTGCGACTAGAAAGCTTGCATCCAGGTGTTACCGCTCAGGAGGTACTTGACAATACAGGGTTCGATTTGCCCGTTCCCGATGGCGTGTTGGCGACTGATCCGCCTAGCAAAGAAGAGCTGGGTGCCCTACGAAGCATTGATCCGGAGAGGGCGTTTCTCGGTTAGTGCGATCATCGGACTTAGGGGATTTGTGGTATAATTTGGACCCTCTGCGAAGAAACTGACGGAGTTTCATTTCATGCCTGTACAATTTGGAGTCGCCATTCGTAATTTTGTGGGTCCCGGCGAGACCCCGGACGTGGGTGCGTTGATAGCCTATGCTCAGCGTGCGGAGGAATTGGGGTTCGAGTCGCTCTGGGCATGGGACCATGTTCTCCTGGGTGTGGATCCTAGTTTCCCTGTACTGGACTCTCTGACCATCCTTACTGCCCTTGCGGTTCGCACCACGCGCATACGGTTAGGGACGGGAGTCATGGTACTACCGTTGCGAAATCCGGTTGTGACCGCCAAGGTCCTCGCTAGCCTCGATCAGATTTCAGCCGGCCGTCTTTTGCTGGGCGCAGCCTCCGGTTGGTATGCGCGAGAGTTTGATGCTGTCGGCGTGTCCTTTAAGGATCGGGGGCGCATCTTTGAGCGCAACCTCGACCTGCTCGTACGCCTTTGGACCGAGGACGCGGTAACTGAACAGGTGGACGAGTTGAACCTCCGTTCAGCGGTGCTTTTGCCAAAGCCGGTACAAAAGCCGCATCCGCCGATCTTGATCGGGGGTTACATCGATCGGGTGCTACGTCGCGCGGGTCAGAAGGGGGACGGTTGGCTAACCTATTTCTATACCCCAGAGAGCTACACGAAGAGCTGGGCCAAGGTGGTGGAAGCAGCCGAGAAGGCCGGGCGGGATCCTTCGAAACTGACTGGCACTAATCAGCTGGCTATCTACGTGGGCCCATCGAGAGCAGATGCGGACGGCCCCATGCGGCATTGGCTTTCCACTGAATGGGATATTGCAAAGTGGAGCGATTCGACGATCGAGCACGCCATTCGGGGCACCGCTGACGAGTGCGTGGAGCAGATCCAGGCCCACGTTGACGCTGGTGTAGACCGGATCATTCTGATTCCCTACCGATACCAATCCGAGCAGTTGGAAATGATCGCTTCGGATGTAATCCCTAAGCTTCGTTAGTTCGGAGCGAGAGCACAACGCATGCGGTTTGATTATTTCGAGCCAACTTCGCTTGACGAAGCGGGTAATTTGCTAAGGGAGGGCGGGGGTGACCGCAAACCTTTCGCGGGCGGCACTGATGTCATCATACAGTTACGTCGTCGGGTGCTACACGCGCAGGGCTTAGTGAACCTGAAGCGGATCCCGGAACTTTCGAGTTGGGTGTGCGAGCCGGATAAGGGACTTCGCCTCGGGGCGTGCACGTTGATGCGGGATCTTGAGATCTCGACCGAATTAGGTAGTCGCTTCCCGTCGATCCGGGAAGCGTTGCAGGTCGTTGGCTCGTGGCAGTTGAGGAACATTGCCACCTTAGGCGGTAACTTGTGCAACGCCTCGCCTTCGGCGGATACGGCACCACCGCTAATAGCCTTAAGTGCCGCGGCGACCGTCCGGACAGAGGAATCTCGGCAAGAGACTTTGCCGGTGGAGGGATTTTTCGCGGGGCCGGGGAGATCGGTGTTGGGTGCTTCCGGGCTGCTCTTATCTGTGGAGGTGCCCGAGCCCCCGCAGGATACCGGAGATGCCTTCGAGCGTTTCACCCCGCGCTCTGCCATGGATATAGCAATCGCCAGTGCTGCCGCTACAGTGACCATGGGCGCGTCGGGCGATCGAATAGAGACGGCGCGGATCGCTCTTGGGGCTGTCGCACCCACACCGATCCGAGCGTTCCGAGCTGAGGAGGCTGTACTGGCGAAGGAACCTACAGGGGAGCTGCTAGAGGGGGCGGGCAGGGCCGCGATGGAAGACTGTCGACCCATCGACGATATCCGAGGATCGGCCTCGTACCGGAAGGAGTTGGTTCGGATCCTCGTACAACGCGTGCTGCAGAAAGCGGTGCAAAGGGCCCGGGCTCGCGGAAATCACTACACGGAAACGACATGAAGCAACGATATTCCCTGAGGATCAACGGTGGGACTCATGAAACGGAAGCGGAGCCCCACGATTCGCTACTTGATGTTTTGCGGGAGAAACTTCGCCTCACTGGTAGCAAGAAGGGTTGCAACGAGGCCGAGTGTGGATCGTGCACGGTGTTGCTGAACGGTAGACCGATAGTTTCCTGCCTATTGCTCATTCCCGATGCTGTGGATCAGGACATCGTCACCATCGAAGCCTTGGCTGAAAACGGTCGTCCCCACCCACTGCAGCAGCAAATGGTGGAGCAGGGAGGGGTCCAGTGCGGTTACTGCACTCCTGGGATGATCATGAGTGCGTATGCGCTGCTGCAAGAAGGGCTAGACCCTACGGATGAGGAGATCCGTAGGGCAATTTCCGGAAACATCTGCCGCTGTACCGGATACGGTAAGATTGTCAAAGCGGTTCAGGCCGCGGCGGAAGAGCTTCGGAGCGTGGGGGGTGCGCAATGAAGGACGAAGCGCCCAAACAGACGGCTCGTCCGCATCGTTGGATCGGTAAGAGTGTCACTAAACCCGATGCTTTAGAAAAGGCGTTAGGTGCTACTGAGTACGTGGGTGATATGGTGATGCCTGGCATGCTCCATGCAAAGATTCTCTGGGCCGGAACACCACACGCGGTGATTCGAGGGATCGACATTCGTGATGCAGTTCGCGTACCAGGCGTTGCTGCCGTTCTGACCGCGGCGGACGTGCCCGGAAACAACCGCTTTGGGCTGGCTGTGCTCGACCAGCGTGCACTGGCGGACGACAAAGTGCGATCCGCTGGTGACCCCCTGGCTCTGGTGGCAGCGGAAGATGAGGAGGCAGCCGAGGAGGCGATATCGAAGATCAAGGTCGAACTCGAGCCGTTGCGGCCCATCCTCACGTACGAAGACGCCCTCGATCCGGAAGCGCCACCGATTCATGAAGGAGGTAACGTTTTTCAGCATACGACGGTGCGAAAGGGTGACCTGGAACAAGGCATTCGGGAGTCGGACGTGATAGTGGAGAATACCTACCGCACCCATCGGATGGATCACGTGCCGATGGAGCCGGAGGCAGGCTTGGCCTATCTCGATCCCTCAGGCGTGTTGAACATTCTTGTGGGGACGCAGTATCCTTACAGGGACCGGCGGCAAATAGCACCAGCCCTTGACCTTCCCATGAACAAGGTGCGGGTCATCCAAGCCCCGATTGGTGGCGGCTTCGGGCGGAAGGACGATATTACTGCTGAGATCCATGTAGGTTTGCTGGCGTTGAAGACTCGTCGCCCGGTTCGGTTGGTATACACCCGCGAAGAATCACTGATCGCTAACACGAAGCGTCATCCTATGGCTATGACATTCCGTACTGGTGCTCGAAAGGACGGACGCCTCACTTTCCTGGACGGCGATATCTATGGTGACACGGGCTCTGGAGTTTCTTTGGGGGCTTACGTCATAAAGAAGGCTGGAATCCACGCTACTGGTCCTTATGATGTGCCTAATATACGGGTGGACACATATACTCTCTATACGAACAATCTAATCTCAGGGGCTATGCGTGGCTTCGGGGTGTTGCAGGCGGCCGTGGCCCACGAGTCTCAGATGGACCAGCTGGCAAATCGACTGGGCATGTCACCGTTGGAATTTCGTCTAACGAACTGTCTTAAGCCAGGACTCTCCTCCTCCACTGGGCAGTTGATGAACGAGGGGTGTGGCATTGAGGCGACACTACAGCGGATTAAGGATTATATGAGCGCTCATGATCTGCGCTTTAATCGGCCATGGCAATAAAACAAGGCTTAGGTATCGGCTCGATGTACTATGGTATCGGCTACGGTTTCAGTCGCGCCGATATCGGTTCGGCAGAGATTGAGATGGCCGAAGACGGTACTGTTACGGTTTACTCGGGCGCGTGCGACATGGGTCAGGGCGTCATGACAGTGGTGACCCAGTGCGCCGCGGAAGAGCTGGGGAGCGAGCCCGAGCAGATTCGCGTGGTAGCGGCTGACACCGGGAGTACTCCGGACGCCGGGCCCACGTCGGGCAGTCGCGCTACGTTCGTCCAGGGTGTAGCGGTACAAAAGGCGGCTGCGGAGTTGCGTGAGCAGATCCTTGATATGGCTTCTCGGATGCTGGAGTGCCCGAAAGAAAATCTGCACGTTCAGCGGGGTGAGGTACGAGAAATTGCCACCGACCGACCCTTGGTGTCGGTGGGGACAGTGGCGCAACAGCTCCATTTCCACGGGCGGCGGTCTGCCGCATGGGGTTGGCATGATAACACTACGGCGGACGTAGACCCGGAAACGTCTCAGGGTGACGCCTACGCTACATATGGCTGGGCGACCCAGTTGGCGGAGGTGGAGATCGATACCGATACCGGGCGCATTCGTCTTACTAAGCTGGTGTCCGCCACTGACGCTGGTAAGGCTATAAACCCAGTCGCGGTGGAGGGGCAGATTGAAGGGGGTGCTGCCATGGGTCTTGGTTACGGTCTCTACGAGCAGCACATTTTAGAGAACGGCGTACCGCGCACGTCCTCCCTGGCATTCTATCTCGTGCCCACTGCAATGGACGTGCCCAATATCGAGTGCGAAATTGTGGAGGTACCGGACCCGAAGGGACCATTTGGCGCCAAGGGCGTAGCCGAACCGGCTACAATCCCGACCACGCCAGCGATCCTCAATGCCATCTACGATGCCATAGGCATTCGAATTACTGAAACTCCCATTACCCCGGAACGGGTATTCTTTGCCATCCAACAGGCTAGGGCTCGAGGTGAGTTCAGTGAAGACTGACGTAATGTTCGGGAGGTTTTAGGTGGGTCGCCGGGTTGGACTGCTTGTTCCCTCATCGAACACGGTTATGGAGGTGGATTTTTATCGTCACCTGCCGCCAGTGGCTACAGTCCACACCGGACGGATGTATATGGAGGCCACTACGGTTAAGGGCGAGGAGGAGATGCTTGATGACCATTGCCTCCCAACCGCGAGTGACGTGGCCACCGCTAAACCCGACTTGGTGGTGTTCGGTTGTACCAGCGCTGGGGCACTCCGGGGTAACACATACGACGCCGAGCTATGTCGCCGAATCTCGGACGTGACCGGAAGGCCCACCGTCAGCGTCATCGAGTCGGTTCGCCAGAAACTTATGTCGCTCGATGTGCGACGGGTGGCTGTGTTTACGCCCTATATTGATGATCTCAATGTCCGTATCAAGACTAGTGTAGAGGACGACGGTATCGAGGTGTCTTCTATCCACGGAATGGGAATCAGCGTTAACTTTAATTTGGCCCTGGTGGAGCCACCGCAGATCCTGGAGTTTGTTCGAGAGAAGATGGGGGTCAAAACGCACGTGGATGCATTGTTCATCTCCTGCACCAACTATCAAGCCGTGGCGACGCTACCGAGCCTAAGGGCGATTTATGACATTCCCATTGTCACCAGCAACCAAGCTGCCCTTGAAGCGGTTGGCCGAGGGCTTGACCTCGATCTCGTAGGCATGGACTAAATTGCTCACGGGAGAACACTAGAGGAGGAATAGCCATGGAATTTATGAAGCTCGACGGTGCTGTGGACCTTCACGTGCACTCCTATCCGTGTGTGTTTCAGCGCCGGGTAGATGATAGGGAAGCTGTGCAGGCGGCCTCGGACGCAGGTATGGCGGCCATCGTGCTGAAATGTCACCACGAAAGCACAGTGAGTCGCGCTTATCTAATTCAGAAGGAATTTCCTGACATCAAGGTGTTTGGTGGTGTGGTCATGAATCAGTTCGTCGGTGGTATCAATCCGGCGGCGGCCGAGGTGGGTCTCAGGCTAGGAGCCAAGGAGATCTGGATGCCCACCATCGACGCAGCGCACCATGTGGAGATTCACGGTGCTCGCGGTAGTTATGACACTCAATCTAGTGGTTCGGACTTTGTTTGGGGTGACCCTATCTCCGCGGTCAAGGATGGCAAGGTGGTGGACGAAGCTCTGGTGGTACTGGAGCTTCTCGCTAAATACGACGCGATTCTAGGGACCGCGCACCTTTCTCTGGGTGAGATCGAGTTGTTGGTTAAGGCGGCCCACGAGAGAGGGGTAAAAAAGATTCTCATCACCCATCCCTACTTCCGCGTGCCTGCAGGGATGAACCTCGATTTCCTGAAGCAGATGATGCGTTATGGTGCCATCGGAGAGTTCGGCTACTGTACGATCTCCCCTATGTGGGCGTATGTGAACCTGGAGTTCACCAAGGGGATTATGGACTCCATGGGTTTCGACAACTGTGTGGTGATGAGTGATACCGGACAATCCCATAACCCGCTACCACCCGAGGCGCTGTGGCTCTATGCTCAGGGTCTCTATGAAAAAGGCGTCTCCCCGAGGAACGTCGAGAAGCTCATCGTCGGAAACCCCCGTGCAATGTTGGGGCTCTGATCTGAAAGAAGGGAAATACATGGTGGATTGGTCATCCAGAGGACGAATCGCGGAGCATATCACTGAGGCGGCGGGTTTGACGCCTTTGCTTCGGCTCCGTAAGGTCGCGGTGGGACCGCAGGCCTTGTGCGGTAAGCTTGAGTTTATGAACCCGTCCTCGAGCCTCAAGGACCGAATTCTGAGGCGTATGGTCAGCAGTGCGGAGGAGCGCGGCGACCTGAGGCCCGGCATGACCATCTTAGAGGCCTCCACCGGTAGCACCGGAATCGCCACATCCATGATCGGTGCGGTGTATGGGTATCCAGTGATAGTCGTGATGCCCGAGGGTATGAGCGAGGAACGGAAGGCCTCCATGCGCGCGTATGGCGCGGAGCTTGTGCTCACCCCGGGAGCGGAGAGCGACGTGGACCTGTGTTTGGAAAAGGTAGAGGAGCTCAAACGCACCGACCCGGAGCGTTATTGGGAACCCGGTCAATTCTCCAATAGAGACAACATCGCGGCTCACTACGAAACGACGGGTCCAGAGGTTTGGCATCAAACTGACGGCGCCGTGGATGTGTTCGTGGCTTCTCAGGGTAGCGGCGGTACCGTATCGGGTGTCGGGAAGTACCTGAAGGAACAAAACCCTAACGCGAAGATCTATGCGGTGGAGCCTGCTGAGTGTCCAATCCTTTCGGGCGGGACCTGGGGCCCCCATTTTATCGAGGGCATCGGCGATGGTTTTATCCCCGAGAACCTAGATCTTGACTATGTGGATGGTGTGGTGACGGTTTCGTCTAAGGATTCCATCGCGATGGCACGGCGCTTGGCGCGAGAAGAGGGTGTCTTGTGTGGTATTTCATCTGGCTGTAATGTTGCCGCGGCTAACAAGCTATCGGCGGTTCTGCCGGGTACCAATATGATTGTTACTATGATCAACGACACTGGTATGCGCTACTTCTCTACGCCGCTTTTCGGAAACGACCAAACTGCAGAGATACCGGACCGCGAACACCCCATCCGTGAGGAAGACAGGGCCAATCTGGCACGCCGCAATCTTCATATCGTTCGGTAGTTGTCTGTCCGGCAAAGACAAAACACGCTACCAACTACAATGTGATGTAGCCGGATAGGACGCTAGGACCTTACGATGCCCCTCCCTGAAAGCTTGATCTGTGTCATCTGCAACACCGCGTATCAGGAAGATCTCAAGCAGTACAATTGTGTTGAGTGCGGCGAATTAGGCACTCTGCGTGTGTCTTTTGACTATGACCGGATCAGGGAGACGGCCCATCGTGACGGGCTGGGCGGGGTGCCATTTCAGGATCATTGGCGATATCTACCGCTTCTCCCACTCGCAGCTAACGAGGTTGAATTCCCTTTGGCGGTTGGAGGGACACCGCTCTATTCGGTACCTGGGCTGCGAAAGGCCTTGGGCCTAGAGCATTTATGGATCAAGGACGACACCGTTAACCCATCGGCATCGTTAAAGGATCGCGCTAGTTCCATGGTGTTGCTCAAGGGGCTAGAGTTCGGCTGCCGGGAATTCGCCACTGCCTCCACCGGAAATGCTGGGGCGTCTTTAGCTTGCCTATCGGCAGCATTGGGACTGTCCTGCCACATCCTTGTGCCCGAAACAGCTCCGAGGGCAAAGGTTGCGCAACTACTGATCTTTGGCGCTGACGTGCTCCCTATTCGCGGTAGTTACTCCGAGGCGTTTAGTCTCTGTGTCGAGGCCAGCAACCATTTCGGGTGGTACAACCGCAATACGGGGTACAATCCCTACACCGTGGAAGGCAAGAAGAGCGTTGCATTCGAGATGGCGGAGCAACTTGGCTGGGAGCCACCCGATACAGTAATTGTAGCAACGGGGGATGGTTGTATCTTAAGCGGTGTCTGGAAGGGGTTTACAGATCTGCTTCAGGTGGGTTGGATATCACGTTTGCCGCGACTGGTAGCAGCTCAGGCCGAGGGTTCCCAGGCAATAAAACAGGCCTTTGATGGCGACGGGACGGTTCAGCCGATTATAGAAGATACTTTGGCCGATAGCATTAGCGTATCGTTGCCACGGAACGGGGTGATGGCGGTTCAGGACTTGCGGGCCTCGGGGGGTATGGCGGTGAGTGTGACCGATGGAGAGATTCTGGAAGCCATACCGCTGTTGGGGAAGAGCGCTGGCTTGTTCGTTGAGCCCGCCGCAGCTGCAGCGGCGGCGGCACTTGTGAAGCTTCTGAACCGCGGCGACGTCTCATCTACAGAGCGTGTCGTCTTGATCTCGACCGGGCATGGACTCAAGGATGTTGATAGCGCGTTGCGGACGGTAGATCTACCGATAGCGATTGAATCCTCTCTTGCGGCGGTAAGCGAACGAATTGATAGGTTAAAGGCTTAAACTAGAAAACTAGGGAGATTCGTGTGTCACAGGATTTGCAAAGTTTTTTGAATCGATTGAAGGCGGAGTGTCCCGAGCAGTTGCTCGAGGTTGGGGAGGCGGTCTCCCCAGAGTTCGAAGCTACGGCCATGGTCATGGAGGCGGAACGTTTACCGTCGTGTCCGACTGTTATGTTCGGGGACATGACAGGCAGCCAATTTTCCATGGCAGCCAACGTGCTGGCGCACCGACCCCGTCTTGCTTGGGCCTTCGGAACGTCAGAGGAGCGGCTCGTCCACGAGTTCAAAGAGCGAATCCAGCAGCCCGTTGCGCCGAAGGTGTTAGGGGACGCTCCTTTTCGAGAGAATACTTTACTCGATGAAGCAGTGGATCTTGGTCAGCTCCCGATACTGACTCATTTTGAACAGGATGGTGGACCCTATATAACGGCTGGGTTGGTGGTGGCGCGGGACCCGCAGTCGGGTATGAGCACGGTGGGGTTCCATCGAATGCAACTTAAAGGACCGCGTCGATTGGGAGTAAGTCTCCATTCTCGGCGTCGCATGTTCGAGTATTTCCGGCGCGCTGAAGAAAAAGGGGAATCTCTAGAAGCTGCGATCTGTATCGGCGTACATCCGCTAGTGTCACTGGGAGCCCTGACGTTGCCGCCAGCTGGAACGGAGAAGTTTGCCTTGCAGGGAGGCCTTCTCGGCGAGCCGCTGGAGCTTGCGTCCTGTGCCACCGTGAACGTTGACGTGCCCCGGTGGTCGGAGATCGTCATAGAAGGGCGAATTCTTAACGGTGTGCGGGAGAAGGAGGGGCCGTTCGGTGAGTTTACTGGTTACGCTTCGAGCCGAAGTACGGAGAATGTCTTCGAGGCGACCGCGTTTCACTACCGTAACGGAGCTGTATACCAGGACATCAACGGTGGCGACAGCATGGAGCACTGTCGTTGTTTGTCCATCCCTCGAGAAGTGGAGTTCACTAACGTTTTAGGTAAAACGATTCCCAATCTCAAGGCGGTGCATGTGCCGGTGCGCTCTGGGATCGGCAGCTTCCACTGTTACGTGTCCCTACGAAAGACCGCCGAGGGACAGGGAAAGCAGGCTATCTTCAGCGTTTTGGGGGCCGATCATTACGTCAAGCTGGTGGTAGTAGTAGATGACGACATTGATATCTTCGACGAGGAACAGGTGCTGTGGGCCATAGCCACCCGAATGCAGGCGAATCGAGACGTATTCATTGTTGATTCCGCCATGGGCACGTTGCTGGATCCATCGGCTAACGATGCGATTACCGCCAAGATGGGCATCGACGCCACTAAGCCGTTGGGAGAATTTGCCTCGACCCTTTCCATCGATGCGGGCGCTGTGGAGAGAGCGCGAAAGCTTATGGCAAAATTGGCCGGTTGAAGGAATGGAGACGTTTCGCACCTTTTTAGACGATCTGCGCAATGCGGGTGAGCTCGTCGATATTTATAAACCAGTCGACGTTCGACACATTGCGGCGTTAGTGGATCAATCGCCTACTGCACTGCTATTTCACAGTGTACGCGGTTACGATCTACCCGTTGCCTCGGGGTTGTTAAACGACAGGAGCCGCATTGCGCTCTCGGTGGGTTGCGACTATGGGCAGATGGAAAAACGGCTGAGTCATGCCCTTGATAACCCAATCGATCCCGTCGAGGTGCTTGACGAAGGTGGCCGGACCTGGTTCCAGGAAGGCGCGGCCGTGGACCTCTTCAGCCTACCGGTGCCAGTGTTCTCCGAGTTTGACGGTGGCCCCACTATTACGGCTGGGGTAACCTTGGTACACGATCCCGAACACGGCCTCAACGCTGGCACTTATCGTTTTCAGATCAAGGAACGGGATCTCACTGGCATTGACATAGTTACCCCCAATAACCTGCGAAGGCTGGCGGAGCGCGCGTTGGCCGTTAATGCTCCTCTGCCTATTTCCATTAATATTGGTACCCACCCGCTAGAACTGATGGCATCGCTTTACAAAGCTCCTTTGGGCCGGAACGAGATGAGCATCGCCGGTGGTATGTTGGGACGGCCGATTCGTCTAGGCAGCTGCAGGACAATCGACGCACCTTGTCTCGCTGATGCGGAGATTGTTCTGGAGGCGGAGATACTGCCTACGGGCTGGGCTTGTCAGGAGGGTCGCTTCGGTGAATTCACGCGCCTTATGGGCGACGTGCACCTGAACCCACACGTTCGAGTGAAAGCAATTTCTCGGCGCGAGGACGCCGTTTTTTACGCTCTGCATATGCCGTGGGAAAACATCTGGATCAAGGAACACGGCTTTCAGGCGGTGCTCAAGCGGGTTCTCGATGCCGCCGGGGTGTCGGTGGTTGCGGTGAACGTAACTCCTGGCGGCTGTTGTCATTGGCATGCCGTGATCGCGATCCGGAAACAACCGGGCGACCCCCAGAACGCGATAATGGCGGCGCTGTCTGTCGCGGACTTCAAGCACGTGGTGGTCGTGGACGACGACATCGATGTCCATGATGCTATGGAGGTGGAATGGGCCATGGCTACTCGGGTGCAGGCCGACCGTGACATCGTCATCCTGTCGGACGCTCGCTCGAAGCCCCTGGACCCCAGTCTTGCCCCATCGGAGGGCATCCCCACTACCGCAAAGTGCGGCATCGATGCGACCATTCCTGACGATGTTCCCAAGGCTCGCTATCAGCGTATTACTTATCCTTACGCGGATGAGCTGGACCTCGCCGCTTATTTATCCGACACGGATACCGTCGAGCGGTGGCCCGATTCCAAAAGCGCCGTGCAGCACCTCGATCCCGCTGTCGCTACAACACGAATATGTGAACTATTGGCCGTGAGGCCGATGTACTTTAGCGAGATTGTGGTAGGTATCGTCGGTGCCGATCTCCAGTCCGTTGCTCGCGCTATGGGCACGCTTCACGCGGCGGGAGACATAAACCAAGATCCCGAAGGTCGTTACCAGCTCATTGACGGGTTGTAAACGCTTCGATAATTGCCCGATGGGTTAAAGGAGGAGATATTATGCCGACTATCAACGACGCCGATGGCCACATCAACGACTATTTCTTCGGCGATGAGATCGCCAAGTATATGCCCGCTGGGAACCAGTTTAGCCAGATGTTCCCCGTTTTTGACCACTTGCATTTCCGTTACCTGATGAAGAACCGAGTGCCGTACGTTGGTGGTAGTATGAAGACCGCCCCAGGTCCGGAGGAGTGGCTCGCCTTCATCGACGAGACCGGGATCGCCTGGAGCGTGCTCTATCCTAGCGCCGGCTTGGGCGTTGGCCGCATCGTTTCGGTGGAGTGGGGCATCGCAGCCTGCCGGGCTTACAATAATTGGCTTCACGACCGCTTCACCAGCACGTCGCCGCGCCTAAAGGGGGTCGGGCTCCTTCCTATACAGGACGAAGAGGCTGCGGTGGCCGAGTTGCAACATTGTGTTCGGGAACTGGGTATGGTCGGCGCAATGCTTCCATCAAATGGTGAGGCTATCAAGGGTCATCTGGGGGCTAAGGCCTATTGGCCTATCTACGAGGAAGCCGAGAAGCTCGGTTGTTGCCTCACTGTGCACGGTGGTGCGCACCACCATCTTGGAATGGACGCCTTCAGCGTCTACTACCCGGTGCATGCCCTTGGTCACCCGTTCGGTGTCATGGTCCAAGCGGCGGCAATGTTGAGCCACGGTATTTTCGAGCGCTTCCCTGGGTTGCGCGTGGGGTTCCTGGAAGGAGGAGCTACCTGGGTGCCGTTCTTCATGGACCGCCTCGACCGCTCGTACAATGAGGGACATCAGCAGATCGATCTGGCGGGTGATCCTGTGCCGGGACCTATGCCGGGGGAGAAAGCCAGCGATCATTTCAGGCGACACGTTCGGGAGGGTCGGATCTTCGTTGGTTTTGATTGCGATGACACAGGTTTGGCATTTGCCGTGCAGCAAGCTGGAGCTGAACCGTTTCTATTCGCGAGCGACTTTCCGCATGAGGTTTTTGACGCTGCAAGTTGTCGGCACGAGATTGATGAACTGTTGCAGCGGGGAGACTTGGCCCAGGATCAGAAGGAAGCAGTGTTGGGCGGGAATGCTGCTCGGCTCTACGGAATCGAATAGGAAGTTTAATATGCTGTTTCTTACGGAAAATGATGTACTAGCGGCTATTGAGGGCCGAAGCGCGTACACCGAAGCGGTCTCAGTCATCGAAGAGGTGCTGCGCCAGCAATCTGAGGGGAGTACTTTCCATCTCAAGCGTCTCACCATGGAACACCCCGATCACCCGGGTCATCTATGGCATAATATTCGAATACTGCCGGGAATGGTGCCGGAACTTGGCTTTGCGGCTGTTCGGGTATACTCAGGACACCAGGGAACCAACCGTTCCGAGGTCATCTGCCTCTTCGACTGGAAAGAGATGGAGATGGTGGCCATTGTTTCCGATTATCATTTGCACGCCATCCGTACGGCGGCCCCCTACGGCGTGGCAGCTAAGTACCTGGCCCGGGCGGATTCGCGTACCCTTGGAGTTGTTGGAACCGGGCGTTACGCCCGCGGATTTGTACAGGCGTGCTGTGCTGTGCGTAATATAGATCGTGTCAAGGTCTATAGCCGGAGCGCGGCAAACCGGCGCCGGTTTCATGAGGAAATGAGTGCTATTCTTGGCATAGAGATCGTGGTGGTGGAGTCAGGTCGGGAAGCCGTCGAGGATACGGATATAGTACTTCTGGCAACGTCCGGTAACACGGTGGTGTTCGAGGGTGACTGGCTAGAGAAAGGTGTTCTCGTAATGTCACTTGCCCCCGGTGAATTTGACGAGGCTACGGTGGAGCGGTCGCGGGTATTTCTTTCTGGAACTGATCAAGTCCTGGGTGACACGCCGCCACGAAAACCTTTTCCCGCCCTTTTGGCTAGTGGCAAATTCAGCAGAGAGGATGTAGCGGCCGAGTTCTGTGACGTGGTTGCTGGTAAGACGCCCGGAAGGGTAAGTGACGACGAGATCATTCTTTATGAATCCCCCGGTATGGGCATACTGGATGTGGGTATTGCGAGTTGGGTATATGGGGTTGCGTGCGAGAGGGGTCTGGGGACTGCGTTACCATTTGGGGAACAGCCTACTTAGGCGGAGGCATGATTTGCGCACATTAATTCGGGGAGGCTGGATAGTCGGTTACCAGGGTGAAACACATGCTTTAGTGCGAGATGGCGTGGTAGTTTTTGAGGACGGCGTTATTCTGTACGTGGGATCCGACTACGATGGGAACGTCGATCGTGAGATCGATGCGCGCGGAATGTTGGTGGCTCCGGGTTTTATCGATATGCACGTGCATGGGGGTCACAGGGCGTCGCACAGGCTTATCACAGATAACGGCCGACCGGACTATTTCGGCCAACCGTTTCTTGAGATCAGCGTGCCTCGTGAGGGGACCCGCCCGGCGGGAGATCCACGATATACAAGACCTGATCAAGCCGGGGCCGATGAGGGGACGAACCTTCACGCGACGTTCACAGTGGCAGAGCTATTGCGGAACGGTGTGACTACATTCATGGAGATCGGAAGCCAACTCCGGGTTCAGGAGGGGTTGTTGGAAGAGGTCGATCGGCTCGGAGCTCGAGCATATCTGGGACCTGGATTTGATTCGGGACGTTGGGTTGCGGATGATCGGGGTCGTCTCAAACGGACGGTAGATGAGGCCGCGGGGTGGCGAGAGTTTGAGGGTGCTGTGGATTTCATCAAACGCGTGGATGGCAGTTGTAGCGACAGGGTGCGGGGGATGCTTGTTCCGCGGGAAGCTGAGACCTGTACGCTGGATCTCTTACGGGCTACGCGGAAGGCCGCGGATGAACTCAATGTACCCGTATCAACCCACGCCGCATATAATGTCATCGAATTTTTTGAGCTCGTGCTCGAGCATCGAATGACACCTGTGGAGCTTCTGGAGTCCGTGGGCCTTTTGGGGCCGGATCTCACTATAGGACATGGAAATTTCGTTGCCGAGAACCCGCAGATGAATTATTCAGGCGGTCGTGATCTGGAACTTATGGGGGAATACGGTGTGTCGATTTCTCACTGCCCTGTGAATATTGCGCGGCGGGGGCGGTGCTTGGACTCCTGGGAACGATACCGCAAAGCCGGTGTCAACATTGCTTTGGGTAGCGATACGTATCCGCGGGACTTCATGATGCAGATGCGCGTCGCCTCATACTTCGGTAAGGTCATTGGGCATAATCTTCGAGCCGCAACCGCGGCGGAAGTATTTGAAGCCGCTACTCTGGGCGGTGCCCGGGCGTTGGGGCGAGAGGACCTCGGGCGGCTCGCGCCAGGGGCTCGAGCGGACATTGTTGTCATTGATCTTTCCGGCCGCGGTACCCTTCGTTATGGGCCGGTTCGGGATCCGATTAAAAGCGTCGTTGAATGCGGAATAGGTGACGACGTCCAGATGGTTATCGTCGATGGGGTCGTTCGCGTCGAGCAGGGGCAGATTCCGGGGGTAGAATTCGAAACGCTACGGCGCCAAGCTCAGGAGGCTGCCGAGTTTGCATGGGATCATTTGCAAGATTGGGATGCACTGGGTCGCACCGCTGAAGAGATGAGTCCTTGGTCTTTTCCTTTGCTGAAATAGGGGCGTTTCGGCCCACCGGCTAGGTCCCGTCGACTGACTCATCATGCGGCGTGGCGTTGAGTACGAGTCCGAAGATGATCCACGTCCGTCCTAGCTCGGTGCTTGGATAGGTTTTTGCTTCGGTGAACAGAAAACTAACCAGTAGTGAGGAAGGCTGAAGGCCGTCTGGGCAGCGTAAAGATCAGCCGGGGCTTGTGTGTCCATTGACGATTGGCCATTACGACATGAGAAGACGCTTGCCCTTCGGCATCGACCTAGTAATCAAGCTTCTTCTGGCGGTAAAAGCCTTTCGCTACGCGTAGTTGCAATTGCACGGGAGTTCAGCTAACGTACCCTTTCGTTCCTAGTCTGTCCCCTCGAGGTTTTCATTGAGCCGCAGAGAACCGGTTGATGCCCTCCGGAAAAAGATCGACCAAGTTGATTCCAGGATTGTAGCGCTTCTCAACGAGAGGGCTTCCCTTGCCCTGAAGATCGGGCATCAGAAGAATCTTACAGGAAGACCTGTGTATGTGGCGAGCCGAGAGCGGGAGGTCTATCGACGGATCTCCGATTCCAGCAAGGGCCCGTTGCCGATTGCCGCAATTCGTGCCGTGTATAGGGAGGTCTTGTCCGCCTGCCGTGGCATTGAGGAGCGGATGGCCGTAGCGTTCTTTGGCCCTGAGGCGACTTTTACTCACATGGCTGCCCAGCGGCATTTTGGCAGCACGGTCCGCTACCGTGCCGAGCCCACAATTGATGATGTTTTTCGGGAGGTAGGTGCGGGCAATGTAACTTATGGGGTGGTACCTATCGAGAACTCCACAGAAGGAGTGGTGACCCATACCCTGGATCTGCTCCAGGACGCAAACGTACAGATCTGCGGCGAAGTCAGTGTGGATATCGAACTTTGCCTGCTGTCTCGATCGGGGCGGCCTAGGGACGTCAAGCGTATTCTCTCCCATTCCCATGCTCTCGGGCAATGCCGGCGTTGGATCGGCGCCCACTATGCCGGCGCCACCGTCGAGGAGGTGTCGAGTACCGCACAGGCCGCTAAGGAAGCACGTTCCGATCGGGAAGCAGCGGCCGTGTCTAGCCGGTTGGCTGGTGACGTGTACGGGCTTAGAATTGTCCACGCCAACATCGCTGACAACCATGACAACATCACTCGGTTTTTTGTCATTGGCGACAATCCACCTTCCGCCACCGGCGAGGATAAGACCAGTATCGTGTTCGCCGCCAAAGATCGTGTTGGCGTTCTCCATGAAATGCTGACGCCCTTCGCGGAGCATGACATTACCCTTACTAAGATCGAGTCACGGCCGTCACGCCAGAAGGCATGGGAGTACGTATTTTTCATTGATTTTAGGGGGCATCGACAGGAACCCAAAGTGAGGAGTGCCCTCGAACAGCTCGCTAAGAACTGCGTCTTCCTAAAGGAACTTGGATCCTACCCCTGTAGCATATGAGTATTGTCGAAAACGTTCCGGACTATATTCGTCGTATTGTGCCCTATGTGCCCGGCAAGCCTATCGACGAAGTCGAACGAGAGTATGGTATCCGGGGGTCGGCTAAGTTGGCGTCCAACGAGAATCCATTAGGTCCATCCCCGAAGGCGGTGTCCGCGTTACGAGAGCGGCTCGGGGAGCTTCATCTTTACCCGGACGGGGGTTGTTTTCATCTCCGGCATGCGCTTGCGGCTAGGCTTGGCGTATCAACCGAACGGTTGATCTTTGGAAATGGCTCAAACGAGTTGATCGAACTAGTGGTTCGAACATTTTTACGTCCCGGCGACGAGGCTCTTCGATCCCAGGGCACGTTTGTGGCATACGGCCTGGCCCTTGATGCTATGGGTGTGGCCACGCGTACTGTGCCGCTGAAAGACTATTGTTACGACCTAGATGCTATGACGCAAGCGTTGACGTCCAGAACGCGCTGTATCTTTCTAGCCAATCCAAACACCCCAACAGGCACCATCTACCACAGGGCAGAGTGGGAGGAGTTTCTCGAACAGGTGGGCCCCGAGGTGCTTGTGGTGGCGGACGAGGCCTATTTTGAGTACGCCGATGATCCGGATTACCCGGATTCACTTATGAACTTTCGCGAGGATCGGAGCGTTGTAACTCTCAGGACCTTTTCCAAGGTTTATGGGCTCGCGGGCTTGCGGATCGGTTACGCTGTCGCCCCTCCCGAGGTCGTGAGGATGATGAACCAGGTGAGGGAGCCCTTTAATGTAAATGCTGCGGCCCAGTGGGCTGCAACCGCTGCGTTGGAGGATGCCGAGCATCTACTTCGCAGCGTTGAGGGGAACCGGCAAGGGTTAGCTTTCCTGACTGAGGGCTTAACGGTTCGGGGAATTGAGTGGATTCCTAGTCAGGCTAATTTCATTTTGGTGCGGACTGGAGAGGTGGAAGTTGTGTTTGAGGAGCTGATGCGCCTCGGTGTCATCGTACGACCTGTAGGCCCCGAGTTTCCCGAACACGTGCGTGTGACGGTAGGTACGCCGGACGAGAACCGCAGGTTCTTAGACGCTCTTGGGAAAGTCGTGAAGCACGACGGAGGGCGACGGTGATGTTTCACACTATGGTAATTGCTGGCGTTGGGCTGATCGGTGGGTCGCTAGCGTTGGCTGCTAAGGAACGTGGGTTGGTGGATAGGGTGGTAGGATTCGGCCGTAACGAGAAGACTCTACGCCGGGCGCGGAACATAGGGATCCTGGATGCTTATTTTCTGAAGGCCAATGACTTTCCCGGAGACACTAATTTCCTAGTACTAGCGACGCCGGTTAGTGCCATCGCTCCTCTCGCGGAATCGTTTCTATCGCGCATAGGCTCGGAATGCCTTATTAGTGACGTCGGTAGCGTAAAGCGCCGGGTTGTTGCGGACATGGAGAGACTCTTGAAGGGGAGCCCGCCTTTCGTTGGAGCTCATCCTATCGCCGGTAGCGATCAGTGGGGTCCCGATGCAGCAAGGGCCGATCTGTTCGTGGGGCGCCGGTGTATAATTACCCCGACACGGAATAGCGATCCAGGTGCTGTGAAGAAATTGCGGATATTCTGGCGTCGAGTTGGAGCGAAGGTTGAGCTGATGGATGTTAGGCTGCACGACCGGATTCTGGGAGTGGTGAGCCATTTACCTCACGTGGCTGCTGCGGCCCTCGTGAACGCCTTAGGGCGAACCAGGATCGAGTCGGTCGACATGGCGCAATACTGCGGATCTGGTTTTCGAGACACCACCCGTATCGCTGCGGGCCGTCCAGAGCTGTGGCGCGACATTTGCATGCTTAACCGAGAGGCGGTACTCCGAGGGATTCGGGAGTATGTCAGAGCCCTCGAACGAATCGCAGACAGCATTAGCCGGGACGACGGACGGCAGTTGGAGCAGGAGTTTGAGCGGGCATTAGTCACTCGAAAGAAGGTTTCGTAATCGATGACCGTGAGAATTGAGCAGGTGTCGCAGCCCCTCAGGGGCGACGTTCACGTTCCTGGAGATAAATCGATCGGACATCGTGCCGTAATCATGGGCGCGGTGGCGCGGGGTGAGACCCGTATCGCCAACCTATCCCGCGGCGCTGATAACTCGAGTACGGTGGCTGCGTTCAAGGGGATGGGCGTCGAGTTTCGGCGTGAGGGCGATGTGTTGTGTGTCCAAGGAAAAGGCTGGGATGGCCTACGAATGCCGGCGGGGACCATTGACTGTGGCAATTCCGGTACTACGATGAGGCTCCTGGCCGGAGTATTAGCGGCACGGCCTTTTGCCACGCTTCTCGACGGCGACAGATCCCTTCGCAGCCGCCCGATGGGTCGCATCTTGGACCCACTGTCGCGGATGGGTGCCCGGGTCAAGGGAGTGGATGGGTGCGCTCCCCTGGAGATTCACGGGAAGAAGCTTCGTGGAATTAATTACACGGCGCCGGTTGCCAGTGCTCAGGTGAAGTCAGCTGTGGTGTTGGCGGGGTTGCAGGCCGGCGGAGAGACGCGATTCGAAGAGCCGTTTCGGTCACGTGATCATACTGAGATCATGGCCCGAGGGTTCGGGGCTTCAGTGGAGAGTGTCGGTCGCTGCGTAACGGTGCGAGGTGGTCAAGAGCTTTCGGGGACAAGCCTTACCGTGCCGGGCGATGTGTCGTCGGCTGCGTTCCTGTAGGTGGCTGCAGCCGCCATTCCGGGTTCCGACGTGTACATCCGTGGTGTAGGCTGTAATCCCACACGGAGCGGCGCAATCGACGTCCTGCGGGCCATGGGTGCCGACGTTGAGGTGACGCGGACCTGGGAGGAGGCAAACGAGTTGGTTGCTGATTTCAGAGTCCGCGGTGGGGTGTTGGTGGGGACGGAGGTACAACCGGAACTTGTTCCGCGGACGATTGACGAATATCCGGTGCTGTTCGTGGCCGCAGCGTTGGCTAAAGGTCAGACGCGCTTTCGTAATGTCGGTGAGTTGCGATTTAAAGAATCTGATCGTATCGGTACTATGAAGCGCGAGCTTTCGAAGATGGGGGTTACGGTGGATGTGTGTCGCGACGACGTTGTCATACAAGGTGACACCGTACTAAAAAGTGTTTCGGTGGAAAGTCACGATGATCATAGGGTAGCTATGGCCCTAACCGTCGCGGGTCTTTCGACGCCGGGCGGGATTGTCTTGTCGGGCGAAGAATGTGTAAGGGTTTCGTTCCCCGGTTTCTTTGAGGCTCTTGCAAAAATTCGCGGTTGAGGGGATTGGTTTATGATGTTTGGTTCCGGGCGACCGGTTGTACCTAATGGCGAGTGGGGATAGGATAGTTGATTGTGGCCATTGATGGCCCGGCAGGCGCCGGAAAGAGTACGGTAGCTAAGGCCGTGGCGAAGCGTATGGGATACCGTTATATGGATACCGGGGCGATGTATAGGGCCCTGGCATGGAAAGTCATGCGCCAGGGTTCCGATCCCAACGACGAGGACGTCTTAGCACGAATCCTGGACAGTACAGCCGTAGGTCTGGGTGCGGATGCCGGTTCTCCGACGGTAATTCTGGATGGCGCAGATGTAAGCGGAGCTATTCGGACGCCGGAGGTAGGTCAAATGGCGTCACGGGTTTCCGGGCTGAAACTCGTAAGGCGAAGGATGGCTGACCTACAGCGTAACATGGGCCGCGGTGGCCGTATCGTGGCTGAAGGACGAGATATGGGTACGGTGATCTTCCCGGACGCCGATGTGAAGATATATCTGGACGCGTCGCTAGAGACACGAGCGCGCCGGCGGTTTAAGGAGTTAGCTGGTCGAGATCCTTCTCTGACGTTAGAGGCTACCCTGGCTGATGTTAGGCATCGAGACCGTCGGGATAAAGAACGGGCTATTGCGCCCTTGCGCAAAGCTGATGATGCGATGCTCGTTGATTCGACGGCATTGTCAGTGACGGCAGTGGTGGACAGGATTCTACAAGAGATCGATGCGAAATCTAATGAGGATGGGAGAACTGTTTCATGACGGAAGGCGAGGCGCAGAAGAACCCCGATACTTCGCAGGGCCAGGAAGCTTCGATTGCTGAAGAAGACTTTGCGTCTTTGTTCGAGGAAAGCTTGCAGGCGGTGCAGCCGGGTGGCGTGGTTACTGGAAGGGTGGTCGACATTAACCCCACTCACGTTGTTGTGGATGTCGGCTACAAGACGGAGGGTCGTATCTCGGTGCAGGAGTTCCAGGATCGTGAAGGAACACTGCAGGTCAACGTCGGCGATGATGTGGATGTCTTTTTTGAGTCCCCCGAAGGCGATAGGGGGGAGATCGTACTCTCCCGCCAAAAAGCCGAGAGCATAAAGGTGTGGGACCGAATTAAGAAGGCATACGAGGAGGTGACTCCTGTTGAAGGGACGATCGTCGCACGCGTAAAGGGAGGATTTAGGGTGGACGTGGGAGTCGAAGGTTTTCTTCCCGGCTCGCATGTGGACATACGTCCTACTCGCAACTTGGATCAGTTCGTTGGCAAACGGGATCAGTTCACGATCCTCAAGTACAACCAGATGCGCGACAATGTGGTGGTGTCCCGCAAAATCCTACTCGAGAAGGAGCGGGAAGTGCTCAAGAAGGAGACACTGACCGTCCTGGATGAGGGGGTTATACTTGAAGGTATTGTTAAAAATATCACGGATTATGGGGCTTTTGTGGATGTAGGAGGTATTGACGGGATTCTACACATTACGGACATGTCATGGGGACGGGTCAACCACCCGAGCGACCTGTTGACTATCGGAGAAACTGTTCAGGTGGTGGTGCTCAAGTTCGACAAGGAGAGGGAGCGGATCTCGCTGGGCATGAAGCAGATAACACCAGATCCTTGGGAGTCAGTGACGGAGCGTTACCCAATCGATTCCAAGATCACAGGCAACGTCATGGGCCTAACGGACTATGGCGCCTTTGTCGAACTTGAGAAGGGAGTCGAGGGGCTGATACATGTGTCGGAAATGTCCTGGGCGAAGAAGCTTTCGCATCCCTCGAAAGTAGTTCAGGTTGGCGAAACCGTAGAGGCCATGGTGCTAAATGTAGACCCAGCACGCCGACGTATCTCGCTGGGGCTCAGGCAGGTGTTGCCAAACCCTTGGTTCTTGGCGAAGGAGAAATACCCCGAAGGGAGTATCGTCACGGGACCCGTACGCAACATCACAGATTTCGGGGTGTTCGTTGGAATCGAAGAGGGCATCGACGGACTCATCCACATTTCCGATATCGACTGGAGCAAGAAAATCAAACACCCCTCGGAACTCTACAAGAAGGGCGACGTTGTGGAAGCTAAGGTGCTGGGGGTAGATCCGCAAGTGGAACGACTCTCACTTGGGGTGAAACAGTTGACCTTAGATCCGTGGGAGCGAGCAGTCCAGGAGCATCCGATCGGGACTCGAATCGAGGGCGAGATTGTTAGGGTTCTAGACTTTGGGGTGTTTGTGCGCGTTGCCGAAGGCGTGGAGGGGTTGGTCCACGTGTCTCAGCTGAGCACGGAGCATGTCGACAAGCCCTCTAGCCTCCACCAAGTGGGCGAGGTTGTCGAAGCGGAGGTGATCAACGTAGACATCCAGGAACGAAAAATTGGACTTAGTATTCGTGCTCTGAAACGATCAGAAGAACGGGAAGAGTTGGAAACGTATCTTCAGAAAGAGAAGGAAGCGGGACGATTCTCGTTTGAGACCATTCTGAAGGAGGAGCTGAAATTAGATCAGGATAGTCAGCTCGAAGAAACCACAGAAGATGGCGATAAGGAAACGGAATAGTTTTCGCCGGATACAATTGGGGAGCTGAATGACTAAGCGAGATTTGATTAAGGAAATCAACGACCGGTTTCCCCACCTGTCACGGTTTGATTCGGAAGTGATCGTCAATACTGTTTTTGACGCCTTGATCTCTGCGTTGCAGCGCGAGGAGAGGATCGAGATACGGGGTTTCGGGAGCTTCGTGGTCAAGCACCGGCGTGCCCGAGACGGACGCAATCCTAAGACAGGGGAAATCGTATCGGTGTCTTCCAAGAGAGTCCCGTTTTTCAAGGTCGGGAAGGAACTGCGCCTTCGGGTCAACCGGAATCCCCTTGTTAAGGATGAACATTAGTGACTTAAGCCACTCGGTTGATGTCCGCCGGTGTCTTGGTCGTTTCGGACTGCTGACACCGGTCGGTGGATTCCGAGATAAACCACAACTGGACAAAATGGCTTAGGGGGAGGTTCTGGCGTGCAATCCATCAATACCCTGGACGAATTGAAGCAGAGTGGAATCGTCGTGCGTTCGGTGCGCGACGAGATGCGACACAATCTCATGAATCTCCTTAAGTCCGGGGATCGAATCCTCCCGGGTATCGTTGGCTATGATGAGACGGTGATCCCGGAGATCGAGAACGCCGTCCTGTCGGGCCATCATATGGTGTTTCTGGGTGAGAGAGGTCAGGCGAAGTCACGGATCATTCGCGGTCTCAGCCTTTTGATGGACGAACACATTCCGAAGGTGAAAGGCTGCGAGATCAATTGCGATCCGTTCAATGTCATCTGTGCGCCGTGCCGAAGGCGACTGGCCGAGGAGGGAGACCGGATAGAGGTGGAGTGGATCGGGCGTGAAGAACGATACGGCGAGAAGTTGGCAACGCCAGATGTATCCATCGCCGATCTCATCGGTGAGATCGACCCTATAAAGATTGCGGAAGGTCGGTATCTTGCGGATGAGGAAACTATCCATTACGGTCTCGTCCCCCGAACGAATCGAGGCATCTTCGCTGTGAATGAACTGCCGGACCTAACGGAAAAGGTCCAGGTAGGACTTTTCAACCTCATGGAAGAAAAGGACGTTCAAATTAAGGGGTACAAGATTCGGCTACCCCTGGATGTTGTGATTGTAGCTAGTGCAAACCCCGAAGATTACACCAGTCGTGGCCGTATTATCACACCTCTCAAGGATCGCTTCGACGTTCAGATTAGGACCCATTATCCTCATAGCGTTGAGCACGAAATTGAAATTATGGAGCAGGAATCTGCTCCTATTGATAACCGTAGCCAACCAGTAATGATCCCCGACTTTATGAAGGACGTGTTGGGACATTTGACTTTTGAGGCGCGTAACTGCAGCGAGATCAATCAATCCTCCGGAGTCAGTGTACGTGTCAGTATCAATAACTACGAGAGCATGATTAGCAATGCAGAAAAGCGCGCATTGCGCGTAGGAGAGACAGCCATTGTCCCTCGGGTAAGTGACCTTCACGCCGTCCTGCCTTCCACTTGCGGAAAAGTTGAGGTGGAATATGTAGGTGAGGAGACAAACGAGCAAGAGCTCATTGAGCGCTTGTTGAACCGGGCGATCCTGAAGACCTTCGACAGTCGGTTTGACGTCAACTCCCTTCAGGGAGTCGTAGAACACTTTAATTCGGGGTGGGGGGTTGAGGTGTCTGATGAAATGCGGTCAGAAGATTACGCCAGCGGCATTAAGGAGATCCCCGGCCTAAGGGAAGCGGTAACTTCGTTAGGTGATGTCGATTTGCCGGAATTTCTTGCCTCGGCTGCAGAGCTAGTATTGGAAGGCTTGCACTTACACCAGAAGCTCAACAAGGAGGCTGAAGGGGGTCGCATAACCTATGGGAAGTGATGATCGATATTCGGGTGCAGTCCTACCTCAACGCAACGTTGTCTCCCGCGGCTCAGATCGCGGTTGATTCGCTATGATCCATGCCCGCTACAGTGGTTGGGGCGGAGGTCAGGATAGGCCGCTCCGATCCAACGATGTATTCGATCAACTCAATGATCATCTAGACGAAACCGGAGATCTACAGCAGTCCATGCGGCGTTTGATGCAGCGTGGTGTCGGTGAGGATGACGAGCGCGTCCCCGGCTTAGATGATCTCTTGTCACAGGTGGCTCGCGAAAAGCGGCGCATGTACGAGCAGTACCAGATCCGTTCTGCGCTAGATGAGATCCAGGAGAAGCTGCAGGAAATCGTCGCTAATGAGCGTGAGACCCTTCAGCAGAAAGATGATCGGACCGAGGCGGAGAAGAAGGACGAATTTCTTCAACACCTTCCACCTAAGTTGAGCGACTCCATAGAACGGTTGACGGGCTATAACTTCGAAAATTCGGAGGCCCAGCAAGATTTCGAAGAAATTCTATCTCAACTGGATAAGATTCGTCGTTTAGAAAACTATATTCGACGTGAAGGAAACCTCTTTAGGGGTCAAGAATCATTGAATTTTGAAGAAGCGTCGGAACTCCAGGAACGAATGGAGGGGCTTCAGAAGTTAGAGGGTCAACTATCCAGCAGCCAGCCGAAGGACGTCGATATGGAGCTATTGAACAGCCTCCTCGGCTCCCAGGCTCAAGAGGACTACGAGGGGGTCATGCGGCTGGAGTCGTCCTTGGAGGACGGTGGATACGTAGTAGACAAGGGTGACCATTTTGAGTTGACCCCACGTGGCGTTCGCCGCATTGGCCAAATCGCTTTGAGGGATATCTACAAACAGCTGAGTCGTGATGCCGCCGGGCGTCACGAAATCGCTCGGCACGGATCCCAGGAGTTAGTATCTGAGAGTAGTAAGCCCTATGTGTCGGGCGATCCTTTAAACATTAATCTGAACGAGACTTTACGGAGTGTTTTACGTCGTAACCCAACGCTTCCTTTGAAACTTGATCCCCGGGACTTTATGGTCTTTGATTCTCAGTATTCTACTCGGGCGGCGACAGTGCTGTTACTGGATATGAGTTGGTCGATGAGTTGGGACGGTCGATTCGCCGCGGCCAAAAAGGTTGCCCTGGCCATGGAAGCTTTGTGCCGTTCTAAGTACCCCCAGGATTACTTTGGTATCGTCGGATTCTTCACGCGGGCCGTGGAGCTGAAGGCAAAGGACTTGCCGGAAGCTACATGGAATATGGGCGACCCGTTTACCAACCTTCAGGACGGGCTCCATCTTGCCATCGACCTGTTGAAGAAGCGGAGTTCGACGCGAAATCAACAGATCATTGTGATAACCGATGGGCAACCTACGGCATATTGCCGCCAAGGAAGACTGTATTGCGAGTGGCCGCTTAGCTTCGGGGGCATTAGTCAGCGCGCAGCTGAGGAGACGCTGAAGGAGGCGAAGCGGGTCACCCAACGGGGTATCCGAATAAACACCTTCATGCTGGATGACAGTCCGGTGTTGAAAGGTTTCGTGGATGAAATGACACGCCTCAACAAAGGGCGTGCTTTCTACACCCGCCCCGATCGTCTGGGGCAATATCTTTTGGTAGATTATCTGCTGGGTCAACGGCGCAAGGTCTAAGTCGTCCGCAAGGCCGCCGTGCGGGCGCAACCGCAAACGACGACATGGTGGAGCGGAAACGACGCATCCTCATGATGGATCATTACTAGCGGTTGAAGAGTGCCACGGTAGGTGCCGCTTATCTTCAAAGCTACCTTCAAGGGGTGTAGCGCAAGGATGTGAGGAACGTGACCAAGGTGCTCGTAAACCCCCTGGGGCGCTGCAAGCGCATGGACTCCGCTCCGATTGTCATCCGACGTAGCGTATTGTGCTACGGCTGCGACATCGCTAACGCGACGGCATTGTCCCCCTCTACGAACGTGGGGTTGTCAACGATCATTATCTAGATGGGTGGTCTGTGTCTGCGGATGACGTCAATCGGGGAATGTTTGGCTGTTTATTCGAACCTTTCATTGCCACTGTTGTGTTTGCCCTCAGCGCATTCACTCTCGTGATGGAGGTGAGGCAAAGGCGCGCATCTGGGTGCTAAGGATGTATGGGTCTGTCGTTGTGCTCATCCAGTCTGTGTCTAGCAGACATGATTTCGGGGGGGTCCAATTTGTGTTCCGTGTCGGACGGTCTGTGTAGGGGGCTTCGATCTGCTGCTGGTTCGAACAAGTCAAGCGACGAGCAAATTGCTGCCGTCGTAAATGATTTATATGGCTATGTTTCCCCACTCGAAGATGTCGGACCTTTTAGGGGGTAACGGCGAACACTAAGCGAGGGGGCCGATTGGTACGTTTCCTGACTGCTTTGTTGGCGCTGTCGGCATTTGGATTGTTGTCGAATGTTTACGCGGTGGTACCGAAGGCCCGTCTTACGGGGCTACGTTGTTTGTCTTCAATCAACTATACGCGAGTAATGCTTGATCTTACCGGTCGGGTAAAGTTTAGCGTCCGGGCACTCCCCGCGTCTCGTCAAAAGGATCTTCCTCCGAGGATCTACCTGGATCTAGCCCCGGCCCGTCTAACGATGAGGCACCAACGTGTTGACGTTACAGATCGGCTAGTAAAAAGGGTTCGGCTCAGTCAGTTCAGGGCGGATGTGGTACGGGTGGTGTTGGACCTCAAGTACCCAGGGACCCACGATGTAGCATTACTGTCCAACCCACACCGCCTTATGGTGGATATAGAGAGACGTAGCGGGACTGCGACCCCCAGACAGTTGGCGGTCCGCAAGATCATGCTGGACCCGGGTCATGGAGGAAGGGATCCGGGGGCCGTTGGGGTGGGAGGCCTTAGGGAGAAGGACGTAGTGTTGCGGGTGGCGACGAAGCTTGCACCGATGCTTCGTCGACGGATGGGCGTGGATGTGGTTCTTACGCGGAATACGGACGTTTATGTGCCTCTCAAGCAGCGAACGGCGATGGCCAACGCCGAGCAGGCCGATCTGTTCCTTTCGATTCATGCCAACGCCAGTCACAATCGAAGGGCGGGTGGTCTTGAGACGTACTATCTGGACAAGACGACAGATGAAGCCACCATGAAACTCGCCGCTAGAGAGAACGGGACGGCTCGCAGAAATCTCACGGACCTGCAGATAATGTTGAGTGATCTCAAATTGAACGTATATCTGGCCGATTCTAAGAGCTTGGCGAGCCAGTTGCAGTCGTCGCTGGTTGACACCACCCGGCCGCATTATTCGCGCGCTAAAAACCTTGGGGTCAAAAAGGGGCTATTCTACGTCTTAGTAGGCGCGAGAATGCCGTCGGCACTGACTGAGTTATTTTTTCTTAGCAATCGCAGAGAGGCTACTGTGCTACGGCGTGCGGATTTTCAGGGAGTTATCGTCGACGGACTATTCCGGGGCATCAAGAATTACGCTGACAAGTTGCGGAAGAGGGGGATTCCTTAGTGCCGGACCTAGGAGATGGAGGCAAGGAAGACCTAACGCACCCCAGGGAAACTGTCGGCCCCTTGTCCTGGCGAGAACTTGTGCACGATCTAATCCAGAGCTCGAGGACGGGAGCGGGTGTCAGGGACTACATTGATCTGGGGCGGCGTCGTCTTATGAAGGCTCATCAGCTTGGCGCATCTGGTTCGGAGGTGGTCCAGGCGCATAGCAAGATGATTGATGTTCTTCTGCAGCGGCTTTTCGAGCTTGCTGAGGACGAATACCGTTCTCGCCATTCTACGGACAAGGAACGTTGCGCCGTGGTGGCTCAAGGGGGGTATGGGAGGGATGAACTGAACCCCTACTCTGACATCGATATCCTTTTCCTCTACCACTGGCGTGCTGCACCGTACGTGGAAGTCGTTGCCGAGAAGATTTTGTACTCTCTGTGGGACGCCGGACTCACGGTGGGCCATGCCACCCGTACTTTAATGGAATGCATTCGGCGGGCTAGGGCTGATCACGTGATTCAGACGGCCTTAGTGGACGGCCGACACGTTTCTGGCGACGAACGGTTGTATGCGGATCTTCAACGGCTGGTGTGGCGACAGGTCGGCGGACACGCCCAGGAGAGGTTCGTGGAAACGAAGTTGAGCGAATACCGGCAGCGACACCTGCGACACGGTGAGTCGGTATTTTTGCTTGAGCCAGACATTAAGGAAGGGCAGGGGGGCTTACGTGATATCCACACGGCCATGTGGATTGCCGGTGCTAAAAACGGCCCTGTAAAACTTCATGACTTACCGAAGACGGGCCTGTTGGATTCGAGGGATGCAATGGCCCTGGAGCGCGGGCGCGACTTTCTATGGCGTACTCGAAACGAACTACACTTTCTAGCAGGAAGACACCAAGATCGCCTAACCTTCGCCTCCCAAGAGCAAGCCGCTCACGGACTGGGTTATGTCGCTGAGGGCCGGCTGAGTGAGGTGGAGACCTTTATGCGCGCCTATTATCTGCACGCCGAAGAGGTCAGTCGACTATCGTCCCTGATCATACACCGCTCGGTGCATCACGGCCCATCTCAACACGATGAGCCTCGGTTGGGTCGAGATCTGAGTCCGGGAGTCCGCATTGCAGGAAGCACACTGGCGGTTACCCGAGCCAAAGGTAACGATGGCTCTCCGGAAGAGTTGCTGGATTTGTTCGGGGAGTTACAGCGAAATAGGTTGAGCCTTGGACAGGATTCGCGGGAGATCGTCAGGGACTGGGTAGCCGTGGTGGGAGAGGCCTTACCCGGCTCGACAGGTGCAAATCGCGAATTCCTCGACATTTTACGGGGCAGCGATTGGACCTATGAAACGCTCCTTGAAATGCATCGAGCAGATGTGCTGGATGCCCTGATTCCTGAGTTTGGTAAGGTCCGATGCATGGCGCTTCACGATCTATATCATATCTATACTGTAGATCAGCATCTCATAAGGGCAGTCAGGGAATTCGAAAGGCTACGGTCGGGTGTGTTTGATGAATCGCTGCCCCGACTATCTCAACTCGCTCGGGAGGTGGAACATCCAGAGATCTTAATTCTGGGGATCTTATTTCACGATATCGGTAAGGGTCAGGGTGGTAACCATTCGGAGTTAGGGCGTGTAATGTCCCTTCGGGTGGCCGAACGCATGGGTCTTAACGAAGACGGACGAGCGCTGCTGTCTTTTCTTGTGTTGCATCACTTGCTGCTCACCGCTACGGCTTTTCGTCGGGATATTCAGGATGAAAAAACAGTGATTGACTTGGCCGACACAATGGGGACGGCCGGGAATCTCAAGGCTCTGTACCTACTAACCTATTCGGACGTGAAGGCGGTGGGGCCGGACGTGTGGAACAATTGGAAGGCGGCTTTGTTGGAGGAGTTATTTAGCCGTACCCTGGATGTCCTAGAGAAGCGCGAGACAGGTGCATCTGGGCGATTGGATCGGGTTCTGAGTGTACAGCGGATACAAGCCCGGTTGATGGTACAGCTTGGTTCCGAACATTCAGTTGACGAAGTGCAGAAAGAGTTTCTGGAAGCTATGCCTGGGCGCTACTTTCTTACCACGCCCGAGGAGGACATGCCGCTTCACTTCCGACTGTTGCGACGAATTGGCAACCAGCCGGTTCTAGCAGCGGTATCTCATCGTCCTGAGCATGCCCATAGCGAGGTTACCGTTTGCGCCCATGACCAGCCTGGACTGTTTGCTTCGATTGCCGGCGTGTTTGCCGCCATGGAGTTGAATGTGCTGAGTGCGCGTATCAACACTCGGCGGGATGGACTCATTCTGGACGTGTTTCGTATCTCGCATCACGGACGCCCTGAGGTGGTGATGGACCCACGAAAGTGGTCACGGCTGCAGTCGTGGCTGGCGGGAGTCCTGAGCGGTGACACGGATGTTGCTGAGTTGGTGAGCCGAGCACGGCCTGGGTTGGCCCAGGTGTCTTCGGTGAGGTTGTCTACCAAAGTCCGGTGGGACAATACCGGGTCGGATGATTTCACAATCATTGAAGTCTTTACGCAAGACCGGCCGGGAGTTCTCTTTAGCATCACAGACCTGCTTTCGAAGCTTGGCGTTTACATTCATTTGGCGAAGATTTCTACTGATGTAGATAGGGTCGCGGACGTATTCTACGTCACGGATACGCAAGGTCGTAAAATCCACGACGAAACGCGGCTGCCCGTGTTGTGCGAGGCTCTTTGCAGTGAGTTGGACATAGAAGATGGTTGACGAACTCGCACGAGATATAGATCGGTTTCTAGGAATGGCTGAAGTGGAGCGTGGGCTGGCAGCCAATACCCTAGAGGCGTACAGCCGTGACCTGAATCGTTTAGCGGCGTTTCTGTTTCAACGGGGCGTAGGGGAATGGCGTAATGCAACCCAATCACACTTGCGGGCCTACATTGCCGATCTTCGATCTCATCAATTGAGTGAACGGTCGGTGGTGCGGCTACTGGGCAGCATGCGTAGGTTTTTTCGTTTCCTTCTCAAGGAGGGGGTGTTGTTCGTGGACCCGGTTCCGGAGTTTTCCTCGCGCGGCGGTTCGGGCCGTCTGCCTGCGACCCTTGGCGTTGCTGATATACGTACATTGTTAGAGCAGCCTGACGAGGCAAAACCTTTGGGTGCCAGGGACCGAGCGATGTTGGAGTTACTTTATGGTAGTGGTCTGCGGGTCTCCGAGCTTATTTCCCTCACCTTACCCCAAGTCGACTTGGAGGCGAATTATCTCACCATCAGGGGAAAGGGGGCCAAAGTACGTCTGGTTCCCTTTGGTAGTTGGGCTCGGGATCGCATTGACCGCTATCTCCGCGAGACACGTCCACGCTTCCTCGTACGCGAATACAGTGACTACGTGTTCCTCACGCGCTCAGGCAAACCGATCACACGTCAAGGTTTCTGGAAGCTGCTCCGTGGGTATGTTCTCCGCTCAGGACTTGAACACCGGGTCACACCGCATACCCTGCGCCATTCGTTTGCCACCCATCTGTTGGAAGGGGGCGCGGACCTACGCGCTGTCCAGGCCATGCTCGGACACTCAGATATCACTACCACCCAGATCTATACGCACGTGAGCCGCACCCACGTCAAACAAGTCCACAGACAATTCCACCCACGGGAGGCGGATTCCAAGCGTTGAGGCGTGGCTGCAAGCCATGTTGTATTTTCGTATCGTGTCACTTAATAAGGTCCGATGTTCCAAGACTTCCTGTGGCAGTTATCCATTTGGGCATTACCGGTTCTGATGGCCATTGTTTTCCACGAGGTGGCTCATGGATGGGTAGCACGGCGACTAGGAGACCCGACCGCAGCAAACCTGGGTCGGCTGACCCTAAACCCATTATCGCACATCGATATCATCGGCACGGTACTATTACCCGCATTTCTGATTTCGATTGGAGGTCCAGTGTTCGGGTACGCCAAGCCTGTCCCCGTTGACTACAATAATCTGAAGGATCCTAGGCGGGATATGGTCCGGGTGGCCCTAGCCGGCCCCGGTGCGAACGTTGCGCTTGCGCTGTTGAGTCTCGTTTTTGTGAAAGTAATCATGATAAGCGGCGGTATCGCAATTGGTTCGGTTTCGTCCTATCTATGGTTCATCAGTCTCACTAGCGTGCGCATTAATGCTATGTTGGCAGTGTTCAACATCGTTCCGGTGCCACCATTGGATGGGGGTCGGGTGTTGGTAGGGCTTTTGCCTGAACGGTTGGCCATGCAGGTAGCGCGGATCGAGCCGTTCGGCCTGATTATTGTGGTCGCTTTCCTCATGACCAGCGCACCGAGTTACACGCTGCTGCCTATCATGGAAGTGATGATTTGGTTTCTAGCCGTTATCGTTGGAGTGGTGTAAACTGGACCCATGGAAACCATCGTAAGCGGGGCGCGCCCCACGGGACTTCTTCATTTGGGCCATCTACACGGGGCCTTGGTAAATTGGGTCAGACTACAAGAGAGCTATCGTTGCTTTTTCTTCGTTGCCGATTGGCATGCGTTGACTACGGACTATCAATCGCCGGGTGGTATTTCGGAAAACACCCACGCTATGGTGGTAGAATGGCTCAGTGTTGGCCTCGATCCCACGAAGTGTATTATTTTTCGGCAATCCGACATCAAGGAACACGCCGAACTTCATTTGCTGCTATCGATGCTGACCCCCGTTCCCTGGTTGGAGCGGAATCCGACCTATAAGGAACAGATGCACGAGCTTACAGAACGTGACCTGTCAACCTATGGTTTCCTTGGGTATCCCGTTTTGCAGTCTGCTGACATTATTATGTACAAGGCCCACCGGGTTCCTGTCGGGGTAGATCAGGCACCTCACGTGGAGTTGACACGTGAGATCGTTCGGCGGTTCAATAACTTTTATGGTCGAGTGTTCCCTGAACCAGAAGTGTTACTTACTGAGACCCAGCGGTTGCCAGGTCTGGATGGCCGCAAGATGAGCAAGAGTTACGGTAATTCGGTGTTGCTCTCGGATAGCCCTGAGACGATCGATCGGAAGCTCAGCCGGATGGTGACCGACACCGCACGGGTCCGTCGTACAGACCCAGGGGAACCAGAGAAGTGTCCGGCTTTCAATCTGCATAAGATATATTGTACTTCGCAGGAGATTGAGGAGGTTTCCGAAGGATGCCGCAGTGCGGGCATCGGTTGTCTGGACTGTAAAAAAGTAATGATTCGCCGCGTCATCGATGACCTTGAACCGTTCCGGGAGAAGAGGGCTTTATACGAGAAGCGTCCAGATGACATCCGTGATGTCATCGCAGAAGGCAATCGGGTGGCTGGTGATCAAGCAGCCACGACTATGAGCGAGGTTCGCTCGGTTTTAACCTTGTAACGACTGGTTTCATTACGGTGCACGTTCAACTGCAGATCTACGAAGGTCCGTTGGACCTATTGCTTCATTTGATCAAGAAGAACGAGTTCAGCATCGTCGACATCCCCATCGCATCTATTACCGAGCAGTATCTTGAGGCCCTGGAGCTAATGCAGAGCCTTAATCTAGATATCTCCGGGGAGTACTTGGTCATGGCAGCGACGTTGCTGCAAATTAAGTCCAGTGCCCTTATCCCCGCTGAAGACGATATCCCAACTGAAGATGATGAGGCTGGTGAGACTCGTGAGGCATTGGAGCGCCGTTTGCTGGAGTACGAACGGTTTAAGAACGCGGCTATAGAACTCGAAGAGCGGGACATACTCAACCGGGACGTGTTTGTCCGACATGTGCAAACCGAAAAGGTAGCGGAAGTTAGCTTCGAGCAGGTTTCTGTGTTCGATTTGATGTCAGCTCTCCGGCAGGTTCTGGAACGGTTCCCCGGCGCGTCGCCAGTGCATACGGTGGTGCAGGAGACGGTGTCGGTGCGAGAGCGCATGACGTATATACTCGATCAGTTGAACAGTAGAAAATCAGTTCAGTTCAATGAGCTTTTCGACTCGGCTCGCTCGAGAATGGACGTGGTGGTGACTTTCTTGGCACTGCTGGAGCTTGTACGGATCCGCGCGGTCCGAGCGTTCCAGAGTGCCCGGTTAGGTAGCATCGTTATGGAAGCGACCTTGTCAATGTCGGAGGCGAATGCAGTGATGGACGTACATTCCCCGGAGGACGACTATGGAGAGTGAGCGGCTCAAGGCAATTCTCGAGAGCCTTCTCCTTGCGGCGGATGGTCCGGTGTCCGTGGAGCGGTTGAGAAGTGCTGTCGGTGAGACTCTACGGAAGGAGATCACGGATGCACTTGGCGAGCTACAGGGAGAATACGAGGGAACCAAGAGGGGATTCCGACTTGTAGAAGTGGCTAATGGCTATCAGTTGAGAACGCCTAAGGAACATGCCGAGTTTGTCCGCCGGCTTACCGTGGTTAAGCGTACCCGGATGAGTCGGGCGAATCTAGAAACGTTAGCAATAATCGCTTACCGGCAACCCGTCACGCGTGCGGAGATGGAGGAGATTCGCGGCGTAAATGTTGACGGAATTGTTTCCACGCTTTTAGAAAGGCGCCTGATTAGGATTGTGGCGCGAAAGGATGTGCCAGGGAAACCCTTTCTCTACGGTACTACTCGAGAGTTTCTAGAGGCGTTTAATCTCAAAGATCTAAAGGGTCTACCGACCCTCCAGGAAATGGAAGAGATGACTCAGGGGCTGGCGCAGTCGGATGTAGGGGATGAGTCCACAGGGAAAGAAAGCGAAGGCGTCGCGGGCACTAGTAGTGACGGCGGGGACTTTGTCGAGAGTCAGGAACCCTAATCGAGAGAGGGGCCAAACTCGGATTGATTCGTGGATCGGATTCAGAGAATTATCGCACACGCGGGACTTGGCTCGAGGCGTCAGGCCGAACAGTGGATGCTTGATGGCCGCGTCACGGTCAACGGCCACCGAGTGTCCGAGCTAGGGACCCGCGCTGATGCGGCGCGGGACACCATCCACCTCGATGGTCGGTTGGTGAGACCTGTCGTGTCTCGGGTTTATCTTGCGTTCCACAAACCCGCCGGGGTGATCACAACAATGCGAGACACTGAAGGTCGTCCTTCGGTTGCGGATTACCTTCAGGCTGGTGGTTATCCGCCCGGTGTTGTCCCAGCGGGGCGGTTGGACTACGCTACTTCGGGCCTCTTGCTCCTTACGAATGACGGCAATATGGCATATCGTTTGACGCACCCTCGTTACGGTGTTCGCAAAGTCTATGAGGTCAAATTGAGCGGGATGCCTTCGGAGGCGCAATTGGAACGGTTGCGTTGCGGAATAAAACTGGACGGTCGGACAACTGCGCCGATGGATGTGAGCGTGTTGCGGCGTTTGAAGCGGAAGGTTTGGCTTAGAGTGTCCCTTCAGGAGGGACGCTATCGAGAGATCCGTAGGATGGTGGCTGCCGTGGGCCATACGGTGGAGAAGCTGGTTAGAAGTCGGTTTGGCCCCATTGCCCTGGGGCAGTTAGGGCGGGGCGAAATATGCCCACTGACCAATATAGAGCTAATGCGACTAAGGCAGGCGGTGAACCTTCCATAGGGAAGCAGCAGACGTATCCGGGGTGTTCAGCAACATCTGCCGATTCCCGTTCCTCCTTTCGCTACGATGAAGGAAGAGGGTAGGTCATGGAAACCCACGATCGACACCACATGCATCACCACAGTGGTGGGGCTAGCTTTCGTTTCTGCCCCCGTTGTGCGGGCACACTGACGCTTCGAAATGTTAAGAGCAACGAGCCGAAGCGTCTGGTCTGCGGTGAGTGCTCTTTCGTTTTCTACCAGGATCCCAAGGTGGTCGCGGGTACTATCTGCACATTGGGTGGAGGTGTGGTGTTGCTGCGACGCGGAATCGAGCCGGCTATAGGTAAATGGGTATTCCCTGGTGGTTACGTGGACCGGGGTGAAAGCGCCACAGAGGCAGCTACCCGTGAGACATTGGAGGAGAGTTGCCTAGTAGTGAAGACGCAGACGTTGCTGGGTGTGTATTCCTATTCCAGTTCCCCTAATATCATCATCGTATACGTGGCAGATGTTGTGGGAGGGGCTCTCGCGGCTGGAGACGAAAGTACTGAAGCCCAAATCTTCCCACTTTCTCGAATTCCATGGGATGACTTGGCCTTTCCCAGCACGGCGGAAGCCCTGAAGGATTTTGAGCGACTTTATGGGAAAACGGAGATATGTTAACGAAGGTGTAGTAAATTGAGCCTTTCGAAAGGAGATTCTTTGATGCCAATGCCAAACGTGGGGGACAAGGCGCCCCCCTTCGAATTGTCAGTGTCCCGAGACGAGAAAGTTTCCTTGGGGGATTTTGCAGGTAAGAAACATGTAGTGTTGGCGTTCTATCCCCTAGATTTCACTGGCGGTTGAACGCGAGAACTGAGCAACTTCGAGGCTGATAAAGGCAGCTTCGAGGCCAAAGACGCTCAGGTTCTGAGCGTTAGCGTTGATTCGATCCATGCCCACAAGGTGTTTGCCGAGCAGATGGGTGGAATCAGTTTCCCTATGTTGTCAGACTTCTTCCCCCACGGGGAAGTTTGTGAGAGGTATGATTCCCTCCGACCGAACGGCGTTCCCAAGAGATCTGTCTTCATTATTGATAAACAGGGTGTGGTCCGTTTCGCGAAGCTGTACGAGGGTGGTATTCCCGAAAACCAGGACTTATTGGCCGAGCTCGATAGGCTTTAGCGGAATTCCACGAAGAATTGGAAGAATAAAATAGGGGCGACGCATGCGTCGCCCCTATTTTATTCTGTTCGCGGACGGTGACGACCGGGTTGCTGGGATTAGAGCCCGATTGCGGGTCAGAACGGCAATGGTTGCACCGTGGCGGAAAGTTCCATACCCCCGTGTTCGATGCTAACGACCGTACCAGGGTTGATGTGATCCTTGTGAACGTAGCCGAGGGCTACGGGGCATTGGAAACGCGGTGAAGCGATAGCGCTGGTGACGCGCCCGATGTTTTGCTTGGTCGCGCATATCGCGGCGCCGGGGTTTGGGGTGAGCACCCCAAACACCTTGAGTCCAACGAGTTTACGATTTACATGTCCCCGAGAGTGGAGGCGTTCTACCGTCTCCTGACCAAGGTAACATCCCTTGGTAAAACTGATTGCGTCGTCCATGCACGTTTCCAGGAGGAGGGTATCGGCGTTCATGTCGATGCCGTATTTGGGGACACCACCTTCGATTCTAAGGATTTCCTGGGTGTCCATTCCGAACCAGGGGATTGCTTGTGCGTTCGGCAGGCGTACTATTGCGAGCACCATTTCTCGGGAAATAACTAGATCAAACCCGGGTTGGCCCGAGTGGGTGGCGTGGATTGCTCGAATCTTGTTGCCGGCGCATTCAATTTGCGTATGATTCATATTGTGGATCGGTAACGACCCCGAATCCAGGAGCTGAGATAGTGTTGATGCAGCTGCGGGCCCCTGTAGTGACAACATGGTCAAATCGTTCGAGAGATCGGATATGTGCACATCATCCGCAATTAGATATTGATTCAGGTGTTCCAATAGGCCTGACACTTGGGGTTCTGCTACGTCTAGTAGGAGGGCTTCGGTAGTCCGAAACACTCGTACATCCGCCACGACTTTACCTTTTATGTTGAGGACTGCGGCGCGTATTCCATCGCCGGGTTCTAGGGCTTTGACATCGTTGGATAGCATTCCCTGAAGCCACTCAACGCTGTCGGGCCCCTCGACGGCAAGGATCGCCCTGTCGGCCAAGTCCAGCCAGGCTACCTGGGATCGGACCGAATCGTATTCCTTCCTTAAGTTGCCGAAGTGGGACGGGAGCTGCCACCCTTCCTGTTGGAGGAAGAATGCACCGTTTCTTTTGTGGAACTCGTCGAGAGGCGATATCTTCATTGCGAGAACTACAGTAACGGTGTTGGGATTGCATAGCAATGGGCGGCCCGTGACCCCAAGAACAGTGGGAGACGAAACTATGCCTAAGGGTTCAAGGGATCTAGATCTTCGCAAACTCGAAATTTTCTACTGGGTTGCCGAGCTCCGGAGCTTTTCGCACGCGGCGAAACACTTCTCCCTTCGGCAACCTACCGTGACGGCCCATGTTCGAACACTGGAGCAACAACTCGGCACAAGCCTTTTTAGGCGTTTCGGAGGTCGGTTTGACTTGACCCCGGCGGGAAGGCTTCTTTACGAGCAGGCTGGGGCCGTTCTGAACCTGAAAACCCAGGCATTGGCAGCGTTGGATCGTATTCAACGGAATGTGGAAGGGGAACTTCGGGTAGGTGGTAGTAATGTCCCGGGGGAGTACATTTTACCAGGTGTGCTGGGAAACTTTGTAGCCCGGTTTCCAGATGTGCGGCCGGTACTTCGAATTGGCGACTCGGCAGCTGTCGTGGGCGCGCTTCTCGAGGGTACCCTTGAATTAGGATTTACGGGCTTCCGGATTCCTGACGGGAGACTTAGCTACCGCAAGACTTGGCATGACGAGATGGTGGTTGCGGTCCCCGCCAATCATCCATGGGCGAGGTTCAAGTCCATTTCTCTCCAGGACCTAGAGAAGTACCCTTTTATTTCTAGGGAATCTGGCTCCGGCACTTTGCGGTCCTTTTTGCGGTTTCTCGCTAAGGGTGGGATGGATCCGAAGCGACTACTCCGAATAGGAATGGAGCTCGGGAGCACAGCGGCGGTCAAGGAGGCCCTGATGGAGGGCTTTGGTTATTCTGTTCTTTCTCGGGCGGCAATACGACGTGAAGTGGGGTATGGGGTAATCAGGGAACTTCGAATCAAGGACTTAGATTTGGTCCGACCCTTCTACCAAGTAACGTACAAAAGTCGCCCGTTAGCGCCCGCCGCGCGAGCATTTATCCAGTTTCTGAGGCAGGCACCACGGCTCAATCTATGGCAAGTTGGATCTGATAGTTTATAACTATTTGACATATAGTTCAGTTTGATATGCAATTTGCGGAATCACGCCAAGGAGAGGTAAATGCTAGTTGTTCTTCGATGTTTGATTTGGTGCTTGGTATTCAGTTTGGGCTCGTTACACGGGGCTGCGTTGTCCGATACATTGCGTTTATCGGCGATACCTGACGAGGATCCGCAAAAGCTGCTGCGTAAGTTTAAGCCCTTCACTGACTATATCGGAAAAGAAGTGGGAATGAAGGTCAAGTTTGTCCCAGTCGTTGACTATGCAGCAACCGTGGAGGGGCTAGCGGCGGATCGGTTAGATATCGTTTGGTATGGCGGGTTTACGTCAGTTCAGGCGACAGAGCGGGCTAAAGGTTCTACCCGATTGGTCATGCGGCAGGAGGATGCGGACTTCAAGAGCGTATTTGTTGCCCGCACTGATTCTGGCATCACGACGTTGTCGGACCTCAAAGGTAGGACGTTCGCGTTTGGGAGCGTTAGTTCAACTTCTGGACACCTTATGCCACGTCATTTTCTCCAAGCCGCGGGAATTGATCCAGAGCGCGACTTCAAGAAGTTCGGCTTCAGCGGTGCCCATGATGCTACGGCTGCGTGGGTAGCGGCGGGGCGCGTCGATGCCGGGGCACTTAATTTTCTTGTTTGGAGGAAGTTGGTTAAAAACAATAAGATCGATATCAAGAAGACCAACGTATTTTGGACTACGCCAGCGTATGTAGATTATGTATGGGTAGCTCGAGGTGGGGTACCCGGGCCAGTTCGAGAGAAATTTAAGCAGGCCCTTCTGAAACTTGACTACTCCAACCCCCAGCACAAGGAAATCATGGATCTTCAGCGAACCAGAAAATTTATTCCCGCTATGGATTCGCAGTGGGAGGGTATCAAGAAGGCGGCAATTGCTGCGGGAATGCTAAAGATCAATTGAAGGATGCGCAGCAATATCACCTACAGAACGTCTGTAAGGTTTTTGGGCGGGCGCAGGTTGCGCTGAAGGGATTCGATTTAAGCATTGCCAAGGGTGAGAGGGTGGCGTTCATCGGACCTAGCGGAGCCGGCAAAACTACCCTATTCCGAATGCTTAACTGCACTATTAGGCCCTCTTCCGGTGCGCTTTGTATCGGTGGGGAGGAGGTTGGGCAATTGTACGGCCGGAAGCTCCGGCATGTAAGGCGCGGCATCGGTACCATCTATCAGCAACACAATCTAGTGCCCCGCCTACGCGTAGTCCACAATGTTTTATCCGGTAAGCTAGGGAGGTGGTCCTTGCTCGCTTCTCTAGCTTCCTTGGCACGGCCAATTCAACTGGAAGTTGCATACGGTGCGCTTACGGACGTAGGAATCGGCGAGAAGCTTTTTAGTCGAACAGACGAGCTCTCTGGCGGCCAGCAACAGCGTGTGGCCATAGCCCGTGTTCTAGTGCAGGACCCTGGGGTGATTCTGGCAGATGAGCCGGTTTCGTCAGTGGACCCGTCACTCGCGGAGTCCATAATAAAGTTGCTCGTTGCCATCAGCGAAGAGACCCATAAAACGTTATTGGTGAACCTCCACAGCACTGATTTAGCCCTGTCGAACTTTCCGCGGGTTGTCGGTATGAAGGCGGGAGCCAAGCTGTTTGATTCCACTGCCACTGCCGTGACGCCGGAGCTCCTCCGTCAACTCTATTCTGATGATGCTCCGCAGGGCGTTACGAGCCAAACCTTTCATGAATCAGAGAATCGGCGGACCTCGCTCTAGTCCGGCCGTGCGTAACCTCAGTGTCTGGGGTTTGGGGTCACCATCGGTGTTCCCTTACGTGTTCTTTGCCCTGTTCCTGCTTTTGGTGGGGGACAGTTGGCAACGCGCAGAGGTGGACTTTGGATTCTTCTTCGAGCCCCAAGGACGTGCGCACCTGTGGCAGATTGTCAGTGGTATGTATCCGCCTGAGTTATCGCGGGAATTTCTTGAGTTTCTGATACAGCCCACCTTCGAGACGATTCAGATTTCAGTAATGGGGACCCTGATGGCGGTGCTCATAGGATTTCCCTTAGGCCTACTGGCTACCAGCACCTTCAGTTTTCGGGGTATCCTCCACGAGGCGGAAGCTCGAGGATTTGGTCTGAGGCGCTACTTCAAGATTTTTCTCTATGGCTTTGCGCGAGGACTGTTGAGCCTTTTCCGCTGTATTCCAGAATTCGTGTGGGCGTTTATGTTTGTGCGGGCCGTCGGACTGGGCCCCTTTCCCGGGGTGCTGGCTATCGGGGTAGCCTATGGTGGCATGCTAGGGAAAGTGTATTCTGAGATCTTCGAATCGGTGAACGAACGTCCCTTAGAGGCCATCCAATCTACTGGCGCTACGCGTCTACAGGTCTTTTTCTACGGTTGGTTTCCGCAAGTTTTACCTAATGTCACTTCCTATACACTGTACCGGTGGGAGTGTGCAGTGCGTACTTCGGCAATCTTGGGTCTGGTGGGCGCTGGTGGTATCGGTCAACAGATCGAAATCTCTCTACGCATGTTCAACTTCCAGGAGGTGAGCACGTTGTTGGTTGTCCTGTTCTCCCTTGTGGCTGGAGCTGACTATATCAGCGCTAAAGTCAGGTCATTGTTGTGAACCGGACCATAATCACAGATGACTTCTCCTCCCTTAAGCCAGTTCGTTCACGCTGGTCGACCTATTTGCTGTTGGCGTTTTTGATATCCCTTTTCGCGTGGAGTTATAAGGGATCTGAGATTGATGTCGGGATGCTCTTTAGCGTCGAAGGGGGTGGCGCCATCGTCGAGTACGTTGCGCGCTTATTCCCGCCGGATCTCTCTGGAAGGGTGGTGGCGGACGCGGCAACTGGTGCGTGGGAAACTTTCGCAATCTCCTTAATTGGTACTCTGTTGTCCACGTTCATTGCGTTATCCCTGGTCTTTTTCGGGTCCCGTAATCTCGTATATGCTGGCCTTCTTTTCGAGATGGAACCACGGCGGTATCGTGTCCTACTGCGGAGAATCCCCTATCTCTGTGCCAGGGCGATTCTCAACTTTCTACGAACCATCCCGGAAATGTTGTGGGCGTTAGTTTTCGTATTTCTGGTGGGGTTGGGGCCGTTCCCCGGAGTACTGGCCCTCGGGGTCCATACTGGCGGGGTTTTAGGGAAGCTCTTCGCGGAGGTCTTGGAAGATGTAGATCTCCACCCTGTCGAGTCTCTTCAGTCTACTGGGGCTAGTAAGATCCAGATACTTTTCTATGGTATTCTACCTCAGATCCTACCTCAATTTATTTCTTACATTCTATATCGCTGGGAGGTGAATATCCGCGTTGCAGCGGTTCTGGGCTTTGTTGGTGCAGGCGGTCTGGGGCAACGTATCCACATTGCCATCAGTCTATTTCTTGAGCAACAGCTGCTGACCCTGCTAATTGCTCTCTATCTTTTAGTAACAGGGGTTGACTACTTGAGTGCGTACTTACGGCGCAGGGTCGTCTGACTGGTACGAAATCCTATCTTCAAGGTCTGATGACGACCTTCAGGGCCTGTTTGGACATCATCGAGCGGAGCGCCTGCTCTAGCTCCTCCAAGGGCATCTCGGTAGACAAAAGGGGTCGCGGGTTTAAGGTAGCCATGTTCAACATCTCTAGGGCCTGTGCAACGGTGGCCGGACGATGATGATAGGAGCCTTTGACAGTCAGTTCGTTGTAGTGAACCAGCGCTGTGTCGAGGGGGATCCGTGTCCCTGTAGGGTGCCCACCAAATAGGTTTACTGTGCCTCCCGGGCGGACACAGGACATGGCGTCGCTCCAGACTTCCGGTACCCCGGTCGCCTCGATTGCGCAGTCGAAACCGTCGCCCATCGGTGAATGCGTTCGGATGTGTTCCGCCTCTCCGCCACCGCGGGCTACCTTGAGTGTGCTGTAAGCCCCTAGGGCACGTGCCACTTCGAGTCTCTGTGGATTGGGGTCGGTAACCACGACCCGGTGTTCCCGGACTGAAAGCACTGCCGCCAGTAGCAACCCCATAGGGCCGGCACCGGATACTAGTACCTCGGAATTATCACGGAGATTACAGCCGTCGATAGCATTTATCACGCACGCAAGCGGCTCCACTAACGCAGCCACCTCGAAAGGAAGGGCATCGCTCAAGCGATGGGTGCTCGTTTCAACGAATCGGCGGGGAACCAGGATGTACTCAGCGAAGGCTCCGTTAAGGTATCGGAGATCCCTACAAAGGTTCTCCCGATACCTAGTGCAGTAGTTGCAATGCCCGCACGCCGCTGAGTTGGTCACTACTACCCGGGTGCCGGGTTCGTACGCAACCGTGCCGGGCCCTGGCCTTTCCACCGTGCCAGCAAACTCGTGTCCGAAAGGGGTCGGAACCTGAAGCATTCGTGGGTGGCTGCCTCGCCGGAATACCTTCACATCCGTGCCGCAGGTGGTGGCTGCCCGAATCCTGACCAGCAATTCTCCCTCGCCAGGCTCAGGGGTGAGCTCCTCCCGCAATTCGATGCGCTCGGGACCGAGCAGGTATATGACGCGGTGTTTCATGGCGATGGAGTTCGTGCAGTGAGTCGTCTTCCTCGGGGTAACACTTATGAAACGGAACAGGCAAACGGTGTGGCGGTTTCCGATGTTGCTGAGGTGCTCCGAGTTCCCAAGCTTTCGTGGGCATGGTAGGCTCAAAGACCGACGCCGTGTGGAGAGGTGGCCGAGTCCGGTTGAAGGCGCCTGACTCGAAATCAGGTTTACCTACGGGTAACGGGGGTTCGAATCCCTCCCTCTCCGCCACCCTAGCGTCTTCATATAAAGGCAGGGGTCTTCGAATAAGCCGCAGAGTTTCCGTAGGCGGCGAGGTTTTTTTGGGGTGTGGTTGCTGTTTTGGAGACCACCGGGGTCGTTAAAACGAAATGTTTTGGATACGTTATTTGCGGGTAGAAAAACCTGTAAATACCGGCCGCCGACACGCCGGCGTGTCGGCGCGAAGGATGTTGATTGCTGGCAGTCGGGCCCCGTGCAAGTGGGTCCCGTAAACCCCGTCAGGTCCGGAAGGAAGCAGCGGTAGCGGACCACCCCTGTGCCACGGGAAAACCTGGCTGTCGGCAATGAACAACTTAGCGCGGAGCACTCGGCGTAATAGTGGCAGGCGGTTACCTCTTGGCATAGGCAGGCCAGCCTGCCAGGAAGAATCTCATCGGCTCTTTAATCATGTCTTATCTTGTCCTGGCCCGTAAGTGGCGCCCACAGACTTTCGCTGACATGGTGGGGCAGCAGCATATCGCGCGGGTCCTTACCAATGCTATTCGGGGTGGGCGCGTCGCTCATTGTTTCCTGTTTACTGGTGTTCGGGGCGTGGGCAAGACTAGCGCTGCCCGTATTCTTGCCAAGGCTCTGAACTGTCTGGAGGGGCCTACGCCTGACCCCTGCAACGTGTGCGTCCGTTGTGTGGAAGTCAACGAGGCTCGAGCAATTGACGTGTACGAGATAGATGGTGCCTCAAACCGCGGTATCGACGAGGTTAGGCAGATTATCGAGAATATCCGTTACCAGCCCGCGGCGGGACGTTTCAAAATATACATCATTGACGAGGTTCATCAGGTCACTAAGGATGCGTTTAACGCTTTGCTCAAGACGCTCGAGGAGCCCCCACCATTCGCAAAATTCATTCTTGCCACGACCGAAGTCCACCGCCTTCCTGAGACTATCCTTTCTCGCTGCCAGCGCTTCGATTTCCGTCGTATAGGGGCTAACGATATTCACAAGCGGTTGCGGCAGATTGCAGACGTAGAAGGTTTGAACATTACCGAAGGAGCGCTGACGCTCATGGGTCGTGCAGCTCAGGGAAGCATGCGCGATGCTCAATCGTTACTGGAGCAGGTCTTATCATTTGCGGATCCTTCGGGCGAGGATGGTACCGTGGATGAGTCCTTGTTACGGGACACTCTCGGAGTGCCGGAGCGGAGAGTGCTCTACGAGATTTCCTCGGCAGTGAGCACAGGGAATGCCACAGAGTGTCTCCGGTTGGTCGCCGAAGTGGCTACCCACGGGGTGGATTTAGCCGCGCTTTCCCGAGAGTTGGTGGAACATTTTCGGAATCTCCTCGTTGTTTGTTTGATGGAGGAGGCTGGGACTAGCGGCACCGGTGGCGGTGATGGGGCACAGTACGGCCGCCTTATGGATCTGACCGAGGAGGAGATTTCGCGATTGCGTGAACAGGTTTCCTCCGTCGACGCCGAGACTTTGATTGGCTATTATCGATTCATGGTTCACGGTGATGACATCGTGTCCCGTTCGCCTTATCCGAGGTTCGACCTCGAGGTGTCACTCGTACGGGTGGCGACTCTTCCTCGTAGTGTAAATATTGTCGATGCTATCGAACAACTACAGCGACTCGAAAGGAAGTTGAATGGACCTGACCAGAGCGGGGAAGTGGGGGTAGTTCAGGACGTGGAATCGATCCCCCAACCTGAACCCCGTAACGGTGAGGAGTTGACCCCGGTGGTAGCGACACAGATTCCTCCCGCACGACAGGGGGAAGTGGAAACCCAAGGAACTGTCCCTAATCCTACCGAGTGGGATCGACTCTTGAGTCTGATTGAAATCGAAGAGCGGGTTCTAGGATCGTACCTTCGACAAGGTAAGCTGCTGGAGATCCGCGCCGATGGTATCAAGTTGGAACTTCAGGACTTATATCGGAGCTACGTCCAAAAAAGAGAGAACATGGTCCTCCTGCAGGGCTTTCTCGAGAGATACTTCGAACAGAAGATGACTGTGACGGTTGTAACTGCTACAGGCGAGAAGCCGGGGGGTGACCCCGCGAGTCTGGGTGAAGGAAATGCTCCGGACATCATTGACGAAGCGGTACGGATATTTGGTGGTACGTTGAAGAGGTAACCTGTTGACTGAAGGGAGTGGTTTCATGAGTCAGAGTTTGAGTGGTATGGGCGGCTTGATGCAGCAGGCCCAGGAGATGCAGGCGAAACTTGCGAAGATCCAGGAAGAGCTTGCCAATAAGACGGTGGACGCTGCCGCCGGTGGCGGCATGGTGCGCGTAACCGTCAACGGTCAGTTCATGCTAGCTTCCATCAAAGTGGACCGTAGTGTTATCGACCCGGACGAGGTGGAAATGCTGGAGGATCTCGTGCGTGCTGCTGTCAACGAAGGGCTCAGGCGCGCTAGGGAAATGGCGTCGGAGGAGATGAGCAAGTTGACGGGAGGGGTTAAGATTCCTGGACTTATCCCATGACTGGGTACCCACTTCCCTTGGCCCGGGTTATCGAGCAGCTTTCCAAGCTTCCTGGTATCGGCGAGAAGACTGCTGGACGCCTAGCATTTTATATGTTGAAGGAAGCCACGGAGTCCGTTTTGTTGCTGGCTGAAAGTATGGAGAAGCTCAAACAAGAGATCGGACTTTGCCCCGAATGTTTCGGTCTAAGTGAGATACCGGCTGGTACAGATGTAGTCGCACCGTGTAGGGTCTGTCGGGACGGGGGCCGCGACGGGCACTCCGTGTGTGTCGTAGAGGAACCGTCTGACTTAATGGCGATTGAGCGGTCCGGGGAGTATCGAGGCCTTTACCATGTTCTCCATGGTGCCATCTTTCCGCTCAACGGCGTTGGGCCAGATGCGTTGAAGATCAAAGAGCTTATGGTGCGGCTCCAGTCTAAGCCACCCGGCGAGGTCATTGTTGCTACGAATGCCACTAGGGCAGGGGATGCCACTGCCCTCTATCTTGCGAAAATAATCAAGCCTCTCGGCATTCGTATCACCCGAATCGCCCGCGGTTTGCCTATGGGGGGAGAGATCGAGTACACGGATGCCGGAACCTTAGGGGAGGCTCTTGAGGGGCGGCGGGAGTTGTGAGAAGGACTAGCAGCAGGGCATTGGATTCTCGATCAGGTCGTATACGCTGTCGAAAGTGACCTCATTGATGGTCTTCTGTATTTTGTAGAAACGCGGCGGTTCCGCCTCCACAAACACCATGATCGCTGTCTCAATGGGTGGGCAACCCTCTTTGACGCAGGGGACCTCTTTGATGGTAATCGGCGTGCGGGTTGGAAATTCTAGTATTTGGCGAACCCAAATACTGATCTGATCAAGCGTGAGCATAGACACGTCTCGATAAATGTCGAGCTCCCCGTCTGTTTCGGCCTCCCTTTCAGAACGGAGACATGTCTTGAGGTCGTTTTGTAATTTACTTTCATCCAGATCCCGTCCGATGAAAACTAGTCGGTTCAGGCGCTCCTCATCGTCCTGCCATTCGCGTCCGAGCCGACCCTCAAACATGCTATGGACTCCATGGAAGACGAATTGATGGGAGTCTCCGTACATATTAAGGATTCCCTTCATCCGGAGGATGTCTTCCCCTTTCTCCGCTAGTAGAGCCCGGAACCAATGGCTTAGACGGGTCTTATTGAGGTCTCCTGGTTGTGCGAACGAGACGGTTTGGACGTCAGCTTGGTGCTCGTGGTGAACCCGGTTCTCTACCGTGCGGCGCTTAGCCTCAAGGTCGAAGGCTTGCATTTCGAGCAGTTCGCCGATATCTACCTCGGCATTTCGTGTCGGGGTTATTGCGGCCGTGGGGTTCATTGCCGAGAGTTTTGAGGCCAGTTCCTCCGCTTCCTCTGGCGTGACGAGGTCGGTTTTGTTCAGGAGAATAGCGTCGGCGCAAGCGATCTGCTCTTGAGCCTCATGCTGAGACACGAGTTGTTGCTCGATGTGCATACTGTCGACTACGGTCACTACGGCTTGAAGTCCGAAATCCAGACGAATCCGTTCATCGAGAAGGAGTGTTTGCACGATTACCGTGGGGTCTGCCAAACCGGAGGTCTCCACTACCAGGTAGTCGAAGCTGTCGCGCTGCTCTAAGAGTTGTAGCAGTACCCGTAGGAGGTCGCCTTGGACGGTGCAGCAGATGCAGCCGTTGTTCATCTGGAAGATTTCTTCCTGGGAAGCGACGATGAGGTGGTGGTCGATACCGACTTCGCCGAACTCGTTGATAACAACCGCGATTCGGTAGCCGTGCGGGGCAGTCAGGATGCGGTTCAGGAGCGTTGTTTTACCAGCACCCAGGAAGCCCGTAAGTATTATGACGGGTATTTTATCCATGGTAGGTTTGTTCATTCTGTGGGGTGGTTTGATGGGTATACGCATCCGTCCATGAGTAGCCTAGCGGTGCGTGCTAAAGCGGCCTTTTTGAGTTCCACTTCACCATCTTGTTCTTCGACGACCATTTCAACTTGAATGGTTCCCGTGGGGTGCCCGATTCGAACCGAAGGTGGATTGTCGGGCTGCGCATCGAGAAAGATTTCGTTGACGATTGTACCTTTAACCTTTGCTGCGGCCCCGAGGCACACAGCGCCAGTGACACCATATGCCTTGTGTAGCTTCTGTAGTGCGGTCATACGTGCGACGACGTCGATCTCCGAGGCGCCTACCGTACCGGTGGGGGTGTCATAGGCGGCGGGGCTGGAGATAACTGCTATTTTCGGCACTCCAGGACTCTTCCGCGTCGCCTCTTCTTTTTTGGCGATCCCCATGATTTCGGCTACGACTGAGCGGATCTCCTCGCATTTGCGTAGAAGTGTCTCGTCATTTCCAAAGGCGTCCATAGTCTCGTTACCCTTGAGGCCTAAGTCTGAAGCCCGAACGAACACGAACGGATTCGCTGCGTCGACCATCGATACGGTGAGTGTTCCCACGGTGGGGAATGTTATTTCTTCCTGGACCTTGCCCGTAGGTAGAAGCTTCCCGGTGACGGCACCGCCGGACCCGATGAAGTCCAATAGGATCTTTGAACCCGTGCCGCTTACGCCATCGATATGGAAGTCTCCTTCGCTCACAAACTCACCGTCGCGGACGGGGAATTCTGCCACGATAATCTTCTTTGTGTTGGTGTTGTAGATGCGGACCTGTGTTACTGGTTCTTGAGGTTTGATGAGGCCCCGCATAAGGGCGAAAGGTCCGACGGCTGCGGAAGTGTTACCGCAATTCCCGCTGTAATCGATAACCGGGTCACGAATGCCAACGTAGCCAAACGTATAATTTACATCAGCATCGGGTACCGTGGGTGGACCGATATAGGCAACTTTGCTCGTGAGTGGGTCAGCGCCACCTAGGCCGTCAATTTGGCGTACGTCGGGGCTTCCAAAAGATCCCAATACTACTTGGTCCCGTTGAGTGGAGTCATTGGGCAAGTCGTGTTCGAGGAAAAAGATTGGCTTGCTTGTGCCGCCGCGATAAATGGCACAGGGAATCTTCATATCCAGACCTCAATCTAAATTTGGCTGCCGTCCACCCCTCGCGCAGGAGTTATTTCCTGTCGCGCTCTTCCAGGGCCCAAAAGACCCGTTCCGGAGTCAGCGGAAGATTGTGGACGCGCGTGTTGATCGCGTTCGCCACCGCGTTGCCGATTGCTGCAGGGGTCGGTGCTAAGCCCGGTTCACCTAACCCTTTCGCTCCGTAGGGCCCTTCGGGCTCGGGACACTCGACAACGATCGGAATAATCTCAGGAACGTCAAGGGAGGTTACCAGGTGATAGTCCAGGAACGAAGGGTTTCGCACCTTGCCCTGGTCGTCTATGACTAGGTCTTCGTGGAGTGCAGCTCCGATTCCCATGGCGACACCCCCTTCGATCTGTGCTTCACAATTCAGGGGGTTGATGGCCTTGCCCACGTCATGTGCTGCTGAGACCCGGAGCAGTCGAACCCGACCGGTCTCCTCGTCCACGGAGGCCTCCGCGGCCTGAGTTGCGTACATGTAGAATGCTGAGGCGTGGTCGCTATGGCCGGTTTCGAGGTCCAGGTCCTTACCGATTTCGTAGGTGTAAGAGGCGTCGCCCCGCAGCACTGCGCCGGCCCCGAGTTTGCGCCGAATCATTTCCCCGAAGGTGAGGGTGATCTCCTCGTGGTCCTTGAGGTGCACCTTACCGTCGTTCAGCACTAGTTCTTCTTGTTTCCCTTCGAGCATTGGTCCTGCAATTTCCAGGAGTTGCTCACGGGCGTGAATAGCCGCCCCCCGCACTGCGTTGCCCATGTGGTATGTGCTGCGGCTGGACGTCGTGGAGGCGTCGAATGGAATGATGTCGGTGTCCAGGGAAGCCACCTGGATCTGTTCGATAGGCACCCTCAGTTCTTCCGCTGCTACCTGGGAAAGGATGGTGTTACACCCTTGCCCGATTTCTACTGTTCCAGCCAGCACCGTGACACGCCCACTTGTGTCCACGAGCACACCGGCGTTAGATGTGGTGGGTGAGCGGGTGGGCTTCGAGATGCAGGCTAAACCGCGTCCAACCCCGGCAGGTCGGGGCTTGTCCCAATCTATGGCAGCTGCCGCCTTGGTGAGGGTCTCCGTAAGACCCACACTGTGGAGCTGCTCGCCCCAGTAGGCTATGTCGCCGTCCACAAATACATTCTTGAGTCGGAATTCCAGAGGATCCAGTCCTAGCCGGGTAGCTAGTTCGTCCATATGTTGTTCAGTTGCCCAGGCTCCCTGGGGAATCCCATAGCCACGGAAGGCTCCGGCCACGGGCTTGTTGGTGTAGACTGCGTAACCATCAACGTGAACGTTGGGAATCCGGTAAGGCCCGGGAGCCGGAAGGCTACCACGTATGCACACCGTAGGGCTCTTTTCGGCGTAGGCCCCGCCCCCCCAGAATAGCGTCATGTGTCTGGCCATGAGCGTGCCGTCATTCTTGACCCCGCTTCTGATCTGTACCGTAGCTTCGTGGCGTACGAGTGTCGAGACGAACGTTTCCTCACGGTTGAATTTGACGCGCACCGGCCGGCCGTTTGTGTGGAAGGCTAGGCCCATGGCGATGGGTTCCAGTTTTAAGCCGCCCTTCGATCCGAAGCCACCGCCTTGGAGGGGGTTGATTAGTCGAATCTTCTCTTGGGGTAGACCTAGAGCCTCAGCTATCTCCGTTAGCGCCCGAAACGGTGCGTCATTGGCTACCCAAACCGTGACCTGCCCGCTCTCGGGATCCACCTGGGCGTGAGCTGAATGAGGTTCCATAGCGGCGTGTTGAATTACTGGTACGTAGTATGTTTCTTCCAGAACTAGGTCGGATCCCTTGAATCCTTCGGCGACATCCCCAGTTCGGAGCTTGAAGTGTTGACACACATTGGGCATCGGCGCGCCGACAATAAACGGTGCCTTTCGGTAGTTTTCGAAGTCCTCGTGAATAGGCTCGGCTTCGGATTGGCATGCCGCTTCCGGGGTGAGGTATGCCGGAAGATCCTCGTACTCCACCTCGATGAGTTGCAACGCTGCCTGCGCAGTATCTTCGTCTTCCGCGGCTACCGCTGCCACGGGTTCACCTATGTACCGTACCTTATTCTGGGCTAGGAATGGTTTGTCCTTGATGGATTCACCGTGCGTCCAGGGCGTGTCGGCGCCCGAGATTGCTGCCGCCACGCCCGGATACTGGCGAGCCTTGTCTAAATTGATCTTGACAATGCGGGCGTGGGGTCGGGTGCTAAACAGCACCTTTCCATGAAGCATGTTCGGCAACACGAGATCGTATCCATACGTGGCGGAACCGGTGATCTTATCGTCGACGTCGACGCGCGTTACTGGTTGGCCAACGACTTTCAACTCACCCATTGTTTGGTCCTCCACCCGATTTCCGCCGAAGCTCAGCTGCCGCATCCTTGACCGCTTCGACAATTTTGGCGTATCCGGTACATCGGCACAGATTTCCAGAAAGGGCGAAACGAATTTCCTCATCGGTAGGATCGGGATTTTCGTCCAGAAATGACTTGGCCATCATTAACATCCCCGGTGTGCAGTAGCCGCACTGGGCACCCCCGTCGGCGACGAACGCCGCCTGTATTGGGTGGTATTCATTCCCTTCCTTGAGCCCTTCAATGGTTGTCACTTCGGTTCCGTTGAGCTCTCCGGATAAGATCAGGCAAGAGTTTACGGGCCTGCCTTCAAGGTAGACTGTGCAAGCTCCGCAGTCGCCCGTGCCGCAACCCTCCTTGGTGCCGGTTAAGCCAATTTCATCTCGGAGCAGGTCGAGAAGTAGGCGGTGGTCGTGTGTTGTCACAGAGGTGGTACTACCGTTTAGGGTGAATGTGATTGTACGAGTCATTGATCAAAATGCCCCTTCAAGGTAATGAGCGAGCGTTCTGTTGTGGGCAGGAAAGAGAACGTTTTCACTCCGTCTGGAACCCCCTCAGTATCGCCGGTCACGCCGTCGCAACCATGCCACTGTATCTTTCCGTAGGCTCGCGTTCATTAGCGCCCGTTTCGTATGCACACGGACCATTGCGCGCCGGTATTCGGCCGATGCGCGTACATCACTAATGGGACTACATTCCTCGGCGGCTTGTTGCCCCGCCTCGTCTGCAAGCTTCTCGGTCAACACCTTATCCTTGAGAATGGCCTCAGCTTTCGGCGCACGCATGGGCGTTGGTGAGACGGCTCCGAGAGCTATTGCGACGGATTCGCACGTTTCGTCTTTTTCGGTGAGTACCAAAGCAACGGATACGCCAATGTATGCTAGGTCCATCATGTCCCGCGGTGAGAATTTGATATACTCCCCAGTAAGGCGGCGATCATGCGGGGGGATAAGAAGTTCGGTCAATATTTCACCGGACTCTGCAACGGTCTGGCCGGGGCCGCGGAAAAACCCCCCTAGGTCGACCACTCTTTCGCCATCTGCGCCTGCAAGCCGGACCTTCGCGTCCAGGGCGAGCAACGCGGGCGCTACGTCCGCTGAAGGGGTGGCATTTGCCATGTTTCCCCCGATGGTCGCCCGATTACGAATTTGAATGGAACCGACCTCGGCCGCGCTCTGTGCCAAGAAGGGATAACGCCCAACGATCAGAGGGGAGGTTTCTACTTTCCGGAGTGTCGTCAAGGCCCCGATAGAAATGTCCCCGCGGTTCGTTTCGTGAATCTCTGATAATGAGGGGATCTTCTTGAGATCAACGACGTATTCGGGGACTAGGCCCTTTTCCTTCATCGCGATGAGAAGGTCGGTGCCGCCCGCTAGGAAGCGACCGCCGGATCCACCCTCCAGCATTATCCTCGTGGCTTCCGCCAGGGTTGTGGGCTGATGGAATACGAGCGGCTCTGTACGTTTCATCCTTCTCCTTGACCAAGCGTGAAACTAATCGGTGATTGTTCGCCCTGAGCTCTTCAGTGAACTCAGGGCGAACAAAGTTGAGCGACCCCGAATGATTACTCCGGCGTGGGAACCACCATGCGACCGATGGGCTTGCCGACAGGCTCTCCGTCTCGCATCTGGACTTGCCCCCGCACAATGGTCATCACGGGCATTCCCTTTGTTTCCCAGCCGTGCCACGGGGAGGGGTTGTTCTTGCTGTGCAATTTGTTGACGTCGATGGTGCCCTCTTTATTCATGTCCACAATAGTGACATCACCGTCAGATCCGACCCGGAGGGCACCTTTCCGGGGATAGACCTGCCATACTTTGGCAGGGTTTTCCGTCACCAACTTCACGTAGTGATTTAGGCTCATCCGTCCCTTATTGACTTCGTTGAGCATCAACCGAACGCCTGTCTCGACCCCGCAAAACCCGGAAATGCAATCCCATATGGCATCCTTCAACATCTTGCCGTAGACGTCGGAGCCTTTTTCTTCCAGGGTGTGTGGCGAGTGGTCCGTTGCTATCATATCCACATATCCGTTCAAGAGGCCGTCCCATAGGGTTTCGCCGTGGTCGCGGGTTCGTACAGGAGGGTTCATTTTGAGCAGTGAGCCCACCTTGTTCATATCGTTCGGTTCGCGCAGGAGGTAGTGAGGACCTGTCTCGGCAGTGATTCTGATGAGACCTCGCGCCTTAGCTTCGCGTACCAGGTGTGCGGACTGCTTGGAGCTCATATGGAGGACGTGAAGCTTTGTACCGAAAGTTTCGGCAAAGAATATAGCATGATGCACCGACTCAGCCTCACACAGATATGGACGTGTCGCCTCCCAGTTGACCGCGGCTGTTTTGCCCTCCTCCTTGAGGCGGTTTAGGTGGTGGTACATAATTTGGCGATTTTCGGCATGTATGCACAACGGCAATTGGGATTCGGTGATATTCTGGAACACGTCCTGGCACACTCCATCGTCCGGGAAGGGTAGGTTACCGATGGTCTCGCCGAAGAAGATCTTGTATCCTGCCGCACCAGCCTTAGCCATTGGGATTATTTGATCCGCGTTGGTGTTGACGGCGACGCCCAGGACTGCGAAATCGACCAGGGACTTCTGCTCGGCTAACTGCTTTTTCTCCTCCACCTGCTCCGGATGGGTGACTGGTGGGATCGTATTCGGCATGTCCACAACGAAAGTGATTCCGCCGCACACTGCCGCGCTGGACCCGGTAGCGAAATCTTCCTTGTGGGTTAATCCGGGCTCACGGAAGTGAACGTGGCCGTCGATCAACCCGGGCAAGATGTGTTTTCCGGAAGCATCGATTTCTTCGGTCCCGTCGGGAAGTGAATCGTTCGTACCGATGGCCACGAACTTTTCGTTGTGAATGGCCACGCCCCCTTCGAAGGTGGTTTCGGGTGTCACCACGGTACCATTTTTAATTACCAGGTCTGCCTTCATGAATTCTCCCTCCGGGTTCACCAGCAATCGACGCCTGGCTGGTGAACGGTGTTGTTGGTAGTGGCCTCCATAGGCCCGATTTGCGTCCGGAGTCAATGGTCGAACCTCCGAGCATGAACGCCATTGTTATGAGAATTCACACATAAAATCAACCCTCAGATTGTGCCATTTGGCCTCTGCGTCGGATCGGGAAAATAGGGCAATAGGGGGATAGTGGTAGGGTTGCGGGGGGAGTAAATAAGGAAGATTACGGGGGTTGGACTTTTCTGTTGCCGTGGCGTGCATGACCGTCCCTTTCAGGCCTTGTTAGAATTGGAGCGGTTCAACCTTCTTGAGGGTTTTGGCCGACTTCGGTTCAGGTTGTAATTAGCCTGCTTGTGTGCAATAGCTGGCTCAACGCCGGTTGAGCAGGAGAGTAAAACTCGCACATTGGGCGGTTTGAAACTACCCTGGCGGCAGGGCTCGCGATGGAGGTTAGAGGTGAGCGACGACAGAGTGATGGTCGAAATTAAAAGCCTTGAAAAGTACTTCGGGGAAGGGGACGATAGGGTGCACGTCCTCAAGGGTGTTTCACTCCGTATCCCCGAAGGGTCGCTATATACCTTCCTAGGTCCTAGTGGCTGCGGCAAGACCACGACGCTGCGTTGTGTCGCCGGGCTAGAACGCCCGGAAAGCGGCGTCATTGATATCGATGAGAAGTCGGTGTTCGATTCTGGGGATAGCGTTTATGTGTCGCCTAATCACCGTCCAATTGGCATGGTGTTTCAGTCCTACGCCATTTGGCCACACATGACCGTGGCAGAGAACGTGGGTTACCCCCTGACTATTCAGCGCCGTCCTAAGGCTGAAACCCGAAGCCGGGTAGAGGAAGTACTCAGGATCGTTGGTTTAGCAGGTCTTGAGGATCGTCCCGCCCCGAAGCTATCCGGCGGACAACAACAGCGGGTCGCTTTCGCCCGAGCACTGATCAATGAACCCAAAGTCATGCTGTTGGATGAGCCGCTCAGCAACCTCGATGCGAAGCTGCGAGAACAGATGCGCTCTGAGATTAAAGATCTCCAGCGGCGAGTCAATATCACAACGATCTATGTTACGCACGATCAGGCAGAGGCTCTAGCGATCTCTGATCAGATCGCTGTAATGCATGGTGGTAAGCTCATCGAGGTGGGAGAACCCCGCCAACTCTATGCTAAACCTAAACGGAAGTTCACTGCTACGTTCCTGGGCTTAACGAATTTGATCAATGGTAAGGTCGCGGAAGTGGGGGCCAACTCCGAACTCGGCCGAGTGGACACCGAATTCGGCATGCTCTCATTTGACCCTGCGGTGCCCATGGATAAGGGCACTGACTGCGTGATTTCCATTCGCCCTGAAAACATCAAGGTAGCGAAGGAAGCGCCGTTGGTCATGGACAACGTACTTCAGGGGACGCTGCACGATGCGGTGTTTATGGGCGATGCGTATCATTGTCAGGTTAAAGTGCGTGAGAAGCTAGTTCGCGTGCATACGCATCCCGCAAACGCGGTACCTGTCGGGACGACTGTCTATCTGGCTCTTGATCCGGCAAGTTGTAATGGCCTACCCGCGGACGACACGGAGGGCATGGATGACACCATGTTGGGGGATTAAGCACCCTCACCGCGCGTTTGGGCTGGCTTGGATTCTTATTCGCAATGTTAGCTGGGGATGGGTATAGATATTAAGGGATCGCGTTAATATGACGGGAGATCATCGAAGGAAGGAGTCGATGTGATATGGCTGCTGTAGAGGCAACTAAGATCGCTGAAAAGGAAGATAGGGCCGGGGGGGCGCCCGGCTACACCGACCTCCGGGAGTGGCTGGAGATTGTGGATGGTTTCGGCCAGTTGAAGAAGGTCGACGGAGTGGATTGGAATCTGGAGATGGGAACGTTGTCTGAGCTGATCGCCCAGGGTAGCAGTGGGCCAGTTCCTGCGGTTCTTTACGACAACATTAAGGATTATCCCGAGGGCTATAGGGTCTTGTTTGCCCAAAACGCATCGTTCAAACGCATGGCGTTGGCGTTGGGGCTACCCATCGACCTAACTGATTTGGATCTAGTGCGGGCAACCCGCGAAAAGATCTCGCAGCACAATCCGATCAAACATCGCGTGGTAGAGACTGGCCCAGTGATGGAGAATGTGCTCACTGGCGATGACATAGATTTGTTGAAGTTCCCGGTGCCGTTCATTCACGAGTTGGACGGAGGGCGCTACATCGGTACAGGCTGTCTTGTGGTGACAAAGGACCCGGACGAGGGTTGGGTCAATTTCGGTACCTACCGAGGTATGGTCCAGGACGATAAGAGCATGAACGTCTACATCTCACCGGGAAAGCACGGTCGAATCCAGCGTGACAAGTGGTTCGACCGGGGCGAAAAATGCCCCGTGATTGTATGTGTCGGCCAGGATCCGGTACTCTTCATGGTGTCTGGAAACGAGGTGGACTACGGAGTGTCCGAGTATGACTATGCCGGTGGGCTCAAGGGCGCTCCGATTGATGTCATTCAGGGGCAGGTGACCGGGTTGCCGTTTCCGGCTCACGCAGAGATTGTCATTGAGGGTTTTATGGACCCTGAAGAGAGGAAGACGGAGGGGCCGTTTGGAGAGTGGACGGGATACTATGCGAGTAACAGTCGGCCGGAACCTTTGATCCGGGTGCAGCGTATCTATCATCGTAACAATCCGATTCTCACGGCCGCCCGGCCGGGGCGTCCGCCGTCTGACTACTCTATTGCCAAGTGTATGGTCAAGGCGGCTCTTATCTGGGACCAAGTCGAAAAGGCCGGGGTACCAGACGTCAAGGGGGTGTGGTGTCACGAGGCTGGCGGTGGACGATTGCTCAACATCATCTCTATCAAGCAACGTTACCCAGGTCATGCACGGCAGGCTGGGATGGTAGCCTCACAGGTCCACGCGGGGGCCTATCTAGGACGTTATGTGATTGTCGTGGATGACGACATTGACCCCACGAAGACATTTGATGTTCTCTGGGCACTAGCCACGCGCTCAGATCCTGTAGATTCTATTGACATACTGCGACGCTGTTGGAGCGGGCCGTTAGATCCACGCATCGAGCCTGGTAAAAAGGGGTTCAACTCGCGGGCGATAATTGACGCCACGAGGCCCTTTGAGTGGATGAAAGACTTTCCGCCCGTGGCGGAATCGACTCCTGAGTTGAAACAGAAGGTGTTTGATAAGTGGCGCCACGTGATTGAAGGGTAGGATAGTTTCGGTGATTCACCTGAGGGCCGGGGGCTTTATGCTCCCGGCCCTTTTTAGTTGCCTTGTAGATTAGCGACAATCTTCCGGGCAGATAGGGATCGATTGAGGGTGTAGAAGTGGAGACCGGGCGCGCCTCCTTTTAATAGGGCGTGGCACTGTCGTGTGGCATGTTCTATGCCCACCTCGACGACTTCATCGGTGTTGCCGGCAGCAGTTTCTAGTCTGACTAGTAGGTCTTTAGGGATCCTGGCTCCGCACATTTGAGTAAATCGCTTGATCTGGGCGATGTTGGTGACGGGCATTATTCCGGGGATGATGGGTGTATCGATGCGTTGTGATCGCGCCCGCGATACGAAGTCGAAGTAGTCACGTTCATCGAAGAAGAGTTGTGTCACCACAAAGTCCGCCCCAGCATCTATTTTCCGTTTAAGATTAAGAAGGTCCTTCTCGGGACTTGGCGCCTCAGGATGAACTTCGGGATAACCGGCGCTCCCGATACAAAACTGCTTCCGTTGTTGGATGAAGGCTATGAGTTGATCGGCGTGTGAGAAACCATGCGAATGCGGAACGAACGTGCTATCTCCACGGGGCGGGTCTCCCCTGAGTGCCATGATATTCTCTATTCCGGCATTCTCGTATTTTTCGAGTACTTCCTCTAGTTCGTCTTGACTGTGTCCTACGCAGGTCAGGTGGGCCATCGCTTCGATGCCGGTTTCCTGCTTGATCCTTTGCGTAATAGCGACTGTATTTTCACGGGTATTTCCGCCAGCACCGTACGTAACGGACACGAAAGTAGGCTGCAGCGTTTGGAGATCGGCAACCGTTTCAAATAGCGCATCCACCCCACTGTTGTCTTTAGGCGGAAAGAATTCGAAGGAAAAGAGCGGTGATTCTCGGTCAAAGCACTCCCTGATTTTCATCCGTCGCGCTTTCCGTTAATGCTCCGTAAGGACCGCCAGACCCGTTCCGGTGTGAGGGGAAGATCGCAGATCTCTACTCCGGTAGCCCGGGCTAGGGCGCCCGTGATCGCCGGGGCTACCGAGAAGATTCCGCCTTCCCCCATACCTCGGCTACCGTAAGGCCCAAGACCGTCGCCGTTTTCCACAAGGACCGTGTGGAATCCGCGCGGCATGTCCGAGAAAGAGGGGATCCGGTAGTCTACCAGCGTAGAATTGATGAGCTGTCCACCTTCGTAGACCATTTCCTCAAACAGGGAGTGGCCTATACCCATCATAGCTGCGCCCTCCTCTTGTCCCTCGCACTGGATGGGATTGATGGCCTTGCCAACGTCGGCGACAGATAGATAGTCAGCTACCGAAATAGCCCCTGTATCGTGATCAATATTGAGTTCCACGGCACCCATGCCTACTTCCCAAACCACCGGTAGGCCCTCCTTGATTATCTCGGGGCCAACGGTACCGGTTCCGATGAGTTCGCCGGCAGCGGCGCCGAAACGTTGTTCAAGTACCTCGGCGAAGGACATGCGGGCTTCACCGCATACTAGAGCTCCGTCCGTCAAGTGGATTTGGTTGGGGCGGACCCCGTACACTCCTGCGCCAATTTTTAGAAGTTGACGCTTCACGTCACGAGCCGCCGCTTGCACGGCACGCCCCATTAGTGTGGTCGAACGACTAGAGCCAGTGGAGCGATCGTACGGCGTTATGGCCGTATCGGCACCGGACATGCGAATCCGTCGCAGCGGAAGCTGCAATTCTTCACCTACGAATTGTGACAGTACCGTACGGACGCCTTGGCCCATCTCGCTGCTACCGGCCATGATTGTCGCGGCACCGTCTGCCTGAAGTCGCACCATGGCCACGGTGATAGGTTGGCCCCCGGCATTAGTCATGCCACATGCAAGCCCTACCGGCGCACCAGCTTTACGTATGCGCTTCTTCCAGCTACCAGCGGAGACTAATCGCTTGAGGGTTCCGGATAAGTTCACGTCCAGGGGTCGAAGACCCGGCCGTAGTACCTCCCCGCGCTTTAGTAGATTTTTCTGTCGTAGCTCCGCGGGGTCCCTCGAGAGCGTAGCCGCGATCATATTGATCTGGCTTTCGCCGGCGAAGATGGACTGAGGGCCACCGATGGAGCGAAACGACCCCGCGCCTCCTGTATGCGTGTAGACCGCGAAAGCGTCGGTGTGGATGTGCGGTATGCTGTACGGACCGAGGACCCGAGTAGCTGCCCGAGTTGCGACTTGCGGTCCATTGTCCATATAAGCGCCGGTATCCAGGTATATCTCTGCCTCCCGGGCCATGATGGTCCCATCCGATTTAATTCCGGTTTTCAGTCGGATCTTCGCGCTGTGCCGCCGCACTGTCACCATGGCTTCCGGCACTGACAGGCACACACGCACGGGGCGCCCTACCTTCCGCGACATTGCTACTACCAAGGGCTCGATCTTGGCGTAGGATTTGCCACCGAATCCCCCACCGAGATACGGGACGTTCAGGCTCACCCTACTCGCAGGAAACCCAAATATGCGCGCTAGGTCGGCTTGGACTAGGAATGGATGCTGTGCTGATGACCAAAGGCTAATGCGGTCCTGTTGGTAGTCGGCTATTACACCATGGGGTTCCATCGAATAGTGGTAAATCATGGGGAAGGTGAAGCGGTGTTCGAAGATGTGGTCCGATTGTGCGAAACCCTCAGCTACATCGCCGCGCCGTACTTGATCGTGTCCGCAAATGTTCCCGTTCTGCTCCTCATGAACCAGGGGGGCGCCAGAAGTCAGCGCCCCGTCGAGGTCGGTAACGGAAGGGAGCTCCCGGTAGCTTACTTCGATCATGGCAGCTGCTTGTTCCGCAGCCATGGGGTCTTCGGCTGCTACCACCGCCACTGGTTCACCCGCATACCGAACTTTTCCTAGGGCGATGAGGGGCCGGCCGCTAAAATGAGGGTCTAAATCTTCTAAATCTTTGCTAGTAAGTACGCCCGCAACGCCCGCGATCTTCTCTGCCGCGGTGGTGTCGATGCCCTCTATCATTGCGTGGGGATGGTGGCTACGCAGAACATGCCCATACAGCATTCCAGGGATTTCTAGATCTCCTGTATATTTGGCTCGCCCCGTGACTTTGTCTGTGCCGTCGACTCTACGGGTGTTGGTGCCGACAAATTTCAACTGACGATCTGCCATGATGAAGCCTTTGAACCAAGTTGCCAGCGTCGAACGGCGGTTTGGTTGGGGTTTTTTAGAGGACCTTGCGTGGCTCGCCCAAGGAGAAGCGAGACATCGAGGTATCTAGCGTGTTTTCTAGAATCCATACAGTGCCCTTGGATTGTCATCTAGAATCTTGGTTACTGAAGCGGCGCTGACCTTACCGTCATCCTTGAGCTTCTGTAGCGCCTCGATCTCGCTCGAGGTGTCGTTGTGGCCGTAATCTGTTCCTATGATGATGGTGTCGTCGCCGGTGTATTCCAGCACGTAATCTAGGTCGTCATCGGTCTGACAAGCCACGAACACGCGATTGTCCTTGAGTAAACTTCGGGACAGTTGGATGCCGCGCTTTTGCCGGAAACGTTTTTCTAGGTCGTGAAATACGTAGGGGACCCATTGTGCGCTGACTTCGATGAAGCCGATTCGCAATTTTGGAAAGCGTTCGGGGACGCGATCCCAAAACACGGAGTGAAAGGCTCCAACGACGGCGAGCTTGAACTTGTTGAATCCGGGTTCGTCGAAGAAGAGATCGTGGTGAGTGAAGCTGCCCGTAGCTGAGTGTACACACAGTGGTATATTAGCATCACTCAACGCGTTATACAGTGGGGTGAAGTAGGGGTCACTCAGGCGTCGGTCGCCGATTAGGCCTGGTACGAACACGGCGCAGGCACCATACTGAAGCACAAACTCTAGCTCCTTCAGGGCTTCATCCATGCTTCTCAGCGGTAGAACTGCAGCCCAGCGGAGGCGGTCTCCGCCTACCTTCCAGATATCGCATAGCCAACGATTGTAGCTTTTGAAAATGGCGAGTTCCATCTCGGGTTTGTCAGTGATGGGACGGAGAAACATGGTTGGGTAGAGGACTTGAATGGACACTCCCATTTCGTCCATGTGCTGGAGGCGGGAGGCGACATCCGACATCTCGCGCGATTCCTCGGGCGTGTTGAGGCCGACATTGCTTGACTTGGCGTGAAGTCGCCCATCTACGAGCCAGAATTCGTCAGTGCCCCCTTCGTCGTTGATGGCAGTCACGATCTGTGGTCGATAGGCCTTTTCCGTTCCTACCATGTACTCCCAGGTGCGGTTGGTCTCCAGCACGTGTGCATCTGCATCGATGACCGCCATTGTATTACCTCCAGTCGTATGCTCCGTGTGTTGGTCCTAGAAATCTAGACGACTATAGCACTTGCATCAACTCGTCGAGCCCACCTATGCGGAATGCCCCATCGTGGCGAACCTCGTCGCACCGGTCCAACAGGATGGGACGAACGCCAGCATTCAGCGCTCCCTCGACGTCGGTCTCTGGGCTATCGCCTACGTGAATAGCTTCATGCGGAGCGATTCCATAGCGTTCTAAGGCTAGGAAGAAAATTTCTGGTGCAGGTTTCGCAAACCCCGCACTGCTTGAGATGAATACGGAATCAAAATAGTCGGCGATCCCAAGCCCCTGAATTATGGTCAGCACCCGGGAGTCGAAGTTGGAGATCAGCGCTATGGGTATGTTTCGATCTTTCAGGGCTTCAAGTGTCACTAATGAATCATCGTAGAGAGCCCAGGAGTCAGGGCGTGCAAAGTATGCGAAAAGCTCGTCGAAATAGTCTTCGAAACCAAGGAAGGTTTCTGCGGGTTCAAAGATGCGCCGCACCACGTCATGCCACCAGGCGCGTTCTAGTGCCCTGAGGCGTTGGCCTTCCGCTCCCGGAAACGCCATGGGTGGCGCGGTAGAGAAGCAGTTGCGAAAACGTAGCGAGATCTCTTCGTATGAGACGTTTTTGCCAAACGGTTTCGCCAGCTCTGCGTAGGTGACCGCAACGGGTGTTACTGATTCGAATAGGGTACCAGCGGCATCCAGGAAGACCGCTTTGGGGTCTTTGGCGGAATCAGGAGCTGTCACTTTTCGCGTATTTCCGAGGTATTCGTTATAGTCAACATGATGGCTTGTTTTAAGTATGGACCCATGGAGCCGGGTTTGTCCAGCGGGACGGGAGCAGGCGTTCCCAGGGGTATTGCGTCTCCTGAGGACAAGAGTTCACCATGGTTAATGGGTAGCTGACGCGTGGATTTGGTCGAGGAATTGCGCGTAGCAGAGACGGCAGCCCAGGCGGCGGGTCAAGTTATTGCCCAGCTCTATGGGGGTGACTATTGGGTTCAGGAGAAATCCCGTGACAACCCAGTCACCTCCGCCGATTTAATGGCTAACCGGGTGATACGCGAGGTCTTGGGGGAGAAGTTTCCGGATGACGCCTGGCTTTCGGAGGAAGATGCGGACGATTCCAGTAGGCTCTCTAGTAGTCGAGTGTGGATTGTCGACCCCTTGGACGGTACCCGAGAGTTTATTCGAGGGATTCCCGAGTTCTGCGTGTCCATTGGGCTTGCCGTGAACGGAATTCCTAGCCTTGGGGTGATTTATCATCCTCTTCGCCGAGAGCTTTTTAATGCGGTGAGGGGGAGTGGGGCTCGGTTAAATGGGAGGTCTTTACACGCGGGCTTTGGTGGCACTGGCATTCCCCCGTCTATCCTCGTGAGCCGCTCCGAGTCCCCTGATCGCCTTACGGATTTGGCGCGGGAGTTTGTTCTCAGGCCCATGGGCAGTATCGCCTACCGGCTAGCTTCGGTAGCTCGCGGGGACGCCGATGCTACAGTGACCTTCCGGCGGGTCAAGGAATGGGATGTTTGCGCCGGGGTTGTCATCGTCGAAGAGGCGGGGGGCCACACCACGACCGGTAATGGGGGAGCCCCACTCTTTAACCAGCATGATCCAGTACTCCAGCAGCTTGTTGCTGGAAACGATGTCTGCAATGCGAAGATCCGGAAGGTTTTGGCGCAGATGTCAATATCGTGAGGTTCGCTGCCATGGCTATTTGCGGTTACTGCGGTGAAAGGGCCGGTCCTTGGGCCCAGAATTGCCGGGACTGCCGGCGGTTGGTGGAGAAGGTCGGGCTTTACGGTGGTCGGGTGGGGTTTACCGAACTGCTAGATCGGTTGGAGGAGACTGGAGTCTCACCTGAGAAGATTATGGGCTTCCTGAAGGCCAACCCGGATGGGCAAGGGAGCGTGCGCGATCGTTTGACCGCTGACATGACTAACGAGTTGCTGAAGGTTATGGGAATCAACGAGCGGCAGACCCCGGATGGTGTTGAGCGCATTCGTGAGAGGGGTGGAAAAACGCTCAAGTCTCGGGAATGAGACATCGCACCTTTCTCGCGCCATGGAACTTACCCTTTACGGATCGATTTTATTTTTAGGAGTGTTTACGGTGGCGCTAGCGGTGCGCCGACTCCGTTTTGTCCGAGACCGGTTGCATATGACGCGGAAGGCGCGTTCGGGCGGTACGGTTGTGGCGGGGGTCACGGACGTCCCTGCGGGAACGGTGAAGAAGTTTTTTCTGATCTGCGGACAACATCGGATCAACTGTTTTGTAGTGAATGTCGGCGGTCAGTTTCGCGCATATATCAACAGTTGCCGGCACATGGTGACGCCCCTCGACTTCGTCCGCTATCAGTTCTTTACGGAAGACGGAAGTCGTCTAATGTGTGCCACTCACGGAGCCACTTATGAACCCGATACGGGTCTATGCGTATATGGTCCCTGTAAGGGGCTTTCACTACACGCCCTCCCCGTGGTTGTGGAACGGGGTGACATCGTTGTAGGTTGTCCCGCGGGAGACCTTTCCTTCCTGCGGGAGATGGCGGACTAAGGGGGGTTCACGGGATAACTCATGGCACGACGTCTTTTGGGTAAGCAGATTGGCCGCAGGGATGATTTTCCAGACGGTACCAGCAAAAAGTTTAAACTGCGCTGCCGTGGCGAGAGCATTGAGGCCTTCGTCTTCGCGCACGAGGGGGAGGTATTTGCCTACACGAATCAGTGCCGTCATATCCCCCTTCCTATGGATTGGATTGATGGCCAGTTCTTCTCAGTGGACGGTAAGTATCTGGTGTGTGCGAACCACGGAGCACTTTACGAACCCACCACAGGTGAGTGCATCTGGGGGCCGTGTGTCGGTGCCTGGCTAAAGAAAGTTCCTCTTGAAATTGCAGAGGGCACAGTGAGGGCGTTCTGCCCAGGGACGAATCGCGGGGGGGCAACGAATAGTGAATGATTGCCTATTTTGCGATATCGCAAGTGGTGAGGTGTCCGGGGACATCGTTTACCGCGACGAATCCGTTGTGGCCTTTTCGGACATAGCTCCCGTAGCGCCGGTCCATCTGTTGATTATACCCCGGAAGCACATCCCCGGGCTCCTGGAGATGGAGGTCGACGACCAGGAGACCGTAGGGCACGCTATGGGGATTGCTCGTCAGTTAGCAGTTAAGAACGGCGTTTCCGACAGTGGGTTTCGAATCGTTGTGAATTCCGGGCCGGATGCGGGCCAGACCATCCAACACTTCCATCTGCACCTCCTGGGCGGTAGGCCATTGGGCTGGCCGCAGGGATGAGAGAGGGGAAAGGACAGGCGGGGACATGATCAATGCGACTCAGCTTCGAACAGGAATGATCATTATCTATGAAGGGGCCCTCTTTCGGGTCACTGCGGTCAAGCATCTCACTCCCGGGAAGGGCCATGGTTTTATGCAGACCAAGCTTAAAAATCTGCGGACTGGAGTGGGAACCGAGCACAAGTTTCGTTCTGAGGATAAAGTTGACCGGGCGACGTTAGAGAGCCGGGAGATGCAGTATCTCTACGCTGAAGACGAGCGTCATACGTTCATGGATACGGAGACCTACGATCAGACCGAGCTCACATCGGATGAGGTAGGTAACATCCTACCGTATCTTTTGCCGACCCAGGCGGTAACTGTAGAATTGTTCGAGGGGAGTCCTGTGGGCGTTAGCCTAGCTGCCGCGGTAGAGTTGGAGGTGGTGGAAACTGAACCTTCAATGAAAGGTGCTACCGCCTCAGCCTCCTATAAGCCGGCTCGACTAGAAACGGGAGTGACGGTTCAGGTACCACCGTTCATTCAGATCGGCGATCGGATTCGGGTGGATCCGTCTGAAGGAAAATATATCGAGCGGGCGAAGTAGCGACGACAGCATCCCAGGCTTGCGCCACGGCTCGTTCGAGGTCCGCGAATGTGCTGTCGTTCTCGATCGTGAAGTCCGCGAGGCAACGTTTGTCGGCTAGCGGCATTTGCGCATTCAGATGTCGCTGAATCTCGGAGGTGGCGAGCCTATCCCGTTGCCAGAGCCGTTCCCTTTGAATGTCTGGCCGGCATGCTACGAGGATGACAGGACGGAGCCAGTGGTGTATCCCTGCCTCGAAAAGAAGTGGCGCGTCATAGATGACGAAGTCTCGCCCCTGGGAGGACTCGAGTATCCTTTTTCTTGCCAGTGCACGAATGCGGGGATGGGTGATTACTTCCAGGCGCTTCCGTTGTTGCGGGTTCTGAAAGACCACACGTCGGAGGTATGCGCGGTCGAGGGTTTTGTCGTTCCGCAGCGCTTGGGGACCGAACAACTCGAGGATCTCGTGCCAGGCTTGTTTGCCCGGCTCGACAATCTCGCGTGCCAGTTGGTCTGCGTCCACAATAGCCGCGCGATCGCTCAGGATTGTCGATACAGTGCTCTTTCCCGTAGCGATACCCCCGGTCAAACCGATAACCTTAGCCATGTCAGGCGTCGCGGAAAAATCGTATCTGGGGCATGATGGCCTACTCTGGTAGCAAGTCCCGGGTTGCACATCAACCATACAGTTACCGTAGGGCTAGGTGAAGTCGGAGTAGAGGGACCAATGAAACTGCCAATGCTGGATCTGAAGGCCCAGTATAACGGAATACGGGAGGAGATCGAGGAAGCGCTGCTAAGGGTGTGCGCGTCGCAACGTTTCATCCTGGGACCTGAGGTGGTTGACTTCGAGAAGGAAGTCGCCGCCTATACCGGGGCGAGGTTCGCTATAGGGGTCTCATCCGGAACGGACGCGTTGCTGGTGTCGTTGATGGCCCTCGAGGTTGGGCCTGGCGATGAAGTGATTACCACCGCGTACTCGTTTTTCGCCACGGCGGGCGTAATTGCAAGGCTCGGAGCGCGGCCGGTGTTTGTCGATATTGATGCCGATACCTTCAACATGGATCCGGGGCTAGTCGCTGCTCGAGTGACAGAACGTACGCGTGCCATCATTCCCGTCCATCTTTTTGGGCGGTGCATGGAACTCGACCCTGTAATCGCGTTAGCTGGGCAGGTGGGTGTGCCTGTGGTGGAAGATGCGGCACAGTCGTTCGGTGCCACTGATAGCCGCGGCAGGGCAGCGGGTATCATAGGTTCCATGGGCTGCTTTTCTTTTTATCCCAGTAAAAATCTTGGTGCATTCGGTGACGGCGGGATGGTCGTTACTAATGACGAGCGACTGGCGGAGCGAGTTCGCATGCTCCGTGTTCACGGGGAATCGCCGAAGTATTATCACCGGTTTGTAGGCGGAAATTATCGCTTAGATAGTATTCAGGCGGCAGTGTTGCGGGTGAAGCTAAGGCACGTTGGGGAGTGGACCGAAGCCCGTCGTAGGGCTGCGCAACAGTACCGAAGGTTGTTTGCTGAAGGATCGTCTAGGGAAGGGGTCACCCTTCCCTCGGATACTGCCGGACACGTCTACAATCAGTTCGTAATTGGCTCAAGGGAGCGGACACGTCTGCGCAACTTTCTAGCAAATAACGGTATTGCGACCGAAATTTATTATCCGCTGCCGCTTCACTTGCAGGAATGCTTCGGATTTCTGGGTTTTCGGCGAGGGGATTTCCCGAAAGCGGAGGAGGCGGCTCGTAACACGCTGGCATTACCAATGTATCCCGAACTTACACTGGAGCAACAACAGTACGTTTGCACGCAGGTACAAGAATTCGCCAGAGGCTAACCCCTATCGAGTCTGCTGTGTTCGGTGTTTCGGTACGAACGCCTGTTGTGGCAAGGACTGGGGTGTGAAATGAGCTCCACGGAGCATAGTGGCGATGTGCCTTTCCGCAGCCTTGCTGAGTTGTTCCTATCTCAAGCCAGTGCACGACCGGCGCAGGTTCTTTACCGTTTCTGGCGGGGCGGTCAGTGGCAGGGCCAAACCTGGGCCGAAGCTGTGGCCGAGGTGGAAGACATGGCCCTAGGGCTAGTCGCGGTGGGGGTAGGGAAGGGTGATCGTGTCGCTTTATGTTTCGCAAATCGGGTCGAGTGGAGCCTTCTGGATTGGGCGAACATCTGTATCGGGGCTCTGACCGTACCGCTGTATCCATCGAGTACTCCAGCGCAAATCCAGCGAATAGTTAGTCACTCTGAGGCTATAGTCCTCGTGGTGGATTCACGTGCATCCTTGGATCGGCTCCGCGTGTCGCCGGCGACTATGGCAAAGGTGAAGACTGTCGTGGTCTTAGACGGGGCTTTAGCTGAAGATGGGTTGTCGGGGTTTGGAGCAGAAACCCGCGTAGTTTCGCTCGAATTCCTGCGGGAAATAGGGCGCACTTATGGCCGGGCACATTCCGGGAAGTTCCGGGAGCTTGCTGCCGCACTGAACCCCACTGACGATCTCACTATAATCTACACGTCAGGTACCACCGGTGAACCTAAGGGTGTCCTCACGAGCCATGGTCACTACCTGTTCGCTATAGCCTCATCACTTGCTGCAATACCTGTTGGGGAAGATGATGTGGCGCTGCAATTCCTCCCCTTGGCCCACTCATTCGGACGACTAGAACACTTCGTAGCGGTGGCCCGAGGCTTCCTTTGCGCGTTCGCCCGTTCGATCGACACTTTGTCCGTGGATCTGCAAGCGATTAAGCCCACGATATTGTTCGCGGTCCCCCGTGTGTACGAAAACGCCCACCGCCGGGTTTTGAATCGAATAGAGAGCTCCAGCGTCACCCGTCAGGGCTGTTTCCGTTGGGCGCTCTCTGTGGGCAAGCGATATAACGACAGGATTAGGAATGGCAAGAATTGCAGCTTATGGCTTCGGCTTCTCCACGGAGTTGCTGATCGGCTAGTCCTGTCTAAGGTCAGACAGGGGATGGGCGGGCGGTTGCGTCTAGCAATATCGGGTGGTGCGCCGTTACCGATCCCTGTCGCGAATTTTTTCCAAAGTTTGGGCGTGTGGATTGTGGAAGGTTATGGGCTTACGGAAACCTCCACGGTTTCGCACGTGAACCGTTTGAATCATTATAGAGTGGGTACGGTGGGGCAGCCGTTGGACGGCGTGGAGTGCCGGATCGCCGAAGACGGTGAGATTTTAATCCGAGGCGAGAACGTGATGAAGGGCTACTTCAAGGATTCGGTGTCTACCCACGCTGCAATTGGGGAGGACGGTTGGTTTCGGACCGGAGATGTGGGTCGGATCGAAGATCGGGGATTCCTTCGAATTACCGATCGAAAGAAGGATCTCATAATCACTTCCGGTGGAAAGAATATAGCTCCGCAGGTGATCGAGTATCAGCTGAGCCAGGAGCCACTCATTAGCCAGGCGATGGTGTGGGGTGATAGGACCGATCACTTAGTAGCCTTAGTCACACTCGATCGTGCCGAGGTGGCGCGGTGGAGGGAAAGTGAGGGTGTACCCCTGTGGCGGGATGAGAAAGGGTCCACGGACCCAGCGTTGCACGAGTACCTCCGACGTCGGATCCGCGAGCAAAACAAGGAGCGCGCACCCTTCGAAGCTGTTCGTGACTTTAGGGTTTTACCGGAGGAATTCTCTGTGGAAACGGGCGAATTGACTCCAAGCATGAAGTTGAAGCGACGTGTAATAGTGGAGCGTTTTCAGGGGCTTCTCGACGAAATGGTGAAGAGGCGTTGACCGAGGAAGCGTGGAGGCGGCGGGCGGATTCGAACCGCCGCATCGAGGTTTTGCAGACCTCTCCCTTAACCACTTGGGTACGCCGCCCGACGGAACCTGCATGTCTAGCATATCGGGCAGTGAATCTTCAAGTCACGTGGGCGTTGAAGTAAGGCGAAAAATCAACTATTTTTACGGTCGAGCACTTGTCAAACTTGATTGACGGGTGACGTAGGATTACCGGTCCTTTTAGTGTGTGGGCCGCCAAGATCAGTTTCGTTGCAGGAGCGTCTTCCATGGCCACCATGATAACTAGCGAGTGCATCAACTGCGGCGCGTGCGAGCCGGAATGTCCCAACGAAGCCATCACCCAGAATGACGAGATTTACGTCATCGATCCGGTGTTGTGTACCGAG
>CAYTMJ010000009.1:0-20050 GCA_964438895.1 uncultured Syntrophobacterales bacterium | reverse complement strand
AAACGCTTCGAACCTCCCTCTACACAACTCCACGCATATGACATCTGGGTCCACGAGCTCTACGGTATTACGTACATCACGGATGCTCTCCGATGACACGTGCGCCGTGCCCACCAGATAGACCTCACTGCTCCCAATGTCCAGGCGCTGCGTTGGTTCCGGGAGCGTAACCGCCACCGGACCCTGCGAATCATCCAATTCCATGCGCTTTAAACCTGTGCCACGGGGCCCTTGTAGTCCCGTAGCCAACCGATAAATTGCACGATCTGATCGACCATGTAATCATGGTATACTTTACCCTTCTCCGGAGAAGCCTTAATGGAGGGGCTGAAGGAACCCGTAGGCACAATGCGGCGCTGTTCCGCACTGGTCCAAGGAATGTCGATGACCTCGTGGGGCGCCGAAAAGAGGTCGCCGTGAGCCCAGGGGGAGAAATTCTCCTCAAAGTCCACCTGCGAGGTAGTAAGCTTGTCCTGCTTGACCAAGTGCGGATACTTGTACCAGCACTCAGAGATTTCAAGTTCACCGCTGTGGTGCTCCTTTGCCTCCTTGATCTCATTCGCTATCTTCTTGGCGATTTTTACCGGATCGATGACCGCGAAGAATACTTCGGGCATCTCAAACTCCCGGAGGTTCTTTGTAGCCGCGAGCAAGCCGGGGAGGTTCGCACCCTTGTGGCCGTTTATGATGAGAATCTTCCGAAAGCCGTGCTTTTGCAGGCTTCGGCTCATATCCTGAATGATTGCCATCAACGTCTCGGTGCGAAGCGAGATGGTTCCGGGAAACCCCAAGTGGTGCGGCGAGTCCCCGAACCAGAGCGGCGGTGTGCATAACGTTCCGGTAATACGAGCCACGTCTTCCGCAAGTGCGATAGCGATGAGACAATCCAACCCGAGGGGGCCCGCGGGTCCGTGTTCTTCTGTACTGCCAACGGGGCAGATAATGATATCGGAGCCCTCAAGATAGGCCGCGACATCCTCCCATGTCAATTCCTGGATCCATACCGAGCTGACTTTCGCTGCCATTCTCATCCCCTCTTCTTTAAAGAACAGTAATCCCCAGAACCTTCGTCAGATACAAACAGCAACTCGACAAAGGCCGTCGTCGTTTTCTTCACTTGATAGCCAGAGGATTTATGGGCGAACCCACTGCTCCGGTGACCGGCAGGGCGGGACCCACAAACATAAACTCGTACTGCCCGTCTTCGTCACAGTCGTCCGCCAACTCTTCCAGATAGAAGATCTCCCCCACCGTAAGCCCCATGTTGGGAATGCTGATCCAGTGCCATGGTTGATTGGCCTCACGTGTCTGATTAGGTCGGACTTCCACTCCCCAAGTATCAGTCGCCACAGCAGAAACCTCCTTGGCGTGAAGCCAATCGAGGGTCTCAAATCCTAGCCCGGGTGCGTCTCCGCCTGGGTAACCATCCCACGCCCCAGCATCCAGCTTGGCCTTCATTTGACCTGTTCTAATCAACAGGTAATCTCCACGACGCACCTCGACTTTCTGTTTTTTCATCGCACGATCGAGATCCCGGTTAGTGATGGCGTATCCGTCTTTCAGCCACTCCCGATCTTTCACCCGGGCCACGTCCAGCAAAACGCCCCGGCCGACCATCTTGTCCCGTGTCTTCTCGATACCGTTCTTTGCTGCACCGCCAGTTGTTACCATGCGGCAGTCGTAGCCGTTGTACATTCGGTCCTCGTAGAAAATATGCGCCAATCCATCCCACTGAGTGCCCGCCTGAAGCGGCATAATGATCACGTCGTCGGCGCCCCGGATTCCCCGGTGATCCAACACGCCCGAGTAGGCGTCCGTCCCGGTGCGCAGCATTAGGTGTATAGGATTAAAGCGACCCATGGCCGGGTAATTGCTATTGCCAGCCTGAGGGCCCTGGGAATCGAAATTGAGAGCTAGAGAAAAGACCCGCCCCCTGCGTACAAGGTGAGCGGCAGCGACGATATCGTCGGGTGTCGTAAAATTGAGCGTACCGATCTCGTCGTCCTCACCCCACCGGCCCCAGTTGCGCAGCCGTTTCGCTGCTTCCCGTATTCGCCGCATCGTAAGTTTTGGACGTTTTTGAGTCGCCAAACATAACCTCCCCGGGTTACTACCAGCTTGAAACTCCTGCGAGGATTGCCTATGAATTTCCGGTATGTCGCCCGGCGTGGATAACGGCAAGGGTCAAAAAGTAATGCTCGGTTTTGTTGTTCGCCGCTGCGCGAAGGACCTTGGCCACACCCCTACCCCAGACGAGTTTGCGACCTGGGCCAACAACCAGAGCCTCGACCGTGAAGACCGCAACATCTTTGGGCAGGCAATCTCAACCGAGGCAGCGGAAATCATGTTGCGAAACCTCAACCGCCTCGTGACTGTCCGCTGCCCGGAAATTATCCTTGGGCCGTCTGATGCTTCCTAAATCATACACCCTTCGACCCTAGGATACGTTCCTCGCAGTATCACCGATGTCCAGATTGTAGAGCCTGGCACCATTGTCCTGCAAGATCTTAGTCTTGACGGTCTCGCCCAAGTCTTCCCGCTGCTTTAAGTAGTCGCTCGAAAGGACCTCGCGGTCACCGTGAGGCATATCTGAACCGTAAACGACTTGACCCTCGCCGACGAGCTCTACCACTTCGGGCAGCAGAGAGTCTTCCACCTCCGCACTCAAGTAGAGATTACCCTGCCTCACGTACTCCATAGGTGCGAGCTTAGCCTTGGGTTTCGTATCGGGAAGAATATCAACAAGAAAGTTGCCCGAGTGCCCGAATCGGTGGTCCAAACGATCGATCATGAAATGGACCCACTGACAGCCAGCCTCGAGAAAGCCCACACGCATGGTAGGGAACCTGTCTAGAAGTCCGCTGTTGATCATAGCCGAAAAACCCAGAAGAAGCGGCATTAGGAACGCATTCACCGAAGACGGATATATGTGAGTAAAGAGACCATTCAAGGCCGGACACGCCCACCCCACATGTATCGCCAGGGTCAAGTCGCGCTCCACCAACGCCTCATAAAAAGGCAAGAATACAGGATCGTCGAGCATCCGATCGCCGACAGTGCCAAGAACCATAGCAGCCACAGCCCCGAGGCTGTGAGCTTCCTCTACCTGCTTGACTGCTGCACCCACATCATCCAGATTCACCACCGCTGCCCACTTAAGCCGCTCATGGGACCCTATCTGGTCCCCCAGGAAACGATTGTAAGCGGTACTGATAGCGGTGACGAAAGCCGGATTCGAACCTAACGGATAGGCGAGAAACAGGGTAGGATAAAGGACCTGGAGAGAAATTCCCTCCTTGTCCATTGCTTCGATCCGTTCCGTGACACCATGGATTTCCATAGAGCCGATCGTGTCAGATTTCTTCTTAGCATGAGGTGTCTTCTTGCCCTTATAGCTGGCTGGCGTTCCAAGATTGTGAGCGCCGCGACCGACACGGCGCGGATACATCTGTTCCTCGATCATCCAGTAGACCATCTGGTCCACTGCGACCACCCGCGGGCGCTGAGCCCGAAATGCCGGATCCAGGTATTGGTCGCTGAACGTAGTTTCGCTTTCCTCAACGTGTCCGTCCGCATCAACCAGGTACATAATGATTCACCTCCGTACGTTGTGCCAGGCCTCTCCGTGCCCCAACAATGCGACTTAACTGGATGTATCCTAAACCCATGATGCAGTTCAAGGCCGGTAGCGATTTGCCGTCGCTCCACGTTTGTGCGCTGGATCGACTCAATGACCCGGCACCTCACAGGAGCTCAAGGACTAGGTTTTCGGCTCATCGAAAGCAGTGAAGTCGTGGGGATGTACGAGCGACCGCCAAGGGGGACGCCCCAGCATAGATGACTACCCCAGCATCGTGTTCGGCAGCCACAACGAAATCTGCGGGAAGGCTACCAGGATGATGAGGGTCATGACGTCCATGATGAAAAACGGTGTGATCCCCTTGAAGATCTCCTCAAGCCGCACCATCCCATGAGCAGCGGCATTCACGGTATAGACGTTCATGCCTACCGGCGGGGTGATGAGCCCAATCTCGGAGGTCTTGATCACCAAGACGCCGAACCAAATTCCACTGAAGCCCATCTCAATCACAATAGGGAAGACTATGGGCAGCGTTATGGCCATCATGGCGGCCGGGTCCATGAACATTCCCAGGAACACGTAGAGAAGCAAGAATCCCGCCAGGATCACATGGGGCGATAGGCCCGACCCTACCAAATAGTCGGCCAATTCAGGACCGACGTTGGTGACGGCTAAGAACCGGCTGAAGATGTACGCACCTATGATAATCGTGAAGAGCATCGTGGTGGAGGTGGCGGTGTCCAACACGGTATTACGTAACCTCTCGCGCGAGAAGGCACCCTTGCAGATCATGATTATGAACGCACCGAACGCACCGAACGCACCCGCTTCAGTAGGCGTGGCAATGCCCATATAAATAGCGCCCATAACAACGATGGAGAGAGTGACAATACCCCAAACCCGATATAGGGACAGTAGCTTCTCTCTCAACGTCGGGGTGTCGGTGATAATGGGGGCGATTTCCGGTTTGAGCCTCACCCAGCACGAGATCATACCCATGTAGATCAGAGCCGAGATGATACCGGGAATGAACCCAGCCATCAGCAATTTCCCGATGGACTGCTCGGTGATTATACCGTAGATGATCATTAGACCGCTGGGAGGGATCAGCGCGCCCAGGGTCCCCGAGGCCGCAATGGCTCCAGTAGCAATCGTCTTGGCGTAGCCGTACTTGAGCATTTCCGGCAAAGCCACCTGGGTAAAGGTAGCCGCAGTAGCTACGCTTGAGCCACAGGCTGCGGCAAAGGCAGCGCAACTCGCCGTCGTCGCCATTGCCAGGCCGCCACGAACCTTCCCCAGCCACTTTTGAACCACCGAATAGATATCCGCGCTGAGACCGCCGTAGTTGGCGAACTGACCCATCAGAATGAAAACAGGTATGGCAAAGAATGTGAAGTTAGCCACCACCTTGTATGGCGTCGTCCGCAGAAGCCCCACCCCGGCGCCCCAGTCACCGGTCAGAATCGCGAAGCCCGCGACACCAACCAAACCAAGCGATACGGCAACATGGAGGCCGCATAGGAGCAGAAAAATCAGAAAGAAGATACTGAGTATCGCTAAAAATGTTGGGTCCATATAAAGCCTACCCGGGGGTTATGAGACCCCGAAAACGTATTGAAGCGTCTCTCAACATCTGTATGGCGATGAGGGCGGCACCGAAAGGAATGGCTAGTTTCGGCGGATAGAGCGGGAACTGCACCAAGCCGTCGGATCCCTCATCGTACTCCCAAGCCGAAAGCCCAGAATACAACGACTCCCAGGCCACAAGCACAAAAAACCCCGCGGCGATCGAAAGAACAACCACGGCAAGCCCGTCCGCAGTTCTCCGAGGAAGCCGCGATGTCACCAACTCGACACAGATATGGCGCTTCGTCAGTTGAACATACGCCATACTGAAGAAGACCACGAAGGTGATGAGGAATTCGGTGAACTCCAACGTCCCGGGGATCGGGCTCGAGAAAACGTACCGCCCCGTGACATCCACCGTAATCAGCAGCATCATGAAAAAGAGGAGGTAGCCGCTGATTGCATTCAGAGCCGTAATGAATCGGGTCGCCCATGATGTATCCTCCGAGGATGAAGATACGTCGGTTCCCAGAGGCGTTTCGTTTAGTTCGTTCAATTGATCCAAGATGGAACAACCCTTCGATTTGTAATGCAGGGACGACCGGAGTCGCCCCTGCATGCTGCGCACTCTCGTTTAGGAGGAGGCGCACCCCCTCTGCTTTTCAGCGGACTAGGTACCCAAGAACACCTTGAGGGCTTTCTTACCAGGCAAGCCGCGCTTTTCCATGCTCGCTGCCCAGTCCCCGGCGATCCTCTGGACCCCCTCGCTATTCCTCCACTTCTCCCTGTCGGAGGCCGAGAAGTCGACGATTGTAACGCCCTTCCCCTTCAGGTATTCCTGGAACTTAAGATCGTCGTCCTTCATCGCCTGAGCTTCCCACCTTCCGGCCTTGTCGCCCTCATCAAGAACGATCGCCTGCTGCTCCTTCGACAAAGAATTCCACTTCTTCTGGTTCATGGTGAACATGGTAACGCCGGCGATACAACCCATCTCAATCTTGCTCATATACTTGGCCACTTCGTAGGTTTTAAACCGCTGGGCGGCCTCGAACGAAAGGATGCGCGCGTCGATAGTGTGACGCTGTAGGGCCTCATACATCTCTCCTCCGGTAGTGCTGACCGGAATGCCACCTCCCGCCTTGATGGCCTTAGGTGCGATGCGGCCGAAGGTGCCAACCTTCTTGCCCTTGAGATCCGCCAGGTTTCTGATGGGATGATGGGCTACAAGCTGATAGCTGGCAGTGGCAGCTTTGCCAACTACCACGTGACCAAATCTCGCAAGCTCGGCGCGGACCTCTGGAATCTGCTCCAGCATACGATGCGCACCCTGCCAAGACGCCACCGGATCAGCGACCATAAAGGGTAGGCCTGCCACCTGCAAGAGACGAATCTTGTCAGAGAAGTAACCGACAGCCAGATCGGCCATGTCCGCCGTACCCATCTGCACCGCCTCTAAGGCTTCCTTGGCATGCACAAGGGAGTTCGCCCAGTAGATCCGGACCTTGATTGCGCCATTAGTCCTTTTCTCCACACCCTTCTGGAAACGCACGAGGTAGTCGGCGCGTGGAGTTCCGGGGCCTCCGGACTGAGTCGGCACCTTAAGGATAATCTGCGATTGGGCGTCGGTCGGGACCGCAACTCCCGTAGCGCACACAAACGCTGCCAACAAGAACAACATCAACGATTTCGTTACTACCTTCATACTTTCCCCTTTCTGATACTAACTCCCTTTACCATGACGCTGGTACGCCAAGGCCTAACATTGTCCGGGTCAGTGCCCGGGACTCAAATGTTGAAGAACCGCTTCGCGTTGTCACCGAGGACCGCCTGCTTGTCCTCCCGGGACATATCGTCGCGTTCCACGACCTCTTCAATCTCGTGTTTCGCCGCCGGTAGATCTACCTCATGCGGATAGTCCGAGGCATAGGCGAAAGCTTCGATTCCCACCCGGCTCGCAACGTACGCCAGAGTCTCCTCGCTACCCTCACAGCCAAGCAGGACCCGACCGCCCTTGAGGTATTCCACCGGACGCATCTTCGGTTGGTCGGCAGCGTCGAAATAGTTCTCGTCACGCACCATACGATCGATGAGAAAATCGAGCCAACCGCAGCCCCCCTCCATGAACGCAGCCCGAAGCTTCGGGTGCGCGTCGAATACGCCATGGTAGATGAACGACACGAGAGCAATCATCAGCGGGAGCGAATGATGCAAGACGTGAGAGCCCGTGAAATTCGTGAACGTATCCAATCCGACACCCTGATTGGAACCGCCGTGTATAGCTATTGGTACACCCAAACGCTCAGCTTCTGCATAAACCGGCCAGTAGCTCTGGTGGCCTAGGTGGAGAGGTAGTCCTGTAGACGGCAGCATGCCGCCGACAAAACCAAGCTTCTCAACCGCGCGGCGAAGCTCTGTTACAGCCGCCGGAACGTCCTGCATGGGCAGGAGTGCCACCGGCCGCAACCGGTCGCTCAGTTTGGCGAACTTCTCGTAGATATAGTCATTGTATGCTTGGCAAATTTCGACCGCGTACCGTGGAATCTGGATGCGGCCCACGGATAGCCCCTCTGTCGTGAACAGAACCGTTTTATCTATCCCGGCTTGCTCGAGAAATGCGACCCAGTCCTCGCCGCTACCTGGCATGTACTCGCTCGCGGTGACCCGATCGTTGTCCGTGGTCCCCATGCGCAAAGCGAAATGCATACCGTCGATCGAAGGGAACACTCCCTCGCGATCTCGGCGCGGATGAAGAGCGTGATCCTTGATGCGGTCGTTCATGAACTCAGCCATGTCAGGAACCCACTCCACGACATGGCCATCACAATCCACTACAGAAAAATCGTCATAGGACACAGCGTACTCCCGAAACACTTACATGGCGCATCCGACCCCACCGCCCCGGAGCCCCACCACAGGACAAAGGACCCTAACGGAAATCGCTAACGGATGTCAAGGGATTTATTAGCAAAGCCGAGCACTTTCGCCGATGGGTACTCCCTTTCGTGAACCGTTGCGAACGCCCCTTCTCCAGGCCCGTAAACCGATCAGCTAGCTGGCACTCGTTCCTTGGGAAAGTTTGACGCCGCGGTTACACCACCGTCACAAATGAGATTGGCGCCCCATACAAACCCTGCGTCGTCGCTTGCGAGAAACAACATTGCCTTAGCCTGATCCACAGCGGTTCCCAAACGCCCCGCTAGGTTGTTGAATTCTCGGCCTACTGCCCCCTCGTTCTGACCCACAGGTGAACCCGACCGGTTGGGTGTCAGACAGTTGACCCGTATGTTGTACTGGGATAGCTGTACCGCCATACCACGGGACAGGTTAACCACGCCGCCCTTGGCAGCCATGTACGCAATTGCATCGGTCCGGCCGGAAAGCCCCGACGTCGACGCAACATTAACGATCGCGCCGCCCCGACCCTGCTTAACCATCTGTTCCGCAACATACCGGCTCACGAGAAACGGTCCTTTGAGGGTGACATCGATAACTAGGTTCCACTCTTCTTCCGAGATACTGAATATCGTGTCGTGATCTGTTATGGCAGCGTTGTTGACAAGAATATCGATACCACCAAAGGCGTCCACCGTCGCCTGGACCATGGCCTTCACCTCTTCGGTGTTCGCGACATTGCACTTGGCGTAGATGGCTTCATGGCCCGCGCTCTTGAGATCGCTCACCACTTTCTCGCCCCTCCCCTGATCCATATCCACTATGCAGATCTTGGCGCCTTCCGAGGCGAACAACTTGGCGGCCTCTTCCCCAATGTTTCGTCCGGCTCCAGTGATTATAGCCACTCGGTCCTTAAGCTTCATGGTTGTTCCTCCTTGCCCCACTACGATTCGTTCGTCTCGGGGTCGTTGATGTTAAACTTGCTGTTATCTTTCCGGCATCTCATCCACGGGCGGGCCTGAAACCCGCCGCTACTTGTCAAGCATGCCCAGGAAAATCTTCTCTGAGGTCACGGGTAGATCCTTTATACGTACGCCCACAGCATCCTCCACTGCGTTGGCAATCGAGGGTGCCACCGGGATGAGAGACGTCTCACCGATGCCCTTAGCACCGAAGGGGCCGTTCTTGTGCGGCACCTCCACGGCGATGGGCGTGATCTCGTCCGGCATGTCGCCCAGGGCGGGTAGTACATAATCCACAAGATTAGGATTCACCAAAATTCCGTTATCAAACACCATCTGCTCGAATAGTGCCTGGCCTAGGCCAGTTATGGCCCCACCGACGATTTGCTGCTGACAACCCAATGGCGTAATGACCCTACCCACGTCGACCGCCGAAGTATGTTTCAGAACCCGAATCCTACCGGTATCCTTATCAATCTCCACCTCGCTACCGCCAGCACCGACGAACCAAAAGGACGAAGTGGTCTTGTCTCCCGTATCCGGGTCGACGGTACTGGTCTTCACCTCGCCCCGCCCCACTAGCGTACCGCCCTGCATACCGAAGTGGTTGAACAATACTTCCCGAAAGTCCAGCGCATTCTCGCGAAAAAGAACCTTACCGTTCTCCGTTCGGGTCTCTTCAAGCGGGACGTCGTGTTCTTCAGAAACAAACTTACGGAGTTGCTCACACAAGTCCAAGGAAGCTAGCTCCAAGGCCTTACCCATGTGAAAGGTAGAACGACTAGACGAGGTGGTAAGATCGTAGGGAACCACGTCTGTATCGACACCCAAAACCGATACCTGATCGAGGGAAATCCCAAGAGTGTCTGCCACGATGGCCGCCATAGCAGTGTCCGAACCCTGCCCCATCTCCACCGTACTGGTGAACACGTTGACACTCCCGTCCTCGTTGAGTTTGATGGCTGCGCACGAGATAGAGGGCGTAATGGTAGCCTTGATAAGCGCCGCCAACCCCCTACCCCTCACCTTGGAGGGATCCTCGGAGACTGGCAATGGTTCGTTCCATTTCATGTCCTGGGCAACTTTCTCCAAACACCCCTTAACACCAATGCTCCAGAGCTTTTCGCCTGTAACGAACTCGTCGCCTTCATCGTAGATGTTTTGCATGCGGATCTCGTAGGGATCCCGGCCCAGGGCCTTGGCAATGATGTCAGTCTGCGACTCACTAGCCCAAGCAGATTGAGACACGCCGAAGCCCCGAAACGCACCAGCGGGCGGCTTGTTGGTGTAGACCGACTTGGCATCAATCTTGACGTGGCTAAACTTGTAAGGCCCAGCCGCAGTGTAAGCAGACTTCTTGGCCACACGGGGGCCAATCTCTGCAAAGGCGCCGGTGTCCAGCAACACCTCCGCCTCGCGAGCGTGGAAAGTGCCATCGGCCTTTACGCCGGTTTTCATGCGAATTACCGCAGCGTGCTTAGTCACCGTGTAAAAAACTTCTTCACGGGTCAGCAGAATACGAACCGGGCGCCTCGCCTTCCGGGCCAGAGCGACAGTCAACGGCTCAATCTTCGGATACACCTTACTGCCGTACCCACCTCCAAGATACGGGACCATTATACGAATCTTAGAAACCGGCATTTTGAAAATGTTAGCGAGTTGGGTACGCACCACAAAAGGATTCTGCGTCGTGGACCAGAGGTGGATACGCCCATCGGGTTGAAATGAAGCGATGCAACCATGGGGTTCCAGCGCCACGTGCTGCGTAGTAGGCAGGGTGAACGTGTCCTCAAAGATATGCGCGCACTCCGCAAAACCCTGCTCGATGTCTCCCTTGCGCAGTTTGAAATGAGTGCAAACATTGGTGTTTTCGATGGGCTTGAGCTCGGCTAGGTCAGCGAAGCCGTGCTCTGGAATACGGACCGTGTCGTGTACCAACGTGGCGTCTTCCTCAACCGAGTCCCGTACATCCATGACCGGGGTCAAGTCCTCATATTCCACCACAATACGGCCCACTGCCTCCTCGGCGGCCTCCCGAGTCTCTGCCACCACAGCGGCTACAGGATCCCCTACGTGCCGGACCTTATCCACCGCCACAATAGTCTGGTCCTTGAACACAGGACCGTAGTAGGGCTCGATGCCAGTCCCCTGCACGACGTCGTCCCGGGTGTAGGCTGTGACCACCCCCGGAACCTTGAGGGCTTCCGATGCGTCCACGTAACGGATCCACGCGTGGGCTACGGGGCTACGGAGAATCGCCCCTTCGCATACCCCGGCCATCTTCATGTCTGCTAGATACGGGGCACGGCCGGTGAGCTTCGCCTGGTAGTCCAGACGCTGTCCGTCCTGTGCGCTCTGCGGCCTTTCAACTATCGCCATGATCGCTCCCTAAGAACATCCCCGGTCCTACGCGCGCACCACACTCCGAATGGCCTGCATGATCTCCTGGTAGCAACCGCAACGGCAGAAGCTACCGCCCATAAAGCTCTTGATCTGTTCGTCATCAGGGTGAGGATTCTCGTCAAGCATAGCCTTAGCCGTAAGTAGGATTCCCGACGTACAATAACCACACTGCAACGCCCCGAACTTCATGAACGCCTCCTGTAGCGGGTGCAAGCGGTCATCTTCGGCAAGACCTTCTACCGTGGTGACCTTACGGCCGTCAGCGTCCACCGCCAGCACCGAACAGGCGCTCACCGGCATGCCGTCTAAAAGCAACGTACAAGCGCCGCACACCTGAATGTCGCAGCTCAGCTTAGCCCCCGTGAGATCTAACTCTTCCCGGACCACGTCGAGCAGCATCTGCCACGGCTCCACTTCCAACTGTTGGGGTACGCCGTTGACATTCATTGCGATGGCCTTCTTCATGCCGAACGACCTCCCCCTTCTGCGTTCGCCCCTCGCGAAGCAATCCCCCTACCGTCTTGCTTCGATTCGGTCACCATCAGCCCCCTTCACCCCTCGCCCGTTCGTAGACCTTCGGGGCCAAGCGTCGCACCAGCGCCGCCACCATCTCGCGTTTATAACGCTCCGAACCCCGCAAATCGTCCATCGGGTTACATTCTTCCGCAGCGGCGCAAGCCGCTTCTCGAATGGTCGCGTCGTTCAGCGCTTGACCTTCCAGTATCTCCTCTGCCTTGCGCGCCCGCATGGGGGTGGGAGCCACGCACCCTAACCCGATTCGCACCGCTTTACAGGCACCGTCGTCTTGGTTCACCGTCATGCGCAAGGCCACACCGATGCAGGGCTTGTCAACCACCGAGCTGCTGGAGAACCGAACATAGTCAACCGCGCTATAAGCCGGTAGTGGCGGAATAACCACGTGCGTCAACACCTCATCGTCCCGCAACTGGGTCTCGTAGTAATCCACAAAAACTTCTTCCACGGGCAAGTTGCGCCCGCCCGACGTGTTAGCGATCCGTACGGTGGCATCCAGTGTGATGAAAACACAAGGCAAGTCGGTTAACGGCTCGCCAGAAGCAATATTACCGCCCACCGTAGCCATGTTCCTTACCCGGATATTGGCAACATCATGCTCCAGCTCGCACAAGACGGGCAGATGTTCTCCCAGGAGGGCAGAAGTCTCGATCTCGTGGTGGGTCACCAAGGCCCCGAGAACGAGCGTGTCCCCGGACCGCTCGATCCGCCGCAGCTCGTCAATCTTCTTTATGTTGATAAGTGCATCCGGTTGCAGGAAACCCTGCTTAAGGAGGATCGTGAGCGAGCTACCCCCAGCGAAGATGCGCGCTTTGTCGCCGTATTGCTTGAGCAGGGCGCAGGCTTCCGCCACCGTGCTGGGTTCCAGATATTCGAAATGTTTCATGATCGTCGGGAGGGGCCTCTATTACCCTAAGGTTTTAAAAGATACACCTCCACCACCGTTCATCCTAACCACGGGAAAACGAGCCCAAAGCACTTTGACCGCCGCTTCCTCAAATATAGTCCACCTTGTCAACACCTGGCACCTGAACCTTCCGGTAGTAGTCATTATCGTTGAGCGGCATGGTGGCGTCGATGCCCCAAACAGCGGTTGTACGTGGCGCCGGCGCCGAAGGATCTAGCGTAGAACATGCTATGTTGGGGATGATCATAACATCCCTGTCCGGTTGCACCCGTGTATTCATTGCCCATTCCACGTCCACCGGATCGTGCACATCGATGTCCTCATCCACAACTACCACTCGCTTGAATCCCGCGCCGGTAGCCAGCAGAGCAAGGATGACGTTACGGGCCTCCGCATCGTTCCGCTTACGCATAGACACCACTGCATGGTGCCGAAAGGTACCACCGGCAGTAACACTGAAGTCCTTGATCTCTGGAGTTATAGTAGACACCGTGCGATAAATCAGTGCCGCGTTAGCACATTCGATAAGAGTGTGGTTCTCGGTCACCGGCATCCCCGTGAGGCACGTCTGATAGATAGGGTTCTGTCGCATGGTAACCGCAGTGACTTGGAGGACCGGCGCCCGTTTACTTTCGCTATAGGTACCAGGGTACTCACCATACGGTCCGTCTGGCACTCGCTCCCCGGGAATCGTCACTCCCTCAATCACGACCTCCGCATATGCGGGAACGTCCACGTCTATAGTGTCGCACTTCGTCAACTGCACCGGCGCCCCCCGCAACCCCCCAGCCACCGCAAACTCGTCTACACCATAGGGTACCCGGGCCTGCGAACCGATGATGATCGCCGGGTCCACACCGATGGCCGTAGCCACCTCCAGTCCCTCACCTCGGTCTTCCGCCTTGAGAATCATACGCCCTAGGTGATGATCCGGTGGGGCCCACAATGACAGGCGATCCTTACCCATCCGCAACATACGGTGGATAGACACGTTGGGAATACGGGTCTCCGGATCCTTCCCGATCTGGACGCCAATGGTAATGTAGGAGCCGCAGTCCTTTTCGGAATGTACCACGATGGGAATCTTTTCGAGGTCGATATCGTCGCCCGTCCAGCGAACCTCCTTTACCGGACCCGTGGGTACCATCTCAGAGGGGATGCGTTTCTCCTCCAGCGTCAGATAGCGCTCCAAGAGCTTGTCCTCGGTAACCCCTAGCCCAAGGGCCACCAGTCGGCGGGTCGCGTACAACGCGCCAAGGACACGCCACCCGGGGTGACCCTTAACGTTGTCGAACAACAGCGCCGGACCACCAACATCGGAGCTCTTGCGGATTCCCGCAGCGATCTCAAAGCGGGTACCCACTTCCCGATGTACCTCGAGCAACTGGTCCTCGCGCTCCAGCAAGTCAAGGAAACCTCTTAGATCTTGAAACTGCATAGCATCTCCGAAACCGTAGAATACGACTATTCCGTAAACGACACCGTCGGTAACGGTCAAAGCCACCGACGAACAGGGTTTTTCCTATTATCAGAAGGCAGATGGGGAGTCTACCGTCTGGCACTACCACCCCAGGAGCAGGAGTGACTCACTCTGAAGTCGGCCAGAGACCAGCGCGAGGGTTTGTTAACACCGGTAGCAAATCTGCGATGGCCGCCGCCGTAGCCGATGCGGTGGGGGTACGTCTGTTCGAGATTCCGCTAACCCTAGAGAAAGTGTACAGTGAACTGCAAGCAAAACTTGACAATAGTAGCACGAGCGAAGCCAAATCTGATCTGAGTTTACCAGGATAGGATCGGGGCAGGTAACGTATTGCGGGCAAACAGACAAGCCCAGCAAACCGATGGAGGAACGAGATGCTGGAAGGCAAAGTGGTCGTGGTTACGGGCGGCGGCAAGGGCATCGGACGCCACGCCGCGATGACATTCGCGCGGGAGAAAGCCAAGGTCGTCATCATTGACGTAAGTCAAGAATGGTTGGACAAGACCGGTCCCGAGTTGGGAGAGATGACCGACGCCCTTGGCATCAATGCGGATGTGCGGGAAGAAAAAGCAGTCCGGCGCGCATTCGACGAGGTGGTCCACCGGTTTGGACACATTGACGTCCTAGTGAACGACGCAGCAATTGTACCACACTTCGCCTGGGGCATTCCCCGCTGGCCTCTGATCCGGGACATGGAGGTCGATTTCTGGGACAAGATCATTCAGACCAACCTTGGCGGCACATTCCTGTGCTCCAAGCATGCCCTAGCCTACATGGAACAGCGGCGTTCCGGGCATATTATCAACCTCTACGGCGGTGGCGGTATCACGCCGGGTGGCGCATGCGCCTACGTAGTTACCAAGGATGCCATCTGGACCTTCAGCCGTTACCTAGCCGAGGAGGTGCGTGAGTCCAATATCTGCGTGGTCACGTTCTCACCGAGAGTCCCCATCGTCACGGAGGGAGCGCCAGAGGATGCATTCACAAGACTCCCTAGCCCGGAAATCCTGGGTCAGGGGTTTGTGCTAGCGGCCGAGGTACCCATGGAGCAAACCGGACAACTCTTCTCGTACCAAAATGGAAAACTCGTCGCAGGCAAAGACGGACGGTACGAGTAAATCGGCCACCGTGGACACCCTCATACCCATTCCATGGCAAGACGAAGAGAAAATTCGACAGCCCGCGCCCTTACCGCGCCGTCCGTCGTAACGGTACACCGACTAGCCCGGGCCCGGAGCACCGTTGGCGGGACCGAGAGCGCTAACCATGTCCCAGTAAGAAGGAAGCCCAAAACGGCTCCCCATCTCTTCTCTCCAAATTTCGTCGAGAGATTGACACACGTCTAGAGGTAGCTCATTAACGTGGGCACCCACTTGTCCCGTTCTCAATTTAGACGATGAGCCACCCGGTGGGAGGCCGTTAGAGGCGTTGCGTGCGGCACGAACGACATGGTCGTCGAATTGGCGACCATGGGCCTTCATAAACCTGATGGAGCATTGTTGCACCACCACATCCAGCAGATACTCATCAATCGGACACCCGATGAATTGAGCAACACGCTGAACAGTGCCCGACACATCCGCAAGAGCGGATTCATAACTCAAGAGCAGTACATCTTCACGACTGCGTTCTGGCCACCACGACGCCACGTGATTCCAGTAACCGCGCCTCCGTTCCGGGGCCAGAAAAAAATTTCGGGCATAGTCTCCAATAGCAATGGTGCCGGGTTCAAAACGCCAACCCTCGTGGAAGTGGTACATAGACACCAGTACGTCCTTAGGATCACGAACCATGGAAACATAGCGACCCCCCTTAGGAATCTCGTAACAGTTCAGGTGGCTCTTAAAGACACGAGGTGTTGCCACCTGAGGCGCGTCCGCATCGATCCCGAGATCTACGGCCAACTCAAGCCAAGGAATCACCAAGGTGATTTCATCGAAGTCCATCGACCCTCGTGTCCTGAGTCCGTGCGCTATCTGTTGGAGCCAAGTGGTGCCGCACTTGGGAAAGGTTGAAATGAGAACATCCGTGGGCTGCGGGCGAAACGCCAGCGCCACTGCTCGACTGGCCATGCTACCAATGCCCCCTCGGAAGGAATCAAGCTCGGCGATCGAACGGGCTCGCCTGAGAACAGGCGCCGTCAACCTCGTGTCGCGGCTCATCGTAGGGAGCTTCTTTTAATCACCAGTCCTTGTTAATGAACGCAAGCAACCGCTCGGTGCTGCCCCGCTCCCCGAACTGGGCGTACGCACGTCGGCGCTGGTTGTCAGGATCCCCGCTCTGAAGGCGTTCATAGAGTTGCCCACGTTTGCCAAAGGGCGTCATGACCAGATCCGCTGCCACCGCCAGGAGCCGCACGTGCTCGCGGGTACTGGGGGCACAGCCACGAAAGTAGCGATCTACCAACGGTCCCAGCTCCTCGCTGGCCAGGTCCGAACCGCCGCCAGTGAGCACCAGCGAGCTGGTCAGCAAGCTCTCCATGTTGCCCTCCGCTCGGTCCGACGCCTCAATGCTGTGCACCCGATAGGAAGGCGTGAGTCGTGGTGCCCAGAGGCCCCCTTTTGTGCGAAAAGCTCGAGTCTCTCCCATCTCCACGCAGTCGCGCAGGATCTCAAGGTCCTGCACAAATGCAGCTAGCCGAAGGTGTGAGTTAGGATTCTTGTGCCGACCGGACCATTCCGTAAGAAGCTGCGCCACGGCAAGGAAAGTTTCGAGCTTAATGATGAGACGAACCAGAGTTGCGTAAGTAGCCCAGGTCGAAATACTCCGGTGAAAGCCGGCCACAACGTCAGGCGCGCGATAGGCGAAGATCCGATTCCAGGGCACCAGTACGTCGTCAAAGATAAGGGTGGCATCCACCTCGTCGAAGCGCGCGGTCAGCGGAAAGCGCTCTGGATCCGCATGCTCAGCGTACAAGTCTCGGCAAATAATTTTTAGGCCGGGGGCGTTCATGGGTATGGCGAACGCCAGAGCATGATCCGGTTCGTCCGCATCCCGCGGCCGATTGGGATACACCAGCGCCTCGTCAGAAAGGGGTGCAAGGGTAGCGAGGTTCCGAAGACCGCGAACCACCGGACCCTCCGAAGTCTCCCGAACCACGTGGAGGACTATGTCCGGATCAGGCTGCTCGCTCACCCGCTTCGAGTGGTCATAAAACTGGTCCTGCAAGGCGTGGGTCAGACACAGGTCACCGGCGATGCAGTGCCGGTAGTACTCCCGCGCGTTTTCGCCCCAGTGAGGGTCGCGGGCGGACAACGTTTCGGCGACATCCAGCAAGCCTACCACCAACTCGGCGCAGAACTCCGGGTAGCGACCCATCTGGCCAAAGGTTTCGCGGGACCAGAGCTCTATGTTGTCCCGCTTGGCGCGGAGCTCCTCCGCATTCACTGGGGGCAAGTAACTACACGAAATACGCCCGCCGTCCCGGGCCACCGACATTGTGTCGCCGTCCTCTGCCGACGCCTGTCGGTCATACAAGTCCGCCAGGGTCTTAATGGTTCCGGTAAAGCCGGGATGGGCGGTTACATCCTCAATACGTCTTCCCGCGTGCCATACTTCACGGCCGTCGCGCAGCGATTCGATGTAGTCCTTGCCGGATCGAATGGCCATTCCCCTGACCTCCTGCCGGTACCCCTACCGGGTCCGCGAATCCTCTAATCGTTTTCGTCCGAAGCGAGAAGCCGCTAAGAAGAATAGGGCGAACTCACGCCCGTTCCCAGTCCACGCGTCATGACACCCTGGCTCAGAAACTTTATCGACAACCGCGTCTTCGGTCCCAACCACCGCTGGTGGGCTCTATGGGTCGTCGTAATCTCCGTCTTCATCGCCACCACGGATGTCGGCATGCTTACCATAAGCCTACCAGTTATCATAACCGAGTTCCGTACGGATATCACCTTCGCCGGCTGGATCGTCTTCGTCTACGCGTTGGTGACAGGCGCCCTGTACTTACCCTGCGGTCGGCTCTCCGACCTGCTCGGGCGCAAACTTACTTTCTCCGCGGGATTCCTAATCTACGGCGTGGCCTCGATGGTTGCGGGCTTGTCCCAGGGACCCACGGAACTGATGGCCTGCCGCGTTGGACAGGCTGTGGGCGCTGCCCTGATGATGACCAACACCTTCGCCTTGACCGGCTCCCTTTTTACTGGCCCCGACCGTGGCCGAGCGATGGGCCTGTCCGGCGGCCTGGTCTCTGCCGTCGGCTTCACACTGGGGCCTGTAGTGGGAGGATTCATCACCTACACCCTGGGTTGGCGCTACATTTTCTTCATATCCGGTACCCTATCGTTCATCGGCCTAGCCGCCGCCCATTTTCTCCTGCTAGACGACCGGGTGCCGAGCAAGGAAGCAAGGCAGAAACCCTTCGACTTTATGGGTGCCGGCCTTTTCGCTGTAGCGCTAACTTTCCTGCTCCTAGGGATTACAAGCGGCGGACTCGGTTATTGGGGCTTCCCTTTAAGTGCGTTCTTCCTTACCTTGTTCATCCGCCGAGAAGCTACCTGTCCCCACCCCATTCTCGATCTCGACTTGTTCAGGATAGTGCCGTTTGCTGCAGGCAACGTCGCCCGCCTATCCACTTTCATTGCCCTCAGCACAAACGAACTAATGATGCCGTTTCTGCTCCAATTCGTGCTGCGCATGGACACTCTAGAGGCGGGCAGCCTGATGACAGCGACAGCATTGGTGCTAATGGTGGTCTCACCGTCCGCTGGCTGGCTCACCGACCGAGTCGGCTCCACCCTCCCAGCTGCTGCGGGAGCCGCGGTGGTAGCTGTGGCCATGTACACCATGAGCTTTTTGGGTCAGGATTCAGGCCCGGCCGAAATTATCCCGCGGCTCGCTCTGCTCGGCGTCGGCCTAGGGCTATTTCAGACTCCAAACAACCATGCGCTCATCAGTTCGGTACCGCCCGAACAACTGGGAATCGCCTCGTCCGTCATCTCCATCGTTCGCAGCGTTGGGCGCTCGTTGGGCACCGCCACTGCTACGGTCTTTGTCAGTATGAGACTAGCAGCGGCCACCGATGATTCCATGCCGCAGGACCTAGCGGCCCTGAATCTCGTGGACAACCCCTTACTCCTAGGGGCGTTCATGGAAGGATACGGGAATGCGTACACCACTGCAGCATTCCTCGGACTCAGTGCTTTAGGATTCACGCTGATCGCGGCGACGAGGAGGAGCGCCCGGGTTAACGACAGGGGCTGATGGAGCTCCCGGTGGGAGTTAGTTGCGGAACAGGACCAATTGCCCATCGCAAGGAAGGTCCGTAACCCAAGCGCCTTCTCGTCCTTGTCCAGTCCAGGCTACACCCGCACGACAGCAGCGGTCATTTCCCTCAATGCACACTCTGAGGATTTTGTAATCCTGCGTTACAGGGCATAAAGCCGGCGTGCATTATCACACAGAATCTTGCGCTTAACATCCTCGGACAAATCGGTGCGTTCCCGGAAGATCTTGATGGCGTCCACGTCACTAGAGGTGTCGGTGTGGCCGTAATCGGTGCCAATGACAAGGCCATCCTCGCCGGTCTCCTGTACAACGTACCGCAGATCGTCGGTATTCTCACATGTCACAAACATTCGGAAGTGTTCCATGGGATTGTCGGGCCACTCCCGACCCATGACTTTGAACCGGTTACGGACTTCGTGAAGGATCCAAGGCAACCACTGAGAGCTGGCCTCGATGAATCCCCAACGTAGCTTTGGAAACAACTCCGGGACCTCGCT
>CAYTMJ010000008.1:0-29872 GCA_964438895.1 uncultured Syntrophobacterales bacterium | reverse complement strand
GGCGGCGCCAATCGGATTTCTGCTCGTCGGTGCGCGAGATGATGACGACGCCGCAGATGATCAGTACGGTGCCGAAGAATGCACCCAGCGTCCAGTGTTCCCCGACGAGGAGTACCGCCAGGATCGAGGCGAACATAGGCGTGGTGCTGACTACCGGGATCGAGCGCGCCACCCCAAGGCGGTCGATGGAGACGTACACCAGCCAACGTCCTAGGCCAGAGGCAAACAATCCACCCACCGCGAAATACCATATGGCATGGGTCCAGAAAACGCTCAGAGGTAACGTGATCGCCACTATAGACCAAAGGGTCAATGCCGAGATGACGATGGAAATGGAGAACCCCGCCAAGGGATTCGACTGGGCAAGGCCGCGGCGAATAAGGATGTGAGACGCGGCGAAGTTCAACGATGCGATGAGGGCATAGGTTATGCTCATCGGTGACGGGCCTGTGGGCTAGATACGGCTTGTTGATGTGTTCCCGGCTGCGCGGTGGACGCCGGCGTATCAGCCGTTTGGAGATTGGGCAAAAAAACTGGTGGCTGGAACACCTACTGTTCCGCCTCGCACCACCGTGTGATCCGTATTTTGATGGCGCCGACGGGGCAGTCCCACTCGCAGATAAAGCAACCCTGGCAGTCTTCCTCGTACATGGCGAATGGATAGCCATCCTTACCTATCCGGATCACGTCCGTTGGGCATGCGTCGTCGCACGCCGTGCAGGAAATGCAGGCTTCCTTGCAGATCTCAACTTTCGGTAGATGCAGATCTTGAGCCATAGTTGCCCCTACTTCCCCGCCTCCACCGTCTGTCCGGCGATCTTAAAGAAAGGATGCATGGTTCTCCCAGCCTTTGGCCGGTAGTGCACGTAGAACTCTTCGCGGGGGATGGGCTCATCCCAGATCTTGAGGGCGCCGTTCTCGATGATGGACTTGCTCAGTACCAACCACTTCTCGTTGTCGGTTTCGGGATGATCGCGGTTGATCACCGAGCCGCGACTTTCCTGCCGGTGTAGGAGATAGTCAAGAACAGCGGTCATGGCCTCAATTGAGTTCCGCAGCCCCAGGACTTTCACTAGATCGTGGGGATCTTTTGCCATGACGTTGTCGTACGTTTCTAGGATTTCCATTAGTCCCTGCCGTACCCGGACGATCGTCTCGTCACTGAGGATGACACCCAGTTCGTGAAGCAGGTCTGCAGCTCTACTGTGGACCTCGGCAAAGGTAGTCCCCTCCGGCTTGAGATACCGGGTGGTGTCCTTGGTCAGCGATTCGACCTGCTTTTCCGCCGCGCCCTTGAGGTCCGCATTTCGGGCGTAATCCGCAGCGTGCTGCCCAGCCCACCAGCCCAGTACCATGCACCATGATAGGTTCAGGTTCGGCGAGATGTTCATGCCGTCGCTACTCGCCCCTGCGGCGAAGAGGCCTGGGAGCGAGGTCCTACACTGGTCGTCAACCACCGCACCGCCGCCGTGGCTGGAGCCGTAGGTGGCAGCCAGTACTGGCAGATAAGGAATTCGCTCCTTACTGATTTCGTACCCGGAAGCCTCGAATGTATTCATGATGATGGGGATGATTTCGTACAGCAGTCGGATCTTCTCCGGTGGGACCTTAGTGAGGTCGAGATACACAGGCCCATTACCTTCCAGCATTTCCAACGCCACCGCTTGCCCCAATGACAGCCGCCGGGTCTGCTCTGCCTCTGACTCCGAGAACCGCTTCATTACATCATCACCTAGGCGGTTGAACCAGCTGGTGCCCATGGTGGTGAAGTGCTCGATGCCTGGGGCGCACATGAACTCCATGGTTTGGAGATATTTGCTGCCCACCGCCATGTTGCCCATTACTGCTCCGGCCCTGATCTGCATTGCAACGCCGTCGCTGGTAATGTTGAGAGGCATGCCGGCAAACCACTGCCCCGGCTGCTTGTAGCCGAAGTTGAAGCCGCCCGCGCACATAACCACGGACTTGGCTTCGCACACGTGGACCTCGCGATCACGGCCGGAGACCCCTAGCGCCCCCACCACGTGACCTTCAGTGGGATGCTTCCCGTCCGAAGTCAAAAGATCGGTGATCGAAACCCGGTTGAGCACGCGGACCCCGGCGCGCAGGGCTACGCCGCGCACCACCTTCATCATCTCACTGCCGCCGCCCACTAGGCCTGCAGCCAGCCCGCCGCTGGCGGCGGCCCCGGATCCGCCCTTGCCGCGCCAAATCTCGCCGTGCTCCTTAACGAATTTCACTCCCCAGTTGTCGAGGAGGTTGAGCACGTCGTGTGTGGCATGGATCGCCTCGATGGCTTTGGTCTGGTTGGTGAGGACGCCTCGGCCGCCGAGGTGGATCATAATGTCGTCGCCGGGCATGTAGGTGATATAAGCTCCGGAGGCCAGCGCCGCGCAGCCGCTTCGGCCGAACACGGACTTGTCCACTAGTAGCACATCCGCTCCCGTTTCCCGGGCCCGGATCGCGGCCATGGCCCCGGCCGCGCCGCCACCGATGATGAGAACGTCGGCCTGATGACGGGTGATCTTGTAGCTCATAATGATTCCTCAGGATTTGTCATAAATGCCCCTGCTACGTAGTACCTAGACCAAGTCACGGGGCCTGTCAAAGGCCGTTTGGTCAAAGGGGCGTCTCGCTACTTCGAATGCCCCGCTCCTGTCCATGAATTCCGGGTGCCAGGGCACTAGTATTCGATTTCTACTAGCAGTATCGAGCCACTGTCGGTTGATGTGGCCACGACTTTGGGCAGAGTGGACTACTCCGCAAGTCCTTGCATTTCGCAAGAAAGGACTCAAGTGCGCCCTGGTGCGTGGAGCGGTGTCCTGCAGTTCCGAGAAGGCTAATCGCATCAACTTTTCCGCTTGCGCCACCGGGTCCGCAGGGTTTATGGAGATTCGCAAGATCTCGTGTCTAGGGAGACGCCAATGAGCGACAATGGTTACCATGACATTTACCAGCTGGCACTAAACGACCCGGAACGATTTTGGGCTCAGGCTGCTGAGGATATTCACTGGGACAAGCGTTGGGACCGGGTGTTGGACGACTCGCGCCCACCGTTTTACCGGTGGTTTTCAGGCGGCGCGCTTAACACCTGCTACAATGCCCTCGACATACACGTGGAACACGGACGCGGTGATCGTTTAGCGCTGATTTACGATAGCCCGGTAACAGACAATGTGAAGGTCTTTACGTATCTCGAGCTTCGGGATTCGGTTGCGATCTTCGCCGGCGTGCTCCGGAACCACGGTGTGGGTGTGGGCGATCGGGTGATCATATACATGCCTATGGTACCCGAGGCCGTGGTCGCCATTCTTGCGTGTGCTCGCCTTGGTGCGGTCCACTCCGTGGTGTTCGGCGGGTTTGCCGCCAACGAACTCGCAACGCGCATCGACGACGCCCAGCCCAAGGTAATCGTTAGTGCTAGCTGCGGTGTTGAGGTCAACCGAATCGTCCAGTATAAGCCGCTGCTGGACGAGGCAATACGCCTGGCGCAGCACAAGCCCACATCATGCCTTGTTCTGCAGAGGCCCCAGGTCCATGCGGACATGACGGCGGGTCGGGATGTGGACTGGGACGAAGCAGTGGCCGCCGCTCAACCGGTTCCCTGCGTGTCGGTGGCCGCCACCGACCCGCTGTATATCCTCTACACGTCCGGTACTACGGGACAGCCCAAGGGTATTGTGCGCGACAACGGCGGCCACGCTGTGGCCCTCAAGTGGAGCATGAAGAACATCTATGGTGTGGATGAGGGTGAGGTGTACTGGGCTGCCTCCGACGTCGGTTGGGTGGTGGGGCATTCCTATATTGTTTACGGGCCGTTACTCAAAGGCTGCACCACCGTTCTCTACGAGGGAAAGCCTGTGGGTACGCCCGACCCAGGCGCCTTTTGGCGGGTGATTAGTCAACACGGCGTCAGCGTGCTTTTCACGGCGCCTACGGCTTTTCGGGCCATCAAGAAGGAGGACCCTCAAGGCGAATTTGTAAAGAAGTACGATCTGAGCTGTTTCCGGACGCTATTCCTCGCCGGCGAGCGCTGCGATCCCGACACGTTGGTGTGGGCTCAAGATCTTTTGCGGGTGCCCGTTGTCGACCACTGGTGGCAGACCGAGACCGGCTGGCCCATTGCGGCCAACTGCATGGGCATCGAGCCGTTTCCAGTGAAGCCCGGCTCACCCACCCGGGCGGTGCCGGGTTATGATGTTCGGGTGCTCGACGACGAGGGCCAGGATCTGCCCCCAGGCGAGATGGGCGGAATTGCGGTGAAACTCCCTTTGCCGCCTGGTTGCCTACCGACGCTATGGAACAACGAGGCGGGCTATCGTAAAGCGTACCTCGAGCAACATCCGGGCTACTACGTTACCTCGGACGGCGGCTATTGCGACGAAGACGGTTATCTGTGGATTATGGGGCGAATCGATGACGTGATCAATGTCGCTGGACACCGACTCTCCACTGGTGCCATGGAAGAGGTGCTCGCTGCTCATCCCGCAGTGGCCGAGTGCGCCGTTCTTGGCGTGGCCGACACGCTGAAGGGCCAATTACCACTAGGACTGATCGTGGTGAAGGCAGGGGTGGAGATCACTGAAAATGAACTGGTGCCGGAACTGGTGAATCTCGTACGCGATAAAATTGGTCCGGTTGCAGATTTTAAGCAGGCCTTGTTGGTCAAGCGGCTACCCAAGACGCGGTCCGGCAAGATCCTTAGGGGTACGGTGCGGAGCATGGCGGATGGCACTCCGTATAAAGCCCCGGCTACCATCGACGACCCGGCCATATTGGACGAGATTGGGGTGGACCTGAGTCGTTTGGGTTACCCGAGAGCATAGAGGTTCGGCTCGTGCGATACGGGATGTCGTATTGGCGGTCACTTTATCCTAACTGCTCCTGGGCCAACTGACATGTTTATGCAGAGCCTGTGAAATAATTGATCTTGAAACCGCATCACGTGACGTTTTGACGTTGGGGTTGCGCGGTATCAAAGTTGTTTCTCTCCCCTGCTGTTGGGTCGAATGAGACCTCAAGAAGCGGGAGCTGGAAGGGCACCTTTCCGGTCGGTTAGGGAAACGGCGCGGTTGATCGCTATTTTTCGGTTGTTCCCTTGCGCCGCCGCCGCCCGCTGTGCCTATTGCCTGAAGCCTGCTCTCTGTCGTAAGAAGAGCGTGCGGTCCAGGCCATACACGCTCGGCAATCAGCAAAGAAAGGACGCGACCACATGCTCAAGATAGAAGGGGTCACGCATTGGTCTATTCCCGTGAACGACTTGGGTGAGGCAGAGACTTTCTATGGCGATCTGCTGGGGCTCAAATCGCAGGGCCGGCTCGCCAACAACGTTATGGCGTGTTTCAATGTGGGCGACCACAACATCCTCTTGTGCGAGCGCAGGGATGTGCCAGAAAAGGCGGAGGATGACCGCGTCCACCATTCATTCACGGTCAGCCCCGAGACACTGAACGAGGCATGCAAGATTTTCAAGGAGAAGAACGTTCCGGTGGTGGAACTCTACTACCGAAAAGGCGGATATTTCCCGGGACGCGAGCTTTACTTCTCGGACCCTAGCGGCAACCGGCTTGAGCTCCGTGACCCGACCTGGAAGGATGGCATGCCTAAACCCTCGTTCGAAGAAATAGCCGGTTCGTAACGTAAGGAGAAAGATTGATGACGCAGAGCCAGTCCGACACGAGTTCCGACGATTCCGTTGCTCCGGAGCTAGAGGTCAAGGAATACACGTATGATGATTGGATGGCTTCCCTTGGGGTACCGGTCCATCGAGGCTACTTCATCGAGGACCTACGTAAGGTCGAGCTTAGTTGGTGGGAGGAGCGAGGGTGTGAGAGTGCTTTCATCCAACTCGTGGGGCAAGAAGGGGTCACCTCCGCTATGGTGCAGGAGATCCCTCCCGGAGAGACACTCCCGCCCCTGAAGTTCGCCCTTGACGAGCTGGTCTACGTTCTTCAGGGGCAGGGGGTTACTACGGTGTGGCTGGGGGAAAATGGCCGCAAGAATAGCTTCGAATGGCAGCCACGGAGCCTGTTCCAGATCCCACACAACTACCACCACACCATGAGCAACATGCGCGGTGACCAGCCGGTGCGACTCCTACGTTATAGCTATCTTCCACTGGCGATGTCGCTCAACACTGATCCGTCGTTCTTTTTTAACAACCGCTATGAGGGGGAGGATTTCCTGACGAGCGGCGGCCAGCTCTATTCCGAGGCTAAGCTTGTACGCGATGGTGACCCTAGCAGAACTTGGGGCGGCCGTAGCGGTATTTTTTGGTATGGCAATTTCTTTCCCGATATGGGCTCGTGGAACAAGCTCAACCGTAGTAGCCGAAGAGGTGCTGGCGGCCACAGCGTGCTTATGACGTTTCCGCACTCCGAGATGTCGTGTCACATGTCAGTGTTCCCGTCCCGGACTTACAAGAAAGCACACCGGCACGGCCCGGGTCGGGTCATTGTCATTCCAGCCGGGGAGGGTTACTCCATCCTGTGGGAGGAGGGGAAGGAGAAGATAGTGGCGCCGTGGCACGAGGCGAGCATGTTCGTTCCTCCCGGCAAGTGGTTTCACCAGCATTTTAACGCCGGCGGTACACCGGCGCGCTACCTTGCGCTCCATCCCCCCCGGCAGTTTCGTGGTCACGCCGAGAAGATTGAAGATCGCGCCAAGGATCAGATAGAGTACGCCGCCGAGGACCCGTGGATCCGTGAACGCTTCGAAACGGAGCTCGACAGGAGAGAACTCACTAGCCTGATGCCGGATGAGGTCTACCAGGATAGTAATTTTGAGTGGACGTACAAGGATGCTGAGCCTCAGGCGTCGCGGTAATGAGTTTACGCCGCAAGGATCTATTTGGCCATGCAGATCATCGATTCCCAGGTACATATCTGGGCACCTGAGACGCCCGACAAGCCCTGGGACCGGGTCGATGCTGCCAAGCCTCACCGTCCCGAGCCACTCGGGCATGAAGACCTCCTGCGCGAGATGGATAGCGCAGGCGTTGCTAGGGCGGTTCTAGTACCTCCCACGTGGGAAGCAGATCGGAACGACACGTCCTTGGAGGCGGCTCGCCTTCACCCGAAACGGTTTGCGGTCATGGGGCGGCTGACCCTGGACGCGCCTGAAAGTCGGGAACGAATGGCCACGTGGATGGATCAGCCTGGCATGCTGGGGATTCGCCTTACCTTCCATCGCGGTCGGTATCGGAATTGGCTCGAGGGTGATGCAATCGACTGGTTCTGGGAGGCCGCCGAACGCTATGACATTCCGGTAATGGTGCTGGCCCCGCATGCGCTGCCTCGGCTTGGTGAAGTGGCGGAACGTCACGCCGGGCTTCGGCTGACCATTGATCACATGGGACTTAATTCGAGCCTTGTTGGCCAGCCGTTGGCTCCCATTATCGATGGTCTGATTAAGTTGGCGATTCTACCCAATGTGGCAGTAAAGGCCTCGGCCCTTCCATGCTATTCCACCGAGAACTACCCCTATCCGTCGCTCCACCCACAGATTCGGCGGGTGGTGGATGCATTTGGGCCTAAGCGCGTGTTTTGGGGTACTGACCTATCTCACCTCCCCTGTCCCTACAGCCAAGCGCTGACCCTGTTTACAGAGGAGTTAGACAACCTGTCCGATGCAGAGATGGAATGGATTCTGGGACGGGCTATTGCCGAATGGCTCGATTGGCCCCTCCTTGAGTCCGCATAGCCCATAATGCCCTTTCCATGGCGAGAGCCTACCGGAATGTTTCCTCGGACCGCTATTTCGAGGCGCCTCCGGACCTGTGGCGTCATCGCATTCCCGTCAAGCACCGGGATCGGGCCCCGCCAAGGATCCGGCTCCCCGACGGCCACGATGCTTTGCAGATAGAGGGTCGAACATTGGTGTACGGTGGCACCAGTTACCGTGGGGCAGCGACTTTCGGCACGTCGTATCCCAGTGGCCCCATTCGTGAAGCAGCTAGATTCGCAGATGGAAGGTGTCCCGCCGGAGGAGCGCTACCGCATGGTGGCCGGTAACGTCATCGAGTTTTAAGCCTGGTATAGCCAGTCAGTGGGCTAAAGCGGTTTTGTACGCATGCGTAGGGAATTGCCGATCACGGACAGGGAGCTCAGGGTCATGGCAGCGCTGGCTACCATGGGGTGGAGGAGCCATCCGAAAATGGGAAAGAGTAGGCCCGCGGCAACGGGAATTCCCAGGATGTTGTAGACGAAGGCGAGCCAGAGATTCTGGCGGATGTTACTCATAGTTTGCGTACTGAGCCGCTGGGCGCGAGCCAACGCACGAAGGTCACCGTTGAGTAGGGTTATTCCCGCGCTCTCCACGGCAATGTCGGCGCCGGTGCTCATGGCGATGCCCACGTGTGCTTGCGCTAAGGCCGGGGCGTCGTTCATGCCGTCCCCCGCCATAGCCACGATAGCTCCACCATCCTGGAGGCGACGTATGACTTCACCTTTTTGATTGGGCAGCACATCAGCCCGCACCTCGTCAATGCCCAGATGGCGTGCGACTGCGTGTGCCGTCATGTGATTATCCCCGGTCAGCATAATGACCCGGACCCGCCTCTTTCGTAGGTTGTTCATGGCATCATAGGAGGACTGTTTGATGGGGTCGGCTACCCCCAGTATGCCGGCTGGCCGGCCGTTGACGCTGATGAAGGAAACCGTACAGCCGTCCCGCCGCTGGGCTTCCGCCTGCTGGTAGAGTTCGCTACCGTCAATGCCATGTTCTTCGAATAGCAACTGGCTACCCAGTATTACCTGGCAACCGTCCACCTCGCCCACTACCCCTTTTCCGGTGACTGAGCGAAAGTTGTCGACCGCCGGCAACCTTAGGCCACGTTTACGCGCTGCGTTAACGTACGAGGCAGACAACGGGTGTTCGCTCTCCTGTCCGAGACCTGCGGCTAGCCGCAGCAGGTCTTCCTCGTGGAACCCTTGAAGCGGTGTTATCGAGACTAGAGTTGGTGTACCTTCGGTGATGGTGCCGGTCTTATCGACCACTAGGGTATCGACATTGCCCAAAACCTCGAGCGCTGCCGCGTCCTTGATTAGAACCCCAGCTACAGCTCCCCGTCCGGTACCAACCATGACAGCCATGGGTGTGGCTAGACCTAAGGCGCAGGGACAGGCGATGATTAGCACCGCGACTGCGCTTACCAGGCCGTGCACCATGCGTGGCTCCGGACCCACTAGATTCCAGATGACGAAGGATATTACAGCCACGATCATCACCGTGGGCACGAACCAGGACGCTACCCGGTCAGCTAGTCGCTGGATTGGGGCGCGGCTTCGCTGTGCCTCACTCACCATCTGTACGATTCGGGCCACCAGTGTATCCTGACCGACCCGCTCAGCACGCATGACGAAGCTCCCTGTGCCGTTGAGAGTACCCCCTGTTACCGAGTCGCCGCTATGCTTCTCCACCGGCAACGATTCACCTGTTACTAGGGCTTCCGTAACTGTGGTCGTGCCTGACAGGACGACGCCGTCCACCGGTACCTTCTCTCCTGGTCGAACTCTAAGTTGGTCGCCCGGATGGACTTGTTCCAGGGGGATGCCCTCTGTGACGCCATCCGTTCCCAGCAGCCAAGCAGTCTTGGGGGCAAGCGCCAGCAAACCACGTATAGCGTCCCCAGTGCGGGCGCGGGCGCGAAGTTCGAGAACTTGGCCTAGCAGGACAAGAGTTACAATGGCCGCGGCTGATTCGAAGTGGACCGGGACCTCGCCACCAGCGGTGCGATATGACATTGGGAACAGCCGTGGGAAGAGAGTTGCAGCAAGGCTGAAGAGGTAGGCGGCGCCCACCCCCACCGAGATGAGCGTGTACATGTTCGGGCTGCGGTTGATGATGGATGCCCAGCCGCGTTGGAAGAAGGCCTGCCCGCCCCAGACGACGATTGGCGTGGTGAGTACGCACTGAATCCATATGAGCGATGTAGGGGTAAAGGGCATAGTCGGGCTTAGGTTCGGGATCAAATCCATCATGGCAAGAAACAGGACTGGCACCGAAACTACGGCACAGCTCCAGAACCGTCGGGTCATGTCTGTTAGCTCCGGATCGTCCTCCCCTTCGGGCGCTACGGTTTCCGCTTCTAACGCCATGCCGCATGAAGGACAGGGGCCAGCAACGTCCGCGAGGACCTCTGGATGCATAGGGCAGCGATACCCTGTGTTTCCGGTGTCCCCCGGGGGCCGTTCCAACGCCATTCCGCACCTAGGGCAAGCTCCCATTTCCGATTGGCGAACTTCCGGATGCATGGGACAGGTATAGCGGGCCTTGGTTTGCGACAGTGCTCTTGCCGAAGCGTCGGCAGCATGGCTGGGCGTGGAACTTATGTTCATCGGAAAGATCCTTCTCTCACTGGAGGGGGATTCAGAAACGAGTTGCCTTTCATCCCGTGCAACAACCGTTTGTGCTTTGGTAGATTGGGATACGGCGGGTCCGGTCGATGACAATCTGGCACGGAGACAAAGAATGGTCGGGGCGACTGGATTTGAACCAGCGACTTCACGGACCCGAACCGTGCGCTCTACCAGGCTGAGCCACGCCCCGCCACTCGGAACGATGGATACCGTCTCGTCCGTAAGAAAACTAACACACGGTGGTTGAGACGTAAATCACGCAACCCGGAAACCGCCGTTATTGTGCAGGGGCGACCCGCCGTATCCGGGCGGCGAAGAAGCCGTCAGTGTCGTGGCGGTGTGGCAGCGCAAGCAAATAGTGTCCGGTGGTCATAGCGCGGGCGGGGCCAGGGAGGTGGGAGGCAGCATCCTCTATGGCGAACTCGCTGTGGCGTTCGACAAAGGCTTCCACTAATGCCTCATTCTCGACCCGCGAAAGGGTGCAGGTAGCGTACACGAGAGCACCACCAGGGCGCACTCGGGACGCAGCTTGCGTTAACAAGTCTCCCTGTAGCGCGGCTAGACGGCCTAGGTCCTCCTGGGTGCGTCTCCAGCGGATTTCGGGGTGCGCGCGCAGTGTCCCTAGTCCGGAACAGGGCGCGTCCACCAGCACGCGGTCGAAGCCTTCCGACCCGCCAGGGAGGGAGCGGGCGGCGTCGCCCTCGCTTGCGCGGATACTATTCAGCCCTAGGCGGCGAGCGTTGTTCCTTAGTCTGTCGAGTCCACGTTTTGACACGTCGCATGCTAGCAATTCGCCGTTGTCGTTCATTAGTTCCGCCATGTGCGTGGTTTTGCCGCCAGGGGCTGCACACACATCCAGGATCCGCATGCCAGGCTCGGGTCCGACAAGAAAACTGACCAGCTGGGAGGCCTCTCCTTGCACTTGGCATAGGCCCTCCCGGAACTCGGTGAGTTTCGCTGGGGAAGCGGCCCCATGCACGTGGACGGCCAGGGGCGACCAAAGGCCGGGCTTGGCTTCGATGCCGCGGGAACGCAGTCTCCGCACGAGTTCGTCTCGGTTTGTCCGCCGGCGGTTCGTACGTAGCACCAGTGGCGCTTCTTTGTTGTTGGCATCCATGAGCTCTCGGCTCTGGTTCTCACCGAACTGTTTTCGCCACAACCTAACAAGCCAGGGTGGATGTGAAACTAACGCGGACACTTCCTCGATTTTGCTAGATGCTGGGGGTGGTGACCATGCCTCTCGTTCTTGGCCCGCGAGCCGGCGCAGAACAGCATTAACCAGGCGGGTCTTGCCTGGGCCGGTGCGCGTACGGGCCAGATCCACCAGTTCGTTGACGGTGGCGTAGGCGGGAATCCGGTCCAGAAAGAGCAATTCGTAGCCCCCGAGCCGCAGTAGGTTGCGGATCACGGGATCTAATTCCTCGAGGGGTTTGCGGAGTAGGTTACTCAGGGCCCAGTCGATACGGCCGCGCCAGCGAAGGGCACCGTAAACCAAGTGGGTCAACAGCGCTCCATCGGCGTTCGGTAGGTTCTCCCGATCTAGGCTCGCACTAAGCAGTACGTCGGCGTAGGCCTGTTGCTGATCGACGCGGTCCAAGATAGTGAGGGCTATATTACGCGGATTCTTGGATGGGGTCTTGCTCAAACTGCACCCCCTCCCGGAGTCCAGAGCCTCGAACAAAGGCTTCAGCGGGCATACGTTTCCGGCCTTCTGCCTGGACCTCGGTCAGGAGGAGGACACCTTCCCCGCCGGCTACCTGGATACCATCCGGGCCAACTTCCACGACTGTTCCCGGCGTTTTTGTTTGATGAATCGGGGACGCCGAGGGACGGGCAAGCATCATCGTTTCTGGGTCCAGCACTTGCACCACTTCCTCGTCGACTAATCTCGCGCCGTGGATCTTGATGCGCTTCCCCTCCCAGTAAGTGAAGGCGGAGGGCCATGGTGTAAAGGCACGGATACCCCGCTCGATTTCTCGAACTGATCGGGTCCAGTCGATAAGTCCATCCTCCTTGCGGAGCATCGGTGCAAAGGTGGCTGCGCCCGCATCCTGGAGTCGTGGGGTGAGTCTCCCTTGCGCAAGACCGGACACTGTTTCCATCAGGAGCCGTGCGCCCACGGGCACCAGTCGAGCCTCTAGGGAGGTGACGGTCTCGCCAGGTTTTATGGACACCTCTTCCGCCAGTAGGATTGGCCCCGCGTCCATTTCCTCTACCAGTTGCATGGTGGTCACCCCAGTGATCGCTTCCCCTTGGAATATCGCCCATTGCATGGGTGCCGCGCCGCGGTACTTGGGAAGTAGCGAATAGTGGACGTTGACGCAGCCCAGGGGAGCTAGATTCAGGATCGTCCCAGGTAAGATACGCCCGTAGGCCACCACCACTATGAGGTCGGGTTGCCAACCTTGCAGTTGCTCAAGGAGGTTGGGGTCCTTCATCCTGAACGGCGTTAGCACAGGAATCTTCTGCTGATCCGCGATCTGACGTACCGGCGAGGGTGAGGTTATCTGGCCGCGGCCCGATGGGCGATCCGGTTGGGTTACCACTGCTACCACCTCATCGGAGCTTTGGAGGAGGGCTTCCAATGAAGCTGCTGCTGAGGCTGGTGTGCCCATGAAAATGATGCGCATGGAATGTCTCTCCGAAACGCAGGATTAGCGACCTATCTCACTCACAGCATCATGACGGTGTTCAGGTCTTTCTGTCGTTGATAGGACATCATGGTTAGAGGTGGTCGCCATTATCCGAGGACGAATGGCGTAGTTGACAGTGAAAAGGAAAAGCCGATTCATGATGCTAGCTATGGGGCAAGGTGCTAGGGTAGCCGAACGAGGAACCGAAGCAGGGACCTGGCGATTCAGGAGTCAGATGACGACCCCGCGGTTCTCCTGCATCTCCTTGCCCGTGCGTATAGACTTCTTGAGCTTACGTATGTACAGGTCGCGCTTTAGGCGGCTGATACGGTCGATGAAGAGTTTGCCATCGAGATGATCGATCTCATGCTGAAGCGCGACGGCTAGGAGTCCCTCAGCCTCGATCTCTGATTCATCGCCCTTTTCGTCGTAACCGAAAACCACCACTTGCTCCGCGCGCCGCACCTCTGCGGTGAAGTCCACGACGCTAAGACAACCCTCCTCGAAGACAACTTCACCCTCGGCTTTGCGAATCACCGGATTAACCAGCTTGATGACTTCGGTGCCGCGGCTTTCGTGGTCAAGGTCTAGGACGATGATGCGTTGGGGGACACCCACTTGGGGTGCTGCCAGGCCGATGCCTGGGGCCGCGTACATGGTCTCCAGCATGCTTTGTATCAACTCGGCGGTCTCGTCGGTGATGACGTCCACCGGTCGCGCGGGTTTTCGCAGGACCGGGTCCGGAAACTTGTGAATGTTGAGGATCATGTCTAGCTCGCGTTCCGTTGGTCCGTGCAAGGAACATCACCCGAGGGAGAAGCTATAACATGTTGTAAGGATCCACATCAACGTGGATCCGTGTTGTTCGACCCCGAGGCATAAGATCTACCGCGTGCCGGGCTGCCGCCAGGAGCGCTGGACGGTTTCTCCCCTTTAGTAGGATCTGCCAACGGTAGCGGTTGCGTAGTCGGGCGATGGGTGCAGGGGCAGGGCCTAGTATTTCCACGGGCTCCTGAATCTTCCTTTGACGGAGGTCCCGGGCAAGGTTACGGGCAATCTGTGCCACCTTGTCCTCGTCAGCGCTGTCGAGACGTAGGTGCACGAGGTGCTGAAACGGCGGGTAGCCTAGCTCCCGTCGAAACTCCATCTCGGTGCCGAAGAACGTCGGATAATCGTGAGCCTTAGCATAACTGAAGCAGTAGTGGTTTGGCATCAGTGTTTGTACAATGACCTGACCGGGCTTCTGCGCACGACCGGCGCGCCCGGCTACTTGGCTGATGATTTGGAAGGTCTTCTCCGCCGCTCGGAAGTCCGGTAGGTTTAGCGAGGAGTCGGCTAGAATTACTCCCACAAGAGTGACGCCGCCTACGTCGTGGCCCTTGGCGACCATTTGTGTTCCTACCAGGATGTCCAATTCTCCCTTCTCCCACGAGCGGAAGAGCCGTTCTTGCGCCCCCCGGGGGGCGGTGGTGTCCCGATCCATGCGGCCGATGCGCGCCTTGGGTAGTAGCCGGCGCAGTTCATGCTCGACCCTCTCTGTCCCAAAGCCAACTTCGCTGAGGGATAGGTTGCCACAGCTGGGGCAGGCACTTGCCTTGCGGCGGCGGAAGCCGCAGTGGTGACAGAAGGTTCCGTTGCGCCCCATGTGGTATGTGAGGCTGATACTGCAGTGTGGACATTTGACCACGAATCCACAGGACCAGCACTGGAGAAACGAGGCGAAGCCGCGGCGGTTTAGGAAGATCAAGCTCTGGTGGCCGAGTTCGTAGTTCTCCTGGAGTGCTCGCATGAGCGAAATGGAGAAGAGTCTCTCTCCGGCTCCCTGCGTGGGCTGGTTCTTAAGGTCTACGATCTCTACGCTGGGCATGGGCCGCGCCTCCACCCGTTCGGCGAGTGTGAGAAGCTTGTACCGGCCGTTACGGGCGTTATGGAAGCTCTCCACCGAGGGAGTGGCGGAGCCTAGGACCACCGGGCAACCGACAATGCGTCCTCGTACCACCGCTAGGTCGCGTCCGTGGTACCGGATGCCTTCCTCCTGCTTGTAGCTGTAGTCGTGCTCCTCGTCCACGATAATGAGTCCCAACTCCCGGGCTGGGGCGAAGATTGCGGAGCGGGCGCCCACCACCACTTTAGCCAGGCCCTGCGCGATGCGCCACCAGTGACGCCACCGCTCGGCTGAGGTGAGACGACTATGCAACACTGCCACATCACCTGGAAAGCGGGCTTCCAGGCGATCCAACAATTGAGGTGTCAGGGCGATCTCCGGGACTAGAATCAGGCTTTGACGACCCCGACGCCGAACCCGCTCCATGGCCTGAAGGTAAACCTCAGTCTTGCCACTACCGGTGACTCCATGAAGCAGGACGGTTTCGAACCCCCCTTCTTGTAGACGGGGTTCCATAGAAACGAGCGCCCGTTGCTGTTCTTTGGTCAGTGTCGGAGCCTGGTCGGATGCTGCGGTGCTGGCGGGTTCTTTCCGCACCGGTGTTTTCTTGCGCCTCGCTTCACGCATATGGCCCCGGAGTCTCTCCCCTAAGGTCACCGCGCCGGTTGCTGCGAGCCGGTCCAGGGCCATTTTGACGCCTCGGTGCGGGAAGAGCCGGCTCAGGGCGGCTGGCGCCATGGGGCCGCGTCGACGGAGCGTATCCAGCAGCTCCCGGTCCACGTCGCTGTGAACGCTGTCCAGGTCACGAGCGAAGACAGCCACCACCCGGCTCTCAGTGCGCAAAAGCGGCGGTAGCGCCGTGGCGAGCATCTCCCCCAAGGACACAACGTAGTAGTCGGCTGCCCAGCGGCAAAGATCAAGGAAGGCCCGGTCGAGCAGCGCCTCGTCGTCCAGTACCTCGGAGATATCCTTGAGTTTCGCTACCGGCGATTCCCACTGAAAGCCCACCACAACACCGGTCACCCGTCGGCGGCCCAGCGGTACCAGGACGCGCATTCCGGCCTCGAGGTGTTCCGCGAGCGCCTCCGGCACGGAATATGTCAATGGCTCCTGGAGGGGCGCTGGTACTGCGACCAGGGCGTATCTTCTGCGCGCGCTCATCTTCCCAGATTATTCATGAGACTGGCTCGGAATGTCACGCCCTCCATCGGTGTTGGGGTGGAAGGTCGCCGAGTTTTATGGGCACGTTATTCGGATGGGCTCTTGGCTCGATAGTGATGACGTCCTTGTCACACTGTTACCTTGGGTGACGTCACCCTGAAAACGGGGCAGAGCCGGGAAGTACCGAATGACCGTACCGCGTGGCTGCCTGTCGCCGGCTGATTAACTACTCAGCGACATAAGCCCGCAAGTGCACATTGAACCAATCCACCGACATATCCAGTAGCCGGGTCAGGTGTGGCTCCTTATAGATGTCGTGATGGTTGGCGCCGGGAATCATTTCGTAACGCTTGGGTTCGGGCGAACGCTCATAAAGGCCCAACTGCTCGTAGAGGGGGGTTAGGGTGTCGAGTTCTGCCGATACATACAAAGCTGGGCTCGTCATCTCGTGCGCGATGGCTTCAGGTTTATACTCGATAATGGCGTCGGCACACTCTAACGGAATTTCGACGTTGCTTCTTTCGGGGTTGGTGGCAACGGATTCGTTCCAGTATTCCCATCCCTCCGGTGTAGTTTCCATGATGTGGTATGGGTGTACGCGCCGCGATCGGCCGTTCAGTACCCGCTCATTACGGTCCGTTTCGAGTTCTTTTGTGAAAGCTTGCCACTCCCACTCTCGACGGAGGCAGCGGAGCCAGCGCTCGCCGTCCCCGACACCCACGACGCTGACGATGCATCGGACACGGTCGTCGACGGCGGCTGTGTAGGCGGCGTGAGCACCTCCGAAACTAGTGCCCCAGATAGCAAGGCGCCCCGGGTCTACTTCACTGCGAACGCCGAGGTAACTGAGGCCGTTACGAATGTCCTCAATCTGTTCCAGGGGAATCAGCCGGAAAGGCGGCCCTTCGCTTTCGCCGAAGCCACGGTAGTCAAAGCGGAGCGTCACGAAGCCTTCGTGGGATAGTCGCCTGGCTACTGCAGGCATGAGTGCTTCCTTGAGACCGGCGTAGCCCTGACAAAGGACGATGCCTGGATGGCGTTGTGACCGCTCGCGAACGTCAGGGATCGAGAGTACTGCGGACAGGCTGTATCCGGGGCCGCTGAAGTACCGAATCTCCTCTTCCATTATGTCTCCTGAACCAGGTCCTCTCCCGTGTATCACAGGCTGCGGTACCATCGGGTGGCGCCGACATAGATATGCTGGGTACCCATGTTTACAACTACCACACGAGCCAAGTGGAACGCGATGACTGTAGGCACACCAATCTGCAACGCCTGCGCCGTAATGGCCATTTCCGCGAGACCACCGGGTGAGGTGGAGATAATCATGGTAGCGATGGGAAGTTGGAAAGCCCAAGCCAGACCTACGGCTACGGTCATCGAGGCCAGGAGTACGAAACAAGAGTTCAACAGTGCGAATGGGATAAACAATTTGTTGTGCGCGAAGAATGCCCGTTCATATCGGGCCCCCAATACCAGCCCGAACATGAGCTGGGCGAATTGTGTCAGCCATTCCGGGACTGCCGAAAGTTGGATCTCGCTTACCGTGAAGGCTGCGCCGAAGAAGATCGGCAAGAGTAGATAGCCGTTGTGTATGCGTAGCCGCTCGGAAATTTCACCCAATACGAACCCGGCGAGTAGCCAGGGCACAAGCACGCCCGCGTTTAGGGGCACGGTGGGTTTATAGTCCCCAGTCTCCAGCGGGATGCCACTGTACGTTAAGGCAAAGGGGATGACGAGTACGAGGATGGAGACGCGTAGGCTGTGGGCCACCGCTACCGGTGCGATCTGTGCGCCGTAGCGTTGGGCCAGATTGGCCATAGCCATGGCGCCTCCTGGTATGGACGCGAAGAAGGTTGATCGCATCTCGACTCCTGAGACCCGGCTCAAAACCACGGCTCCCAGCGCTCCGATTACGAAGGTGGCCAGGGTTGCCAACGCGATGGGTATCCAATTGGCGGCAAGCGCCGCTACCACCGGCGGGGTGAAGTAGAGAGAGATCCCGGATCCGATCAGCACCTGGCCTATCTGCCGCGCGTAAGGCGGCGAATCCATGGAGATGCCTAACAGGTTGAGCGAGGCCACCGCCACCATTGGTCCGATCATCCAAGGTATGGGTAGGTTCAGCGCTTGGCAGACGTACCCAGCGGGGATGCTCACCGCCAGTGCGCCTAAAATGGCGGGCAGGCGCATGCGAAGATCAGAAACGCTCTGGCGCAACTCCGCGAGTGTACGGGAGATGAAGCTTGGGGGACCCGAATTCATGGGTACTGGACGCGGTTCCGGGGCGGGGCGCCCGTCATACGATGTTTCTTTCCTGGAAGGAGCAAATCTCCTCGGGGCTGTACCCCAACTCCGTCAGGGTCTCCTCGTTGTGCTCCCCTAGCTTAGGTGGCCGGAGCCGAAGGGTGATGGGTGTCTCTAGAAGGTTGAGGCCGTTGCGCACCAGCTTGAAGGGGCCGAAGTCGGGGTGGTCCACTTCCCACAGTCGGTCTAGGAATTGGACCTGTGGGTCCTCGAAAACTTCGGCGAAATTGTTGATGGGTGCACATGGGACGTCGCGGGCTTGAAGCTCTTTGAGCCAATGGTCCCGGGGTGCTGCCTGTACCACGGCACTGAAAGTCTCGGAGATGAAGTCGTAGTTTTGTGCTCGAGCGGGACGATCCTTGGTTCGCTCGTCAGTTTGGAAATCGGGCCGCCCCATAACCTCGGTAACCCCGATCCAGAATTTTGGAGGATGGGAAAGATGGATGACGAAGGGCTTGCCGTCGCTCCCTACCAGCGCATAGACGCCGGCCGTCTTAATGCGACTACGCATGCTGGGTACTTCGCCACTGAATAGGTACTGCGTCATGCCGAGTCCCAGGAAGCAAATTGTAGACTCTAACAATGACGTTTCCACCTTCTGACCTACGCCAGTGCGTTCCCGGGCGGCCAATGCCGCTAGGGCGCCGTAGCACCCAAAGATTCCGCCAAGATGATCTGAAAATGCTGCTCCAGGGCCGTGGGGGTCGTCTAACTCGGTGAGTACGCTCAGCAGCCCGCTTAGGGATTGCCCGATGGTGTCGTAACCGGGCCGCTTCCGGTAAGGGCCATCCTGACCGAAGGCGGAGATAGAACAGTAGATGATGCGCGGGTTCATCTCACGCACCACGTCGTATCCGATTCCCAGCCGGTCCACTACTCCCGGGCGCAGGTTCTCGACGATGACATCCGCGTCTCGGGCGAGCCGCAGAAACACCTCCCTCCCTTCCGGTTTCTTCATATCTAGGGTTACGCTCTTTTTGTTTCGGTTGAGGGCGCAAAAGCTTGGACTGTAGTCTTTGGGTTCCTTGTCCCATGTGCGGAACGGGTCACCCTTCCCCGGGGTTTCGATCTTGTATACGTCGGCTCCTAGATCGGCTAGCAAGAGCGAGGCGTAGGGGCCGGCGATGTAGTTGGTGATGTCGAGTATTTTGATACCTTCCAGTGCTCCAGACATGGGGAGGGGACCTTTCTAGCGAGTGCGGTTATATTCGTAATCTTCGCGTTCAGTGGCGCCGGTTCGCAACTCCGGCAAGAGCGAGGGCCGTGTACTGTTTACCGTGGCGTGGACGTCTAGGGCGGCTTGGTCGACCCAGCGTTCGACCAGTGCTAGTTTGTCTGGATTAACCACGCTACGAAACACCTCGAACTGTTCACATCCTGGCTCCTTTGCGACCTCCTCGCACCGCCCCCGATATGCATCGGCAAGTTCGGCGCCTTTCCCTTGGACAGCGTTGATGGTGACGATGAGTCGAACGGACATCTTGATTCCCCCTATATGTTTGCCTGGGCCCTCCATTACACGGGGTCCAGGCATCAGTTCATTTCGGGTGTACCAGATTGCCCCCCCTGCGTCATCCCGGACTTGGTCCGGGGGGTGCGCAGATTAGATGGGAGAGGCCGTTGCCCGCCCGCCTCAAGCTGGCTCGGGCATTTCAGCCAGCAGATGTCCGTAGCCAAGGATCGGGTGTTTCAGGCCGAGGCGTGCTTGCGTCTCCCAGCAGCGGGCCGGCAGTGCGTGCACTACGGGTACACCGAGCGTGGCTTCTAGTGGCTCGATGATATCAAGGGTTTTCCATGCCGACCCCAGCATGTAAATGCATTCGCCCCCTGGATGCTGGGCGAACATGTCCGTGAGGTGCTGTTGGATTTTTGAGGACGGTACGTTGGGAACATCGGCGAACGGTACGCCGATTCCCTCCATACCAAGGACTTCAAAGCCTGCGTCGGTCAGATACGCGCGGAAAAGGGCGTTCAGTTCCTCCGGGAAGTAACTCGCGCCTACAATACGCCGTACTCCCAAAGTTCGGAACGCTCGCACGTGGTTCTGTCCCGAGGTTACCATGGGAATTCCGTAGCGGTTCTCCCAAGCGTCGATGGTTTCACGCTCGCCCTTGTAGCCTAGCAGCATGAATGGTGGTGCACCGATGACCCGAATCAGATCCGGATCGCGCGCTGCTAGCTCGGCTACCTTGGCCTCGTACCCGGGCATGGAAGCGCTGAACTCTTCCTGGTTTCCTCGATCAAATTCCATGCTCAGGTGCACGAACCGGATGCTCGGCGGCAGCTTCGGGTCCAATTCGGTGTCTCCGAGCACGCCGGTTCTGTTGGTCGGCCACACTGAGCCTACCAAGTACTGTGTAGCGGACTCCGAAGCGTCCTTATCCATGGAATAACCTGCCGGGCCTCGTTGTTGTTTGTGAAAACAAGCGAGGCATTCCTGATGCAGGGCGCGATCCTGCTAAGTGGGGCCAGTTACTTAGCGGTGACATGCGCGCCGCCGAAGGGCTCCGGGCGGTTACCGTAGAGCAGCAGACGGCCGGTACCTACGTTGGTGATTTGGTAATAATCCTTGGCGTCGAAGAAAACTACTTCACCCTGTTGAACTATGCGCTCTCCACCATCGATGTTCTTAACGCTGGCCATACCCTCGACCACAAGAAAGCTCTCCGGCTCGGCGTGGTAGTGCATGTCGGTGTGGTCACCGGGTTTAAAATGAAGCATCCAGGTGCAAAACTTCCCCGTCCCAAAGAGCCGCGTGAAACGTTGCTCCTTGTCTGCTTTCTCCGTGAGATTGACGAACTCCATAAGTAACCCCCCGTTTCCTAGGATGTCCCGTCGAGCGTTAAAGGCATTATCATAAACTGCGAAGAGGAAACAGCAGCGTGGTTGCCTTGCTGTATGGCGCCGTGATACGGGCGTTAGTCAAAATCCTCAAGGGTAGAATAGGAGAAAGACTATGCGCGGGGTGATGTTCAACGGAAATAGAGTGACTGAAATTCGGGAGTTCCCCGATCCTCACGCCGGACCCGGGGAGGCGGTAGTAAAAATACGTGCCTCGGGCATGTGTGGCACCGACCTTCACCGGTACCGGGGAGATGTCCCCATAAAGGCCATCACCGGGCACGAGCCTTGCGGTGTTATTGCGGAGTTGGGGGCTGGCGCACCGGACGGTTTGGCGGTAGGCGATAGGGTGGTGGTTCACCACTACGCGGGCTGCGGTATCTGTGAGATCTGTGCCATGGGCTTCGAGCAAGCTTGTCCCCATGGGCATGTAACGTTCGGCGGTGTGGATGCCCACGGCGCTAATGCCGACTACATTCTTGTGCCTTCGCGCTTGCTGGTTCCTCTCCCCGACGAGTTAAGCTTCGAGGGTGGGGCGGCCATCTCGTGCGGCACGGGCACAGCCTGGAACGGACTCAAGAAGATCAATGTGGCCGGAGGCGACATTGTGGCGATCTTTGGTCAGGGACCGGTGGGTCTGAGCGGAACAATGTGCGCCAAGGCAATGGGTGCTCGGGTCATTGCTGTTGATGTAGTACCGGAACGTTTAGAGCTGGCGCGGGGGTATGGTGCCGACCACCTCATTAACGCGGCTGACTCCGATCCGGTGGGAGCCATCAAGGAGCTGACCGGGGGCCTTGGATCGACTGCGTCGTTGGAGACTTCTGGCAACCCGGAATGCCGGAGCCAGATACTCAAGGCTATGCGAACCTTCGGGCGCTGTTGTTACGTGGGCATGGGACCGGCATCCACTATTGATTTTCGCGACGACGTGATCTTTAAAGTGGCTACCATCATCGGCTCCTGGACGTTTAGTAAGTCTGAACTCATCGAGATCTGCCGCTTCATGGTGGAAGAGAAGGTGCCTGTGGATGACTTGGTTACGCACCGCTTCGACCTCGATGATGCCGCGGAAGCTTTTCGCATATTCGACACCGCTACCACCGGCAAGTGCGTATTTGTGCTGGACTGAAGCTGTCAAAACGGAGGACCGTTGTGGCTAGCAACATTTGGTTCAAAAACTAGTAAAATGACGCCGGAAAGAGAAAGTGTTTATCCGCAGGGTGTTCAGGGTTCGGAGTTTTTGCGGGGATCGCTTCGTTGGCGTCGACGTACCGGAAATTGCCTGGAGGACTTTCAAGGCCAAGGCGTGTAGTTACGGCTAACCTTTTCAGGAATACATCAAGAATTTGACTACGGAGCAGGCTCAAATTAGCTATGCTCCTGTAGGCGCCGCTAGGAGGAACACGATGCCGATATGGCAAGAATTGAGTTGGCCGCGGATCAAGGAGTGCGTGGAGAAGGAGTGTGTGGTGATCATCCCCATCGGGGTCATCGAGCAGCATGGCCATCATCTGCCGCTCGACACTGACGCTTTCATCGCCCAGGAGATTACACGGGCGGCAGCCCGACGGGATCCGGAGATCCTGGTGGGACCCACGGTACCGTTCGGCTTTACGCCGAGTAACAAGAACTTTCCCGGCAGCATTAGTCTTACGGCCACCACGTGGATGGCACTGATTCGCGAGGTAGTACAGTCAGTGGTAAGGCATGGCTTCTCGCGTATAGCATTGTTTAACGGTCATGGTGGCCAAGTGGCGCTGTCACGAGTGACAGCGGCGGCGCTTCAGGACGAAGAAGACATCCGCGTGGTGGCTCTAAACTGGTTTGGGTTGGTGAATGAGGACATGGCACGACTGTTCCCGGATGAGAAGATGCCCGGTGGCCGTGTGGGCCACGCTGGTGCAGTGGAAACTTCCATGAACCTGTATCTGCGTGGGGAGTTGGCGTCTCAGGGTAGCCTTGAAACCCATCTCGGTCCGCAGATGCCAGATTTTGTGAGGAGAGTTGGTGGTTATATACAGACTCCGCGCGAGGAACTATCTCCCTCCGGTGTGATGGGCGACCCAAACCTCGCCAGTGTCAAAAAAGGCGGTGAGTTATTCGATCTTTGCGTGGAACGATTGTGCGTATTCGCGCGCGAGTACCGGGAGTCAGAGTAGGCGGTTCTTCTGTGGCCCGGATTGGCCGCGGACTCCAGGTGTGGAAGGATGGTGTCCGACGGTCGCTGCTCACTCACGCCATTACTGATCGCGCGGCCGCCTCGATGCGGTCGGCCGTCGGCGTCACATAGTCCTCTAGGGGGACGGCAAAGGGCACAGGTACGTTCGGGATCGCTACGCGCTTGATGGGAGCTTTTAAGCTGTCGAAGGCTAAGTCCGCCATTACTGCGGCTAGCCCGGCGGCGACACCGCAGTTGTCGTGGCTTTCGTCGGTGAGCACCAGACGGCCAGTCTTCCGTACCGATGTCAGTAGCGTATTGGTGTCTAGCGGTTCCAGTGTCCGGGGGTCCACTACCTCTGCCGAGATACCGTCGATGGCAAGGGCCTCGGCCGCAGCAAGGGCCCGGGGCACCTGCACGCCGGTGGCTATGATGGTAACGTCGCTGCCCTCCCGTGCCACCGTAGCCTGTCCGAACTCTGTCTCATGTTCCCCGTCGGGTACTATCCCGCGCTCGCCCAGGAGGCGTTCATGCGCGAAGAAGATTGTGGGATTGTAGCTCTTTAGAAGTGCTGTCCGGAGTAGCCCCTTGGCGTCGGCCGGCGTGGCTGGCATGGCTACTTGAAGGCCGGGAGTGTTCCAGTACCACGACTGAGGGCTGCCCGAATGCTGAACTCCCCCTCCGCCGCGGATGCCGTATCGCATGAAATAAGTGACCGGTACGTTGGTTTGCCCTCCAGAGTTTGAGTATGCGACCGCGGCCTCGTTGTTGATTTGTGGGATGGCCTCGTAAGAAAAGGTTGCTGTGCCGATGTCCACTAATGGCCGCAGACCCGCCATGGCCGCTCCTGCCGCGATGCCGCAATAGCCGAGCTCGGCGATGGGCGGTGACTTGATACGGGAAGCATGAAGCTGGCGTAATGAGCGAAACTTTTCTGCCGCTGGACCTGAACTGACCAGGCCGCCACCGATCAGTATCACACGAGGATTCTGATCCATGGCTTCGGCTAATCCCTCAACCAATGCCTCTCCTAGGGTAATCTCCCGCGCCATGGCTAGTCGTTCCTTCCCGCGTATGCGTATTTGACAGCTTCTTCCGGGGCGGGCAGCGGGCTCGTCAGCGCAAACTCCGCCGCAGCGTCGGCGTCGTGGTGCACCTCCTCGTCAACTCGTATGACTGTGTCCCGATCACATCCCTCGCTCTTTGCTAGTTCCCGCGCGTAGGCTAGAATGCCATCGCCCTCGATGTACCAAGACCGTACGTTCTCGGGTACTAGTCCGGGATCCCATGCCCAGTTGATGTCGGTGATTCCGGCCACCAGTTCGGGATGGGCGCCATCATTACCCGGCCATGGGTGGGTACGAGCTTCGACAAAGAATGGCCCCTCACCGGCTCGAGTCCGATGTACCAGTTCCTTGACCGTGTCGAACACTTCCCCAACGTCGCCCCCGTTCACCGCCGTGGTCTCGACGTTCAGCGCCCGCGGAATGCCGGCTAGATTGTCGACGTTGTCGTTGGCGCGGGCCCTTCCGGCCCGCCGGAAGTTGTTCTCCATCAGGAAGATTAGCGGCAGATTCCACAGCTTGGCCATACTGAGGCTCTCGTAGAAAACACCTTCATCCATGGCGCCGTCGCCGAAGAAAACTACCGTGACGGCTTTGGACTCCAGAAACTGTGCCGCCAGTGCTGCCCCTGAGGCAAGCGCCGTGCTGCCCCCGACGATGGCGGAGGTGTGTGGAATATTCAGATCCGGAGCTGCTACATGGAAAGTGCCGCCCCGCCCAAGGCAATAGCCGGTCTCACGTCCGATGATCTCAGCCAGAACCTTTCCGGGATCACCACCTTTAGCGATGACGTGTCCGTGGTTGCGGTGGGTGCTGAAGACGTAATCTTCCGGGGCTAGGGCGCTGCACACGCCGACGCCGGTAGCCTCCTGGCCGATATAGATGTGGAAATGGCCACGGATGAGGCCCTCGTGCTCTTCGTTGAACCGGACGACATGTTCTTCGACGCGCCGAATCATGAGCATTTTCCGCAGAAGCGTGAGCCGCTGGTCTCGTGGTAGGTTGGGTAGCATCTTACCTCCCGATCTTTCCCCGCTCTGCGGGAGTGTTGGTACAAACGTTGCAAGTGGAATCTACTCCCGTTGGAGTACGAAGGAAAGAGAGCGACGATGTTGCAGGCGTGGATAGAGACCTGGCTGAGGGGGCGGGACGTACGTTCTATCAAATCCGGCCAATGCCCTTTAGCAGCTAGTTCTCTGGGCTCTGACTGTAGTGGACTTAAAAGTTATTTGGTTGCCCTAGGGGGACGAAGGGGCCTGGCGGGGTTCCGTTGTGGGATATCAAAGTTTTCTGATGTGAAACGTCCCCGGCGATGCCCAAACTCGTGGGTAAAGAATGCGACCTGTACCCTTTCAGATCTCCACGGAACGTTGTTTTTGTACCTTGGTGACCCGCCGGGGGCGCTGGCGCCCCCGGCGGGGTTGGGCACGTCGTTACTTTAAATACCGGCCTTCACTTTCGCCGCTGCGTCCGCTGAAACCCAGGCCTTCCAGGCTGCTTCGTTGTTCTTCAGGAAGTACTCTGCGGTCTCCCGCGCATCTGCTTTGTTATCGGTCTGCCACGCTAGAACTTTATTTAACAACGAGTTGGGCCATGAAACGTTCGATACGAATTTGAACGCTTCCGGTGCGGTCTTCGCGAACTTGGCCACCACCACTGTCATGACCACGGACTTGGGGTACATGTTGGGCTTGGGATCGGCGCAGTCCTTATCGGTGACACACTTCCACGTCTTAGGATCGTGCTTCATCCCGCCTAGCTTTACCATTGGGTATTTGCCGAGGATCGAAGTGGGCGCCCAGTAGTAGGTAAAGATCGGCTCCTCTCGGCTGAACGCTTTGGCGATGGCGCCAGACAGGCCAGTCCCGGAGCCTGGGTCGAACAGGTTGAAACCGGCCTTTTTCAGCCCATATGCCTTAAACAGATTCTTGTTGATGATCTGGCAGGCCCACCCAGCGGGACAGCCGTAAAAACGCCCCTTCCCGGGCTCTTCCTTGTCTGGAAAAAGGTCCGGGCGCTTCATCACTGCCTGTAGTGTGGTGAGCTCCGGGTGCTTTTTAACAAGGTAATTAGGTACCCACCATCCCTCTTCGCCGCCGTCGCTCAGGATCTCCCCGGCAACCTTCAGTCGCCCTTCTTTCACGGACTTGTTTATAACGTCCTTGACGGAATTGATCCAAATTTCCGGTGCGATGTCCGGCTCGCTTTTCTCGGTCATGGAAGTGACTGTCGGAACAGTACTACCCGGCACCAGCGTCACCTGGCATCCGTAGCCCTTCTCGAGAATGATGGCCTCCACGTGCGCCGCCACCGCCGCTGATGCCCAGTTCATCTCCGAAACCGTCACTTTGCCGCACTTCGCGTGCGCCGCCGCACCTAGGGCCATCACAAGGAACATGCCCGCTAATACGCCCACTATTCGAGACTTCATGCCATGCCTCCTTTGCTGTTACCGTCCACGCGCCAGCCCCATGCCAGCAGGTGGGGGATTGTCTCATGTTCTCACGCTGGAATTATCCCCCAACTGGGCCAGCGCCGCAACCCTTTCCACAAAGCTTCATCGGAGCTGGGTCCAAGCGTCTCCGTTGTCTTGGGCTTGAGCCGAGAAGTAGGTGAGGTGACTAGGCAGCACACGCCCGCACCCGTGACAATCCGACTGTCACTCCCACGCCTGTGATGTTAGTGTGGTCCAATAACGAACTCTATTTTCTATTCTCCGTCCAAGCGAAGCACTGCACCTGTAACCAATCGGCCCCACCGCTAGACGAACTGTCTTGAGTGTTTGGGCACAAGGGCTCGCCCAGGCTAGTCGTCGCTTCCCCCGCGCTGGCGTGAGTTATTGGCGCCAACTCTGTGTTATTTGCAATGGTTCAGGAGGCACTCGGGTCATTGCGCCCCAAGGCTACAGTTCCTAGTCGTCGTTGACGTCGGAACAAGAAACGTGATAGGCGCGACGACAACTTTTCCAGGGACGTTGCAAAAAAGCGATGAGGTACACATGACGGCTCACAAAGACACCCGAGGGTTGTCACTTGCCGAGCGGTTCAAGTTTGTTCGGCATCAGTTCTATGCGGCGATGGGGTATCAACGGCGAGTTCCCCTGAGTTTGCGGGGAGTGGATGGGTATTGCTGTATTTCAGCGCCTGATGGTTCGGTGTTCTGTGTCTCCCCCCGAAGTTGGCGTTGGTTCAGAAGGGGAGTGGCTGCCCACCTGGACAGTCTCGACCGCGTTTATCAATTCACCGCTCTTGACCCGCCTTCAGGCCCCGTTCTTGATGTCGGCGCACACGCTGGACACTTCGCCCTTATGGCGCTGAACCGGGGACAGACGGTATTTGCCATCGAACCTGATCCGGATGCCCTCAGTTGTCTCAGGCGGAATCTCGCTGGCCGGGAGACGGCAACGATTATAGACGCGCTTGTTTGGAAAGCTGAGGAAGAGTTGACGTTCACTCTCGCAGCTGCGAGCGCGGATAGTTCGATCTTTGGCGCTGACGCCGCTGAATCGAGGACCGCTACAATCCGCCGGCGTGCCACAACCTTGGACCAGATCGCTGAGGCCCATGGAATAGAAGCGTTAGCCTTCCTCAAGTGTGATGCCGAAGGCGCGGAACCTGAAGTTCTCGAAGGTGGTCGAAATCTACTCCTAAGGACCGCACGTATTGCCGTCGATACCGGCCCCGAACGTCAGGGCAGGAGGACAACGGCCGTTTGCGAGACGTTGCTCCGGGACGCTGGATTCGCCGTGCACACGCGCAGGCACGGGCGGATCGTGACATTCGGTTCACGCAGTGGCGACTTGGCACGGTGATGTCTTGGCCATCGAACCTTCGAATGCAAGCCTGACGACCTAGCGTTGCGTCCATCATCCTTAGTCGAACCTAGAAACGTCGCCAGCCGGGCCTAGGCGGAAAGTGGGTTAGTCCTATGTTTGGTAGCCTTCGACGATTGACAGAAGCGCGTTGACGTATGTCTCGGGCGAGTGATTGTTGACTACGATTGCGTGACTTCGTGCCCCCATCTTAATCAACTTCTCGCGATCCTCGAGGATTCTTTCCAGGCTCACCTCTAGGTCCATTTCGTTGTCGGTGCGGAACACGAAGCCGTTTTCACCTGGCGTCACGTAGGATTGAGCACCTGCGGAGTCGCTACAAATAACGGGTAAGGAGTGGGACATGGCTTCAAGGAGCGAGACACCAACCAGTTCATTGCGGGCTGCGAGGACGAAGACGTCGTGCTCTCGGATCTGGTTCTGGACTTCGGTGAAGGGTAGGTTGACTTTGAACTCGACTTGGTTGGCGACGCCAACTCGGCGAGCATGTTGTTTAAGATCTTCAAGCTCCCTCTGATGGTCCGGCGTACTACACTCGCCGATGATCGTTGCCCTTATGGGATAGCGTGTCGATAGCAGGCTGACGACATCGAGGAACATACGGTGGTTCTTACGACGCTGAAGTTTACCAATGGAAAGAATGTTGAAGGCGTTGCCCTTAAACCAGGACTTGTCGCGTGGGGTGGTCTGTGGCTCAATTACAAACGGAACATAGTGACAGCCTTTCACGGCAGCATACTGATCAGTTTTTCCGAGAACTGGAGTCATCCAGGGGGCTTTGGTAGTCCAAACGATCAATGAAGTCAGGAATTTTCCCGGTCTCATGAATCCTCTAGGCCCGTGCATTGGCCGTTGGGTATATAGGATGGTCTGCGTGCCGGTTAGTGCAGCGACAGCAACGGCAAGTCGCCCATATCGGCTAAACGGATCGCGGATGACCACCACGGAAGGACGTCGTCGTCGAAATTCCTTCCAAAATTTTAGAATCGGTGGCATCCCATTGACTCGGGACCCTCCCCCGGGAGGAATCCCCGTGAGATCTCGCCCCCTACATAGCCCGACTATATGTAGGTACATGTCGTACAGGCCCGAAAAACCGAGGACCGTCGGTGTCAGGGCACCGTATTCTTCGCTTTGGCCACACGTAAGCGCAAGAAATGACACTTCATGTCCTGCGTTGAGAAGGGCCTTCACCGCAAAGTGTTGATTGGTGTGGAATCTGGGGGCTGTGTAGAGGACGTGCATGTCAGTATAGGCGTGAACCGGTGAATTCCCCGGTGGGTTCGCGGAACAAGGCCCGAGCGATGTGGGCGCCGGAACGATTGCTGTAGTGTGATGTTTCAAGGTTCGCTGGCGTGAACACCCATCCAATCACTGACACGGCGACCGACTTGTGTACCATTCCCACTCCCCAATCAAAGTTCTGGATGTGTGCTCTTACTTTCGGTCATCTGTGTCTCCGGGAGCTGGACAAATCCCAAAATTAGCTTTTCGTAGGCGGTAACCGCCCTTTCAAGCGAGAAGTATCCAGCTCGTTGTTGCAGCATATGCCTTTCCGGCGGCTGGGCAAGTGTCCCGTACATCGCGTCCGCTAATGCTTGCTCTTCGCCGACGGGGACAAGCGGTCCGA
>CAYTMJ010000007.1:0-7561 GCA_964438895.1 uncultured Syntrophobacterales bacterium | reverse complement strand
GAGCCTTGTGCTGTTGCTCGATCAGTTCAGCGGCGAGAGCTTCAGAAGGCTTCTGTGGATTTGGCGTCGACGTAGACTCAACGTCCTTCCCTTGACCATTCCATCGGGGCGCCGGGAGATGATCGCTGACTTCTATTTCGCCAAGGCTAATGAGCCCCGGGCGGCCCTGCTGTTGATCCACGGGGTGCTCGAAACGGGAAAGGACGACCCGCGACTTGTAAGGTTGGCAAAAACTCTGGCCAATTGCGGCTTCGCCGTGCTGGTTCCCGAACTCAATGGTCTCAAATCCCTTCTGCTGGATATGGAGGAGTCTAGGGACATTACGGCAGCCTTCCGTTTCATGCTCGCGCGGGAAGAGGTGGACGAGACTCGCGCGGGTCTGTTTGGTATCAGCTTCGCCGCCGGGTTGACGTTGAAGGCGGCATCGGACCCGTGTATCCGGGAACATGTGCGCTTCGTGGTTTCTTTTGGCGGCTATTACGACACTGTCAATGTAGTTCGTTACCTCACGACCGCCCAGGACGAATTTCGGGGCTACCGGCATGTTCAGAGTCCGGAGGCGTTTGCGTTGCATGTATTCGTCAAGAATCTTCTCCTTCGCGTGACATGCGGGGACGATCGGATGATTCTGACGGACCTGCTTGATCAGGACGGCTCTGACCCGGACGGGGTGATGCTTTCGAGGTCGCCGTATCAGCTCACGGACAGCGGACGCGCAGTATACGAGCTGGTTCGCAACCGAGACCCGGCCCGCATAGACAACTTGATAGGGGCGACGGAGCCCTCCGTTCAGGGCTATCTAGAGAGCCTCTCTCTGTGCAGGGTAGTTCCCCAGGTCAAGGCGCGGGTGCTCATTGGCCACGGCCACACCGACCCGCTGATACCTTCGACAGAGAGTCTGCGCCTGGCGGATGCACTGACAGCGTCACAGCTTGTCTACGTCGCGATCCTCGAAATCGTCACTCATGTGGACGCCCGTCTCTTCGTGGGGTCGATTTGCAAGTTTCTAACGATTTCTCTCCCTTCGTGCTGCCGGTTTTATGGCCTGATTCTCCGCATCTTGAAGGAGCAGTTTCACTCGTGATCAGGCGTCCCTTACTTTTGTAGTGTGAACACCTTAAGATCACTTTGGACGTCATTTCACAGTCAAGGTGACCGAAGGGGAGACCACATCCATGAGCTTTGATCCCAAATCACCCGCTTTCTGGGACAAGGGCGCCTTGCGCACCGAACTGGAGCGAGTGTTCGACATTTGCTACGGCTGCACGCTTTGCCACACTCTTTGCCCGTCTTTTGTGAGCTTGTTCCAAATGATGGATGAGAACTTCGGCGACGCGTCTTCCCTCAAGGATGGCCAGATGAAATCGGTGGTGGATCAGTGCTACCAATGCAAACTCTGCGATCCCATCTGTCCGTACGTTCCGCCCCATGAGTGGGACATCGATTTTCCCAGGACTATGATGCGGGCCAGTCTCGTCGAAGCCAAGGATGAAGGAGTGAGCTTCGCAGACCGCGTGATGGGAGACACCGATAGGGTGGGGCACTGGGCGAGTTGGGCGGCCCCCCTTGTCAACTGGGCCAACGGGAATTCGTTCGTGCGCCGTTTGATGGAAAAATACTTGGGGATCCATCGCGACCGGTTGCTACCCACATATCACGGTCGAACATTTGCTAAGTGGAGTAAAAAGCGCCCCAGCGCCTCCAGGGGTCACGGCAAGGAGAAGGCGGCCCTGTTCTATACGTGTACCGTGAATTTCAACGAGCCCGAGATTGGTAAGGCGGCGGTGCAGGTTCTTGAAAAGAACGGCATCGAGTGCGTCGTTCCCGAACAGCAGTGCTGCGGGATGCCCTTTATCGATGTGGGGCTACTAGACGATGCGGTGAAGAAGATCAAGGCTAACGTGGCGAGTTTAAGCCATGTGGTGCGTCAGGGCTATAAGATCGTGGTACCTACAGCAAGTTGCAGCTACATGCTCAAGCAGGACTACCCGCGCATTCTACCCACCGATGACGCTAGGCTGGTCGCGGAGAATACCTTGGATCTATCCGAATATCTGGTGAAGGTTCACGAGAGCGGCAAACTAGACCTGAATTTCCCCGAGGAAGTCGGAAAGATCCGCTACCATCAACCATGTCATCTCAAGGCGCAGGACATTGGCTTTAAGGCCCAGGATCTGATGCAGCTTATCCCCAACTCAGAGGTCTCTCGCATGCAGTGCTGTAGCGGGCACGATGGAATTTGGAGCGTTAGGAAGGAGAACTTTGAGGCGTCGATGAAGGTGGGTAGGCCCCTATTCAAGTTCATGCGGCCCGAGGATGCCTGTACGACGACCGACTGCCCGCTGTCGGCGATTCAGGTTCAGCAAGCCACCGGGAGAAAGCCTGTGCATCCCATCGTGGTGATGGCGCGGGCTTATGGGATCAAAGTAGAACCATAAACCCGCCTCGTAGTCGGATTGCCTCGGCGGATTACTTCGGATCGAGTATCCAGCCGCCCTCCTTCTCCAGTCCGATGACGAATTCGTCGTCGACGTCAGAGGGTAAGACTTCCAGTAGGTGCTTATCGTACTCTTCTTCGGAGAGGAGTTCTCCGGCAATACTGTATGGCTTGCCGGCGTAGTTGCCAATGTTGCGCCGGAATTTGTCACTGGGAATTGTCAACTCGGACTGATCGTCGGACATGTTGTGATTCAATGCGTCTACGAGTGCGGTGACTTCCTTAAAGAAGGTTTCGCGCGACAGTTCGTTCAGTTTTTCCATGTCGGCCGGCTCGTCGAACAGGTGCTCGTCATAGCGCCCCTTCAGGCCCCACACGTAAGCCCAACGGGCCGAGGTAGATTCGTCCTGTCCGAACAAGTCATAAGCGGTGGAGATCCATTTGTTAAAGTATTTCTGGACGGTGGGCATAGGGATTTTGCCCGCTTTGACGATTCGCATAAGCCCAATGTTTCCTTGGGCGAGGTGGTATGCCTCTTCTTTCAACATGGGCAGGGTGCTTCGGCCCAGCGGTGCGAAGGCGCTACGACTGAGCATGTTCAACTGGTATTTCCCATCGCGGTCGATGAAACTTGTATAGGTGAAGAAATCCAGCCAGTTCCGCACGGGCTGGTTAAAGGAATCGAGTAGGCGCGTACTTTCGGACGCGCGCCGCTCCAGTAACCGTTCGGACTGGCGTTTTCCGGATTCACCGAACTGGGTTACAAGCACATAGGCCATCTGCCAGCCATGGCGCATTTCTTCGCGGTTTATGCGGATCAAGTTCTTTAGGTCCACTTCGGTAGGAGCCCGTTCAATCAGGTTGGTCTGTTGCTCCACTGAGGCGAATTCGGTGTCGCCCTGGAACTCGATCAGGTGAGCGAGCGCATCCTGAATACGCTGGTCAGGTATGTCGGTTACCTTCTCCCACTTGGGCCGGCCGGAATATTCGCCAAACTCGATTTCGTTGCTTTCCACGTCATCAAGCTTCGTCTCGAAGGTATAGTCGCCACCTATGAGGTCCATCGGGTAACCGATGTCGTCGTGCCACTGATGAAAGGCGTCTACCCAGTCGTCAAAGGTGTTGATCCTCTCCTTCTTTATTAACATGCGTCGCTCCTTCGTGAGTGTGAACGTATTCTGCAGGCCAATCGCACCTCGGTGCTCACAGGAAATGGTTGCCCGTGACGTTCGTCTCGTTTACGGGCTAACTCTTAATGCCCGCGACGATTTTTTGCAAGTCAAAAGGCTATCACCTCAATCCTCATTGGGATCGCAACCCCTTCTGCGGCGCTGTTCCCGGGGATGACTGGGGGAGGGATACCACCCCAACGCTGCGGTGCATAACTCCTCATGGATTCGCGCTGAGCCTGACGGATGGTCACCATAGTGCATGGATGACCGAGGAGTTCTGACTCAATTAAGGCCGGCAGGGCAGAACAAGGGTACATTGGCCCGTAAGAATCTTCCGCCCCTCCTGGTTGGTAGCTCCAAGTTCGCATGTGATCCATGGATCTTTCGGGTCGCTACCCTTCTTGGTGGCCCCCGCAGTGAAACGCATGGTGTCACCTTCGAAGGTAGGGTAGGTGTGTCGGATGCTGAGCTTTCGTAGTAGGCCGCGGGGTCCTAGCCAATCGGTTAGCATGCGCACCAGTAAAGCCTGCCGGTAGGCGCCACTGGCGATGAAGGTGCGGAGTCCGGCATGTTCGCGTGCCCAGTCTCGATCATAGTGGAGCTGTTGGGTGTTTTCCTGGAGTCCAGCCCAGCGTACGGTGTCGATAACGGTAAGGGGCCCGAACTCGCGGGTCATCAGTTCGACGCCCGATGCAACTTCTTCGTAGAAAGGCTGATCGTCCATTCTCTTTTCCGTTGGTCCTGTTAGAGTGCTCCGGCCTCCACAAACGCCAAATGGTCCTGCTCGGAGTAGCCCAACTCGGCTAGGATTTCGCCGTTGTGCTGTCCCAGAGTGGGCGCGGGCCTCATCTCCTGCCCTCGTGCTCTGGCCACGGGGCCGCGCGGGAAGGGAATGCGTCCGAAGCGTGGATCGTCTTCTTCGGTGAGGTACCCCCTCGCGATCAGCTGTGGATCCCGGCTCAGGTCCAACGGCGTCGAGACAGGTGACGATGGAAACCGGCGCTTCTGCCCCTCTTCAACGATTTCCGACCTTGTGTGTTGTTTGGACCACGCTAGCACCCGGTCCATGATGAAATCCTTCTTCTCGCGCTGCACTTCGTCTGACGCCAGGGTGGGGTCGGCCATAAGCGCGGGGTCTTTGATCCACTCCATGAACTTCTCCCACCTTCCGGGCCGGTTGATCTGGCTAACCACCCAGTATCCGTCCTTGCACGGCAGCGCGCCCGAGATGGCGGTGATGTTGCCGCGGTTGCCCCGCCGCTCAGTCCGAGTACCTGAGAATGTGTACTCAACCATGGCCTGCTCGCCAAAGGTTTCCAGACATTCTTGCATAGATACACGGACGCGCTGCCCTTGCCCGGTGGTTTGAAGTGTGTGAAGGGCGGCGGCGGTGGCAATAGCCGCCTGAATTCCGGTTGCCAGGTATATCATGTGACCGCCCAGGAGCGTAGGTCGACCGTTCCGTTGTCCTGTCAGGGAGAGCAGGCCGGAACGGGCATAGGCGCATAGCTCGTTGGCCTCCTCCTCGACGTCAGTCCAGACGAGTTCCGCGTTCGTCGTCCCATCGTCCGTAGACAGTCGCCGGCTCGCGACTACGGCATCGGCAGTGCGCATCAGCTCTAGAAACAATTGCCATCCCATGCCTGACCCCAAGTCAAGCGAGAAGCTGCGCTTGCCAGCGTTCAGAAAGTGATGGAAGGCCCCCTGTTCAAGGTCAGGGCGTTCGCCCAGGAATGGGCCGGTCCGGCGCACCGCGTCACCGTTCGAAGGTTCAATGCGGATGACGTCATGGCCGGACTCCGCAAGTAGCCGCGCGGCGTAGGCTCCGGCCAAGTTTCCGAGGTCGATGATCCGCAAGTCTAGTCCCTCACGCTCCGTTCCGGGAACAGCGCCACGGTGTGACGTCGAGTAAACACCAATTCCCCCGCCTCGTTATGCACCTCCTCCAACTGCGTGACGTAGATTCCCACATTCATTTTCCCCTTTCGGGCCTCGATTTCGACGATGTGACTCTGGCAGGAAAGCGGTTCGCCAAAGTGGACAGGCTTCAGCCACTCGGCCTCGCTACCTGCATTGCGGACGTTTGTATAGGTGGTGGGAGTGGGAAGCTGCCGCCGCACGTCAAATGGAGAGTCTTTTTCCTTGCCGGGTTCCTTGAGGCTGAAGGGTGTCCATCCTACTAGTATTGGCGGAAGAAGACGCCCCTTGTAACCAATGGACCGTGCGTATTCGTCGTCCATCCATAAGGGGTTTGCGTCGCCCGTTGCGTCCACGTAGCGACGGATATCGGAAGCGTTCAGTGGCTCTAGGTAGCGCAATGGGCCTCTTTGCCCGATACAGCGGCGCAGTTCAGCGGAAATAATGGTTTCAGTGGAGTCGCTCATCTGAGTGGCAGTAGCGTCTTTAGTATTGCGTTCAGTTGGCCCGGACAACTACACGAGCGCTCCGTCGCAAGCCAACACCTTAAGCTCACTCTCCGACAGATCTAGCCATTCCCGTAGCACCTCTTGTGTGTGTTGACCTAGGTCGGGGGCCGGTGTTGTTGGCGGAGGGGTGCTTTTGGAAAACTCCATGGGTAGCTCGGTGGTTAACATCGAGCCCACCCTGGGTTCGGTCATTCTCTTGTAGGCCTTGGATGATGCTCCGCCTTTTAATAAGTCTTGGACCCTATACATGCGTGCAGAGGGCACGCCCGTCTGTCTGAGACGATCTTCGACCTCTGTGCTCTCAAGCCCTTGGGTCCACGCCTCAATACGTTCGTCGATCTCATCGTGATGGCGCATCCGTCCCGAAAAGCTGGCGAAGCGGGTATCAGTCGCCAGATAAGCATCTTTGATGTCCCCCCCCACGGTCCGGGCCAACGCCCGCCACTGGGTGTCGTCTTGGACGCTTACGGCGCACCATTCGTCTTGGCCCGCACAACGGTATACTCCCTGGGGTGCGAATAGGGTTGAACGATTGCCCATTCTGTCCGGATTCCGTTGTTCAACCGCGCCGAACAGGAGCAGTGGTGCGATCATTGAAACGCTGCACTCGAACTGGCTGATGTCCAGATGGGCGCCTCTGCCGTGGTGCTCACGTTCTGTCAAGGCAGTGATAATGGCGTAGCCAGTGTGGAGGCCGCCGATGTAGTCATTCCAGGAGTTGGAGATCGCCGTAGGAGGATCTCCCTTGGCGCCCGTGACCTGCATGAGACCCGCGTATCCCTGGAGGTTCATGTTCATACTGGTCCAGTTCCGGCGCGGACCGCTATTGCCGTAGCCCGACATGCTGGCAAATATAAGCCGTGGGTTAGAAGCGCTGAGTGTTTCGTAGCCCAGTCCTAGGCGGGACATGACGCCCACGCTAAAGTTTTCTACCACAACGTCCGCGACTGCTGCTAATCGCTGCGCCACGTCACGTCCCGCTGGGCGCTTGAGGGCGATGGCCACCGAGCGTTTATTTCGATTGGTGTTCAGATAGGAGGCATGACGTCCATTTCGGTGCCGATAGGAGGACGGCCACGGATAGTCGGGGTGCTTGCTACTTTCGACCCGCACTACGTCCGCACCCAGATCGGCTAGTAGGCGTGTACAAAACGGCGCCGCCAACACGTGGCCAAAGTCAAGGATGCGGACTCCGGATAGCGGGGGCGCACCGTCTCTCACCGTCTCACCATTTCCCATGTTATAGGTCACTATGCCCCAGCGGAAAACGGTGTCAAGCTCAACGCTTCGAGTAGTGCGAAAGTTGACAGGCGCCCACCGGAACCCTATATAATCGCCACGGAATTGCCCGCTGCGACCTCCGTCGACGAGTGTGGGCCGAAAGGTTTTAGGTGAATGGGATGAATCATACGAACGAATATGTGGATACTAAGCAGGGGCTGCTAGACCGCCGGATCTTCGTTTCCACGGATATATATGAACAGGAGCTCGAGCGGATCTTCGCCCGTTGTTGGCTCTTTCTAGGC
>CAYTMJ010000006.1:0-104240 GCA_964438895.1 uncultured Syntrophobacterales bacterium | reverse complement strand
CGCTGATTTTTCTGGGTGTGTTGGAGGATGCGTGGCTCTTCGGCTTTCATAGTGCTGGAACGGTGGTGATGGTGGGGGGCGGGCTCTTCGCCGATTCGTGGCTCTCGGTGTCCCGCACTGTGGAGATCGCGCTACTGACGGTGGAAGTTCTGATAAAAATGGTGGCGGGGCGTGTCGACACGTCAAATCTCGGCGGCCCGTTGATGATCGCGCAGTTAGCGGGAGAGCAGGCCCAAAGGGGGCTCGCGGATTATTTGTTCCTAGTGGCGCTGCTGAGCATCAATCTCGGTGTCCTCAATTTGTTGCCTATTCCCATGCTTGATGGCGGGCATCTACTCTTTTTTCTTATTGAAGCGATATGCGGGAAGCCTTTGGATGCACGGCAACGGGAACGGGCCCAGCGGATAGGTCTAGGCCTGCTGCTCTTCGTTATGGTTTATGCGTTTTACAATGATTTAGCACGGCTGTTCGCCGGTTGACTTGGGCCGCCGAACTCTCCCGCCGGAGGAACTCCATCTGAGATCATGAAGGTACTTGGAATTGACACATCGACTGTCTTGCTGAGCGCTGCCGTCCTGGACGATGGCAGACTGGTGGCTGAGCGCACACGGAAATTGCTACAGGTTAAGGGCCGTCGGTCGGGCCGTTCGGACCACGCCGAGGCGATCATCCCGCTAATAGAGGATGTACTTAGCCACGTGATGGTAGATTTCTCGGGTCTTTCAGTGCTGGGTGTGGCCGTCGGGCCCGGTTCGTTCACCGGGCTGCGGATTGGCATCAGCACAGCTAAGGGCTTAGCATACGGTTTAGATACGCCAGTGGTGGGGATTCAAACCTTGGAGGCTTCAGCTTTTCGGGTCCCCGCGGGCGATGGTGAGACGTTCGTCTGCCCTTTGATGGATGCTCGCAAGGGCGAGGTATATGGTGCGTTGTACCGCCGTACCGCGACCACTTTTAAATGTCTCATTGAAGATTCGGTGGCAGCGCCCGAGACCTTTGTACGGCGGGTGGATGCGATGGCCACCGGCCCGTGCATCTTTGTGGGAACTGGCGCCAACGCATATGCTGAACTCATCGCGCGATGTGCCGGGGATCGCGCTCTTGTCACCGACGGCACCGAATTTCCCACCACAGCCTCCGCGGTCGCTAGAATCGCCGAAGAACGTTTCCGGGCCTCACCGGACAAAACAGCCACTTCGTTGACGCCCCACTATATCCGTCCGCCTGACGCGGTCGCTGGGGGTGGTCACAATGCTCTAGGCTAGTCCGCTACTTATTGACAAGAATGCAGCCGTTGGATAGTTTTATCGCTTGCCTATATCATTGATCAGGAGGTCGTTCCAATGGAGGAGAGAGAGGAGCGAATGATTGCCTCTGTCTTGGATAAAGACCCGGAACTGCGTAGATATTATAAAGAACACCTTGAGTACGAAAAGCTATTAGCGGGGCTGTCTGATAGGGGCCATTTGTCACCGAAAGAAGAAATGGAGAAGAAGCGCATTCAAAAGTTGAAGCTCGTGGGCAAGGATAAGATAATGCAGATCCTTGGCAAGTATAAGACGACGAGCTAGGGAGAGGACAATGAAGCTGACCGGGTCGCAAATATTTGTGGAGTCGCTCAAACGCGAGGGGGTAAAGACCATATTTGGAATTCCTGGCGGAGTGGTCCTCAACCTATTTGACGTTCTGCACCAACAGAAGGACGTTGAGGTTATCCTGACCCGCCACGAGCAGGGTGCGGTACACATGGCTGAGGGCTATGCCAAGGCCACAGGCAAGGCGGGTGTCGCGCTGGTGACCTCGGGTCCCGGTATGACCAACATCGTTACGGGTTTGGCGGACGCGATGATGGATTCCGTACCACTTGTGGCATTCACTGGGCAGGTTCCCACCAACCTCATCGGCAACGATGCGTTCCAGGAAGCTGACAACATCGGTATCAGTCGTCCTTGCACCAAGCACAACGTTCTAGTGAGGGACGTAGCTGACCTCGCTGCTACCATCAAGGAGGCCTTTTACATCGCTAATACTGGCCGGCCGGGCCCAGTACTGGTTGATATCCCCAAAGACGTAAGCACTGAATCTACCGAGTTCAGGTATCCTGACAAGGTGAATCTCCGAGGTTATCACCCTACGGTGTCCGGCAATCGTTCCCAGATCAAGCAAGCGGCCAGCGAGATAATGAAGGCAAAGAAGCCTGTCATCTACGTGGGCGGTGGCGCGGTCTTTTCCGGTGCGGCCAGCGAGGTTCGGGAGTTCGCGGATCTGACCCAGATCCCCGTCACGATGACGGTCATGGGCCTGAGCTCCTTCCCGGGGACGCACCCGCTTTCCATGGGCATGTTGGGCATGCACGGTACCTACTGCGCCAATATGGCGATGCACGAGGCGGATCTGCTCATTGCCGTAGGTGCGCGGTTCGATGACCGTGTGACTGGTAAATTGTCTGAGTTTTCACCGCGGGCCCGGGTGATCCACATTGATATCGACCCCACCTCCATCAAGAAGAACGTGTATGCCCACATCCCCATAGTGGGTGATGTCAAAGTGGTGCTACGGGAGCTGGTTAGTGTACTAAGTTCTATGGATGGCAATCCCGCTACCGTCAAGGCGCAAAGGCGACCGTGGCACAAGCAGGTAAACGCGTGGGCAGATAAGCACCCGTTGGCCTATCGGCAAGAAGGTAAAAAGGAGACCAAGCCGCAGTATGTCATCGATAGGGCTTACGAGCTTACGAAGCACAAAGCCATTGTTGTCACTGACGTGGGGCAGCACCAGATGTGGGCGGCTCAGTACTTCAAGGGTGGTGTCCAGCGTACCTTTCTCACGTCAGGTGGGCTTGGCACTATGGGCTTCGGATTCCCCGCTGCGATCGGCGCACAGAAGGCGTATCCTAATAAGACCGTGTTGTGCATTACCAGTGAGGGTAGCTTTCAGATGAATCTTCAGGAATTGGCGGTGGCAGCCATCCATAAGCTCCCGGTGAAAATCATCCTGCTCAATAATAGGTTCCACGGCATGGTGCGGCAGTGGCAGGACCTTTTCTACGAGGGCCGCTATGCCTCCAGTGACCTGGGGACCATCCCGGATTTCGTCAAGCTCGCAGAAGCGTATGGGATACTCGGGCTCCACTCGAAGGGTCCCGATGACGTAGAGGCGGTGCTGAAGGAAGGCCTGAAGCACAAGGGTCCAGTGTTGATGAACTTCGTTATCGACCGGTTCGAGAACTGCTATCCGATGATTCCTGCTGGTGGAGCCCACCACGAGATGGTGCTGGAGGACCCGCCGCAGTTAAAATCCGTACGTAAGAGCCCACGAAAAAAGGGAGAGAACGCGGACGCCGTCCTGCCGGCGTGAGGGTTTGCCGGATGGAACACATTATCTCCGTTCTGGTTGAGAACAAATCTGGTGTACTCGCACGGGTGGCTGGCCTGTTCAGCGCACGGGGCTACAACATCGAGAGTCTTTCCGTCGCGCCGACACCGGATTCCAGTGTATCCATGATCACGGTGGTGACCTCAGGCGACGAGGACGTCATCGAGCAGATCATGAAACAGCTTAACAAGGTCATTGAGGTTCTCAGGGTCGTTGACCTTACTGAAGAAGACCACGTAGACCGCGAAACGGCGCTGATCAAGGTCCAGGCCAAGCAGGCGCAACGGGACGAGGCTATTCGGATTGCGCAGATATTCCGCGCAAACTTTGTTGATGCGACACCGGAGACCTACACTCTCGAGGTTTCGGGCGATGCCGAGAAAATCCAGGCGGTGATTAAACTGTTGACGCCTATTGGCATCAAGGAGATGGTTCGTACCGGCCGAATTGCTATCGCGCGGGAATCCTCGTAACCGGGCCGCCAGGGGTTTGGCTCCCGCACACCAAGAAGATAGGGGGGGTTCATCATGCAGGTCTACTATGACCAGGACGCGGATCTGAGTCAGGTCCGTAGCCGGAAGGTCGCGGTGCTTGGCTATGGCAGCCAGGGGCACGCGCACGCTGCAAATCTTCGCGATTCGGGCGCGGATGTGCTTGTGGGATTGAGGCGCGATAGCGCGTCTTGGGACAAGGCGGCGGATGCCGGACTGACGGTGATGGAGACAGCGGAAGCTGTCGAGATTAGCGACGTTGTAATGGTGCTGCTGCCCGATGAGCTTCAGGGGGATGTCTACCGAGACGTTATCGGGCCCGGCCTTAAGCCCGGTAACTACCTTGCCTTTGGGCATGGTTTCAATATCCATTTCAAGCGCGTCGTTCCTCCCGAGGATGTCAACGTCTTCATGGTCGCGCCAAAGGGACCGGGCCATCTTGTGCGAAGCGAGTTCGAGCGGGGTAGAGGAGTCCCTTGCCTTCTTGCGATCCACCAGGATCCCTCCGGAGATACACAGCCCGTAGGTCTGTCGTATGCTGCGGCCATCGGTGGCGCTCGCGCGGCAGTGATCGAAACTAGTTTCAAGGATGAGACGGAAACGGATTTGTTCGGTGAACAGACGGTGCTGTGCGGAGGGATTACGTCGCTGATTCAGGCGGGCTATGAGACACTCGTGGAGGCGGGTTACCCGCCGGAGATGGCCTATTTCGAATGCTGCCACGAGGTCAAGTTGATCGTTGATTTGATCTACGAAGGCGGAATGGCCAACATGCGCTATTCGGTGAGCAATACCGCGGAATACGGTGACCTCACTCGAGGGAAGCGCATTGTCGGAGAAGAGACCCGCAAGGTCATGAAGGAAATCTTGGCGGACATTCAATCCGGAAAGTTTGCTGACGAGTGGATGAACGAGCATCGTGACGGTTCACCTCGTTTCAACGAGCTTCGACAAGCCTCTCGGAGCCATCCCATCGAGGAGGTGGGTGAGCAGCTTAGGTCCATGATGCCGTGGTTGGCAGAGAACCGCCTAGTGGACAAGGCCAAAAACTGACGCGCTTCACCGGCGTCGGTCACTGTTAGATACGGAGGCAATCCCATCGGGATCGCGAAAGAAGGTTACCGGTTCGTTTTCGGTGCAGCGGGTTTGGCAGTCGCAGCCTTCGCCGTAGGCTGGCTAATCGTCGGTGTGTTGCTGACGATCGCTACCGCTGCGTTGGCAGGGTTTTTTCGTGATCCGGAACGAATCCCCCCTGACGGCGAAGGAATCATCGTGTCGCCGGCGGATGGTAGGGTCGTGTATGTCGGCGAGGCTGCGGACGCTGCAGCCTGTAGAATCAGTATCTTTCTGTCCCCCCTGGACGTGCATATCAACCGCGCGCCGATGAACGGACGGGTGGTGGATGTCCTCTATCAGAAAGGTAGTTTTGCGGCGGCATACAAAGGCAAGGCATCCAACGAGAACGAACGCAATGCCATCGAACTCGAGAACGATCGGGGAAGGACGCTCCGAGTCGTACAGATCGCTGGCTTTCTCGCGCGCCGGATTGTCTGTCGCGTTGCCCGCGGCGATTCGCTGAGACGGGCCGAACGGTTTGGCCTGATCATGTTCGGGTCCCGGGTGGATGTCTACTTGCCCCGGGAAGCCGTCGTTGAGATACGTGTCGGCCAGCGCGTCCGTGGTGGCGAAACTATTGTGGCTAGATTCTAAGCAGAAGTCGATTCATGGAACGCTCTGAAAAGAACGACGAGTCTTTCGGCAAAGTTCGGCTGATCCCCCGGGCAAAAAAACGGCATCGTCGCATGGGGCGGCGGGGTGCATCCAACCGGCTGCGCCGGGGTATCTACCTTCTGCCTAGCCTCTTCACAGCGGGCAATTTGTTTTGTGGCGTCTTTGCTATCCTCTTCGCCGTTAACGGTGAGTACTACCAGGCGGCTCTATTGATCGTCGTCGCCCATCTCCTGGACGGGGTTGACGGTGCCGTGGCGCGTCTGACCCACACAACCAGCCAGTTCGGTGTTGAATTCGATTCCCTGGCCGATGTGGTCTCGTTCGGTGTGGCTCCGGCGGTTTTGGTGTACATATTTGCCTTGTCTGGGTGGGGCACGTGGGGTGGCCTTGGGGCGGCACTATTCGCCGTGTGCGGGGCGCTACGCTTGGCGCGTTTCAACGTTCAAACCTTGGTTGTGGAAAAGGGGTACTTCACCGGACTACCGATCCCAGCGGCTGCCGCCATGATCGCAGCTACAATTTTCATGTATCTGATGCTGGGGCTCGAGGGGACGGACAGTAAGCCCGTGGTGTTCGTCGTGACTACGTGCATGCTGGCGGGGCTCATGGTGAGCAATTTTCGCTACTTCAGTTTCAAACAACACCATTTTAAAAAACGCAGCACTATTTGGTTGTTGCTTTCCGCGTTGGCAGTCATTATACTAACAATTGCTATGTGGCAGATTGTGCTGTTCTCGGCGTTACTACTCTATACCCTATCGGGGCCCCTTTTGGGGCTACTCGTCGTTCGGAAGCGACGGAGGGAAGAGCAGGCACTCTTACAGAGCTGACAGAAGAGTAAACCGCAGCTTGCATGATCCAAACTCCCGTCGGAACACCGCGGGAGTTTTTTTTTGAGGAGGGAGACCATGGCTGCAAGGAAATTTGTAAATATTTTCGACACAACCCTCAGGGATGGGGAGCAGTCGCCCGGCGCCAGTATGAACATCGACGAGAAGGTCCTCATCGCCCGTCAACTTGAAAAGCTAGGTGTGGACGTAATCGAGGCCGGCTTTGCCGCTTCTTCTCCCGGAGACTTCGAGTCCGTGGTACAGGTATGCAATGCTGTAAAGCGTCCCATCGTGCTGAGTTTGGCGAGGGCGCAGCAGGGCGATATACGAAAGGCAATCAAGGCCGTGGAAGGGGCGCGGAAGCCAGGACTTCACACCTTCATTGCCACTTCCGACATTCACATGAAGCACAAGCTTCGGATGTCGCGGGAGGAGGTGTTGGAGTCGGTAGGTACGGCCGTAGTGCAAGCACGGAGGCACATCGACTATGTTGAGTTCTCCGCGGAGGATGCTTCGCGTAGTGACCGAGACTTCTTGGTTGAGGTCTTCAACGAGGCTATCAGGGCCGGTGCAAGGACCCTGAACATCCCGGACACCACGGGTTACGCAATTCCGTCGGAGTTCGGCGAGCTGGTACGGTATCTCATTGAGAACACCGAGGGCTCGGAGAAAGTCATCTGGAGCGCCCACTGCCACAACGACCTAGGGCTGGCTGTAGCCAACTCCCTCGCCGCTGTGGCAAACGGTGCGAGACAGGTGGAGTGTACGGTGAATGGTATCGGTGAGCGGGCTGGCAATACTTCGCTGGAGGAAGTGGTGATGGCGCTTAAGACACGCCAGTCAGTTTTCAATCTCAATACACGAATACACACTGAGCAGATCTATCCCACGTCGCGCCTGCTATCCCAGGTCACAGGCATCACAGTACCGCTCAACAAGCCTATCGTGGGAGACAATGCCTTTGCCCACGAAGCCGGCATCCATCAGGACGGGGTGCTGAAGCAGAAGCTGACCTATGAGATCATGCGCCCTGAAACAGTCGGTATCACGGGCAACCGACTAGTGATGGGCAAACACTCCGGTCGGCATGCTTTCGGAGAGAGATTGAAGCAGCTTGGTTTCACGCTCGGCAAGGAGGAAATCAACCGTGCGTTTGAGCGGTTCAAGCAGCTTGCCGACAAGAAGAAGGAGGTGTTCGACGAAGATCTTGAGGCACTCGTGGCTGATGAGGCATTGAGGATTCCGAGCCAGCCCGACCGCTATGAGTTAGTGTATATGAATATTGCGTCTAGTTCGTCTGCGGTACCGTCAGCTACTGTCCGGATGCGAGTGGATGACGAGGAGAAGATGGCGCATGACACGGGTGACGGAGTGGTGGATGCATGCTATAAAGCGATCGCCAAGATCTCAGGCAGTAGCGCGAAGTTGTGCCGCTACTCGGTCTCGAGTGTCACCGGTGGGACCGACGCCCAGGGCGAGGTCTCATGTATTCTTCAGGACAAGGATGTCAACGTGTCTGGCAAGGGTTCTCACACTGACATCATAATGGCTAGTGCGCTGGCGTACGTAAACGCCTTAAATCGTTTGGAGTACCGAAAGCGGCACCGTAAGGCATCCGTACAGGGGGGTCCATGAGTTACAAGATAACCGTGCTTCCGGGCGACGGCATAGGTCCAGAGGTGGTGTCGGAGGCTATGGCCGTACTCAGGCAGGCCAGCGAACTCTTCGACTTTAACATTGATGCCGAGGACGGCTTGGTGGGTGGTGCATCCATTGACGCTCACGGAACACCCCTGACCGACGAGGTCATGGCTATGGCCAAGGCTAGTGACGCGGTGGTTCTGGGAGCCATGGGCGGACCCAAGTGGGATGGACTCGATTATTCCATTCGTCCCGAGCGGGCGCTGCTAGCGCTGCGCCAGGAGTTGGGGCTGTTTGCAAATCTACGCCCGGTGAAGCTGTTTGCTCCGTTGGTGGAGGCGTCGACCCTCAAGCCAGAGGTAGTGGAAGGCACCGACCTGGTTGTGGTGCGGGAGCTGACAGGTGGTATCTACTTTGGGCAGCCCAAGGGTGTTGTCAGTGAGCCTGACGGCACTGAACGAGGTGTCAACACGCTGGTCTACACGACACCGGAAATCGAGCGGATTGCTAGGGTCGCTTTCGAGGCCGCGCGTAGGAGGCGCCGACGGGTGACTTCGGTAGACAAGGCGAACGTTCTGGAATCCACCGAGCTTTGGCGCAAGGTGGTTACCCGGATCCGTGACGAAGAAGGCTACGGTGATATCGAACTCGACCACGTCCTGGTGGACAACTGCGCTATGCAGCTCATTAGGGATCCCAAGCAGTTCGATGTCATCGTTACAACTAATTTGTTCGGAGACATTCTGAGTGATGAGGCTGCGATGCTCACGGGTTCCATTGGTATGCTACCCTCCGCGAGTCTGGGTGGCAAGGTGGGCATGTACGAGCCGGTACACGGAAGTGCACCGGACATCACGGGGCAGGACAAAGCTAATCCTTTGGCGACCATCCTAACCGTCGCACTTATGTTGCGTCACTCCTTCGACCAAGGGGAGGCCGCAAACTGCATTGAGCAGGCGGTGGAGCGAGTTTTACATGCCGGTCACCGCACCCCGGACATAACCGAGGGCACACGCCCGGTGGTAGGTTGCAGGCAAATGGGGGAACTGGTGCGACAGCAGATTTCTAAGACCCGCGGGGTATGACGGCACGATGTTTGCCAAAGAGAAATACAACGTTGCTGTGGTAGGAGCGACAGGAGCCGTGGGGGAGGAGTTGCGGAAGATTCTCGCCGAGCGGCTGTTCCCCGTGGGTGAACTCCGGCTTTTGGCTTCCGAGCGGTCAGCCGGGCAGCGGCTCGAGTTTTGCGGCCGCCAGGTCCCGGTAGAAGTTCTGGATCACGATTCTTTTGATGACGTTGATATCGCGCTGTTCTCTGCGGGCGGGTCTGTAAGTGCCCAGTACGCACCGGTGGCGGTAGATGCCGGTGCCGTGGTGATTGATAATACCAATTGTTTCCGGATGGATGACGATGTTCCGTTGGTGGTCCCGGAAGTGAACGCTGAAAAGATTGCTGAACACGTTCACCGGGGGATAATCGCCAACCCAAACTGCTCCACCATTCAGATGGTGGTTGCCCTGAAGCCGTTGTATGATGCGGCGGGCATAACGCGCGTTGTTGTGTCTACTTACCAGTCCGTTTCTGGCGCCGGTCGGCGGGCAATGGAGGAGCTGGGAAGACAGGCCTTGGCCCTGTTCAATAGCGGTGAGGTGGAATGTGAGCAGTTTCCTCACCAAATTGCGTTCAACTGTATCCCGCAAATCGATTCGTTCCTGCCAAACGGTTATACCAAGGAAGAGATGAAGATGGTCTGGGAGACTCGAAAGATTTTGGACGATCCGGATATCCGTATCAGCGCCACTACGGTACGTGTGCCTGTTTTCTGCAGCCACTCCGAATCTATCAATGTCGAGACCCGGACAAAATTGTCGGCGGCCGATGTTCGCGCCATTCTCAGGGAAGCTCCCGGGGTACTGCTCCAGGACGATCCCCAAAACAATGACTATCCGCTCGCTACTGAGGCGGCGGGCAAGGATGCCACGTACGTGGGGCGGATTCGCGAAGACGATTCGGTGGAGAATGGTATCAACCTATGGGTGGTCGCGGACAACCTGCGTAAGGGTGCGGCCTTGAATGCCGTACAGATCGCCGAGATCCTGGTCTGGAATCACTGCTGACGGGTTGGCTGTTATCTTTGTCAAGCAGCTTGCGGCCACGCGTACTGGCTTAGCTACTCGTAGGAGCTTCTCGGGAAATCGGCATGAACGTCAGACTGACCCTTGAGTATGACGGTACCGAATACAAGGGCTGGCAGGTCCAGCCGAGTAGCCCGACGATTCAGGGCGTCTTGGAAGAGGCCCTTGCCGTACTGCTAAAACAGAAGGTTCGCATCCATGGGTCCGGACGAACGGATGCCGGCGTCCATGCATTGGGGCAGGTAGCGAATTTTGTTTGCCCTGACGGCCAGGATATAACCCGTATCCAAAGAAGCCTAAACGCCCTCATTCCGAGCGATATAACAGTGAGGACGGTGGAGGTTGCACCCGATCACTTTGATGCTAGGCGGGATGCGAAGAAGAGGGTCTATGAGTACCGGCTCTGGAACCACCCCTGGCGATCGGTTTTCAACGAACGGTATGCGTGGCATGTTCCCAGACCATTGTGCGTTGATGCTATGCGCGAGGCATTGCCTGAGTTGGAAGGCGAGCACGACTTCTCGTGCTTCCAGGCTAGCGGATGTGATGCTGCCACTCCTGTCCGGCAAGTCTACCGCAATGAGTTGTTCAAGTGGGAGGGTCATTGGGTATATCGCATCGAAGCCACTGGATACCTTCGACACATGGTGCGAAACATCGTCGGTACGCTTGTCGATGTCGGTCTCGGCGAGCGGGGTGCCGGTGATCTTTTGTCATTGATCCAGGCTCGCGACCGAAAAGCGGCAGGTCCCACAGCCCCTGCACGGGGCCTGTTCTTGGTGGAAGTTCGCTACGATCCGCTTCCATCTAAGCCCTTGGATGCCGAGTCGTGATCGAAAAGACAGATTCGGTGGGCTGTTACCACTTGGAATGTTCTACGGGGCTCCCTCGGCCGCACCCCGAGTGTCGACGCTTAACTTGAATTAACAGAGGACGCTGGCTATTATTTTTTGCTAGGAGAAACATGATCGATGTCGGAACATACATTATATGACAAGGGCTGGGACGCTCATTCGGTAACAACGCTGCCCACTGGACAGACGCAGCTCTTCATCGGGTTGCATCTGGTCCATGAGGTCACTACCCCGCAGGCGTTCGATATGCTTCGGGAGCGTGGGCTTTCCATTGCGTATCCGAAGCGGACTTTCGCCACAGCGGATCACATCATACCTACAGACACCCATGTCCGACCCTTTGCCGATGAGCAGGCTGAGGCGATGATGGCGGCGTTGGAACGGAATGTCAGTGACTTCGGTATCGAGTTCTACGGTTTGGGAAGCGGCCGGCAGGGTATTGTTCATGTCATTGGCCCGCAGCTTGGGCTGACGCAACCGGGAATGACTCTAGCGTGCGGCGATAGTCACACGAGCACCCACGGCGCCTTCGGGGCTGTCGCTTTGGGCATTGGTACGAGCCAGGTCCGCGATGTGTTAGCGACACAGACGTTATCGATGGACCGGCTCAATGTGAGACGTATCAATGTCGACGGCGAGCTTCCGGTAGGGGTGCACGCAAAGGATGTCATTCTGACCATTATCCGGCGGCTTGGGGTCGGTGGCGGTAAGGGCTATGCATACGAATATGGCGGTGATGTACTCCGTCGTATGAACATGGACGAACGCATGACCGTTTGTAATATGAGTATCGAGGGTGGCGCTCTAGTGGGCTATGTCAATCCTGATGATACCACATTCGACTACCTGCTGGGACGGCCTTTTGCGCCTAAGGACGAAGCCTTTGACCGGGCTATGGCGTACTGGCGTTCCATGGCCTCGGACCCCGACGCCCGCTATGACGATGTCGTGGACATCGACGGCTCGGCCATCGAACCAACTGTCACGTGGGGCATCAATCCTGGTCAGGCGGTGGGTGTGCTGGAAAATCTGCCCCGTCCCGAGGAACTACAAGATCCTAAGACTGTTGAAAGGGCATATCAACACATGGGTTGGGAACCGGGCGCGCCGATTCTCGGCACTCCTATCGACGTGGCGTTCATCGGTTCTTGCACCAACTCTCGGTTGTCGGACCTGGAGGCTGCGGCGCGCGTGGCCAGGGGCCAAAGGGTGTCTTCTTCCGTTAGGGCGCTGGTGGTGCCTGGATCCGTGGAGGTTAAGAAGCAGGCTGAGGCTGCGGGGCTCGACCGCATCTTCACCGAAGCCGGCTTCCAGTGGCGAGAAGCCGGCTGCTCGATGTGTCTAGCTATGAACCCCGACAAACTTAACGGCCGCGAGGTGTGCGCGTCTTCGTCGAACCGCAACTTTATCGGCCGCCAGGGAAGCCCGGGTGGTCGGACGCTATTAATGAGCCCCGCCATGGTGGCTGCGGCCGCGCTCAATGGCAAGGTTGTGGATGTGCGCGACTACACGAGGTCAGTATGAATGAAATCAAGCGGGTCGAGGGTAGGGGAGTGGTCGTGCGAGGACACGATATCGATACCGATCGAATCGTTCCTGCCCGCTACCTAAAGGAGATCACCTTCAGTAGTATGGGCGAGTACCCGTTCTTTGATGAGCGGTATGACGCCGACGGGAAGCCGGTGGAGCACCCGTTTAATGAGGATCGCTTCCAAGGCGCCCAGGTGTTAGTGGTAAACCGAAACTTCGGTTGCGGTTCCTCGCGGGAGCATGCCCCTCAGGCCTTGTATCGGTGGGGGATACGAGTCGTCATCGGTGAGTCCTTCGGCCCTATCTTCGCGGGTAGCAGCTTGTTACTGGGCATGCCCACGGTGATGGCGACGCCGGAAGATGTCGGCAAACTCATGACGATGGTGGAATCGGATCCTAAGGTAGAACTCAGGGTGGATATCGAAGGGCGAAAGATTGGCCTACCGGATGGCAGCGACATCGACATCGACATTAGCGATGGCCACCGTAAGGCCTTGATCACGGGGGCGTGGGACTCTACGGCGCTGTTGCTCGGCAACATGGACGAGGTGGACGAGACCGCCGAGAAGTTGCCTTATACGAAGAACTTTGAGACGCCCGTGCCACTGTGATGTCCGGCACTAACTCTGCACCTGGGGCAGCACTCTCTCCACGAACGTATCCAGTTGCTCGAGGTCCGCGATGGCAAGGCCGACGATCAGAGTTTGGAGTCCTCCGGAGAAGATCCGGTTAATGCCGTCAGCACACGCATCAGCGCTCCCTACAAGCATGTACTTCTCCACATCCATCCGAACCTTACCGTAGTAGCGGATAAGGTAGTTACTGCACGCTTCGACCGCTTTACTCTTGTCGTTGTCGATGGCGATAAAGGTGAGCCCGGCCTTCTCAATGCTGTTGGGGTCCCGACCGGCCGCCCGAGCATGGCTGCTGATCTTTTCCCATACGGTGCCGAAGTCGTGTACGGCGTTGCTGCCACAGATGTAGCCGTCGGCCAACCTTCCGACCCGTTTGAGAACGGTATCGGCGGTTCCCCCCATCCAGATCGGGGGGTGGGGTGACTGAATGGTTGCTGGGCCGAAGCGGCTACTGTGCAAGTCGAAGAAACGGCCATGGTGTTCCACTTCTTCTTCGGTCCAGAGCCGCTTCATCAAGGCGAGAGATTCTTCGGCGCGGCTCCCTCGGTGTTCCCAAGGGACCTCTAAGGCGCTGAAGTCACTTTCACGGCTGCCGAACCCTATGCCCAAGGTGAGTCTGCCGTTGGACAAAAAATCCAAGGTGGCTACAGTCTTGGCTAGAAGTGCCGGGTGACGCAGCGCCGACAGCAGCACTGACGTACCAAGGCGGATGTGTTCGGTGGAGCCTGCCACTGTCGCCAGCACGGTCAGGGCTTCAAGATTATCATAAGCAATTCGGTCGATGGTCCAGAACGAATGTAGGCCCGCCTGGTCACATTTCCGTGCCATGGCCGTTACGTAGCCTGGTTCAATCTGAGGAGATGGATTAACGAAGCAGATGCCCAGGTTTCCCATAGTGACGATCCTTTCCCAAAGCGCACGGTTCGCTACTGTGAACTGTGCCACGCCGGTGCGCATACCCGAAGTTGTGACAAGTAATAGTCGTCCTACTAGTCCTTTTCCTCGAATCCCGCAACGGGAAAGGGTATAATGGGGGAGCTGTTGTTATTACACCAACTTGACAGCGTGTGCAGACCTAGATATACCCCTTTGGATTTCCCAAAGGGCAGAACGGAGTTTCTATGCTAGAAGCCGCCATTGAAGCCATCAACAACCTTCTAGTTCTGGAGCGGATACTGTATTTGTTCCTCGGGGTGCTCATGGGCTTGGCTCTGGGTGCAATACCCGGCCTCGGGGGACTGGTTGGACTTGCCATTCTCCTGCCCTTCACCTTTGACATGGACCCCTTCGAGGCCTTCGCAATTATGATCGGCCTCATCTCGGTGACCAGTACGTCCGACACGATCCCATCGGTTCTGTTCGGTGTCCCTGGCACTTCGGCGTCCCAGGCGACCATTCTCGACGGACATCCGATGGCCAAGAAGGGTGAGGCCGGCAAAGCCTTCGGTGGTGCATACATGGCGTCGCTCATGGGCGGCTTGTTCGGCTCGTTTATTCTGGCGCTTTCAATCCCGGTGCTCCGTCCTATTGTGCTTGCGTTTGGTTCCCCTGAGTTTTTTATGCTGGGCCTGCTGGGCATCTCCATGGTCGCTGTCCTGAGCGGCAACGCGCCGGCGAAAGGATTAATCGTCGGGGCGATTGGCCTGTGTGTGGGGATGGTGGGAATGGACCCGCAAACCGGGGTGCTTCGTTGGGTGTTTGGACAATTGTACCTTTGGGACGGCGTACCCCTGGTCCCGGTCGCGTTGGGTGTCTTTGCGATCCCTGAGATCGTTGACCTGACCATTCGGGGGACGCGCATCGCCGACGTGCCCAAAGAGCGGCTTAAGGGGGTCGGGGAAGGGACCCGCGATTGTTTCCGCAACTGGTTCCTGGTGTTGCGTTGTGGCGTGGTGGGGGTTTTCGTCGGTGCTATCCCGGGTCTGGGCGCCTCGGTAGTGGATTGGTTCGCCTACGGTCACGCCATCCAGACAGAAAAGGGTGCCAACGAGACGTTCGGCACGGGTGACGTCCGCGGCGTATTAGCGCCGGAGGCTGCCAACAATGCCAAGGAGGGTGGCGCTTTGATCCCCACGATCGCCTTTGGTGTGCCGGGTAGCGCCTCGATGGCGTTGCTGTTGGGGGCTATGACCATCCAGGGGCTTACGCCAGGCTCGGCGATGCTGACCAAGGATCTAGCCGTAACCTACACGATGATATGGAGTCTGGCCATCGCCAACGTGTTTGGTACCATTCTGTGTATGTTGCTTACCAACACGTTGGCAAAGATTGCCATGGTACGCATCAACCTTCTGACCCCGCTTGTGGTGGTGATCGTGTTCCTTGCGTCGTTTCAGGCCACTCGGCACTACGGAGACCTGTGGTCGCTGCTGTTCTTTTCGTTGCTGGGCTGGTTCATGAAGCGGTTCAGTTGGCCAAGACCGCCGTTGATCCTGGGACTGGTACTGAGCGGAATCATTGAGAACTATCTCTTCATTTCCATAAGCCGTTATGGCGCCATGTGGCTGGCGCGACCGATTGTCCTCATCGTGCTGGTGCTGATCGGCGCTAGCCTTTACTACGGAATTCGTAATTCGCGCAAACAGCTGGAGATACAACGGATGCGCGAGGCGCGAGTCGAGCACGAACAAAACGGGGAAGGTGATGAAGTTTAAAGCCAACCCGGGTGCCTTGTTCACCAGCTTCATTCTACTACTAATGGTAGGCTTGGTGGTGACCGCTGAGCAGTGGCAATACCAGGCGCGGCTGTTTCCGTGGACCATCGGAATCCCCACTATTCTCCTGTGCTGCCTGCAGTTGGGATTGGATCTATTTAGTGGCAAGGATCGAGACGGAGACGTGGCCGGCATGATGGATCTGCCGGTGGACCGTAGTGTGCCCGTGGCGGTAGTGATAAAGCGGGCTATAAATGTTTTTGGATGGATCTTTGGCCTCTTCCTGTCTATATGGATCATCGGGTTTATTTTGAGTGTCCCGCTTTTCCTACTCCTTTATTTGGGCATACAAGCAGGCGAGACGTGGAAGGTCGCCGTGACCTACATGGTGGTCATGGTCGTATTCATGGTCGGGGTCTTCGAGATGGTGTTACACATCCCATGGCCGCCTGGGTTGATAAATAAGCCTCAGGAGTTCATTCTAGGGATAGTGGAAGCGTACTTATCGGCCCTGCTTCCCATCTAAGCTAGGGCTGAAATTTTGGGTCAAGAAGGCCCTTGACATTTGTCACTCGGCTTACGTATAAAGGGAGCCGTCTGGATCATCGGAGCAAAAAACCAAAGGGAGGTAGCAAATGGTTGCAAAGAAAAGGCTAGTCGGTTTGGTAGTAGCCCTGGGGGCGTTGTTCCTGTTGTCGTCGATCGCGATGGCGGGTGCGAAGCTCAGTGTGGATGTGGGCGGGGTCAAGAAGAAGAGGCTACAGGTTAAGGTTTCCGCGTCGGGTCTGAAGGCAGGCCAAGAGGTGGGAATTCGTACGACTATGGGCGGCGTCCTGTCGGACGTAAGCTTCCTAGCGAAGCCTTCTGTCACGAAGGCGGACGGAAGCGGCAACGTTTCGACGACCTGGGGTATCCGGGGCCGTACGATCAAGAAGTTGCTGAAGCCCGGTACGCACACGTTGAATCTGGTGGACGCAGATGGAAATACTCTGGCGTCAGCCGACTTCGTGATACCGAAAAAGAAGAAGAAATAAGGTTTCGCGTGGAAGGGGCGTCCCTGGCTTCGTGCCAGCGGCGTACTTGAAGCGGGTCGGTTCGACATGAATCGGCTGTTTACTATAAGCGGGCTGAGGATCTCGGGTGAACTTGAGTCCTCGGCCCGTTTGTGTTCAGGTGCCCGGATGGACCGGGTCTAGCGATGTAGAGCCGGTATAACGGAGGTAACGGATCATGAAGAGGTCAAGTACAAAGTGGTGCGCATTGTTTTTCGTTCTGCTCTTCGCCGCACTGGCCACAACGGCGCAGGCATCTAAGAACATTACCATCCTTATCGGGTACCCGCCCGGCGGAGGACATGACCTAGAAGCCCGCATCATGGCACGGCACCTAGGGCAGTTTCTCCCGGGGTCACCTAAGGTACTCGTCCAGAATATGCCCGGAGCCGGCGGGATGATTATGTCGTCCTTCGTCTACAACCGCGCCAAGCCGAACGGACGCACGATCGGCCTCTTCGGGAGTAGTCATGGGCTGCAGGCTGTGCTCGCGCCACCAGAAATGGTCAAGTACGACCTGGCGAAGATGCCGATCATCTGGTCCATAGGCGGCATTCAGGTGCATATCGTCCGGGACTTTCTCGGAGCGAAGAACGCAAAGGATTTTCTGACGAAGGTAGATACGTCCAAGATCGCTCTTGCCGGCCGGTCCAAGCAGGGTTCGTCCTGCTTGCGCGGCCAGATGGCGTTGCGCCTTCTCGAGGTCAAGGGTTACAAGGCCGTCTGTGCCTACCGGGGGACGTCCCCTATCAAGGCTGCGATGGAGCGGGATGAAGCAAGCTTCTTCGTCGCTAGCGATGCCCACCTGGTGGGTGGCGGTGCGTTCGTGGACATGCATAAGCGCGGTCTGGTCATCCCCATGTGGCAGAGTGGTATCCTCAATCCGGACGGGTCCATCTCGCGGTCCAAGACCGTGAAGGGGGACGTGCCGACCCTGTATGAGGTGTACAAGGATGTTCATGGTAAGGAGCCTTCGGGATCCGATTGGCTGGCGTGGCGCGCTATTGGACTGGGAATGGCGAAACTAACCCGGACTTTGGTACTGCCTCCGGGAACTGGTGCGGCTAAAGTCAACGAACTCCGCGCAGGCATCAGAAAGATGGCTAAGCATCCCGGTTTCGTGAAAGAGTGGGAGAGAATCTTCGGCCAGAAACTTGCCCCGGTGATTGTGTCGCCGGAAGAAGCGAGCAAGATCCTCGCCGAAACCATGGCGCCCTCGAAATGGCAGACCCATCTCCGCAAGTTTGCTACGGCCCAATAGCACAGGGCGAGCGGAGAGGCATCACATTCGTTCTCCAAAGGAAGGTGTCTTATGACAATTCGAAGAGTTTCGTATGTGTTCGTGTTCTTTGCGGTGTTGGGTATTCTTGTCCAAGGTTCGGCGGAGGCGTTCACGGAAGGTAAGAGAATCCAAATTCTTTCCGGTTATTCGCCCGGCGGTGGGCACGATACCGAAGGACGGCTCATCGCCCGTCGGATTGGCAAGTACTTTTCGGGTAAGCCTACAAAGGTGGTGAAGATCAATATGCCGGGGGCCGCTGGACTCATTCACGGCGCGCACATCGCCAGCAGGGCCAAGAAGGATGGTCTCACCTGGTCCATTATGGGCACCTCCCACCTGGGGAGCCAGGCCCTGAACGCCCCCAAGCCCAACTACGATCTGGCCAAGATGCCGGCGATCTTCGGCACCAGCGGTGCTTCTGCGGCCATCGTGCGGGAGTTCCTCAATGTTAAGACTGGGGTTCAGTTGACCAAGATCGATCCCAAGAGGATCTCGGTTTCCGGACGCTCCATAACCGGCCCGTCTTTCTTAAACGACGCGATCGGCCTCGACCTACTGGGCATTAAAGGCTACAAGTACGCCGTGGGCTACCCTGGCACCGCCCAGATGGCTTTGGCGTTCTTGTCCGGTGAGGTGTCCTACGTTGGCGGCACCGGGCTCCACCACGTGCTCGGGACCGGTGGACGGTATTATTCGTCCATCAAGGAGGGCGTGGCGATCGTTATCTGGCAAGGTGGCGTTCTTACTCCAGAAGGGAAAGTCATCCGCTCTCCCGGGACGAACATCCCTACTTTTGAGGAAGTTTACAGGGAGGTAAAAGGCAAGGCCCCTTCGGGCCCCGCGTGGGAAGCGTACAAATTGACAGGTCCTACGATGCGGACATTGAACCGTACCCTAGTGGTACCGCCGGGCACACCATCTGACCGTGTGGCGACCATTCGCGCTGCCTTCAACAAGATGTACTCCGATCCCGTTTACGTGAAAGAGTGGGAAAAGATCTTCGGACTTTCGCTGGACTACATCAAGGGTCCGGATGTGGACAAGATCGTCAAGGGCATGCTCGAGCCTTCGCCCGGATGGGACTACCTTAAGAAGGAATACATCCCAGCACTTGTAGCCCGTAAGAAATAGTAATTACGTACCCACCGCCCTCCTCCGCCAGTGGCGTCACGGAGGGCGGTGGCCTCCAGCCTGCTTCCGAACTGTGAAACAATCTATGAACAAGGATATCCGCACCTGGATTGACCAGTTGCGCCGCGCCGGCGTTCTCGACACCATCTCCAAACCGGTGGATCCGCGAACACAGATGGGCGCGCTTTTGTGGCAGTCTCGGGATCGCGCGTTACTATTCGAAAACCTTGCGGGGTTCCCGGGATGGCGCTGTATAGGGCAGGCACCGGGGGACGTACGATTGGCTCCGCTAGCTTTCGGCTGTGACCGTAATGAGATGGTGCCGGAGTTTGTAAGGCGTACTCAAAACCCAGGCACCACTCGGCTGGTGCCGTCAGGCCCGGTCAAGGAACGGGTGTTGACGGGCGATGACGTGGACATTACGAAGCTACCTATCCATCAGTGTGGCGCCAGGGACGGTGGCCCCTTCATTTCTGCGGGGCTGATGATCTCTAAGGACCCAGAAACGGGCCATCGGAATATGAGCTTTCATCGCCTTCAGATGAAAGGGCCCCGTAAGACCGGGATCTTGCTCTATCCGCGCCACAGTTGGATCAACTACCAGAAGCACGAGACAAAGGGCGAAAGCATGCCCGTTGCGGTCATAATTGGCCATCACCCCATGTACTACTTCGCTGCTGCTACAACGACGGACTACGGGTCGGACGAACTCAACATCGCCTCTGCGCTTCTCCAGGAGGAAGTGGAGACAGTGAAGTGCGAGACTATAGACATGGAGGTACCGGCCCACGCTGAGGTGGTGCTGGAAGGGGAGATTCTCCCTAATGTACGGGAGGAGGAAGGACCCTTTAGTGAGTTTCAGGATTATTATCTAGCGGGGGCGGGGCAGAACCCGGTTTTCCAAATCAACGCCGTGACAATGCGGGGTGATGCCATCTTCAAGAATATCCAAAACGGTGCTGAGGTGGAGGGCTGCGTCTATCACAAGGTGCCCATGTCGGCGCAGATCCTCCGTCGCGTTAGAGGCGTCGGCGGTGGAGCGCAAGTTAAGAATGCGTTGGTTTTGCCGGGAATCTTCGGCATCGTCGTGCAGATGAACGCGCGTTACTATGGCGAGGCCAGAAATGTGCTTATGGCTGCGTTGTCAAGTGAGTATCAGCATCCCAAGGTAGCCATCGCTGTGGATGAAGATGTCGATATCTTTAACTACGCCGACGTCTTGTGGGCCATCTCCACAAGGGTCAATCCGGCAGACGATATTATCACCATTCCAGGAGCCAAGGTCCACGCCATGGATCCATCGTGTCAGGAGGTGGGTGCTCCTGGGGCTCCAGGCTGGCACCGCGTGGGTGGCAAAGTGATGATTGACGCGACCAAGCCGCCGGAGTGCGATCCGGCTCGGCGCTTCGAGTTCGAACGCTTACGGCCTATGGGGGCAGGCCAGGTTCGGTTGGAAGATTTTCTCTAACACGATGTTCCCTGTGCGGCGGGTGAGGGGGTGAGTTTGATACTCGCTCGTTGTCGACAGCGATACATCGGTTGTTTCCAAAGGAAGGAGTCCAGCTTGAGCGATGTAGCCATCGTTTCCGGAGGCGGCAACGGTATTGGCCGTTGCGTAGCATTACGTTTCGCCCAGGCGGGCATTGCCATCGCCATCGCTGATGCCGATCGGGAGGCCGCCGAGCGGGTCGTGAGCGAGTTAGTTGCGGAAGGCGCTCAGGCACGATCCTACAGCGTTGACGTTACCCAGGCCGCAGAGGTCAAGGAGGTTGTAGCAAAGGTCCACAAGGATTTTGGCCGCGTGGATATCTTAGCTAATCTGGCCGGCGGAACCATTCACACCAAAGCTGTCGAAGACCTTTCTTGGGCGGAGTGGCGAGAGGTGCTGGACGTCAATCTCAAGGGGACCTTCCTATTTTGTCGCGAGGTTGCCCCCTCAATGATGGAGCAACGGCGCGGTCGCATCGTTAACACTGCGTCCAACTACGGCCTCACTGGTTGCGCACTGCGCACGCCCTACTCGGCCGCCAAGGCTGGTATCCTCGGCTTCACCAAGTCCCTGGCCCTGGAGCTGGCGCCACATGGCGTTTTGGTCAATGTCGTAGCCCCGGGTCCAACGGACACCCCGAGGGTTCTAGCCAACGCTACCCCTGGGTCTCGCGAGGCGTGGAAGCCTCAGATTCCTTTGGGACGTACCGGCCGGCCGGAGGACGTCGCTGAAGGATTTTACTTTTTGGTAAGCCCCGAGAACACCTATATTACGGGGTATACGCTCAACGTAAATGGCGGCCTCGTGATGAACTGATTGTATACGTTGAACGAATCATGGCGAACCCAAACGATCGGAGATGGCACTTCTCGCTGTAGTAAGGCGATACTTCCCGAGACTATGCCTTGAATCCAGAGACCAGACGCGTTAGCTAGTATTTCCGGTGCTGTTATCCCGGCTGCGGCAAGTTCCGGGGCTTTTCCTCCCCACGGTTCCCGTCTCAGGCAGGTCGCATTTGTGGAATGAAATCCGTTACAGGCTGGTGGCGCTCCTATAGAGTTGCACCACTGGGAAATCCGAGCCAAAAATGGGGGAGGACTGACCATTTGAATGGTGGCTGGTAAGGCAGTCAGTTCAAGTTCCGAATCAGGAGGAAGAACAGGCATGGCCGAAGTGAAAGACTACATTATCGGAATTGATACAGGCGGTACGTTTACGGACGTGGTGGTCATGTCCCCCAGCGGGGAGGTGTGGACTGCAAAGGCCTCGACAACCCCGGATGACTTCTCCCGTGGTGTTATGGATGCGCTCACGGAGGCTGCTGGCGTATTGGATACGGAACGTGCCGAATTGCTGAAGCAGGCGGTTCTGTTTAAGCACGGCAGCACTGTGGCCACTAATGCCCTGATCACCCGGACCGGGGTCAAGGTAGGCTTCATTACCACCCGTGGTTTCGAGGACACGACTGAGATCATGCGCGCTATCGGACGTGTGGATGGCCTTTCCGAGGAAGAGATCCGTCACGCCACATGGGTCACCAAGCCGGAACCCTTGGTCCCGAGAGAGCGGGTCGTAGGTGTACGCGAGCGCATCGACTACCGCGGCGAGGTGGTAGTGCCCTTGTCGCGCCAGGACGTCATGGACGCTGTACGAAAGCTGGTGGATGAAGAAGGATGTGAAGCCATCGCGGTTAGTTTATTGCACGCGTGGGCCAATGCCAAACATGAGGACGATGTGCGGGCCCTGGTCCTAGAGGCGGATCCATCACGTAAAGTGTTCTGGTCCTTCGGCAGCGAACTAGCCCAGGTGGCCGGCGAGTACGCGCGCGCCAACACTGCCATTATTAATAGCTTCCTTGGCCCAACGGTGGAACGTTACCTCGGCGGTCTCCAGGCTAAGCTAGAAGAGGGTGGCCTGGAGGGGCCATTTTTGATTATGCAAGGGAACGGTGGGGTAGCCCATCGAACACACGCCACCCCGGTGTCAAATCTGCAGTCGGGCCCGGCCGGGGGCGCAATCGCTTCGGCTTATGTGGCCGGCCTGTTGGGTCACTCCAACGTAATTACTGCGGACATGGGCGGTACTAGCTTCGATGTAGGTCTCATCACCGAGGGCTACTGGCGCTATGCGGCGGAGCCTATCGTCGAACGTTTCCGCATGTTGCAACCTATCATCGATATCCAGTCCATCGGGGCCGGTGGCGGAACTATTGCACGCGTGGATGAGGAGACGGGCCGGTTATTGGTGGGTCCCCAGAGTGCCGGGGCGAGTCCTGGGCCAGTTTGCTACGACGTCGGTGGCGAGGAGGTCACTGTCACCGATTGTGACGTGGTGCTGGGCATCATCGATCCTGACTACTTCCTCGGGGGGCGCAAGTCACTGAACAAGGAAAAGGCTGAGAAGGTAGTGGCAGAGAAGATCGCTAAGCCGCTGGGACTGAGTAATGTCGAAGCCGCTGCTGGGGTCCATGACATAGTAAATAGCAAGATGTCGGATCTCATTCGCCAACAGGTGGTGCGAACCGGTCACCTGCCGGAGGAGTTCGTCATCTATGCCTTTGGCGGTGCGGGACCCGTCCATTCCGCGGGCTTCTCCGCGGAGCTCGGTATCAATAAGATCTATATATTCCCTACCTCACCCGTGTTCTCGGCATTTGGCGTAGCTGCGGCGGACGTCATTCACACTCGGGTGATCACCTGCCAGTATATTCTCCCGGCTCAGCCCGAGGGGCCCAATGAGCGGCTCAACATCATCGAGAAGGAACTCGGGGAGGCTATGGTCGGCGAAGGCTTTAAGGCCAACCAAGTGGAATTCCGCCGGTTTTTTACCATGCGTTACCGTCGGCAGACTGCCGGGGTAGAGATACCGTTGCCGTGGGACCGCTTGACCGAGGCGCGGCTACAGGAGTTGCAGGAAATATTTGAGGGGAAGTACGAGGAGCTCTACGGGGTAGGCGCCGGTTACACTAAGGCGGGGATTGAAATCAGCGCGATCCGGGTGGATGCGGTGGGTCTGGTCACTAAGCCAGAGCTAAAGCCGCAGCCTACGGAGAAGGGCGATGGCTCCCAGGCTATCAAGGGTAAGCGGAACATCTATTTCACTAAACCGGATCGCGGGTTCATTGAGACACCGGTTTACGACAACGCGCAACTCAAGGCCGGCAACGAGGTGGTTGGCCCAGCCGTTTTGGAGCTACCCTTCACCACCATCCCAGTGCCGCCCGGGGCGTGTGTGACGGTGGACGAATTCTTGAACTTGGTGATGGAAATATAAAGAAACTAGGATCAAGGACGTCCCGCCCTCAGTGGGGACAAGGCTCCCTTGCTCCTATATCAGGAGAGACTAATGGATCCGATCGCGGTTGACCCCATTCGTTACGAGATGTACTTCCACCGTCTTTGGGCAATTGGGGAGGAGGGGCGGATGACACTCCAGCGTGTCACTGCCTCGCCGATTGTCGCCCAAGGAGGCGAGTGTATGAGCTCGTTCTACGACGCTAAGGGTGTCATGGTGCTCGCGTGCTCCGGACATCTGCGGTTTGCGGCGGCCACTTCCCAGGCCATCAAGAACATGATGGAGTACTTCGAGAAGTCGCCGGGATTCTACGACGGTGACCAGTTTTTCTTCAATGATCCCTATGTGGCCGGTTCCCACACCTATGACATGATGGTCATCAAACCTATCTTCAACGAAGGTGAGTTGATCGCGTGGACTGCTACCAGCACCCACACTGCTGACACAGGGGGGGTGTTGCGGGGGGGAGCGTTGGAGGTCTTCCATGAGGGTATCTGTATTAGCGGCCTCAAGATTGTGGAGAAAGGGGAGTTTCGCGAGGATGTGTTCCGAACGTTGACCGGCATGTGTCGGGATCCGCAGTACGTAGGGTTGGACATGAAGGCCATGATCGCTGGTAACAATGTGTGCTCTAAGCGCTATTTGGGTCTGGTGGAGAAGTTCGGTGCTGATTTCGTCGAGGCGGCAGGGCGGCGGATGATCGAGGACTCCGAGGCTAAGGCTCGGGCCAAGCTGCGCTCGCTACCGGACGGTACTTGGGTGTCCCGCGAGTATGTCACCACTCTGGACCGAAAGTCGCGCACGGCTGTGGCTCAGCAACTCTTCTGCACCATGACGAAGAAGGGCGACGAGTTAGAGATCGACCTTGAAGGCACTAGCCCACAAACCGATACGGATCATAATTCTACTCTACCCAGTACCGCGGCTCACATTGCCTTAGCTCTTACCAACGCGCTGTTCTGGGACGTTCCCTGGAGCGATGGTAAGATGAGGCCGGTCACTATTAAAGTGCCGGAGGGCTCTATCCTAAACTGCACCTTTCCGGCAGCCTGTGGTGCAGCGCCGCGTGTGGGAAATGTGCTGGTCTCCACCATCTGTGAGTGCGTGTCTAAGATGCTTTACGCCGCAGGCCGGGTGGACGATGTCAACGCGGCCACCACCGGGAACCTAGCGTACGCCGGCGGGCCTGGCTATTTCTATGGGGGTCATACCCGGGACGGCATCCGGGTGGCCCAAGGTCTGTACGATATTCATGGTGCAGGCATGGGCGCTGCTCCCTTGCGAGACGGCGTCAACACCGGCGGACATATGAACATTCCCTCCGCTGGAATAAGCGATATTGAACGTATTGAGATGCAATACCCATTCCTCTATTTCACCCGAGGGCATAACCCCGACGGGAGTGGCTTTGGTCAGTACCGCGGCGGTCTTGGGAGCCACCGGATTTTCTGGATCTATGGCTCTCAGGATTGTAGCGCAGATTATAAGCCCTACGGTGGGGTCGCCCAGGGCGGCTACGGACTGTGCGGTGGCTACCCGACGGGTAAGAGCGTGCTGCGTTACATGGTTCAGGGGGGCATGGAGTTGCTGGAGCGGATCAGGGATGGTGAGTACCCAGATGGAACTGGCATGCGGGATGGCACCTGGGGACCCGTAGTACATCCTGATGGAGTCCCGGAGCGCGTCGCATTGCCTGAGGGCAGCCTTTTGATTGATTATGTGGCTGGAGGAGGAGGTTTCGGTGACCCCTTAGAACGCGATCCGTCGTTGGTCCTGCAAGATTTTGCTCGGGGTTGGCTAAGACCTAAGATCGCTGAAGAAGTGTACGGCGTAATTTTCGGCAAAGACGCCCGGACTATAGACGTGGCAGCCACGCAGAATCTTCGGGAACGGATCCGCGCGGAGCGTAAAGAGATCGGGGCGGCGCCTTCAGGTAAGACATCTTCGTTAGGTGATGCTCAGGCAAACGGGTACAGTTCGGTAGTGCGCTTCCACGCGAGCCTAGAGATTGCTCGTCGCGAAGGACAGCACGCCATCCGCTGTGTACACTGCAATCATTTGTTCTGCGGCCCCGAGGAGAACTACAAGAACTACGCTCTGCGGCGCATCGTGGACCTTAACGACTACATGGACGGCAGTTTGCCTTCGGGAGAGCCGTATATCGGGGAGTATCATGAATACAGTTGTCCAGGCTGCCAGGTGCAGTTGCAGGTGGATCTATTCTGCCCTCCCTTGGGTGGTGATCCGATCCTATGGGATACGCGCGTCGATGTGTGACGCCACGTCGTCCCGGCACGTCGGTTGAGAAAATCTGGACACAAGGAGAAATCTGTGAGTGACGATACAAAAATCGTAACGGGCTTAGGCAAGGCCGAGCGTCATAGAGTCCTGGTTCGCAACATCGACCTTACCAAGGACATACTCGGCAAACTTAGTTTCGGACAAATGACGTTTCTGATGTTGGTGGGCCGCGTGCCTACCGAGGATGAGGGCCGCATGACCGATGCGTTATTAAACGTTCTGGTGGAGCACGGAATGGTCGGCAACATTATTGCGGCGCGTTTTACGGTGTCCACTGCGCCCGAAGCTATCCAGGGAGCTGTGGCCACTGCCCTCCTTGGGGCCGGGAGCGTGCACCTGGGCTCCTCTGAATACTGCGCCAAGATGTTGCAGGATGCACTACCACTTGACGGCGTCGATACGGATTTGACCGCTGCGGCCCAGGGTGTGGTGGAAGATCATGCCAACCGCAAGCAACGGCTCGCTGGAATCGGCCACGCCACCCACCCCGATGGTGACCCGCGTGCCGACCGGCTGTATGAGATAGCTGCCGAGACGGGGGTGCGCGGGCGCTATTGCGTGTTGTTGGAAGAAATCGGCAAGGTCGCTGAATCACGTCACAAGCGGCGCCTTCCGATCAATGTTACCGGTGCCATCGCCGCCATCGCCTCGGATATGGGACTTCAATGGCAGATGGCTAAGGCCTTCGCCCTTGTCGGCCGAACCTTGGGTGCTATGGCCCACATCGGCGAGGAGCTCCGCAATCCTATGAATCGCCGCATAAGTAAACTCGTTCGTTCAGCGCTATCGTACGAACCATAAGGGGTGAGCATTCGGCTAAATCATGGTCTTCCGCGATAAATTAGACGGAGTGAAACACCTTTTGTAGTGTGGCAAGGACGCGGCAACCGCCGGTGTCCTGAAATCCGCCAATTGTGCCGCTACGCACTAGCTTCGGTGGCCTCCCTGGTTCCTTATGCGTTGTGTGCCTGCCGCGTCTGTTTGTTTTCCCGCTGGTTCTTTGGATTATAATCTGAACCTTGGAACACTGGCAGCGACGCTGCACACGGCTTTGTGGTAAGTCAGTTCTTGTTCCCCGGGTTTGATCATTCTAGGGCACCATTTTGGCGAAGTTGCTGGATTCGCGCATCGTTGTAGCCGAGAACATCTCGGAGGGTGTGGTCGGTGTCGCGCCCAAGGTCAGGGAAGACCCAATCTTGGGCGGCGACTGTCCGGGCGAAACGGATAGGGAGACAGGGAAGGGTGAGGTGGCCGAAGCGCGGGTTGTCGTGGCTCCCAAGGAAGCCACGGGCTTGTAGGTGAGGGTCATTAACCAAGTCAGCGCCGTTCTGGACCGCTCCGCAAGGAATTTCTTGGGTCTGCAGCTCCCGCATGATGTCGTGGCAATCTCGGGTTCGGGTCCAGTTCACGATGATGGTGTCAAGCTCTTCCCGGTTACGCAACCGGTTCGACAGGCTGTCGAACCGAGGATCGTTGGCCAGTTGGGGTTGCCCGATTGCCTCCGTGAGGCTGAGCCATTGTGGGTCGTTTTCGGTGGCAATCACGCACCAGCGGTCGTCGCCTTTGCAGGCGAAGATGCCGTATGGTGCATGGTTCGGAGAACGATTTCCTTCTGGGACGGGTTCAGTATCGGTGTTGGCGGCCTGGATCATGGCAGTGCCAATGAGGAACGCCGCCGCTTCCGCCTGGGCTAAATCCATGTTTAGCCCTTCCCCGGTTCGCCGGCGGTAGAGGGTCGCTGCTACTGACAGGATTGCCGCTATGACGCCGGATACGTAGTCCGGAAGAACGGTGCCGGATCCCACCGGTGGGTCTGCTGGTGGGGATTCTTTCCATAGCCACGTGAAGCCGGTGAACGCTGTGATAATGGTACCTAGTGTGAGGGAGTCTTTCTTGGGGCCGGTAGCGCCGAGTCCCGGCATCCGCAGGGTTACGATGTCGGATTTGTGCTCTACCAAGTGCTCATAGTCGAGGCCGAGGCCAGGCATGACCCTTGCCGCGAAGTTGTCCAGCACCAGATCACAGTGTAGGGCCAGTTCCCGGATCAGGTCGGGTCCCTCAGGATGCTTGAGGTTAATCGCTACGGAGCGCTTATTCCGGTTAAATTCTAGGAAACGGGCTGATGCGTTGGGGTCGTCTCCAGTGCCAAAAAAGCGAAAAGGATCAAGCCCGCCCTTACTCGATTCCACCTTGATCACCTCTGCACCTAGGTCTGCGAGCAGCATCATACCAAAAGGACCGGCAAGCACGTGATCGAAGCTCAATATTCGCATTCCTTCCAGCGGCAGCCGCTGGAAATCTGCGTTAATCTTATCTCCGCTGGGACGCTCGGCCTCATCGGGGTTTCTTGGCGAGGTCCAGACATCTACAGCATCCGGAGCAATAGTTTGTGGGGCTATCACTTCCGGGCGTAATCCGTTGAAAAGGCAAGGCAGGGCCGGTTGTATCAACGACGTTCCATTCGGATAGAGGACCTTCTGCACGAAGTGTCGTCCTTCTACGTGCGCGTCACGGAGAAAACCTAGTGGCCGGTTCACCGGTAGGCATGGTATGCGGTTGGATTGGAGCCGGCGCGTCAAGTCCTCCATTGAATACTGTCGGGTGAAATCATTCACCGCGGGGTTGATGACGTCCGCATGCGTTCGCCGAAAAAGGTTGTTGAGGTATTCTGGAGCATCAAATTCCTTGGGATGATCGGGCCAAATCTCCAAAAATCTTTGCCAGTGTTGGCGGCTGACGTAGAGGTAGACGTATCCGTCCCGGCATGGAAAGATCCGGGCTGGCGCTACGTGTTGATGTTGACTGCCGGCGCGAATGTGGACCTCCTTCTCGTTAGCGTAGAGGCGGATCATGTGCTCCTGTGTGGCTAAGGCTTCCTGCATGGACACGTCGATCCAGTCGCCGGTTCCGGTAAGCTCCCGGCGATGTAGTGTGGCCACTATGCCCAGCGCTGCCACGAGGCTTCCGAAATAGTAGGCTTGGGTCTCGGGCGGCGCACACGGGGGTCTATCCGGATCGCCTGAGATGGACATAAGTCCGCACATGGCGAATACCACAAGGTCGTTGTACGCAAGTTTGCTGTAGGGACCCCACTGCCCAAAGCCAGTGATTGATGCCATGACGAGGGTTGGGTTGATCTTCCGGAGTTGCTCGTAACCAAGGTCAAGCTCAGCCAGTCCGCCCGCGGCACCGCTTTCGATGAGGATGTCGGCCTGGACCACCAACTCCCGTAACCTGTCTCGGTGCTCCGAGATTTGGAGGTCCAACTCGTGGGTGCGCTTGTTGGCGTTGAGATGGGCAAACGCTAGGCTCGTGTCACCCACATAAGGAGGTGCCGTCCGAAGCGGGTCGCCGTCCGGCGACGCGAGTTTAAGGACGTCCACCCCGAGGTCTGCCAGCATCCGGCCACATAGCTGGCCCTTCCGGTCCGTGAGATCCAATGCCCGATAACCCGCCAGCAATCGTGGGGCACTCTTTGTGCTTGCCGGGTCTTCTAGTCGATTCTCTGTCATGTCGGTTCCTGTCCCTATGATTTCTTTTCGTCAGGCTTCTCATAACTTACGTTCCCACCGCCCTTTTGGGACTGAAGGTAGCCCTCGACATCGTTTAGCGGATTGGTGTAGACGCGCATGCGGTGGGAGATGATCTCGTCCACAAGGAGCCCGCGCTGGTTATCGAGGTCCATGGCCGTGTAGGCGGCAATTTTGGCATGCTCCAGTGTCGCTGCCTGCCGCGTAGCGATGGTGGTGGTAAACTCCCGGACAAAGGGTATCAGCTCCTTTTCTTTTACAGTCTTTGATACTAGGCCTAGGCGTTCGGCTTCTGCCCCGCCGATGTTTTCTCCGGTGAGCTGTATGTAAAACGCTTTCTTAAATGGGATTCCGCTTCGAAAGAGGGTGGGCGTGGCGGTGGAGCCGTAACTCCCCCGGATAATCTCCGGCATGCCGAACTGTGCTGTGTCCGCGGCGATGGCTAGGTCGTGACCGTTCACGAGTACGAGTCCGCCTCCTAACGCCCAACCGTTAACGGCGGCCACGGTGACTTGAGGGGCCTGGCGCAGCAGCGTAACGATTTCTCTTGCCGAAGTGTCGTGGTAGAGCCGGCGTTTTCCTTCCCAAGAAGATCGCAAGTCGTATAGGTCCAGCCCCGAACTGTACGCGTTGCCGGCCCCAGTAGTGACGATACAGCGGATGTTGTCGTTCAGCGATAGGGCCTTGAGGCTGTCCGCTAACTCCGTTAGCAGTTTTCGGCTCAGTGCGTTTTTTCGCTCTGGTCGATTGAGAGTGATCCAAGCAACACCTGTTTCCTCGGAGATCTCTTCGATGATGGTTTCCTTGTTCGACACAGTTTCCTCCAATCTATTCAATCGGGCATCGGCCCTGAAGTGGTTCCTTGAAAATCTCGCTGGGAGCAGCCGCTGACATCCTAACTGACGGCGAACCGTTCCCTCCAGGCAGCCACGCAAGCTGCGTTTACTACCGTATCCGGCACCTGTCCCGCTAACACTGAAAGAATACTTTGGGCAGCGATGCGTTCCCCGGAGACCTGCGACTGTGGGTTGGTGCCGATGATATGAGGTGTCATGATCAACCGGTCAAGGGGGACCTTTCGGATAGGGTCCGACATGGGTAAAGGCTCTTCCTCGAATACATCTAGGGCCGCGCCGGCAATGATGCGTTCGTTCAAAGCGTGTACTAGGTCCGCCTGTTTTATGACTCCCCCGCGGGAGGTATTAACCAGGTACGCGGTGGGTTTCATCTTCTTGAGCTCGGTAATGGTGATGAGTTGGCGCGTCTCCTCTGTGAGCGGCGTATGGCAAGTTACGAGATCTGATTCCCGCAGAACGGTGTTCAGCGATACTAACTCCACTCCTAGGCCCTGCACGGACTCCTGGGCAAGATAGGGATCGTAGGCGATAAGCCGCATCTCCCAGGGGCCGAGCCGCTTAGCAGTCTCCTTGCCCACCCGGCCTAGTCCTATGATGCCGATGGTTCGGCCGGCCATCAAATCGCCCCGATGTTCGTTGCGTTTCCATCGGCCTTCGTGAAGGAGCTGTTGGTTGTGCGCTAGGCGCTTGAATAGCATGGATATAAGTCCAACGGTCGCTTCCGCGACACCGGTGAAGTTTTCTCGCGCCGGGCTGTTGCACACTAGGATACCGAGTTCGGTAGCGGCGGTTACGTCGATGGTCTCGTAGCCGATGGCGGCCTTGATCACTGCTCGGACGTTCGGACATCGGGCTAACACCGCGCTGTTGAAGATATCTCGCTGGGCTGCCCAGATGACGTCACTGTCGCCGGCGAGCTCTACCAGTTCGTCTTCGGAATAGCGGTGTTTCGGAAATTCATCCTGGTCCTTTCCTAGTACCAGCTCGCAACCCGCATTTTTGAGCACGTCCCTTCCCACCGAGAGCTTGTGCGGTGCTGGGATACATACTTTGTTGCTTTGCATGGTTACTCCGGATACTGACGTGTAGCGCCGGAAGGCGGCGGAATCAAAGGTGGTAGAGATGGTACGCGCTTAGACCAGAGCCTATCTTTCAACATAGGGAAGTCGCTCCAGCGAGTGTACTTGTCTTGCACGTGCCCGTCGACATCGATTAGGTTTGGTTTGCCAGTTGGTTCTCCTCTAGGCGGCCTAGAAAGGACTCATAGTTTGTTAACGAATCTATGAGACCCCGTACTTCGGTGTCAAGACTGCCTCGGCCTCTGGTTGTTTACGGGACTGTGATGGCTACCCCGTTTCTAGAAAGGCGTAGGGACTTGAATGAAGATTACGGATATAAGGACGTTACGACTGCGCGCCCCCCTCGGTACCTATGGACAGGTAGAAAGTCGTACGGGTGTGCGAACTCACCGCTATGGCCTCCTCGTAGAGGTTCATACTGATGCGGGGATCACCGGCATTGGTTCATGCTCTGGGAATGGAACGGTGCTGGAGTGCATTATAGAACGGGTTCTCAAACCGCTACTTATTGGTATGGATCCTCTGGCGATTGACGAGGTTTGGGACAAGGCTTATTTCCGAGGCGGGGTCCGCGCTTTTGGCTCTAGGGGCGTAGGGGTGGTAGCGCTTAGCGGTGTAGACATCGCCCTATGGGATATTGTTGGCAAGGCGAAGGGTATGCCGGTGTACGAGTTGTTGGGTGGCAAATGCCGAGACCAGGTCGAGGTGTACGCAACCGCTCTCTATCCCGAAGAGACGCAAGTGGTTGTGGAGAAAGCGAGAACGCTAGCAGCCTACGGTTTTCGCGGTATCAAGATCAAGGTAGGCTTCGACCTAGCCCGGGATATTGAAATTGTGGGTGCTGTACGGTCAGCCCTGGGACCAGATTTCCCGCTAATGACCGATGCCAATATGGGGTATGAGTTTGACGTCGCGCTAGCTGCTGCGACTGCATTCGAACAGCTTGACGTAAAATGGCTGGAGGAGCCCCTGTTCATGGAAGATGTGGTTGGCCATGCGCGGCTCAAGGCCCGCTCTAGCGTGCCCGTGGCCCTAGGAGAAAATCTTCATACCCGTTTTGCTTTCGAAGCGTTCATGGCTCGGGACGCTGTCGACGTTCTGCAGCCTGATGTGGCCCGGGCCGGTGGCATCAGCGAGGTGCGTGCCATTGCTGCACTGGCGGCCGAACATGGCTTAGCGGTTTCGCTCCATACATATGGCGATGGAATTGCCCTAGCTGCTAGTCTGCATCTGGCTGCCGCGATAGACAACAGCTCGGTTATGGAGTTTGATTACAACGAGAATCCGCTTCGTAGCGGTCTGTTGCAGGAATCCTTAGAACCCGAAGGCGGCTTCATGTACCCTCCGGACCGCCCCGGTCTAGGGGTGACTCTGGATCCCGAGGTGTTGGATCGGTATCGCTCCGGTGAGGGCGGCGACTTGGCGCTCTGGCGGCGGCCTTTGCACGCCACCGGGTGACACCGCGCAAACGCGGTCCCTTGCCTTCCTGCAACCTTATTCAGGCTCACGCTGGTGACGGTGCGAGTTTCTTGGGAAGGGGCTGAGCCAGCGTGGGCGCACGACAGATTGGTCGTAGGGATCGCCGAGAATTTGTGATGCGTGACGCCGCTTACTGGATCGAACACCTCGGACTCCAATTACACCCCGAAGGTGGTCACTTTAAGGAGATCTACCGGTCTCCCGTAGCCGTGCCCGGTGAGTTGTTGGGTCGTTACGTTGGTCCCCGCAACCTCGGTACCTCTATCTACTTTCTGCTCCAGGACGATGAAGTCTCTGTGTTGCACCGAATCCGGCAGGATGAACTGTGGCACTTCTACGTAGGCGCAGCCCTTATGGTGCATGTCATCGATAGTGAAGGGAACTACTCTCCCATTCGAATGGGCCCCAATCCAGACGCGGGCCAGTCCCTGCAGGCACTGGTGCCCGGCGGTGCCCTGTTTGGCGCCACCTTGGAAGGCGGTGAAGGTTACGCTCTCGTTGGTTGCACTTGCGTCCCGGGTTTCGACTTCGCCGACTTCGAAATTCCTTCTAGTAAGGACCTGCTCGAACATTACCCCCAGCATAGGGAACTCATCGACCGGCTCAGCTGTGTCCAGTCCGTGCGTTCATTAAGGGAAGCGAAAAAGGAGTAGCATTCATGAAGTCACCGAATAGGCTCACTGGCATGTTCTGGACCGCGCCCGGGGTTGTGAGAATGGTGCCGTAGTTAGCGCCGTGATATCGCTGTAGATGTGGAGGTCCGCACACCCATGAGGGTGTTGTGAGGCTAAGCGACCGCCAGGCGGTAGCCGAATCGGAGGCTGCTCGGTGGGTTTAATTCCTCTGCTTCTCTAAAATGGGTCTATGTCCTACTGAAAGTCTCTGCTCTTCCTCCGCACCGGTTCTACCTCCAGTTTCGGCTGCCATACCGACTCTGCAGTAATGTGGACGACGTCGGATTCGTTTTGTAGGCGGCCGCTTACACCCACGAACGAAAGGGTCTTAACGGTAACCCGGAACCGCTCATAAATGTCGCGCCATAGAATGACGTTGACGAAACCGGTTTCGTCTTCGAGAGTCATGAAGATGATGCCCTTGGCGGTCTTGGGACGCTGTCGGCAGATGACTATACCAGCGTAGTCTACGCGTTGGCCGTGGGACATCTGTTGAACGGTGGCGGCGTCGGGAAGGCTCTGGGCGGCGATCTGGGGACGCAGGGGGGCCAGCGGGTGGTCGCGGGGGCTGTGGTTGGTGGCGTGGTAATCCCAGAGGACGGACTCGAAGTCGCTCAGGGGTTCGAAAGGAAACAGCACCTCGGGGGTTTCGAGGGGTAGGGTGTTGCCCCTGGTCGCGTGGAGCCCTTGGGCTTGCCAGAGGGCCTGGCGCCGCTGGGGCGTTTGTAGGGCTAACGCTCCGGCCTGGGCCAGGCGGTCGAGGATGTCCTGTCGTAGTCCGGTGCGAGAGGCAAAGTCGACCAGGGAGCGGAACGAGCCGGTACGTCGGGCGTTGTCGATGCTCTGCCAGTCGGCCTTCCCGAGCCCTTTCACGTAGCGCAGACCCATGCGTAGGGCATGGACTGGAAGGACAGAGGCTTGCCTGCTGGTTTTCTTCTCGAGGGTGCAGTCCCAGTCGCTGCTCTGGATGTCTATCGGTAGCACGTGGACTCCATGCCGTTTGGCATCGTCTATGATAGTGGCTGGTGCGTAGAAGCCCATGGGCTGGGCGTTGAGTAGCGCACAGGCGAAGGCCGTGGGATAGTGGCGCTTGAGCCATGCTGATACGTAGGCGATGTGGGCAAAGCTAGCGGCGTGGCCTTCAGGGAACCCGTAATCGCCGAAACCGCGGACCTGTTCGAATACCTGGGTGGCGAAGTCTTTTGCGATTCCCTTGGCCTGCATGCGCGAGATGAACCGTTCCCGGTGTTGCTCGAGCCTTCCCGATCTTCTCCAGGCGGCCATGTCACGTCTAAGCTGATCCGCCTCCCCGGGGGTGTAGTTTGCTGCTACAACTGCTAGTCGCATTACCTGTTCTTGAAACAGCGGTACCCCCAGTGTTTTTTTGAGAATGGGCTCCAGGGAGGGATGGGGGTAGGAGACTGCCTCCTCGCCATTCCGACGGCGAAGATAGGGATGTACCATACCTCCCACGATGGGCCCCGGTCGGACGATGCTGATTGCGATGACGAGATCGTAATACTCTCGGGGTTTAAGTCGGGGTAGCATAGACATCTGTGCGCGACTCTCGATCTGAAAGACTCCCACAGTATCGGCCTTGCAGATCATGGCATAGGTTTCAGGATCATCCTTGGGAAGGGCAGTTAGAGAGAAGGTCCGATTCCAGTGTTCTCGGATGAGGTGAAAGGAGCGGTTTACCACGGTCAGCATACCTAGCCCTAACAGGTCCACCTTGAAGAGTTTGAGGCTTTCCAGATCCTCCTTGTCCCACTGGATCACTGTACGGTTGTGCATGGTGCCGTTCTCGATGGGGACCAGGTCGCATACTGGCTTGTGGCCGAGTAGGAATCCACCGGGATGGATGGACAGGTGTCGGGGGAAGTCCTGGATTTCCGCTACTAGGCGGAGGTATTCCACGTGGGTGTGCGGGTCGAGACCCGCGCTTTTGAGTAGCTTTCGGTCTATTCCCTTGTGATGGTCCAGCAGCCGGGTGACGCGGTGGACTGCGGTCTCCGCTAGCCCCAAGACCTTGCCTACGTCTCGGGCTGCGGAACGCCAGCGGTAGCGGATGAAATTGGCCACCATGGCTGCGTGGGTGCGGCCGTGCTTGCGGTAGAGATATTGAATGACCTCCTCGCGGCGGTTATGCTCGATGTCAAGGTCGATGTCAGGTGGTTCGGCTCGTTCCTTTGAGATGAAGCGCTCGAAAAGCAGGTTCATGCGCACCGGATTGATGGCGGTTATGCCTAGACAGTAGCATACCGCGGAATTGGCTGCGGAGCCGCGTCCCTGACAGAGGATCCCTTTACTATGGCAGAACTGGACTAGGTCCCACATGGCGAGAAAGTAGCCCTCGTAGGCTAGCTCCTCGATGACCTGAAGTTCCCGCTCGAGCTGTGTCCGGATATCTTGTGGAACATTACTGCCGTAGCGGTTACTGGCCCCTCGAAAGACGAGTTCCCTAAGCCACTCCCCGGAGGTCTTGCTGCCCGGAAGTTCCCTTGAAGGGTAGCGGTAGTGGATCTGATCCAGAGAGAACTCACAACGGGAAGCCACTTCCAGGGTGCGGGCGACCGATTGCGGATCATCTTTGAAGAGATCCGTAAATGCGGCGGGGGACTTGAGGTAATGCTCTGCGTTGGGTTTGATTGTGTGCCCAGCGTCGACAAGCGGGAGCTCGTGGCGGATGCAGGTGAGGACATCTTGGAGTTGGCGTCGCGAGGGGTGATGGTAGAGCACTTCCGTGGTTGCCACCGTGGGGATGCCGTAGCGCTGCGCCCGCTCCCGTAGGCGCCGTTCCTGCAGCGCCTCGTCCGCGCGGCAATGGCGAGCCACCAGCGCGTAGAGCCGGTCGGCGAAGGCATCCCGGAGATCCCGGGCGATAAACGTAGGGTCCGGTTCTTGCACCAGTAGGCTGTTTTCCCCGCCCCATAGAGCTAGGAGCCCGCCGGCGTAGGAATAGAGTTCATGCCATTCTACGGCGCTCTGTCCCTTGGGTGAGCGGAGGCGGCCGGTAGAAATCAGGCGGCAGAGATGAGCGTAGCCGGCTTCGTCGGTGGCGAGAAGGAGAATGGAAGAACCATCGGTGATGGTTATTTGGGCGCCGATGACTATGTTTAGGTCCAGTTCTCGGGCTTTGACGTGGGCCCGCACAATACCGTAGATACCGTCTCGGTCAGTCAGGCAAAGTGACTGGAGCCCGAGTTCTACGGCTTGCTCCAGTAATTCTTCGGGGTGGCTCGCACCCTCGAGGAATGAGTAGTGACTCTTGCAGTAGAGCGGTGTATAGGACGTGGGCCCGAGAGCACGCTTTTTGCTGGTGGCCATGCCTTTTACTCCACCTTTCCATGTAGGAACCAGCGGCGCCGTTTGGAGTCATAGTAGATCCACAGCCATGGACCCTCGTCGGTGCGAACGAAGTGATACTCGCGGTGTACACCTGAGCTAGAGCCCCACCATCCCCCTGAAATGATATAGGGACCGGTGCTCTCCCGGCCAAAAAAGCTGCCGTCGTTTTGGGGGTCGTCAACTGCGATTTCAGTAGCACCCACGGGTGATTCAGAGTCCTTAAGCCGGAGAGGTTTGGGGAAAAAGCGCCGCACTAGCGGACGCAGCCATACTTGACGCGGCTTAGGTGGTGGCATCGTTTCCATGGGCTCCCAGGCAAAGCGTGCTTCGGGAAGATATCCGGTGCGTGGGCGCGCTCGTAGGAGCGCGCCGTTGCCGAACCGCGCTCGCAGTCGTGCTAGGGCGCGGTTAGCCGCATCGTGGTCGCGTACGGGGGGGTTCTGAAAAAGCTCTCCCTGCCAGAAGGCGGGTGAGATCCCCTGGATCTCCATGACAATTTCAGTCACCCCAGCCGTTAGCGCTACGGTTTCCATTCGGAGCCGTAGAAGATCCAGCACCTGTATTTTGTTCAGAGTAGGCTTAGCTGACCGAAGAAGGATCTCAGTGTTTTTCGACTTGTCGTCTAGGCGAAGGTGGAGGAGGAGCGTGGTCATCATCTCGTGCCGTTTCTCTAGCGAGTCGAGCAGCGACTCCAATAGTTCTTCCATGAGGACCATCAACCGTCCGCGGTCGGCTTCCGGATAGTCGAGGAAGATGCCCGTGGTGGCAGGATCGGGGGGTATCTCGGAATGGAGCGGGCTCCAGAGATTACCCGCAGCCAACTGGTGGAGCCGATGAGCTTCGCGCCCAAGACGCGAGTGTACCTGGGATGCAGGTAGGTCCAAAAATCCGCCAAGGGTGTGGATGCCGATCTGGGCCAGAAGGTCGCGGATCGCGGGAGCGAGATTGAGCTGTTCTAGCGGGACTTTCCGGATGTAGGTACACTCATCTTGGGGCGTGGGGAAGACCACGATTCGGTCACACGCCTTGGCTGCGGCATAGCTACCGAATCGGGAGAACCCTACGGCTACAGTGTTACGAAAACCGGCTTCGGTGAGATCATCGTGGATGAGCTCGCCCCATTTATCTAGGGAGGAGTGGAGCAGGGAAAGGCCCGAGGTGTCGAGCCAGAACACTCCGGGCTCGTCGCGGGAGGGTTCGACTTCTGCGGTAAAGTGCCGCAGTCGCGGAACGAGATCGGCTACGGCCTTTTCGATGACCGTACGAGAAATGACAGCTGCTCGGAAGTGACGTGATAGCGTGAGACCTGCGCCGTAGCGCATGCCCGGGAGGATGCCCGTGGCCCGCGCCCGGGAGTTTACCCACAGGATGGTTCCTTGGGCCTTGTCCCGATCTACCACCCCGGCAGGATAGTCCTTCCAGTTTGGGTGGTCCCAAAGTAGCAATTGCAGCGGAAAAGCTGCAATATCAACACAGGCCATCCGTTCCATGGCACGACTCCGTATGGCTCCATCCCGAAGCTCCCTGTTTGTCCTTGAGGATACGGATCTCCCAGTCAAAGCGGCTGAAGGCAGTTCTTGAGATCCTTCCTTCGCCATGAAGCGATACCATAGGTCCTATTGAAGGTGCCCCTGTCTTTTTACGAGTGAGACAGAGGAGCGCCGAATGATATTTGCGGGCTAGTGCTGCCAGACGACTTTGCGCTGCCATGTTCATCTGTGTCTGGGTTTTGAGGTCCAACACTACCAGCCCAAAAGCTCCAGAGCGCAACAGTTGGTCGGCGGCACTGGATGCGGCGAGGGCGTTAGGGACGCGGATCACCGGCAAGGCTTCGAGGTCAATACCCCACTCGACTAAGTCCGGCGGGAAAAAGGTGGAGTTACCGAAACCTATCCATGCTGCGGGCTCACCATGCTGCTGGGCTTGGAGGATTAGGGAGGCTGCGGCTGTAAGCGCGGGAGCTGCGCCCGAGTCCGAAATCTCCGTGAGACGTCCTGCCAGCAAGGAAAAGTTCCAGGCCCTTGGGGTCTCGTGAACGGATTGGCTTTGCATCGTCGTGGAGGCGGTGACCGGAACCCGAATCTGGTTACGTATCTTTTCGGTGAAAGCGTCCATTTACCTCTCTAGATAGCGTCTTATTTCCACCACTTTGCCCAGAATGGTGCACGTATCGGCTTTCGGAATAATTGGTGCAAAGGCTGGATTCTCTGGATGCAACTCGATTCCATTCCGATGTAGGCGAAGCTTCTTGATGGTGGCTTCATCGCCCACTAAGGCTACGACAATGTCCCCTGAAACAGCTTCCGTCTGCCGTCTCACGACGACAATGTCCCCTGGAAGGATGCCTGCTCCGATCATGCTCTCCCCCTGGACTCGGAGAGCGAACATTTCCGCCGAGCCTCGTAATTGGACCGGAATATAACCCTCGCATTCTTCGATGGCCGCTTGTAACCCACCCGCTTGCACTCGTCCCAGTAAAGGTATGAATAGTGTTCCGGGTTCCCGGGGCAGTCGATAGCTTCTAGATTTCCCTTGAACCTTGGCTAGTCGCTTTTCGGCTACTAGGCGCTCGAGATGTTGTCGGGCCGTCTGCACGGCCTTGAACCGAAACGCTTCCTGGACCTCGCGCACCGTGGGTGGGAGCTCCTCTAGGATCTTTTTGCGCACGAATCGGTAAACTTTTTCCCGGGTTTCTCCCGGTGGAGTGAGGGGTGTCATTAGGATGTTATAACAGACTTATGTATGGTATGCAAGATAAATTCCGCTGAACTCAGAGGTGAGTACCGGTACTGATGGCTACGAGATCAGACTGGAGGGAGTAGGGTGTCCCTTTGTCAATTCGCACCTCGTCACGCGATCTGTTAAAAATTTTTATCCCGTTCTAAGCCCTAAATAATCCGGTCAGGAGGGTAGGTTGATCGAGGTCAAGGGTCTCACCCGAAAATATGGTGATCTAGTAGCGGTCGACGGCGTCTCTTTTTCTATCGGAAGGGGTGAAGTTGTCGGCCTTCTGGGGCACAACGGTGCCGGAAAGACTACCATAATGCGGATGCTCACCGGGTATATCGAACCTACCGCGGGGTCGGTGGTCATCGACGGCATGCTGCTTTCCGGGGAGCGGTTGGGCATCCAGCGCAAGCTGGGCTATTTGTCGGAGAATGCGCCGCTTTACCCTGACATGTCGGTGGTGCGTTACCTTGAGTACTTAGCCGATTTGCGTGGGGTTCAGCGCGCCGATCGGCGCGCGATGCTCAAGCGGGCGCTTGCGCGGACATGGCTAACAGACCGAGCGTTGGATCCGGTGGGCACGCTTTCGAAGGGCTACAGGCAGCGTCTGGGTGTGGCCCAGGCCATCATACACGAACCGGAGATCCTAATCCTCGACGAGCCCACCAACGGCCTAGACCCCGCGCAAATCTTTCAGATGCGGTCTCTGGTGGGTGATCTGAGCCGGAACGCGACCATCATTATTTCTACGCATATTCTGCAGGAGGTGGAGGCGATCTGCGAGCGAGTGATCATCATGGTTCAGGGGCAGATCGCAGTGGATGCTTTGCTGAGTGAACTGCAACAGTCTAACCGCTTGATGATAGGGCTCGGTAATCCATCCGAAGACGCAGCAGAACAGCTACGGAAAATTCCAGGGGTGGGTCTGGTCAGCGTGGTGGCGGGGCCGCGTGGGGAGAGCTACGGCCTCGAACTCGAAGGTTCCGTGAGCGCGGTGGCGCCCCAGGTCGCGAGGGTGGCTGTTGAAGGGGGCTGGGGGCTCTACGGCATGAGCGAGGAGTCGCGCACCCTGGAGACCGTGTTCCGTGAAGTGGGAGAGAAGGGCCGTCATGCCGAGTAGCATCTGGAGTGTTGCGAAGAAGGAATTTTCCACCTACTTTTCTTCGCCGGTGGCGTTCATTTTCCTAGGAACGTTTTCGGCCGTGTGTCTCTTCATCTTCTTTTGGGTCGAGCAGTTCTTCGCGCGCAACGTCGTTGATGTAAGGCCGTTGTTCGAGTGGATGCCGATCTTGCTCATCTTCCTCAGTTCGGCGCTTACCATGAAGATGTGGAGTGAAGAGCGGCGCATGGAAACTCTGGAGTTTCTCTTCACCCTGCCAGTTAGGACGATTGATCTGGTGTTGGGCAAGTTTCTCGCCTGTTTAGGACTTGTGGCGATCGCCTTGGCGCTGACCTTGGGCGTCCCGTTCACCGTGTCTTTTGCAGGACCTCTCGACTGGGGTCCGGTGTTAGGTGGCTACACTGCTGCCTTGTTGTTGGCAGCTGCCTACTGTGCCATGGGCCTTTACATTAGCTCCCGGAACGAGAACCAAATCGCTAGCCTCATTCTAACCACCTTAGTTGGCTTCCTCTTCTATTTGGTGGGGGCGGAAACCCTGAGCGGCTTGGTGGGTCATCGCTGGGTCGAATACATGGGCCTGGTTGGGACGGGGACCCGTTTCGAGTCCATCACAAGGGGTATCCTCGATCTCAGAGACATTTATTACTACATCAGTCTGGTTGGGGTGTTTCTTACCTTGAACGCCTTCTCCTTGGAGCGGCTCAGGTGGTCGTGCATGGGGCAAAAGAAGCGCCATCGAGGCTTGCGGGTGGTGACAGCGCTGGTGGTGCTGAACCTCATCGTGGCCAACTTTTGGCTCCATTCTGGCGTGACGGTGCGCGCTGACCTGACTGAGGGGAAGGACTACTCCATTTCCCGTGCGACACGCGATCTTGTTGCCCAGTTGCAGGAGCCGTTGCTCATCCGGGGATATTTCAGTGCCCGTACGCACCCGTTGTTGGCTCCGTTGGTTCCTCGGATTCGGGACACCATTCGCGAGATCGAGTCCGTGAGTGGAGGGCGGGTGCGCGCTGAGTTTGTGGACCCGCGGGAGGAGTCTAAGTTCGAAGAGGAGGCGAACCAGCTTTATAACATTCGTCCCATCCCGTTCCGCACCGCGGACCGGTACCAAACCTCGCTTGTCAATTCCTACTTCGACGTTCTGCTTCGTTACGGCGACAAACACGAGGTGCTCCGATTCTCTGATCTGATTGAGGTCAAAGCGGGAGAGGCACGGACGGACGTGCGCTTGCGGAACCTGGAGTATGATCTCGCCCGAGGGATCAAAAAGGTGCTCTATGGGTTTCAGGGTATCGGTGCTTTGTTTGCTGGCATCGATCAACCGGTACGGTTCCGAGGCTTCATTTCATCACAGGAGAAGCTACCGGAGGGGGTGGGCGCCTTCAAATCGCAATTGGTAGCTTCTCTTGAGGAGATACGCGAGGAGTCCGGGGGGAAGTTTGAGTACGAGATTGTCGATCCCGAGGCCGGTGGGGGCGCTGTGGCTCAACAACTTGCTGACCGCTACGGGTTTCAGGCCATGGCTGCCGGCCCCTTCGATCCGAAACGGTTCTACTTCTACATGGTCATGAAGAACGAAGGCATGACGGTCCAGGTGCCCATGCCTCGACAGCTGAGTCAGGAGTCTGCCAGGCGGAGCGTTGAGGCGGCGCTCCGGAGGTTCGCTCCCGGTTTCATCAAAACGATCGGGTTCCATGCACCGCCACCGCCACCGCCACCGCGTCAGCCTATGGTTCGTCGCCCACCTCCGCCGAGACAGTTTCGTTTTCTGAAGCAGAAACTACAGGAGAACTACCGCATCGCAGACGTAGATCTGAAGTTCGGGCTGGTGCCAGATAACGTGGATTTGCTATTGCTTGCGGCTCCGACGGAGTTGACTCCGAAACAGCGGTTCGCAGTGGACCAGTTCCTGATGAAGGGTGGTTCAGTGGTTCTGTTAACGTCACCCTACACAGTGACCCGCACGCGAGCCGGCCTGGTTGCCTCACGGCATACCTCCGGTCTCGAGCCGATGTTGGAGCACTACGGAGTAACGGTGCGCAAAACCTTGGTGTTGGATCCACAGAACGAGCCCTTTCCGGTACTCATGAACCGGAGTGCAGGTACTTTCACCGTCCGAGAAGTCAAGCTTTTGCCGTATCCCTATTTTGTGGATGTCCGGGGCCGGGGCCTCAACGAGGATATGCCCATTACCGCACGCCTGCCCCAGTTAACCGTGAGCTGGGTTTCGCCGCTCGCGGTTCCCGACGGGAAGGAAGGGGCGGTGCGTACGACGCCTCTGCTTACCAGCTCCAATGCTTCCTGGGTATCCGACTCTCTGAAGGTGCATCCGGACTTCACGGTCCATCCCACGCTTGGGTTCGAAAGAGAGGGTCAACCCAAGGCTCACATTCTGGCGGCGGTGGTGGAGGGAACCTTTCGTTCCTATTACAAGGGTAAACAATCGCCTCTACTGGTTGAGGGGAATAGGGAACCGGCGGTGTCCAACCGGGAGGGTGGTCACACTGCGGCAACGGCGACAAAGCCGCCGTTGCCGGTGGTGACGGGAATGATTGAGAAATCGCCCGAGGCAGCTCGTATCATCCTTATCGGTTCTAATGAGTCCTTCACTGACCTGACCCTCCAGTTGTCTCGTGCGGCAGCCAACGACCGATTCGTTAATTCGTTGCAGTTCCTAGAAAATGTGGTGGATTGGGCACTGGGGGACCGGATCTTGCTATCCATCCGTAGTCGCGCCCATTTCGCCCGCACGCTTGTTCCCATGACGCGCGAGCAGAAGGCGTTCTGGGAATACCTGAATTACGGTTTCGTGTTGGTTGGGTTGATTCTGGTCTACGGCGGCCACCGTTATTATTTGCGCTGTCTTCGGAATCGTAATGAAAGGACGCTTGCAGCCTAGCGGCTTCTTTCGTCGAAGGATGCAGAGTGAGGGGTTTCGGAGTGAGTCGATCGATCAAGTTATTGCTGCTGTTGTTGGTGCTTCAGGTAGGTCTGGTGGCGTGGGTTCAACTCCGGGGGGACGCTTCAGATCCGTTCGAAGCGAATGCTTCGTTGTTTGCCGTAGATCCCAGTTACATGGATGCCGTGGTCATCGAGCAGCAGAACAAGGTACTGAAGTTTGTCCGTAAAGATGGTGCCTGGGTGTTGCCTGACAAGGCGGATTTCCCGGTGTTGCGGGACAAGTTCGAGAAATTTACGGATAAGCTGCTCAACGCTAGACGATCCTGGCCAGTAGGGACGACGATGGTCGCCGCCAGGCAGTTCAAGGTCATCCCGGACCGTTTCGAGAGAAGAGTCCAGTTCCTCCAAGGCTCGAAGGTCCTGGGCGATGTCTTTCTTGGCTCATCGCCTGGATTCCGCAAGGTCCACGCACGGGTTGGTGGTAGTAAGCACACCTACTCCATCGAATTTAACGCCTTTGATGCCCCTGTGGATGCCGCCTCGTGGTACGACCGAGGGGTTCTTAGGGTGGTGGCGTAAGACATTGCCCGTATCGACTTGGAGGCTTATGCTCTGACGGCAGACGACGGCGGGTTTAAGGTCGAGGGGTTACAGGGGGGCGAACGGACGGATGAGGAAGGCGTCAGAAAGCTCGTGGGGGGTGTGTCGGAGGTAGGTTTCATTGACATACTTTTCGAGAACGGCAAGAAGCTCTTCGATGCCGGAGAGCGGGTACTCGAGTACACTATTGAGATGAAGAAGGGACCGCCTGTGACACACACAGTTGTAGCTCCTTCGGAAGGCGGAGATTATATTCTTAAAAGCTCGGCCTATCCGCACTACTTCAAGGTGGCCCGGGACCGATTTGACAAGTTGCGCGACACGGGTCGGGTCCAGTTGGTTACCGGCCCTGGATTAGGTTGACAGGGTGTTTGGTCCTCGGGTACCTTCCGACTTAACTTATCGCTTGCTTGATCCGTATATCCAGGAATAAGGAGGAGATACCATGAGCGCACGTCCCATGCCGATCCAGGAAGCCGAGCCTTCGGCCACGAAGCGGTTCATCGCGGCTCTTCGACAACTCCACATAGACGAACCGGACGTCGACAAGCGCTGGCAGAAGATGGGGTCCCTTCTGGGCGAATTGCTCGCAGAGCCTAGCGTGAAATCACAGTCTGAGAAATGGCCTTCGTGTGACCAGGGCGGGCTGTCTGAAGGCGGTCAACGGGCCCAGAACCTGCTCCTTTACGAGGATCCGGACCATGGGTTTGTCGTCAACGGACTAGTCAAAGCGCCGGGCACTCGAACCAGTATCCATGACCACGCGCATAACTGGACTCTGTATGGGGTATTGGATGGGAGCGAGACTATCGAACGTTACGAACGGCTGGACGATGGTTCCAGGCCGGAGTACGCGGAAGTTCGGAAGACCGAGAATGCTCAGGTAGGTCCGGGCAAGATTGATCTCGTTCGCCCTTGGCAGATTCATGCCGAGGAAAGCGGCGAGCAACGCACTGTCGCGATCATTGTCCGCGCCGAGAAACCGGGCGGCTTCCTGCAGGGTAGATATGACCCGGAGACCAGCAAGTACTGGCAGGGATACGGACCGACCCAGATACCTTTCGAGTTCGAATAGCCCACACATTTTGCCTGGAGGTGGGGTGGTGTGTTCCACCCCAGTCTCCGCGAAGCGTTGTATAGTATAGTACGCGAGCGGGCTCTCCGGTGCCATCAGCTACGTGCTGAAGCGACCCGGATGAAATACGCTGGTAGTGACCTGGCACACCCCTAGATAGTGTTTGAGAACGCAGGCCTAGGATTCCCCAGAATCTTTGCCGAAAGTCCCAATTGACGATTCTCACCCGACGATGACCGTGTCGACGGTGTACTTACAGCATTTCGGGGGGAATGCGGTTCGCGTCTCCCAGGGCAATGCTCAATGTTTTGTGGCGAGCAACTATCGTCGGGATTCTTGGCCTAATACCGCTAAAGTTGACAAGGAGGCGTACGAGGGGTACGCTAAACCTATGCTTTTAAAGGGGTTCTGTACGACACGCTACTTCTTAGGCCTAGCGAGTCTCCTCTTCTTCTTTTTCGGCGGTTTTTTATACACTCCGGACGCGCAGGCGCGCGGCACCGTTCCCACGAAAGCGGACCCGTTCTCTATTCCTCCAGGCCTCGAGGCTGCTGTCGAGTTCTGGAAGGGTATTTTTCTCGACTATAACTCAAATCAGCTTGTGTTTTTTGATCCCGGTGACATGTCAAAAATCCACCGGGTGGTTGACATCGAAAAGGGCTCTAGCGTGCGGCAGGTGGCTCGTTCGGTGCGTGCGCGCCTCAACAGAAATGGCATTCCGTCGCACCGGATCAAGGTTCAACGAGGAATCAGTGAACGATTTGCTGCAGGCGTGCGGCGGTCCGGACGGTATGTTGAAGAAATGCGCAGGACCTTTACCAAGAAAGGGCTCCCAGTGGAGTTGGTCTATTTGCCGCTGGTGGAATCCTCATTCCGGAATGATGCACGCTCGTTTCGCGGCGCTGTGGGAATGTGGCAATTCATGCCGAGTACAGGCCGCATCTACATGCGCGTAACGCGGTTAGTGGACGAACGTAAGGACCCGATGGAAGCGACTCGGGCGGCGGCCCGTCTGCTTCAGAGTAACTACCGGAAGCTTCGGACCTGGCCGTTGGCGGTCACCGCATATAACCACGGGGCTGCAGGCATGGGGAGGGCGGTGCGAAGGGTAGGAACGCGGGACATCGCTACCATCATACGTCGTTATCGCAGCCGCACTTTTAAGTTTGCCTCTAAGAACTTTTACGCGGAGTTTATTGCGGCTGTACACATTATGCGTGACGTCGAAGGGTATTTACCTGGAGTCCAGTTCGATCAACCGGTAAAGCGTGAAGAGCTTCGCCTCAACAAGCGTGTTGGGGTATCCTCGCTACTTCGTCACAGTCACGTGTCCCGAAATCAGTTCCTTGAGTGGAATCCAGCGTTGAGTCGCCATGCCTCGTGGATGCCTGCAGGGTATCGGTTAAAGGCGCCGAAGGGGAAAATCGAGGGATTTCGTAAGGCGTTGGCGGGAATCAGTCCGATGCGGTCGTTTCCGCGCCACGTGGTTAGTCGAGGCGACACGCTCTCTGGGCTCGCCAGGCTCTACGGCAGTTCGGCGCATGAGATCCAGGCGTTTAATGGACTGAGGAGTATTCATTACTTGCGAGTGGGTCAGCGACTGGACATTCCCGGCAAGCTATCGGTCACGTCACAATCCGTCGGGGTTGCGGGACATAACGACGGGTCGCGCCATGTGGTTAGTCGAGGCGACACGCTTTGGGACATTGCTAGAATCTACAGTACCTCGGCGCATGAGATCCAGGCGGTGAACCGTCTAGCGAGCGCCAGAAGTTTGCAAGTGGGTCAGCAGCTCGTAATTCCGGTGAAGTCTTCCTCAAGTCGGTCCTTGAAACGGACTGTACAGAATTCCCAGGTCTACCACCGCGTGCGCCGAGGGGAAACGCTTTCAGCAATTGCTGGTCGCTACCGGGTTTCGCTTCCTAGCCTGCAACGCGCAAATGACATCCGCAACCGGCACCAAATCCGCACCGGGCAGCGTCTCGCAATTCCGCGCCGACAGTCCTGACACGGTTCCGGGAATCGTCCCGACGCGCCTGTCTCTAGAAACAGCCATTTTCGTTTTGGCAATCCGATACTAGGGGTTCCCGCGGTGATGCGATATAATGGCTGGAGGCTATGTACCAGAACCTTCTTCAGGCCACAGCCGGTTTCTATCTCCTGGCGACCGGCGCGTTTATCCTGTATTTAATTTCTCCGCGGGAAACCTTCTCTCGTGTGGGTCAGGGATTGCTGCTGGCCGGATTCATCGGCCATGCGATAAAATTTACCTTTCTTTTCTACGACGCCGGCTTTCCCGCACTCGCCCAGATGCCGGCCACACTCTCCTTCTATGGCTGGTTGATGATGGGCGTGTACCTTACGGTGCAGCTCAAGTATAGACTGCCCATTCTGGGTGGATTTGTCGCGCCGCTGGCCTTCCTCATGTCCCTACAGTCCATCGCGCTGGGGAACCTAGCCCTGGAAACGCCACCTGCGCTATTGACCTATTGGTTGCCGCTGCACGTGATCCTGGCGTTGTTGGGTAATGCGGTCTTTGCTTTGGCGTCCGCTGTGAGCGTTGTCTATCTGCTGCTCCAGCGCCAGCTCAAGAGCAAGCGGATGACAGGTTTGACCCGGACTGTTCCGGCCCTTGAAACGCTGGATCGCCTCAACAAGATTTTTCTGGTTTGGGGCTTCCCATTTATGACGCTGGGAATTCTCACGGGCAGCGTGTGGGCACATGCGCAGTGGGGCACGTATTGGTCCTGGGATCCACGCCAGATCACCTCTGCTCTGACCTGGCTGCTGTACGGCATTCTTCTTCATGGGCGTTTGACTGCAGGTTGGCGCGGCAGGAAGGCGGCTGTTTGGACCATCGCTGGGTTCATGATTGTTCTCGGCTACTTTCTTTGGGGAGACATTGTGTTCCTGAGTCGTCACGGCGGTCGTTTTGAGTGAGGCGGGACGACAGATACTGGTGGTTGGCCTGGACCACCGGACTGCGCCTGTGGAGGTGCGGGAGCAGCTTGCGTTCTCGCCAAAACACTTGGACGACTCGTTGCAGGAACTTTTGGCACTGCCCTCGGTGGGCGAAGGCGTAATCTTGTCCACATGCAACCGGGTGGAGGTGGTGGCGGTGGCACGAAACGGGAACGATGGATGTATTGAGATCGGGGACTTTCTTCGGAGTCAGCCCGGTGTTCGTGTTGATCCCACTGAAGATCAGCTTTTCTGTCACACCCGCAGGAGTGCCGTGCGCCATGTCTTCCGAGTCGCGTCGAGTTTGGACTCTATGGTGGTGGGAGAACCTCAGATTTTAGGGCAATTGAAGGAATACTACTCCATTGCGCAGCAGGCTGGCACCGTCGGTAGTATTCTTCACCGTCTCTTCCACCGTTCTTTCTCCGTGGCGAAACGGGTTAGGCAGGACACAGCCATAGCCAACCGGCCTGTTTCGGTAGCCTCCATAGCGGTGGATCTGGCCAAACGGATTTTCGATAGGCTCGCGGAAAAGACCGTGATGGTAATCGGTTCAGGTGTTATAGGGGAGTCGCTTATACGCCACTTGGTGGAAAACGGAGTGCGGGGTCTGATGATCACCAACCGGACTTTCGAGAAGGCAGTCGATCTGGCAGCCCGTTTCGAGGCGAGCCCTATTCGTTTTGAGGACTATTCTCGATACCTAAAACTGGCCGATGTGGTTATTGGCTCGGTGGAATCGGGACAGGCCCTCATCACGCGAGAGACGGCTATTGAGGTGCTGCGGGAGCGAAAACAGGATAATATGTTTTTAATTGATCTGGGCGTGCCCAGGAACTTCGACCCCCTCATTAATGACCTGGACAATGTGTACCTCTACCACATCGATGATCTCGCAGGTTTGGCCCAGGAGAATCTAAAAGGGCGGGAAAGTGAGGCTGATAAGGGAGAGTTGATCGTCGACGAAGAGGTGGAGACCTTCTACCAGTGGTTCACCGCCCTGGATCAGGTGCCAACTATTGTCGCACTCAAGCGAAAGTGTGAGGAGATTCGGCAGGGAGAACTCACAAAGTCGCTCGAATCCAACCTGAAACATATATCCGAGCGCGAGCGTAACGCCGTTGAGAACTTAACCGCCGCTATAATCAAGAAGATACTTCATGGCCCCCTAATGCGTCTCAAGGATGGACCGGCCGAAGATGGTGCTTACCATGACACGGTTCGGGCGTTGTTCGAACTGGACAAGGAGCCGGATCGGGATGATCTCTAAGCATGGATAGGATTCGCATCGGCACGCGGCGGAGTCCGTTGGCCTTGGCTCAAGCCGAATGGGTCCAGGGGCAGATCCGGGCGCGTCACCCCCAGGCCATTGTAGAGGTGTTGGCGATTAGGACCAGCGGCGACCGCTTACAGCACCTTCCCATAGAGAAGATCGGTGCCAAGGGAGTATTCATCAAGGAGATTGAGGAGGCGCTGCTAAGCCGTGAAATTGATGTTGCCGTACACTCTATGAAAGACCTGCCGACAGAGATTCCCGAGGGTCTGACCATCGCTGCAGTGCCGGAACGTGAAGACCCGAGGGACGTGATGGTGTGTCGTGTTGCCGCGAGTCTTGCGGAGCTTCCGGAGGGGTTTCGGGTTGGTACTGGTAGTCTGAGGCGGCGGGCCCAAATTCTGAACCAACGTCCAGATCTGGCGGTAGTGCCCATTCGGGGAAACGTTGATACACGGCTGATTAAACTTCAACGCGGTGAGGTGGGGGCGCTGGTACTGGCGCTAGCGGGCTTGAAGCGTCTAGGGCGGGAACACGAAGCTACCCAGCCGCTACCACCTGAGACCTGCCTCAACGCCGTCGGGCAGGGGGCCTTAGGCCTGGAAACGCGGCGACACGAGGCGGAACAGTTTGGTTTCTTGAACCACGAGCAGTCAGCGTTGGAGGTGGAGGCTGAACGGGCTTTCCTGCAACGCCTGGAAGGGGGGTGTCAGGTGCCTGTGGGAGGCCGCGCGGTGGTGGGTCCGGACGGCGTTGCGCTCGCAGGATTGGTAGCAGAGGTTTCTGGCAGGAAGCTCTTTAGGGGGGAAATTTCGGGCGCGTGCACGGACGCGGCTTCCCTGGGTGTTGAGCTCGCCGAACGGCTGCTGGACGAAGGGGCCGCTGCTGTGCTGAGGTTGGCTCGGCCGTGAGCGATCCGACGATGTCAAAACCGGAGACACGTAGCAGCACTTCGCTGCTTGGGCAACGGATTCTAATTACGCGTCCCCGCGAGCAGGCGGCCGTCTTCGTACGTACCGTCGAAGCGCTCGGTGCCCGGGCCGTGGTGTTTCCTACCGTAGAGATCCTTCCGCTTCGGGATACCACTGCTCTGGATAAGGCCATACGGGGCCTGCTGAGACAGGATTGGTTGGTGTTCACTAGCGCTAACGGAGTCCGGCACTTTCTGGCGCGTTGCGAGGCGCTGGATGGAATCAAGGCCCTACGGGGCCTGCGCATCGCTGCCATCGGTCCACAGACTGCTCGTGTGCTCCAGGACCACGGACTATCGGTGAGTGTGGTGCCAGAGGAGTATCGTGCGGAAGGCATTCTGGCAGCGTTGGGTCCGGATCAGGTTCAAAGGCGCCGTTTTCTGCTCCCCCGCGTGGCGGGGGCTCGCGACGTGCTACCCGAGACGCTTCGCCGGTGGGGTGGAGTCGTCACGGTGGTAGAAACCTACCGTAATGAGCCTGTGCGCGGCGGTGCCCAACGGCTTGTGCAAACTCTGAAGCGGGTGGACTGGGTGACGTTCACGAGTCCGAGTACGGTCAACGCTTTCACGAGTTTGATCGAGGATGCCGGAGTAGAACGATCGGCTCTAGAGTTCCATGTGGCATGCATCGGGCCTATAACCATGAAAGCCGCGTGCGAGCGGGGTTTAAAAGTGGATGCGTTGGCGCGTGAATACACCGTGGCGGGACTGGTCCAATCTCTCTTAGACTTCCCTTTGTTAGAACTCGGCGCACAAGGAGGCTAGCGTTGTGTTCCGGGAAGAGCGCAACAAAGTTACGAGTCAATGTTGTTACTCTACCCCGCGTAATGTCCTCTACTGCTTGTGCCCGGAGATCGATGGGCGGAACAAAAACCCGCGCATTTTTGTAAACCTGCCTGTGAGGTTCAACACTAGGAGGCGCTAATGGCATTTCCCGTCAGTCGACCGCGAAGACTTCGACGAACCGGTCCGTTGCGCGACCTCGTCCGCGAGACTGCGTTGAGCCCAAAGGACCTCATCTATCCGTTGTTCGTTGGGCCGGGTCATGACCTTGTTCAGCCCGTAGCATCCATGCCTGGCGTTTCCCAGCTTTCGGTGGACCGCGCCGCCCAGGAAGCTGAGGCGGTTTGGCGACTCGGGATCCCAGGTATAATTTTGTTCGGAATCCCTAAAACGAAGGACGCCGTGGGCTCGGAAGCCTACGCGGGAGATGGTGTGATTCAAGAGGCCGTTCGGGTTATAAAAGGCAAGACTCCAGAGTTGCTCGTAATCACGGACGTCTGTCTGTGTGAGTACACCGACCACGGCCACTGCGGTGTTGTCAAGCAGGGCGAGGTGGACAACGACGCTTCCTTGAAGCTGCTGGCCGAAGCGGCATTGTCCCATGCCCGGGCCGGGTCAGATGTCGTAGCCCCTTCCGATATGATGGATGGGCGGGTTGGCGCGATTCGCGAGGCCTTAGACGGCGATGGGTTCGAAAACGTGGTTGTTATGTCCTATGCCGCCAAGTACTCTTCGGGTTTCTACGGACCGTTTCGCGATGCTGCAGGCTCGATGCCACAATTTGGCGATCGCCGCTCGTATCAGATGGACCCAGGGAACAGCGAAGAGGCGTTGCGGGAGGTGGAGGCAGATATAGCAGAGGGCGCCGACATTGTGATGGTGAAGCCGGCGCTTTCCTATCTGGACGTCATCTCCCGTGTGAAGCGGCGCTTCGGTTACCCCACTGCCGCGTACAACGTGAGCGGCGAATATGCGATGATCAAAGCAGCCGCCCAAAACGGATGGATCGAGGAGAGTGTTGTGGTTCCGGAAGTGCTACTTTCTATCAAGCGGGCTGGCGCCGACCTGATCCTCACATATTTCGCTAAAGAGATGGCGGCTGGTTTGTAGCACCGCGTCCACGCGGGATCGGGGCGAGTTATCCGACCGTTCCCAACAGATGACGCACTTCCTTCACTCGGTTTCGTAGGGTCTTTTCACATTCGGAGTTCCGTGCAGGGTTGTGAACTTGGGCTTCGGACAGGCGGAAGAGCAACACGCGGGCGTATCGGGTCAGGCGGATTACGTACGTATTTGAATCTGCGTCGTGATAGGACTCTACCGCCTTGACCGTATTGTCCTCGGACTGAATAATATCGTTGGCCCACGCCTCAAGGTCCGGGAGGGCCGCTTCCCCGACGTGTTGGGTAATCATGCTTGCGGGCCGGCAGTTTCGTTTGTTTGGGCAATCGGTTCCACTGGTGAAAGACCTCCTAATTTTGCAGTTGAGTTCGGTGAACGTTTCCTCGGGTTTGTCAGTTTCGGAGGACACCAAACGGGGTTGACGGTGGGTTGCATCTCCGCCATAAGGCTGAAAAGCGATGGTGGTTTCCGCGTAAATGCCTTTTCCACTATTGTTCGAACTCGTGTTTCTTAAGCTCCCGCACCAGAGCCATGAGGTTGGGGTCGCTATCGACCACCTCATTGACTTTATTCTGAAATTCACCGGCGGCACGTTCCAAGGGGCCCGTGTCAATGCGGATCCCGAGCCATTGTGTGAGGCGTAGTACTAGCGCCAGGGTTCCGCGCGGGTTTGGAGAAAGCGCCAGGTAGTGCGGTAGCGCAGCCCAGAGGCTTACGTGTGGCATGCTTTCCTTGCGGAAGGTGTCCCCCAAAACCCCGACGATGCCAGTGGGCCCTTGGTACTGGGAAGGCGTGAAGTCGAGCTCCTTCATTAATTCTGGGTCGGATGAGGAACCGTTCAGAGGTACTGGCTTGGTGTAGAGAACCTCGTCAAGAAGGGCCCCTAGAGTGATGACCCGTGTGACGTTCCACTCTTGCGCGAGCTGTAACAGGGTGCTGGAGAAAGACTTCCAACGTAAGTGGGGTTCGACCCCAGAAGCGAAGATAAAATCCCGTTCTAATTCGCCCCCTGACTTGTAGTAGTGGAAATCATAGGAGGGCCACTCGATTTCCCGCTGTCCATCCACCAAACGCACATGCGGCCGTTGTACTGAGAAGTCGTAGTAATCTTCCGGATCGATCTTGGCCAACTCAGAGGCTAGTAGTTGCTCAATCAGATAGCGGACCGCGGAGGTGGCCGAGGACCCCGCATCGCTCCAACCTGAGAACGACAAGATGAGAAATGGTTGTCGCAAACGGGGGCGGCGAATATGGGACACGGCTTCGGATGCCATCATTATTCTTTAGCACATCTGTTCATGGCAGTACCAGATCTGGTAGAAGGTCGATGGGGTCCCGGTTTCGTCACGATGATCCCTCGCAGGTTGATCCATCATGTGCGATATGACCCCCAAATATACTCCCTTACTGTTCGGCTCGGATACGACCCCGGCGATAGTGGCTCTGGAGCCAGAGGGGGGTCGCCAGATCCGAATCTTCTCCCGGGATTCAGGAACGGTGGTTTCGGCAGTTCTTCCGTTCGAGCCGTTTTTCTGGCTCACCTCCGAGGAGAGGATTGCCGGGTGGAAAGGTTCTTGCCAAATTGATCCGCTGTCGGGAACCCGTACATTCCGTTTCATGGTGCGATTTCCCGATCTAGAAAGCATGGAGTCGGCGAAGTCTTACCTCCAACGTAGGAGTGGCAGGAGGCCTGGCGTTCACGGGGCTTCGCATTTTCTTCTCGCCGATCCCGTGCAGCAATTTCTTCTGCGGTCGGGAATGACACATTTTCTTGGCCTGGGTTTCGATCAACTCGTGCGCATGCAGATAGATTTGGAGGTGTATCGGACGAATGGTTTCGAGTTTCCCAATCCGCTACGAGAAGGCGACCGTATCACCGCTATCGCAATGTCAGACAGTAGCGGCTGGGAACGTCTCATTTCCGGTAGGGAGTACGAAGAGGCCGAGATGCTGGCCGAAATGGCCCGGGAAATCTGCGATCGCAACCCAGACGTTATCGAGGGTCACAACATCTTTCGCTTCGACCTGCCTTACATCGACGAGCGAGCCCAACGGTATGACGTGGATCTGAGGGTAGGTAGGGACGGTAGCGTGCTTCGGCATCGTCAGGCGCGGTTCCAAGTTGGCGATCGGGTTATTCCGTATCCCTACTATAGTATCTACGGTCGCCACGTCATCGATACCTGGTTCCTCGCTCAGTATTACAGTCTGGTGAATCGCGAGCTCAGGCGCAATGGTCTCAAGGATGTTGCTCGCCATTTCGGTGTTGCAGCGCCCCAGCGGACGTACATCCCGGGTGACCAAGCGAGTTGGTATTTTGATCACGATCCAGAGACACTGTTTCATTACGCACTTGACGACGTTCGTGAAACTCGAGAGATTTCGGCGGTGCTCTCCCCCAACTATTTTGTTCAGGCCCAGATCTTTCCATATAGTTTCCAGGACACGGCCCTTACGAATGAGCCGACAAAGATTGATCGGCTCATGCTTCGAGAATACTCGGCTCAAGGCCATTCGATACCTTCCCCCTTAGCTGCAGCGCCGGTTGCGGAGAAGTACGCGACCCTGGAGGTAGAGGGTGTGTCACGGCCAGTGCTGCATTGCGACGTTACGTCACTCCATGCGGCTGTAATGCTGGACCTCGATTGTCGTCCGGAGACCGATGACCTCGGAATCTTTTCGGCTCTTTTGGGGGGGGTCAGGGACCTGTGGGAACGGGGCGGGCAGTGCGACAACGCATCCCTGATAGGGGACGATAACCGGATTGTTGGGACGATCCGGTCAGGACTCAAGGTATTGATGGACTCCTTCCACGACTACCTGGTGTGTGCAACTGGCCACTTCAACGATTTTCGTGTGGCGGAGTTCGTAACGCAAGCTGCGGATGAACACACCAAGAAGCTGGTGGGGTGGTTCGATCAGCGCGGGCACCGCATGGTTACCGTGGATGCTAACGGCATATACGTCGTACCTCCTGCGGGGGTTTCCCGAGCCCAGGAGGAGGCTGCCCTAAGGGTGGAGGTGGCATCGTTATTCCCCCGGAAAGTGGAGTTTCCAGTCGCCCAATACCGGGCGATCTTTTGCTATGCCCCGGGGAATTATGCGCTGCTGGACGAACACGACCAACAAATCGTTGTTGGCTCTGATCTAAGCCCACGTGGGCTTGAACGCTACCGGCGCGAGTGGCTGCAGCAAATTCTGATGCTCCTGTTCAACGGGCGTGACCACGAGGTCCGAGCACTGTACGAGCGGTATCGCGACGCGATTGGCAGCCACCGTTTGGACCTGCTGCTTTTGAAGCGGATCGAAACTTTGCGTGAATCGTTGGACGATTACCAGATGAAAGTTAAGGGAGGGAAGCAGCATCCCAGGGGTGCCTACGAGGTGGCGTTGCGCTCGGAACGCAACTACCTATCGGGGGACCAGATTTCCTACTACGTCGTAGGCCAAGGTGCCAACGTCATGGTGAATACGAATTGCCGGAATGTGTCTGAGTGGGACCCTGCGAGCCCCGACGAGAATGTAGACTACTATAAAGCCAGACTACGCGAACTCTACGAGCGGTTCGCCCGCTTTTTAGGAGAGGATTGAATCGCGGTGTAAGTGAAATATTTGTTGACGCGTCGTGTCGTGACAGGATATAATGTCAACGCTTTGTATTTTATCGACCAGTAGCAAAGGGGAGGTTCTTGATGGACTCGATGGAACTCGTTCAATTCTTATTGCGTTGGGTGCATTTCTTGGCCGGTGTCACTTGGATTGGCCTGCTCTACTATTTCAACTTCGTACAGACCCCGTTCTTCGCTGAGACCGAGGCGGGGACCCGTACAGGCGCGATACAAAAGCTCGTGCCACGCGCCCTCTGGTGGTTCCGTTGGGGTGCCATGTTCACCTTCTTGGCGGGTATTCTCCTCTGGCTCATCAAGTACATGCAGTTGGGAGGAGACTTCCTCAGTTCCGGCTACGGTATGGCCATTACCATGGGTGGAACCATGGGTACGCTTATGTTCCTTAATGTGTGGCTGGTGATTTGGCCCAATCAGCAGGTGGTCATCGCCTCTGCTAATAAGGTGGCTGAGGGCGGAGAGCCACTGCCAAACGCTGCGAGCAAGGGTCAGTGGGCGGGCTTTGCATCCCGTACAAATACTCTGTTCTCCATACCCATGCTGTTTCTGATGGGCGCGGCGAGCCACTATCCTCATGGCGAGTCTAGTGGTAATTTGGCGATGTTTTGGATTGTTGGCCTTGTGATCATCGCTATAGTCGAGTTAAACGCATTGGTAGGAAATCCTGGTGGTGGCACCAAGAAACTCCTTACGTCCATTCCCGGAACAATCTGGAGCGGTTTCATTCTTACCGCTGTGTTCTGGGTGCTTTTGGAGATTGCATAGAACGCTTACGGCTGCGCTAGAAAAGCAGCGATGTCGGGAATTCTTTTTCTCAGTTGCGGGTAGGTAGGCATAGCCTTGGTTTTTCGCTTGGGTTTGTGCCCAATCGGATAGCGCTTGTGCAGGACCTTGGCTTCTAATAGCTGCACTGAAGCTCCGCGGATGGCTGGGCCTTGGGAGCCTCTCTGGCTGGGGTCTATGTTGTGACACATGATACATGTTGCAACATAGACCCTTTTCCCGCGCTCTGGATCCGGCGTGCCCACCGTTTGTGAATCTTCGCTACAGGCGCTGGCCAACCCCAGAACAAAGAACATAAGCAAGCTCAATTTAATTCGTTGCATCGTTTTGAACTCGTCGGGATGAGCATTGAGCCCGGCAACCCGTTCCGAACTTGCAAAACACTCGAGTTAGAACCTGCATTAGTTGTTGGCAGTGACGGGTTCGCGCATGGTTACGAACTCTTCCGCAGCCGTGGGGTGAATACCGATGGTCCGGTCGAAATCAGCCTTCGTGGCACCGCAGTTGAGGGCCACAGCTAGGCCTTGTATTATCTCGCCGGCATCGGCCCCAACCATGTGGCAGCCGACCACCCGATCCGTCGCTCTCTCGACGATGAGTTTCATCATGGTCTTTTCGTTCCGCCCTGACAGAGTATGCTTGAGTGGCTTGAACGTAGACCGATAAACATCCACCTCCTTGCAGTATTCCCGGGCGACATCTTCGGTGTATCCCACCGTGGCGACCGGGGGTTGACTGAAGACCGCGGACGGAATGTTTAGGTAATCCATCGATGCGACGTCGTCTTTGAAGAGTGTCCGTGCGAATGTCATTGCCTCGGCTATGGCCACGGGCGTGAGGTTGACCTTGTCCGTCACGTCACCCAGGGCGTATATGGCTGGGACGTTGGTCTGGAAATGCTCGTCGACCACGACCGCGCCGTTGGTGGCTAGCTCGACGCCAATTTCCTCAATGCCTAGCCCCCGGGTATTGGGCAGTCGGCCGGTAGCGAACATCACCGCGTCGGTTCTCATTGGCTGCGCGTCTTTTAAAGCAATCGTTAGGCCCCCGGGGTTTTTCTCGATGCCGGCGATTTCGGTGTCGAACCGGAGGTCGACACCTTGCTTCTGCATTTCACCGGCCAGGGTATTCCGGACGTCGATGTCGAAGCCGCGCATGAACAGTGGGCCGCGATAGAGTTGGGTTACCTCGGCCCCGAGCCCGTTGAAGATGCCAGCAAATTCCACCCCGATATAGCCGCCCCCGACAATGACGATGTGCTTCGGCATCTCCGCAAGCTGGAACGCTTCGTTAGAGGTAATGGCGTGCTCTTTGCCTGGAATATTCGGTAGTGTGGGCCAACCGCCGGTGGCTACAAGGATGTTGGCAGTAGTGAACGTCTGGTCTCCTACCATGACGGAGTGCGGGCTTAAGACCGTGGCCCGCGAATCGAAAACCTTAACCCCCGAGCTTGAGAGCAGATTGTGGTAGACTGAATTGAGGCGCGCAATCTCCCGGTCTTTGTTCCGGATCAGGGACGACCAGTCGAAGGCTCGCTTGCCTACGGTCCAGCCGAAGCCCGCGGCGTCCTCAAAGTCGTGGGCGAAGTGTGAGCTGTAGGTTAGGAGCTTCTTGGGAATGCAGCCGACGTTGACGCAGGTGCCTCCCAGATAGCGTTCCTCAGCTACGGCGACCCGGGCACCATAGGCGGCCGACATTCGGCTTGCGCGCACGCCTCCTGAGCCCGCGCCAATGGTGAACAGATCGAATTCGTACTGGCTGTTAACGTTCAAAAGACCCCCGCCTCTGGTAATTGATGGAACAGAAAAGATGCCCCTAGGGCCTCAGTGTCTGGCACTCGTAGAGCGTGGTCGGTTGGGGTTTCAATGCGGATGTCTGCGGTGGCAAAAAAATGTCGAGTGGTCGCGAGATCGTCTGTTCGTAAGGATACTTCGGCAATGTAGGGGGTACAGGGTAACTCCCGGCGCGGGAAGAGCTCGCGAAAATGCCGATCATCGATGAAGACGACGCGGCCTTTATGGAGCCGCATCTCCCACGTGTTGTTGCTTGCCACGGACTTGACCCCGACGAATCGGCTGAAGCGCGTAGCTGCCTCCTGTGGGTCCTCTACGCATATAAGTACGCCAGTGAGGGCCGTGGCACCGTTAGGTTGGTGCTGGTAGCGGCGTTGCCACACTAGTTCCGGGGTGTGATGTGTTACGATCTGGATGCGACCCTCTGGCATCGCCTCGGGAGGAACGCGAATGACCGAGAAACGGCAGGTTGCCTCGCCGTTGTCCGTAGGTACGGGCCGGGCGAGGCGTACCAGCGGGAGAGGGTTAAGGCCGTCTCGACTAATGCGTTTATGGTTTGCCTCGGGATGGTTGGCTGCGAAGGCGATAAGATGCCATCCAGGGTAACGGTTGAGCTGTGCTCGGAGTTGGCGTGAAAGTGAGGTATCTACTGTTGGCCCAAGCATCTCGAGATAGCCCTGGTTAAAAATGGCACACTGGTTGCCGGTGCCGCTGGGTGTGGCCGTGACGCCGGGCTCGGTGCTGGCCATATGGGCGACAAAGGGCGTTAGGGCAAAGCCTAATTGCCGGAGTCTTCGGGGGGAAGCGTCGAAGTCCGGGACGAAAAGACCCACGTGGTCCAGATAGACCTCATGTCCTGTCGGGACGAGACTGCTTGGTGGCATCACTGTTCCTTGTTGACGACCTCCGTAAGCAGATCCAATTGCTTCGGTGCGAGGGTCGCGGGCTTGAGGATCAATTCATCCGTGCCCAAATCTCGATGGAAACAGATGGCCTCACGGATGCTTTCCGGAGTGGTCAAATTGGCTCGGGAAACACGGGTCTTGAGGCGTGCAGGGTCATTACCGTAATAGTCCGCAAACGCGCAACGTATGGAATCCTCAGCCCCCGGTCCGAGCGCCGTTAGCATTGACGCCACGATTCGTGGTCGCCCGATACGGCCATGAGCGCGCCACGATTCGTCGATGATTTGGAGAATGTTTTCTGCCCACTTCTGGTCCAGGGCCCTCCCACCCATGACGTACCCGTCTGCATATTTGCCGACTCGGTCCAAGGCGCGCGGAGCGGTACCTCCGATCAGTAGCTCCGGGCCCCTCGACTGAACCGTTTCCGGGCCTACGGGTCGCTGACTGCCGTTGACGAGTTCTCCGTGCCAGATCCTGCGCATGAGTTCGAGCTGACTGCTAAAGCGGCGACCACGGTCGTGAAAACTGGACGGAGCCACCAACGCATCGTCTTCTCGACTCCCTACGGCAATCCCCAGGCTGAGGCGTCCTCCGGACACAGCGTCGATGGTAGCCGCCTGCTTTGCTAGTACTCCGGCACCTCTGAGTGGCCCCACTAGCACTGCGGTCATGAGTCGTATGCGTTTGGTGATCGAAGCTAGGGCGGCCAGCATGGTGAGTGCCTCATAGTTGTCGTATGCGAGCCGGTCAATGACAGCGATGCTGGAGTACGGGCCTTGGTCCACCTTCCGTGCCAGGGCTTCGATGGCGGGCCAGCTATCCCTGGAGGTTTTGAACGGTAGTCCGACCCCGATCTTCACGATGTGCTCCGGTCTCCCTTCGAGGCATTCGATGTGGCCCTTCCAAATAAGTATTCTTGTAATACGTATCCAATAGACGGGGCCTCCGCAAACGGAAGGGAGGGGTGCTGCAGGACGACGTAGTACCGAGGCCGATGCATCCTGGCAGTTGACGGCGCTGGTCCAAAAAGTGATATACAGATTTCGAAACGCAACGGAGGCGCTTCAGGTAGGCGACCGTCTCGGCCTTGTACGATTATGGAGGACTGACGGTGGTCGAGGTCAAACTTGTCGCGATCCCGTCTGCACCAGTCGGCACGCCTCTTTGGGGCGGGTAGCGGTGAACGTGGAACTCAGCCACGCGCCGCTCTCGCGGGAGCAGGAAGCACCATGAAAATCGATTGCCACGCGCACTATGTACCTGCCGCTGTTCTGGAACGGGTCCGAAAGGACGGACCATCCTTTGGGGTGGAAGTAGGAGAGGAAACCCCACAGGGACCGCGTCTTCGACTGGGGAAGGGGCGGCCGTTGGCCCGGCCTATTTTGACGCCGGCCACGAACCTCCCCAAGCGCAAGGAGACCGTTAGGGAGACTCACCTGGACCGGCAGATCCTGTCCGCGTGGATGGATGTCGTGGGTTACACTCTTCCGGTCGAACAGGCCGTGGGTTGGAGTCGTATGCTGAACGACTGCATGCGTGAGGCTTTGGCTGACGGTGACAAGGACGGCTTGTTCCGGGGTACTGCTACGGTGCCTTTGCAGGATGGCGAGCGGGCCGCTGAGGAGTTGGAATACGCAGTCCAGGAGTGCGACCTAATGGGCGCTATGATCGGCTCCAATATTGATGGCATGAACCTGGACAATCCATCGCTGGATCCCTTCTGGAAAACCGCCGAGCGCTTGCAAGTGCCACTCATAATTCATCCCTTGAATCCCTTAGGTATCGAACGGCTGAGTAAGTATTTTCTGACCCATATTGTGGGTTTGCTGGCGGATACCACGGTGGGGGTGGCTTGCTTGTACTATGGAGGGGTGTTGGATCGCTTTCCGGACCTAAAGATTATCCTGTGTCACGGCGGCGGATTTCTGCCCTACCAGTTCGGTCGGATGACGCGTGGTCGGGAGATCCAGCCCGAGATCCAGAAGCATACTTCGCTCATGGGCCGTGATGTTCTACGCTGGTTCTACTATGACACAATAGTATTCGAACCGGATGTGTTAGAATTTCTAGTAGCGGAAGTGGGTGCAGATCATGTGCTACTGGGTAGCGACTGCCCATTCGGTATTGGTGACCTCAAGCCCTTGGAGATAATCGACAAGATTCGAATAGATCAAGCGGACAAGGACAAGATCCTGGGCGGTAACGCGGAGCGACTGTTTGGAGTAGGCTGATCGGGGATTTCGCGGCCGCGACAACGGAGAGATCCTATGAAAGACCTGCGGTCATTTTTAGACCGCCTAGACAATGAGGGGGCCGGGGAACTTCTGCACATCCGTAAGGCCGTGAGTCCCGAATACGTCGTGACCAGCCTGCTCATGGATTTGGAGGACTCCGGCCGATTTCCTACTCTGTTTGTCCACGAGGTAGAGGGATTCTCGATCCCTGTGATCACCAACCTCCACGCCACTCGCCGCCGTCTGGCCATGGCGTTAGGCGTGGACCCTAGCGACCTGGTGGACGAGTACCGGCAACGGGAAGGCAATCCGATCCCACCGAGGCTCACCGAGGACGGTCCGGTCAAGGAGGTGGTGCGTACGGAAACTGATGTGGATTTGGGTGAGGTCCCACTGCTCACGCATTTCGACGTCAGTACCGCCCCATATGTGACGGCGGGTGTTGTTGTTGCCAGGGACCCCGTGACTGGCGTGCGCAATCTAAGCTTCAACCGAGCGATGATGGTGGGACGGAACCGTTTGCGTATGCACCTCGCACCGGGAATGCACCTTATGCGCTGTCAGCGCAATGCCGAGGAGAGGGGCGAGTCACTGGATATAGCGTTCATTGTCGGTGTACACCCGGCTTTTGCCATCGGCGCGTTGTCCCTGGCGCCCTTTGACGTGGACGAGTACGATGTCATTGGTGGTATGATGCAGGAGGCAATACCGTTAGTGCGGTGTGAAACCGTATCTTTAGAGGTTCCGGCGCATGCCGAGATTGTGTTGGAGGGACAGATCTTACCCAATGTACGGGAAGAGGAAGGGCCCTTTGGCGAATTCACAGGACACGCGGTAGGTGTGCGCAGGAATCACGTGGCGGAAATCACCGGACTCACGTCTCGGCGGATGCCGCTCTACCAGGATATTTTTACCGGCCACTCGGAGCAACGGTTGATGGGGTCTATTCCGCGGGAAGCTGCGATTTTTAGAGCGGTGAAGGCAGTGGCTGCCGGTACCCGTGCTGTACATATGCCGACGTCGGGGTGCTCTCGATTCCACTGCTATATCTCCCTCGATAAACGCTCCGACGGTGAGGTTCGCAATGCAGTAATGGCGGCCATGGCAACAGACCTATATCTCAAGTTGGTGGTCGTTGTGGACGGTGATGTGGACGTATACAACGAACGTGATGTGATGTGGGCGGTGGCGAATCGTGTCCAGGCGGACACCGATACCTTGATTATTCCCCATTGTCAGGGGTCGGAGACCGACCCCTCGAGTGGAGAGGGGGGCATGACGGCTAAAATGGTTATCGATGCCACCAAGAAGCGGAAGGACTTCCCCAGGCGGCTCGCAGTGCCGAAGGCGGTGCGAGAGCGGGTTCGGTTGGAAGATTATATAGACTGAACCGGAGAACGCTCTGGAACAGTCGTAAGGCCTATCAAGGAGGTAAGCGATGGGACAGACAAGCAGGGCGGCAACGTTACTTGCTCCCAACAAGCTCGAGATCCGGGAATATCCCATACCCGACATTCCCGACGATGGCGGATTGCTCAAGGTGGAGATGGGGGGAGTTTGTGGTTCGGACGTGAAGTACTACCATGGGCGGATCAATCTGCCCCTTCCGATCATACTTGGCCACGAGATCCTAGGCCGGGTAGACAAGCTCGGTGCCAAGGCGGCGCAGATCCACGGAGTAAAGGAAGGTGACCGCGTTATCCTTAAGGGCGCCATTGGTTGCGGTCGTTGCAACGATTGCCGGCGTAACGCGCAACGGTTCTGCAGAAATCGAACTAACTATGGTGGGCGTACCACTAGCGCTAATCCGCCCCACCTGTTCGGTGGCTTTGCCGATTATCTTTATCTGGCGCCGGACGTGCTGATGACCAAGATTAGCGACGATCTCCCTGCCGAGGCGGCGGCCCTGATTGGTTCGGTGATGGCCAACGGGTTTCAGTGGGCACTCCGCCGTGGTGGCGTCAAGATGGGGGATTATGTTCTGATCCAGGGACCGGGCCAGCAAGGCCTGGCGTGCACCTTCGCGTCGAAGCACGCGGGTGCGGCTAAGATATTCGTGTCCGGCATCGGCCGCGACGCCCCCCGGATGGAGCTGGCGAAGAAGTGGGGCGCTGACCGGATCATTAACGTAGAGAATGAGAACGTTGTAGACGTTATTCGAGAGGAAACCGACGGCGCCATGGCCGACGTGGTAGTGGACGTGTCCGGGAACCCCAAGGCAATTCTCGCGTCTATAGATTGTCTGCGTCGCCAGGGGACTATGGTGTTGGCTGGTCTTACCGGTGATAAGACGGTGACCGAGGTCCACATGGATAAGCTCGTGTGGGGTGAGATCAAGCTGCAGGGGTGCTTCACTGGCGACAATGACGCGGTGGAGGCCACTATGAGGCTTATCGAGGCTACCAGGTTCCCTGTGGAGGAAATGGTGAGCCACGTATTCTCCCTGGACGAGACTGAAAAGTGCATCCAGGCCGTAGGTGGCGAGATTCCGGAGATGTTCCCGACCAAGGCGCTGATCAAGCCCTAGGCGGTTGTGGTGTACGCATATTGTGGATCGCGAGTAGCGCGGGCGAAGTCCTGATGTCGGTGGGTGGTTTTGCCGTGGCTGTGGCACTCTGTCCTGTAAGCAACGGGCGGCTGATCGGGACCGTGAATCACACCGCGGACTGTCGTTGAACACCCATGATGTTAGCCGCGCTACTCATAGAGGGTCCCACGATTTGACGACGCGACGCATGTCTGGTTGGTGAGGGTCCTGGTTGACAACGGGGTGGGGAGTGACTTCATGAGTACAACGTGTCGAGCGGCGACCTTAGTAGCGCCTGGCAAGATTGAGGTTCGGGAATACCCGGTACCGGAGGTTCCGCCAGACGGGGGACTGCTGAAGGTGGAGATGGGTGGGGTTTGCGGTACAGACTATAAATATTACACCGGTAAGCTCAACTTACCGATACCGATCATCTTGGGCCACGAGATATTGGGGAGGGTGGAGAAGTTAGGTGCCAGGGCGGCTGAGATTCATGGCGTCAAGGAAGGCGACCGTGTGATACTGAAGGGATCCCTCGGGTGTGGCCGTTGCGCGGACTGTCGGCGTGGCGGTGACCGGTTTTGTAAGCGCCGTTCGGCCTACGGCTCGAGGATGTCGTCTGCGGACCCGCCACATCTCTTCGGTGGTTTTGCTGAGTACCTATACATCACACCCACCGCGCTACTCACCCGAATCAGCGATGAGCTTCCGCCGGAAGCCGCAGCCCTTATCGGAGCGGTGATGGCCAACGGGTTTCAGTGGGCACTCCGCCGTGGTGGCGTCAAGATGGGGGATTATGTTCTGATCCAGGGACCGGGTCAGCAAGGCCTGGCGTGCACTTTCGCGTCGAAGCATGCTGGCGCCGCCCGGATCTTTGTTGCCGGTATAGGGCGCGACAAGAACCGTTTGGAAGTGGCTGAACAGTTCGGTGCACATCGTACAATCAACGTTGAAAAGGAAAACGTTGTAGACGTTATTCGAGAGGAAACTGACGGCGCCATGGCCGACGTGGTAGTGGACGTCTCAGGAAATCCGAACGCCATCCGTACCTCAGTGGATTGTCTCCGGCGGCAGGGAAAGTTGGTCCTTGGCGGACTGACGGGTGACAATACGGTCACGCCCATGCTCATGGATCGGTTGGTATGGGGCGAGATCTGTATTCAGGGAGCATATGTTGGCGACAACGATGCCATTGATGCCACCCTCCGCTTGATGGAAACTACCGGCTTCCCGGTGGAACAGATGGTGAGCCACGTATTCTCCCTGGACGAGACTGAAAAGTGCATCCAGGCCGTAGGTGGCGAGATTCCGGAGATGTTCCCGACCAAGGCGCTGATCAAGCCGTGGTGATCACCCCCTTCCGGTGTCTTGGCAGAGCCCTTAGTCCATGAAGCTGTTTGCGCCCGCCAAGGTAAATCTTTACCTCCGTATCACCGGCCGGCGTGGCGATGGCTACCACCTGCTGGACTCCTTGATGGTTCCCATCAGCCTGGGTGATGACTTGAGTCTCACGCGGGTGGAGGGGAGGCCTGGTTCGTTTACGCTGTGGACTGACAATTCCGATGTGCCACTCGGGGAAGAGAACACGGTCCATAGGGCCGTCCGTGTGTTTCGGGAACGGACCGATGAGTGGGCTCCTGTTGCGGTTGAGATTCGCAAGCGTATCCCGATGGGTGCTGGCCTGGGAGGGGGTAGCACTAATGCCGCAGCTGTTCTGCGCGGCATGAACGAACTTTTCGGTGCGGGCCTTTCCACTCAGGAACTTGTGGCCTTGGCAGTGTCGGTGGGTGCAGATGTACCCTTTTTCATTCTTGGTGAGGCCGCTCGGGTTCGGGGAATCGGAGAGCAGTTGAGCCCTGCAGGACCGCTGCCTAAACTTTGGATGGTGGTGCTGTTTCCAAACTTTCCAATTTCCACCGCTTGGGCCTACCGTAACTTCCGGTTCAAGTTGACAAATTCGTCGAACAATAATAACTTAATCGGAAACTTGGACACACCCCACGAAGTCGCTCAGGTTATGTTCAATGACCTTGAAACGGTAATCGTCAATCACTATCCGCACATTGCTGGCCTCAAGGCTCGCCTGAAAGAGAGCGGGGCAATCGGTAGTCTGATGTCTGGTAGTGGCTCTTGTGTTTTTGGGCTGTTTGCTGATCAGGGAGATGCCAAAAGGTCATTCGTGGGCTTCAAGGGCGAAAAAGACATCCGTGCATTCCTGGCTTTTTCGCTGACATAAGGGTAGTCCGTCCGTCCCATGACGGAAAGGGGGCCCCTGTGGAGGTCACCGAAGTCAAGGTCTTTTCTGCGGAAGAGGAGAAGCTGAAGGCTTATGTGACTATTACCCTGGATGACTGCTTCGTCGTTCGGGTTCTCAAGTTTATTGGCGGAACGTCGGGCCTGTTCGTTTCAATGCCTAGTAAGAGACGCCGGGATGGAATCTATAGGGATGTGGCACATCCGCTCAACAGCGAGACCCGTCGAATGATTGAGGGAAGAATTATCGCAACATACTGGGAAGTTACAACGCGGGATATAGGCCAGGATCGGGAAACATAGTCAATCCCCGCAGGGGGCACTCGGACGCCGATGGGCGGGATGGGCGGTCGCCAAGTGGTAAGGCGCCGGATTTTGGTTCCGGTATTCGAAGGTTCGAATCCTTCCCGCCCAGCCAAGCTTCCATCTCCGATGGGACGGTGAGCTGTCGAGGCGCAAGGCGCCAACAAGTTTTTCTGCAGTAGCCAAGGTAAACCATGGGATCGTTGTACGATGAAATGAGGGTTTTTGCGGGGAATTCCAATGCTCCGCTTGCGCGCGACATCTGCGACGGCCTCGAAGTTCCTATAGGGGAGGCGTTAGTAGAGACGTTTAGTGACGGCGAAATCCGGGTAGAGATCAAGGAGAACGTACGTGGCTGTGACGTTTTTGTTATCCAGTCCACTTGCGCCCCAGGAAACGACAACCTGATGGAGCTGCTTATTATGCTGGATGCCTTCAGGCGCGCGTCGGCCAAGCGAGTCACTGCGGTGATCCCCTACTATGGCTACGCGCGGCAGGACCGCAAAGTAGCCCCCCGTGTGCCCATCAGCGCCAAACTGGTGGCGGACCTTATCACCACGGCGGGCGCTTCTCGCATGCTTACGATGGATCTTCACTCGGGCCAGATTCAGGGGTTCTTTAACATTCCGGTAGACAACCTTTATGCTTCACCGGTGTTACTGCAGTACCTGGGAACCCGCATAGGCAACGAGAATTCTATCGTTGTGTCTCCGGACGCGGGCGGGGCCCAGCGGGCGCGGGCGTTCGCCACTAAGTTGAATGTGGCGATGGCCGTCATCGATAAGCGTAGGGCCGACGCCAACGTGGTGGAGGAGATGAACATCATTGGTGAGGTGGAAGGGAAGACCACCATTCTAATTGACGATATGGTGGACACGGCTGGTACCATAGCCATGGCTGCGGAGGCGCTGGTGAGGGCGGGTGCCAAGAAGGTTATCGGCTGCTGCACCCACGCCATCCTTTCTGGAAAAGCATTAGACCGGATAAACGAGTCGCCGATGGAGGAGATGGTGGTTACCGACACCGTCCCCTTGAGCGCTAAGATGGCGGAGTGTGATAAGTTAAAACCTTTGTCTGTAGCGCCCCTTATCGGGGAGGCAATACGTAGGACTCACCTGGAGCGGTCCATTAGCTCCCTTTTCTGATCGAAATATTCACAGCACGTTGTCAGGAGGTTAGGTTTGGAAACGGTAGAAGTTTCGGTAGAGGTGAGGCGGGTAGGAAACAAGCGCGATGCTGGCCGCCTACGCCGCAACGGGATGCTTCCGGGGATTGTGTATGGGCGGGGTACGGATGGTCTCGCTATGCAGGTCGATGACCGGGAGCTTAAGAGCCGCCTCGGAAGCTTAGAGGGCTCCCATTTGCTCCGGTTTAAGTCGTCGGTTGATACTCTCGACGGTAGGCTTGTCCTAATTAAGAACATTCAGTATCACCCTGTGACCCACGCAGTCGCCCACATCGATTTCTATGAGGTAGACGTGTCGCGAAAGATTACCGTTATGGTCGGTGTTCGTTTTGTGGGACGGGCTGAGGGGGTCGTGCAGGGAGGCGTTTTGCAACCCATTGTTCGGGAATTGGAGGTGGAGTGCTTGCCTATGGACATCCCGGCGCAGATCGAGGTCGATGTCTCACCATTGGAAATCGGCCACGGACTCAAGGTCGGCGATATTACGCTGCCGCCCAATGTAACTAATAGCACTCCGGACCTAGCGCTGGTATCGGTGTTGGCGCCTACGGTCATTGCTGCGGAAGAAGAGTTGGAGACTGAAGCTGCGGAGGAAACTGCTGAAACTGCCGAGGGCCATGCGGCGGAGCCCGCGGACGGCGCGGAACAGGGCAGCGAGTGACCCCCGCACACGTTGGGGATTACCGGACGTCCTTGGGCTCATTTATGGAGTCACCTCCGTGAAGCTGCTAGTGGGTTTGGGCAACCCGGGTCGGCGATACGAACGCACGCGACACAATCTCGGGTTTATGTTGCTGGACCAAATCGCCGATGCTCGGGCCATCCACGTCACCGACGAGCGGAGCGAGTCATTAATAGGTCGGGGCCAGTGGGATCAGGAAACTCTAGTGCTCGCCAAGCCGCAGACCTACATGAACAATAGTGGCCTCGCGGTGGCGGCGCTAGTGAAACGTTTTCAGATCCAGGCAGCGGACTTATTGGTGGTTTACGACGACCTAGATCTGCCCTTCGGGCGCCTTAGGATTCGTTGTGGCGGTTCGGCGGGCGGGCATCGGGGTATCATGTCCATCCTGCAGTACGTAGCTGACCGTGAATTCGTTCGACTGCGTGTTGGGATCGGACGTCCACCTGCAGGCATAGACCCTGTGGACTTTGTGCTGAACCGGTTCTCGCCCGAGGAACAGGAACCACTGGACGGTGTTTTGCGGAAGGCCGGGGAGGCAGTGGGTGCAATCGTGCTCAAGGGCCCGGCACAGGCTATGGAAGATTTCAACCGACTTCAATAGAGGAGGTGTTATGGATGGTTTAGCGGTCTGGGCTCCCGTGCTGGGTGCTGTTGGACTACTCATTGCATACGGGGTCTATCGCTCGATTGTCAAAGTGGGAGTCAAGGATGCGGAAATGCAGTCCGTGAGTGACTCCATTTACGAGGGGGCCATGGCGTTCCTGAGGCGTGAGTACACCGTGCTCTCGGTGTTTGTCGTGGTCGTTGCGTTGCTACTGGCATGGCAGCTCGGAGTCGCCACCGCTCTAGCGTTCTTCGGGGGAGCAATTTGCTCGGTTATCGCCGGCTTCCTCGGCATGAAAGCGGCCACCCGGGCGAACGTACGCACTTCTCAGGCGGCTGCGGAGAGTGGCCAGGCGGCGGCGCTACTCATGGCCTTTAACGGTGGGTCAGTGATGGGTCTCTCAGTCGCAAGCCTTGGTCTCTTGGGTGTGGGCGTACTGTTTCTGCTCTATGGTGACGTACAGAACGCTAAGTACATAAGCGGGTTCGCTATGGGCGCCAGTTCCATCGCACTGTTCTCCCGCGTCGGCGGCGGTATCTACACTAAGGCCGCGGACGTTGGCTCCGATCTCGTAGGCAAAGTCGAGGCGGGAATCCCAGAAGACGATCCGCGTAATCCTGGTGTGATCGCGGACAATGTCGGGGATAATGTCGGCGACGTCGCTGGCATGGGCGCGGACCTGTTCGAGTCATATGTGGGCTCCGTGATTGCATCCATCGCTATCGCTAGTACTATTACACCTAACGGGCTAGCTGGATTGTTTTCGGTCTCCGGAGAAGCTTCGCGGGCCACATTGATGGCGCTACCGCTGATCTTAGCAGTATTAGGACTCATTGCTTCGGTGGTGGGGATCTATTCCATGCGAGTGTTCAAGAAGATTGATCCGCAGTCGGCATTGCGGGGTGCTACCGTCCTTACTACGGTACTATTTCTAGGGGCAGCGCTGGCGCTCATTCTTTCCTACGGAGTTTCCATCGGCGTCTTCTGGGCGGTACTTGCGGGTTCGTTGGGTGGCATCTTCATTGGTCTTATTACGGAGTACTACACTTCCGCAAAGCCGGTGGAGCGCATTGCTGAGGCTAGCCGCACTGGTCACGCCACCAACATCATTCACGGTCTTGCCGTGGGTCTAGAGAGCGTTGCGGCGCCGGTCGTGGTGATTGCAGTCGCCATTTGGGTGTCCCACGGTGCAGCTCAGCTCTATGGGATCGGTATGGCGGCGGTCGCGATGATGGCTACGGTGGGTATCACTATGAGTGTCGATGCCTACGGCCCTATCGCTGACAATGCTGGTGGTATATCCGAAATGTGCGGTTTGGGTCCCGAGGTGAGGAAGATCACTGACGGGCTCGACTCGTTGGGCAATACTACGGCGGCTATTGGCAAAGGTTTTGCGATCGGGTCGGCGGCGTTGACTGCATTGGCGCTATTCTCGGCCTACACGAGAACGGTGGACACCGAGCTAGCAGCGGTGGGGCGAGAACCGATTCAGATCCTGGTGACCTCCCCGGAGGTAGTGGTGGGCCTGTTCATTGGTGGCCTGATTCCGTATCTCATTGGAGCCATGACTATGACCGCGGTGGGGAGGGCAGCCGGACGAATGATTGACGAGATACGCCGGCAGTTCCGTGAGATCCCCGGGTTGCTGGAAGGTCGCGAGGGGGTCAAGCCCGACGCAGCGAGTTGCGTGGACATTTCTACCCGCGCGGCTATCAAGGAGATGGTGTTGCCTGGGCTGGTGGCGGTGATTGTGCCGGTGGTTGTGGGGTTAACGCTGGGCCCGGTGGCTTTGGGTGGGACACTAGCCGGGGCGATGGTTTCGGGCGTGTTGTTAGCGCTCTTCATGTCTAACGCTGGTGGCGCTTGGGACAACGCCAAGAAATTTATCGAGCGCGGTGATCTTGAGAACGAGCAGAAGGGTGGCGAAGCACACAAGGCGGCCGTGGTCGGTGATACTGTTGGTGATCCCTTGAAGGATACCTCCGGACCGTCAATGAACATCCTGATTAAGCTCATGTCAGTGGTTTCGTTAGTCATCGCACCGCTCCTAGTCTAATGCGGTAGGTTGTAAAGAGAGAGCCCCTATGTTAGGTACACTCGACGAAGATGGCTGAAGATACGACCCATTACGAAACACTGTTTATTGTCCACCCGGTTCACAGTGGCAAAAACCAGGAGTTGTGCGATAGGTTCCGTGGGGTTCTCGAAGGGCAGGGTGCGACCATCACTCACTTTGAGGAGTGGGGAATAAGAGATTTAGCATACCCTATAGAGAAGCAAGGTAAGGGTTTCTACAACCTTATTCAGTACAAGGTCTCGGCAGGTGCTAGCGAAGAACTAGAGCGAGTGATGCGTTTGAGTGACGAGGTCATGCGGTGCATGACCGTGGTTTTGGATGATGACGTATTACCGTTAGCCCCGCCGGAATCTGCTGCTGTAGAGGCAGGGGAAGCTGCGCCGCCGGAATCTGCTGAGGATGGCCAGAAAGCGTAATGGCTCTTTCTGGAGTACGGTCCGAGAACCCTACGTTCGGACCATCGGGACGGCTAGGAAAAGATGGCAGAATATCGCGGTAGAAGAGGTACAGACGATCACGATTCGCCACCTCGAAGGCGTGGTGGCATAACGCGCCGGAAGGTGTGTCGCTTCTGCGCCAACAAAGACCTCCGCTTCGACTATAAGGATACCAAGCTCCTCACCGGATTTATGACGGAGCGAGGAAAGATCACGCCGAGCCGCATCACTGGGACCTGTTGCTGGTGTCAACGGCGCTTATCCAAGGCGATCAAACGGGCGCGTCTGGTAGCGTTGCTTCCTTATACCACCGTCAAACTCTGATCCGACGTCTTGCCGCCCACGGATCGGTCTATGAAACAGCTTGAGACGCTCAGGGGAGTCGGCCTTGGCTTGGCCGCTACCCTTCTATTGTTGTTTGTAGGTCTTTGGTTGCCGATCATTGGGCTATTTGTGCTTCCTCTCGTGATATTTCCAGGTCTGTTTGTGAGTGTTCGGGTAGACAAACATGCAGGGCAACTGCTGCCCCTGATTGCTACCGTGTGCGTCTATGTTTTAGTTGGGCTAGAGGTTGCCACATTGTGCGTGGTGTTCGTTCTAGTGATATTCTTCTTGGTTGGGTCTTTTGGGCGGGGATGGTCCATCGCCACGGTTGTGAGCGTTAGTGCTGCCGGTACGTTGGCAGCCATCTTAATGTCCGCATGGGTATGGACAGGATCGTTCTCGGCGCTGTGGACTATGCTGCACGCTGGGGTTCACGCCCAGGTTCGCATGACCCTGGAAATGTACGAGCGAATGGGGCTGCCGAGCGAGACCATTGAGTTTCTCGGTGAACATGCAGGACAGATGGCAACATTCTTTGTGCAGATGCTGCCCGGCATGATATTTCTGGGCGTGGGGGTCACGGTGCTTGTGAATTTGGCTCTGCTGTCGTGGCAGTTCCCACAGTACCGTGCGTTTTTCTTTGAGAGCGAAGATCTGAAGGAGTGGAAATCTCCCGATCATATGGTGTGGTTCATGCTGGTGCCGAGTCTGGCACTTTTCCTACCTCTCGGTTGGCTGTTGCGTACTGTGGTGGTCAACGTGGTCTTCGTGTGCGCGGTGTTTTATTTTTTCCACGGACTGGCCATTGTGGCGTATTATTTTGATCATAAGAAGGTCCCGGTGTTTTTCCGCATTCTGGGATATCTGCTCATCGTATTTGAGCAAATTCTCACGGTGCTGGTTGTCGGCCTAGGGTTCTTCGATCTTTGGGGCGACTTCCGTCGCCTCAAGCGGCGAACTGCAGGCTGACCTGAAGGAGAGTCGATGGAAGTTGTTTTAAGGGAAGACATTGATAACCTGGGGCACATGGGCGACGTGGTCAAGGTCAAGGACGGTTACGCGAGAAACTATCTGTTGCCCCGTGGACTGGCGGTGTTGGCTAATAAGAAGAACCTCAAGGCTCTGGAACACGAGCAGCGTATGATCGCTCAGCGACGGGACCGTCTCACCAAGGACGCCCAGGGTGTCGGGGAGAAGCTTGCCGGAGTGTCTCTCGAATTCGCTGTGAAGGTTGGCGAGGAGGGGCGGCTTTTCGGTTCCATCACTAACCTTGACATCGAGAAGGCGTTGAAGGAGCAGGGTTTCGAAGTGGAGCGCCGCAGAATCGTTCTGGAGCTTCCCATCAAGGCCGTAGGGGACTATGAAGTGCCCATTCGACTACGGCCGGAAGTGATGCCTAGCATCAAGGTTCGGGTGGTGCCGGAGGTAGGGACCTCTGACGGTGAGAACGCTGCTAGCGCTAGGGGACCTGATGCTGGCGCCCCTGAGGGCAATTGAGCCGAGTTGATCGATTGGGGGGAGGGGATGTTCGTGTCCAAATGTTCGCGAAAAACTCCTGGTCAGACAACGAGCTGAACGCACGACTTTATTGTTTTACGTAGCTATTCTAGGCTGGCCCTAGAACTCTTCATCAACCTCATGAGCGATTTTCGTTTTGAATTTCCCGGGACACGGCCAGGCAGAACGGAAATGGAGACTAGGAACGATTCGAGTTGAGCGCGACTCCGTCAGAGCTGCCTTTCGGGCTGTTGGAAGATTCCGTCAAGGACGTGACTCTGGGTGGTGACACTGAGCTCGATGCCTTCGGTGTCGTTGTGTTCTAAGAACGGGCGACGAGAGCAGTTTGTCGCTAGCGGCCCACCTACTTGGCCGGTTTTTTGTCGGGGGAATCCGTTGGGCGGTAGGACCTACTTCATCAAATCCATTGCCGCCGCACTGATGCGTTTAGAGGATAGTCCGTACTTCTCGTAAAGTCCCTCAGTGTCTCCCGATTCAGCAAAGTCAGTGACGCCGACGCGACGAACCCGACCGAGTCCAAGTTCGGCCACGGTTTCGGCCACGGCGCTGCCGAGGCCACCGGAGATACCGTGGTCCTCGACGGTCACTATCCTGCCGTGGCTCGTAGCAATCGACTCGATGAATTCGGTATCGAGGGGTTTGATAGTGTGAATGTTGGCCACCTGCACACTGATGCCTTGGGAGACCAGTTGGTCGGCAGCTTTTAGGACGTTCTCCATCACGGCACCGGTTCCCAGGAGTGACACGTCTGAGCCCTCTCGCAACACCACGGCTTTGCCAAACTGAAACTCATAGGTCTGGTCATTGACGTCGATCACCTTCTGGCGGGTGAGACGGAGGAACACCGGACCGTCGTGTTGGGTGATATATTCCACCGCACCACGGGTCTCGACGGGGTCAGCGGGCTGTACTACGGCGATGTTGGGTAGGGTACGCATGAGGCCGATGTCTTCGGTCGCCATCTGGCTGTAACCATCTTCCCCAATTCCAATGCCGGAATGGGTTCCGACAATCTTTACGTTAGCACGGTTGTACGCCACTGCCATGCGAATCTGCTCAAAGCGGCCGACTACGAAGCATGCGAAGCTGCAGATGAAAGGGATCTTGCCAGTTAGGGCCATGCCGGCGCCTACACCTACCATGTTGCCCTCGGCGATGCCTACGTCAAAAAACCGGTCGGGGTGCTTACGAGAAAACTCATCCGTCATGGTGGATTTTCGGAGGTCTGCGTCGAGCACAACGATGTCCCGATTGGTGTTGGCAAGTCGGGCAACGGTCTCGCCAAAGGTCACACGTGTCGCAATTGCGCTCATGTACTGTTTCCTTTCGCTTAGGAGGTTGGCGGTGCACCGTTGACAATCTCGGAAATCGCTAGGTCGCCTTCTTCGCGGCTGGGGGCTTTCCCGTGCCACTCCCAGCGATTCTCCATAAAGCTGACTCCCTTACCCTTAACGGTCTGGCAAACAATCATAGTGGGGCCGCCGCGATGTTCTTTTGCTATCTTTAGCGCGTCGAGAATGGCGGAAAAGTCGTGACCGTTGATCTCCAGGGTGTTCCAGTTGAAGGCGCGCCACTTGTCTAGCAGTGGTTCCAGGCTCATAATTTCGTCCACCTCGCCGCTCAACTGTATATGATTGTAGTCCATTAGTACGCAGAGGTTGTCGAGCTGGAATCTAGGTGCGGCCATGGCTGCCTCCCAGATCTGGCCGGCCTGACATTCACCATCGCTGATGACGCAGTATACACGGAATCCCTGGTCGCTAACCTTACCCGATAGTGCCATTCCCAGTGCCACTGACAACCCTTGTCCAAGGGAGCCGGTAGAGGCCTCTACGTATGGGAAGCGATGGCGGTCGGGGTGTCCCTGTATCCGACTGTTGAGTTTTCTCAGGCTAAGCAGTTCCTCTGGCGGGAAGTAGCCGGCCCTAGCGAGGGCGGCGTACACTGTGGGCACGCAATGGCCCTTTGAGAGCACGAAACGGTCGCGATCGGTCCAGTTTGGCTGATCTGAACGGTGATTCATCTCGTGAAAGTACAGCGCCGTCACCATGTCTGTGCACGATAGTGATCCACCGGGGTGTCCGGAACCTGCCTCCACTAGCATGCGGATTACGTCGACTCTAATTTCCTTGGCTATAGCTTCGAGGTCAGGAATCGTCATGGGTTACACCATTGTCTGCCCACCGCAGATGTTGAGGGCTTGTCCGTTGATGCCAGATGCCTTGTCGGACGCTAAGTACACCGCGAACCGGGCAATCTCTTCCGGTTCGAGAAACCGTCGGATTGGCACTGAAGCGAGCGCCTGCTGTTTGAAGGACTCAGGATCGGTCCCCTGCTGCGCGGCAATCTGGTCGATACCGGCGCGGGACATTTCTGTGTCCACCCAACCGGGACATAGGGCGTTTACGGTAATGCTCCGCGAGGCCAATTCGAGTGCCAGCGCTCGGGTGAATCCGATGAGTCCGTGCTTGCTGGCGCAGTAAGCGGCATAACCGGGAACGCCGAACTTGCCCAGTACCGAGGACATGTTTATGATTCGACCACGACCATCGTCGCTCATGATACCTAGCACTTCCTTAGTCAATAAGTAGACACCGGTAAGATTGGTATTGACGATGGTATGCCACAGATCGTCGTCCGGGTCATCCATGGACGTAATCCCTGATGTTCCGGAGTTGTTCACTAGGATGTGGATGTGGCCCCAATGTTCCCGGACTCTGCTGATGCAATCGCGAATACAGTTTCTGTCCGTGACGTCTACCGGGACGGACAATACAGAATGACCCACTGCCTGCATTTCTGCCGCTACGGTTTCTAGTCGCGTTTTGTTGCGCGCGGCGATGACGACGCGGGCACCCTCTGCCGCCATGGCCCACGCCACAGCCTTGCCGATTCCGGTGCCGCCCCCCGTGATCAGGGCTACTCGTTCCGATAGTTCCATGTGTGGGACGGACTGTCTGCTTTGTCCAACGAAAAGCTAGGGTCAGGACCGCTTCCCGCCCAGTGCCCCGAGTAGCCGCGCGATTGGGTCGTAGAACCGCGTCACCACCCGTTCTTTCATGGGGATAATTGAGTTATCGGTGATCTTGATGTTCTCCGGGCAAACGTCGGTGCAGCACTTGGTGATGTTGCAGAAGCCTAGCCCGGCTTCATTACGCAGGAACTCCAGACGGTCGTCGGTGTCCAGTGGGTGCATCTCAAGACCTGCTACCCGAACGAAAAAACGCGGTCCGGCGAAGTTCGGCTTGTTATCGTTGTGGTCCCGGATGACGTGACAGACGTCCTGGCACAGGAAACATTCGATGCATTTGTGGAACTCTTGTGCCCGGTCGACGTCCTTTTGGTACATACGTCGAGTTCCGTCGGCCTCCTTGGGCTTAGGCTTGAAGGGGGGTATGCTTCTGGCCTTTTCGTAGTTGTAGGATACGTCGGTTACGAGGTCGCGAATCAGGGGGAAGGTCTTGATGGGTGCTACGGTGATGGTCTCGTCGGGTCCGAACGTGTTCATGCGAGTCATGCACATGAGTCGCGGTTTGCCGTTGACTTCGGCACTGCAAGACCCGCATTTTCCGGCCTTACAGTTCCAGCGTACGGCGAGGTCACCGGCGTGCGTAGCCTGTATATTGTGGATCACGTCTAGCACAACCATGCCCTCCTGGAGCGGCATGGTGTAGTCCCTGAATTCTCCGCCGCTGGCGTCGCCACGCCAGACGCGCATCTTTGCCTCCCCGCCGCTTACCGTATTGGTTTCTTCAGGCATTAAAATTGCTCCTCAACTATTTTCTTGAGCTCCTCAGGCATTGCCGGTAGGGGCTCGAGGGAAACAGAGGCGGTCCCGTTGTGCGCACGCGTCACCACGTTCACGGTTCCGTACTTGGGGTCGGGGTCGGGATAGTCATCGCGGGTGTGTCCGCCTCGACTTTCCTTGCACTCGAGGGCTGAAAGGGTGGCAGCTTCTGCAACCGCCAGGAGTGACCTCAAATCCAGCGCCAAGTGCCAACCGGGGTTAAAACGCCGGCCACCTTCGACTTTCACGTGCGCCGCCCGGTCCTTGTACACCGCAATTTCCTCCAGCGCGGTCAGCATTTCACTCTCAGTGCGGATGATACCGACAAGGTTGTGCATGGTGCGCTGAAGATCACTGTGAATCGCGTAGGGGTTCTCGTTTCCACGATCTGTGAAAGGTTCCAGCATGAAGCCCGTGAGCCGGTCCAACTCTACCGTGTCGGGCGCTGCTACGGCCTCGACTCCTAGGGCATGGTCCGCCGCCGAGGCACCGGCGATACATCCGAACACCAGCAGGTCAGACAGGGAGTTGCCACCGAGCCGGTTGGCGCCGTGCAACCCTCCCGCCACTTCGCCCGCGGCATAGAGCCCCGGCACTGTGGTCGCGGAAGTGTCCGCGTTTACCCGGATCCCTCCCATTATGTAGTGACAAGTGGGCCCCACCTCCATGGCTTCTTTGGTAATATCGACGTCCGCTAGCTCCTTGAACTGGTGGTACATGGAAGGAAGCCGCCGCTTGATATATTCCGCATCGCGGCGATTTGCGATGTCCAGCAGCACGCCGCCGTGCTCGGTACCACGGCCGGCCTTGACCTCTGCGTTGATGGCTCGGGCTACCTCGTCTCGCGGTAGCAGGTCCGGGGTCCGACGGTTGTTTTTCTTATCCTGGTACCAAGCATCCGCTTCAGTCTCGTTGTCGGCGGTTTCTGCCTTGAAGAACTCCGACACGTAATTGAACATGAAACGGTCGCCCTCGGAGTTCAGTAGTGTCCCGCCATCACCGCGAACCCCCTCCGTAACTAAGATGCCACGGACGCTGGGAGGCCAGACCATGCCGGTGGGATGGAACTGAACCTTCTCCATGTCGATGAGATCGGCTCCCACCTCCATCGCCATGCCCATACCGTCTCCACTGTATTCCCAGGAGTTGGAACTCACTTGCCAGCACTTCCCGGAACCCCCGGTGGCTAGCACCACTGCCTTGCAGTTGAACACGATTAGTTCACCGCTCTCGCGCCAGTAACCTACAACCCCACTCACCCTGCCATCACTCATCAATAGGTGCTGGATGTTGCACTCCATATATACGTCGATGCCGAGTGCCACGGCCCGCTGCTGCAGGGTACGGATCATTTCTAGACCGGTACGATCCCCCACGTGCGCTAAGCGGGCGTAGCGATGGCCACCGAAATCGCGTTGCGAGATCAAGCCTTCGTTGGTGCGGTCGAATAGCGCTCCCCATTCCTCCAATTCTAGTACCCGTTCCGGCGCCTGCTGTGCATGGATCTGTGCCATACGCCAGTTGTTCAGCAGCTTGCCGCCCCGCATGGTGTCCCGGAAATGCACCTTCCAGTTGTCCTCGGGCCACACATTGCCCATGGCGGCAGCGATACCGCCCTCGGCCATCACAGTGTGCGCTTTGCCCAGCAGCGATTTGCAGATGATAGCCGTCTTGGCACCCTTTCCATGAGCCTCAATCCCCGCTCGCAACCCCGCTCCGCCGGCTCCCACAACTACCACGTCGTACGCGTGCGTCTCGTAGCTCTCGCGGGCCATCAGATAAACCTCAAGTCCTGTAGGACGCCGGTAGCCAACAGCCGGACGTACACGTCGGTCAAGCCTACCCACACGAGACTGATCCAGGCGATTTGCATGTGCTTTTCGTTGAGCTTTGTCACGATGCCCCAGAGCTTGTAGCGTCCGGCCGCGGCCTGGAAGCTGTTTAGGCCTCCACCGCATAGGTGCCGGCACGAGTGACAGGAAAAGCTGTAGAGGGATAGCAACGTGGCGTTACCGATTAGAATCAGCGTACCCAGACCAACACCGAAGCTGCCGCCGAAGTTGAAGGCGATTAGGGCGTCCCACCAGAGGAATGCCAAAATTGGTAAGGACATCCAGAAGAAGTATCGGTGGATGTTTTGTAGGATGAATGGGAAGCGAGTTTCGCCGGAATATTCCTTTGCCGCGTCCCTCACGGCGCAGGCTGGCGGTGACCAGAAGAAGGACCGATAGTAGGCTTTGCGATAGTAATAGCAGGTTAGCCTAAATCCACCGGGTATCCACAGAATAAGAATTGCGGGAGACCAATTATACCATGAGCCGAACAGGGATACCGTCACGTGTTCGCAGTTGATAGCGAGGCACGGCGAGTAGAGGGGTGAAAGGTATGGCGCCGCATAATAGTTACCGTTTTGGAGTGCGGCCCAGGTCGAGTAGGCGGCGAAGCAGCCCAGGCCTAGTACCACAAGCATGGGTTCGACCCACCACAGGTCCTGCCGCAAAGTTCTTTTGCTGTCGATTGCTATGCTACTCATGATTCAGTGCTCTTAGCGCTCCTCTTTGCGCGGGTTTTGCGGCGACGGTGGCGTCCTAAAGGGTCCCGGCGGGACCTCGGGACGGCCGCTACTGCCGCTTTCTGACCACCTCGTAACCCAATTCGTTGATGCCGTCCATGATCTCCGCCAGCGCCGTCTCATCCTCGATCCAGGCGTGACCGAGGCGGACCTTGACAGCGTAGTAATAGCCAAAGGGAAGCTGTGCCTTCCGGAACTTCAGGAGTTCCCGGGCTAAGTTGACGGGATTGGGCTTATCTTTCTGGTTGCCCATTTCTCTATGTGAGCATGTCGACCTTGTCGTTGACAGCCTTGGTCGAAACGATATGGCGTCCGAGTTGCATCTCTTCAGTGTCGAATCCCAATGCCAGGCCAACGAGCTGCGGCAGATGCATTATCGGCAAGTCGATTTTCTCGCCTTTCTGTCCCTCGGCCCTCGGCTGATTTCCGTCGAGGTTCAGATGACACAATGGACATGGGGTCACCATGCAGTCGGCCCCGTTATCCCGGGACTCGCCGGTGTGCTTGGCCACCATGCCCAGGGAGGCTTCCTCGTTGGCTGTAAGGATAGGGAAGCCACAGCACTTGGTTTTGCCGCTTATGTCGACGTTCTCCGCTCCCAGCATGCCGATTAGGTCCTCCAGATAGCCCCGGCGTCCGCCCACGTCCGCGTTGGGTACCATAATGTTTCCGGGGCGACGGAGGAAGCAGCCGTAGAACGGTGATACCTTGAGGCCGTTGAGGGGGCGCTCGATCAGCGACTTGAGCTTTTCGATTCCATAGTCCTCGAACAGCACCCACAGCAAGTGCTTGACGTCGGTAGTTCCCTTGTAGGATAGCCCCTCCTCGGCTAGGTACTCGCGGTTAATCTCTTCTCGGTATTCGGCATCTTGAAGCCGGTCGTTAGCTTGGCTGAAGACGCCCTGGCAGGTGCTGCAAATGGTCATTATGGGTAGCCCCATCTGCTCCGCTTTGGCGAACGTCCGAGCGTTAATGGGATCCGAGAGGTGTGTCGGCATGCAACCGGCGCCAGTACATGCGACGTCAGGCATCTCTTCAAGCTCAATGTCGAGCTTCTTGGCCACCTTTACGGCTGCGGAGTAGAGTTCGGGGCAACCGCCTTTGGCCACACATCCGGGGTAGAACGCATATTTCACTTGGAGTCCTCCGCTTTCTCGAGAATGCGTTTAATCTGTTCAGCCCCCGGGCGTTTCTCGTGACGGCCGGGCATTTTCCCTCGGCGTAACGCGCGCACTGCAGTGGGTAAGAGCTTCATTAGTCCCGCTATATTGGTAATTCCCTCGGTCTCCATGGCCAACTTGCGTTCATCGAGCCATCCGGTTCGCTTCACCGAGTTTATGAAGCTTGCGTGATGCCGTCCCACCTTCTGGTTTTTGATGCCTTCCTTGAAGGCCACATCCCGTATCTCCATGATCTTGCTGGAAGGGGCTAGCCCACGCGGACACTTTCCGTTAGCCTCGTAGCAGTGTACGCAGTCCCAGAGTCCCTGTGGTTGTTCCACCACCTTCATGCGGGCATCCATCCTTGCCCCTGTTTCCCGAGGGTCCATTACGAAGCGGTAGCCCTTTACCATAGCGGCGGGGCCTAGAAAATCGAAATTCACTGGCAGTACCGCGCAGCCTTCATCGCATAGGCCACACTGGTGGCAGCTCATGGTCTTGCGCACTTCCGCCATCTCTGCTTCGGGGACTAGGTTCTCAGTGACCGCGAATTCATCGTCTGGCTCCATCCAGGGCTTCATGGCGCTCATTTTATTCCAGGTGAAAGCGTCCATATCGAAAACTAGATCCTTGACGACCGGGATGTTGCGCACTGGATCCAATAAGATTTCAGGAGCTTTTTTTGTGACTGCGCCAATTCTGGCAGTACAAGTGAACTGCGCTTTATAATTGATCCGCACTGCACACTCGCCGCAAGTGCCCTGGCAACACGAAGCGCGGAAGGCTAGGGTGTCATCCTGCTCGTCTCGAATCTTCTGCAGCCCCTCCAGCACCGTGGCATCCTCGGGCAGATCCACCTGGTAGGTGGAATAACTCGATTCACCACCGTTTTCCGGGTCTTTGCGATGAACTTTGAAGGTAACTTCCATGGTTTCTCCTTAGTCGGCGCTTTTCGTCGGCGTTCGCGGTGTTGTGATACCCGCTCTTATGTCGACACCGATCGGGTAACGAGCTTCGGTGAACCATCTTGCAAGCGCACTACGGTGTGTGCCTTCCAGGTGGAATCATCTTGCTCCGGATGATCGCTTCGAATATGTGCGCCACGGCTCTCAGTGCGCTCCCGGGCCGCCAAGGCCGTGGCCTCAGCCAACTTGAGTAGGTTCCCCAGTTCAATGTACCCCATAAGCGCGTAATTGTAGATCCGGGAAGTGTTACTGACGCGAAGCGCGGCATGGCGCTGTTGTAGCGAGTGGATCTTATCCTGGGCCTCGGCTAATCCCGCGTCCGCGCGCACCACGCCTACGTTGGCCGTCATGAGCTCGCCCAATTCTCGGTGGATGGCGCCTATGGTGTCGCTAGACGGGCCACCGGAGGTGATCTCAGCAAGACGTTTGTCGTCTTGTGCGACTTGGGATCCCACCGCTACTTGGGGGCTCTCTGACTTGGCGTAAGTCGCCGCCGCCTCTCCTATCCGTTTGCCGAAAACAACCGCCTCAGTCAGGGTGTTGCCCGGAAGGCGGCTCGCGCCATTGAGTCCGTTGTGGGCGCACTCCCCCACGGCGAAGAGCCCGGCTACTGAGGTCTCTCCGGCGGCGTTGGTTTCGATTCCACCCATGGGCCGGTGTGCCACCGGTTGTACCGGCACCGGGTTCTTCGTGATGTCTATCCCGGCCATCATCTTGACGACCTCAGCTGCACCGGGAAAGCGGGACACGAGGTTCTCGATCGACCGAAGGTCGAGGGACACGGGGCCGCCCCCGTTCCGACCGACCTTATACACCTCTGCAGCCAGTTGCGCCCGTGAGAGCCCTGCGGAATTCGTCAGAGTGTCGCCTGCCGAGTTGATGAGTTTTGCGCCCTCGCCCAAGGTCGCTTCGCTTATGACCGCGGTTCGAGTGTCGCTGTAAACTGTTGGGTGAAACTGCACCATCTCCAGATCCACGAGGCCAACGCCAATATCATATGCGAGCATCAGTCCGTCGCCGGTCGTTCCCACCGCCGACGTACAAGGACGGTACAACTGAGTGGCGCCCCCGGTTGCAAGAATAACCGCACCCGCGCTGAAAGTCTCGAGTTGGCCATTCCGGTGTCCTAGGGCAACCGCGCCGGTACAAGCCCCCGCGTTTTGGAGCAGGGAAGTAGCGAACCACTCCCCGAAACAGGGGATCTTCTCTCTTTGGAACTGTTCATGAAGCACGTGGAGGATTGTGTGTCCGGTGCGGTCGTCGGCGTACGCGGCACGGTGCACGCTACTGGAGCCCAGAGGTCGGCAGTCGATACGCCCCTCGGTGTCACGATTGAACGGTACACCAACACGCTCTAGCCAGATGACCTCCCGGGCCGCGTTCGTCGCTAAGATGTCCACTGCTTCGGTGTTGCACAGGCCGTCGCCAGCCCTGACGATGTCATTGGCAAACTTTTCCGTGGAATCGTCATTTCCAAGCGGCGCGTTTAGACCTCCCGGCGACAATGCTGAGTTGGTTCGCAGCGGGTGGACCTTACTCAGCACCGCCACGGACGCCCCGGCGCGCTTGGCAGCAATTGCCGCGCGTAGACCGGATGCGCCGCCACCAATAACGAGAACATCATATTGCGGCACTGGCAATCCCCTTTTTTCAGCGAGTAGACTAGAAGTTTTTCCTGCGTTTTCGAGGGGTATAGCAAAACTCGCTCGGACACGTCAAGGTCGGTTTTCCAGTGGGAGGTGGTGGGGTATTTATCAGGAAGGACAAGGAGCGTGCTTTGGTGGATTTACGTATGCACGCCATGCCAACCAACGCGGCATCGGCGAAGTGCGGGGGGGTATAAAACCCATGGGAAATCCAGGACGAACGTCTGTGAACCGCTGTCTACCTGATGTTTTCTTTAGAAAACTAAGTGCTCAGAATCTACCCAACCCGTTAAACTGGCACCAGCGTTTCAACAAATCATTTGCGGTGCTCCGTTACACTCAACTGTAACCGTTGCTACCCTCCCTAAGGTGCCACTTTCATTGGCGCCCGGGCGCCTAATGGGCTATGCCGGAAAGTCTATGGAACGGGACTCCCTCACGCGTATCAACCGGGCAGTGATCCGGTGTTGCAAGTGCCCGCGACTAGTGGCCTGGCGAGCTGAAGCCGCAGCTGATCCCCCGCGCCGATATCACGGACACGAGTATTGGGGCCAGCCTGTACCGGGGTTTGGTAATGATGCTGCGCGCCTTCTCGTCGTTGGCTTAGCCCCAGCGGCCCACGGTGGTAACCGGACGGGACGGGTGTTCACCGGAGACCGCAGTGGCGATTGGCTTTATCGTGCCCTGTTCGAACACGGCTTTGCAAACCAAGCGGAGTCGTTGGATCGCAACGATGGATTGGAACTCATGGACTGCTACATCTCGGCCGCTGTACGCTGCGCACCTCCCGCCAACAAACCCACCCTGGACGAGTTCCACAACTGCATCGGATACCTAGTCCGTGAACTCGCGGTGCTCAGCCGTCTTAGGGTGATCATAGCGTTGGGAAAGATGGCGTTCGATGCCTACCTCAAGGCTATGACGGAGGCCGGTCGGCCACTCCCTCGACCCCGGCCTAAATTTGGCCATGGCAGCAGTTATGAGCTCGCCGATGGTTTAACCCTGCTGGGCTCCTATCATCCAAGCCAGCAGAACACCTTCACTGGTAAGCTGACGGTGCCTATGTTTCACGGCGTGTTTCGTACAGCCAAGACATTGCTGAGGGAAGAAAGCGTGCCGACTTGAGAAGTGGTCGTGTGTTGTGGGGCGTGCACGCCCGTTTCGGCATCCAAAATGCTTGCGGTATACGGAGCAGTTGCCACAATTGACAACTGGCGACTTGCAAATCGGAGGACCCACGGTTCATTGTCAGACCGTTTACGCCGGTCCCGACTCCAATAATCACTAGGGACGTGGGCGCATCGAGTGGGGGTTGCAAGCCGCAAATTTGCGGTCAAGTAATTTGGCCCATCGACTTGGTAGGATCGTCGCGGCTGGGACTTGAACGTCGACCCGCCCGATTCAGATAGGGTTGCTGCGAGGGAGGTTTTCTATGGTGCGTGAAGGCCTACATGATTACCGGGAAACTGAAAACGAACTCCGCAAGAGAGTGGAGGGAGAGGTCCGGTTCGATTCCTACTCACGGCTACTGTACGCGACGGACGCGTCTATGTACCAGATCGACCCAGTAGGCGTGGTGATTCCCCGTCACAAAGGGGATGTCCAGGCGGTCATTGAGGTGGCTAATCGGCATCGCGTGCCGGTACTGGCCCGAGGCGGCGGTACCTCGCTGGCGGGCCAGACTGTGGGCCACGCCATCGTCATTGACTTCTCGAAGTACATGAACCGCGTGCTGGAGGTAAACGCAGATGCACTTTGGGCCCGCGTGCAGCCGGGGCTCGTTCAGGATGCGCTGAATGCCCGCGTGGCACCTATGGGCATGTTGTTTGGCCCCGATACCTCAACCTCGAACAGGGCTACTATTGGCGGAATGATTGGCAACAATTCGGCTGGTGCCCATTCTATCGTCTATGGCAAGACCCTTGATCACGTGCTGGAGCTAACGGTTCTCTTGGCGGATGGGAGCGAGGCGGTTCTACGGGATCTCCCAGATGGTTCGTTGGCGCCTAGCCAGACGGGGAAGGGGCTCGAGAGTCAAATCTATCAGCACCTGCCGCCGTTAATCGAGTCTGCGAAAGGCCTCATCGCGGAGCGCTATCCTAAGCTTATGCGGCGGGTCTCAGGCTACAATTTGGACGAGTTCGCCAAGGACCAGCCGTTCAATCTTTCGCGCCTGATCGTGGGTTCCGAGGGTACGCTCGCCTGTGTAGTGGAAGCGAAAATGCGGTTGGTGCCCAAGCCTAAGCACACTGCACTCGATGTGATTCACTTCCACGACCTTCAAGACGCTTTGGCGGTGTCCGAAGCAATTCTCGCCACCAGCCCCTACGCGATGGAGCTCACCGATAAGCCCATTCTCGATTTAGCCCGCGAGAACATGGAACAGTCCAAGCGACTAGGCTTCGTACAGGGAGACCCCGACGCGTTGCTCATGGTGGAGTACGATGGAGACACCGCCGAGGAGGTTCGGAGCAAGGTTGGCAGGTTGGAAGTTCTACGGAAGCGCGAGCGCATGGGCTATGCTGCCTCTCTTGCCTACGAGCCGCGGGAGGTGCAGGGGATCTGGGGTCTACGCAAAGCCGGCTTGGGGCTCTTGCTGGGCGTTAAAGGAGAAAAGAAACCTATTGCCTTCGTTGAGGACACCGCCGTGGATCCGGTGAAACTGCCTCAGTTCATCAAACGGTTCCGTAAGATCCTAGAGAGCTACGGCGTCCGGGCTGGTTATTATGGCCATTGTTCGGTGGGGTGCATGCACATACGCCCATTTATCAACCTCAAGGAGGTGGGCGAGGTCGAAAAGATGACACACATCTCCCGTGAGATCTCCGATCTGGTGATGGAGTTCGGGGGGGCCATGTCTGGAGAGCACGGCGATGGTCTGGCTCGGAGCCACCTGAATGAGAAGCTCTTCGGACCGGAGTTGTACCAGGAGTTTCGCAAGGTCAAGCGTCTGTTCGATCCCTACAATCTTCTAAATCCGGGCAAGATCGTGGACGCACCACCCATGACCGATTCGTTGCGCTATGGCACCTCATACAAGACCTGGGAACCTGAGACTATGCTAGACTTCGGTGACCAGGGGGGCTTTGTGGCCGCGGTGGAGATGTGTAACGGCACAGGTGCCTGCCGTAAAACCCTCGGCGGCACTATGTGTCCTTCCTACATGGCTACGCTGGAGGAGGAGCACTCCACTCGCGGACGGGCTTCCGCCTTTCGCGCGGTGTTATCGGGCAAAGTCCCGCGCTCCGAGTTCACTGGGGAGCGGCTCCATAAGGTTTTGGATCTATGCCTCGAGTGCAAGGGCTGCAAGGCCGAATGTCCCTCCAACGTCGACATGGCCAAGCTCAAGTATGAGTTTCTGCATCACTACCAGCAGGTTCACGGTGTTTCGCTCCGAAGTCGCCTATTCGGCCGCATCGGTGCCCTGAGCCGTTGGGGATCGTGGCTGGCGCCACTGGTGAACCGGGTCAACGACAATTTCGCCCACCGCTGGATCATGGACCGCTTCTTGGGCATCGACCGGAGGCGGCCGTTGCCGAGCTTTGCGCGAAACAACTTCGAGGCATGGTGGAACAGGCACGAGCCGACGGGGACTGGTGCCCGTGGATCGGTGATCCTGTTCCACGATACCTTTAACACCTACAATACGCCGGAAGTGGCGGTTGCGGCTACCCGCCTCCTAGAGCACTTCAACTACCGGGTATTAACTGTTCCTCGACGTTGTTGCGGCCGCCCCATGATCTCCAAGGGCATGCTAAGGGACGCTAAGGAGCACGCTACCTGGAACGTGAATGAACTCCTACCCTATGTGGAACAGGGGGTGCCCGTGGTGGGGTTGGAGCCATCCTGCATTCTCACGCTTCGAGACGAGTATCCTGATCTTTTACGTAACGAGGCGGCGCGTGTGGTAGCAGGGCAGACGTTCCTAATTGAAGAGTTTTTGATGCGAGAGAACGCTGCGGGGTCACTGAAGAACGGCAGCCGACCGCCGGTGGTATTGCACGGTCATTGTCATCAGAAGGCTTTGGTGGGCATGGGGCCCACCGTGTCGGTACTACGGGAGGCGGGCCACGAGGTTCGCGAGATAGACTCCGGCTGTTGTGGAATGGCTGGCTCATTCGGCTTCGAGAAGGAGCACTATGACGTATCTGTGGCAATCGCGGCTCGGCGCCTAGTGCCGGCGGTGGAAGCTGCGCCCCAGGGCGCGCGCGTAGTAGCTTCAGGAATCTCCTGCCGGCAGCAAATTGAACACCTCACCGGGCGCCGGGCGGCCCATCCTGTAGAGGTGTTGTTGGAAGATATCCGGGAAGCCGAGGCCTGAGGCCGTCATGGGTACAATCGCTGCGTTGTGCTGTCCGCAGTGTGGCTGGGAGGCGGTGACCGAAGACACGTTTGCGTGCGGCGCCTGTAGTAGCGTGCTGGAGGTTCGTATGGACCTCGGGTACCTCACTCGCTCGGATCTACGCAGCATTCGAGTCAAGGGCGAGCCCACTCTCTGGCGTTGGTTCGACTTCTTTCCGGTGAAGAGCCGCAGTTCAGTGGTGTCGCTGGGTGAGGGCTACACACCTCTCATCCGTTGCCTGCGCCTCGGCAAACACTTGGGCATGGAACGGCTCTATCTCAAGAATGATACGCTGCTGCCCACGGGCTCTCTCAAGGATCGCAGCAACTGTGTGGGTATCTCCCGTGCTGTAGAACTGGGTTTTGATACCGTAGCGGTGCCGTCCACCGGCAACGCAGCAGCATCGGTGGCCGCTTATGCTGCCATCGCAGGCTTGCGGAGCGTTGTCATGGTGCCGGCGGCTACTGATATGGCTAAAGTGGTCCAAGCGTGCGCCTACGGTGCGGAAGTGGTGATGGTAGAGGGGAGTCTAGACGACATCGGCTCTTTTTATCGCGATGCGGTCCGGGAATTCGGCTGGTACGATTGCCTTTCGACGAACCCGTATCGGAATGAAGGAAAGAAGTCGTACGCTTACGAGCTGTTTGATCAACTGGATGAACACGTACCCAATTGGATCGTCCACCCCACTGCTGGAGGGGCGGGCCTTGTGGCGATGTGGAAGGGGTATCAGGAGTTGCATGGTCTCGGCTGGGTACATCGCTTTCCCAGGCTGGTTGCAGCGCAGAGCGATGCCGCGGCCCCCATCGTTGCGGCGCTGCAAGGTGACAGTGCCATGGTGGAACCGGTGACAGCGGGCGTCACGGTGGCCGAGAGCATTCGGGTAGGTAACCCCAAGGCGTTGGGGTTACGAGCGCTGCGGGCAGTGCGCGCCAGTAATGGGACAGGTGTGGCCCTGGGGGACGACGAAATACTCGAGGCCCAGGGGCTTCTGAGTCGCATGGCTGGCGTCTTCGCGGAGCCGTCCGGCGCTGCGTCCCTAGCTGCGGCTGCGCAGCTTCGCCGGCAAGGCGTGATTGGGGCTGATGACATGGTCGTGTGTAATGTTACAGGCCACGGTTTAAAGCAGTCGGCCAGTGTGGATGTACCACCGGAACAACTGCAGATTGTTGCGCCGAACCTTGGTGCACTGAAGGAAAGGCTGAGAAACACGACGTGGACAACGGCATCGGACAATTCCGAAAGCGAAGGACCGTCATGAAGTTCGGATACTATCTGCTTAATACCTATGTTCCAGATCTGGATGGAGATTCGCAGGAGCTCTACGCTCGCTGGCTAGAGCAGATTGACGCCGCCGAAGACATGCGGTTTGATAGCCTATGGGTCACCGAGCATCACTTCCGGCCTTTCGGTGGTATGATGCCTAATCCCCAGTTACTTCTGTCCGCCGCCTCACAGCGGACGCGCCGACTCATGCTCGGTTCCGCTGTGTCGCTGGTGCCCATGCACCACCCTCTCCAGATCGCCGAGGACTACGCCATGCTCGATCTTCTCTCTCAGGGGAGACTGTTGTTCGGCGCCGGTCGGGGAATGAGCGCCGACGAGTACGCGGTGTACGGATGGGATTGGAATACTGCGCAACCTCGTCTCGTTGAGGCCCTGGATGTTATCCGTATGGCTTGGACCGAGGAGATGGTGGAGTGGGAGGGGGAGTATTTCAATTACCACGGTGTGACCGTGCGGCCGCGGCCGGTTCAGCATCCACATCCCCCCATCTACGTGCCGGCTAATCGGGACTTGGACAACTTTCGCATGATCGGGCGCAACGGCTATCACCTGATGACGTTGCCGTGGATTGGTAGTAACCCCGAGCAGCGGCCTCGTATCGAAGTCTATCTTAAAAGCCTACGTGAAGCGGGGTACTCCGAGGATGACCACGACGTGTTCGTTATGTACCCTGCGTACGTCGGCGAGGACGACCGCCAGGCGAGGGTGGACGTGGAGGAGGCCTGGCACCGCTGGCGCGAGTTCGCGTTGGACGAGGTCCGACTGGATCCTGCTCGGGCGCCCATGGTGCCAAAGATCTACGAGCGCCTCGCTTACGATGCCATGGTACAAGATAGCCGTGCCGTCTTTGGTGGGCCTGAAACTTGCATCGAACATCTCAGGCTCATAAGGGATGTAGTGGGCCCTACCCATATCGGGCTCTGTTTTCACTTCGGTGGCCTTGAACAGCAGAAAGTGCTCGCGTCCATGGAACGCTTCAGCCGGTATGTAGCTCCGGCATTCTAACCTCCTTTTCCGCGAACCGTACGAACTAGTGCTTCTAATCGTCCGAACTAGGGTGTTGGGCGACGGGTAATCTGCCCGAAGGCCTTGTTGCCGGCGGCGCTCTGCTAAGGGGTGCGGGTTTGTGTTAGACTTGATAAAATGGTGAGGTCAGACACGAAATCCACGATTCCAATCGAACGATGAAAACGGGATGCCCAGCATTGTGAGGGTAGCGGATTTTCGCGGCGAGGCTGCGCGGGTTATCGCAAGGCACGCTGAGATGGAAGCTGAAGCGGTGGGGCGGTTGCTAACCGTACCGCCCAAGCTGGACATGGGCGACTTCGCCTTTCCCTGCTTCACGCTGGCCAAGAAGCTACGCAAGGCTCCCCCGATAATTGCGCAGGATATTGCTGAAAAAGTGTCCGCCGACCTGGAGCTTCTGAGTGGCGCTCGAGCTCTGGGCGGGTACGTCAATCTGTCCGTGGACCGGAGACGGTTTGCCGAAACGGTGCTGCACGAGGCAGTGTCCGCGGGGGAAACATACGGTTGTTGCCAGGATGGCGCCGGTGAGACAATCGCCATCGATTATTCGTCGCCGAACATCGCCAAACCCTTCCACGTCGGCCACTTGCGCTCCACCATCATTGGTGGAGCATTAGTGCGAATCTTTCAGGCGCTCGGTTACCATGTCATCGGTATTAATCATGTGGGTGACTGGGGTACTCAGTTTGGCAGGCAGATTGCTGCCCTCAAGCGGTTCGGAAGCCCTGGCGATGAGAACGATCTGATGAGCCTCAATCGTCTCTATGTAAAGTTTCATGAGCTAGTGGATCATGACGCGGATTTGGTGGAGGAGGCACGGGAGTGGTTCCGCCGGCAGGAGGCCGGCGATAATGAAGCGCTGGCTCTTTGGCGCAGTATCCGTGACACTAGCCTCGACTACTTTAAGGACATCTACCAGCGACTCGGAGTACACTTCGACTCCTACGCGGGAGAGTCATTTTTCAATGATAAGATGGCTCCAGTGATCGAGGACGCTCGGGCCAAGGGCCTGACTACGGTCTCGGACGGGGCCGTCATTGTCGACGTGTCTGCCGAGGGTATCGATACCCCTGCCCTTTTGGAGAAGGCTGACGGCACCACCCTCTATCTCACTCGGGACCTGGCAGCGGCTCGGTACCGGCATGACACTTATGGCTGCGATCGCATAGTCTACGTGGTGGCAAGTGGCCAGTCGCTACATTTCCAACAACTCTTCGCGGTGTTGAAACTGCTGGGCCACTCTTGGTCCAAGGACTGTGTTCACGTAAACTTCGGGCTGGTCCAGGGAATGTCCACCCGAAAGGGCAACGTCATATATCTTGAAGAGTTGCTGGACGAGGCTCGAGAACGGGCTTTGACATATATGCATAGTGAGATCGAGAAGCGGTTTGAGCTTGACGACGAGGAGAACGTGGCGGAAGCCGTTGGTATCGCCGCAATCTTCTTCGCGGATCTCTCTAAGCAGAGAATCAAGGACTACCGTTTCGATTGGGATCTGGCCATCTCGTTCGATGGTGATACCGGGCCCTATCTCTTGAGCGCCAATGCCCGCATTGCTGGCATCTTGCGGAACTGCGGAATCGACCCGGACCCAGGCGCCGACGTGAGTCCGCTAGTGGAGCCTGAGGCTCACCGTCTGGTGACCCTAGTGGCACGCTATCCGGAAATTCTCCGGGAAGCCGGACGATTGTATGAGCCTTCGGTCCTGGCCAACTATCTATTGGAGCTGGCCCGTGGGCTCCACGCAAGCTATGCGGTTCTGCGGGTTAAGGGGGAGGATACTGGCAAGGCACAGGCCCGGCTCCTTCTCTTCACCGCGGTGAAGGGAGTGCTCCGGAGCGGCCTCGCCATCCTCGGAATCCCACCCCTGGAGCGGATGTAGGCTGTGAAACTTCTCCTGACCAATGACGATGGTATTGATGCTCCAGGCCTGGAGGTTTTGGAGCAGGCCGTGCGCGAGTGGGGCGATGTCATCGTTATAGCGCCGGCGGATGGGCGGTCGGGAGTGGGTCATCAAGTGACTACCGACCGACCTATTCCTGTCGAACGAATCGATGCGGAACGGTACAGTGTCCAAGGGAGTCCGGCGGATTGTGTTCGAATAGGACTCACTCGGATCGCCCCGGATGCGGCGTGGGTGTTATCGGGCGTCAACCGGGGGGCGAATCTCGGCGCGGATATCTACACCTCGGGTACGGTGGCGGCGGCTCGGGAGGCCTCGCTGCTGGGTTGCCGGGCTCTTGCCATCTCCCAGTACGTCGCTAAGGGGCGGCCGGTAGATTGGGAGGTTGTTCAACGTAGGGTAGTGCCGGTGCTCGAAAGTCTGCTGAGCGTCAAGGCGGCCCGGGGTGAGTTTTGGAACGTGAACCTGCCGCACCCAGCCCACGACGACGAAGTGGATGGGCTAGTTTGTGCTCTGGATACCCGTCCCCTTGGTGTTGTCTATCGAAAGGAAGGGGAAGCGTTCGTCTATGAGGCGGAATACCACAAGCGCCCACGTCAGCCCGGTCGGGATGTGGAGGTTTGCTTAGGTGGACGTGTCGCTGTGACAAAGTTGATTCTGGATATTGCGGGGACCGGGGTCAACCCCAATACGCCGGAAACGCAGAAGAAGGCGTTTACATAAAGGCCCAGGGGACCGGTGACCCCGGACGTTGCGATCGTGTGGGCTTGAAGCTCGCTGCTACGGAGTATCGATGGTGTATGTCGATGTGTTTCGGACGGTAGATATCGCTACTCTGGCCGTGATCAAGTCGGTCCTGGATGGAACTGGAATCACTTATGTGGTTCAGGGTGAATCAGCGCTCACCCTGCTCCCTGTAGGGCCGTTGTGGGGAGGTCTCGGTTCGGCTGGTGTTGCTGCGGTCATTCAGGTACCCGCGGAAGAGGCCGAAGAGGCCTTGGAGCTTCTCCGACAAGTGCCGGAACCTTGAGTGATCATTGGTGGCGTTTGGCGACCAGGCGGAACAGCTCGGGATAGAGCGAGGGGTTGGCGGCGATCACACCATTTCTGAGTGTGTCAGGTTGATTGAAATAGAATGGTCTTCCGTTTAGGTCCGTGACCTTAGCTCCCGCTTCTTCTGCAAGTAGCACGCCGGCGCACACATCCCATTCATTCTTTGGTGCTAGGCTTACGGTTAGGTCGGCATGCCCGGCAGCAAACTCCGCCAACTTGTGAGCGATGCTGCCTGTGGGTGTGACCTCGAGCATTTCCTCGAATATTGCCCAAGCCCCTTTCCTGGATTCACTCCTGCTGGCCAGTGCTGTGGCTCCCTGCAGTTGCGAGCGGCCCGACACCGTGACTGGTCGCTCGTTTTGGAAGGTGCCGCTGCCGCGACGGCAATAAGTCATGGACCCAGTTGCGGGGTTGTAGGTCACTGCAACGACTGGTGTCGTATCGTGTACGAGCGCGACGGACACTGCGAACTCGTCTATACCCCTGATGAATTCCATCGTTCCATCCAGTGGGTCTATGATCCACACCCACTCGCGTTGTAGTCGTTCACCGTTATCAAGGGACTCCTCCGACAGCCAACCGGCTTGGGGGAATGCGCCGATCAGGGCTTCATGTAGAATGGTGTTGGCCTCGAGGTCAGCGGTGGTGACCGGATTTCCGGCGCTTTTGTGATGAATTGTGAAGTGGGACGTGTAATAGGAAAGGAGCCTATCTCCGGCTTCCCGAGCTGCTGCCCGCGCTGTTGTTAGTGCGATTTGCAGGTCCATGTCGTGGTCCCTCAAGATTCCCGCTGCGCGTCAGATAGTAAGTTTTAGCAGCTTCGGTCGCAGTTGTTGCTTGTCAAACTGGATCGTTGCTACGCCCACTGGTAGCGAAAAGCGTCTGGGTCCCGCGCTTCCAGGGTTCAAGTAGATGGTCCCGTCGCGCCGTTGTATCGACGGGATGTGGGAGTGTCCGCTGACAACCATGTGCCAGCCTTTGGGTTCCGGGACCATGTTGTTTATGTCGTGAATCAGATAGATGCGCGTGTCTCCGGCTTCGACTATTTCCTCGGAGGGGAGATCGTCGGCCCAGGCTCCCTGGTCGATGTTACCCCGAACTGCTGTAACCGGAGCTAGCAATCGGAGTTGTTCAAGCACTTCAGGCCCGCCCACGTCACCGGCGTGAATGATCATGTTTGAATCCCGAAGGGCCTGTAGAGCCTGCGGCCGCACCAGCCCGTGCGTGTCGGAGATGACGCCGATGCGCCACGACTCCAGGTTTTGCAGTGTCATGCAGGGGCCTCTTTCGTCGGTCCAGTCATCCGTTTGTATAGAGCCGTTGGGCCTATGCCTGGGAACGACAACTCACGGCATGGTTCTATCTAAAGCGTCCCATCTTAGGCTAGCGCCAATTCGTAGCCTTCGACTGTTCGAGTGGTAGGACCGACGTCGACCATTTCTTGTAGTGTGGAACATGCTTTTTGCAAGACCCGTCCGTTCGAGAAGCTAAATTGTAGCATCGACTTGGTCCAGATGCTGTACCTGACCCCAAATGACAAAATACCCCTTGAGGGGCAATCAAAGCATGCGGAGGGGTCATACAATTGCGGTTTTGATGATGTGGCCGCTCCATCGAATGGATGCAACGTCCGCTGAGCCACGCTGCCTCTTTGAGTTGAGCACCCTGAGCCTATGCCGTGGTGACGTACGCTGGACGGAAGGCTGTATGCACTAATATCGGGTCGCGCAGAGTTTTGATGCGCCGGATGTTTCAGGATGCCACCCTGGTCCGGTCCGGGTTGCTGCGCATGTACGGTATGTTGCCCGGGATGGGCCGGTCGCGATATTAATTGAGTTCCCGAGGGTCAAGGCATTCGTCGAAGGTCTTTGGTGTAGTTGGGATGTGGTCGTAACCCTAACAGCGGGAGAGTAGGCAGTGCACTGTGGCGCCTCGCTCTGCCTTTGTTTCCCTGCATCTAAAGCAACGTGTATACTTCGCCCATGCGTTGGGGCGTTCTTAAGGCAGAGCGTTCGAGGGGGGGTCCTCGATGATCGGTTGGCCAGGGAGGGTGGAACTCGAGGAAATGCTGACGGAAGCCCTTGGAATCGTCCGGGAAGCCCGGAAGATAATAGAGAATTCCCTAAAAACGGGCTTCACCCACCGCTTTAAGACCGATGGGAGCTTTGTTACGGATGTGGATATCGCGGTCGAAGAGAAAGTCCGTGGGCTGCTGGCGTCGAGATTCCCCTCACATTGTGTCATCGGTGAAGAACTCCCCCAGGCTGGCAGCACGCACGCGTTAACGTGGGTGGTCGACCCTATTGACGGCACTCGGAGTTTTCGGCATGGGATACCCCTCTACGGCACACTGTTGTCCCTTCTCCATGGCGAGGACCCAATACTCGGAATCATCGATCTGCCAGGTTTGGACAAGACCTATAGCGCGGCCAAAGGGCTCGGGGCTCGGTGTAACGAGCAGGTGGTTGTGGTGGAAGACCTCCCGGGCGACGAAATGTTGGAAAATGAAATCATTGGGATCGGCGACCGGCAGCAGTTCGTCAACGCCGGTCGGACGAAGGTCTTTGATACGTTGATGCGCATGCATCCTGCCGTGCGGACGTATGCCGACTGCTTCGGCCACGCCCTGGCTATTCAAGGCTCGGTAGGTGCCATGGTGGATTTCGATTTGAGGCTCTGGGATACTATGGCTAGCCAGGTATTGATGGAGGAGGCAGGCGGTCGCTACGTTTGTTTCCAGCGCCCTGGAAGACAACTGCGCGATAATCGTTTTGACGTGATATTAGGAAAACCGCGAGTCGTGGATTGGATCCTTAAATGTATCGCCGAATAAGGGGGCAATACGGCGCTTGTACCGAAGCGAAAGGCAGGAGATAATCCTTGAAACAGCGTGGTGTAATACTCAAGAGCCTGGTGACCGCGATCGTACTATTCCTGGGCGCCGCGGCGCCCACTTCAACAGCAGAGGGAGGAGGCAGACCGGTGGTAATCTTTACAACGTCGATGGGTGACATTACGCTCGAGTTCCTTTCCAAGGAAGCCCCGATCACCACTAACAATTTTCTGGAATACGTTGATGCTGGGTTCTTTGACGGTACTATCTTTCATCGAGTTATCCCGGGCTTCATGGTTCAGGGTGGAGGCTTTACCTCGGATATGGGCCAGAAAGAGACACGTGCGCCTATCAAGAACGAGGCAGACAACGGCGTTAAGAACACGCGCGGCACGCTGTCCATGGCGCGTACGTCGGATGTTAACAGTGCTACCTCCCAGTTTTTCATCAACTTGCAGGACAACGATTTTCTCGACCATGGTTCCCGAGACTTCGGTTATGCGGTATTTGCCCGCGTGGTCGAGGGAATGGATGTGGTGGACCAAATTGCGAACGTGAAGACCGGCGATCGTGGGCAGCACAGCGATGTGCCGGTGGAGGCTGTAATCATTACTACAGCTCGACGGAAGGAAGCTGCCCAGTAGGCGAATTCCCGGGACGATTTTTGCTCAGGCGGATTGTCACAGATATGCGCGGTGTGACTGTCGGTGAGCTTGAAGCGGTGTGGGATCCGGTCTCGTTGTGCCTCCTCATTAAAACGACCGAATTTTTATCGATTCCGTGTGTTCCGCTGATTGAACGGCTTTGTACCTCACATGAAGACCTACGTGAGTCCTGGGGCATCAATCCCGTTCAACAAATTGCGCAAACGTGTTAATGCGCTTCGGCGACGTTTATTGAGTGACGGCCTTGTTTCCTGCGAAGGTGAACGAAAGCCGCGATTCGGCCGGAACAACCGAAAGTCGAATACTACAATGGCGGTTCTTGAAACGACGCCACCATCGAATTTCACTACCTGCTTCTTTCCCGCGAGGTATGTTGCCTCGTCCGCCACTGGCAGACTACATCCACTACTTCCCGCCAGATGTCTTCGACTTCGCGACCCAGCCTTTTAGGAACGCGAAAGTCGTGATTACCGCCTTCGATTCGGTGGGTCGTGGACTCAGCGGATGCTTGTGCCAGCACGTCGTCCAGCAGGTCCAGCCGACAAAAGGGATCGTTGGTGCCCTCGATGAATAGCATAGGCATTCTGATCTTCAAGAGATTTTCGGCGCGCAGTTTGTCGTAGCGGCTAGGAGCATGTAGCGGGTAGCCAAGGAAGACGAGGCCTGCCAAGCTTCGCCCTTCGCTCACCGTCTCCCTGGCGGCAATGTTAGCGGCGATGCGGCCACCCATCGACTTTCCTCCGATGAAGACTCGCCCTCGCGCCGGAAGGAGGTTGGATCGTACATAATTCAGAACGCGTTCGAAGGCGTCTTCCAGTCGGGCGGCTGGGTCGGGTGCCTTCCGTCCTTGCTCCTTGTAGGGGAAGTTGAACTTCACCGAGACCCAGCCTGAACGGGCCAGCTCTTCGTGGAAGAAAGTCATGAATGGGTGGTGCATGTTCGAACCGGCGCCGTGGGCGAGGATGACGATGTCAGTGTTGGCGACGCGGCTGTTTTCTGGCTCCGCTATAACCGCGGACACCTCCATGCCACGGTCAACGGCGATCTTAATGGTGTGTTGGCGAAGGCTGGTCACGATTTTCCTCCCTCGAGTCGGTGCGCTGCCTCCAGGTCCTCCAGCTTTAGTGTGTGGTAGATGAAGTCATTGAGGGGTGTAGCCACCCCGTGAAGCTGGCCCATTCGCGACACGTGCCCAGATAGCGAGTCGATCTCCAGACGCCGACCAGCCTCCAGATCGTGGCACATGCTTCCTTTGCTGGAGGGGTTTTGTTGCATCATGAGGTTGTAGTTTGCGGCGTCGGCGTCGCGCTCCAATGGAATTCCTATAGCTAGGACTAATTGATAGACCTCTCGCATCACTTCCCGGGCCATGCGAGCGGTCCCCACATGACTTAAGATTTCACCCAGGGGGCGCCGGGTCAATGCAGTCATACCGCTTACCGCACAGATGAGAATGAACTTGTTCCATAGCTCGACACGGATGTCCGCGGAGAGTTTCGCAGTGACGTTAGCCCGACACATTATTTCCACGATCCTTTCGCCTCTTAGGCTAGCCCCGCCACCGAGGGGTCCCAGCACGACACGACACGGCCCGTCGGTTTGATGGATCTTCCCCGGCGCAGCAATGGTGCTGAAAATGTAAGCAGCCCCGCACATGACCCGGTCTTCCCCATACTCATGGGCTAGCAACTCGCCGTTGTCGACGCCGTTCTGGAGCGAGATAACTACTGACTTTGGGCCCATCATAGGTTCAATCAACGGGATCGTCGCGTCGTTGGAGGGAGTTTTAACGCAGTAGAGGATGGCGTCACAGGGGCCGACCTCGACTGGATCGTCGGTGAACATCGCGTCACGCACGTTGAACGCACCGGGCTCTACTGAATCTACGGTGAGTCCGTGTGCTTTCAGGGCCTCCAGGTGGGCCCCTCTGGCGATGAAACTCACCGTTAAGCCAGCTCGAGCCAGAAGTCCTCCGAAGTACCCCCCGACCCCACCTGTTCCCACAACCCCGAACCGCATGACTCACTGCCTCCGTTCTATGGCACTAACACGATCTTGCCGAAGAACTGGCTCTCTTCCATTAGCTGGTGCGCTCGTGCGGCTTCGCTGAGCGGCAGTACCTTGGATAGGACGCCGTGTAGCTTGCGCTCGTGTATCAACTTCATGACCTCTGGCATGTCCTCGCGTGGTCGCATGGTAGTACCCATGAGGGTCAGCTCACGGGTCCAAAGCTGCCCCAGGTGAAGTTCGGCCCGATGGCCCGCGGTGACTCCTGAGTTAACGAAACGACCCCCTCGCCGTAGGCTGGCAAAACACTCCTGCCAGACCGCGGCGCCTACGTGTTCGAAAATCACGTGAACCCCCTGGCCGCCGGTCAGTTCCAGTACCTCTTTGCTAAATTCCGGTAGGTCTCTGTAGTTGATACCTGCATCCGCGCCCAGTTCGGCGGCTTTATCGAGTTTCCACTGTGCGCCAGCCGTGGTTATGACGCGAGCCCCTAAGAGCACTCCGAGTTGGATGGCGGCGCTGCCGATCCCGCTGCCAGCTGCCATGACCAGCAGGTCCTCCCCGGACTGCACTTCGGCGCGGCGTACCAGCATACGCCAGGCGGTGCCGAACGGAACGGCGATGCATGCAGCTTCTTCGAAGGACATCCATTCTGGAAATGTGTATGCATCCGCGGCTTTAACCCGTGCGACCTCCGCGTAGCCGCCTCCCCGGCACCGGGCTAGAACCCGGTCACCGGGCTCGAAATCGCCGGCATCGGTTCCGACCTCCAGCACCTCACCTGATACCTCCATGCCTGGGATGTGTGGAAGCGGTGGTTTGACTCCGTGGCTTCCCTCTCGGGCAAATAGGTCCCGGCGGTTGAGGGCGGCGGCTTTCACTCGGATCAGCAGGTCGGCCGAGCCGAACGTGGGCTCCGGAGCGGTACCATAGGTGAGGACTTCTGGGCCACCGGTCTCGGGAATGTAGACGCCCTTCATTTTTCTGGCGCTCCCAGTGTCTGAAGTTCTGATATTCCTTCCTTGGGCATGCGTTCACGAACAATTCGCTAATCGCCTAACAACGAGCCTCTTGCAACTCGTCAAGAAGCTCTGAATATGCTGCTTCCCCGGCATTCTCCCAGTGTTCCAACAGCGCTGATCCTACAATTGCGATCTCGCAACTTCCGTGGAGCCGCTCCACATCGTTACCGCTGGCGATGCCGAAGCCGAGCGCAAGGGGTAGGTGCGTTGCCGTCCGGTAGCGGGCGACTAGGGCGTCGATGCCAGCCTTGAGGTCGGTCCGCTTTCCTGTAACCCCAAGGCGCGTCACGCCATAGATGAAGCCTTGGCCATGGCGGCCGATTTCGGCTAAACGCGTATCAGTGTTGGTGGGAGTGAATAGCGCGATGGGGCTCAATCTATGCGCGTCGCTTAATTGGAAGAGGTCGTTGTACTCTTCAATTGGTAAGTCGGGAATGATGAACCCCGCGGCGCCTGAACGGCTCAGGCGTTCGCAGAAGGTGTGGTGAGTGAGGCGGAACACGGTGTTGTAGTACCCCATCATCAGATGGGGGAAACTGAACCGCTCTGTGGCACGCGTCATGAATTCAAAGTACTGGGCCGTGGAAAGCCCCTGTTTGAGTGCTCTCTGGTTGGCTCGGGCGAACACCGGCCCATCTGCGATCGGCTCGCTGAACGGCATCTGCATCTCCACCAAATCTACGCCCGCCTCTTCCATTCGCTCCAGCATGCGCCAGTTCGCATCTAGCGACGGATACCCTACGATGACATGAGTCATCAGTAGGATCTTTCGCGACGCGAGCCGGTCCTGTATGTAGCTGCTGAGGTTCACGGGTTGGCCTTCCGCTGCAGGAATTGTTTCCAGCTGGGGTCGTCCAGTGCTTCGGCGATAGTGAAGATGTCTTTGTCGCCACGACCGGACAGGGTGATGAGGAGATTTTGGTCCTGGGTCATGTCTGACGCCTCTCGAATTGCTCCGGCTACAGCATGAGCGCTCTCCAGCGCCGCGATGATCCCTTCCCTGCGTAGTAGAGTCTGAAACGCCTCTAACACCTCGCCGTCAGTTACAGCTTCGAATCGGACGCGCCCGCTCTCCCTCAGGCAAGCCAGTATTGGACTCACGCCGATGTAGTCCAAGCCGGCAGCCACTGAGTGGGTCTGGCGCATCTGGCCTTCCTTGTCCTGGAGGAAGTAGGTTTTGTACCCTTGGGCGACGCCGGGGCTGCCATCGGAGCCTGTCAACCGGGCTGCATGATGGGGGGTATCGAGCCCCTTGCCGCCGGCTTCGATTCCCACCAACTCCACGTCGTTGTCATCGAGAAACCCTAGGAACGTACCGGTAGCGTTGGAGCCGCCACCGACGCAACAGTACACTCGGTCCGGTAGTCGGCCTGTAATTGCCGTCATCTGCTCGCGGGATTCTTGCCCGATGATCTGTTGGAAATATGCAACAATCTGTGGAAATGGATGTGGCCCGCACGCAGTTCCGAGCACGTAGTGAGTGTCCTCCATGGAGAACGCCCAGTCTCGCAGGCATTGGTTGATAGCATCTTTGAGGGTGGCCGAGCCATCCTCCACCGATACAACCTCCGCTCCAAGTTGCTCCATCCAGAAGACATTGGGGCGTTGTCGCTCTACGTCCACCGCGCCCATGTAGATAGTGCACTTGAGTCCCAGCCGAGCGGCCATGGTGGCCGTGGCAACGCCGTGCTGTCCGGCCCCGGTTTCAGCGATGACTCTCTTCTTATCCATACGGGTTACCAACAGCCCTTGGCCCATGACATTGTTGATTTTGTGCGAGCCAGTGTGGTTGAGATCCTCCCGTTTCATATAGATCGCGGGACCGCCTAAGGTTTTGCTTAAGTTTTCGAGGTAGGTGATAGGGGTCGGTCGGCACGAGTAGGTCTGCATGACTGCCTGAAACTCCGCCCAGAACGACGGATCCTTCCGGGCGTTCTCGAAGGCGGCAATCAGCTCGTCCAGGGTAGTGCGCAAGATCTCCGGCGTAAACGCTCCACCGTAGTCGCCGAAGTATCCGGTGCGCCCCTCGACCATCTTCAGCAGGTTTTCTAGCATGGTTCTGAGGACGGATACGTCACAAGACTAGTCGCATCTCAGGTGTAAGGAGACTTGGCGGTTAAGTCAAACAGCGCGCGACGGCCACGGAGAAACGAAGTCGAAAACAGGGTCGGGAAGAGCGTCGAAGGTGCTATAATAGAAGCAAAACGTCAAACGTCTAGATCGATCGCAAGGCGGCGACGCAGGTAGGGTATCCCCGAAACTATCAGTGACGGGAGGCTTGTCTCCGACTTCGACAGGGGAGTAGGCGTGCAACGCGGGAGGACTGACCCATGAGGGCAACGCCTTTAAGCAGGGGGGCTTGGAAATGAAGATTCTTGTGACCGGAGCGTCTGGACTAGTGGGCAGTACATTGGTTCCGTTTCTTGAAGCCGGTGGCCACGAGGTGGTGCGTTTGAGACGGTCCATTCGCAAGGCGGAAGATCTTTGCTGGGATCCGATAGCGGGGTCGTTGGAGGCGAATGCGATGGAGGGTTTTGATGGGGTGGTCCATTTGGCCGGCGAGAGTATCGCATCCGGCCGCTGGAGCACGAAGAAGAAGAATCGCATTAAGGACAGCCGGGTGAGAGGAACAGCTTTACTGGCTGAGACCTTGGCTGGCCTTGAGCGGCCACCAAGGGTGTTGGTGTCCGCTTCCGCGATCGGTTTTTACGGTGACCGCGGTAACGAAGAGTTGGACGAGAGGAGTTCGGTAGGCTCCGGCTTTCTTTCTGAGGTGTGCCACGAGTGGGAGGCGGCCACCGAGCCCGCACAAAGGGCGGGCATCAGGGTTGTTCACGCGCGTCTGGGGATTGTATTGAGCAAGGCAGGCGGGGCCTTGGCCAAGATGTTGACCCCTTTTCGGCTGGGCATCGGCGGAATCATCGGCAATGGCAGGCAGTATATGAGTTGGGTCACCATGGCCGATACAGTGTCGGCGATCGGCCACGTCCTCGTGACAGAGGCTGCCGTTGGTTCGGTGAACGTGGTGGCACCGGTGGCAGTGACCAACAGCGAATTTACCAAGAGCCTTGGCCGCTCGCTGGGTCGGCCCACCGTGTTCCCCCTACCCAGTTTCGCCGCACGGCTCGCGTTCGGCGAGATGGCCGATGCCTTGCTTTTGGCTAGTACTCGGGTGAAGCCCGTTGCTCTGCTGGAGTCCGGGTACACGTTCCGCCACGGTACGCTGAAAGAGGGATTACGTCACGTCCTCGGAGCGCGTTGATGGACGTAGCGGCACTTACCTTCGCCAATGTTTCGAAGGTGTACGAGGGGGCGGGTTCCGCGGAGCGCTACGCGTTGCGGAACGTCACTTTCGAGGTCGACTCGGGCCAAACGGTTGCCGTCGTTGGTCGTAGTGGGAGCGGCAAGTCGACTCTTTTACACTTGGCAGCTGGCATCGATGTACCCACTCGCGGGTTGGTGGCGCTACGCGGGACTTCCCTGGAAGGTCTTAGTGAAAATGGGCGGACTCGACTCCGTCGGGACGAGGTCGGATTCATCTTTCAATTGTTTCACCTCCTCCCCCATCTGAGTGTAGGGGATAACGTGGCGTTGCCAGATCTCATCGCGGGTGTTCGGGAGCGGGTTTACAGTGCGCGCGTGGCGGCGCTACTTGAGCGGGTTGATCTCCTTGACCGGGTCAACGATCCGGTGGCTCAGTTGAGCGGCGGTGAGATGCAGCGTGTTGCCATCTGTCGGGCATTGCTGCGCCGGCCGCGCCTGCTATTGGCAGATGAACCCACAGGAAGCCTT
>CAYTMJ010000005.1:0-61765 GCA_964438895.1 uncultured Syntrophobacterales bacterium | reverse complement strand
CTCGAGGACATGCTGCTTAAGGCTATGAAGGACAAAGAGTACATCGCCTGGAAGAACTCGTCTTCTATAGTATTGAAGGAAGGCCCTGGATCCAGTGTCATGGAGAGCCTCAAGTACTACCAAGATCTGTATGAGAATAATCTTGAAGATTTGAGGAACGCCGCCAAGTCCTCCCTATAGGACCCGCTTAAAACGGCCCGCGCTGGTCCTTTTCCGGCGCGGGCCTTCTGCGATAACACCAGGAGCCGTAAAGGCCACTTCCGAGGACGGAATCTATGTGGGAACCCTTAGTGCAAGCGTTGGAGCAGCTTGGCCAACCGACGAATCTGTTGGTCCTCACTGCTGGCGCAGTGTCAGGTCTGATCCTCGGTGCCCTCCCTGGACTGTTCCTAGCGGGCATGACCATTGGCATGACCTTTACTTTCGGGTGGGAACCGGTAACCGCCATGTTCCTCTTGGCGGGGATGATGGGGGCGGCCACTGAAGGGGGCTCGGTCCCCGCCATACTGCTGAATATCCCGGGGGAAGCGCCTAACGCCGCCACTTGTTTCGACGGACACCCTATGGCTCGTCGTGGTGAAGCGGGTCGGGCTGTGGGGTTGGCCGCGGCGTCATCGTTTCTAGGGGCCGTGGTCGGCATGTGCTTCTTGATGATCCTGATACCCTTCGTGAAGACCATCGTCCTATCCTTTGGCCCCCCTGAGTTCCTCATGCTGGTCGTGTTCGGTCTCCTGACCGTAGCCTACGCCGCGCGCGGAAACATGCTCAAAGGACTCGTCTCGGCAGGTATCGGCGTGTTGCTTTCGCTCATCGGATTCAGCCCGGTGCACGGTGTCATGCGGTTCAATTTCGGCAGCGATAACTACATGTGGGATGGGATCCCGTTGGTGCCTTTCTTCATCGGGCTGTTCGCCATCGCTGAGTTGGTCAATCACGTGCTTCGGGGCGAGACCATCGCCGAGGGCGGTGAGCGTCTCAAGGTGGGCGTATTCGGGGCGTTCAAGGGATTCCTGGAGGTATTTCACCATAAGGTAACTCTGGTGCGTAGTTCGGCCATAGGTATACTCGCGGGTATTATCCCAGGCATTGGTGGGGTGCTAGCCAACTTCCTCTCCTACTCGATGGCTGTGCAGTTCTCTAAAGCCCCGGAGTTGTTCGGCACTGGTACCGCCGAGGGTATCATCGCTTCCGAGGCTTCTAATGACGCCAAGGACGGCGGCGCGCTGTTACCCACCATCATCTTTGGAATTCCCGGTAGCGCCAGCATGGCAGTTCTTCTCGGGGCGTTCATGCTCCACGGGCTTCAGCCCGGATTCTTCTTCGTGCGCGAACATATGGACATCGTGTTCGTGCTCATCTTCGGCTTTGTGGTCTCCAACTTCCTGGCGAGTCTCATGGCGGCTTTCGGGGCAGATATCCTCGCCCGGGTTACCACGCTCAAGGTGGGATACGTGGTGCCTGCGGCCTTCCTGTTATCCATCGGCGGTGCTTACGCCGCCCGCGAGAACGTCTGGGATATCGGTATTGCTATTGCCGCGGGTATTATAGGCTTTGCGTTCAACCGGTTCGGCTTCTCCCTGGTCACACTGGTGATTGGCTTTCTGTTGGGAGTTCGTGCAGAGCTGTCGTTTATGCAGTCGCTGCAGATGTCAGGGGGCAGCTACGCTATCTTCTTCACGCGGAGTGTCACTATTGTGCTCATGCTGCTCAGTGTTCTTATGTTGTGTTTGCCATGGCTGACGAGCCGGAAAGCGAAGAAGTCGTCATGAAGGGCTCTACGCTCCTAGGGTTGATCTTAACAGCCACGGCGGGCTTGTTCTTCGTATGGTCGTTTTCGTATAGAGGCATGGCGGGGTTCGTACCGCTTGTACTGAGCTTTCCGACGTTTGTCATGGCGGTCGTGTGGCTGGTCGGTGAGCGCTATCCCGCCGTCTTGAGCATGTTCGAGGTGAGTTTGGAAGACGTGCTTTCCAACGCAGCGGGGTCGGGGGAACCTGACGCAACAGTCGCGCCAGAACCGAAGGCCGGTGAGTTGGGCCTTATCGTCCGAATGTTCGTGTGGTTTACGGCATTTGGGGCACTAGTGCTTGTCGCAGGTTTTTATGTTTCGACGTTCCTATTCGCGGGCCTTTATACCCGTATTCAAGGACGTGTCAGCTGGCTCGGAACCGCCTTCATCACCTCACTAGCAATGGGTTTCTTCTACTATATCTTCCAAGAGACCCTGTCCGTTGACCTCTTCGCGGGGGTTCTGTTCGGTGCCTTTATTCCGCCGCTCTAAGGCTACGCTACGCTTTTGTCAGCCCCCGCCTTTGTCGTGTGCCATCCTGGACTTGAGCATTGACCAAGTCCGGCAGTAAGGGCAGCACCCCCAGCTAAACTTGAGTCGGCAATGGATGGTGGCTGGGCCTGAATCTCGGGTTAAGCTCGGACTTACGACGAAGCCTCTGCAATTGTTGCAGGGGCTTTTATTATAAGCTGACCCAGTGTTGCGTCTGCGACGACTTCAGCGCCGAGTCGAGTACCCGTTGGGCAGCTAACCCATCGACGAAGCTCGGTGAAGTCTGACCGCCGTTTTGGATGCCCTCCACGAAGTCGCGGGTGAGCCTACTGAAGATGAATTCCCCTTGAGCGCGCTGGGGGTCGGCGGCGTTCAGTCCCTGGGTGTAGTGGGTTGGGATCTCCAGCGGGACCGGTGAGCGCGTGTCGCCCCGGGCTCCCCACAGATGGCCCGTTATCCAACCCTCCACGTTGCGATCGAACGTGAATCGCAGCATCCCGGCGTCACCGTACACTTCGAGGTTTTGGTAGTTGCTCTTCCTGGCCACCGCGCTTAGGCGGACGCAGGCCGAGACACCCCCGGCAAGTTTCGCCTGTAGTGTGAAACTGTCTTCCACCGTCACTGGCTGTGGCGACCCGTCTTCATTCGGCCGATCGGCTATGCTAGTGTCGGCGTGTCCCCAGACATGTTCAAACTCACCGATGAGCCAGCGGAGCCGATCCACAACGTGTACCCCGATATCGCCCAGCACCCCGAAGCCGGCCAGTTCTCGACGGTGCCGCCAGTAGTGGGTCTGGCCTGGGGTAGCGCGACTTTCGCTGAACCAGCGGCTTTCTACGTGGTACACGCGCCCCCCTACGTAACCATCGTCCATGAGCTCTTTCATGTATGCTAACGCTGGGATGTGGCGGGTGTTAAACGCAGTCATGTGCACACGGCCGGCAGTCGCGGCTGCTTTCAACATGACCTGGGCCTCCGCGGTGTTTAGGGCTAGGGGCTTTTCGCACAGTACATGGAGTCCCTGTCTAAATGCTTCTAATGCCATCTCAGAATGGAGGTGTGGCGGGGCTACGATGCTTACGGCATCAAGCGCCTTGTGAGCCAATAGTCGGCGATAGTCGGTGTACACATAGGGTACGCCATATTCCTGGGCTGTAGCCTCCGCTTTGTCGCTGGACCGTTGGCAGAACGCCACTACGTCCGCATCTTTGGTCGCACCGTATCCTTGAAGGTGTTGGGCACCGAAGCCGCCACCGATCACCCCAATTCTTACCACCGCCATGATTCCTCCCTTGGTTTGTTTTGCACGGTTGAGTATTGCCGGTTGGTTTTGACCAGTTCGCGCGCGGGTGAGAGTGGAAAGCACGGCCAGCGCGTTAGTCGTGGCAAACAGCGGCAGGCATAGGTTCATGATGTCGAAATTGCAAGTGACACCGTGGCGCCCGGCATTGATTGAATGGATGATGGGCGCGTGCAGCGTGTAACGCCACCACGGTTCACCGGCGTTCGCGCGAAGGATGGCGGAGAAGGGAGGGAGTCGAACCCTCCGAGAACCTTACGGCCCTCAGACTGGTTTTGAAGACCAGCGGCACCACCGGGCACCTTCCTTCTCCATGTTTGGTATCTCCTCATTACAGGTCGTCGGCTTTACTACTCTTCCATCTATGGCGATCTACGGTATTTGTAACAATTCTCTAGGTGCTGGGCCAAGTGTCGAATCCCAGCTTCATTCTGTCACCGGGTTGTGGGTGACGAAGTTCCTCTACGGAGGACTTATCCCCTCGTCGTCCGGCCTCCGAGGTCGGGTGGAGTAAACGCCTGTACTTCTGGAATCTCCCCCTGAAAGGCTTGCACTTCAACCAGTGTTGTCTGCGATATTGGACCCTGCGCGAGGCGCGAGGTGCCCTTGTCTAATGTTAGAACGTTCGGGTTGCCGTGCCGTTCCAATTCCCCTGGTGCTGTGGGATCGAACCATGCTCCGGTAGAGAGCACGACTACGGTGGGCGATATGTGTTCGGTGATTCGGGCCCCGGCGAGACACGCGCCGCGATCGTTGAACACGCGTACTACGCTTCCTTCCTCGATGCCCCTTGCCGTAGCGGCCGTGGGGTGGATCAGCAGTGGTTCACGGCCTTGCACTTTGTTAGCGATACTGACGGCGCCTGGATCATGTTGGCTGTGTAGTCTCGTGCTGGGCTGGTTAGAGATGAGGTGGAGCGGGAAACGGCGGCCCGCGTTTCCGCCCAGCCACTCAGTTGGTTCGAGCCAGGCAGGATGGCCGGGGCAGTCGTCGTAACTGAAGCCCGCTATGGTTTCCGAGAAGATCTCTATTCGCCCAGAGGGTGTTGGCAAGGAGTGCGCGACGGGGTCCTCCCGGAATTGCGCGAACTGTACCTTCTGCTCAACTTTCGTGGGAAGGGTGACGCGACCGGCACGCCAGAACTCATCGAATGGTGGTAAGTCATTGTCGCCGCGGATGAACTGTGAGCGAAATCCATCATAGAGGTGTTGTAGCCAGGCTTGCTCCGTCCGGGCCTCGGTGAAGCTGTCCTTGAACCCCAATCGATCGGCGAGGCCCGAGAAAATATCATAGTCGTTTTGCGCTTCGCCGATCGGAGGGATCGCTCGTTCCATGGCCAACACAACGGGGTCGGCCGCTTGCCAGCCGATGTCGTTACGTTCCAAGGGGGTGGTGGCTGGTAGTACGATATCGGCGTGCCGTGCGTGGGAATTCCACCAGGGTTCGTGGACAATGATCGTTTCGGGACGTTGCCACGCCTCCACCAGACGGTTGAGGTCCTGATGATGATGAAAGGGATTTCCGCCGCACCAGTAGACGAGACGGATGTCGGGATACTGTAGGCGCTGCCCGTTGTAGTCAAACGACTCTCCGGGGTTGAGTAGCATGTCAGCGATCCGGGCGACCGGAATAAAAGCTTGTACCAGGTTGGTCCCCTGCGGCAGCGCAATCCCCCTGACGGAACCCACGGGATTGCCTATTGAGCCAGTAGCCCCGTAACCGTAGCCAATGCCTCCCCCGGGGAGCCCGATTTCGCCCAGCATCGCTGCGAGAACTGCAGCCATCCAGTAGGGTTGTTCGCCATGGTCTGCGCGTTGTAGTGACCAACTCACCGTAATGAAGGTCCGCGCTGCACCCATTCGTCGGGCTAGTGCGCGGATTGTATTCGCGGGGATGTTGCATATGGATGCTGCCCATTCCGCATCCTTCGGTTGACCGTCGTGATCACCCATGAGGTAGGCTCGAAAGGACTCGAACCCGGTGCAGTATTTGTCCAGGAATGTTTGGTCGTGAAGGCCCTCTTGAAGTAGTGTGTGGGCTAGGCCTAACATCAAAGCGGTATCGGTGTTGGGATTTGGCGCCAGCCATTCCGCTTGGAGGAAATCCGCAACGTCGTCTCTTATAGGGCTGATGTTAACGAATTCGACTCCGTTTTCTTTGCAGCGTTCGAGCCAGCCGCGCGTGGTATGTTTGCTCAGGCCGCCGGCGCTGACCTGGGTGTTTTTGAGGGGGATCCCCCCAAACCCGACGATAAGCTCCGTGTGTTCAGCGATCACCGGCCAGGAGGTAGTTTCGCTTCGGATGGTTCCCCAGTTGTACCCAAATATATGCGGGACAATGACCTCCGCAGCCGCAAAGCTGTAGGTGTTGACTGATCGGACATAACCACCCAATTGATTTAGGAAACGGTGGAGTTGACTTTGGGCGTGGTGGAAGCGGCCCGCGGAAGCCCAGCCGTAAGAGCCGCCGAATATACTGGAGTTTCCGGATGACTTCTGAATTCGCCGCAACTCTCCCGCAACAAGGTCGAGTGCTTCTTCCCAGCTCAAGGGTATGAAAGACTCTGTGCCACGGCCGCCTCGATGGGACTCGGGGCCTCGTTCGAGCCAACCCTTACGTACCAACGGCTGCTTAACCCTGCAGGCATGGTGGATGGCGTCCGGAATAGACTGTCCGATTGGTGAAGGATCCGGGTCATCGGGAAGCGGGCGTGTCGCTACGATGCGTCCGGCCCAAACCTCGACCTGGTAGGCGCCCCAATGGAGGGAGGTTTGAACCGTTTTGGAATGTGCATTTGCCATTGCCGCCGACCCCTAGTCTATGATGTGGTGGAATGCAGCGTGAAGTTAAGTGGCGAACATATTTGGGTCTCCCTATCCCCTAGGAATACCCAACGCCACTCTGAACAGCACTAGGAACGTTATCACAAACGATGCGTCGCCGTTAATCCATCCGCCCCGTGCAACTTCCTTTGTCGCTGCTCCCGACGCGCGCCTAACTATCCTATCCTTGAGAGTCTTCTATAAAGTGGCGACTAGCATTTCACGGAAGGCGATATTACAATCGCGAGGACATGATCCCCGTCAATTCCGGCGCGGTAAGCTCCATGAATGCTCTGCAGGCCCCGGTGGCAGTACTAATCCCCCCGAGGTTGTTTGTTGAGGCGAAATGAAACCTGCCAAATTTGAGTATTTTGACCCGACGACCCTAGGGGAGGCTGTGGCTCTCCTAGGCCGTCTGGGCGAGGACGCGCGCGTGTTGGCTGGTGGTCAGAGCCTGGTGCCACTCATGAACTTTCGGTTAGCTCGCCCCGAGCACTTGGTGGATCTAAATAATGTGTCGGAGTTGGAATTCCTGTCAACTATTGGTGGTGAGTTGAGGATCGGTGCCATGACCCGGCAGCGCGTACTGGAGCGTTCCGGCGAGGCAGTGGTCGGGTGGCCGTTGCTGCGGGAGGCGACCGGATACATTGGTCACGTTCAGATTCGAAACCGGGGTACGGTGGGTGGTAGCTTGTCTCACGCGTTTCCGTCGGCTGAGTTGCCAGTGGCCATGGTGACTCTGGACGCCACTTTCGTCCTGAGAGGGGCGGATGGTGAGCGCATGGTAGCGGCGGAAGACTTCTTTCTTGGAACCATGACCACTGTCTTGAACCCGGGTGAATTACTGCGCGAGGTGCGGGTGCCGGCGATGGTGGTTGGGGGTGGTACATCGTTCCAGGAGGTGAGCCGCCGCTACGGTGACTTCGCGCTGGCTGGAGCGGCAGCGTTGGTAACCCTGGATCGGAGTGGGACGGTGGCAGGGGCGCGGCTGACCCTTACTGGCGCTACGCCGTTACGTGCCCATGCGGCGGAGACTGTGCTCATAGGGGAGAGGCCGTCAGCTGTATTATTTCGGGAGGCAGCCCGCCGCTCTGTCGATGGCATCGAACAGGATTCCGATATGCACGCCACCGCTGACTACCGACGGCGTGCTTGTGAGGTGTTGGCGCGGCGGGCTTTGTTGCGTGCTGCGGAACGGGCGGTGGCATCCCGTGAGGTAGGATGAACAGATTGAGTTTCCTCTAGTTCGGATATGTTGGAAGGCATGGGAACGCGAAATATCACACTTCAAGTCAATGGTTCCGAGTATCACGGTGAGACGGAGCCACGCCGGCTCCTGAGTGACTTCATCCGTGACGAGCTCGGCTTTACTGGAACCCATGTGGGTTGCGAGCACGGCGTGTGCGGCGCCTGTACGGTGCTTTTGGACGGTGATCCGGTGCGTTCTTGTTTGATGTTTGCGGTTCAGGCGGACGGGGCTGAGATCGAAACCGTTGAAGGACTAGCACCTGATGCAAATACGCTACACCCGCTTCAGGTGAAGTTTCAGGAATGCCACGGCCTTCAGTGTGGTTTCTGTACCCCGGGTATCCTCCTTACCGCTCGGGCGTTGCTGCGGGAGAATCCCGATCCTAGCGAAACCGAGATCCGCGAGTGGATCAGTGGTAATCTGTGTCGCTGCACCGGCTATCGTAACATTGTGACGGCGATTCGTGATGCTGCGGAGCTAATGCTTGAGGGCAATGGCACCCCCCCTAGTCCGCCTCGAAAGGATTGAAGAACGATCATGCCGTACATCGGTTCGAGCGTGAAGCGCAAGGAGGACGTGCCGCTTTTGCGGGGTGTCGGAAAGTATGTAGGGGACATTCGTCGATCGGGCATGGCGCACGCTGCAATCTTTCGTAGCAGTCGGGCGCATGCCCGAATCACTAACATCGACGCAGCCGCGGCCATGGAGTTGCCTGGTGTCGTAGGTGTACTGACGGCTGCGGATATGCCTGGTCTCAAGACGATACCCATGCGCACTGGTCAGATTCCCGGCTTGGAGCGGTCTCAGCAGACCCCTATTGCCACCGACCTGGTGCGTTATGTGGGTGAGCCGATTGCCGTTGTGGTGGCACGGGATCGCTACGTTGCTGAGGACGCGCTGGAGCTAACACGGGTGGAGTATGAGGAATTGCCGGCCGTCACGGATGCGCGCACGGCAATGGGCGCGGACGCAGCCCGACTCCACGACGCAGTGCAGGGTAATGTGGCGGCGGAGTTTGAGGTGGACACGGGCGACGTCAAGCGGGCGTTCACCGAGTGCGACCTGATCGTCGAGCATGTCTTCGAGACCCAACGTCACGCTGCGGTACCGTTGGAAACACGGGGCCTGGTGGCGGAGTATGACGAAGGGAACGATCTGCTCACGGTGTGGGGCCCCACCAAGATGACTCATACTAATTGGCGGATACTCTCGGAGTTGAGCGGCCTACCAAAGAGCGCTATCCACTTCATCGAGCCGGCGGTGGGGGGAGGATTCGGTGGCCGTGGTGAGTTTTATCCCGAGGACTTTCTGATCCCGTTTGCCGCTATGCACTATCGTCGGCCAGTGTGCTGGATTGAAGACCGTTCGGAAAACCTTAAATCCATGAACCAGTCACGGCAGCAATCCTACCGCGTACGGTTAGGGCTACGCAAAGACGGCACAGTGCTGGCTATGGAGGCAGAGATCCTGTTCGATATGGGTGCGTACACCCGTACCCATGGCGGTGTGCCCATCGTTGCGTCAACGGCCATGTTACGGGGCCCGATGCGCATCAAGAATTATCATTGCCAGGCCTATTGCGTTCTGACGAACAAAACCCCTGTCGGTACTTACCGGAGCCCCGGCCGTTATGAGGCTAACTTCGTTCGCGAACGGCTTCTGGACATGGCGGCCCATCAGCTCGGACTCGATCCCGCGGAGGTGCGGCGGCGTAATTTGATCCGTCCGGAGGAGATGCCCTACGACCATGGCAAGCACCCGTTCCACTATACGGTTTACGACAGCGGCGACTTACCGGGGCAGTTCGATGCGGCATTGCGCCACATGGAGTACGAGGAGCTTCGGCAGCGCTGCGCGGCGCATCGGGCCAAGGGCTTGGCCATGGGTGTGGGCATGGGTTGTTTTGTAGAGACCAGTGGAATTGGTCCTTGGGAGTACGCCAGGGTGGAGGTGGACAATGCCGGAGACGTTATACTCTATAGTGGTGTTAATTCCGTGGGGCAGGGCATTGCCACCGCGTTGAGTCAGATCGTTGCTGATGAGCTGTGCGTGTCTATTGATGCCGTACGGGTGGTACACGGCGATACGGCCAAGGTGCCTTACGGTAACGGTAGCAACGCCAGCCGCTCCACGGTCATGGGTGGAAGCGCCGCGGTTGGGGCGTCCCGCAAGGTAAAGGAAAAGCTCCTTCGATTGGCATCAACGGAGTTGGAAATCGACGTCAGCGACTTGATGCTAGCCGATGGACGAATCAGCGTTAAGGGGGCGTCGGAGCGGAACTTGGACTTCGCTGCCCTTGCTCGACTAGCACTGCCCGGGCCCGCGTTAGCCCAAGGCTTTACCCCGGGTATTTCGGAAGAGGAATTCTTTGCTACGAACAAGCGGCCGTTCCCCTACGGGGTCCACGTAGCTGTGGTGGAGGTTGATCGCGAAACGGGGATGATCAAGATACTCGACTACTTGGTGATGGAGGACGTGGGCCGAAAGATCAACCCCATGCTTATAGAGGGGCAGATGGCTGGTGGTTTGGCTCAGGGCATCGGTGGAGCCCTTCTCGAGGAGTTCGCTTACGATGAGGACGGACAACCACAGTCTACCAGTTTTATGGACTACCTCATTCCTACAGCCATGGATGTGCCCAGGGGCCAATTCATCTCTACCGAGGACTTCCCCTCCCCACACAATCCTTTAGGGGTCAAGGGAGCGGGGGAAGGTGGCATCACGGCCGCTGGTGCCGCTCTAGCTAATGCCGTTTCCGACGCTCTGGGGGTGGAGGTGACGCGACTGCCCCTTAAGCCGGGCTATTTGCTGGAGCTTATGGACGCAGTCGAGAAGGGATGAGCCCGGTTGTTCGGATACACGTTGCTGCTGGTGGGTGACCGGGCCGTGGTGGTTGGTGGAATCGGAAGGCTCGACGCCGTCCGGCGGACAATAAGGATACGGTAATGTCGCATCTCCCACTCAGTGAGGTCGTGGACCTACATGCACATTTTTATCCGGAGGGATGTTTCGGCGAGGTGGTGAACGCCCGGCCTGAATTTGCTTTGGTCCAGTCCGAGCGCGGTCTGTCGCTAACTTGCCGCGGTACTCACACCATGTCTGCGCCTGAGAACGTCGATCCGAGCGCTCGCCTGAAGATCATGGACGAGGCGGGCGTCCAGGTCGAAGTATTGTCTGTAGGGGCTCTCGACACGGGCTGGGCTGGTGTGGCTACAGCGAGGCTTGTCAACGACGGCTTGGCGGCGGTGTGTCGGCAGCATCCGGACCGTTTCCGTTTCGTTGCTGCGTTACCGTGGAATAGTACCGCTGCGGCAATAGATGAACTAGACCGGGCCACGGGGTTAGGGGCCGTGGGAGTAGGCATCACAACTACCATCGGCGGCCATACGCTCGATGCCCCTGAGTTCCGGGATTTCTGGGGGGAGGCGCATCGACGCCACCTTCCAGTGTTGGTGCACCCTACCTTCCCCAGTGGTGGGCCATCCGACGACCGGGGCGAGTACCTCGCAGTCGGTTATCTAAGTGAGACGGCGATGGCCGCAACAAAACTTGCGTTGGGTGGAGTCCTTGAAGAATGCCCAGACGTTCGTATCGTCTGGTCCCACTGTGGGGGCAGTCTGTGCATGGTCCTGGATCGCGTTGATCGGGGTTACCGGCGCTACGAAAAGTGTTTACGGCCCCCTAGTGAGTACCTGCGCCAATGTTGGTACGATACTGCTACCCTGTCCGGCCCCGCCTTAGACTGTGCCCGCACCACCTTCGGGCCTCGTCGTCTCGTCTACGGGACCGACGAGCCTCATGTGCCAAACGCGAGCCGGGCAGTTTTGGCAACCCTACGCGCAAGGCCCTGGTTAGAGGGGGACCTTGAGGGGGTTCTCGGCGGCAACGCACATGGGTTACTGGAAGAAGCTTAGGGCCGCTGCGGGCTAAAGCCCGTGCAGTGCTCTTGCGGTGTCATCGACGATCTTTCGGCGGACATCCGGGCTCACCGATTCGTATTCTTGTAGGAACGTGCAGGCTTCTAGTTGACGGGAGTGTCTGGGTGGCCGTAGTCGGAGCCGATGACGGTGTGATCTTCGCTGTCGTGTTGCAGAATGTAGGGGGGTTCTCTTCGGTCTGGCAGGCCACGTAGAGACAATTGTCGCGAAGTATGTTGTCGACGAGTTTTCGGGTCCCAGTGCGGTGGAGGCGAGCGCCCAAGTCGATGATGGCTATAATATGCCCCTTTTCCACGTCTGCTGCCTCGATGCTATCCCTTCCATACGAAGGCCGGTCCGTCGCTTGCCACTGCGGGTTCGGTTTGTCCGCATTGGTTGCAGTGCCGCAGGGACTCATCCGCTGCCATGGCTGCGTATGCTTTCTGAACCGAGTCTGCGGGGTCGTTGAACCGCACTGTCGTCTCGTGGAGGGTGTGCGTACACTTTCCGCACACCCAGATGAAGCGGTCGTTTTCGTTTGGCTGCCTTACTCGTTCGACTACTAATGTCCAGGAGCCGTTGCCCCGACGGGGCGAATGGGGGACAAAGCGGGGTAGGAGAAACAACTCGCCCTCCTTAAGGACAGCAACCTCCGGGTTTTGCTCCGGGGTTAGGTAATGCAGGTTCAGCTCCCCTTCGAGCTGGTAGAAGACTTCGTCCCCGGGGTTGATGTGGAAGTCGGTGCGGTCGTTGGGGCCTCGGGTGACGAAGATGATGAAATCTGAGTCTTCCCAGATGATTCGCCGTCGCCCCCAGTCACCGCGGTTCTCGTCGATCCAGTTCTTTAGATTGAAACCTGTAAGGTGAGGGAACATCACTTCTCCTTTCGCGGGCGGTAGAGGCAAGGGCAGCGAAGGCCTAAGTCCCTTACCCATTTCTGGTCGGGAGTGCCAGACCCTTAGTGGCGATACTGCGACGCGAGTGTCCGAATGCCTCCTCCCTCTCCGGTACCATCCAGTAGCGTTCGAGGCATTTGCTAACAGTCGCCCCCCCAGGCTAGGCGGGCGAGAACGTTGTTGTGATTGCTGCTCGGGGTTTGTTGTGTTGCCGGGCCGCTCGTGAACAACAATACGTCCTACTTCCCTTGAAAAACGTAACCACCGAAAAGGTTATTAGCGCCATGAGTGGGTCGGAGCCCATCCTAGGACGTCTTTCGCACGGGCGTTGTTGAAAACACTGCGAGTGCCCGTAAGCGCGCTCGCGCGGTTACCGATGGCGCTATTGAGGCGCGGCAACAGATCGCAAAGGGGTTCGGCTACGGTGCTGTCATCCGCGACTACGAACATTACCGCGTGGACAGGTACTGGTCGCTCTACAGCAAGCCGAAATGCTACAGCCAAGTCCCTCACGTCGATGTAGCTATACTCGCGCCAACCCTCGGGCTCCCGGCCACCGGTTCGCCGAATCTCCTCCAGTGCTTCCGGTGTTACTACCCCGCTAGGGCGAATGACTACGGTTTCTACACCCTTTCGGCTGTACGAGCTGGCGATGGTCTCACCGATCTGTTTCGACAATCCGTATGGGTCGATGGGCCTAAGCGGATGTTGCTCGTCGATAGGCAAATAGTCGGGAAGAAAGGCGCCGTCGCTATAGGCCCAACCGACAGCTGCGTTGCTGCTGGTAGAGATCACCCGCGGGACACCGAGCCGGAATGCGGCGTGGTGCACATTGAAGGTACCGTTGACATTAGTTTCGAAGACGACACCGGCAGGGGCAACGTTGGGATTGTGAACTGCGGCGAGATGTATGATGGCATCCGTTCCTGCCGCCGCATCCATCACCTGACCGAGGTCTTGAATGTTGCCCATCAGGTGTTTGATGTGACCGTTCCGGGGGCCTGGTAAGCGGTCCAGAACGGTGACTTCGTGGCCGTTGCCGGATAACTCTTCCACCACACATTGACCGACTTTGCCCAACCCACCTGTAACCAGGATCTTCATTGCCAACCCCCTGAAAGCTGTGATCGCGGCATGTTGTGCCCTGATTCCAGTTGGTAACACTGCGTCATGATCCCCGTCAAGAAAATGAATTATTCGGCGAAGTCCTTTGACAGCGCGGTTGGGAGGCGGTAAAAGCAGGAAATTTCCGTTACCCTGCTCATCGGTTGCTGGACACCGGTCCTGGACGGACCCCTACGGAGGCGGGATGCAAAACATAGCGCGAGCGTACGAACGACTTCTAGATGCGTTCAAGTTGGGCGCGGAGATCGTTGTATTTCTAATCTTCTTCCTCATCACCACAGACGTGTTTATACGCCTGTTCGGCTTTCAGCCGTCCACCTACACCCTTGGGATCGTCGAATATGGCCTTCTGTGGTTCACTCTGTTGGGGGCGCCGTGGCTGGTACGTATGAAAGGTCACGTGTTCGTAGATTCACTGGTGCAGCTCCTGCCGCAAGTCGTGCAATACGTCCTGGCCAAATTCGTGTATATCGTCTGTATCATTTGCTCACTGTTCTTCGTCTATTATTCCCTGGACCTCACGGTTAACGCCATTCTTTCGGGGGAAATGGATATTCGAGGTGAAGCCCAACCCTTATGGCTTCTGCTCGTACCCCTACCGGTGTCGTTCTCTATGGTGGCATTCGAATTCCTCCGTTTCCTCATCGGTGTGGACACTATGTATACCTCGCGTACCGACGTTCGGGAGAACGTGTGATGGAATGGTATTCTGCATTTGCTCTTTTAGTGGGGATGGTTGTTTGCTTGATGGCCATCGGCGTCCCCGTGGCCTTCGCCTTCATCACCGTAAATTTCATTGGAATATTCATCTTTGCTGGGGTTCATGGTTTCATCCAGGTCGCGGATAATTCCACGGTGCTGATCACCCGCTTTACGCTAGGCCCCGTCCCCATGTTTATCCTCATGGGTGCGTTGTTCTTTCATACTGGCTTAGCAATTCGCGTTTTCGACGGGCTGGACACACTCTTTGGTAAATTGCGCGGTCGGTTGAGCTACTTGACGGTGGCTGGAGGTACTATCTTTTCCACGCTTACCGGTTCATCAATGGCCAACACTGCCATGCTGGGGTCGTTGTTAGTGCCGGAGATGCAGCGGCGGGGTTATAACTGGCGCATGTCCATGGGCCCCATCCTTGGAACTGGCGGACTAGCCATGATAATCCCGCCATCAGCGTTGGCGGTGCTGCTGGCTAGCATCGCGAACATCGACGTCGGCCGCCTACTGATCGCAGGTTTCCTGCCGGGTTTCGTGCTGGCCGTACTCTACGCGGGAATGATTTACCTTCAAATCGTCATTAATCCCGCCGGGGCGCCTGCGTATGATGTGGCCCCTACTAGCCTGGCCCATAAGGTCAAGTTTGTTTGTTTTAACATTCTACCCGTGAGCCTCGTGATCTTTATGGTCATTGGTTTCATCATCTTGGGGGTCGCCACGCCCACGGAGTCTGCCGCTTGTGGGGTGCTGGGTGTGGTCATCCTCGCCACCGCCTTTCGCGCCCTTAAGTGGGGGTCTATCCGAACCTCTTTGTCGGGAACGGTGCGGGTGTCGGGGATGGTGTTCCTCATCATTATGAACTCCACAGTATTTAGCCAACTTCTGGCCTACTCCGGTGCGACTGCTGGGATGTTGGAGTGGGCCACGAGCTTCGAGGTCTCACGGCTGGTGGTGCTGGCAGTGATGTTCCTGATCTTGATCATTTTGGGCATGTTCATGGACGCTACTTCCATGATGCTCATCACCGTACCTATCTTCTTCCCTTTGGCCGAAGCGCTCGGTTTCGATTTGATCTGGTTTGGCTTGTTCGTGTTGATGACTTTGGAAATGGCCGGTACCACGCCGCCCTTCGGGTTGTTGCTCTACGTTATGCTGGGCGTGGCGCCTCCCGGCACTACGTTGATTCAGGTAGCCAACGCAGCGGTCCCGTTCCTGGTGTGCGACCTAATACTCATTTTTATTCTGATCGCGTATCCTGAGCTCGCCCTGTTTCTCCCGAATCTCATGGAGTGAAATCGCTGCGGGGAATCTGTTCCGTCTCAAAAACAAAACGCCCCCGATCCGGTCTCCCGGATCGGGGGCGTTCACGTTAAGCCGTGACAGCGTTAGGGCGCACGGTACATTTTCTCTTTTAGCTTGGCGAAAGGTATGCTGTATGGTTTGTCCTTCCGGACCTCCCACGCAAGCTCGTATACGGTCCGTAGGTAGGCCTTCCGAACTTCGCCCTTGAGCTCATACTTTTGTAGGCCTGATGCCCATAGCTTTTTGTTGTCGAGGTCTGCCTTCGCGCGGAGGATAGGTTCGCTGCCTTGTTCGAACGCGAGGCCAGCCTGGGTGAGCTTATCTTGTACGGATTTGGACAAGGAGCTCCACACTTTATTGTTGATTATGACCATCGATCCGCTGCGATAGAAACCGGGGTATACGCGGTACTTGAGGAACTTCTGGACTCCGAACTTTGACAGAGCGCCCTCAGGCCATGCGATTCCTTCTGCCACTCCGCGCTGTAATCCCGTGTACATTTCGGCGGCGGACATGTTTATGGGGATAGCATTCATGGCCTTAAAGAAGGGGTTGTACGTCGCGGTGGAGCGCATCTTTCGACCCGAAAGATCGAGGCCAGTTTTCGTGCTCTCCTTCGGCTTGAATGTCGTATAGATGTGGAAGTCGACGCCGTAGCAGCACCAACCTAGGATCCTGGCACCGAATTTGTCGGCCCACACTGGTTGCAGTTGGTCGATGGCGCCGTTGTCACGGAGCGCTTTGGTGGACATGTTGGTCACCGAGGTCAAGCCGGCTTCCGCTACCATCCCCTCGAAGTATCCCATGGGACAGAAGATCATGTCCACTAAGCCGCGTTTGAGTGCGGGACCCTGTTTTTTGCGGGGCGACACTTCCGGACCACCTATGTAGTGGATCTTGGCTTCGCCCTTGGCGAGCTTGTTGAACTTGTGGTGGAAGGCTTCGAAGTACGTTTCCACCTGGTCGTGGTTTTTTGGCAGGCAAGAACTTACCTTTAACGTGACCGCGGCCTGTGCGGATACGGCCAGAACAAAAAACGCGAACGCCGCCAGGACGAACGCTCCGAGTGTCATTCTCTTCACCGGTCTACCCTCCTTTGTTGGGGTTCTTTCGCCCCCAACTGGTTGTTGCCGCTGCCTATCGTACGATCAGAAGCTGACCTCTATTAAAGTCAGGAACAGTTGTCAAGGAGTTATCGCTGGTGCAGACTCGCTATTCAGGGCCCACAAATGCGTGCCGTTCCGGTTTAAGTTCAACGGCCGTTCGGTGCCGCGTCGACCGTACACAGTCGGATCCGGACTCGACTCGATTGGGGTTCTGTACAGGGGCGACAACGTGTTAGGATGAGTTTGGGTTAAGAGATTGGATCGGGAATGACATGAGCTACATTGTTGGGGTCGACATCGGCGGTACTTTCACTGATTGCGTTGTGGTCAACGATCAGGGCGAAATGGTTGTGGGGAAATCGCTGTCCACGCCGCCGGACTTCTCGGTTGGGGCCATCGACGCTGCCTTGGATGCGGCTCGTAATGTTGGGCTCGTTGACGTGGAGATGCTGCTTCGCGAGACCACGCTCTTTCTTCACGCCTGTACCATCGGCGAGAATACGCTAATCACACGTTCGGGCCCCAAGACCGGCCTAGTCACGACCCGAGGTTTCCCTGACACCCTACTAATGATGCGGGGCAAAGTCACGGATGGACTGACAGAAGCCGAGGCTGGCCGGTTGGCTTGGCTGCAGAAACCTGAACCTTTCGTACCCCGGCACCTAGTGGCCGAAGTGGATGAGCGAATAGACTACAAGGGGGCGGTTGCCGTGCCACTCGACGAGGTGCAGGCGGCTGCGGCCCTGGATGAGCTGGTCGCGTCCGGGGTGGAGTCTGTGGCTGTGTGCCTGCTTTGGTCTGTCGCTAACGATGTCCACGAAAAGGCCGTGGAGCGCATTCTGAAGCAGCGCCATCCTGGGGTCTATGTCACTCTTTCGAGCGCAGCGGTTCCTTACGTAGGCGAATACGAGCGTACGGCTACCACGGTTTTTAATGCCTACATTGGGCCTCGGATCTCAAGTTATCTGTCAAATCTTGATACCGTGCTCCGGGGAAGGGGGCTGACGAAACCACCGATGATCATGCAGTCCTATGGCGGCGTGCTGGATATCGAGGGCACCTGCCGGAACGCGGTGGGGACTGTCGAGTCCGGCCCGGCCTCCGGGGTTGTGGGGACCCGGTTCCTAGGTGAATTGATCGGTGAAGAGAATATCCTAGCTACCGATATGGGGGGTACCACCTTCAAGGTAGGCGTGGTACGGGAGGGGCGTATCGAGCGAGATTACGCGCCGGTGGTTCTGCGCTATCGGATGCTGTCTCCCAAGATCTGGGTGGAATCCGTTGGTACGGGGGGTGGTAGCATTTCTTGGATCGAGGCGGAGCCCGGGCTCCTCAAGGTGGGGCCAGAGGGTGCTGGCGCAAGCCCAGGGCCCGTGTGCTACGGACTCGGCGGCACTGAGCCTACGGTATCGGATGCGGATCTCATCCTTGGTTTTCTTAACCCGGATTATTTTCTCGGCGGACGGATGCGGCTCGATCGGCAGGCCGCGCTTCAGGCGGTGAAACAACGGATTGCGGAACCGTTGGGAATGACCGAGTCCGAGGCGGCCCTGGGAATCTACCGCATTTGCAACGCACACATGAGCGATCTCATTCGCCGGGCTACGGTAGAGAAGGGGCACGATCCGAGGGACTTTGTTTTGTTCGCCTTTGGCGGTGCAGGTCCTGTGCACGCCGGGCGCTATGCCGCTGATCTAGGGGTTCGGCAGGTGGTGATTCCCCTTACGGCTTCAGTGCACGGGGCTACTGGTCTCATCAGCTCCGACGTGGTCCACGAGTACGGAAAGTCCGACCACCTGCAGGTGCCTGCCGACGTCGGGCATGTCAACGGGGCCTTTACTGAGTTGACCGGAAGAGCGGAGGTGGAGCTGGGTGCAGCCGGATTCGATCCGGGAGACGTTGTTGTTACGCGCAGCGTGGATATGCGTTACCGCTATCAGGTCCACGAGCTTAACGTGTCGCTATCTCCGGGGACGGCACCACTCACGGAAGCCGATCTGGAGCAGCTCTATACCGACTTCGACGAGGCCTACGAAAAGGCCTACGGTAGGGGTTCGGGCTATCGTGAAGCGGGTAAAGAGATTCTCACCCTCCGGGTGACAGCGGTAGGGAAGCTCAAAAGGCCTGCCATTAAGAAAGCCTCGGTGCACAAGGCAACCGGGGACGATGCACTCAAACCGCCGCGAGACGTTTTTTTCGAGGAATTGGGTGAGTTCGCTCCGACCCGTATCTACGATTTCCAGCGGATGCGGCCGGGCATGAAGTTGTCCGGCCCGGCGGTCATCGAGACCCCGGTGACAACGGTGATTGTGAACCCACGGGATCGCGCCGAGATCGACGGGTTCCGCAACATTCGTATCTTCGTGGGAGACAACGGCTCCAGCTGTTGACCGCGACAGGTGTTCCGCAGAACATAGCAGATAGGACGATTATGGACCCGATTGGCATGGGTGCCGCGAAAAAGCAGATAGACCCCGTCACTTTCGAGATCCTTTCGCACCGGCTTCACGAGATCACGAGGCAGATGGGCGTTACCTTGGAGCGTGTGGGTGGGACGGTCAACACCACTCAGCTTCATGATTACATGGCGTCCCTCTACATGGCTAATGGAAACGTGCTGTCTGTAGGGGAGTCTATGATCCGGCACGCCGCGTGCGCAGGGTTTGCGGTCAAGCAGATCATCGAGCGTTTCGAGAATGAAGGCGGCATTTACCCGGGAGACGTTTTCCTGCTCAACGATCCGTACCTTGCTGCTATCCATCAGTCCGACGTCTACATGATTGCGCCGATACACTATGAAGATCGGTTGATGGCGTGGAGCGCCACCTTCGTTCACGTCATGGACATTGGCGCGATGTCACCGGGGGGTAACTCACCTGGGGCTACCGAGATATGTCACGAGGGGTTACGAATCCCCGGGCTCAAGCTGGTGGAGAGGGGCAAGCTGCGGCAGGACGTGTTCGACACCCTTACCAATATGACGCGGCAGCCGGTGCTGGTGGGGCTTGATCTCAAGTGCGAGTTGGCGGCCAATAACGTAGCCCGCGCACGCATGGAAGAAATGTATGCACAGTATGGCGCCGAGCTAATCACTGCCGTATCAGCGGAAATAATCCGCTACTCCGGCGATGTTCTGAGGAAGCGGCTTCGGGAGTTGCCGGACGGTACGTGGAGTGACAGTGGTACGATTGCAGCCAACGAAACGAAGCGGGTTTGCGTGGAGCTCCGCAAGTCCGGCGACAGTCTAGTCTTTGACTTTACTGGCAGCGACACGCAGGCGCGTCAGGGTATCAACTTGCCGTACCACGCTACCTTCGGCGGATGTTTCGAAGCGGTGCTTACGGCCCTCGGTTATGATCTTCCCAAGAACTATGGCGCCTTCGGCCCCATGGAGGTCATCGCCCCGGAAGGGACGGTGGTGAATGTTCAGTATCCTGGGCCGGTTTCCATGAACACGACTTCGGGGCTCAAGACGGTGTCTTACGTGGCCGGTTCGGTGCTCGCACAGATGTTGGCGGGGAGCGAGAACTGGCGGGACGAGGTAACGGCGCTGACCCTAGGGTTCCGCGTCGTTCGCCATGCGGGTGTCAACCAGTATGGTCGCTTCTATGTCTCCAGCCTACACGAGTTGAGCGGTTCCGGAGCCACTCCCCATGGTGACGGTATCGACTCCGGCGGCTATCTTACCTGCCACAACGTCGAATGGCTAGAATTGAATTTCCCGTTTATGTACCTGTTTCGGCGCCACATCAAGGATAGCGCCGGCGCCGGGAAGTTCAGTGGCGGTGTAGGTGTGGAAGCGACGGTCAAGCTCCACGATGCGCCAGAGAAGACGATCCGGGGCGTGGCATTTGGTGTAGCGGGTCTCAGAAACTCCGGTGTTGGTATGTTCGGTGGTTACCCCGGCGCTCCCAGTCTATTGGTGCTGCTCGAAGGGACTCGTGTGAACGAGTTAATGGCAAACCGCCAATGCATCGATGACTTGGCTCCTCTGGAAGGCGAGAGGCGGCTCCTGCCCTATTGCGAGTTCGAGATTGGTGAGGAGGATGTGCTTTACCTGCGGCTCGCAAGCGGTGGTGGCTATGGTGACCCCCTGGACCGGGACCCGGCGGCTGTGGCAGAGGGGTTGCTAAACAGCCGGATCTCGGGGGCGACTGCCGAGGAGATCTACGGTGTCGCCATGGAAGAGGGAACGCTGGAGGTGGATGAGGCCGCAACACGAAGTTTGCGGGAACGCATACGTAATAGCCGTCTCGTAGGCTAATTGCGGCGAACTCGAGAGTCTACTCGAGGCGTTATCGACGTAGGCCATAACGGAGGGATTCCGATGACCGAAAACACTGGCCCGAACCGACCCGAACCCAAAGAGATTTCACTTGATCCGAGGAAGACCGTGGTCGTGGTGCTCGATCTAAATGCGCGTTGCCATGACCCGGAAGAGGTCTGCTATCAGCTGATGGAGCCGCTTAGCGAGTTCTTGGGACGGGCTCGGAAGATCTCAATCCCGGTGGTGTTTACCATCTCGTTGCACTTCAAGGGTACCCCACTCGGCGAAGTCGCGGCTCCACTCGAACGTCGCAATTCTGAGCCCGTGCTTCACCCGGATGCCTTCGACAAGTTCGCTGGCGGTGAATTGCAGGCGATCATGAGCGGCGCTGGGGCCGAGAATCTCATCGTTGTCGGCTCGTTGACCAACGTTGCTGTGCTATACACCGCTACGGCCGCAGCCCGGGTTCACCGTTACAACGTCATCATTCCCCTAGATGGCGTAAACGCTCACAGTGTATACGAGCACGAATATGCTATCCACCAGCTCGGTATCCTTCCCGCCGGCGCCGGTGACCGTATGCGATTCACCCAACTCAACATGATAGAGTTTACATCATAATTGAATTGTAAGTTATTGAAAATATTATGGTGTTAACTTACATGTTCGAGAATCTGATTGAGTTTAAAACATGCGTCAATTAGCTTGGCCTGTGTAGGCTACCCTGTTCTTTGCAGCCTGAGATTGCCGCGGAAGTCTACCGACACGTCGTAGGAGGGGTAGACGGTGGTAGTCGACGTGTACTCCTCGATGATCGCTGGGCCGCGGACTTGGAAGCCAGGGCTGAGATCGGCACGTTTGTAGGTCGGTGTCTCCACGGTGGTGTTGTTCCCCGGGAAGAGAACCGAACGTTGGCTAACGGGTTCTGCTACGCCGTTGCCCGAGGGTGCCGCGGCCAATGTCATCTTTGGAAGGCGGCCGATGCAGCGCACGTGATAGTTGACAATCTCCATGGACTCTTCGTCGGCGGTATGGCCAAACAAACGGCCATGGGTTTCATGGAAAAGTCGATTGAGTGTTTCCTTGCTGCTATCGCCGGCCGGAACTGTGACCTCGTAGGACTGACCGGGATAACGCAGGTCCAAAAACTTTTCTGTGTCGATGCGGTCCGGGGCGACGCCTTGCTCCTGAAGTTCCCGGACCCCCTTGTCTTGAAGTTCTTGTAGTACTTCGCGGATGACCTTGGGCGGGATCTCGTCCAGTGGGTTAATGCGCGTGAGGGAGTAGCTGCGGATTAGGTCGGTAAGCAGCATCCCGGCAGCGCAGAAATTGCCTGGGTTTTGTGGGATGCAGATCTCGGGGATCTCTAGCTCCTGTGCGATAGGGCAGGCCACGGTTGGACCGGCGCCACCATACGCTACCAGGATGAAGTCCCTGGGATCATAGCCCTTCTCGATGGTGACCGAGCGCATAGACATGGCTACCTGGGCAGCGAGTACCTCAACAATTCCGGCGGCCGCTCGGTCGGGCGTCATGTCTAGCGGTTCAGCAACGGATTTGGCGAGGGCCCGGCGTGCGGCCATTGCGTCTATAGGCATTGCGCCGTCCAGTAGCGCTTCCTGATTGAGATGGCCCAGTACGACTAGCGCGTCGGTGAGGGTGGGCTGATCCCCCTTGCCGTAGCAGGCGGGGCCGGGTACTGCCCCGGCGCTCTCCGGACCCACCTTAAGAATGCGGCCGGACTCGACCCGGGCGATACTACCGCCTCCGCTACCGATTGTTTCGATATCCACCGTGGCGGCTCGTACTGTGTAGCCCCCGACTTTGCTCTGGGCAGCCCTTAGAAGTTCGCCGGGAATCACCGACATGTCACAACTTGTGCCGCCAATATCGAGGGAAATGGCGTTCTCACGGTCCAGTTCTTGGCAGAGTCGCTGGGTTCCTACAACTCCGGCCACCGGGCCGGACATGAGGGTTTGCACCGGTGCCTGGGCGATTATGTCCGGGGTGGCCACTCCACCATTGGATTGCATGATCAGGACTCGGGCGCCTTCAAGCACTTCGTTGATACTGGTCTCGATGGTGCTGACATAACTACTAACCCGAGGTCCGATGAACGCGTTGACCACTGCGGTGCTAGTGCGCTCAAACTCTCTGAACTGCGGATCCACATCCGACGACAGGGTTACGTACACGCCCGGCCCCAACTCTTCCAAGATTGTGCGGAGTTGCTGTTCGTGATCTGGATTCGCGAAGGAGAAGAGCAGGCTCACCGCTACCGAACTTACCCCCGTATCCAAGAGTTCTCGTACGGCTGTGCGGGCCTGGTCCACGTCTAGCGGGAGCACCTCTTTGCCTCTGGAATCCACGCGCTCCCGCACCGGGCGGATCAGGTGTCGGGGCACAAGTTGCCGCGGTCGGTCAAAGAACAGGTTGTAGACCTGATCGCCACGCCACTGGCGATCTAGCTCTAGGATGTCTCGAAACCCCTCAGTCACTAATAGACCTGGAGCGGGCTCCCGTCCTTCTAGGAGTGTATTTAGTCCGATGGTGGTGCCGTGGAGGACGTAACGAGCTTTTTCCGACAACCGGGCGGTGACTTCGCGAAGCCCTGCGGTAATGGCCTCGGTGGGATTCCCTGGTTGTGAGGGCAACTTCCAGGTGAGGCAGACTTGGCCGTCGTCTTCGTCGAACACGCTCAAGTCAGTGAAAGTACCGCCGGTGTCAATCCCGATCCGTAGCACGTTTGTTACCTGCTTTCTTCCGTTCCTGTTTTGTGGCCGTCGCATCAACGGTCATGGTGACAGGGTCGACGACTACGCCATAGATCTCTCGTGCGGCGCGTGGCGACACGTAGCCGTCCCGTACGTCGTCGACTACGCGCTCTAGTTCCCTTGTCAACGGATCACCCCAGCCGCCTCCTCCACCGAGTTCCAGCAACAGGGTGTCGCCTTTGGCTAGCTGAACGTTGGCCGCCTTTGAATGGAGCGGCCGCGCGCCATCGCCGCCGGGATTGAGGGTGCATCGTGCCCGCGCGCTGGGGTGGGCACCGAAAAGGCCTGGGGAGGAGGACTTGAAACGGTCCAGGCGCAGGTTGAGGGTTACGTCGTCCGTTAACACTTTCCAACTACGCCGGATCCCCAACCCGCCACGGTACTTGCCGGCGCCGGCTGAATCGGGGTTGATTTCGAAGCATTCCATTCTTACGGGAAATTCGTTCTCTAAGGCCTCCACGGGAGTGCTCATGACGTTACTGATGTCGGCAGCACAGCCGCTGACACCGTCCTTGGTGGGACGGGCGCCGTATCCACCCCAAAGGATTTCGTATTGTGAGTATCGTCGCTTACCGTTCGATTCCATTCCGTTGAAGGAAACCGCGCCGCCCGAACTGCTTTGGGGGGCGGCCACACGGTCCGGAAGGGCCTGTGCCAGAGTCTGCATGATAACCGGTGCCAAACGGTGACAGGTCGTCGCATACATGTTGACCGGTGCGGGAAACTCTGGGTTTAAGAGGTGTCCGGGGTCAGGGAGGGTGATACGGATGGGCGCGGAGCAGCCCTGGTTCTTGGGTAGATCGGGTCCGATGGCGGCCTGAACGCAGTACTCCGTAACAGCTCGCACCACGCAGGGCCGAAGGTTTAGGGGTCCACGGGACTGCTTGGCGGATGCAAACTCGAACTCCAATTCGTCGCCACGGACGTGAAGTGTCGCGGTGACCTCCAGGGGTCGATCCAGCTCCACGCCGTCATCGTCGATGCAATCGGTTATAGGGCCGTAGGTGCCCGGCGGCATGGCGGCGATGCGCGAGCGGAGCTCGCGTTCGGTAATGCTAATGCGCTCCTCCCAGCAGGTGAGAACATCGTCGAGCCCGAAACGCTCCACGAGGGCGGTGAGACGGTCGATGCCGTGGAGGTTTGAGGTTACCTGTGCGCGAATGTCGCCCCAGGTGACCTCCGGGGTTCGGGTGTTGGCACAGATTAGCTGTTTCACCGCATCGTTGAGCGTACCGCTTTCGTAGAGCTTCAGAGGCGGTATTAAAAGCCCCTCCTGGAACACCTCGGTGGCGTCCCCTGCGTTGGTGCCTGGCACTTTGCCGCCGATGTCCGGTTTGTGGGCAGTGTTGCCAACGAAGGCCATGAGTTGCCCATCGTAGAACATGGGAGATATTAACGTGACGTCGCTGGGGTGATTCTGGCAGTAATGGTAGGGGTGATTCAGGATGAAAGTGTCGCCCTCGCTGATCGCGCCCGTGAAGTCCTGCAATATTCCCTTGAGTTGGGCCCCGACGACTCCTAGTCCAACCGGGTTGGGGGAATACTGACCGACATTCCGGCCCTGACTGTCACAAATGCTCAGGGCCAAGTCCTGACTTTCCTTCACAATGGAGGAATAGCCGTTGTGCATGAGCTTTTGCGTCAACTCATACGCAATCTGATTGGTGGCGCTGTAGATGACCTCGAGTTTGATGGCGTCCATATGTCACACGCAATCGGCCAGCGCCGTGTGGGTTCCCGCAACGGGCTTGACGCGAGTCCGGGCTTTCGCAAAGTTTGCTGGTCGCGCTATGCACCTCTCGGAGTTAGCTAGCGATTCTGAAAAGAAAGCATTTATGGCGTTGCAGCAATTCTCCAGGTCATGCGCTGTGCCTGATGGGGCAGGGGTGTCCTCGATGAATTGCGCTACCAGGTCGGGGGTTCGATGTTCCATGTCCGGGAGTTCTCCGTGGCGGTTTTTCCGGGGCCGGTTGAGCTGGTTCTATTCTATAGAGACAGTTGGCTTGCAACGGCTAAGGAGGGTATGCAATCCTGCAACCGCTGTCAACATTGCCCGGGATTGGGCGCGGAGAATACGTATTTATGAAGTATAAGACCCTTACTGCTGTGGGTCTCTTTGTCGGATTGATTGTTGGCCTGGTAGCACAACAGGTGGTGTACGTTATCCTGTCGCCTGGCGCAGTGACCGACTTCGTGGCGACTGTTATCTTTCTCGGCGGGTTTCTGGGTGGGCTTCTAGCCTTTGTGGGGTTCTTTCGGGTTCGCGAAGGTAAGCCCTTTCTCAACAAGCCCTTCTGAGGGTGTTTCTTAGGAAAGTCATGCAAATTGCTACACGGAGCAGCATTGACTTGGTACCGGGGGCGCCGTGCGCTCAGCGAGTGCGGGTTTTCGTTGCTTGTGTCGATCTGGAGCGTTCGAGATGATTGGGGCGTTGGACGGCACAGTGGCCATTGACGCAAGTGGGCACGTGGCCGGTCCCTACGCGGGGAGCCTTTTGGGTGATCTCGGCTGCGAGGTACTCAAGGTGGAACCCCCGGGGAGTGGGGATCCAGCACGGGGGCGGGATAGCTACAGTCCGGTCTTCAGGGTGCTCAACCGGAATAAAAAGAGCGTGACGCTGAACCTACGCGAAGCTGAAGGCCAGAGCATCCTTTGCCGACTTCTAGAATCAGCGGATGTCTTCATTGAGAGTTTCCGTCCAACGACCCGCAAAAGCTTAGGCCTCGACTACGAGGAGTTGAGGCAGCGTAACCCTGGGCTTGTTCATTGTTCGGTCACAGCCTTCGGTCAGAGTGGGCCGTACGAGAGCCGGGCCGGTTTCGAGTCTATCGGTCAGGCAATTAGTGGCATGTTAAGCTTACTCACTCCCCTCGACGATCCAAAGATGGGCGGCCTTTCCATTACCGCTCATGTGACCGGTGTCTTTGCGGCCTATGGCATCCTAGCGGCGTTGGGGGCTCGAAGTCGGACGGGATCCGGGCAGTTTGTGGATGCGTCGCTGCTGCAAGCCAGTATGGGTTTTGTTGAGTCGCATTTTGCTGAGTTTCTGAATGGCGGTGAGGCTGTGACGCCAAATAACTTTCAGCGCGGGCGGTTGTTCTGTCTCCTGGCGGGGGACGAAAAGCCGCTGTTGATCCACCTCGCTACCCACCGGCGGTCCTGGGAGGCTTTGATTCGTGCCATTGATCGCCCAGATCTCGCTGACGATCCTCGATTCGCTATGTATGAAGACCGGGTCACTAATCACGATGAGTTGATGGAAGTTCTGCGGAAGGAGTTCGGTCGTGTCCCTCGGGCCATCTGGCTGGAACGCCTCGGTCAGGAGGATCTGAGTCATGCTCCGATTTACGCAGCGGAAGAGGTCTTCGATGACCCGCAAGTTCAGCATCTGAGACTACCACGGGAGATTAACCATCCGGAACGAGGTGCTACCCGGCTCATTGGCAGCAGCATAAACCTGTCGGCTACGCCCCCACAGTTCGTGCGGGCGGCACCGCTGGTTGGGGAGAACACCGATGAGGTCTTGCAGGGGCTGGGTTATGGGCACGAAGTGATCCGAAAGCTCCGCGAGTCCGGGGTGATCTGATCCGAATTCTTGCATTGAGATGCCGTCGACCTTTCTCACCGACTTTGTCACCGCAATTCATCGGAACCCCGCTATGGCTGTGCTGGTGGTGACGGGAGGTGGTTCGCAGGCTTTGGCCGATCTGTTCGTCGTGCCGGGAGCATCACGCACGGTATTAGAGGCTCTAGTGCCCTACGGTGACCGTTCGTTGCGCATTTTCCTTGGCGCCGAGCCGCGACAGGCGGCATCTGCGGAAACTGCGGCCGCGCTAGCAAGGAAGGCCCATGAGCGAGCGGTGTTGTTGGGTTCGGATCGGGACGTGGTGTTACTGGGTATCGCCTGCACGGCCGCGTTGGCTACGGATCGCCCCAGGAGAGGGGAGCATCGCATTCACGTGGCAGCGTGTCGTGGCGGGTTAACTGACGTCTACTCGGTTGTACTCGAGAAGAACACCCGGAGCCGCGAGGAAGAAGAACGCGTGGCCGCAGATTTGTTGTTGTGTGGTTTGGGGCATGCCTGTGGGCTGGACGCCGCAGTGTGTGACACGTTGTTACCATCAGAGCCCGTGCAGCGAATTGTATCACCAGCGTAGTTTTGGCCGCTTGTAGTCTCAGCAATCATGGGGAGTGAACGTATGGAGCGCGAAGTAACGGTGGATGGTCTCAGGGTGCGTTACCTGGAGAGAGGGTCCGGGACACCCGTGATCATGCTTCACGGGGCATCGTTGGGTTCGTCTGCGGACGTGTTTGAACGCCACATGAGTCCGTTAGCGGCGGCCGGGTTCCGCGCGGTGGCGTACGATCAACCGGGCTTCGGGTTGTCCGACGCTCCCGAGGACTACACTCTTAACTATCGGATTCGGTTTCTCCCGCAGTTCATGAGTGCTATTGGAGCCGACAAGGCGGCGCTTATTGGTCACTCTCAGGCAGGCGGTATGGTGGTGCAGACCGCCCTTGACCACCCCGACCGGGTGGTCAAGGTGTTGGTGGTATGTAGCGGAAGCCTGTTGCAGGGCCTGCCGGGCTTTGCCGCGCCGGCCGCGGGTGCCAGCGAAACCAAGAGCGCACCGCCTACTTTGGAGGATAGCCGGAAGCTCCTAGAATCGAACCTCTACCACAAGGAACTCATCACCCCCGAGGTGTTGGAGAAACGGCACAGTATGAGCTTAGGCAGAAACCTTGAGACTTTCCAGGAGCGGCAAAAGGTAGTGGAGCCTAAACGCGTCGGTCCTCGCCTGTGGGAGCGGCTTATGGAAGTGCGTTCCCCATTGCTACTGCTTTACGGCAAACAGGATCGTAACCAGGCAGCGGATAAGTGCGCTGTCCTAAAGGGGCAGTTGGCAGAACTCCGGCTGGAAATCATTGACAAGGCTTGCCACATGCTTATGTGGGACGCGGGTCCGGTCTACGACCGCACGGCTATAGACTTCCTGAGCGAGTGATTTCCGCCTCGGGTGGTTGAGGGGTCCGCACTCAAGCCCTATGCCTCCAATCCAAAATCACGGATTGGTTTGTTCTCGTCACTTAACTCCGAACAGTAAGTATCGACTTGGAGTAGGGACGTGCAGCCGGGGCAGTAATACTCGAAGAAGCAGGCGATGTACGGTTCTCGGGAAGGCATTTTCTGACCGGACAATTCCTCAAGATCGCGTTTTCGTCTGAGGGCATAGCGTTTGTAGTTGTCGTCGGCCTCACAATAGCGGTGGCCGCAACGGGTGCAATGAATGACCTGACGATCGCCCTCTCTCGCTATGGCCATTTGGGGGTGGAATCGTAAGACTTCTTCGCTGGAGGACGCTGTTGAGGACCTGTTAGGCAGGTTGGTGGTAACCCCAGCCAGCGGAGCGCTTTGGGTTATCCGTTCCGTTTGAATCGTTTTCCGCCGCTCTACAGTGGCATCAGTATCCACTGCTCCCTCGACCGTAACGACGACCCCGAATATCTCCTCTGCGATGCGATTTGATGTGACTCCCACCCGGATGTCGCGCTGGACCTTTTCCGGATCCCGTTCCACGGGGTCACCGAAACCGCCGCCGCCTCCCACGAAGTCGGCTACGATGCAATACTCCGGAAGCGACACCCGTCCCTGGATCTGATCCGGATGGGTCAAGTCACCCCAGTTTTCACGATCGAGTTGGGCAGGTTGAGTGGGGTAGTCTCCGGAATGCAACCTCTCCATCAAGGAATCGCCATCGGTGTGGAACACGGCACGGGTTCCCCCGATGCCGGTTGGGAGGCCACCGAACAGGCCGGCACCCTCTGGCAGGCACCCGTATGGGGGGTAGTTCACACTGCAGTCCTGGGTGCCGTAGATCATGTAAATCCGGTAGCTCCCAGCGCCGCCGTTGTTCTTGCCCGCGCCGCCACCGTCGATGTGGTGGTTACGAGTGAAGTAGATGAATGGATACTGCATCTCGATGCGCTCGATATCGCTTATGCCGCCCCCCGGAATGTTCATGTTGCCGCCACAAGAGACACCGTCTCGTATGGGTGTTGCACCAAGACCGGCGCCGTGGCCGTCGTAGAGGCCCTGGGCGGTGACTAAACCTTCGCGGTTGTGGCCGCCGTAGAAGGCCAGGGGTCCACCGCTATACCAGATGCCCTGCCAAGCGGCATTGATGTCGTTACTGCCGCCGCTATAAAGCATGCGTGCGATACAATCGCTCAGTGCCACTTTAGCCGTGACTCCCACCGCTGGTGCGTTACCACAGGCCGCCGGGAACCGACAGTTAAGAATGCTACCCTCAGGGATGGTGACCGAGATAGGTTTGAACTTGCCATCGCTCCACGGAACATCCCAGAAGAGGAAGTCCGTCAGCGCTACCGCCAACTGTGCCATGGTTCCGGCCAAGGTAGAGTTGGACATATCGTTCATCTGGTCGCTGGTACCACTGAAGTCGAGGTGGAGGTCTTCGCCCTTTTTTTCCAAACGGCATATCACGTGATACGGTTTTACCCCGCCGCCCTTGCGGTCCCAGGCTGTGCCTGGAATCGCGGACGTCCAAATCCCATCCGGCAGACTTCGCAATCTAGCCCGGGCCATACGCTCAGAGTCCTCGATGACTTTTGCTCCCGCCAACTCGATGAAGTCGAGTCCAAATTTTTCTACCAATTCGAGAAAACCTCTAGCGCACACGTTGTTCGATGCGATCTGTGATCTTATATCCTGGCCGACGTATTCTGGGTCCCGGCACTGTTGAGTGAGGCAGCGAAACGTGTCTTCCCGGAATTCACCCTTCTCGACGATCTTGGCTCCCTGGATCCGGATGCCCTCGTGGTAGATTTCCGTCGCCACGCCCCGTAGCGAGCCACCGGTGTCGGCGGTGTGGATGCTCGATGCAATCCAGTTGGTGAGAACGCCGTCGTGAAAGATGGGCTTCATGATCAGCATGTCGTAGGTGTGGGCCCCCGCTATGTAGGGATCGTTAAAGAAGAGTTGGTCACCATCGAAGAACCCTGGGCTCTCACCGTACCATTCTATGACCTTCTTGATGGCGTCCGAGGTGGCTGCAGCGAATCGCAGGTGTCCGGAACATGCCAGGATCATCACCCCTTCAGCCGTGTAGAACGACGCCATGCACTCGCCCCCCTGAGCCACAATGGGTGACGCCGTTACCTTTTGAATAGACGAACGCCCTTCTTCGCCGATAGCCCAGAGGCGGTGTAGAAACATCTCATATTTGACAGGATCCAGCTCGTTCGTATCAGCCATGTGGTGAACTCCCAATGTTTCGGGCCTGCTCCAACTCTTGCTATAGCGCGTACAGCTCCACGGGATTGTCATATAGAATGCGCGACACACTCTCGGGGGACAGAAACTCTTGTTGGCGCAGTAGCTGGAGCGCGTGGATCTCAGTGGACGAGTCGGCATGGCCGTAATCGGTGCCCATGACTAGGCGGTCGTCACCGACGTACTTGATGACGTGCTCCAGGTCGTCGTTCATCTGGCAGGCGACCCAGATGTTGTTATCCGCGAGGATTCGCTCCTTGAGTTTGCCACCGCGCCGTTCGACGCGGCGCTTCAGGTCGTTAATCAGATAGGGCAACCAGCCTGCGCTCAGCTCGATGATGCCCCAACGGAGTTTGGGAAAACGGTCGGGGAGGTTTGACATTACCAGTAGGTGGAATGCTCCAAGGCCCACGAATTTGTTCCTCTGGTAACCGCACAGGGGCTTGTTCCAAACCCGGTCCATGTCCGGACTGTTGGTGCCCGAGTGGATGCAAACTGACATATTGAGATCGCTGGCTTCTTCGTAGAGTGGGAAAAAGTCAGGGTCGTTGATCAGGCGGTTTTGGTAGTCTAGTCCCGAAATGTTCACCGCTACGGCGCCATGGTCTTTGGCGAAGTGTATCTGGCGGCACGCCTCCGGAATATCGCTCAACGGTACTACTGCGGCCCAAAGGAACCGGCCGCCGCCCTGGGAATGGATGTCTGCCATCCAGCGGTTGTAGCTCCGGCAGAGGGCAGTCTCAATCGCAGGTCGATCAGTGAGTGGATGTACCCACAGGGTGGGGAAAAGGACCTGGATGTCGGTGCCGAGTTCGTCCATGTGGGCTACCCGTGCATCTACGTCCAGCATGTATTTTGCCTTGAGGTCCAGCGGTACGTTGTCGAGGAACGTACCATTAAGGGCGTCGCTAACCGATCCACCTCCGGGCCACGGGGTAGGCACCCGCTGGTCACCGATGACCCAGAATTTCAGGGTCTCTCCAGTTTCCAGTTTTTCGTAGACGACACCCGGCTTGTATTCCCGCTCATTGGGAGCGAGGTATTCCCAGGTTTCGTCTATTTCCACCACGTGGGCGTCAGCATCGATGATCGCCATGTTCCCTCCCGGCTCGCAGGTTCTGTCCCTATGGATGTGCGATTGTGGCGTTCAGTTCGCCACAATCACCGGTTCGTGTCAAATTAGAAAAGGATAACTACAAACGTGACAATCGATCAGGTTACACCGTGATGAAATGTTTTGGAGCGATTAGCCGGTCATCCCTCCACGTACTGGGGATTCTGATATTAGTGTTGTCGTTGGCGGGGTGTGGCAACGGTCCGGAGGAGTTGTTTGAGGTTGCCCAGTTTGAGGAGCTTCAGAACAATCAAGAGCATGCTCGTAAGCTTTACAGCCGGATTCTAAGAGACCATCCGGATAGCCGGGTTGTGTTCCGGGCACGGGAGCGGTTAGCCGCGATGGATGCACAATAGGGTGGGGTGGGTGGTACGGTTGGTGAACATCCACGAGGGAACCGTGCCCTTTGTTTTCAAATGATTGGCTCAAGGGTGCGGAATCCAAGCACGGCGTAGAGGGGGTCCCCGGGGCCGCCATCGAGGATGGGTGTGAGCGATTGTACGTGATCCCAGTTCCCAGCTTCGGAAAGATAGGACTCCACGAGCTGTTGTCGCCCCGTCCCGGTCAGTTGATGCCAGATCGCTATTGCCTTTGTGGGAAAACAGCGGTTGGAGAAGGTGATTACGAGTGGTCCACCGGGTGTTACGATGCGCCCGATCTCGCGGATTACCTGGACCGGTTTGACCAGATAATCCACTGAGACGCAGATGCAGGCGGCATTGAACTCACTGTTGGCGTACGGCAGGGTTGGGTGTTCGTTGAGGTTGTGGAGGGCGTAGGAGTCGAGGCGAGGATTTGCCTGAAGCTCCTGTTCGTTCATGCCTAACCCCACAACTTTGCTAAAGCTCAACTCCGGGGGAAGGTGGCTGATCCAGCTACTCATGAGATCCAGGATGGCGCCCCCTATGGGGAGTGTCTGACGGTACAGTTGGACGACTGCGGCGATGGCCTGGTCGTCGATATGGGTCACTAGCCGTGGCTCTCGGTAGAACTCTTCGTCGGCTGATTCGTCTATTCGTACGAACGCTTGGGGCGGTAAGTGGTGGGTAAGCATGCTATCGGTGATCCTGATCGATCACGGTGGTCCTCTAACGTTTGATGAGACCTGGAGGAATGGCTGGCAACTCGCTTGTTCTTGGGCGACTGCCTGTTTCGGGAGCGTTCCGTGGTTCGATCGAATCTATAGTAGGACCGAAATCCGAGGTTTACAAACCCGGTGGAGGGAGACCCATGAGCAACAACGATCAACAGGTGATTTTCTCGCTCATTGGAGTAGGCAAGGTTCATCCCCCTAAGCGGCAGGTGCTGAAGGACATCTACCTGTCGTTCTTCTACGGTGCCAAGATCGGGGTGCTTGGCCTCAATGGCTCGGGCAAGAGTACTCTCCTGAAGATCATTGCAGGGGTGGAGAACGAGTATGTGGGAGAAGTCACGTTCTCAAAGGGTTACTCCGTAGGGTTATTGGAGCAGGAGCCGACAATGGACCCAGCAAAGTCCGTGAAGGAGGTTGTGCAGGAAGGCTGCTCTCGGATGATGGACCTGCTGACAGGATTCGAGGCGGTAAGCGTTCAGCTGGGTGGGGAGATCAGCGCGGACGAGATGGAGGCGTTGCTGGAGAAGCAGGCGCAGCTTCAGGACGAGATTGAAGCTGGTAATGGCTGGGAGCTAGAGGGGCAGTTGGAGATGGCCATGGACGCGCTTCGCTGCCCGGCCCCAGAGACCAATGTGGACGTGCTTTCGGGGGGCGAACGTCGACGGGTCGCGTTGTGCCGGTTGTTGATTCAGGAACCGGACATTCTGTTGCTGGACGAGCCCACGAACCATCTGGATGCGGGTTCGGTGCAGTGGCTCGAGCAACACCTCAGCCGCTACCAAGGAACGGTCATTGCCGTAACCCACGATCGCTATTTCTTGGATAATGTCGCTGGCTGGATTTTGGAGCTCGACCGGGGTCAAGGCATACCGTTTGAAGGGAATTACTCCGCGTGGTTGGAGCAGAAGCAGGCGCGCCTCGAGAAGGAAGAGAAGTCGATATCGAGACGACGAAAGACGCTGGAGCGGGAGCTAGAATGGATTCGGATGTCCCCTAGGGCGAGGCAGGCCAAAGGAAAAGCCCGCGTCGCGCGCTACGAGCAGTTGATGGGGCAGGGGCAGGAGACTACGCAGGAGGATCTAGAGATTTACATTCCGCCAGGGCCACGACTGGGGGATGTGGTGCTCCAGGCCGAAGGGCTGACGCACTCGTTCGGGGAACGGCTGCTGTTTGAGGATTTGAGCTTTACTATGCCACCCGGCGCAATCGTCGGCGTCATCGGTCCCAACGGGTCAGGAAAGACAACCCTTCTGCGTGTAGTTACTGGTGGTGAAGAGTGTCAGGCCGGTTCATTTCGCATTGGCGAAACCGTCAGGGTCGGTTTTGTGGACCAGGAGCGCTCCCTAAACAACGAACACACTGTGTGGGAGGCGATTTCCGACGGACAGGACCAGATCTTGCTGGGAAAGCGTGAGGTCAACACTCGCGCCTATGCGGGACGGTTCAACTTCTCCGGCCAGGATCAGCAGAAGAAGGTCGGGGACCTGTCGGGTGGGGAGCGCAACCGCGTTCATTTAGCCCGCATGCTTAAGGAAGAGGCGAACCTGTTGCTCCTGGACGAGCCTACTAACGATCTGGATGTTAATACCATGAGGGCGTTGGAGGATGGCTTGGTCGAGTTCGGCGGATCCTGTGTGGTCGTCAGCCACGACCGATGGTTCTTAGATCGGATCGCTACCCATATTCTAGCCTTCGAGGGCGACAGCCATGTGGTTTGGTTTGAGGGGAACTATAGCGACTACGAAGCGGATCGGCGGAGGCGTCTCGGTAAGGAAGCCGATCGCCCCCACCGTATGCGCTATCGTAGTTTGACGAGGGCTTGAGCCTAACCCCCTGCTTCTTTGACGAAGTCCGACAGCCGTTCCCCGATCATTATGCACGATACGTTGGTGTTGGCATGTACCACGGTGGGCATGATCGATGCGTCGGCTACCCAGAGGTTTTCCATGCCGTGCACCAGTAAGTTCTGATCCACTACCGCCTCCGGGTTAGATGCCGGAGCCATTAGGCACGTGCCGACACCGTGGTGGTAGCTGTCGTAGGTAGTTCGGGCGAACTTCGCCCAATCTTCACTGGGGCCCGGCATGATCAGATCGCCGTAGCGCTCCCGCATGGCTGGGGTCTCGGTGATCTCCTTAATGAAGGCCATCGCTGTGGTCATGGAATCAATGTCCCGCGAGTCCTCTAACATAGCGGACTCAATAACCGGCAATTCACGTGGATCACTGCTCTGGAGATAGATACGGCCGCGGTTCATCTGCTCGAGTAGGGAGGCCGACAGCGGGATGGTCGGCTTGATACCTTCTATCTGGGTCGGTGGTCGCAGGGAGATGTGGAAGTTTGAGCAGTCCCGATCCGCGTGGCTTTTGTAGATATACCGGATACGGGGAATGATCCAGTCGGCGTCGAATTCTTGCTTGCACTCAAAGGTCATGAAGACAACCGAGTGGTCCTGATAGTTTTGCCCTACACCAGGCATATCCTTGACCACCTGTATTCCCAATTTCTTGAGATCCTCGGCGCGCCCGATGCCGGATAACATAAGGAGTTGGGCGGAGTAGTATACCCCCGCACTCACGACAACTTGGTTCCCCGAAACGCTCTCCTGGCGGCCGTCCTTCTCGTAGCGAACCGAGGTTACTCGGTTCCCCGAAACGTTTAGGCTTGTGACTTGGGCCTCGGCGATGATTGTGAGGTTTTCCCGTCCACGTGCAGGATCCAGGTAGGCGATAACCGTAGATTGCCGCTTTCCGTCTTTGATGCTGAAAGGTGGGTGCCCCACGCCCTGAGGATCGGGGATGTTGGTGTCCTCCAGCAATGGGAGGCCCTTCTGCTGTCCCGCCTCAATGAACGCCTGGACCGGATCAGCAGCCCCGGGCGCGTCGAACGTAAACGGACGCTTGACGTAAAGGGGACCATCGTTCCCGTGGAGGGGGCTATCCGGGAAGTCCTGGTCTGATTCCAGCCGTTTCAGTACCGGTAGGACGTTTTCCCATGACCAGTTTGGATTACCAGCGGCCACCCAATTGTCCATGTCAGCCTTCATGGGCCGAGGAGCGGCCATGACATTCACTGATGATCCGCCACCCATGATCCGCCCTGCGAGCTTGTAGCAAGTGCTGCCATCTATGTCGCGGGGGCTTTCGTACATCGCCAGGTAGTCGGTTTCCAACAAGAGGCGGATCTGGTTTTTAGCCTCTGCGACCATCTCGGGAATGGGCTGTGGGTCCGGCCCTGCCTCCAGGAGAAGAACCTTACGTCCGGGGTCCTCGGATAGGCGGCTGGCTGCCGTACAGCCCGCGGAACCTCCGCCGATAATGATGACGTCGTAGTGTTCGGCCATGGGATGTCCTTTCGTTTGCGCCCGCTCTCAGGCCTTAGAGGCCTCGTCGTCCAACGCTTTGCCAAGCCGCTTCCTGAACTCCTCTAGGATGAGTGAAGTAGTTGCGCGCAGGATCATATCGCCGACAATCGCTAGGCGCCCTTTGATTTCTACCTGTGCCCGGTACTTGAGCTCGGTGCAGTTCTCCCGGGGTTCCTCCATTAGGGCGTTCACGCTGGCAATCACTGTACTTTTGGTAACGGAGTCGGTCCCCTCGACACTAACGGTTAAGGATTCCTTGGGGTTGCTGTCGGTGATGGTGGAACGAAAGCTGAACTTGCCCGACATGGGCCCCACCTTGGCGCTAATGACACCGTCGAAGGTGGAATCGTTAATTTGGTCTATGGAGTCCAGTCCCGGCATGCAGGACGAGAACTTCTGGATGTCCAACACAAAATCCCACACGGCGTCTTTCGGATGCTCTACTGTAATAGTGCCTTCGAAGTTCATGGCGGCTCCTGCGGCGAGGTTGAATTGGGAGGGGTATAGCGGTTTCGGTTGTTACGATCAACCTGGAGGGTACTTACGTGTCCCACCCAACATGCTACATGTGACGCAATGGATGCCGGTGTTATCTACGCGCTGATTGCGGCGTTTTTCCTGGCGCTGAGGGATATCTTTGGCCGAATGGCGACGCGGGATATCGATCCCGTGGCAGTGTCGGCGGCAACGGCGTTCACCGGATTGGTCGTGCTCACGTGCGCTGCCTTATTGAACGGTGATCTCCACGCGGGCTTTCCGGGCTGGGGGTGGTCACTGTTTATGATCGGACTGGCCGGGATTCTTCGCATCACGGTGGGCCGGACCACGTTGTTCACTGCGATCAAGTATATCGGCGCTGCGCGCTCCAGCAGTTTCAGCGCAACCAACGTGTTCTTCGCCATATTTCTGGGCCTGTTTTTCCTGGGAGAGGACCTAACGGCCGTTCTGATGGCTGGGGCCTTTCTAGTCGTAGGCGGTTGCGTGTTGGTGGCCATGAGCCGTGTTCAGGGGATCGCTAACCAGACCTGGCTTCACTACGTTGCTGGGATGGGCTTGGCGTTAGGTAGTGCCCTCGCTATGGCGCTGTCGGCAGCTTTGACGCGAGTGTTTGTGGACGACTTTTCTTCGCCTCTAGGTGCCAATTTTTACGCCAGCGTTGTAGGTCTGGTGGGCTTTTTGCCTGCCGTCTCGAATCGGGGGTTGCTGGATGTCGGTGGGTGGACCGCCCGGCACTGGTGCTACATCTGGCTTGTGGGCTTAGTTTCCGCCATTGGCACCACGTGTGGTTATTTTGCTCTCCAGTACTCGCCCGTGGTAGTGGTGCAGCCCATCGCGCAGTCGCGTCCGCTCTTTGTTTTGCTTGCGTCGTGGATCTTTCTACGGGCGCACGAGTCGATTAATTGGAAAGTAACTGGGGGCGCTATCGCGATCGTGCTTGGCACTACATTGCTCGTCTTCAACTAAGCCGTCCCTTTGAGGGCCTTGATTCCGCTACGGAGTGCCGGAGTAGAATGTGGCGGCTGCCGCAAGGGGATTCGCATTCTGAAGTATAAATGCCTATACCTTCAGGGTAGTGCCTCAGAACTACTGGTTTCCGGGAGGAGCCCTTTGATGAAGGAAAAAGTCGTCAAAACGGATGAGGAGTGGCGGCAACAACTTACGGACGACCAGTTTCAGGTGACCCGCAAGAAGGCGACCGAAACGGCGTTTTCGGGGGAGTACTACGCTTCTAAAGCGCCCGGGCTCTACCGATGTGTTTGCTGTGGAACGGACCTGTTTGACGCGTCCGCTAAGTTTGACTCTGGCACTGGGTGGCCGAGTTTTTGGGCGCCTGTGAACGGAGAGAATGTTGCTACAGAAGAGGATGATTCCTTCGGTATGCGTCGTGTAGAGGTGCTCTGTGGAGTATGCGATGCCCATTTAGGGCACGTGTTCGATGATGGACCAGCACCAAGTTATCTAAGGTACTGCATTAATTCAATGTCGTTAAAACATGAGAAAGACTAAGGAGGTTTGATTATATGGATAGTGCGACAGTTTTGAAGCAACTCAACCGGGACCATTTGATAAAGATGACCTCGGATCTCGCCGACATCGTCACCATTACGGGTGAGGAGCAGCCTGTGGCAGAGTATTTGGGGCATGAGTTTGAACGTTTGGGCATGGAGGTGGAGTATCAGGAGGTGGAAGAAGGACGCCCTAACGTGGTGGGGACGTTGAGGGGGTCCGGTGACGGCCCAGTATTGATGTTTAACGGACACATGGATCACTTCGACAATCCCGAACCAACCCGGGTAACAGCCGACCGCGTGTACGGCCGTGGTCTCGTGAACATGAAATGCGCGTTTCCCTGCTACATCACAGCGGTAGATATGCTGGTGAAGGCTAAGGCGGATCTTAAGGGGGACATCATCATCTCCGGTGTTGTGGGGGAGATCGAAAAAGCTCAGGTCAATCGCTTCCACGGTAAGAGCTACCGGGGCGCCGGTGTTGGGGCACGATATCTCATGGACCACGGGGTCACCGCGGACATGTGTATTATTGGCGAACCTACGGGCCTGAACATGCAGATCGGCAATGCTGGCTTAGTGTGGGCCGAGGTGACAGTTGAGGGTGCGGCCAAGACCTTTGTCTTGAAGGCGTTTGAGGTGGCTAAGGCGATTCAAGCCTGGGAAGCCGATTACCAGAAGCAGTTTCCGCATCCGTTCATGCTCCCCACCGTCCAGATCGGCGCTATCGACGGCGGCAATCCCTTTAAGCCCGGCACCAACCCGATCACCAAGATCTACGTCATCGTTAAGACGTTACCTCACGTGCCTACGATGAAGATTCAGCGCGAGCTGGAAAAGGTTTGTGCTGCTGTGGCCGCGAAAGAAAAGGATATCACCGCCAAGGTGAAGCTTTATCTCACGACCGACGGTTATGAGATCCCCGAATCCGATTATGTGGTCCAAGCCATGGGGGCAGCTCATAAAGAGGTCAACGACGGTGCCGATATGGAGTTTTCGGCGCCGGTGCGTTACGGCATTACTAGTGACGGCTCACGCATCAATCAGTACGGAGTATCGGTGATCACCTACGGGGCCGGATTTGGTACCCATCTTGTGGACCCGGACGAAGGGGAGACCGGTGCGGAGTGGGATCGGCCGTCCGGTACCCGGAGGGGCGTGGGCATAAAAAACATGGAACGCTGCAGCAGTGTCTACGCGCTCGCCGCTCTGGACATTTGCACCAAGACCCGCGCGGAACTCAAACTGGACTGAAGGGGAGTCTCATGGAGTTGACACTCGCACACTACCGCAATCGGTTCTGTATGTATCGCACCTATTTCGCGCTGGGGGAGGGGATCGTAAAGCCCGAAGGCTTTGACCTGAAGGTCATTGAGGTGGCTGACCCGCCGAGCCACGAATTGGAAGAAGTGTTGATCCAGGGGGACGTCGAGTTCGCTAACATATACCTGCCCAACTTCCTCAAGCGGAAGTTGGATGGTGCACCCATCGTTGGGCTCTCTACCGAGTGGAAGTCAACGTCCAAGGGCAACGGTATTTTTGTTCGCAAGGACGGACCGGTTAAGACCCCCCAGGACCTGGAGGGAAAGCTTGTCGCGAGCCAACACTCGGATCCTCACGCCATGCACTGCTTTCTTCTGCGTAAGCACTACAAGGTAGACGATTCGACGATTCGTTGGGAGTCCTATCCCCAGGAGGAGCTTCTGGCGATCCTGAAGGAAGGCAAGGCTGACGCGGTGGTGCTTATCGACCAGGTCTTCTGGCATGGTGAAAGTGATCCCGATGTGCAGTGCCTTTACACCGATGGGGACGCTTGGCGAGGTCTTCATGGCCTCCCAGAAATCATCAAACACATGCTCGCGACTCGCGAAGATCTGTTGCGCGATCATCCGGAATTCGCCACACAAATCCTCGATGCGTGCCGAAAGTCCATTTTGTACAGTGACGCTCACCTCGATGAGGTCGCTGATCGGTTCGTGGCCAAGTATGGTGGCGATAAGCAGGACATTCTGTCGTCCGCTGGCTACCCGAAGATCGAGTTCACTTTCACCGACACCGAACGTAGGGAGGCGGAAGCCACTATGGAGATGCTGATTGAGACTGGGCGTCTCGAAGGTAGGGTGGACTTGTCCACGGCGTTTGTTCAGTAGAGTCTCGATACTACCCTGGATGCGGATTGCTCCCCGCCGCCGCCGTTGCGGGATCGGATCGATCATAGCGCTAGAGCCCGGACGGGTAGGTGGGTCTTGACGCGTACTCCATGGCCGAATAGTATAGCGCCAAATTATGGCTTCACGGATTAAGGGAGGGCCCATGCGAAAGTTGATTACAGGGGCGTTGGTACTTTCACTCGGTGCTAGTTTGTGCCTTTCAGGCATGGTGTTGGCGTCGAGTGCCGAGTTGGTGGCCGCGGCCAAGAAGGAGGGCAAACTACGTGTGATTACGTTCTCCAGTTTTAAAAAGGCGGCCAAGGCTTTCCAGGACAAATACGGGATTACAGTGGAGGGCAGTTATCAGGGTGCGCCGGGTGTCCTCCGCAAGGTGAGTCAGGAGTCGGAGGCGGGGATAAAACAAATCGACATGTTTGGGACGTCCCCTGGACCACTGAGCGGACTCAACAACTGGACCATGCCCTTCAAGCCCGCGGGTTACGAGAAGGTGGCGCATCACATGAAGGCGCTTCCCAAGGAGTGGAATCAGGTACCGATCTTCATTCATGTGGTTGGAGCTTCGTTCCACAGCGATCTGATCGCCCCCGAAAAGGCCCCCCGGAGCATCTATGATCTGCTCAAGCCTGAGTATAAGGGTAAGATCGTCTCGCGCACACCGTGGTTGGGTTCCAACAATCTCGTGCACATGGCTTCTCTCCAGGCGTGGTTCGGTGGTAGCGAGAAGAAATGGGCCGACTTTTGGACAAAGTTCAAGGCGAACGTAGGGCGATATGAGCCTAAATGGGGTAAACTACATGCGGCGGTGGGGCTCAAGGAGTTCCCTCTCGGTATCTTTACCCTCCCGTACACGAAGTTCACCTTCGGCCGAAGCTATCCTGGTCTAGACTATTCGACGTTCCGTGAACCAGCTATCTGGTGGCCAAACATGATGGCGATTCACAAGCATGCGCCGCACCCGAACGCCGCCAAGCTCTTCATGGAGTTCGCCATAAGTGAAGAAGGACAGAATTACTTTGTCCAGGAGGGTCTAATCCCGGCTGATAGCAACATTAAGCCGCGGGGATCCCTCATCAAGGAGCTCAAGGGTGTCACCTTCTTCGCCAAGGCGCCGGAGATCATTGCGCACGAGGTGAAGAACAACGGTGCCAAGTGGAAGGAACGTATACAGAAGCTCTACCAGTAGTTTGAGGGGGTAGAGCCGGAACAACGTGAAGGGCCATGTTCGAATTCTTTCCGGGAAACAGGACCTGGTCCTTCGCGTGCATCCGCCTGTTGGCTGAGAGCTACTACGGCGGTGGTGAGTTCAATGAGATTCACCGGACGGTTCAACGAATCAAGCCCGATGATACCGAGAGTTGGCACATTGAATGGGATGAGACAGCCAACCGGGTCGTTGCCCATGGACAAGAGCAGCGGCTAGGCGGACATCCGGAGAGCGCACGGAAGGCCTTTTTCCGTGCCGCAAACTACTATCGGGTTGCTGAGTTTCTTCTGCCCTTTACTGACGGCAGGAAGGTTCCCACCTATCGTAAGTCTGCGGAGAGTTTCCAGGCGGCTGTGGATCTGTCGCCCGGAATTGAGCGGGTGGAGGTTCCCTACGAGGATACCTCCATGCCCGGCTACTTCTTTCATGCCCCCGCCGGGGCCGGGGGGGAAAAGTCACCTGTCCTAATCTTTACTGGTGGTGCTGACTCCACGGCGGAGGAGGTCTATTTTGTTGGCGGACCCGAGGCCGCCAGGCGGGGTCTCGCCTTGCTCATCGTCGACGGACCCGGAAGGGGCGGCATGCTCCGACTGCGCAACAGCTTGGCCATCCCCGACTTCGAGCGGCCGGTCTCGGCGATGGTCGACTATCTTGAGACCCGGGACGACGTTGATACCCAGCGCATTGCGCTTATGGGGATGAGCATGGGCGGTTACTACGTAACCAGGGCTGCCGCATACGAAAAGCGGGTCAAGGTTTGCGTGTCCCACTTCGGGCCCTACGACTGTTTCCGCGACATTTATGAATTCTATAAGCCCCTTCGAGAGCAGTTTCGCTGGATTACCGGGTCAAGCACCGAAGAAGAGGTGCGTCATCGCCTGAGCCAGTTCACCCTCGCCGGCAGTATCGAGAAGGTTGAGTGCCCGCTGCTCATTCTACACGGGGAGGACGACATCATCACTGATCCTCGCTGTGCTCAACAAACTTTCGCAGAAGCCAAATGCGACAAAGAGCTACGTTTCATCCGCTCTGGGGAGCCCGGCGCGGTCCACTGCTCTTACGACCACCATGCTGAGATTTTCCCGTTCATGCACGACTGGGTAGCGGCTAGGTTATAGCAGACGCGACACTTTGTCGGGTCTGACTGCTCCATTTCGACCGCATACCGAGCTACCCACAAACGTTTCAAGCTTGACGCGCGAAGCCTCCTGCTTCGGTCGTGGAATGCGCTGGGAGCGTGTTGATTAGCCTTCGCGCCGTGATACTAGCAGGTGTAGCCCTAGGGACAGCGCTAGCATTAACACTCCGATGACAGCGCCGATGCCGAAGGAACCTTCGTCGAACGCTAGCTGGAAGAGTAGGGTGGATAACACCTCATTGCCGTAGCTGAACAAGATAATCGCTCCGGCGAATTCTCGAAGATAGATCTGGAACAGCAGGATCCACACTGAGAACAGTCCGCCCCGAAGGAAGGGAATGACGATGCGGACGATGGTTCTGAGGCCACCGGCACCCGAGGTCCATGATGCTTCTTCGAATTCCTTGTGGAACTGGAACAGGAACGGGCTCAAGGTGCGGAGTGCGAATGGAAGGTAGTTGCCGATGAAGTATAGCAGCAGTATCCACAGGGTTCCGTAGACCGGCGTCCGGATGTAGGCCCACACGAAGCCCACGGCCAAGATGGTACCCGGGAACGCCAGCGGCAGCATAGTGACGGCCTCAATAGGCGCCTTGAACTTGACGCCACTCCGGATTAGGAGGTAGCCGACGCCGAGGGCGATCGTGACCGTTGCAGTGGCGGCGGTTAGGCACAGTATCAAGGTGTTGCTCAGCGCACGCCAAAAAACCACATCTTCCAGGGTAGCGGTCCAGTGCATTAGCGTTAGCTGAGTCAGTAGGCCCAAGCTGGGTGACACGACGAACTGAGAGAAGGACAGCATGAGGATCACTAGTGCGGGAAGCACGATCACCACGCCGAAATAAAGGGAGCAGCACATCAAGGCCACGTAGCGCCACGGGCCCAGGCTGTGGACGTTCTCGGGCCTCGCCTTGCCCGTAACTGTAACGAAGCTTTCTACGCTCCTTACGAGGTGACGGTAAAGCAATAGCGAGATCACGCTTAGGGGAATCACCATCATAGCGAGTGCTGCGGCGGTGTTGTAGTAAATTAGGGACTGATACTCCGAGGCGATCAGGTTGAAGATTGCTGAGGTAAATACGAAGATGCCGCCGGGCGCGCCGATCAGGATTGGCACTTCCAGTGTGATCAATCCGATGACGAAAACCAGCAGGAATGAGGAAAGGATCAGGGGTCGTAGGACCGGTAGGGTCACCCGGCGGAGCGTACCGAGAACAGTGTTGCCGCAGGCGATGGACTGTTCTTCCAGGGATGGATCCATGAGTCGGAACGCGTTTAAGGCGATGAGAAACACGATGGGAGATTCGTACAGCACCATGAGGAAGATCATCCCGGGGAACGAATAGATGTTAAATAGGTTGGTACCGAACGCCTCGCGGAATAGGACGTTGAGGATTCCGATGCGTGGACTAAGCAATAGGATCCATGCCAGGGCAGCGATGATAATGGGGAAGGCCCGGGGCACGATCCCTAGTTTGGCGAAAACGCGCCCGTAGGGCATGTCAGTTCGCACGACGAGAAACGCCATTGTGACGCCCAGTAACACCGAGATAGCCGCCGTCATAAAGGCGAAGACTAATGAGTTAAGGATAAGCGTGGGGATGTCCGCCGGAATGCGGATATTGATCGCCCGTATCCAGTTATCTAGCGTGAAGTGGCCGGTGGCGACGGGCGAGGCCGACCAGAAGCTTCCGAAGACCAACGCTAGCACCGGGACGAGGATGATGAACGCGATGACCACCATTAGAATGGTGTAAACGACCCGCATGGCGTTCTCGGTGTGCATGCCCTTGGTTTCCATCCATGTGCCGGTAGCAATTCCGGCTAGGAGCTTGGTGTCACGCGGTACGCAAAAGAAAAAGCTGGCCTGAAGTGTAACGCGCCGCGTCCGACATCAGGTAACGAATCAGGCCGGTGATCTCATCCTTCTGTGTGAATCCCCCTAGGAGCGGAGAGGCGGACTGCTTCCGAGTCCACTGTTCGTCGGACATGCCTGCCCTTGCCATGTCAGTTTCCGTGGCGCCGGGTCCAATGGCGTTGGCGGTTATATTGTAGGGTGCCAGTTCCATTGCCAGGGTCTTGGTGAAGGTTATTACCCCCCCTTTCGAGGCGGCGTAGTGGGATCCTAATACCTGACCCGTGACGCCCCGACCCGAGGCTACGTTTATGATCCGACCCGATCTGCGTTCGGCCATGTGCTGTCCTGCGGCTTGGGAGCACAAGAAGATCCCGGTGAGGTTGATTCGTATTACCCGCTCCCACTCTTCTGGTGCCATCTCCAGCACTGGGCACCGCTTTATTACGCCCGCTGCGTTGAATTGCACATCGATTTGTCCGTATTTTTCAATGGCGGCCTCTATCATGCTGTCGACACTCGCCTTGTCGCCAACGTCTACCCCTACGGCTAGTGCCTCGCCTCCGTCTTTCCCGATCTCTGCAGCAAGCGACTGAGCCCCCGCTTCGTTGAAATCGGCCACCACGACGCTGTGCCCGTCCTTGGCCAGCCCGCGACACACGGCCGACCCGATGCCGCCGGCTCCTCCGGTTACCACTACCACCTGTGACATGTTGCCTCCTCAGCGTAAGAAAGTGGGGTTTGTGTCGTGCCCCGGTTATGGCGTGCGTAGCAGGAAAGTCTGCCCGGTGATGTAGCGTGCTGAATCCGATATAAGGTAGCGCACGAGACCGGAAATCTCGTCTTTTTGTGTTAACCCGCCCTGCAGGGGATCAACGGCCTTAATGTTCTGCCACTGCTCCTCGGTGTAGCCAGCTCTGGCCATGGGTGTCTCCGTCCGTCCCGGGCAGATGTTGTTTACGAGGATGTTGTCCGATGCCACCTCTACAGCCATGGACTTAGTGAATCCAATTACTCCGGCCTTGGATGCGGCGTAGTGGGCCGAGTATGGGGCACCAGCAACACCTCGCCCCGAGGCAACGTTAAGAATCCGCCCGCGCTTTTGGGATCGCATTGTAGCGGCTGCCGCTTGGCTGCAGAGAAAAACGCCTCGGAGGTTCACCCGTATGACGCGGTCCCACTCCTCCTCCGACATGTCCGCTATGGAGAAACGACCCATGAGACCTGCGAAATTGATCTGGTAGTCGAGCTGTCCATAGGTATCGATAGCATTTCGGACCATGGCCTCGACGCTTTGTTTGTCGCCCACGTCGACACCCGTCGCCAGCGCTTCGCCTCCCCCAGACCTTAGATTGTTTGCGACCGCCTCCGCATCGTCTTTCTTGAAATCGGCAACAACGACCCGAACCCCGTCTTCGGCGAGAGCAGAGCAGACCGAGGATCCAAGTCCGCCCGCACCGCCGGTTACGATTGCGACTTCCGCCATAGTAATCTATTCCTCCTTGAGTCCGATTCTTTCGTACCGCCCTGGGCTAGCCAGCAGCGCAGCCAGCCGATCCATATCCCGGTGGGCAGGGAATTGCAAGCCATGGAGGGGTCGGTTCGTTTGTTATCGGTTCTTCGGAAAGGGTCAGCGGAGTTAAGCTGCGGAGTCGCTAACACTCCGGCCTTGGTGCTCGCCTAATTGCGATCCTGTTGGTCTTAGAGTCTTCAGAACTGACGGGGTCCGCCCGGGGTGACAATCCGTACGCGCGCAGTTGCACGGTCGAAGCGCCGGCGTAACCAACGCTTGAACGCATTCCGTGTGGTCGGGATGAGCATCAAGAAGCCGCAGGAATCCGTGAGAATGCCCGGCGTGATTAGCAGGATGCCGGCTACAAGAATTATTACGCCGTCCAACATCTTCTCTGCTGGAACGCTGCCTTGGCTGAGATTGCGTTGAATCGCGCGCAGGGTTCGCAGGCCTTCCAGCCGAGCGAGAAACGCGCCCAGTGCCCCCGTCCCAAGTACCAGGAGAAGCGTGTTAAGGTTGCCGATTACCGAACCAATCTCAATGAGAAGGTAGAGTTCGACCAGAGGGATTGCGGTGAACAGTAGTAGGAGTCGGGCGAACATAGCGTCAAGGATCGGACATTATCACAATGTGGTTCCCGGCACAGCGACCGTACCAATGCACTTGGCGAGAAGTTCCAGTCCGTCCACTAGGCGGGGGCCAGGCCGGTTGAAGAATTTGGACCCGTCTACGGCGAACACGGATCCGTTGGCGACGGCAGGAATTGCTTGCCAGGCAGGAAGGTTGTTCAGGGGCTCCCATTCCTGCAGAGTTCGGTGTTCGTCGAAGCCGCAGGGCATGAGCACTAACACCTCCGGTGCTGCATCCACTAACGCCTCCATGGAGACTCGCGTCGAGGGCCTGTGCTTTGCGGCCAGAACATCAATTCCGCCAGCCAACTCCACCATCTCCGGCACCCAGTGCCCTGCACTGTATGGTGGATCCAGCCATTCGAGACATGCTACCCGTGGCCTAGCCCGGGCTGGTGGGACGCGGGCAGTGACCCGCCCCACACGTCCCCGGAGCAAATCGACAAGGGTTTTCGACCGTTCTGAGACTCCGGTTGCTTTCCCCACACGCTCGATGTCGCGCAATGCCTCGTCGAGGGAGCCCGGTGACAGGGAGAGTACCCTTGCCGGCGGCGTCAACGCACCCGCGACGACCATGACGTCGTCATAAGCTACGGCACAGACGTTGCACAGGCCTTGGGTGATGATCAGATCGGGGTTGATGCGCTTTAGGAGCTCTAGGTCTAGGCTGTAGAGACTTTTGCCCTCGCTTATATGCTGTCGGACCATTTGGTCGATGTCACGGTTGGTGTGGGCGTCGGAGTCGATTTGGCCGCGGACCACCACGGGTTTTTCCCTAGCTGCGGCAGGGAAGTCGCATTCGTGACTGACCGCTACCACCGAATCTCCCAGGCCCAAGGTGAAGGCGATCTCTGTGGCACTTGGCAGGAGCGTGCAAATTCGCATGCATCCTGTCATAGGAGACCCAATCGGATATTGCAATGTGATCCGTTTCGAGTGAACGGGCGTGGGCTTGAAAGGCACATCGCGGTCGTCTATCTTAGGGGGGAACGGTAAATTTCAGGCGTGATTCGGCGGTAGTTTCCGCCGGGAGGTTACAATGCCGATAACCAACAGTCTTCCTGAGACAGTTTTTACGACGCGGGTCGATGACCTGTTAAACTGGGGCAGGGCGTCGTCGCAATGGTATATGTTGTTCGGACTGGCCTGCTGCGCCATTGAACTTATGCAGACCGGCGGCCCGCGTGCTGACCTGGACCGTTTCGGGTGTGTTCCTCGGGCGACACCGCGGCAGTCGGATTTGATGATCGTTGCCGGAACGTTGACGTACAAGATGGCCAAGCGCACCCGCTTGCTCTATGATCAGATGCCGGATCCCAAGTACGTGATCTCTATGGGAAGTTGTTCCAATTGCGGGGGCCTGTTCCAGATGGCCTACTCTGTTTGCAAGGGTGTTGACAAGATCGTCCCAGTAGACGTCTATGTTCCCGGGTGCCCCCCGCGTCCCGAGGCTCTTACGGAAGGTTTGCTGCGGATTCAGGATAAGATCATGAGGGAGCGTTGGTTGGTGAAGGGCTCAGCGTCAGCTGCAGCTAGTTGATGGGCGAAACCGTTTGGTTACGGTTTGTAAACCCGGGTGACCGGTCTGCTCCGGTTTCTTATAGTATCGAGGGAGGAATTGAATGGCAGGGTACGTCAAGGTCGCGACTACGAATGATGTGGAACCCGGCAAATCGAAGTTGGTGGAAGTCAATGGGCGGAGGATTGCCTTGTTCAATTTGGAAGGGACCTTTTACGCCATTGATGACTTCTGCACACATCGCGGTGCGCCGCTTTCTGAGGGCGAGGTGATAGGTAAGGACGTTCAGTGCCCTTGGCATGGCGCGCTCTTCGATGTCACAACCGGTGAGCCGTCCGGGCCTCCGGCAGACGCGGGCGTCGACACGTTCAACGTACGCGTGGACGGTTCCGATATTGAGGTTGAGGTTTGACCTGATCGAGTATTGTCCGTGACTGGTGCTTAGTACAGGGAGGAATTGAAAATGGCCGAAGATGTTCTCAGTAATATTGAAGAGCAGGTGAAGGGCAACCGGGTAATGGTTTTTATGAAAGGGACTCCGAACTTCCCGCAGTGCGGCTTCTCTGCCCACACAGTCGAGATTCTGCGCTCCCACAACGCCGAATTTGAGAGTTTTGACGTGCTCTCTGATCCGGCAGTCCGGGACGGTGTGAAGCGTTACTCGAATTGGCCGACAATCCCACAGGTATACATTGACGGCAAGTTCGTAGGCGGCTGCGACATCGTTCACGAACTCAACGAGCGGGGCGAGCTTGCCGCGCTACTGAACCCTGCAGAGTCATAGTCTGCCGGAGAGAAACTAACGTCATCACTGTACGACGAGATCGGTAGAGAACGCCTCCGTAAGGTCGTCGACGTCTTTGTGGACCGGATCTTTGACGACGTCATGATCGGCTTCTTTTTCCGTAACGCTGACCGTATCCGGATCAAGGAGTTGGAGTTCCAGTTCACCGCTCGCTTCCTTGGCGCAGACATTGAGTACGAGGGACGCCCCCTCGAAACGGCTCATGCTCCCCATCCAATCATGGGCGGACAATTTGCCCGCCGTCTGCAAATTCTGACTGAGACTCTGGACGAGTTTCGAGTTCCAGAAGAAGTCCGTGTGGCCTGGTTGGGCCATTCGGAGAGTCTGCGTCCTCTTATAACCGGGGATACGGGCTCGGACTGTGACCCCGGTGAGGCTCGACGCAGGGCCCTTGGGACGCCTCCGGGTCACCGATCGTGACTGAAGTCCCCGATCTCAGGCTAGTCAAGAAAGTCTCCCGGGACGAGGCCTTCGACCTAGCCCTATATGTCAAACTTCGCGACATCGAGACTGGTGAGGTGCGGAACGTCTTGTCGCGCCTGGTCAATGTGGAGCGCGGGCACGTAGCCTTCTGGGCCGATCTAGCGGGGCGAGAGGACGTTTCGCTCGATTTGGTCCAGAGATTAAGGCTGTCCGTGTTCGTATTTTTGCGGAGGCTTTTCGGCATTGGCATGACGTTTCTCCTCCTCGAGGCCATCGAGATCTATGGAATTAAAAAGTACTGGGCGCTGTGGGCTCAGTACAAGGATACGATTCACGGGCCTCGGATTAGAAGTATTCTGCGGGATGAATTCGGTCAAGAGGACGAGATTGTAGCCGGCCTAACCGGAAGGCGGCTGAACGCCGAACGGGTTCGCGACATTTTTTTGGGCCTGAATGATGGCCTAGTTGAGGTGTTGGGTAGCGTGAGCGGCTTCTACGCATCGTTCGGTAACCCGACATATGTCCTAGTCGCTAGCCTCACGGTAGCTGTGGCCGGTTCAATTTCTATGGCGGCGGGTGCGTTTGCCTCGTCGCGGTCGCAACTCGAGATCCAGCGGATCGAGAACGCAAAACGCCTATTTTTCGATCCCGACAGCAAGGCGACTGAAGAGACACGTCCTATGACGGCGGCTATTACAGTGTCGATCTCTTATTTTATAGGCGCGCTGTTCCCGGTGCTGCCAATGCTGTTGGGGGCGGCCGACCCAGTATGGTCCATTGTCTTGGGTGCTTTGATGGTGGTTGTGGTGACTATGCTGCTGTCGTTCATTTCTGGCATGGAGGTTCGGCGTCGGGTATTCCAGAATCTCCTGCTCGTGTTGATGGCCGTTGTTGTGACCTACGCCCTAGGGACAGGGGTCAAGTATTTCTGGGAGATTGCCGTTTGACGGGGCGAACCGCAGGGCCCCCGCACAGTCACGTACGGTACTATGAGTAATCGAGACACTTCATCGGCGCAAGAATATCACGAAAGGACCAAGCACACCCAGGTGTCTATTCGTAGTGGTCCGCACTACCTAGACTGGGACAATCAGCCGAAACCATTCAAAGTCTATGATAGCATCGATACATTGCCGCTGGACGAGCATCTGTCGTCAACAAAAATACCTACATTCCAGGCGTTGTCCCGGCCGGTTCGGGCAGGTGAAACTACAGTAACCCGGCAGGAATTGAGTGAGCTTCTGTTTCTCTGTGCCGGAGTAACAAGGCGCCGACGCTATTCTGGTGGTGAGATGCTCTTCAGGGCGGCGGCATGTACGGGGGCGCTTTATCACATTGATGCCTATGTCGTGGCCGGATCATTAGGTGATCTCGATGCTGGCGTCTACCATTTCGCCCCTGAACGGTTCGCGCTGACTCCGTTACGAGTGGGCGATTACCGCGGGCTCCTGGTGGATGCTGTAGCAGGCGAATCGGCTGTTGCTCAGGCTCCGGCCACTCTGGTGTTTGCTTCTACTTTCTGGCGCAATAGCTGGAAGTATCGCGACCGCACGTACCGACATTGTTTTTGGGACAGCGGAACCATATTGGCGAATTGTCTAGCTGCGGCTGCTGCGCGTGACATCCCGGCTCGAATAGTACTGGGGTTTGCTGATGGACCAGTAAATCATTTACTAGGGCTGGAGACCGGTAAGGAGGCGGCTCTGTGCCTCGTCCCTATAGGGCGAACGTTGACTACGGTACCTTCGTGTGGGGTGTTGCCTACCCTCAAACTGACAACACAGTCGCTGTCGCCTCGTGAAGTGGACTACCCGTCCATTCGGGAGATGCATTCGGCGTCGTGCCTCGAGAGTGGTGTGGACACTCGGAGCTGGAGGGATGCTCGACCTGCTGGGTTAGACATTGGCGAATTCGAGACTGTTGCGGCAGAAGCGCCAACAGCTGGGATAACCGACGGCGAAAACGACGGGGTGAGGGTGGCTGAGGGTCTCGCGGTCCACGAGTTGCCTTTAGCGGTTGAAGGGGCAAGTTCGCTGCCAGTTGATAGCGTTGAAGAGGTGATCCTCCGCCGCGGCTCGACTCGGCGTTTCTCGCGAGAGGCCATCACCTTCGCTCAGTTATCCAACGCCCTGTACTACGCCACACAGGGCGTAGCGATGGATGTTGACCCCGAGGGTGCCCAGCTGTTCAGCCAGTTGTACCTTATTGTTAACAACGTTGACGCTGTCACCCCCGGCACGTACGTATTTGACCGCGATCGCGCGTGCTTGGATCTTCTCCAGGATGGGGACTTCCGGAGGGAGGCTGGAGCGTTGGGGTTGGGTCAGGAAATCCCCCGCGACGCTAGCGTCAATGTTTACTTCATGACCGACCTCAAGCCGTTGCTTCAGCGCTTCGGCAACCGCGGCTATCGTTTGGCACAGATGGAGGCAAGTGTGTCCGCCGGGCGTCTGTACCTGGCTGCGTACGCCCAAGGCTTCGGCGCCTCCGGATTGACCTTCTTCGATGACGATGTGACCATGTTTTTCTCACCGCACGCTGCCGGAAAGAGCGTTATGTTCTTGATAGCCTTAGGCCGGCGTTTGAAGAGTAAATAGATGGCAAGGCGCTGGTTCCCAGTAGATCCACCGCCCACTGTCCTATGCCCTTTTCGCGCACCTTCTCTTGCTGATCAGTTCTATGGACTTCTTGGCGAAGAGGGGGAACAATCCGACGAGGACGAAACTCAGCAGCAGTGTGGGTGAAAGTATGGTGTTGAGGGAATCGATCCGGGTTATTTGCATTCCGGCGTTGATGTAGACAATGGTGCCTGGAAGCATTCCTAGTTGACTGACGAAGAAGAAGTGGACCGTTCGGATGGAAGTGAGCCCCATCACCGAATTGATGGCGAAGAATGGAATGACCGGGATTAGTCGCATAGCAAAGAGATAGAACGCACCCCCTTGGACGAGTCCGAGGTTGATGATCTCCAGTTTCGCTCCAAACCTCCCTACGATGGTTCTGTTAAGAAAGAAACGGGCTACCAGAAACGCTAGCGTGGCACCGATGGTACTGCAGAAGGATACGATGATGGTGCCAGTGATTGTCCCGAAAAGTGCGCCGCCTAGTAGGGTCATGGCTGCGGCACCCGGAAGAGAGAGGGCTGTTGTCGAGATGTAGGCAACGGCGTAGACTGCAATGGCGGTGGATGGGTGCTGGTGGTAGTAGTCTTGAAGACCGCCAATTTGGTTCTTGAATAAATTCGGGTTTAAAAACTGTTCGAGATCGAAGAGCAAGAAGGTAGCTATGGAGGCTACTACAAGCACGACCGCGAACGTCTTTATGACCCATCGGTTCATGAACGATGCTTTCCTTAAAGTTCTTCAACGGCCCAACCGCTGTTCTCGGAATCGGGTAATTGATTCTGGAGTAGCTCACGGCCCAGTAGGTTGGTCGTTTCGCTACACAGGTCACTGGACTCGACACCCGACGCCGAACGAGACTCCCTGCTTCCCACGGCCATTACTTCTGGATGGCGTACCCAGGTGGGCTGGGAGGAATTGATGTGATTGATGAAGTTTGCCAAGAAATGTCGCAGAGGCCTTGGATAACTAGCAACCACGGGATACTTTCGCAGAAAACCCCTCTACGCCAAACGTTTTGCCGTGGGCGCTGATCGCATGGTCGAGAGAGCGCGAGCTACAGGGGTCGTTTCGGGGAGCCCAATTACTAATAGTTGATTTGATAGCGCAGGTAAATTCCGTGGCCGACAAATCGCATTTTCGACATGACTTGAACGAAATCAGCCGCGGAAAGGCGGGAGCTGTCGCGCAATCGGGTAAGCCGGCGGTGGTAGTCATGGCGCGTGCCCCGGTGTCTGGGAGGGTAAAGACTCGGTTATGCCCACCTCTCGATCCCGATCAGGCGGCCGAATTTTATGAGTGTTTGCTGTGGGATGTGCTGCGAGAACTGATGCGTTCGGCTTGTTGGGATTTGTGGGTGGCGTATGCTGAGAATAGCCGCGATTACTTTTCGCAGTGGGCGACTCATGATATGGGCTTGATGCCGCAGCGGGGTAGTTCACTAGGCGAGCGAATGCACGCGGTGTTCGTGGACCTGTGTCGTGCGGGCTACCGTCAGGTGATTCTGGTCGGTAGTGATATCCCCGCCTTAACAGTTGCGTCGATTAGAAGGGTGTGTGACGTTCTGGAACTAGACCAGGGCGATTTGGCCTTGGGTCCTGCGAATGACGGGGGCTACTATTTGATTGGTCTCACCTCTCCGGAAGAGAAGCTCTTCAGGGGCATTTCCTGGAGCACGGCATCGGTGTTAAGTGAGACTCTGGCTGTGGCGCGACAGTTGGAACTTCGAGTCCATATGTTAGACGCCACATATGATGTGGACATCGCGGGGGACATGGAGCACCTCCGACGCGACCTAATGAACTCCCGTTCGTTGCGGACTAGCCGCCCTAGGACCTACGCTTGGATGCGTCGGTATTTCAACGCATAGTTCAACTCTTGTGAGCCGCCTCAACGACGGCGTACGGATGTGGTTGTGTCCGTCCGCCTAGTTACGGGTTGTCGGGAGGTGCTGTCGCGCTGCGCTGAGCGCCTTGGTGCTCAAGGAAGACAGGGGATAGGTGTGGAGGTTGGCGGGGTTGACCCAGCGCCATTCGGGGCCTTTTACCGGTATCTTGCACTGGAGTAAATACACTGGGGCAGTTATACGCATGTCGGTGATGGAGTGATGGATTAGCGCTACAGGGTCGCCCCGTTGGAACTTTTCGTCAATGAACTCAGCCGGAAGGCTCTTCGGTGTGGGGAGTTCCCACAGGTTTGCTAGAATACCTGTGTCAGGACGACGGTGAAGTAGGATGCGCGACCGCCACTTAGCGAGGGTGAGAGGCCATTGTACCGCCTTGGTACGCGTGGGTCGTCGCAACTGCAGTTTGAAAGCGCCAACTGACTTTGCGTGGCACCGGTAGGCTAGGGGGCAGCGTTCGCACCGCGGCTTCGCGGGAAGGCAAACGGTGGCGCCTAGTTCCATTACAGCTTGATTAAAGTCCCCCGGCCGAACGTGGGACACCATCTGCCCAGCCATTTCGTTTATCGCCCTAGGGTCCGTAAGACCTACCAGCCGCGCATAGACACGCCGTGCGTTGCCGTCTGGGGCCGAGTAGCGTCGATCGAAAGCGATACTTAAGACTGCCCCCGCTGTATACTGCCCGACGCCCGGTAGGCATAGCAGCGCCTGGTAGTCTGCTGGTATCTGACCGTTGTGTCTGTTCATGAGAACGCTCGCCGCCTTTTTGAGGTTCGCGGCTCGCTGATAGTACCCTAATCCGCTCCAAACATTCCGAACTGCGTCCAGGGGTGCCTGGTCTAAGGCCTCGACTGAGGGGAACACTTTCATGAATCGGTGGTAGTAGGGCAGAACTGTCCCCACGCGAGTTTGTTGGAGCATTGTCTCGGAAACCCAAATGGCATAGGGGTCCCGTGTTCGGCGCCACGGTAGGTCACGTTTGTTACAGTCGTACCACCGCAATAGGGCGGTGCGAATGCGCGTCCGTATCCCTGACGGGATTTGGTTGTGGGCATTAGTCAATAGGCGCTAGTCCCGAATGTCTTGCAAAAACCACTCTTGCGGGAGTGGGTGACCCAGCCCCTTTGCCTTCGCGAGCTCAAACGCGGTACCTCCTACTGCGGCGAACTGAAGGCCCTGGGTACCTTGATTGTTCAAGAACGTTACCTGTTTGTCGCTAGTGCGTCCGGGCCAAAGTCCGGCCATCAGATCGGGGATCGTGCCTATATTCGTGTTGTCGATCTCACGAATAGGTGAGGGGGGAATCTTCGTCTTTTCTTCGTCCGTCCCGGCGATGTAGGCGAACATACCGTCGCTACCGTGAACGGTTCCCGCCGGTGGATTGTCTAGCACTAGGGTGGAGGCCCCCAGTCGGGCCTGTAGGTCGCACTTGGCCAAGATCTCCGGCCCGCATTCGTTCGATCGGACGTTGGTAATGTGCATGCCAGGCTCTACCCACTCTGGTTTCATTACCTGGACTAATGAATCAGTGGCGAGCGCGACAATATCCGCTTCGCGACAGGCCATTTCGGCGTTGTCGCAGGTCTCGACAGTGAGCCCTAGTTGGTCGCGCATTTCGGCGGCAAATTCTTCCCGGTTCGCTTTGGTGGGGCTGAAAACACGCAGAAGCTCGATGTCACGTACCTCGTGGATAGCTTGTGTGTAGGTGCGAGCCATACCCCCGGAGCCCAACATCCCCAACACCTTGGAGTTTTTGCGGGACAAGTACTTGACTCCGAGACCAGCGCAGGCACCCACTCGCATATGCTGTAGGTAGCCATCATTCATCAGGGCTAACGGTTCGCCGTTGCGCACGCTCAGGAGGAAAATTAGCCCGCAGTACGTTCCCGGTTCTATGCAGTATTTGTCCTCGGTTTCGAACTCCCCGTTCTTCTCCCATACCAACATGTCTGATTTCATTCGGATGGCCAGGTATCCCAGTGAGCGCGTGGCACCCTCCATGGTGCCCCAGCGGTAGTAGTGGGGCTCCCGCGGTACATAGAAGTCAATCCGCGGTCGGTACGCCGCCTCGTTCTTGGAGAGATCGCGGTAGGCATCTTCCATGGCGTTGAGGCAGGTCTTCATGTCGAGGACTTTCTGAATGTGATCGTTGGTTAGAAACAGCATGGTTCCTCCTTGTTGCATGTCCCACTGTTGTGGACCGGTGTCGTAGCTTTCCCGTTGTTATCGTTTTGCCGCTTCGATTTCCAGGACTAGGTAGACGCTGGTCGGCTATGGGGCTGGTGGTTCTGGCCGTGTGAAACGGGTGTTTGATTGAGGTTCTGATAACGGCCTACTATCAAAGGCATCCTGGGATATTGGCTACCTCCCTCGTCGGACGTCCACAAGACTCTTCGTTACTATTGCCGGCCCCGAATTTGGACTACCTGAAGCGATCGCCGAAGTACTTCGATAGGTCTATAGCATCTGTCCCTGGGACCCTGATTTCTAACGGGTAGTCGGATTTTCGAGTTGCGTCCACACCGACTTTGGTGACGAGGTGGGAGCCCCCGGCGGGGTCGTAGGACGCTGGGTCTAGCGGGGAGCCTCTGGAGTAGGTGACCATGAAGACGTCCCGGTCCGCACGAACCCGAGTGGCTATGGCATGCATGACGTCGCTGTCGTTGCTGATGTCTACGTCCTCGTCCACGCAGACAACGAATTTCAGAAACGGATCGGCAGCAAAGGCGGCCATAGCGGCATTCTTGGCATCGCCGTCGATCATAGACTCCATCTGGATGTAGCAGATATAGCGCGAGCGGCCGGAAGGGGGCACGTACACAGCCTTCACCCCAGCGCTGGCAATGCGACAGGTGTGGTAGATGTAGCTGTTTCGTGTCACCCCTGACAGCAGGAGGTTGTCCGCGTGTCCTACAAACGAGCTCTGGTAGAGCGCGTTCTTTCTCATGGTGATGGCCTTGACGTAAACTACTGGGTTTACGCGCTGAGGCCCGTAGGTTCCTGGATATTCGCCAAAGGGTGCTTCCTCTTCCATCTCGGTGGGGTGTATTTCACACTCCAGTACGATTTCGGCTGTGGCAGGCACCTCCACGTCGATGGTTTTGCACTTTACCAACTCCACTGGTTTACCCAGCATGGCACCAGCGATACTGAATTCGTCGGTATCAATGGAGGTGAAACTCAGATTACCGATGTTCATGGCCGGATGCCCGCCGATGACGGCGGCCATCTGTGTGGGGAGGCCGCGGGCCTTATTCTTCTTGAGGATATAGTGGCCGTGGGCGGTCTCGGAGATTTGGATTCCGAATCGGTTACGATCTTTGAGTTGTAGCCTGTAGATTCCAGCGTTGCGGATGTTGGTGTCTGGCTCCTTCATGACGTTGAACGCAAGCGTGATGTAACGCCCGGCATCGAGCTCGTGGTACTGTAAGATTGGCAATATGGTAACGTCGATGTCGTTGCCGGTGATAACTACTTCCTGGCACAGCCCCTTACTTACCTCCACAGGTGGCAGCGGGTTGCTCTCCCGTTGACCATACTCGCGGATGAAGTCCGCGGGCGTGGCGTCGTAAGGTAGGCCGATCGCCATGGCAAGCCTCGGGAAGCTGGCATGCATGTTGGTGACAAGTGGTATGGAGGAGCCCTTGACGTTTTCGAAGATTACGCATGGATACTGCTGCTGCTGCTCCAGTTTCGCCAGTATCCCGGTTACCTCGAAGATTGGATCTACCTCACGGGTAACCCGGATAACCTCATCCGGATAGTTGTCTTCTAGAAAAGCGATAGCTTCCCCGAGGGTTTCTCCCATCCCGTTCTTGGGTGTTGTCATAGTGAACGGTGGCTTAACATGAGGGTTGCGCTCTCGCAAGTCGTGGGTGTCCTGGTGGGCCTATCTATTGCGGTGTGGTCGCATGAGGGCTAGTAGCCGTTCTGGGGTGATTGGGGTCTCTGTGATCTCCGCACAGCCAAGGGGCCTGAGTGCGTCCACTACGGCGTTGGCTATGGCTACTGGTGGGGCGATGGCGCCACCCTCTCCGATTCCCTTGAGGCCTAACGGGTTAAGCGACGAAGGGGTTTCGAGATGTACCTGTCTTATAGTCGGAATCTCACCGCAACTAGGTAGTAGGTAGTCGAGGAAAGTACCAGTGAGGAGCTGTCCAAGCTCGTCGTAGACGAGCTCTTCGTAGAGCGCGCCGCCGATTCCTTGGGCCACTCCGCCACGCACTTGGCCTTCAACAAACAGCGGATTGATTGCTGGACCGGAGTCGTGGGCCACCGTGTAGTCGAGGATTCTGACCGTCCCAGTTCCTGTGTCCACTTCTACCACGGCAATATGTACGGCGTGGGCCCAGGTTACCGTGTGAGGCACGTAGTAGTAGCTTGCCTCTAGCTCGGGTTCCATGCCGTCAGGTAACCTCGACGCCCAACCGGGCACGGCAGCGCGGGCTAGATCGGCCAAGGATATGGCGTGGCCTGGTCGCTCCGTGACGAATACCTTACCTTCTCGAGTGGTAAGGTCCTCGGGGTTAGCTTCCAGCAGGTGGCCTGCCAGCTCGAACACCTTGGCCTTGAGGCGCTGAGTGGCCTCGTAGATGGCGGTGCCCGCGTTCACTGTACTGCGGCTAGCAAAGGTTCCGCAGCCATAGCGGATGGCGTCCGTGTCGCCTCCTATCACGGTGATATCCTCTGGCGCTACGCTCCATAAGTCGGCGGTAAGCTGCGCGAACACGGTCTCGTGCCCCTGACCGTGGGCGCTAGCTCCGACTGACACGAGCAATTTACCTGATGAGTCTACCTGTATCCGGGCACCCTCGAAGGAGCCTACCCCGGTCCCCTCGGTGTAGAAGCCGATTCCTATGCCGATATGGCGACCGTCCAGTAGGGCCTGCTTCTGTTGTGTGCGCACTTCGTAGTAACGGCAGGCATCCATGGCCTTAACGAGGGTGGTGGGGAAGTCCCCGTTGTCGTAACGTACGGGCTCACCGTCCCGGTACAGAACGCCGGCGTCGTAGGGGATCTCCTCTGGCTGGATAAGATTGCGGAAACGCACTTCGGCAGGGTCGATCTTTAACTCCCCGGCGATACGGTCGATGCAGCGTTCCATGACAAAGACAGCCTCTGGTCTGCCAGCGCCTCGATAGGGGGCGTTAGGTACCTTGTTAGTGGCAACGCAGGTGCCGGTTATGGTGAGGTTGGGGATACGGTACGGTCCCTGTAGGTGGGCGGAGGTGTTGTAGGCGTCGGTAAGGCCCATAGGGTTGTAGGCGCCATTATCTAGTAGGAAACGATCCCGCAGTGCCAGTATCCTACCGTCATGGTCAAAGGCCAGTTCGACGAAATGAATCTGGTCACGAGCGTGAGCTGTACTGATGAAGTGTTCCCTCCGGTCCTCAATCCACTGTACCGGCCGGCCTAGCTCCAAGGCGAGGTAGGGTACCAGCACTTCCTCAGGGTAAACTAACACCTTGGGGCCGAATCCGCCGCCTACATGGGGCGCTACCACTCGTATTGTCTCCTCAGCCAGACCAAGCTGGCTGGCGATCTGTCGCCGTACGCTGTGGGGAACTTGCGTAGAGGACCATACGGTCAGCCGCCGTGGTTTGGTCTCAGCTATGGCCAGGACGCCCCGGCCCTCCATAGGGACCCCGCTGTGTCGCCGGTGGTGTAGCCGTTCCTCAATGCGGTGGGGGGCACTCTCGAAGGCGCTTTCTACATTGCCCTTATTGATGGTGAAGTGAAACACCACGTTGTCGGCTGCATCCTCGTGGACCCTTACCGTGTTCGGTTCCAGCGCTGTTTCCGGGTCTACTATTGGTGGAAGTTCCTCGTAGTCCACGGTGATATAATCAATGGCATCCTCAGCCAGGTATCGATTCTCCGCCACTACTATGGCTATTGGCTCCCCCACGTAATGAACCTTGTTAAGTGCCAGTACCCGAGCGCGTGGACCCTTGAGAATTGGTTTAATTGCGTCAAGCCAGGGTGGCGGGTGGAATTCGAAGCTCGAAGGAAAACGTTGGATCGAATTCCGGACGTCCTCGCCCGTAAGTATCCGTACTACACTCGGCATTGCCAGAGCCTTGCTCGAATCGATCCCCTGGATCCTTGCGTGGGCGTGGGGGCTCCGTAGCACTGCGGCATGAAGCATTCCCGGAAACCGGAGGTCGCTCACGTAGCTCCCCTGCCCCCGCAGTAGCGGTTCTGCTTCCCGCATTGGGATGCTGCGCCCCATATGCCGTATGGTGCCCTGATCCTTCATAGGCCTGCTCCGAGACTTGGTCCTTGAATCGTTTTGTGTTCTATGGCTTCGTTTTGCTCAAGACGCATGAAAAGGGTATCTCGCCGTTCGAATCGGGTTTGTTATTGAGCTAGGGATTTCGAGGAGTGACCGAACGAATGTGGCGCCTTAGCCACCGATGCTCCAGATGTCGTAGAGCAACTCCATACGCCGGAACATGACCTCGCGTACTTGCTGTTGTAGCGTGGGGGAAGTGAGATAGCGGCGCCCAATGTCTTCCGCCAAGCTGCCGTGTTCCTCATCGGCTTCCACGTGAACCGTGAAGAACCGAACTGATTCAGGGGTCATGTCGTAGCTATCGATGAATCCTTTCCCCAGTGCAGCAGCAGCTGGTCCAAATGTTCCTTCGGCTCCCATCTGGGCGGCCATGACCACGAACCATGGGTGGGTATGGATCACTAGCTCGGCAAAATATAGGTGTGCCGCTGTAGCCGGAAGAAGCGATGCATTCTCCAGGTCTGTGCGCTTGAGGCCAATGGCCTCGGCGAATTCTACGAACATGTCCGGATGCCCAGAACTTCCAGGTAGTAGGCCACGGGTCTCCTCCTCCGCCACCTCAAATAGTTTGGGGGCGAACTCGGAATCACTGCAAGCTACGTAGCGAAGTAGCGCGATTCGCGGGACCGCGCGACGGAATTGGTAATCCTCGATCGCCCAGGTTCGGATGTGGTCCATGGTAGCGGTGCCCTCACACACGGCCTTCACGAAGGGGTGATGGATGCGAAGCTTTGGAAAGGAGGCTATTTCTTTTTTGAGCTGTTCGATGAATTTGTCAGCAGAAAGGGGTTCGTTGTCCATGTGGTTATCTCCTATGGCCCGTTGCTAGAACCAGCTGCACGCATTAGATATAGCCTTTGCAGTGAGAAAGACAATTGTACTACCCACACTTTGTCGCCCTGTCCCATGCTTGTTTTCTGGGGTTCCGCGTCCGCCTCTACTTGCTCGGACACCATTCTGTGGCGGATACTCAGGCTAGCAAAGATTTCGTGAACAGGAGGTCAAGGAGATCGTGGCTACGAAGTTAAACGTAAGCATCGCCTTAGGTTCAAGATTGTCCTT
>CAYTMJ010000004.1:0-37368 GCA_964438895.1 uncultured Syntrophobacterales bacterium | reverse complement strand
ACCTCCTCCCACCGGTTGGCGTCGTCGTCGCGTATCCGCAAATTTAGCGTCCCCGGGTAGGGATCGAAACCCATCTGCTCTCTGATGGCCGCACGCACCCACTCTACACCCAAGAAAGCTCCGGCCTGCCCTTGGTCCGAGAACACCACGCCCTTAACCAGCATTTCACTGGGGGAACTCACTGTTTCTGCGAGAGCGACCGTGCCTTACCGCCGCGACGAACCTTAATGATTTCACCCAAGATACCCAGCGCGATCTCTTCCGGAGTCTCGGTCTCTATGTCGAGCCCAATGGGGGCGTACACCCGGGAGATCAGCTCCTCCGAAACGGTCTCCTCCTCTTTGAACCGATCAAAACACGCCTTGATTCGCCGTTTGCTGCCAATCATACCAATATATTTAGCTGGCCGATCCAATAGCTCACGTAGACACGGTTCGTCATACTTGTGTCCGCGAGTAATAAGGACAACGTAGGTGGTCGGCGTAATGTCAAGCGCCTTCACGGTCTCGGCCATGTCCCCCACTACCACCTCGTCGGCATCGGGAAATCGTTCATGATTGGCGAAGAGGATTCGGTCGTCGATTACCACCGTATAGTAGTCCATCAGCTTGGCAATCTTCACGAGCGGGACGGCGATGTGGCCGGCACCAACCACGATTAGCTTCGGCGGTGACGGCATCACCTCGAAAAACAAGTCCGTCCGTCCGTCCGACTTGGTCTCCATCGACACCAGGCGGGAACGCTCCTCTGAAAGACGGATAGCGGCTTCCCGGAGCAACATTTCTTCGAGCTCCGCATTGTCCACTGCCCCTACAACAACGCAGCCGTCCCGGACAAGGTACTTGGAACCGCTGTCGAGCCCGTCTAGGGTCTCGGACTCTACTACCGTGACTAGCACAGCGCCCGCGCCCTCGTCCTTGATCCGGATCAACTCTTCAACCAGTGCATCCATTTATTCGTTGCCTTGCCACACACTAACCGGCCACTGGGGGTTCTGGCTACTATTTCTCAATCGCTCTCCTTGTCCGTCCACCAGGGATCGATGAAGACATTCATAATACCGCCACACACTGCCGGGCTATCGGACGAGATGTCATCCAGCAGGTCCACTCGTACAGTACGAGGCTTTCGGGTCCGAACCACCTCGATAGCCTCACGCCGAACGTCGGCCTCGCCACATCCGCCACCGATGGTGCCGAGGATCTCGCCCCACGCCGTTACCACCATCTTGGCCCCCACCTCCCGCGGCGTTGAACCCTTTGTCGAGACGATAGTCGCGACAGCTACCGTCTCACCCTTTTCGAGAAATTCCTTAACTTCGTCGTAGATATTCTCCATCGATACCTCCTTGGTGCGCCACTGACCCTGCCAACGCACTTCGACCCCAAGCGCCCCTAATACCTTCAGGCAACCAGCCTACGCATGGTGTGTCCCAAATGAACCAAACTGTTGGCATTGTGCGCCGAGAGAAACAGGTCCAAGTACGGTAACGCGGCCTGCATCCCCTTACACAAGGGCTCATAATTCTCGCTAGCCAACAACGGGTTCAGCCAAATCATTTTGCCACAGCGCCGCTTTAGGACCTGCATCTGTCTTTCCAGAATGCCTACATCCCCCCGATCCCAACCGTCGCTTATAACGACGATGACAGTACGGTGCGTCACCATGCTAACGGCAAAGTCCCGGTTGAAGATCTCCAGCGAACGCCCGATATTGGTACCGCCGGACCAACCCAACACGTCCTTGGAGATTTTCTCTAAGGCGGTCCCGATGTTCTTCGTTCGTATCAGATGGGTGATGCGGCTTAGGGTGGTGCTAAAGACGAAGGTTTCCACGCCCCACAGTTCGTTCTGGAGTCCGTACATGAACTGAATCAGAAACCGGCTATAACAGTCCATGGATCCGCTCACATCACACAGGAGGACTACCCGGGTCTTCTTGATGCGTCGCTTACGCGCTACCAACTCGACCAGTTCGCCACCATACTTGATGTTCCGCCGCATAGTTCCACGGGGATCGACCTCGGTGCCCCGGCGCGCCCGCTTTTTACGTCTGCTCACCTGGGTGGCGATCTTCGACGCAATCAACAGGATGGCCTGAGTAACCGCCCTGCTCTCCTCAACGCCCATCTCGCTGAAGTCCTTCTCGTTGAGCTGGTCGTTGGGACTATAGGTGGGCACCATTAACGGCTCAGGGTCCAGGGGACTATCATCACTGGCGCCCTCCCGCTCAGCCACCGTCTCTTCCATAGCACCGCCGTCATCGTCCGATGACTCTAACGCCTCATCCGGGCTTTGGGCGGGAACCTCCATGGTCTCAATGCTAGGCTCGCCCTCGATTTCTCCCTGCCAGAACACGTCGAACACTTGGTTAAAGAGGCCGATATCCTCGTGGTCGTGAAGCAAATTGGCCGCCAGTGCCCGATGGAAGTCCGAGCGGCTCTGAATGTTAATGAACGGCAATGAGCGATTGGCATCAATGACTTGGCTGAGACCTAAGCGGAAACCCAGGTCCTTGAGTACCCGGCCAAACATAAGCATGTTCGGAAGCGTACCCGTCCCGCGAAGAGCCTTGTAGCGCTCCACCGCACGGATGATATCTTCGTCAGCTAATTCTCTCGCCATAGCGCCGTCCGAACGGTGGGAGTGTTACTAACCACCCACCAGCGTCACCGGCTCCTTCAGGATCCGATCCATGTCAAGCTTGTCGCCGGGCAACTCCTCCTCCAGGTGACGCAAGTCCTCCTGATATTTGAACACGCAGCCCATCGTCTCCCTCACGGTCTCGGGGTCTAGTTCGGCTCGGTTGAGCAGCAGTAGCGCTGACGCCCAGTCCAGGGTTTCGGCAACGCCCGGACGTTTGTAGAAGTTCATCTGCCGCACCTGCTGCATGAATGCGCATATTTGCTCAGCCATGAGCCTTTGGACTTCCGGATGCTTAGTCATTACTATCTCGAATTCCTTCTCGAACGTCGGATACTCAATCCAGTGATAGAGGCACCGACGCTTGAGCGCGTCGTGGATCTCCCGGGTTCGATTTGAGGTCAGAAAGACGTAAGGCCGCCTTTCCGCCCGGATAGTGCCCACCTCTGGGATGCTGATCTGGAAGTCCGACAGCACTTCCAAAAGGAATGCCTCAAACTCCATGTCTGCACGGTCGATCTCATCGATAAGGAGAACCGGCGGCTCGGCCCCGTCGGTGCGAATGGCATCAAGTAGTGGACGGCTGATGAGGTAATCCTCGGAAAAGATCTCGGTCTCCACGGACTCACGATCCCGAGAGCCAATCTCTTCAAGTTTGATGCGTAACATCTGCTTGGGGTAATTCCACTCGTAGAGCGCCGTGTTAGAGTCCAATCCTTCATAACACTGGAGCCGTATCAGCCGGGTCTGCAAAACGTCCGCAAGCACTTTTGCGATCTCCGTCTTACCTACACCAGCTTCTCCCTCCAGAAGGATCGGCTTGCCCAGCCGCACTGATAAATAAACCACGGTAGCGAGGCTCCGGTCACAGATATATTGCCGATCCCTCAGGGAATCCCGGATCGATTCAACCGTAATACTGTCCAGATTCATGCGTATCCCTTCTTCGCGGACGGCCCCGTGGGGTTCTAGATGCTGTTTGCACGCCCTGCCAGCAATAGGGTAAGTGGCGACTATTTATTGTCAGTGAGCTGTCGTTTCCACCCCAGGGTCTTCGCCTTGGCGCCAACGGCTTCAGCTTCGTCGATCATCCCCTTCCGCTGGTAGAAAATAGAAAGGCTGGTGTATGCCAACTCATCATCGGGGACTACCTCGATCAGATGCTTGCCCACCTCGATGGCTTCATCCAGTTGGTCCAAATTCGCATATGCCATCCCCAGGGCGTGTAACGCATCGGCATAGTTGGGGTCCTCAACCAGCGCCTGCTTGTACGACGCGATAGCCTCCTCCACCCGGTCGTCGGCGTACAATTCCATGCCCTGAATGTAACGATCCTCTTTCGTCATAGTCTGACCCAATGGACTTCTTCTGTATTATGAAATCATGATATTCTCAACCGAAAGGAGCCCGAAACGAAGCTCCGCAAACCGGAGGATCACACCATGGCACAAACCGCGAGCCTCGACGAAATCAAGGAGCGTATTCGCAAGCGGGTCGGACGGCGCAGCCCATTCCACCTGATGGACCCCGCGGAAGCGGAGAGTGTGTTGGGAGACTTGAATAGCCTCGATCCGGATACCTGGGCCGAAGCGTGGAGCAAGGCGGGAACCCGCTGGGAGCAAACCGCCAAGGACGCGGAAAGGAAGGGCCAGGCCAGCGAGGCCGAGAATGCGTACTTCCAGGCAGTCGCCTACTTCGGCGCCGGACGTCACCCCTTCCCCAACTCGCCTGGAAAAATGAGGGCTTATCACAAGACCATAAAAAACTACTTAGCCGCCTCGCACTACTTCAGGCCGTCACTGGAACGCATCACCCTCCCATTGCGGGGCAAGGAGGTCGTCGGCTACCTGCGCGTCCCAGCCGAACAGCCCGCGCCACTCATCATGCACTGGGGTGGTATCGACAACTGGAAGGAGGAGCGCCACAGCTTCGTCGAATCTATACTCGCAGAGGGATGGGGGTGCTTCATCATGGATAGCCCTGGCACCGGCGAGTCCCCAGTACAAGCATCCGATACCGCCCACGAAGTCTACTCCATCGCCTTAGATCATCTTGTCACGCGACCAGAAGTCGACCCGGCCCGCATTGCGGCCCTGGGCGCTAGCTTCGGCGGCTATTGGTCCACCAAGATGGCCCACGTGGAACCGGAACGGCTCTGCGCCGTGGTCAACTGGGGCGGCGGCATCCACGGATTCTTCCAACCTGACTGGCAGCAACGGTCCCGCAATGCCTCGTCTTACCTCTTCGACCTCATCGAGGCCCGTGCTAACCTGTTCGGCAAGACGAGCTTCGAGGAACTCATCGAGATCATGCCTAGCCTGTCACTAAAGGATCAGGGCTGGCTCGACAAACCCTGCGCTCCGATGCTGTTAGTCAATGGAAAGGACGACCTCCAGGTACCAATCGAAGACTTTTTCATGCTGCTGGAGTGCGGTAGCCCCAAGACCATGCGCCTATTCCCCGGTGGTCACATGGGCGAGTCCCCGGACGTGTTCCCAACGATATTGAGATGGCTACATCGGGAGCTAGACAGACAGTAACGCTGACACTGCCAACTAGGAATCTCTTAACGGACACCGCGAAGGCTGCCTACCACTCGAAGTTCAGGTCGATGAACGCCTACCTAGATCACCTCGAACTGGCGTCTTCGAAACTTGGCCACACCACTACTCGAACAGTCCCACCAACGCATCTACGGCACCTTGAGTATCGGAAAAATCTGGGAGGAGGTAGTCCGGTTGTAGCTTCCGAAGCTCCCCAATGGGGTGAGAACGGCCGGTGGCCACGAGGAGACACTTCATCTTGTTTACTCTGGCAGCTTCAAAGTCCCTGGGGGTATCACCGACAACAACGCAATCGGAGGACTCCACTGGCAGTTTTAAGCAACAACTCCATCGTTTCATGGCGATCTTTGGGAGTTCGTTACGCGCTGCGGAATCGCTACCGAAGGCGCCGGTACCAAGGTATTCACCAATGCCGGCCGCCTGAAGTTTCAGTCGAGCGGTAACCTCCATGTTGCCGGTAACAACGCCCAGGTGGAAGTCCGGAAGGCGGCTCAACTCGCGTACCAACTCAGGAACGCCAGAAAGCGCCCGTACTCTGGTCGAGCCTTGGGAAATAGCTTCCGTGAAACACTCCTCGAGACGCGCGCTGAACGTTTGCCAGTCCGCCGGCCCCCAATACACCTCCCGGCGCGCCACATCAAAGATCTCCCGTAGGATCTGCGGGTCGGTTTTACCGTCAGGTCGGATCGTGCGAATGTCGCCAGGAAACCCGAAAGTGTCGAGTATAGCCCGGTTGAAAGCAATGTGGCCATCTTGGGACCGGAGCAGTGTTCCGTCGAGGTCAAAGAAAATGATCTTGTGCTGAGCGCCCATAAGACATTGGTATTTAACTCCTCGTGCCACACATTAAAAGGCATTTAAAGCCGATTGAGTGACATTGACCCACACGTCTTCGGCCACACCAAAGGAACCGGGTCAAACTTTAGGTGACGCTTCCAGATGCGTCCCAACGGAATTGACAAACCCGCCCTGTCGCGATACGAACTAGTCTGCACAACTGGCGTGTACGTGGACTCAACCACAGGGGAGTGCTTAATTGCTAGACGGCCGTACGCCTGGGTCTCTGTGTCGAAGAGGTTCAGGCTTTTTTTTTGCGTAAACCGTCTCGGGAAACTACTCATGCGGCCATCGGGTTTGAATCCATGATTAAGCAATATCTTCTCTCTCCGGGGCCGACACCCATTCCCAACGAAGTACAGTTGGCCATGGCACAGACCATGATCCATCACAGGACGCCCGAGTTCGCGGTGGCTCTTGATGAGGCACGGCGGGGTTTAAAAACACTTTACAATACGAACAACGACGTCATCATCCTAGCTTCGTCCGGCACCGGGGCTATGGAAGCAGCGGTGGCTAATCTTTTCTCGCCCACGGACAAGGTCATCGTGGTCAATGGAGGCAAGTTCGGGGAACGTTGGGTGCGCATATGTCACGCGTTCGGCCTCGTCGTTGAAGAGGTCAAGGTAGAGTGGGGTAAGGCCGTGGAGGTAAGCGCTGTGGAGAAGGCGCTTGAGGCCCACCCCGACACAAAGGGGCTGCTGATTCAGGCGAGCGAAACCTCCACCACTTCCCTACACCCGGTGCGCGAGATCGCAGCTCTCACGCGCGATGGAGGGCCGCTCCTGGTGGTAGACGGCGTCACTGCAGTAGGTGTCCTTTCAGTACCCATGGACGACTGGGGCATCGACTGCCTGGTAACGGGTTCTCAAAAGGCCTTGATGCTGCCACCAGGCCTTGCCTTCATCGGACTAAGCGACCGCGCATGGCAGCGCACCCATGAAACCACATCTCCGCGCTTTTACTTCAACCTCGAGAACGAACGTAAGGGCCAGGCCAACGGATCCACCGCGTACACGCCAGCGGTCTCGTTGGTATTCGGGTTGTGCGCTGCCCTGAAGCTGATGCGCGAAGAGACCCTAGACAAGGTCTACGCTCGGCACGACCGGATGGCTCGGGCTACACGAGCCGCGGTGAGCGCAATGGGCCTCAAACTTCTAGCACCGGACAATCCTAGCCCCGCGGCCACAGGCCTCTACGTCCCCGAGGGGGCTGACGGGGATGCACTACTTGAGTATCTTCGATTGCGCATGGGGGTAATTCTGGCCGAGGGACAGGACCACTTACAAGGTAAAGTCATCCGCATCGCCCACGTTGGACATATGGGGGACTTCGACGTCATCGTGGCAGTCAGCGCGTTGGAGATGGCCTTTTCACAGTTTGGCCTCCCGGTAACTCTTGGCCGAGCCGTGGCCGCAGCCGAGCAAATCCTACTGGAGGCGCTAGACTAAACTATGGACTCAAGCATTGTCACGCAACCGCCAAGAGCGTGAGCGTGGAAAGTAGAGGTGCCAACAACATGATGAGGGTGTTGGTTTCAGACCCGCTTCCCGACGTGGGCCTCGAAGTGTTGCAAAACACGGAGGGCATCGATGTCGACCAGCAGACCGGGCTCAAGCCCGACGAGCTCAAGGAGGTCATCGGTGATTACGACGGATTGATACTCCGCAGTGGTACCAAAGTAACATCAGGGGTTATCGAAGCCGCCGCCAAGCTCAAGATCATAGGTCGCGCGGGCGTGGGGGTGGAGAACATCGACGTCGCGGCTGCCAGCAAAAGGGGCATCGTTGTAATGAATACCCCGGGCGGCAACAACGTAACCACTGGCGAACACACCATCTCGATGATGCTGGCCTTGGCGCGGCATATTCCCCAAGCCGTGGCGTCGCTCAAAAGCGGGGAATGGAGCCGGCAAAAATTCACCGGTGTCGAAGTATGCAACAAAACCCTCGGTGTTATCGGTCTAGGTAACGTGGGACGAATCGTGGCCGAGCGGGCCCTGGGGCTACGGATGAAAGTGCTAGGGAACGATCCCTTCATCACAGCAGAGGCCGCAGCACGCATGGGCGTTGAATCTGTGAGCCTGGACGAAATCTACCGCCGATCGGACTTCATCACGGTCCATGTGCCTTTGATCGACGAGACGCGGGGCCTGATTAACCGCAAAACCATCGCCAAGATGAAACCGGGCGTGCGCATAATCAACTGTGCTCGGGGCGGCATTGTGGATGAAATCGATCTAGCCGAAGCGCTCAAAGAAGGTAAGGTGGCGGGGGCGGCGCTAGACGTATACGTCGACGAGCCACCGGGACCGGATCATCCCCTGGTGCAATTAGACCAAGTGGTGACTACTCCCCATCTCGGTGCGTCCACGGACGAGGCCCAGCTCAACGTTTCCATAGCAGTGGCCGAACAAGTACGAGACTTTCTCCTGGACGGCGTCATTCGCTATGCAGTGAACGCCCCTAGCGTGAGCCAAGATCTTTTGCGTGAATTGCAACCCTATCTGACCCTGGGAGAGAAGCTCGGAAGCCTGCACGCACAGCTAGCGGGAAGGTTTCCCGAGGAGCTCCAAATCGAGGGTGGCGGCGAAGTAGCACAGTACGACATCGCTCCCATCGCCCTTGCGGTGCTGAAGGGCGTCCTCAGCTTTGCCCTAGGGGAAACCGTCAACTATGTCAACGCGCCATTAATCGCTCAGGAACGTGGGGTTAAGGTAATCCAATCCAAAAGTGAACTAACCAGAAACTTCGCCAGTTACATCAAGGTCCGCACCCGCACCAGGGACGAAGAACTGGAAATTGAGGGTGCACTCTTCGGCACCAACAACCCCCGAATCGTCCGCATCAACGACTTCTACTTTGAGGCCGTGCCTGAGGGGCATATCCTGGTGTCCTACAACCACGATGTCCCCGGAGTGGTGGGAGCCATGGGAGCATTGCTCGGTGACAACGGCATCAACATCGCTGGACTGGAGTTAGGGCGCGAGAATGTCAGCGGTCGTGCCATTTCCTTCATCCGGGTGGACGATGCCGTGCCCAAAGAGGTGCTGGACAAATTCAGGGCACTGCCGGAGGTTATCTCTACGACGGCCGTGAAGCTCTGAGAGACCGGAGACATAATAAGTGGCAACCGTTGCAGTCATAGGTGCACAGTGGGGAGACGAGGGTAAGGGCAAGATCGTGGACCTCCTGGCGCGACAATCGGATGTGGTGGTGCGGTTTCAAGGAGGGAACAATGCAGGCCACACTCTAGTGGTCAACGGCGAGAAAACTGTCCTACACGTAATCCCTTCAGGTGCGCTCCACAAGGACAAGATCTGCGTCATTGGCAACGGCGTCGTACTGGACGTCGAGGTTTTGTTGCACGAGCTCCAGCAACTACGACAACAAGGTCACCTACAAGACGACACCCAACTGCGAATTAGTGAGCAGGCACACCTGATCATGCCCTACCACAAGGCCATCGACCAGGCGCGAGAACGGATGCGTGGGGCCGGCAAGATTGGCACCACGGGTCGAGGGATAGGGCCTACATACGAGGACAAGGCCGCCAGGGTGGGAATACGAGTCATTGACCTACTGGAAGAAGACACTTTTCGGACGCAACTGAAACATAACATCGCCGAAAAGAATGTCTACCTGAAAGCAATTCTGCAGGAACAAGCCTTGGATTTCGAAGAAATACACCGTAGCTTCAGCAGTTACCGTGAGCAAGTGGCGCCCTACGTCACCGACACAGGAGTGTTGCTGGAGGAGATGCTTCGAAACGGGAGGAACGTACTATTTGAGGGTGCGCAGGGGACCCTCCTCGACTTGGACCATGGGACCTATCCATTTGTCACCTCTTCAAACACTGTGGTCGGCGGCGTGTGTTCGGGTGCGGGCATTGGCCCACGACACATTCATGAGGCCATCGGCATCTCCAAGGCCTACACCACGCGGGTAGGGAGCGGGCCGTTCCCCACCGAACTTACCGGACCGGAGAGCGACAAGTTGCGACACGACGGCGACGAGTACGGTGCCACCACAGGACGACCGCGTCGTTGTGGATGGTTCGACGCCGTAGCGGTAAAACACGCTGTGCGTCTCAACGGCTTGACCGGCATTGCGTTAACCAAGCTCGACGTCCTTACAGGCTTGCCGAAAATCAAGATGTGTACAGCGTATCAGGCCGGAGGCAAACTGCTACACCATTTCCCCGCGAGCCTGAAGGTCATGGGGTCAGTGGAACCGGTGTGGGAAGAATTCGAGGGCTGGCAAGAACCTATCTCCAGCGCCCGAAACGTTGCCGATCTGCCGGACAACGCACGGCGCTACATGAAGCGACTAGAGGACCTGCTGGAAACGAGGGTCGTGATTGTCTCAGTCGGGCCGGACCGGGATCAAACCATCCTTCTCAGAAACCCCTTCGCTACCGGATGATCGGTACCCCCAATCCACGGGCATTTCTCATCGGACAACTCCCGGCTTGCGTGGGTCCGCGACCGCGATGATATTCTTGCCTTCGACACGAATAGCTTGGACCGAACCCAGCTGAGGCTTCCTCCGAACCACGTGCCCCCTTTTTTCGAGGACCCCTACCTCCCCCCTCCCTACAGCGAACTCCACCTCAACGGTCTGCTGGGAATTCACAGGGACGTGGACACGTGGCGCATCCACCGCGGAGGTCAATGGCATACGAAAATCCAACACATTCAAAATTGTCTGAAGTATTGCACTTGCGGTTTGGGATCCTCCGGAGGCACCGATAATCAACACCGGACGGTCTTCATTGAGCAGAATTGTGGGAGTCATACCGTTCACCGGCCGTTTTCGCGGCTTAAGCATATTAGGGGCGTTCTCAATGGCAGTTCCTGAATCTAAGCGTAGTGCAAAATTCTGTATTTGATTGTTGAGTATGATGCCAATCTCCCGAACGAGAACCCCAGAACCGAATGGGCTGCCGATTGCAACATTCATGGAGACCGCGTTGCTGTCACCATCCAATACTCCAATATACCTAGTCCCGCTGTTCTTGATCACATGGGCTGCCGACAAACTAACGGGCCGATGTGCAGCCGCATCCAAGGAAATTTGCTTGCCAACCGATGTGGCCCGGCCCATGGAGACGATTCGTTGAACCGGTACCTCATTGGAGTCTGGATCACCCAGATACTTCAACAGGTCGGTCGTGCCAGCTTTCATAGTTTCCGCAACTAGATGTAGGTAGGCCCCCGAGTTATGACGAAACTGGTCCGGGCCATAGCCCTCCATCACGTTCAAGCTACCGACCAGTACCAATCCACCCGCGCTTGGCGGCGGCACCGTAATCACAGTCCGACCCCGATAGTTTCCTATGACCGGCCGGCGCCACACAGGCCTATAACTATTGAGATCACCCAGAGTGATAGCCCCATTATCGTTCGTCATCCGAGCTGCGATAGCCTGTGCAACCGCGCCTTCATAGAAAGCCGTTGCACCATCCCTGGCGATAGATCTCAAGGTCTCCGCCAACTCTGGTTGGCGGACTATTTTTCCCACCTTGAGAGGTACCCCGTCTGCATCTAGAAAGATTCGAGAGAAGTTCGCCCGTTGCTGCAGGAAGGGGAGGTTATCATTAATGATGCGGCGAAGGCTCAGCGTTACACGAAACCCTTCCGCAGCATAACGAATAGCCGGCAGCAGAACTGTCTCCAACGGAAGACGACCAAACCGCTTCAAGGCTTCAGCGAGACCTGCCACCGTTCCGGGAACAGCCACAGCAAGGACACCGTTTGCTGGTGGGTTCTGATAGAATTGAGAATCGGCTCGGTAGAGCGCCGGGGCTGCCGCTGGCGACACCGCGGTGAAGTCTAGCGCGTAGGCCTTCTTCTCCTCGGGGCGATAGACTACCATGACACCGCCCCCACCAAGCCCGGACAAGGCCGGGTCCACTACCGCCAAGGAAAATGCAGTCGCCACCGCAGCATCGACGGCGTTACCTCCCTGCTCTAAAATCTCCATGCCCGCCCTGACCGCGTCATCGTGGTCTGTGACCACAACGCCATCAAGGCGGCTCTGCCCTAAAGAAGGCGACCAACCTGAAAGGAGCGTAAAACAAACAGCAAAGAGTACGGAAAAACAGCGAAGCTGGACTGCCACCATGGGTTCCACCAAATCGAGCGTTCCGACCCTGTTTAGTTCTTTGTCCTTCGGCTTGCAACTACAAATCTTTGCGCATCGTCCACGTTATGTTAACCTTCCCTTCAATTCCGGGGCTTGAGTCGCAGGACGGGCACTTCCGCAACGCCGCGCCCAGCCCCGGCAAACATCTGGAGACCACGCTTGGCCCGCAAATACGTCCTCAGGAGTGAATCGGCACCATCGCGTACCGCATCCACCATCGCGTACGATCAGGAACTCAACGAGGCGCAGTGTAAAGCCGCGACGTTCCTCGAGGGTCCGCTCCTAGTCGTCGCGGGCGCTGGAACGGGGAAGACCCGGACACTAGTGTACCGGGTGGCCCGTCTCATCGAAAGAGGTATCGATCCACAGTCGATCCTCCTACTCACCTTCACCCGTCGGGCTGCAACGGAGATGCTAAGGCGAGCAAGCGTGCTGACCGACTCCCGTTGCGAACGTGTTGCCGGCGGAACGTTTCACTCCTTCGGCAACATGGTACTAAGGCAATATGGAACGGTCCTAGGTCTCGTACCGAGCTTCACTATCATGGACCGTTCCGACAGCGAGGACGTGATCCAACTCTTACGCAGTCAAATGGGCCTAGACAGCCGGGACAAACGCTTTCCGAGAAAACAGACCATCGCGGAGATCCACAGTCTAGCGCGCAATCGGCAAATGCCCTTGCCGGACCTAATAGAACGCGAGTACTCGCACCTAGCAAATTTCCTCGATGAACTGTCAACCATCGCTGAGCGCTATCAAGTCTATAAGCGCGAGAAGTCCCTACTGGACTACGACGACCTGCTCACCAACCTCAAGGACCTCCTCGGCACGCACGAAGACCTGCGGCGCCAGCTCTCCGAGCGTTTTCAATTCATCATGGTCGACGAATACCAGGACACCAACCGCCTCCAATCCGACATCATTCGCTGGTTGGCCTTCACTCACGACAACGTAATGGCCGTCGGCGACGACGCCCAGAGTATCTACTCCTTTCGCGGCGCCAACTTCCGAAACATCATGGACTTCCCAAACGAGTTTCCGGGAACCACGATCATCGCACTCGAAGAAAATTATCGCAGCACGCAACCCATTCTACGGCTCACCAACGAGATTATCACTCGCGCATCCGAGCGTTATGAAAAGACCCTGTTCAGTAACAAAACCGAAGGCGAGGTACCGTTCCTGATTCAGGCGGAGAATGAGCAAACTCAGTCGCGCTTCGTGTGCCAACGGGTGCTGGAGTTACGAGAGGAGGGAGTGCCTTTGTGGGACATGGCGGTGTTGTTCCGCTCGAGCTTCCATTCGTTTGACCTAGAGATCGAGTTGACCCGGCACGACATCCCATTTGTGAAGCGCGGTGGCTTTCAGTTCATGGAAACTGCCCACATCAAGGACCTGCTGGCACACCTGCGGGTCGTCAGCAATCCCCGCGACGCGATATCCTGGAGCCGGGTGCTGATGCTGCTGGAGGGAATCGGCCCCCAATTGAGCCGCAAGCTCATCGACCAAATGTTAAACGATGCCAGCCCCGGGGAAAGTCTGAAGCAGTTCGAGTCACGCGGCCGGGTGAAACAGGGGCTCAATACCCTCGCTCAAGTTATGGGCGAGTGTGCGCAGCGATCTCGCCCCTCCGACATGGCCCAGTACCTGTTGCAATACTATCTCCCCATTCTCAAGCGGAAACACTCCGACGACTACCCGAAGCGGCTGCGGGATCTGGAGCACTTCCAGGAGATCGCCGAACGCTACCAAAGCATCGAGCGCCTACTAAGCGACATGGCGCTAGACCCACCCTCGGCGGGCATAGACGAGTCTCTACCAGTGAATCCTGACGAAGGCCCACTAGTGCTGTCCACCGTCCATTCCGCCAAGGGTCTAGAGTGGCACTCGGTGTTCATCATCTGGGCGCTGGAAGGCCGTTTCCCCTCTTACTACAATACAAACAGCGTGGAAGAACTGGAGGAGGAGCGACGCCTACTCTACGTAGCCGCTACTCGCGCTAAGGAAAATCTATTTTTCGCGTATCCGACGAGAGTCTATGATCGCTCCTTGGGGATGGTATTCTCGCACCCCTCCCAATTCATCGAAGGCATTCCGGAGAATCTACTAGAGCCCATGTCGCTAGTTGATGAAGACTCTTACTACAGTCAACTATAGGATCGTCGAGGGCCGGGGTCCATAAACACTATGCAGAACCGTTTGGGGTGGCTAACCGAGGGCGGGCAAAAGTTTCGGCAGTCGCTCTCAGCTTTACAGAGAGTCATGAAATCCGCAATACTGGCGCCGCTCAGACGCGTTTGGTCTAAAACGCTCTACGAGAAGGTCACTGCCTACCACCGCATCCGCGTCGAGGAGACTCGGGAACGCCGCTGCCTCTATTTCGATGGTACCCTTCAGAGTTCTATGGACCTGCAGGACCCTGACGCGCTGGAGTTGTCCTACTCCCGCTTCTCATCCCTAGGACTGGCCTTGAAACCCGATGCTGCCAAAGCGTTAATCATCGGACTCGGAGGCGGATCCATGGCAAAGAAGTACCATAAAGAGTTCCCTGAGTTGGAAATCGTCTCCATCGAAATCGACCCGGACGTAGTGGAGGTCGCACGAGAGTTCTTCCACTTCCAGGAGGATCCTCATCAACGGGTCCACAATGGCGACGGTCGAGAGTTTCTGGCACGTACGGAGGACCGCTTCGACCTGATCCTACTGGACGCCTACTATGCCGACAACATGCCCTTCCACCTGATCACGAGCGAGTTCTTCAACACCGCCTGGCATAAGATGACACCCGAAGGCGTGATGGTGCTCAATCTGATCGGGGCGCTTCGTGGCCCGGAAAGTAAGTTCATTCGAGCCACCGTCAAGACACTGGCGAACGTGTTCGCCCAAATATACACCTTTCCAACGTTCGGCAACCACACACACGTACTGGGCGAAATTCAGAACATTGTAGTACTGGCCAGCAAGGCCCGGCACCGAATGAGCATAAAGGAAATGGAGCGGCGAGCCGCCAGTCTCGGCAGGGGGCTCTTCCCCGAACCGGCCAGCAAGATTCTAAGCTCCTACTATACCGGTCCCCTGAATCAAGACGATGTTGAGGTTCTCACCGATGATGACACGCCAGCTGATGATCTGGTTCGTCTTTAGCGCACTCCTCCTAACCGGCTGCGCGACCAGCCAACCAGATGCGACTTCCCGACCGGTTCGCGTGGTACAGGTCATGTTGGTGGCCGACCCGACATTACGACGATCGGACCCGCACTGGCGCGACACCGCCCGGGACTTGTTACGCACAGTCTCCGACTACTACGAACGTCAATTCGGAATTCAGGTAGCTCACCAAGCCACGGAACCGTGGGTCGTCGAAGGAACTACCACATCATCAGTCAGCTTGATGAAAAAGCTCAAGCACTCATACCCAGGGGCGGGCGGCCAGTTTCCCCATGACATCGTCATCGGATTGACACAACAACCACTCAACTTTTACACGGGGGGCCGGGCCCGCGCCGACCGCTTCGGCAACTGCACCGAGGGACTGGGAAACTATATCGTTAGCCACGTCGGTGAGCCCTTTACGCATGGAAATGAACTGACCCACGACGCAGCAGCGTTGATCCACGAAATGGGACATCTTTTCGGAGCTGTTCACTCCAACGATCCGGCGTCAGTCATGTTTGCTGACTTCGAACTGAGAACTGGCTTCGACGCACCCAACCGAGCCATCGTCTTAAAAAATCGCCATTGCCCATTCGCCCAACCCCACAAGATTGACAGAGAGGCCCCCGGTCCGGCCCCGCCCCCCTTGAGAGGCAAAGGATGACACCTGTGTGGTCACCCACAGAACAACAGATCCGGGAATCCCACCTGTATCAATTCCGAGAGCGACTACGGGCCGACCACGATGTCCCTGGGGATACCTTCTCGGCACTTCACAATTGGACCGTGTCGCACCTGGAAGAGTTTTGGGAAGGGGCATGGGTGGACGCCACAGACAAGACACCGGCCGGTGCGGTACTGGCAGACCCTTCAATGCCCCCCAGCGGGCGACTGGACCGCGAGGTTTGGTTTCCCGGCACCCGGTTTAACTTCGCTCGGCAACTTTTAGGGAACCGTGGCGATCGAATCGCTATCATTGAGGAAAATGAACTCGGGGAATCCCGAACGGTAAACTTCCAAGATCTACATCTGCTTACGGGGCGCTGCCAAGCCGCACTGAGGCGCGTGGGCGTTGGGCCCGGCGACTGCGTCGCCGGGTATCTGTCCAACACCCTGGAGACCGTCGTCGCAATGTTGGCAACAGCGTCTCTGGGAGCAGTATGGAGCGCCACCTCACCGGACTTTGGTTTCCAGGGCGTCTTCAACCGATTCAGACAGATCAACCCAAAGGTGTTACTATCTGTCGATGGGTATCTCTACAACGGGAAGCGCTACGATTGTACCGAAAAGACGCAACGGCTAGTACATTCCCTCCCTAGCCTGAAACGGTGGGTCGTGATCCCCGTCACGGGACACGGTATGCCCACGGATGCAGTTCCGTGGGAGTCCTTTCTCAACCCCGAAGCAGTGGAAACAACGTTTGTTGATGCTCCCTTCGACCACCCGGTCTACATTCTCTATACCTCTGGAACTACCGGGCTTCCCAAATGCATCGTACACGGCGCCGGCGGCACGGCCCTCAAACACCACGTGGAACACAAGCTTCATACCGATATCGGCCGTAACGATATAGTGTTCTTCTTCACAACCTGCAGCTGGATGATGTGGCATTGGCTGGTGAGCGGATTGGCTCAGGGCGCAACCATCGTCTTGTATGACGGTAGCCCTACTTACCCGGGAGGGGACAGGCTGTTCCGACTCGCCGAAGACCACGGAATAACGGTGTTCGGTGTCAGTCCGAAGTTTCTTGCCGTCTGCGAGAAGGCAAAACTAGAGGTCAGCGCCAAATACCGACTCGCAGAGTTGCGCACGATCCTCTCCACCGGAGCGCCATTAGAAGCCTCTCAGTTCCGCTACATTCACCAGGCCATCCGGCCAGGAGCGCAAATCTCTTCGATTTCGGGCGGCACGGACATCATCGGGTGCTTCGTCCTGGGCAACCCGATCTCACCCGTGTACGCGGGCCAGATCCAAGGTCCTGCCCTAGGGGTGGATGTCGCGGTGTTCGATGAGCAGGGCCGATCCCGTACCGGTGAAGAGGGCGAACTCGTCTGCCGCAAGCCTTTCCCGTCTATGCCCCTGGGCTTCTGGAACGATCCCGAGGACCAGAAATACCGCGAGGCCTACTTTGGCACATACCCAAACATCTGGCACCATGGCGATTACATCGCGGCCACACCCGAGAAGGGTTTCGTGATCCATGGCCGAAGCGACACGACCCTCAACCCCGCGGGAATTCGTTTCGGTACCGCCGAAATTTATCAGATCGTCGAACGGCTTCCGTTCGTTCAGGACAGTATCGTCGCTAGCTACCGGCGGGGGGGTGAGATCCGGGTTGCGTTGTTCGTGGTGCTGAACTGTACCCTAGACGCGCAAACGGCCGGGATGATCCGCTCAGCCATCCGGACCCAGGCTTCGCCTCACCACGTACCAACCATCGTGCAGCAGATTAGCGGGGTACCGGTCACACGAAACGGAAAGAAAGTAGAAAAGGAAGTATCGGCAATCTTAAACCGCCAACCGACACAAAACCGAGATGCCCTGGCCAACCCGGAGGTCCTGGATGAGATCAAAGTTCCAGCGTAGGTGAACCCAACGCTAGAGTCAAAGAGGGGTCCAGTCTGAAATCGTAGCTCCGTTTACGACTTGAAAACATCAGTTCCCTGCCACAACTCCTCCGTCTTCTGGCCGGGAACATCCGCTTCTGGAGCGCAGCCTTGAGTCACGATGGAACATCGAATAACAATGAACAATTAAGTTTGTGGATCTGGACATTTAACCGCGTTCCCAGATCCTTTCTGCCACTAACGCTACGCTGGCTTTCGGTACAAGGACGACGGGACATGAAAATCAGCTCTCGGGGAACATACGGAATTTTAGCACTAGAGGAATTGGTTCGCTTAGCGGGCGCGAAAACACCCATCCAAGTGAAGGAGATCGCGGCAAGAAAAGCGATCCCCGAAGAATTCCTGGGTCAGATCATGGTCTCCTTGAAGCGGGCGGGCTTGGTTCGTGCAAACCGGGGACCCGGTGGCGGCTATTATCTCAACCGACCGCCGGATCAGATTCCACTTCGGAAGATTCTAGAGGTCTTAAACGGATCCGTAACCACGCCCGAGGAGAGCCTGCAGAAATACACAGCCAACTCGGTTGCGGCCCGAAAAGTACTAGAGACATGGAGGAAGGTCAACGTCGCCATAGAAGATGTAATCGACGGTGTCACTCTGGCCGACATATGCGAACCGGACGACCGGTCCCACATGTACTACATCTAGTGCCCCTTCTCATAAATAGAGTCTGGACGTACGTGAGCGCGCGCATCGTTAGTAAGGTGTGTCGGTGACAGCAACTTCGACGGTTTCTGCCCCATGCCGCTAGTCGTACCGGATCACAGAGCGCATGCAAACTCACCAAGAAATCGGAGGGTGCGTAAACGGCTGGATTCAACGTTTGTGCCCGCAGGTAACACGCTGACCACGATCTCGGTAGCACCGAAGGAGAAGAGCTCCAACAACCGCGTCTCCGCCTCGGCTTCATCGCCAGAGACCACCAGGGCTTTCAACATCGACGTGCTCCACTCGCGCTTCTCGGCCTCCGCAAAGCCAGCCATCTGGTACATCTCTACGTACGGATCGCGCCGCATGTACGAGTCGAAGCGCTCCCGTGCTGCCACTTCAACTTCATCTCGGTGCTTGTGGATGCTGAGTGCCATGTGGGCAACGAGTGGGGGGGTCGGCTGCCCGGCCGCTTCAGCCCCAACAATCATTGCCGGCACAGCAAAGTCCCTCAGGTAACTACCGGGACAAAGCCAGCTGATGGCGCCGTCCGTACACCTCCCGGCTAGCTCGAAGGACTTTGGTCTCACGGCCGAGATCATGACAGGTACATCCACGGGTTCGTTATCGCGCGTTTGTGCCCGGTAGTAGTGCCCGTCGAAATCTACCGCGCCTTCACGCAGCACCGAGCGCACAATGCGTACGTACTCCGTCAGGTGACCCAACGGACGCTCGAACACGAACCCATAAGTACGTTCGATAGGAGCTTTGTTGCCAGGGCCCACGCCCAAACGAAACCGACCGGGAGCGAGTTGAGCCATGGTCTCGCAGTATTCGACAAACGAAAGCGGGTGGCGGGGCCAGGTCAGGACGATGGCAGTACCGAGTTGAATGGTCCGGGTACACATTGCCGCCGCTGCCAGAATGCTTGGCGTGTCACGGCGAATATTGTTGTCAGCGGTTTTCGGTCCACCAGTGGTCAGCCATGCAGCCTGAATACCTAGCGCTTCGACCTGACAGATGTCTTCCAGCACCTCGCGGACATTGGATCCGGGTATTTCAACCCCGACTCTTCGCTCCGCCATTGCGCACCCCCTGTGTCACTCTTTCCCAGACCTGCCATTTGGCGGTTTTAGCGCTACCACGACGGGCACTCCCTACGTAAGGGTTCCACACTCACGGTCGTTGACCGCAGTCAAAGAACCCCTCCTTCACCGCCCACAGCCATAGATAAGCGATCTTTTCGTTGTAGAGTTCGGCATAACCCACGTGGCCATAGCGGGGAATCAGGATCACGTGGCAGCGGCGGGTTGTTGCGGCGTACTTCGTGCCCATGAACATCTCACGCTTGTCCTCCAGATTCTCCCCCCGGACCCAGTGACCCTTATCATTCTCACCCACCAGCAACAATACGCCAATCCCTTCAAGCCACTCGGGATCGGGATCTTCCAGGTGATCGTAATATTCCTGCCGCGGGAGCCCCGTAAGCTCCACATAACGGTCCAAGATCCCAACGGCAGCGTTATGCTGGTTGTCACACAGGCTCGTCTTCATCTGGGACCGCAACGGGTTAGCCCACGCCATATATTCTTCGGGACCACCCCATGGCGTCAGGTCCTTAGGATCCTCGTAGCGTGCCGCGCGGAAGCTCTCTGGCGAACGTCGGGAAATCTGCTCCACCGGGATCTCGTGATATTCCTCCAATCCGGTGCGATCACGCCATTCCTTGCGCCAGCCGTCGGGGCCGCCGGAACCGAAGCCTAAGAGTCCAGTGACACGAGCACTCTTCAAAAACCTATGTAGGCTAGCGGCCATGGGCCCACCAGTGGAATGGCCAAAAGCAAGTAAATCCCGTCCCGACAGGTTCTGTTCAGTGAGCAACGCTGCGCCTTGGAGAATCGTATTGAAAGTACACCTGAGATTGCGGTCTAGGACCTCCCTTTCTGGAAGCTTTCGATCGAAAAGATAAAGCGGCATGCGGGCCGGCACAGATTCGGTCCAGATACCACCAGGTGGGAAATGGCCCGGGTAAGTCACGGATAGAGTCAGAAAACCCTGCGAAGCGAGAATTCGCGCCAGTCCCGGTCGCCCATCCGGAGTCCTGTCCATTATGCGTTCACTACCAGCACCGCCGTGAAAAACCACCACAGCGCGGGTGGAATCTCTCTCTTTGTGCGGTACATACAGTGTGCCGTGGATATCCCACTCATAGCCGTTGCGCTCGTACCGTGCTGTCACTTCCTGGCTGTTGAACCCCGTTTCAATATAGGGCGCGGGCATGGTCAACCAAATGTCCCACTGCATCTTCAACAGCAATTCTGGTGATCCCAACCCCGCCAGCACTGCTTCAATGTTCTCGCTTCGCGTAGTCATGGAGTGCGGAATTACTACAGCAACAACCAGTGAGTCAACAAAGAAACGGAGTTCAATCAGTGGCCGTTTCATAGTAGTGTCCCCCTCGGCGTCTTGACGCCAAAGGCGGCTCCGCTTCGTAGACCAATGGGAAAAGGGGGAACGACTCGAGTTCACCCACAAAGGGCGTCGGGCGCTAGAGCAACGCGACTATGGCAGTCTTTACGCCATAGGAGCACACCCATTTCTACTGTGGAGCTTTACTGAAGCGATCTGGCGGAGAGAAGCAAACCCAGAGGAGCTAGTGAAGGACTTCAAGGCCAAAGCAACTGCGGCGAGCTATACAGATTTCGAGACCTAATCATCAAAACAGGGTCGAACCGGTCAGTCTTTTTTCCAAAGTCGCGCACTCCAAGAAACCCACGGCAACCGTTGTCGATAACGCCGAACCAACTCTCGCCCACCAATCGCACAGCCAGCCCAGAAGATCACTTGGCTTACGAAGTAGATGCTAGCCGCCGCAACCACCCAATTGTGTCCTGTATCCAAAAAAGGCAGCAGCACGATCGTGGCGGCAATCCCCCAGGAACCTGCAATCAAAACCGCAGCAATTTTTTCGAGAAACGTCAGCCGCACTACTGGCTTCTGATCATCCGCACGTCCACCGCCACCACTCCCGCCCCCTCTTCCTTAACGATCAGCGGGTTGATCTCTAAATCAGTTAGATGGGATCGGTGGGCAGCGAAGAGTCCGGACAACCCAGTGATCCCCCGTACCAAAGCCTCGACATCGCGAGGCCTCTGCCCCCGCACCCCTTCGAGGATCTTGTAGCCCTTGAGCTCCCGGAGCATCGTGCGGGCGTCGTCTGAGTTAACCGGGATTAGCCGTAACGCTACATCCTTCAGCACCTCTACGAAAATACCGCCCAAACCCACCATCACAAAGGGGCCGTACTGTGGGTCAACCCGTGCCCCAAGAATTACCTCGGTGCCACTGACCATCTCCTGAACCAATAACTCCGATCCGGGAGGTCCCTTGGCCAGCAGCTCTATTCCGGCCTGCTCCACGCGATCAGCCGTGTCCAGCCCCAGCACTACGCCGCCAATTTCTGTCTTATGTACGATTTCCGGCGATTGGAGTTTCAATGCCACCGGGAGACCGATCTCCGTAGCTCGCACAGCGGCATCCGCTGCAGTACCGACCACAGTTTCCACTGGGGGCGTTAGTCCCCACGCGGCCAACTCCCGATGCCAAACAGCCCCTACTAAATCCCCCTCTTTACCGTCCGCCGCGGGGACTTCCGGGATCCCTACTCGCTGCCGATGGCCGTATGCCCCCAACCCGTTGAGAGCCCGAAGCGTAGCCTTGATACCCTGTAGATGTGGTACCTCCGAGGCATCCTGGAAAGCGCGGCTCTCTTCCATCAAGCTGTAGGTTGAGCGGGCATGGGCCACGATAGGCTTGTTGATACTCCGGGAAATGTTTTTCAGAAGGTCCGGATTACGCTTCTCGCCGAAACGCGGCAACTCCCCATGAATCGCCAGCAGATCTACCCCGTCATCTTCGGCATGGATGCGTACAATTTCGGCGAAGGTGTTCTCGTTGCCGAAACCCGCAACCCCGCACTCCAGAGGATTTTCCACCATTAGATCGTCTGGAATCAACGGCCGTAGCGCTTGGTTGGACGCATCACTCAGGGTCGCGAGCTCGATCCCCACCTCCTCGATGTGATCCAGGAGAATCCCCTTCATGCCTCCGGAGTTCACAACGATCGCAGCGCGCCCACCTCGAGGCCTCCGTCCCGGCATGAAGGCCAACGTCATTTCCGTCAAGTCCTCCAAACTGTGGCAGCGAACCATGCCGTAACGGTCGCACGCTGCCGTAAAGACCTCGTCGTCACCCGCTAATGAGCCAGTGTGGGAAATCGCCTGGCGTTGTCCCATCTCCGAACGTCCCAGCTTCACCACGACGATGGGCTTATCCTGCCCCAACGCACGGGCTGCTGTTTCAAGAAACAACCTTGGACGCCGAATGCCTTCCACCATCAACACAATGATCTTGGTATCGGCATCATCAATCAAAAAGGACATGTAGTCGACGACGTCCAGACTCACTTCATTACCGCTGGAAATAGCATAGCTAAAGCCGATGCCGCGCTCCGCTGCGCCTTTCATCCAGTTGCCGAGGGAGCCACCGCTCTGGAATACAGCAGCGACAGGACCGGGCTTGAGTAACGGTTGACGCTGGGCGTACGTCATCATTCCCTGATTGACCGACGCCGCACCCATACAGTTGGGCCCGCAGCAAACGATGCCGCTACTCTCGCAGAAGTCGGCCAGCTCACGGCCCCGCTTATGACTCTCTGGATCGCTTCCCTCACCAAACCCCGCGCTGTAGATTGTGGCCGCCTTCACACCCAACGGCGCGGCGCTCTCGAGAGTGGATATTACCGCCCGGGTCGGAACCAGCATCAAGAGGTGCTCAGGTGGTTCGGGGAGAGCTTCTAAACTTGGGTAACAAGGCGTTCCCCACAGTTCCTCGTAATTAGGATTGATCAGGAAGACGTTGCCCGGAAATTCCGCCGCTTTTAGACTACTAAAGAGGAGGTTGGGCCAGTTGCCCTTTGGGGAGGCCCCCACGATGGCCACGCTTTTGGCGTGCAGCAGGTTGGCAGCCGGACGAATAGTAGCTCTTTCGATCGCTTCGGTCATCTCTTTAACTAGGAGGTCTTATTCGTTCGAGCCATAGGGCCCAGGCCCGGCTTGTAGGTCTTGTCATCAATAAACTGCTTGATCCCTTGATCGTAACCGCCCTCCCCATCGGCCTGCTTGATCCAAGCGCCCTTGGCCGCCAGATAGTCCTCAGCCTGCGAGTAATCCATGCCACGTACCAGCTTGTAGGCTTGCTTAGTAGCCCGGAGGGCCCAGGGATTCTTCTCCATGAGTTTGTTGGCTAGCTTCACAGTCTCCGCCCGAAGTTGATCCGCGGGCACCGCGAAGTTGACGAGCCTCATCTCCGCTGCCTTCTTACCATCAAAGGGTTCACCGGTCATGGCGTGATACAGGCCGTCACGCAGGGTCATCATGTCGGTGACCACACGACTCACAAGACCACCGGGAAGAATGCCCCAGTTGACCTCAGACAGACCGAAAAGCGCGTCCTCGGCAGCGATGGCGAAGTCACAAGCCACCAACGGCGTAAAGGCACCGCCAAAACAGAAGCCGTTCACCATGGCGATGGTAGGCTTGGGAAAAGTGAAGAGCCTTCGCCAGCGCCACTCCTGACTACACCAGCTCGCCTGCCTCCGAAGTTTAGGATTCTTGTCACCCTCACGGAAATATTCCTTGAGGTCCTGGCCAGCACACCAGCTATTACCCGAACCCGTAATCACCATCACCTGGGTCTCCGGGTCACCCTCAGCTTCCGTAACCGCATCATACATATCGAAGTGAAGCTGCGGGCTCATAGCGTTCCGCTTTTCAGGACGGTTCAGGATGACCCAAGTGATGCCATCCTCCTTCTCCACTAAAACCGTCTTGTATTCCTTCGTCGCCATTAAACGTGTACCTCCTTAAAACGCTTTGGATTGATCGTTCTGCCAACTCTATGCAGCGGCGTCAACGGAGTCAAGACACATTACTCTTTCAGGTGCTTACTCAAGAACGCCAGCGTCTTAGGCCAGATATCCTTGGCTGAAGCTTCGTGATAGCTCGCGCGGTCGTCGCAAAAGAAAGCGTGGCCGGCATCTTTGTAAAGATGCCACTCGTAGTCCACACTATTAGACTTGAGGCCTTCTTCTATCGTATCACGCGCTTCCTCCGGTATACCCTGATCCTGCCCACCCCAAACGCACTGCATAGGAATCTTGATATTTTCTGCTTGAGTAACCGGTTCAACCGGGCTCTTGTCGCTCCGTTGACCACCGGCGATTTGACCGCCATAGTACAAGCTGCTCGCAGCTAGGCCAGGGCAGTTACATGCCGCCATCCACGACACCCTCCCGCCAAAGCAGTAACCGACGATCCCCACCCGTCGAGAGTTCACATCTGCACGGCCTTCAGTGTACGCAATAACGCGGTTTAGGTCCTCGATGACCTTAGTGTCATACAGGGTGCCACGGGCGGCAAACGCGCCATCACGGTCAGAGTTTGGAATGATTCGCTCGTCGAGTCGATAATAAAGATCTGGAGCAATAGCCACATAGCCCTCATTAGCGAAACGGTCGGTGACGTTCTTCATGTGCGCATTCACACCGAATATCTCCATGATCACCAGCAAGGCCGGCTTCTCACCGTCGCCGTCCGGGGCGGCCACGTATACGCCCATAGGTTTGCCGTCTTCGGCGATGATCTCCACTGTACCGGTATTAATGCTCATCGCATTCCTCCTGTTCTCTGGTTCTTGATTAGCATTCTCATTGACATGGGTTTTACGAAGCTGTCAAGGATACCAGGCTTTGTTCACGTTCCGTCATGTGCTAAGAACGCCTTGGCCACGGGTCCGGAACGGCCAGCTTGTAACTCTAACTCTGACGTGTCGAAACCATGCAAATCTGCTGCCTAGACTTGGAGGGGGTCCTCCTACCGGAAATCTGGATTGCGGTCGCCGACCATTTTCACAACGACGACCTCAGGTTAACCACTAGGGATATTTCCAACTACGACCAGCTCATGGGGTATCGGCTCAACATTCTGCGAAAGAACCGGATCCGGTTGGCTGACATCCAGGATGTCATTGCCGGCATGAAACCGCTCCCTGGGGCCAAGGCTTTCATAACCGACCTCCAGCGGCATTTCCCGGTTACGGTTCTGCTGTCAGACACCTTTTACGAATTTGCTATGCCGCTCATCCAGAAGCTTGGGAATCCGACGCTACTCTGCAACTGGCTAAAGGTAAGCCGCGCGGGATACATATCCGGATACGTTCTACGCCAACGTGACGGCAAGCGTAAGGCCGTAAAAGCCTTCAAGGGGATAGGTTTCAACGTAGTGGCCGCAGGGGATTCTTATAATGACCTAAGTATGCTGCGAACTGCAGACCGCGGCGTGCTGTTCAATCCACCGGACGCAATCGCCAGGCAGAACCCCGAGTTTCCTGTAGCGCGAGACTACGCAACACTGGCGCGGCTGCTAAAACAGTGAAGACTAACTCTCACGCCCAGCGTTCTTACACTCCCCTTAGCTGACGAAGGCAAGTCCAAGAACCAAACAGACAACCAAACAACAACCAAGGAGAACCCCATGCTCGACGTGCTGATTTCCAATGCCGAGATTATCAACGCTGACCGCCGCTATAAAGCCTCTGTCGGCATCCAGAACGGCGTCATTGCCGGGATTTACCAGGCGGGTAACACCCCCGAGGCCGCCGAGGTGGTCGATGCCTCGAAACTAGCGCTGATCCCCGGAGCCGTGGACATGCACTCACATCACCGGGAGGGCGGCGAACCCGGCGGATATGATTACAAGGAGAACATCCACACGGCCACCATGCAGTGTGCGGCAGGAGGCGTAACTACCTCCGTAGCCATGCCTAACGTTGTTCCACCACCCAACACCGTGCCACGCCTCGAGCAGTTGTTCGAGGTCTACAATCGAGAGTCTATCATCGACTACAACGTCAACCCGGCGGGCACCATTCCGGATGAAATCCCTAAACTAGCGAAGAAGGGCATCGCCGCATTCAAGGTGTTCATGGTGGTGGATACTGGCCGGGACTACCCCCACATGCCGGGCATCGGCGTTCACGATCACGGCAAGCTCATGGAAATCATGGAAGCATGCGCCGCAGCCGACGTACCACTAATGGTACACCCGCACGACCAGGCACTCATGGACCACATCGAAAAAAAGTTCTGGGATCGCGGGGAACGCGACTGCTTGGCCTATGCAAAGGCCTACGCCGCCAATGACGGGGTCATCTGGGAAACTGCCATCCAGCTCCTAATCCGCCTACAGGCGGCTACCGGTGTCCACCTTCACCTGCTCCACATCCAGACCGAAGGCAGCGTGGAGATGATTCGCCGGGCCAAGGCTAGCGGCCAGCGGGTAAGTGCAGAGATCAATCCGTGGGCGCTTTTCCTAGGACCTGACTGGAGTGAGATCGAGCGCCTAGGCTCATACGCCCTTTCCTACTGGGTGCCAGAGGAGAACTCACCGGGCCTGTGGGGGGGCCTATGTGATGGCACCATCGACATTGTCGCCACTGACCACGCCCCACACACCCGTGAAGAAAAAGAGATCGGCTGGGAGGATGGCTGGAAGGCCCATACCGGAACTCCCTCGACACAGTATTACCTGAGCCTTCTGTTCGATGCCGCCTCCAAGGGTAAGATCTCTGAGGAGCGCGTAGTAGAAGCCACTTCCACCGGTCCCGCCCGGATCTTCGGCGTCCGAAACAAGGGGCGCATCGAAGTAGGCTACGACGCCGACCTCGTGCTGGTGGACCTAAACGCAGAGAAGGAGATTCGCGACGAAGACGTACTTAGCCTCATCGGCTGGACGCCGTATGCCGGACGCAAGGTACGGGGAATCCCGATGCGAACCTTCGTGCGTGGCACCACCGTATATCGAGACGGGAAAGTGGTAGGGAAAAAGGGTCACGGCCGACAGGCGCAGGCAAAGTATCCGGGTGAGAACCCCAGCTAGGCATCTCCTAGCGTGACCACTTCAAATGCCGCCTCCGGTGCGCCCAGGTCGCTAGAGGTTGCAACGTTTGCGGGTCACGCAATAAATACCCGGCCTCCGTCTACGTTGATCACCTGCCCGCTGATCATATCGCTGTCATCTGAGGCCAGAAACACGACGACGCCGTCGAGATCGCCTGGATAGAGATGCCGCTCGATACAGCGCTGACGCAGCATGTGCTCAGATGGCGTCTCAGGCTCCTCGCGAACCTGGGACGTCTCAACCCCACCCGGTGCAATCGCATTAACGTTGATGTTGAAGGGGCCGAGATCTGCAGCCAAGGCACGCGTCAGGCCAATGACTCCCATCTTGGAGGATACATACTGATGGCTCAATGTCCGGCCGTGGAGCGCGACTCCGGAGCTGATGTTGATGATCTTCCCCTTTTTCGACCGCTTCATGAAGGGAACCACGGCGCGGGCAGCAAGAAAGGTTCCGGTAAGATTGACCGCAATGATCCGATGCCAGTCTTTGACATTGACCTCTTCAATCGGGGCCCTGGGCGTATTGCGCACGATGCCAGCATTGTTCACCAAAATATCAATGCTTCCGAAGTGGTCGAAGGCCCTCCTCGCGCCATCCAACGTCTGTTGCTCGTCCGTAACGTCCATCTCTAGCGCCAGCCCCTCCTGCCCGTTTGCCGCAACCAGGTTGGCTGTCTCCTGAACCCCCTCCAGGTTCGCGTCGGTGACACAAACGTTCGCACCTTCCTCCGACAGACGAACCGCATATGCCCGACCGAGGCCTGTAGCCGCACCGGTTACCAAGGCAACACGATTTTCAAGTCTCATAACTCTACTCCTTTCTCCGTCGACGGCGTTAGAACCCAATCCGAAGGAAACTCAAACTCGCTGTCGCCGTTCCAGCTCGAGTAGGCGCCGCTTTACATCCACCCCTCCGGCGTAACCCCTCAATCTCCCATCACCACCAATCACCCGATGACAGGGGATAACGATGAGAAGAGGGTTGCGCCGGTTTGCCGTTCCTACGGCGCGCACCGCTCGAGGCTCGCCCATGTCTCGCGCCTGCTCGCCGTAAGAACGGGTAACGCCGTAAGGGATCCCCTGAAGAACCTTCCACGCACGTAGCTGAAACGCGGTGCCGATCGGTGCCAACGGTAGGTCGAACCGCCGTCGCCGCCCCCGGAAGTATTCGTCGAGCTGGCTTCGTGTCCCCGAAACCAACGAGCCGCCGCAGCGCCAGCCTTCCACAACCGTGCCACTATCTAACTCTTCCCGAAAACTAACCACCCTGACCGCGGTCTCGTCAGCGACGATCAACAACTCGCCCACCGGACTCTTCATCCAACCGTAGTTCATGTGCTTTCCCGTGCGAGCCCGCCTATCAAGCTCCGGTTATTAATTCCGACCAATGAAATCAGGCTTCTGCGTACGATGAATACCGGCTAGGTTGTCAACAGGACCCCACGGCTACGAGCGCCCCTTACCATTATGGAGACGGGGTCCAGTCGGACACCCATACACCATTGTCCCCACGAACTGCGTTCTGGTAGCACATCCTCACCTATTTTCCCTGGCAGCCGCCTTTCGCACTTCAAGCGCCGCCGCCTCAGCCACGGTTTTGCCCCAAAGAGGTGGATCCTTGAGGTACTCTTGCTCCTCCGGGGTGTTCGGGCGTCCCAGGACCGAGTTTCGATGGGGAAAGCGGCCGAAACGCTTAATGGCATCATGATGGCCGATGGCAGCCCTTAGGGAATCCTCGTTGTCGAGGCTTCTGTAGAGGGCCAGTGCCCGCTCCTGATCAGCCATCCTCTCACTGTGCTCGAACGGCAGGTAGATGAAGGTCCTGGGCCAGGACGAGATCTGCCGATCATAGCCTACCCCCAGAGCGTACCCGGCAATTTCCCTAGCCTTAGCATCAGCGGCAAAGGCGCGGGGAGTACCGCGATGAATGTTCCGTGCAAACTGATCTAGGGCTATGATTAGGGTCACGCAATCTTCCGGGGTCCGCTTGAAGTGGTCCAGTTCCCCGGCAGCCGCCCGTTCGTGAACTGCCGAATACCGATCAACCAAGTGTCGATCAAACTCCGTTGTAGCGCGAAACCATACCTGGCGCTTCTCGATTTCGGCACTCAAATCTGCTGTCCCGAACCAAAAAGTCAGTATCTCTTGCGATAAAGGCTCCAAACAACCTCCGAAATTCACGTGTGACGAGTGCCCTGGAAAAATTCGTCACGTCACGACCAGCACTTCGACTCCCAACACGACCGGATAAAAATCGCTGCAAGTCTTGACCAATGGAAACCCAATTGCAACTCTGCCGGAGACCCTAGCGGCAGGTCAAATCGATCCCGGGAGACCATGATGGCAAACTTCGACGACAAGGTGGCAGCGAGCGGCCGATCCCTTCACAAACAAAAACTGGAGGTGCTTCAAGTAAACATGGGGAAGTACTGTAACCAGGCATGCTTCCACTGCCACGTGGAAGCCGGTCCGGGACGCAAGGAGATGATAGGAAGGAGCACCATAGAAGACGTGCTGCAGTTTCTGAGGAGTTCCGATATCCCCACGGTGGACATCACCGGCGGGGCACCAGAGCTGAACCCCCACTTCGACTATCTCGTGGAGTCCTGCAGAGACCTAGGACGCCACGTAATGGACCGTTGCAACCTCACCGTATTTTACGAGGAAGGGAAAGAGTACCTACCCGAGTTCTTCAAACACCACCAGGTTGAAGTGATTTGCTCCCTGCCCTGCTACACCAAGGAGAACGTCGACAGCCAGCGCGGTAACGGCACTTTCGAACTGAGCGTGCGAGGGCTTCAGGCACTCAACCAGCTAGGCTATGGTCGACCTGGATCAGGCCTAGAACTCAATCTCGTATATAACCCCATGGGCAACTACCTACCGCCGCCACAGGAGGAACTGGAGGGAGAATACAGGCGCATGCTGAGTGACGAGTTTGGAATCGTTTTTAACCACCTGTTTTGCTTAACTAACATGCCCATCACACGATTCAAGAAATTCCTGCGGCAGCGAGGACAGTACGACGACTACCTGCAACTCCTCGAGGAGAACTTCAACGGCGGGACAGTGGAGAAGGTTATGTGCCGAAACCTATTGAGCGTGGCATGGGACGGCTCAGTGTACGACTGCGACTTTAACCAAATGCTCGACATGCCACTAGGCCGAATGAACGGAAACTCGGCGCACATCCGGGATTTTTCGCCAGCGGACTTTGAGAACCAGGCCATCCTCACCGGGGACCACTGTTTTGCTTGCACTGCCGGCCCCGGCAGCAGCTGTGGTGGCGTCTTGATCTAACACCCGTGCAACCCATCCCACCTCACCGGCCCGTGGAAACCCCACCTGTGCGGCTATCTATCATCATTCCCGTCCTAAACGAGGAGCGCAGAATCGCGGCAGCCATCGACGACGTTGCACGAATCAAACCCTCCGAAGTCATCGTTGTAGACGGCGGGAGTGCCGACCGCACACGTCAGATCGTCCGGAACGGACCTGCCTCGCTAGTGCTCGCTACTAGGGGGCGTGCCACCCAGATGAACGAGGGTGCACGCCACGCCAGTGGTGACGTTCTGCTGTTCCTTCACGCCGACACCACCCTGCCCACCACGGCGAGGGTAGACGTTGAGAACTGCATGGCCGAAGCAGTGTGCGTGGGCGGGCGATTTGATATTTGCCTGGACAGCACACACCTCCTGCTTAAGATTGTCGGCCACATGATCAGCCTGCGCTCTCGACTAACGCGGGTGGCCACGGGGGACCAAGCCATCTTCGTTAGGCGCTCAGTCTTCGAACGTCTTGGCGGGTTTCCCGAGATTCCCCTCATGGAGGATGTGGCATTCTGCCGCGCGCTCAAGCAGGAAGGGCGCATCGCCTGTCTCCGGTCGCAGGTAGTAAGTTCAGCTCGGCGCTGGGAGCAAAACGGGCCAATGCGAACCATTCTGCTCATGTGGGCCTTAAAACTCCTGTATCTTGCTGGAGTGTCGCCGCGTGCCTTAAAGCGGTTCTACGGCAAGACCGTTTAAGTTCATGTCCCAGTTCAAGGCGTCGCGCGTTCCTGCGGGAGGTAGTGGAACTTTGACCGTTTCGCCGGCTTTGTGATAAATTATCGCCCTGCAAGTTGGCGGCTGACGCCGTGAATCGCATGGAAACGAGCAAACAGCAGGAGATTATAGCCAAGCATAGGGAGTACCTTTTCTCCTGCGTCGCCAATTACTACGAAGATCCCCTGGTCGTGGATCGGGCTAAGGGGTCCATAGTCTACGACGTAGAGGGCCGAGAATACCTGGACTTCTTCGGCGGCATCGTAACCGTCAGCGTGGGCCACTGCAACAACACGGTGGTGGCTGCCATCGAGGAACAGCTACGAAAAGTCCAGCACACCTCAACCCTCTATCCTAACGAGCCGCACGTTCTCTTGGCCGAAAAGCTCGCCGCCATAACCCCGGGGGCACTGAAGCAATCCTTTTTCACAAACAGCGGTACCGAGGCCAACGAGACCGCCGTGCTGGTGGCACAGCTATTCACACGGTCGCAGGATGTCATTGCCCTCCGCCACGGGTACAGTGGCCGCTCCCAACTGGCCATGAGCCTCACCGGACACTCCGCTTGGCGCCTCAACCCCACCACCAGCCCTAACATTCATCACATCCCCAACGCCTACTGCTACCGCTGCCCGTTCGGGCTCACCTACCCTAGCTGCGAACTCCGTTGTGCCAAAGACCTGGAAGGCGCCATCCAGACCGCTACGTCTGGGTCGATCGCCGCATTTATCGCGGAGCCAATACAAGGTATCGGCGGCTTTATCACCCCGCCAAAGGAGTATTTCAAGGTGGTCGCCGACATCGTACACAAGTACGGAGGGCTGTTCATTTCCGATGAAGTCCAAACGGCCTGGGGTCGGACTGGAGGCAAGATGTTCGGCATTGAGCAGTGGGACGTAGAGCCGGATATCATGACCTTTGCCAAAGGAATGGCCAATGGCGTCCCAATAGGAGGCACTATCACGAGACCGGAGATCGCCGAGAGCATCAAGGGCTTATCCATCTCCACCTTCGGCGGTAACCCTGTGACCAGCGCCGCGGCCCTCGCCACCCTAGAGGTTATCGAAAACGACGGTCTCGTAGCTAACGCAACCCAGCGTGGCCAACAACTCCGAGAGGGCCTGCAGAACCTTCAGCAGAAGTACCCCCTAATAGGAGACATCCGCGGCATGGGCCTCATGCAAGCCATAGAGTTAGTTGGGCCCCACAAGAACCCGAGCCCGGAGGCAGTTGCTAGGCTATTGGAACTAACAAAGCGAAACGGGCTGCTAATTGGCAAGGGCGGTCTCATGAGCAACGTAATCCGTATCACCCCCGCTCTCACCGTCACCAAGGGCCAGGTGAATGAGATGCTTGAGATGCTTGACCGGTCACTCGGGCAGATCGGACTGTAGGACTACAGAGATATGGAATTCGTACGGCAAAACTCAGGACGTACGGGGAAGCGCGCCGCTACAAATTCCGTGCCCCGTGGCCCACTCTACTTCTCCTTTTCAGATCTGCCACTTCAGACGGGCCCTACTAAATGAGGTCGCCCTTTCGCGCCTCCGCGATCATATAGTCGCAAACACGAAACGCGTTAGCTTCGATGGTGAGAGTGGGATTAAGTCCGCCAGATGTCACAAACACACTGGCATCAACAACGAAGAGGTTGGGGACGTCGTGCGAGCGACACCACTTGTCCACGACCGACGACTCCGGATCGTTGCCCATGCGGCAGGAGCCCATCTGGTGGTTGTGAAGTTTACGGACCTCGGGCTCGGGCACGATGATCCGGGTCGCTCCAGCAGCCTCATAGATCTCCCGTGAACGCTCCCCAAGGTAAGTGGCCAGCCGGACGTCGTTCTCGTGGCTGGTATAAGTGATACGCGCGACTGGCAAACCGTAACAATCCGTCACCTCGGGGTCGAGATCCACAGCGTTACTCTCGACTGGCAGGCTTTCCCCGGTGCAGTGGCTATGCAGGTAATGGCGCCACGTCTCACGCATAGAATCCTTATGCTCTTTTCCCCAGCGCTTGCCGTGGATAGATCGGAGCGCCAGTTCGATCGGGTCTCCACCGTGGGCCCGAGGGTGCATGAAACCGCCGCGGATAAAACCTCGCTTAGCATCCGTCCTGTAAAAATCATGGAGAACGCGCGTGCTAGACGTACCCTTGTGGCCGTCCAGCGGCTCTGGAAACGTTACAACCAGCGTCACTCCGGGCGAGTGGAACATGAGGTTCTTACCAACGAAGCCGCTACGGTTAGCCAAACCCCGAGGGAACCGCGCGGACTCTGACAGCAGCAACAGCCGTGCCGTTTCTACCCCGGCCGCTGCCATCACCACCAGGCGGGCCGGCTGGTGTTCCTCCTCCCCCTCCCCGTTGAAGTACGTCACACCCGAAGCCCTACCCTGTCGGTCGAGCGTTATTTCCCGAGCCAGACAAAGAGGGCGAATCTCCAGGCGGCCCGTGGCCAAGGCTTTGGGCAGCAGCGCCTCTAGGGTACTCGACTTAGCTCCCACCGGACAACCGTAGGAAGAGCACATTCCTTTCCCGATGCAGCCCGGGCGGCCATCGTAGTCGCCGGTCAGGATAGCCAGGGGGGTGGGAAACGGATGCAGGCCGAGCTTACGGGCACCCTTCTCCAGCGCTGCCCCAGCGCTATTGCGGGCCGCCGGTCCCACTGGATAGTCACGCTTTCGCGGCGGGTCGAAGGGGCTCGACCAACCCTTGCCCGAGATCCCGACAGTCCATTCCGCCTTCTCGTAGTAGGGCTCCATGTCATCGTACGAGATAGGCCAGTCCTCAATAGTGGTACCCTCAACTGGACCATCCTCGGACCTCACGCGAAAGTCAGATTCGTGGAAACGCCAAGAAAGCCCGCTGTAGTGTATGGTGCCGCCGCCCACGCACATGGCGTTGGAGAAGGTTTGAGTCTTGTTGGACAGAATTTCAGCGGGTGTATCCGTATCGGGGCGCCACGTGCGTGGCTCAAGCTCCACTGTAGGCCAGAAGAAGTTACGCCGCTTGTACATCAGTTCGTCGCCCAGAGCGAAGTCCTCCCGCTTGTACCAAGGTCCTCGTTCCAACACGCATACGGTCATGCCTGCCTCAGTGAGCTCCTTGGCCGCCACCAGACCCGATGCCCCCCCTCCTACGATACAGACATCCACGATCTCATGATTTGCCATTTGTTTCCTTTGCATCATGCAAAACACGCCCCTCCAGAAAGCAAGAGGGCTAACACGTCAAGACGAGCGGTCCTTCTTCTGCGTAGCGAAGTCGTCGGGCTCGTTGGCGTCATACCAGCCGTAAGGAGACTCGTTCCCGTGCGGAAAACTCGGCCCGGGGTAACCCAAGATCTGCCAGCCTACCTGGTCCTTGTTTCCGCCGTGCCGTGGATGCCCGTAGAACCCTTCCATAGTATGAGTTAAGAGAAGCGTAAAAAACGGATCTCCTTGATGGTCTAGTACGCTAAGGATCTGATCCTGTTCGGCTTCGCTTAACACGCGAAAGTTGGTATCCGGGCGCAACTTTGCGGCTAGCCGGTCCAGCTCCAACACCCCCTCCCGATACGCGCTCCGACACCGACTCCCCCAGCCGTTCAGTTTGAAGAGCGTGGCCTGCTGCTCCTCGGTGCGACCGCTCATTGTCCCGAGGAGGAAGTTGGCATACTCCTTCTTCTCCCGGGGACTAACGTCCGCATCCACCTCATCGCCAGCAAGCAATCCTTCAATGTAATCGATCACTCTTGCTTCGCGCGCGCCGGGTTCGTCATCTGTTGGAACAATTCGCGCTGCCGCCGCTTCGATGGTGGACTGCTCATGTTCCGTCAAGAAATCGACTGAATTCGTATCACCCATAGACAGCCTACCCCCCTATTATTCCCGCCCACAAAGCCATGACCGGCTCCAAGAAGGGGTCATCATACACCAGCCACAAAGACGTGAAAAGTTGGACAAAGGCCAACGCTAGAGACACAGCTCACTTCGGCATCGGTCCCACTAGCAGCGCGGGATCAAGACGCAGGCCAAAGAGGTTGATCCGCCAGTCGAGATGGGGCCCGGTGGAACGGCCGGTAGAGCCGACCTCGGCGATTGGCTGCCCTTGCGTAACCCGCTGCCCCTCCTTGACCAACGTGCGCGACAGATGGAGAAACGCCGATGATAACCCGTGGCCGTGATCGACGATCATGGTCCCGCCGGAAAAGTACATGTCGGGGTGGACCAAGGTGACCACACCGGCGGCGGGCGCTACCACGCGGGTCCCCTTGGATGCAGCGATGTCAATTCCGTAGTGAGGGCGCCGCGGCATGCCGTTCAAGATGCGTTGGGAGCCGTAGACGCCGCTTATTGTACCCTGCACTGGCCATCGAAAGCCACCGAGGAAGTCAGTGCGCGGGTCGTCGACCTTACGCGCGAACTTCACCAAGGCCACCTCCCTCCGAATGCGCGCAAGATCTTCCTTGCTAGGGGTCACCTTGCGCCGAGGCAATCCATCGATTCGCTGAATACGATATGTCCGGGGTTTCACCGCAAGGTCATAATGCTGACGGAGTCCGGTCGGAGACACAACAAACAACACGACCTTCGTTGGCGCGTCCCGCGCGAACCCGATGAGGAACCAGCCTTCCCTGGAGACGCGTACCCGCTCACCCTGAAATTCCACAACGGAGTCGGATGGAACGCGTCCGCGCACCAATCCCCCTTGTATTTGTGGACCCTCTAAGCGTACACCACGCTGCACCGCCAGTGCTGCGGTCCATACTACCAGCATCAGCGTCACCTGCAGACCCACGCTAACTATTAGAAGCACCGTCCGGCTCTCCGACTCTCGTACACGCATAACTAGTTCCTCAAAACTCGGCTCTCATGACAAAGTACAGCGTTTGCGGGATAAAACCTTTCGCCGGCCGCGACGGCGGCCTCGCGCCCATCACGTGCGCCTCCGGCGTTGCCCGCGACGTGACGTGCTGTTGCGCCTGTCATAACCATCGCATTCTTCGCATCCACAAGTTTTCCCGTGGAATCTACTACGAAACAGCCGCCAACTGCCATTCACACGCGGCTACGGGTCCGTATTTCCTCCATCTTCTACCTATCCCCCTGCCTCGGTTGCCAATTCCTCACATTCGCGCCACTATGATCAGTCAAAACCAACCCTTCTTTCAGGAGACGGCATGAGCGAAATTCGATTTATCGACACTACCCTAAGGGACGGCAACCAAAGCCTCTGGGCCCTCAACATGAAAACAGCGGCCATGGTAGAGATCGCCGAGCAAATGGACCAGGCAGGCTTCGAGTCCATGGAGTTCTTCGTCACTAATATGTTCAAGAAATACGTACGCGAACACAAGGAGAACCCGTGGGACTGGCTCCGGGAGGGCACCAAGCGGCTGCGAAAAACCGAGCTACGGCTCCATGGCGGTCTCAAGGGCGGACTCGAGAAAAAGCCGTATTCGATTTTACAGCTCATCATCCAGAAAGTCGTGGACAGCGGCATCACGCTGACGCGCACATCCAATTCCTGGAACGATTACAAAGTGTTCGGAGAGGAAGTTGAGGGGCTGCGCCAGCTAGGCATGGACACCGTAGTCAACCTCATCTACTCGGTGTCACCTAGGCACACCGACGAGTACTATGCTCAGAAGGCTCGAGAAGCCGCTGCCCTAAAGCCGTACAGCATCTGCTTCAAGGACGTAGGCGG
>CAYTMJ010000003.1:0-65913 GCA_964438895.1 uncultured Syntrophobacterales bacterium | reverse complement strand
TGATGATGACAATGGTGGGGTGGTGATGGACCTGATGCTGCGGATGGTGGCAGAAGAGGCTGCGACACTGGTCTACGCTACCCACAGCCGCGAGCTGGCGGCCCTGGCAGATCGAACGCTACACCTCCATAGTGGGATCCTGGAGACGGCGCCGGCCGCTACGGTGTAGGCCCTAGACGGTGTTGCGCTACTTCTACAGGACCGTATCGGCGCACTGGGGTACCAACCCGGTGCTCTACGGGCTTACCATCCTTGGTGTGGCCTTGGGAGTGGCATCGGTCATCAGTATTCGCATTCTTAATCAGAGCGCAATTGCATCGTTTGCTGCTGGTGTTCACAGCATTGGTAGTAGGGCTGACGTCGTCGTTACCGGTAAGGGCGGCAACCTGTCGGATATGGTTTACCCGCTTGTTCGGGGCACCCAGGGTGTCTCTGCGGCTTGGCCGGTTTTTGAAACAGCGGTGGCGTTGAAGGGGCGACCCCGGGCATTTCTGCGGTTACTGGGCGTCGATCTGTTGACGCCCAGTCAAGATTTCTGGGACCCGAATTCCAGACCCGCGGCCAACGCCCAGGCCGTAGCGATGGTGGACCGGCGCGGTTGGACCGCAGTTCCCGCAGAGCTGGCCAAGACTATGGGATGGGAGGTTGGGGAGCGGTTTGAGGTGCGTGACGGCACTGAGGTGCAGGAGCTTCATGTTGGAATGCTTCTTGACCCCCAGCGATGGGGAATGTCCAGGAGCGATCAGGTCCTGGTAATGGATATTGCTCAAGCGCAGTCCCTTTTCCGTGGTGCTGGCATTCTTCATCGCATTGGTGTCAAGGCTGCCGAGGGCGTGGCTTTTGAGGGACTGGCATACCGTATCAAGGCCCGTCTCGGTGGGCGCGTAGATGCGGTAACCCCGTCAGAACGGACCGGCCAGGCACGGCAACTCTTGGGTGCGTTCCGGCTAAACCTCACCGCTCTGAGTTGGGTTAGTCTCCTGGTGGGCACGTTCCTTGTGTTCAACAGCATGCGCGCCTGTTTGGCGTGGCAGCGGCGGGAGTTTGGGCTGCTCCGATCCTTGGGCTCCACCCCGGCTCAGGTGCTAGCGCTCATCCTGGGGGAGGCTGCTTTGCTAGGTGTGATGGGTGTGGTCATTGGAATTCCGGCGGGCTATTGGATCGCTGTCTGGAATCTGGATGCGGTAAGCTCGACTCTCACGAATGTCTATATGCTTCGCGAGATTGACTCGCTTGAGGTCTCCCGCGGCACACTGGCGCTGGCTGCGTTTGCGGGGCTGGGGGGCGCTTTGAGCGGAACGTTGCTACCAGCCTTGGATGTGTGGCGCCGGGATACGCGAACGCTACTGGACCAAACTGCAGTACAATCCGCTAGCAGTATCCGGGCTGAGGTACTTCTTCGTGTCGGCCTTCTGCTGGTGGGGGGAGCGTGCACTTGGTACTGGCTCTTTGGCTGGCGTTGGCAGCCATCGGGATTCGTCCTTTCCACCGCAATACTGCTGTGCTTACCTTTGTTCGCGCCTTGGCTAGTCCAACGTCTGGTCAGGTTCGTTCGGGTACCGGACTTCGGTTTCCGGTATGGCGTCCGGAGCCTTGGTGCGACTCTGGCCAGAACTTCGTTTACGGTATCTTCCCTTGCCATGGCGGTGTGCTTGCTAGTGGGAATCACTCTTTTGGTAGAGAGCTTCCGTGAAACCGTGGTGCGGTGGGTAGATCGCTCGTTGCGCGCCGACGTCTATGTGACGGCGACCGTTGCGGCTCGCCCCGGCCCCAACGCCACCCTAGGGAAGGATCTCGTACAGCGATTGGCTCGCGCGCCTGAGGTGCGGGGTGTGGACCCCCTACGTCGACTGCTCCTGTTCGTGGCTGGCCGGCGCGTGGCTGTGGTAGGTGTAGACCTAAGACGGCCTGCTGAGCAGCGGCGCTTGGGACTTCTGTCCGTTGGTGATGTGGTAGGGCGCGCTCTTCGGGAACGCGGCGTCCTTGTCGGTGAGCCATTGTCCCAGAGAGCCTCACTGCTGGTGGGTGATACGGTAGAAATCGAAGGTCCAGAGGGGGTAGTTCAACTCCCGGTGTCAGGGATCTACCGGGACTACACCGAGGGCGGCTCAGTGACCATGGACCTGGGCCTTATGTCGGAGACTCTCGGGGCTGGACGCCTCACGAGTATTGCCCTTCACTTAGGGCCTGACGGTGATTCGGAAGCGGTGGCAGCAGCCATCGAGAGCCGCCACCCTCGAGGCTCGCTGCGGGCGCGTAGCAACCGGAACTTAAAAAATGACGTCCTTCACGTCTTCGACCAGACCTTTGCCGTGACGCGAATCCTTCAGGTCATGAGCCTCATCATCGCCGCCTGTACCATTACTCTTACATTGCTAGTGGTAGCCCAAGAGAAGGCTAGCGAAATCGCACTCTATCGCACCATGGGGGCCTTCCGCCGACAGGTATTCCTCCTGTTCGTGAGCAAAGGAACCACCATGGCCTTCTTGGGTTTAATGCTCGGCTTCGCCGGCGGTATCGGCCTTGGCGCGATCTTAATCTTCGTGATTCAAAAGAGCTACTTCGGTTGGAGCATTGAGTGGACCTGGCCATGGTTGTCCTTGGCAGGGGAAGCTTTCGCCATCGTGTGCGCCGCGGTGTTGGCGAGCCTATACCCGGCGTTTAAGGCGAGCCGGACACCGGCGAAGGAGCTCTGTCATGCAGACGCTTAAGGACGGCAAAACGGTGGTAGGGAGGATCTGGGCTGAGGCCGTGATAGGTTCGGCGATGAAGGGGAGGAAGGCACGTATCCAATCTCAGGGTATCCTTGGGTATAGCCGGCGCTGCATCGGCCTAATTACATGTGTCGTTGTGCTTGCGGTCGTCATGCTATGGGCTAGCTCGTTCTCCCAGGGTTGGACCCCGGCTCAACCCGGCTACGTTTGGTCGTTCCCGCGCGATCACTGGGCCCACGACGCCTATAAGACTGAATGGTGGTATTTCACCGGGCACCTACAGACGGTCTCGGAGCCTGTGCGCCGTTTTGGATATCAGTTTACTTTTTTTAGGCTTGGTGTGTCGCAGAAGCCACCTATGGGCGAGTCTGCCTGGAGGGCTAACAACATCATCATGGGTCACGCTGCGTTGACGGACCTGGAGAACGGCCAGCACCGTTTCAGCGAATTGGTGGTACGAGCAGCTCCGCTCTTGGGCGGCTTCGGTCGCTACCCAGACCCAAAGCTTGCGTGGAGCGTCGGTGTTCCGGGTACCCTGGGCCCATGGACACTTCGTTGGAACGGCAAAGGCTTTGACTTCACTATGACCGATGCTGGCAAGTCCTTCGGCCTCCGTTTGTCGACTCGCTCTCTTAAACCGCTGGTTCTCCAAGGTCCAGGGGGCCTGAGCCGGAAGGGAAGGGGTGAAACGGAGGCCAGCCACTATTACAGTTTTACCCGCATGTCGGCCACTGGCACGGTTCGCCTGGACGGTGAGGATTTGGAGGTTCGTGGTTCGAGTTGGATGGACAAGGAATTCGGCTCCAATCAACTCGCCGAAGAGACCGAAGGATGGGACTGGTTTAGCTTGCAACTCCGCGATGGTCGGGAGGTTATGCTCTATCTTCTCCGAAGCCGCAATGGCGGGATCCATCACGCCGGTGCCACCTTGGTGGACTCCTTAGGAATCGTTCGATACCTCAACCGAGATGAATGGAGCCTCCACACTACCCGCCGGTGGACCAGTCCTGTGACTGGAGCACCCTATCCGGCCGGATGGACTCTTGATATCCCGAGTGGCGGGATTCGTATAGTAATCACCCCCAAGTGTGATGACCAAGAGAATCGTAGCTCGTCGATCCCCGACCTGTTCTATTGGGAAGGTTCCGTGCGAGTCGAAGACAAAAAAGGGGTGCGTCTCGGTCAGGGGTACGTGGAGTTGACAGGCTACGGCGCGAACAGCCGACCGCCAATTTGAACTGTGGTTGGTACGGGAACGGGGTTGACGCAACAGGAAGTGTACGACGATAGGACTGACATCATCAGCGGCGAAATTGGGGACGATCATCATTTCTCTAGTTGGATCGAACGAGAGAAGGGCCGTATGAGATCGATGTCCGACAGATCCCGAGGGGGTGTTGTAATTTGAAAAACGGACTTTTAAGGGTTGCTCGGCCATGAACGATTTGGCATGGGCTTCGGCGAGCCAGCTAGCCGGCCTCATCCGACGGCGTAAGGTTGGCTGCCTCGAACTCCTTGAACACTATTTGGCGAGGGTCGAGCGCTTCAACTCGAGCTTGAATGCGATTATCGCCACGGACATTACACGGGCTCGTCAGCGGGCTCGCCAGGCAGACCGGGCTCTTGCTCGGGGGGATTTGTGGGGGCCATTACATGGCGTCCCCATGACAGTGAAGGATTCCTTTGATGTGGCTGGTTTGCCGACTACCTGGGGCGTGCCAGCACAGCGCGGCAGTATCGCTCGCACCGATGCGCTATCGGTGAAACGTTTGCGCGGCGCCGGCGCGGTGGTGTTCGGCAAGACTAATGTGCCGGCGTGGCTCGCTGATGCGCAGAGTTTCAACGAAATCTATGGTACGACTCGGAATCCCTGGGATCTCGACCGAGTACCGGGGGGTTCCTCGGGTGGGGCGGCGGCGGCACTAGCGGCGGGCTTGACTGCCCTAGAGATGGGTAGTGACGTGGCGGGGTCGGTGCGCAATCCTGCGGCCTTCTGCGGCTTGTTTGCGCACAAGCCGACCATGGGTATCTGTCCTACTGGCGGGCATACATTGGACGGTGACCTCGCACCTCTGGACATGCTTGTTATTGGACCGCTGGCTCGGAGCGCCACGGATCTATCCCTTCTCCTTTCTGTGATAGCGGGTCCGGATTCGATCGATGCGGCTGGGCTCCGACTTGTGCTACCGGCACCACGGAAGAAGAGGCTAGCCGAATACCGGGTGTCACTTCTCGTGGAGGACGAGACCGTGCCAACGGTGCGCGATATTGCGTCTCTTCATCGGACGCTGGCTCGCTTCCTTCGCAGCAATAAGGTCAAGGTCAGGATTGGTGCCCGGCCCGACTTCAATGCGGCGGCTTCCCATCGCGTCTTTGACTTGCTGCTGCGAGCGAGCACGTCAGGTCGCCAAACGGACAAAGAGTTTGCTACCAACCTTCGGGCCCGTCAAGGGCTCATGGTCGGAGACGACGGTAAGCAAGCGCGCATGCTGCGGGGCGTTACGTTGTCGCATAGGGACTGGCTCCAGCTCGACGAAATACGCCACCGAATCTGTTGGCAGTGGCACGAATTTTTCCAGCACTATGACCTCTTGCTGGCACCTATCACGGTGTCAGCAGCCACTCATCACGACCAAACACCCCCGTACCAACGTTCGGTGTCAGTAGATGGTGTGATGCAGCCTTTTATGAACCAGGTCTCCCTACCAGGCTACGCTAACCTAGCCTACTTGCCCTCGTCTGTGGTGCCCATAGGCACAAATCACGAAGGGCTTCCCGTGGGCATCCAAGTTATTGGCCCGAAGTACGGCGATCTCACCTGCATCCACTTCGCTCGTTTGTTGGAAAAGACCTATCGGAGCTTTGTCCCACCACCGGGATATGTGTGACTGCGTTCTAAGTTGACACGGATTTCGCTTGACCAAGGGCCACAACGAGGATAGCCGCGGAAACACATGATTCGGCCGCTGCTCGCGGTGCCGATAGCATAGTTGAACGCCCCCAATTTGTCGGTGTTGGATCGGGGTGCACAAATGTACAGCTGCGGGGACCAAACTCGGCTATGTGCCCAGATCTTCTCTACGGAGTACTGTCCGTTGCGGTTGCGGCCCTTTTACCCCTTACACGGTGTGGTATCCTGATGGGATGAAGGCCTACAATTTGCGCTCTGAAGTGCAGCTACCAGGAACGCGCGCCCAGGTATTTCCTTTCTTTGCCGACGCTACGAACCTCCAACGAATCACACCGCCTTGGCTACACTTCGAGATGCTGATGCCGCTCCCCGTGGAGATGGGGGTTGGAACACTTATCGACTACGGCCTCCGCGTGCGTGGAATTCCTATCCGGTGGCGATCGGAAATTACCTATTGGGACCCTCCCCGACGGTTCGTCGACGAGCAAAGGCGCGGACCCTATCGGTTCTGGGTGCACGAGCACGTTTTCACGGTAGTGAACAGTGGCACTCTAGTTAGCGACACTGTGAGCTATGGAGTTTATTTTGGCTTCCTCGTCCAACGATTATTTGTGGGCCCGGACCTCCGAAGGATCTTCGAATATAGAAAGGAAGCGCTTCAGAACCTGTTGGGGCAGTAGCATCTCGGGAGTTTCGGTTCACGAACTGGGTTGCTGGAGGAAGCTTTGGCGTAGCACGTGCTCGATCTGGCATTCAGTGGCGTGGTGTCGTATCAGGGCTAGGGGCGCGGATAGACGTGCCTTTCCGAGTCGATAGTCGTCTAGCTGGCCAGTAAGCTGTTTCCGGTTTCTTGGGTCCAATCGTGCCGATAGAAGATCGGTCAAGTACTGCAGGGCTGTGGTGTTGGTGTGCCGCGTCGGTGGATGTTTCAGTGCCTGCATGTATTCGATGCCGTATTGGGCCGTAATAGTCTCCGGCGAACTGCCATCAGTACTTTCTAGGAGCTGGCTCAGTATCCGAAGACCGTCCTCAGTGTGGGCCATGAGAGTTGCCTTATGGGCTGTATGAAAGTGTGTAAGTAGTGGCAACGATGGCTTTGCACAGGCGAAGGTGCACCATTCCCGGTATGCAAAGATGCGCTCAACGAAGTTCTCGTACAGCAGTACGTCGTTCAGACGGCCTTCCGTTTCGAGCGGCAGAAGCGGAAGGGTATCGGACAAAGTTCGCGCAAATAGGCCACTTCCCTCGTGAGTTGCCTTTCCAGATTCCGTGTGAATCGGGACGCGGTCCGGACCGCAACTCGGCGATTCCGACTTCAGTACGAACCCGGAGACCTTGAGCGTTTCGAAGCCAGTAGCCCGCTGCCTCCCCAGGCGGCACATGATCTCGGTCCAGTCCTTCCGAGAATCCTGTCCCAACATGCGAGGTGCACGTGGGTTTCCGACAAGATTAACGGGTTCCCGTGGGACACCCATTCCGGCCTCCACTTCTGGACATACGGCAACGATTTCGAACAAGCACGCTAGGTGTTCGGTGACGGTTCGGTGGCGTTTGTGGCCACCGTCATACCGGACCGGGTAGCCCAGCAGACAACTACTAACGCCTATGCGAAGTTTACTAAGCATGGTGGATTAAGCACTTTGAATTGTGCGCCTTCACGGGAACATGTCACATCCTGGCATATCCTACCATTGCAGCGTGCGCTGCAATAACGGAGCCATGAAGCGATGAGACGTAGGACGTGGGATCTTGTGCATTACGGCGGCAGGACTGCCCTGATCGCTGGGAGTACTTACTAGGGGACACTTTCACCACGCTATACGATCCAACTGATTCAAAGTTGAATTGATTGACGGAGTAGGCTGTGGAATTCTGATTCCCCTCACCCTCGGCAAAGAATTCCCGGTCGAATGTTTCAGGACCCGTCACGTGCCGTCGTTAGCGCCCTAAGCGGGCTCGCTCCAGTTTTCGCTCGGACGGTCTGAGTCAGCGCCGACCTCAGGCATCGGCTGAGCCAGCAAATGGAAGAGACGGGTAGACACATAATCACCCGTCGTGTATCCAAGGGAAAGCTGGCTGTGTGGCCCAGCTCCAGTCTGCGAGGGCTGTTTGCGGGGTGGACAGGTACCCGCAAAGGGGTTCACCGCCATCTACTGCAGGGTGTGGATCTATGCGGCCTAGGGAATCACGGATCTTCTCAATGTTCTGTAGGGGAATCGAGTCCGGGGGGCGTTGTGCCCGGCGGCCACTCCGAGAATTTGCGATTCAAATAGAGTCTTTGAAACGGGATAGGGGAACATTGTGACTGTCACCGAACTGCGCCGGCAATATCGTACCCTGCTCCACGGCTCCGGCTGTTACTATCCGGCCTCTGTATTCGATCCGATATCGGGCCGACTAGCCGAGGCGGCGGGGTTTGAGATTGGTATGTTGGCGGGATCCATCGCTTCGGCTACGGTGCTGGGTGCTCCGGACATCGTCCTCCTAACACTTTCTGAGTTGGCAGAACAGGCACGTCGCATCGTACGGGCTATGCGGCTGCCCCTGATGGTCGACGCGGACCACGGCTATGGAAATGCCTTGAGTGTCATGAGAACAGTTGCCGAGCTTGAGGCCGCGGGCGTAGCGGCTCTGACTATCGAGGATACAAGGCTCCCCAGGGATTTCGGCACGTCGCGAGACGGGTTCATTTCTCTTGAGGAGTTTGCCGGAAAGATGCGCGCTGCAGTAGCAGCTCGGTCGGACCGAGAGATGGTTGTTTTGGGAAGGATTGGTGTACTGCCGACCCAGGGTGAGGATGCTTTGGTGGAGCGTACTAAGGCGTGCGAGGATGCGGGTGCTGACGGTGTCTTCTTTACTGGAGTCCGGTCTCGGGAGGAAGTGTCTGCTATCCATGCCATGACCCAACTACCTGTAGTGCTGGGCACAACTCCGCCGGAACTTCATGACCGGAAGTTTCTTGCTGTCAACGGTGTCCGCATAGCCCTCCAGGGCCACATGCCGTTCCAAGTGGCGGTGCATGCCCTCCAAGTGTCGTATATGCACCTGCGCGCAGGGCGTCCGCCGGCTGACTTGAGGGAGCAGGCTGCATCCCCGGAGTTGATGAACGTCGTCTTAAGCTGGGATGAGTACGAGGCTTGGAACGACGAGTTCCTATAGCTTTTGCTGGAAGAGTTAAATCGACGACGGCCATTTCCATTGCTGAACTCCGCCGGTTTTCATACCAGGAAAAGGCCGGTCCAAGGACAAGCCCAGCTTTGTTTTGATGTGATAGTTGCTTTGAGCATAGGTGGTCTATGCGGACTGGTGAGGGTGCTATATAATTGGGTAATTCATCGTGATAATCAATATTTATGGATAGTGTTATAAGTTATAGATGAGATTTTGACTCCAGCGCGGCTTCCCTGGAAACATCAAGCTGCCCTGAGGTTTTGCGGAGTGCATCCTAGCACTCGTTTGTGTGTAGCGGGGAACGGCCACCATTTGTCTGACAGAGCCGGGGCGCCCCGATTTCCGATCAGGAGGTACATCCACATTCAAGATTCAACGCCCACCACGACTCAGCGTGTTGGCCAGGTCGCCCTAGGCTTTCTCCACATGGGCTTCAACCGCGGCGTTCGGGGTACCTATGCGGTTTTCAATGTCGCTCTATTCCAGGCCTTCGGATGGTCCCGGGGGTTTACCGCTATCGTGTTGTTTGTCTCGGTCTTGGTAGAAGGTTTCGCTATGCCCCTCGCGGGTTCGTTGGTGGACCGCTGGGGTTCTCGGAAGACCTTGCTATTGGGAAGTTTGCTGCTCGCGGCGGGACTGGCGCTCAGCGGCACGGTTTGGTCACCGTGGCAACTTTATCTGTGGTTCGGGGTGGTCACGGCGCTGGGGCTTGGTCTCATGGGCATGGTCCCGCACGTAGCCATCATCGCGCGACAATTCACCCGGCGCCGGGGTTTGGCCATGGGCCTGGCCTGGTCTGGTGGTGGTCTAGGTCTCGGGGTGTTGCCGATCGTAACACAGTACCTGGTGGACAGTGGGGGTTGGAGGCATGCCTTCCTGGGGATGGGCGTTCTGGCCTTCATCTTCGTGGTGCTGCCCTCGGGTTTCCTCATACCCCGCGACAAGCCCGCGCCACGGAATGTTCCTGAGCAAGTCACGGCTGGGGAGTGGACTGTTGGGGAGGCGTTGCTGAGTACCACGTTCTGGCTGCTCTTTGTCTCGCGTGTCGTTGCCAGTATGGGAAATCAGATTATCACTAATCACCAGGTCGCGCATGTGGTGGACATAGGTTATACGGCGGGTTTCGCTGCCTCCATTCTAGGCCTTATGGGGGTGTGTAGCATCGTGGGTAGGGCTCTCTTTGGCTTCCTTACCGATGTATTGAGCCACCATATGGTTTATTTGTTGGTCCAGGTGGTCTCTTCGGTGGGGATCTTGGCGCTAGTGTCAGCCGATAGTAGCGCCTACCCGATGCTACTCTATATCTATGCCGCTTGTTATGGGCTTGGGCAGGGTTCTAGGGCACTGGTCCTGTCGGCGATCTCCGCCGACGTCTTTCTCGGGCGTGATTTCGGTGCGATCTATGGCTATTTCACTCTTAGCATTGGGATTGGAGGTGCGGTAGGGGCACTGCTCGGCGGCGTATTATACGACGTCTACGGCAACTATACGGTTCCGTTCATGATCGCCTTTGGTAATTTCATGATTTCCATAGTGATGGTGTGGGGCATTCGTTATCTCAGGGCCAGCAGGGAGCGGGCGGCCAAATAGCTGGGCTGGGGCTCGGTTGACTACAGCTGACCGTGGGGTGATTGCGGATGTTCTTTCGGTTCGAATTCGAGGCGGCTTTTTATCCCGACCTGAGGCGGGTGCCGTTCCATGTGAGAATGAAACTCGACCTGGTGGGTATCCGTGTATCGTTGAATACGTGGTGTGTGTTGAGTTTAGTAGAACGTCGGGTACTGTGCGAACTTCCGGTGGAGACAGATGAGGAGAAGGAAGTGTTCGCCACCTTCCTTTCGGCGTTGGCGGAGTCCCGGGCGGGCGTTGGAGCCGAGCGCTGTCTGCCGCTGGATGCAGGCGAGTGGGCTACCACCGTGCCTAAGGCGGTGGTTCAGCGAAGCGAAGCGGCGAGTGTGCCTGTGGTCCCCGCCGAATGGAGTCGCTGGGCGAGCCACGAACGTTATGTCCTCTACAAAACCGCCCTGTCCAAGGACCCCGAGCTATTCCAGCAGGCGCTAAAGGAAATGCGCCAGCGGCTCATCTCCTGACGAAGCTGGGTCATCCCGATCCCTGATTTCCGCTTGTGCTCCTTCAGCCATCATGGAATCATTCAGTTGCTTTCGGTGGGGACGAGTGCTCCTTGGGACTTCGAGGCGATGGGAATGCGGGGTGACAAAGACAAAGTCGGTTCGGCTGTTGTTCTAGCCGGCGGTCGGAGTAGCCGCATGGGGCAGTCGAAGGCGATGCTGCCGTTTGGCGGGCAGCCCCTAATCGTTCAGGTAATTCAGAGACTCACGTCCGTGTTTTCGGATATTGTGGTGGTAGCTGCACCAGGGCAGGAGTTGCCGGAGTTGCCGGTTACGTTGGTTCGTGATGACGTCGCGTACCAGGGTCCGGTGGGGGGGATCTGCTATGGACTCAGGGCATGCGATAGTGTGGCTGGGTTCGTAACCTCCTGCGACGTGCCTTTCCTTAGTCTTCCGCTGGTCTCCAATCTGACGTCTCGACTACCGGGCTATGACGTCGTGGTGCCGGAGTGGGATGGGCGCCTCCAGCCTTTGCACGCAGTGTACCGGCGTTCGGTGTTGCCGTTGCTTGAGGAGCAGCTTCAACGTGGTGAGTTGCGCCCGGTCTTTCTCTACGACAAGGTCCGGACGCTCAGGGTGGCGGAAGATGAGATTCGATTCCTGGATCCCGAAGGCGCAAGCTTCTTCAACATGAACACGCCGGAAGATTACACGGATGCCTTAGCGCGTTGGCCGGGGTCGGTTATGGGCGTTACCCCCGGTCGTTGTGAGGTGGAGCTTTTCGGTGTGGCTCGGTTGCGCGCCCGCACGAGCCGCGTCTCGGTGGAGTTGGCCGGGCCATCGACGTTGGCCGACGTCTTATCCATTTTAGCGCGCAAACACTCGGCGTTAGTGGGCCCAGTCATCACGATGGCCGGGGACGCCCTCACCGCGGGGAATGTGTGCAATCTAAACGGCCGTGACTTTGTTCGAGATGCCATCTGTCCGGTGGAGCCTGGAGATACGCTCCTCATTATGTCCAGCGATGCTGGAGGATGACCTTGCACGGTTTTCACGACAGGGTACTACATGTAAATCTCGACACCGGGGTTCACCGCTGGGGGGAAATTGGCGAGCAGCGCCTTCGGGCTTTTCTCGGTGGGGTAGGCCTTGGCACGAGCCTGCTATATGACTTCGCGCCTCCGGGAGTAGGCGCTTGCGCGCCGGAGAACCCCTTGATTTTTGCTAGCGCGCCCTTGGCTGGAACCGGACTCACCACCACCGCCAAATACGCGGTGGTAACAAAGTCCCCACTTACCGGTTTCATTGCCGACTCGCTGTCGTCCAGCTTCTTTGCGTTGGAGCTAAAGGCGGTGGGAGTTGATGCGGTGGTGTTGACGGGTAGGGCGCCGAACCCGTCCTACCTGATCATCGACGACCGTGGTGTGGAATTACGGGATGCCCGCCATCTTTGGGGTCGGAGTGCCACGGATACCGAGAACGCCATTCGCGAAGAGGTCCACCAAGGGGTGCGGGTAGCTGCCGTGGGTGTGGCCGGCGAGAACCAGGTGCGTTTTGCAACTATCAGCAATGAAGGTCGGCATGCGGGACGTGGTGGAGTTGGCGCGGTCATGGGTTCCAAGAACCTTAAGGCGGTTGTCCTGTCTGGAAACGCCGTAGTTTCGGTGGCCGACCCCGAGGGAGTGGCGGCCACGGCGACTATTCTACGACAACGGAGCTTGGGCGAGCACACCGCAAAGTACCGGGAGATCGGCACGGTTGCAAATCTAGCGGTGTTCGACCGGCTCGGCGCGCTCCCCACTCACAACTTTCAACAACCAACGTTCGCCGCCGCTGATACTCTCAGCGGTGAGAGCCTGACGGAGAACAGTTTCAGTCGCCGGCACGGTTGTGCGTTCTGCACCATCCGTTGTGAACGGCTGTTCAAATCGCAGTCCGGAAACGAGCAGCGCATGGAGTATGAGACGCTGTTCGCTTTGGGACCGCTGTGTGGCATCGAAGATCCGGAGGCGGTGCTGGAAGCGGCCCGACTCTGTGATTTATATGGTCTTGATAGTATCAGCACTGGCGGCACTTTGGCCTGGGCCATGGAGTGCGTCGAAAGGGGATTCCTGCCTGAGGCCGGTGACCTGCGCTTCGGTTCCGCGGAGGCTGTGCTGGCTGCTATACCCGCCATTGCGCACCGCCGGGGATTCGGTGATTTGTTGGCAGAGGGATCCCGGCGGGCCGCCTTGACATTAGGTCGTGGCTCCTTGGACTGGGCTATGCAGGTGAAGGGATTGGAACTGCCCGGATACGAACCCCGAAGCCTTAAGACCATGGCCCTGGGTTTGGCGGTGAGTCCTCGGGGCGCCTGTCACAACCGTTCCGGCGCCTATGAGGCGGATTTTTCCGGTGCGGTGGATCGTTTGAGCTCAGAGCCGGGCCGGGGTGCCTTGGTGGCGGCCTCAGAAGACCATGCTGCTGCGCAAGATTCCCTCATCGTGTGCAAGTTCCTGCGGCGTTGCTTCAACGATTTTTACCTCGAGGCAGCAGACCTTCTGGTGAAGGTTACAGGATGGGACTACACTGGGGATGAACTGCGACGCACAGCGGAACGGATACATACGCTCAAGCGCTGGTATAACCAGCGCGAGGGTTGGCGTCCGGAAGATGATGGGCTCCCGCCCCGGGTACTCACGGAATCCTTAGCCACGGGTGTAGCTCGGGGGACGCGCCTTACTCGTGAGGAGCTTCAGGGGATGATACGGGACTACTATGACGCTCGGCAGTGGAATGAAGACGGTCGTGTTCCGGAGGCAAAGCTCACGGAGCTGGGACTGAACGAGATGCTGGGTGAAGGAGAGCATGATGCCGACCGATGAAACCCGCCGTTTGCTCAAGATGTTTGGTATCGCAGTGACGGCGTTGGATGATGCCGTGCGTGATCGGGTCTCGACCGAGGAGGTGGCCCGGTTGGCTGCGGACGCTCGCTACCGGCTCAAGGAAATTTCGGCGTTCATAGAGCGCCTCGAAGGGGAGAGCGAGTGAGCAGCCTCCACGGGCATTGAGCAGGAAGGACTGATACTGTGGCCGACACGCAAGAGCCGCCCCGACGGCGCAAGCATCCCGGTTCGGGCCGAGGTCGAGGCCGTAGTCGCCCCAGGGGTCGGCAGGTGGACCCTGTGGCACTGGATGAGGTTCGGGCTCTGCTGGGGGACCAGCCGCGGCGTCGAGATCTGTTGATCGAGCACCTTCACCGTATTCAGGATCGGTATCATGTACTGTCAGCATCCCATCTGGTTGCACTAGCCGATGAGATGCGGCTGGCCTTGGCGGAGGTGTACGAGGTAGCAACGTTCTACGCCCACTTCGATGTGACTAAAGAAGAGGAGCTACTGCCCACGGATATCACTGTGCGTATCTGTGACGGACTAGTGTGCGAGATGATGGGTGCCCGAGGGCTGCTGGAGAAGCTCCCCGACGCTTTAGGGGATGGCTTTCGAGTGGTGCCGGGACCGTGTATGGGTCACTGCGATTGCGCACCGGTGGGGCGCGTGGAACGCCGTACTGTGCTGAACGCAACCATGGATGCGGTGGTGGCCTCAGTGCGGGGGCGGGACATCGAGGCAAAGTTGGCAAAGTATAGGGACTATGGCGAATATCGCACGGATGGCGGTTATGCGCTTTTGCGAAAATGTCTTACCGGTGAATTAGGTCGGGAGGTGGTGGTGGGGAAGGTGATGGCGTCGGGACTTCGAGGTCTTGGCGGTGCGGGCTTCCCTACTGGTCGCAAGTGGGAGATTGTATGTGGCTATCCCGGGCCGCGGTTGATGGTGGTTAACGCCGATGAGGGCGAGCCCGGGACCTTCAAGGATCGGTATTTCATGGAGAGTGATCCGCACCGGTTCCTGGAGGGGATGCTGATCGCGGCGTGGGTCACCGAAGCAGAGGCCGTTTATGTCTACTTAAGGGATGAGTACGCTGAGGTCCAGGCAATCTTGTCACGGGAGCTGCCCAAGCTTATGGATGCTGGACTCGACGCGCATGTGGAGGTCCATCTACGCCGTGGTGCCGGAGCGTATATCTGCGGCGAAGAGTCTGCGATGATCGAAAGCATTGAGGGTAAGCGTGGGCTGCCGCGGAACCGCCCGCCATATGTGGCGGAGACTGGCTTGTTCGGTCGGCCCACCCTTGTTCAGAACGTTGAAACTCTCTACTGGATCCGGGACATCGTTGAAAAGGGACCGGAATGGTTTACATCCCAGGGCTGTAACGGCGGTACCGGCCTCCATGCCTTTTCGGTATCGGGCCGAGTAGTGCAACCGGGGGTGAAGATCGCACCCGCCGGTATCACCGCGCGTGAGTTGATCAATGATCATTGTGGTGGAATCTTACCGGGCCAACGGTTGAAGGGGTACCTCCCGGGTGGCGCCTCGGGGGGGATACTGCCGGCCTCCATGGCGGACCTTCCGCTTCAGTTTGGGTCCCTGGAGAAGTATGGCTGTTTCGTTGGCTCCCACGGTGTCGTGGTTCTGAGCGACCAGGACGATATCAGAGACGTGGTTCGCAATCTCATGCGCTTCTTTAAGCACGAGAGCTGCGGTCAGTGTACGCCGTGTCGAGTTGGGACGGAAAAGGCTGTGACGTTGTTGGAACGGTCTGTCTGGGACGAGCCGTTGCTGGAGGCTTTAGGTGAAACGATGAGGGACGCGTCGATCTGTGGTCTTGGGCAAGCCGCGCCGAACTCAGTACGCTGTGCCTATCGGTATTTTCGGGAGGATCTGTTGTGAGCGAGCCTGTACGGTTCATTCTCGATGGACGTGATGTAGAAGCACTACCCGACGAGAACATCTGGCAGACGGCCGAGCGCAACGGTACGTTGCTCCCGCGGTTGTGCTATGACCCGCAGCCGGGCTACCGCTCGGACGGCAATTGTCGCGCGTGTGTGGTGGAAGTAGAGGGGGAACGCGTATTAACAGCCTCGTGTATTCGACGGCCGACGCCGGGGATGAAGGTGACAACCGGGAGCGAACGGGCAAGGAACGCTCGTGGGATGGTGCTGGAGCTGTTGATGGCAGACCAACCCCCACGGAAGGTTGCGCACGACTCACGGTCGCGTCTTTGGCAGTGGGCGGAACGGCTGGACGTGACAGAAAGCCGGTTTCCGGTACGTGAAGCCCCAGCGGCCGACGTTACCCATCCGGCGATTCGGGTGGCGCTCGATGCCTGTATACACTGCACGTTGTGTGTGCGTGCCTGCCGAGAGGTGCAGGTGAACGATGTCATTGGCATGGGTTACCGCGGCGTCGGTGCTAAGGTCGTCTTCGATTTTGATGATCCCATGGGGGAGAGCACTTGCGTGGCTTGTGGTGAGTGTGTTCAAGCGTGTCCAACCGGTGCCCTCACCCCCACTTCCCTAGTGGACGCAGCCGGGACGGATAAGCGGGAGGCTTACACCGAGGTGCCTAGTGTATGCCCCTATTGCGGCGTAGGTTGTCAGATCGACTACCTGGTGAAGGATAATGCGATCGCCGCAGTGCGCGGCCGAAACGGCCCCTCGAATCGAAATCGGCTCTGCGTTAAGGGCCGATTCGGCTTTGACTACGTGAGCCACCCACACCGGCTCACCGTCCCGTTGGTCCGCCGCGAGGATGCACCAAAGGATGCCTCTGTAGATGTGGACCCGGGAAACTTCCATAGTCATTTCCGGGAGGCCACCTGGGAGGAGGCGTTAGACTTGGCGGCTGAAGGCTTCCAAAGGATTCGGGACCGGGATGGTGGTTCGGCCCTGGCAGGTTACGGTTCGGCCAAGGGGTCCAACGAAGAGGCGTACTTGGTGCAGAAGCTTGTGCGTTCAGGTTTCGGTACCAACAATGTGGACCATTGTACCCGTTTGTGTCATGCGTCCTCGGTGGCGGCACTGATGGAGGGGATTGGCTCCGCCGCTGTGACTGCGCCCTTTACTACCTGCGAGGACTCCGACGTCATTGTCGTGATTGGTGCTAACCCTACGGAGAACCACCCAGTGGCGGCTACCTATTTCAAGCAAGCGGCAAGACGAGGGGCCGAGCTTATTGTGATGGACCCTCGGGGCCAGGCTTTGCGGCGGCATGCAACATGGATGCTTCAATTCAAGCCTGGGGCCGACGTCGCGCTGCTCAATGCGTTGCTTAACGTCATTATTGGGGAAGAGCTCTACGACCGAGACTACGTAGTGGCTCACACAGAAGGCTTCGACGAGTTGAAGCAGCATGTGGCCGGTTTCACGCCGGAGGTTATGGCAATTGCCTGCGGGATTGATGCCAGCACCATCCGCTCGGTGGCGCGGCTTTACGCCGGTGCCAAGGCCGCTGTCATTTTCTGGGGGATGGGAATTTCGCAGCACATCCACGGAACCGACAACGCCCGTTGCTTGATTGCACTCGCCTTGATTACTGGACAAGTTGGAAGACCTGGTACTGGGTTGCACCCCCTGCGTGGCCAGAATAACGTGCAGGGAGCCTCGGACGCCGGCCTTGTTCCTATGTTCTATCCGGACTATCGGGCGGTGGAAGAATCCAGCACGCGCCACCGTTTTGAGGATGTCTGGCACATCGCTCTCGATTCTAAGCGCGGGCTAACGGTAATGGAGATTATGGACGCGGTGCATTCTGGGCAGATCAAGGGTATTTACATCATGGGTGAGAACCCGGCCATGTCGGATCCTGATGCCCAACATGCGCGGGAGGGCTTAGCTAAACTCGAGCACCTAGTAGTGCAGGAGATCTTCCTGACTGAGACCGCATTTCACGCGGATGTCGTGCTCCCGGCCTCGGCATGGCCGGAGAAGACCGGAACAGTTACGAACACTAACCGTCAGGTACAAATGGGACGAGCAGCGTTGATGCCCCCGAACGGAGTCCGGCAGGACTGGTGGATCATTCAGGCGTTGGCGCAGCGAATGGGGCTCGATTGGAACTATGCAGGACCTGCCGATGTGTTCGCGGAAATGGGACGCGTCATGCCATCCCTCGACCACATCACCTGGGAGCGCGTGGGGCGCGAAAGTTCGGTCACTTACCCCTGTGCGAGTTCTGAACTTCCGGGAACCGAGGTGGTGTTTGGCGATGGCTTTCCCACGGCCACCGGACGGGGTCAGCTAGTACCCGTGGACATCATTCCCCCGGACGAGCAACCGGATGAGGTCTTCCCGATGATTCTTAGCACCGGTCGGCAATTGGAGCACTGGCACACGGGTGCCATAACCAGGCGGGCTAGCGTATTGGACGAGTTGGAGCCGGAGGCGGTGGCAAGTTTGTCCCCCGCGGAACTACGCCGGTTAGGCGTGTCACCGGGAGAGCTAGTACGAGTCTCCACTCGCCGCGGTGTCATTGAGATCCAGTCGCGGGCTGATAGTGCTATCCCCGATGGATGCGTCTTTATCCCGTTCTGCTTTGCCGAGGCGGCGGTCAATCTTTTGACCAACCCTGCACTAGATCCTTATAGCAAGATTCCTGAGTACAAGTTCTGTGCTGCGCGCGTGGAAGCGCTGTAGCGGATACAGGGGTGAGCGTTCTAGGGTAGCCGGTGGTCGTTACGGGGCAGGCGCTATCGCGATGTTCGTAACCAGTACTCGACCGATATGGCGATGAAGAAATCTATGAAGGATCAGACTTCATAGGGTCCGCTTAAAAAAACTCCAACCAGCAACCTCATAATCGGAAGAGTCTTGGTGACACCTCAGAAGTTGACCTTCGGTGTTTCCCTGACTGCTTCCTCTACCTTGAAGTATTCAGCCTTCTCTATCCCCGCAAGCTCCGCGTAGAAGCGTCCGGGAAGTTTCCGGACGAAGGTGTTGACCGCGGCAACGCTATCGTTAAATCGCTTTCTTTCCACCGCAAGACGGTTTTCGGTTCCTTCGAGTTGGTCCTGGAGCTTTAGAAAGGACTGGTTGGACTTAAGCTGTGGGTACCGTTCCCGTAAAACCAACAACCGGGATAGCGCGCGCTCGAAGCCAGCAGCGGCCTGTGCCTTCTTGTTGACTGTGTTCGCCTGGAAATAGGCCTTGCGCGCATTGGCCACGCCCAGAAAGATTTTCTCCTCCTGTTTGGCCACACCCTTAACCGTTTTCACTAAGTTTGGAATCAATTCGAAGCGCCGTTGAAGTTGGTTCTCCACTTGGGCCCACTGTTTTTTGACCCCCTCATCCAGTTTGATGGCACGGTTGTAACCGCTGAGTACGCAACCACCTGCCAACAAGACTATAGCGACGACTGCTGCCAGAAATATCAAAAATATTCTTGATGCGCTCAAGTTCGCTCCCCTTGTCTGCGAGACACGCCCACGGATCACAACCCCAGCCAAGTGGGTGTGTGAGCTCGCTCACCCTGCTGTTGGCTACAAATGGCGGGCAAATTTCATATCCACGTACGGTTTGGTGTTACCACCCGCCACCTCCACCTCCACCTCCAAAACCACCTCCACCTCCAAAACCACCTCCAAAACCACCGCCAAGCCCACCGCCTGGCGCACCCCATGACCCCCTACCCCCACCGAGAAGACTACCAAGTAGGGCGCCCGTCAGAAAGCTGGATGCAGCGCCCCGGCCGCCCCAAGCGGTTCGATGTCGTCGCCGTCGCAAGGAGTTCAAGAAGAACAGCAACATTAGCACCGGCATCAACGAGGCTCCACCGGTGGTGCGAGTCATTGTCCGCCGACCGCCCCGTATCCGATAGTCTGGGGCGCCCGTAAGTTTAACCCGCGACGTGTCTGCTATTCGATTGGCCGTTGCTACCGTGAGGGCTAACAGCCCTTGGGTATATTTTTTTTCTTTGAAGAACTTCTCGATCACTTGTCGGGAGGCTGTGCCTGCCCAGGAGTCGGGTAGCGCACCCTCTAGGCCGTAACCGACGTGCACGCGCACCTTCCGCTCCTTTAGGGTCAATGCGATGAGGGCGCCGTTGTCTTTTCCCTTGCGGCCGAGTTTCCAGGCCTCCGCATGTCGGTGTACAAATCCGAAGAAATCCTCGCCCTCGGTAGTGCGCACGGTGAGGACTTTGACCTGAGCAGTGGTCTTTTGCTCCAATTCGCGGAGCCAGCCTTCCACCCTGCGTTCGGTTGCGGCGTCGATGAGGCCGGCGGTGTCCACCACGTAGCTGCCCGGATCCTTGATGGTTCTGGCGGTAGCGGTTTCGGGAGCGACTGACGCTAGTGCCGCAATGCACAACACCAGCACTGTCCATGGGCGAAGGAGTCGACTAGTGCTACCATGCATCGATGTGGTTCCTGAGAGCGTCGACGTCTGCGTAGAGGATTTTGAATTCCTCCCACCCATGCGTGCTCCGATCGTCGATGGCGCTACGAATCCCAGGCAACGAACGTTGGATGCCATTTTCGATGGCTGCCACCGTGTCAATCGGTAGCCCGGGTTCAGCTTCTCCGTGGAGCCAGAGCAATCCCCGTAACGAGCGGATCATGCGTTCTCCAACGTCGACCTCTATGGTAGTTAGGGCCTTGTTCCGACCAGCGGTGGCTAGCAACGCTTGCCTCATGCCGAGCAAGATGGTTTTGAGTTCACGCTCGCACTGGTGTCGTACGTCCGAGGCTTCGAGAGAAAGGTCCCCGAAAGAGTCTTCTCCGAACACGCAAATACGGCGCTGTGCGATTTCTAGGAACTCGAGCGGGAAGGTGTCCATGGATGCTTTGATGTACTCGGGAGTCATGACCAGCGGCGCGGCGATGCGAGCTTTCCCCAGGCGCGGCCCTTGCTGCCCCAACCGCTTTAGCATCTCGAGGTCTACGGTGCCTACAACGAAGACGCTCCGCGCCGTGTGGGATCGGGGATTAAAGGCATCGGTAGTGATTGCGCCGAACAGGGTCAACGACTGGGCGTTGGTGCCTGCAAACTCCATCAAGGTCTCCGCGTAACGCCGGAGCGGCGGATGCATGGATTCCGGCACGTCTTTTAGGTTGTAGTCGTCTGACATTGTCCTTGCCTCCGAAAACCGAATTTAAGCACTGCTCTTCGTCTATCTTAGCCGTAATATACAGGTTGCGACAGACGATGCCAGAACGCATTGGACTCGGACAGGGCTCTAGGATATCCTAAGAAGCACGCGGGGCGCGGCACGAACGCGAGCTGCGATCGATCCGTTACCTTTGAACCGTATGCGCAACCAGATTGAAATACCCACTGTGGTGGAAGATAGCGGGCGCGGGGAGCGAGCGTACGACCTGTACTCACGCATGCTCCGAGATCGTATCGTGTTTCTGGTCGGTGAGATCGACGACCCGGTAGCCAACACCATTGCGGCCCAATTGCTATACCTCGAATCGGAGGATCCCGAACCGGACATATATCTCTATATCAACTCACCCGGCGGATTGGTGACCGCTGGCTTGGCCATTTATGACACAATGCAGTATATCCGGCCGGATGTATCCACGGTGTGCATTGGCGAAGCGGCTAGCATGGGTGCGTTGCTGCTAGCGGCGGGTCAGTCGGGAAAGCGATTTGCGTTACCCCACGCCCGAGTCATGATACACCAACCCTTGGGAGGCTATCAGGGATCTGCGGCGGATATCGACATCCACGCGAAGGAGATCCTCCGGGTACGCGGGGAGCTAAACGGGATCCTAGTCAAGCACACGGGGCAGAGCCTCGAGACCATCGAACAAGACACGAGTCGGGATCGGTACATGACTTCGTCGGCGGCCCTGGACTATCGAATCATCGATGAGGTTTTGGTGAAGCGGGAGGACAATTAGACAAAGCGTGCGGGTGAGAAATTCGAATCTGCGTCCTCTCCGAAAATGAGCCGTGTGGCCAGGGAGCCTATGGCTGCGCTGGTGGTGACGCCGTGGCCGCCGAGACCGGCGACCCAGAAGAAACCTTTTATCGTAGGATCCCAACCGATAACGAACCGGTTGTCATTAGTGAAGGTTCGAAGCCCCGCCCAGTATCGGCTGATGGGCACGTTGGGGAATTTGGGATACGTGGTAGCCAGCCTCTCCGCTAGAAATTCAAGGGCATCGGGACGCGTCGGAGGGTCGCTAGGCGGCAATTCGTCCTCGTCGCAAGGGCACAACATGAGCCCCCCGGAGCTCGGCTGGAAGTAGACCTCGTTGGAAATGTCGAGGACGAAGGGCCAATCGGGTTTGACCCAGTCTAGCGGCGGGGTTACGAACAGGTGCCGTCGCCGTGGGTGAAAGGTGATGGGTGTTGCTCCCGCCATTACGCCCACTGGGCCAGCCCAGGGCCCGGCCGCATTCACGACCACATCGGCTTCGAAGAACCCGTGATCCGTCCCGACACCCTGAATATGCCCATTTCGTGACCGCACTTCAGTTACCCTGGTGTCATAGTGTATGACGGCCCCCCCGCTTTGGGCAACCTTGAGGTAGCCAGACAACAAGGCGTGGACGTCGATGGCACCGTCCGATGCGCACCAGATGGCTCCATCTAGTACGGCGCCCTGAAGGATGGGCATTGCCTCCCGGGCCTGATGGGGCGACCAGCATTCAACTGCCAGCCCCCTTTGGCGCGCCAGGTCCGCGTCGTTACGTAGAGCTTCCCACTGTTGTCCGAATCCGACTATTAGGGAGCCGATGGCATTGTAGGAAACCGGAGACGGCCAGTCTCCCGGTAGCTGGCGGATAAAAACTGCCGATTGTACTGCCAGGTCAGCCACGGACGGTTCGGCCAGTACTTGGCGGATAAAACCGGCATTTCGGCCTGAGGAGTGGAATCCAGCCACTGATTCCTGCTCAATAATGACTAACTGGCGGACGCCCTGTAGGATGAGTTGGTAGGCGGTGGCAGCACCGGCGAAACCGGCGCCGATGATGACGTAACGTGCTCGTTCCGGTTGCATGTCTGTTTTCCCCGACTTCACTTTCCGGACGCTAGTAGCACTTCACGTATCCGCAGGATCGCCTCGTGGATGTCCGAGTCCGAGATTTGGAGATGGGTGACCGCCCGGATCCAGCCGGCCCCCACGTGGTTCATGAGAACCCCCCTGCGCCGTGCCAATTCCACGACCTTCGGTCCGTCGGACACATGCCAATAGACCATGTTGGTTGTCGGATCTGGAATGTCGACCTCGAGCGGGTGCCCGTCATGGACGACTTCTGCCAACCCCTGAGCTAGGGTAGCCGCGCGCCGGTGATCTTCCGAAAGACGACTGCGATGCTGTCTCATACCGTAGAGCGCTGCCGCCGCTAAGAACCCAGCCTGGCGCATCCCACCACCCAGCCGCTTCCGAATCTTGCGCGCCCGAGCAATGTCACCCCGCCCCCCAGCCAGCGCTGACCCTACGGGTGCCCCCAGGCCTTTAGAGAAGCATACGGCGACAGTATTGAAGCCTGCAGCGAGTTCGCGTTCGGAACTCCCGGTGGCGACCGCGGCGTTCCAGAGCCTGGCGCCGTCGCAGTGCGTTTTGAGCCCCAGGTCGCGCGCGGTGGCTACGATTCGTTCCGTCTCTTGCGGTACGAGGGCACGACCCCGTCCGCGGTTATGGGTGTTCTCCACTAGGATTAGGGTGGACGGTGATTCGTGTAGACCGTCGGCACGGAAGGTACTCTTGATGGCTTGATCGGAGAGTTTCTCTTCGAATGGAATGATGTCGAACTGCACCCCTGAAAGGGCCGCGCCAGCCCCAGCCTCGTAGTTGACCGTATGTGAGCCCTCCTCGCAAAGGACCGAGTCCCCGGGCCTGGTATGGAGCAAGATTGCGATCTGGTTCGCCATGGATCCCGAAGGGGTAAAGAGCGCGGCGTCCTTGCCAAGGAGTCCTGCCACCTCTTCCTCCAGCCGATTTATGCTAGGGTCTTCGCCGTATACGTCGTCGCCTACCTCGGCGACTGTCATCGCCTGAAGCATCTCTGACGTTGGTGTCGTCACGGTATCGGAACGCAGATCGATCATCTGGGAGCGCCTTACTCAGGCCTTGGAAGCTTGAACCTTCGCACCACTTGACCGGAAGCTCCCACTCGGGGAAGCTCCTTCCGGTTTAACGACAGACGTACACCACCGGCATTACCGAAGGTTATGACAAAACCGGTTCGTGCGGATAATGTCACCGTCTCTCCGGGGTCTAGCAGCATGTCTCTGGAACGTTCGTCGTCGACCCAGACGCGCAGCCATGACTTCTCATCAGCCACGATGGTCAGATTATTGATTGTCGATGCGTCAACCGCGGGGTTGGTCGACGACTCTGGAATTCTAGTCGCCGCGTTTGTTTCCGACGCCGCGATATGCCCTGGACGGGGCGGTATAGGTTTGTTTGTGTCCAGGACCGTGGCCGCTGTTGACGCAGACGGTGGTGGCGTGGCTTCATCGGCTTCGGGCTGAAGAACAGAAGGGTTAGCCTCGTTAGAGGTGGAGATCGGGGTGCTAAATGGTAGCGGTTGCGCAACCAGATCCTTTTGTGGGGTTGTGGTAGGGGTCGGTGCGACGCTGGGTTGCTGTACGGTAGGACCCTTAATGTTGAAGAAGCCAGGCATCAGAACGTAGACACCAACGACGAGCACGAGTAGGACCGCTATCGCGGCGCCTACCATGGTCATTGACGACAACTCCTGCTTCAGCGGTTCTTCTGCGACAGCTTCGACGTGGCGGTTTTCGCGGACAAATTGGACCGCGAGGGTCTCGGCCTCCACTTCCAGAAAGGAGGCATAATTGCGGAGAAAGTGGACCATGTAGAGACGATCGGAGACTAAACGGTCGTCGCCCGCGCCTTCGAGAATTTCAAGGTAGTGGCGCGGGATGCGCGTCGCCTCCTCGACCTGCCCTAACGTCAACCCCTTTTGTTCCCGCGCTTCGCGGATATAGTCGCCAGTCGCACTCATCGATTCCGGATACCTTTAAGTTTCCGCTGTTGAGCGGATGTGATTCCCGTCGGGGCAATCTGATCCCGGATAGGTATATAACGATTTTGTTACCTATATTACTAGGTCTTAGCTTCCGAGACCGACGTTCTCGGATAAGCGGCATTGAAGTACATGTTCGCGAGGAGTTGGTATAGTCATGCCCACGAACTTTCTGCTCTCTCGTGAGGTAGTCTTGTTTCTTTCATGTTGCACCGCCACGAACACTGAGGGGGTCCTTCCTGATTGTCCCTGATTTCTATGCAGGGTACCATCCCTCTCACTTCCGGTGGAATCCGAGGACCTCGCCGGTAATGTAGTCACTGTCGCTGGACGCGAAGAAGACGAATGCTGGCGCTACGGATTCAGGCGGCGCAGGGGCAGGCCGGGTATCGGAAATCCCCTCGCGCTCGCGGAACTCGGCGATGGCGTCGGTCATTCGTGTATCCGCGATCGGGGAGATGCAGTTGACTTGGATGTTGTGGGGTTTCATCTCGTTGGCGACGTTGAAGGTCAGTGTTATGATGCCGCCCTTTGCACTGGCGTAGTCCGACACACCGTTGGATGGTCGCAGTGCTGCGGGGCCAGTGAGGTTGATGATTTTTCCTGACTGTTGCCTTTTCATGCTTGGGAGCACGGCTTGCATACCGTTGAACGTTCCCTTGAGATGGACTCTCATGGTTTCGTCCCATTGGTCCTCAGTTATGTCCTCGAAGCGTTTGACTGTTAGGGTGCCTGCGTTATTGACGAGAATGTCGATGCGGCTCCAGCGTTCCTCGACTTCGCGCACCAAACCGTCCACCTCTGAGCGCTGGGAGACGTCTACCAAGCGCGCTATGCATTCGGTTCCTAGTGCTGATAGCTCACGCTCCACTGTATCAAGGGCCTGACGATCGTGCACGCCAACGATGGCTACACTCGCGCCCTCACGCGCGAAGGCCATCGCTACTACCCGACCGATACCACGGCTGGCGCCGGTGACAATGGCGACCTTTCCTTCAAGCCTCCCCATGTGTTTCCCTCCTTGCTGCGGCTAGCTCATTCACAGCTTGTGCGAGTCGACGGCACAGCTCCGGCAGGTCCTTGCGGTCGACGCTACAGAACGCGATGCGGAGTCCGTTAATATCGTTTCCCTCGAACGGTACAGTCCCCACCCCATGCTCATCCAAAAGATAGTTGGCCAAGGCCGTCGCACGAAGCCCCGATTCCGGGCGTAGGCTGACGAAGCAGAAGAAGCCCCCCTGGAATGGTTCCACGGTTACGAGGTCGGAGTCCATCTTCGTGAATTCTTCCTTTAAGGTGTGGTAGCGTTGTTTCAGAAGATCGAAGGTTTGGCGTCGCTCGATCAACAAGTGTTCCATCTGCGCTAGTGCCTTGGTTGCCACCGATTGGCTCACTGTTGAGCTGTTGGAGAATAGCCCTCGGTTGACCCCGCCGAACTTGTTATCCAGCTCTGCTCCCAAAGTTGTTGCGCCGTATTCCGAAAGCCAATTATCAGGACAAGCTAGCGTGATCGTCCCGGTCCGAGCCCCGTACCAGAGAAGCTCCTTAGTTACACCGTCCAATTTCACCGGTAGCAAGTTGGGCTGCGGCCGACATAAGTAGAATAGAGACGATTGCATGGCCGCAGCATCGTAGACATAGCTTTCGTAAGCATCGTCGAACAGTAAAACTAACCGTTTTTCGCTTCCCTCTGCGAGTTGGCCTAGAGCCTTGGCAAGTCTCTCACCCGCTTCCGGGGAAGGGCAGAAGCCGGTGGGGTTATTAGGGAAGTTCAGTAGCACTACGGCAGTTTCCTGTGTGACCCAGACCCTTTGGATGACCGAGATAAGTCCGGCCACGTTTAGATCGCCTCCGTTCAATAGTGGAAACTCGGCGATACGGATCCCTAGGTTCTCCCGTAGAACATGGTCGTAGTTCTCCCAACGCCTGTTGGCCACGATGATAAACCGGTCCGGATCGACAAACATCCGTGCAGAGATAGCGATGGCAGCGGTGATCCCCGGGGTGAGAATTGGCTCATGCAGTTGGCGTTCGAGCCGTTCCGATTCATCGCCCGCGCGCGAGAGGATCCACTTCCGCCATGCTGAGCGGAACGCGGGTGTGCCTGTTTCTGGTGTGTAAGGAAAGATCTCCTCGGTTTCCAGGCCGTTAAAAAAAGAATGGATCAGGGGAGTGCAAAGGGTGATCTCGTGGTCTCCACCGCCCGGATACACTGTCTTCTCGGGCCCCCGGGCAGATCCGATGGTGGCGTTGATCCGGGCCTTATCCCTGGCTTTACGGGTCCAATATAGGATCCCCTGTGGGTTGTAGATCAGCTTTCCGAAGTCCGAGAAGAAATCTATAGCTCCGGTGTGGGTTAGAGCGGGGAAATCCATCGATAATATCAATTCTCAACGTGTCTCGGAGGCTTCCGGATCGTCGCTTATCCTGGGTGAAGTAGTCATTCGAAGGCTCGGTCCAGTCGGGCGATGTCTTCGTCGGGCAAACGCCAGCCGGAAGCGCTGCAGTTCTCGGTGGTCCGGGGCACGCTGTCGGACTTCGGTATGGCGATGACGTTGTTGTGTGAGATGCACCAGTTCAACGCCACTTGAGCAGGCGTTTTCCTATTCTGCTTGGCCACTGCCTGGAGCACCCTTGTGTCGCGTGAGGACGATAGCCCGCCTGCCGTTGTCAGCTTCCCGCTGTCCAGCGGCGTGTAGGCAATTATGGTGACATCATGGCGCTGGCAGTAGGGCATCAGGGTTCGCTCGATGTCGCGACGCCGTAGATTGTATAGCACCTGATTTGACACAATCCGGTGATGCCTAAGGGCGGCCTGGGCTTCGGTGAGATCGTTAGTGGAAAAGTTGCTTACACCGATGTAGCGAATCCGGCCCGAATCAACTAGGGCCTCCATTGCTCGCATGGTTTCCGCGATAGGTGTGCTGCGGCTTGGCCAGTGAATCTGGTAGAGGTCTATGGTGTCTACGTCGAGCCGCCGTAGACTGGCGTCGGCGGCTCGAAGCACCTGGTCGTACCCTAGGTGGTCGCCGGAGACTTTGCTTGCGATAAACACTCGCTCGCGTACGTCGTGGATGGCCTGACCTACTACTTCTTCTGTTCGATACATTTCGGCCGTGTCGATCAGGTTGGCGCCCAACTCGATCCCGTGCCGGAGGGGTGCAACTCCGCCCTTGTATTGCCAAACTCCCAGGCCGATCTCGGGCACCTGGATCTGAGTGCCACCGAGTGGTTTCATCTTCATGGAGTACCTGTCATCGATGTGCGGAAAATCGTCGCAGCAAGTGGCAAGTCGTGCCTGATATTTCAATGCGATGCGTCGCAAACCGGGGGAAGGGACGCGCGCGCGACGGGCTCGCTAGGTGGTGTTGGCGGTCTCGCCGCTGGACGATGACTTCCCGGAAGTTTTGCTTTCCGTGGACTTGCCGGACTCGGAGGAGCCTTTGCCGGACTCGGAGGAGCCTTTGCCGGACTCGGAGGAGCCTTTGCCGGACTCGGAGGAGCCTTTGCCGGACTCGGAGGAGCCTTTGTCCCCGCTGTTCTCCCGCTTTTCTTCGTTTACTCCCTTACCCCGCCCGTAGTCGGTGATGTACCAACCCGAGCCTTTGAGTTGAAAGGACGTGTTCGAGATGAGTTTCCGGACCTTATTTCGACAAGTTGGGCATTTCCCCAGCGGCTTCTCGGTGATCCGTTGGGTCACTTCGAATACACCGCATTTTGAACATTCGTACTCGTAGATGGGCATACACTGGCCTTACGCGGGTAGGCTCTTGAAAACATAGTCGCTGGTTATGCGGTTGTCAAACACGCATATACGGGGTAGGTTTCCGGTCGATTTGAACCTTTCGTCAGCCGGGCTGTCGAAATAAGGGGTATGCAGATGGACCTCGAGCTTCCTGAAGACGTCAAGATCATTAAAAATACGATGCGTGAGTTCGTGGATCGCGAGTTAATACCCCTGGAACGTGACTACCGCCCGGAGGGTTTTGAGATGCCCGAGGAGTTGTATAAGCCCCTTCAGGAAAAAACCCGAGCCATGGGCTTTTGGATGCTGGACGTACCCGCCGAATACGGGGGCGCCGATCTCGACCTACTGACGCGCTGTGTAATCCAGGAAGAGATCTCTCGTAGCGTTGCGATTCCATTCCGAAACAATCCTATATTTGGGCCTGAGGTGCGCGCGGTGCTGTTCGAATGCAGTGACGAGCAGAAGGAGCGCTATCTGTATCCGGTGATTCGCGGCGAGAAAACCGCGTGTTTCGCCCAGACCGAGCCTGACGCGGGTGGAGACCCCGCGGGTATGAAGACCCGGGCAGTACTGGACGGTGATCACTGGGTTATTAACGGGACCAAGCGCTTCATCACTGGGGCCGGATATTCAGATTTCGCCCAGGTCATGGCGGTGACCGATCCCGGAAAACGCGCTAGGGGTGGCATTACCTGTTTTCTTGTGGACATGGATACTCCCGGCGTTACCATTGAGCGCCGGTGGCCCACAATGATGGGTGACGCACCGTTTCAGATCCTCTTCGAGAACACCCGCGTGCCGGCGGGTAACGTTGTGGGCGAGGTGGGCCAGGGCTTCGGACTGGCCCAGAGTTGGCTCCAGGAGGGGAGGATTAAGGGCCACGGAGCACGCTGTATCGGCATAGCGGAGCGCGCTCTGGACATGATGATGGACTACTCGCAGATCCGAACCACCTTCGGTCAACCCTTGTCAGAACGGCAGGCGGTCCAGTTCATGATTTCCGACTCGGTTATGGAACTGCATATGGCACGGAACCTAGTTTACGAATGTGCTTGGCGCCATGATCGCGGCGAGGACGTGCGAAATCTAGCCTACATGGTCAAGTGCGTTTGTACGGAGATGGCGAGTCGTGTGGTGGACCGTTCCATGCAGGTGCACGGTGGTATCGGGCTCACGAAAGAACTACCGTTGGAGTGGTGGTACCGCCAGCTGCGTAGCATTCGTATCACCGAAGGCGCCACTGAAGTGTTACGCTGGCGACTGGCTCAGAACCTGCTGCGCGCCCGCGCTAAGAACCGATGAGCGGAGAATCCTTACTTTCCGGTTTCAGGGTGGTAGACCTCGGCACCGCAATGGGTGCCTTCTGTGGCAAGGTCTTGGCCGATCTCGGTATGGACGTGGTCAAGGTGGAACCACCGTCAGGGGACGAGCTTAGGGGTGAGCCGCCCTTTGCCAACGGCCAGAGCAACCGGGAGGGTAGCCTCCGGTTTGCATACTTCAACTCCGGCAAACGGGGAATCACGCTGGATCTTGAGCGCGAACCTGCCCGCAAGATACTATTCGATTTGGTAGAAAAGGCAGACGTTGTGATCGACAGTCACGCACCCGGCTACCTCGAAGAACTGGGGATCGGCTACGGCGAGTTGGTCGCACGCCGCCCCAGGCTAGTGTTGGTTTCTATCTCTGGCTTCGGGCAGGAAGGCCCCTATCGTGACTACCTTGCACCAGATCTGGTGGCCAACGCCATGGGCGGGCTGTTGTTTATCAGTGGCGACCCGAGTATGACCCCGTGCGTTCCTCCCGGTGGGCAGTCCTACGTCTATACCTGTCTTTATGCTGCTTTTGGGGCTTTGCTAGCTCTGTGGCAGCGCGAGGCCAAGGGGCTGGGTGCCCACATAGATGCTTCGGTGCAGGCCAGCATGGCGCTACATGAACACGTGGCCTTCACGTGGTCGGCGGAAGGTCGGTTAATGAGGCGGGCTGGTAGCCAGCACCAGCACGTCGCCCCAGCCAATCTGTTCCCGTGTAAGGATGGTTGGATCTCGTTCTTTGCAACTCAGCGCCACTGGCCGATTTTCCTCGACATGTGGGAGGGCCATCCCGAATCGTTAGATGACCCCGAGCTCAGGATTAACCGGAACCGACGCGCGGCGGCGGACTGGCTCAATCCCATGGTGGCATCGTTCACTTCCCGGTACGGTAAAGACGAGCTGTCGGTGTTGTTCCAGAAACACGGCCTGCCGGCGCTACCGGTCAACTCGCCGCGGGACTTCATGGAAGATCCACACATCATTGAGCGGGGTTTCTTTGGCACGGTGTCACACCCGGTTTTAGGTTCCTTCTCCCAGCCAGGCGTCCCATTCCTATTGGACGGCGAGCGCCACGGCCCCCGGCCAGCCCCAATGCTGGGTCAACACAACGCGGAAGTTCTGGGTGAGATTGGGTTAGGCAAGGGTGATCTCGGGGTGTTGGTGGCGGAGGGAATCATTTGATGGCCAGTTCCAATAAGATTCTGGAAGGCGTTAGGATCATCTCGTTCACCACCGGCTATGCTGGTCCCTACGCGGCTCGATTGTTAGCGCAGTACGGCGCGGAGGTTATTAAGGTGGAGTCCAGTCCCGGGGGGCTCGACACATTTCGGCACTACAGCCAAGACAACGATGTGAATGCTGCACCGCGCTTCATCGAATGCAATTTGGCGATACGATCCATTACCGTCAACATGAAGCAGGATGCTGGCAAGCAGATCATCAAGGATCTAGTAGGAAGGTCCAACGCAGTACTGGTGAATTTCCGACCGCAGGTGTTGGCCCGACTCGGCCTCGGTGACGACGAGCTTAGGAAGGTCAACCCATCGATCATCATCCTCAAATTGCCGGGTTTGGGCGAAACAGGCCCTAAGAACTGGTACGGTACCTGGGGCTTTAATCTCAACGCCTTCAGCGGCATGACCTTTCTGTGGAACCATCCCGGACAGGAGCGCCCCATCGGTAGTCAGGGCGTGTATCCCGATCACCTCGGTTTTATCTCTGCACCTACCATTATGATGGCTGCCCTGTTACGCCAGCGGCTCACCGGTAAAGGCGCCTCTATTGATGTGTCGCAGGGTGAGGTGACGGCCTATGCCCTGGGCGCTAGCTATTTGGAATGCAGTATCAACGGGGAGGATCCTGAGCCCCAAGGGAACCGAAGCTTCGCGGCGGCACCCCACGGCTGCTACCGGTGTCAAGGTGATGAACGTTGGTGCGCGGTGTCAGTCACTACCGACGAAGAGTGGCGGCGTCTGTGCGGTGTTATGGGGAACGACGCACTGGCGGACGATAGCCGATTTGCGACATGCGTCGAGCGATTCCGCCATGTCGACGAACTCGACGTCGTCATGTCCGAGTGGCTGGTGACTCAGACCGTTGAGGATGTCGCCCACCGCCTCCAGGCCGTTGGTGTTGCTGCCGGTGTGGTCCAGAACGGAACCGACCTCGTGAATGACCCTCAGCTCCGACACCGGGACTATTTCCAAAAGTACGATGATTCCCCCATTGGCCCGTTCGAGGTGCCTCGAGGTGGTCTCATTTTTAAAGACATGCCCGATGGGGATATCCCGCTTACACCCCTCTTGGGTGAGAACACTGATCAGGTCATGCGCGACGTTCTAGGCTACGATGACGCTACCATCGCGAAGTGGAAAGAGGAGGGGGTGCTAGGATAGGTAACGCGCGAAACAAGAAAATAGGCCTCTATATGAGAAGGGGATCAGTTTTGAGACCTCCGGATTAGTTGGTCTTGTATCATGTTCACTCCAGAACTGTGGATAGCAGTTCTCAACAACTGGCAGTTGTTGTTTTGACGATCGCTGATCGAAAGTTCGAGATGGGAATCGACCGCGGATCCCGGCGCTATTCTTTTGTAACGCACGCTTTCAACCCTTCCTTCGATCCCCGATCCCATTCCTCTTCGTAGTTGGGCCAGTTGTTTAAGAAGATCATGTCATCGTAAGTTGCATGACCCGAGCCCCAACGACGCTCTGGGTGCACCGAGTCGTGATGGGGGAAGGGAAGTCGGTATTTCGTCCAACTCTCGTAGTAGCGGCGCATGATCTGGATATAGAACTCTAACGGGATGGCAGGTTGCTCGTTCTGCGATACGAGATCAGAACCCGGCTCTCGACGCCACTGGTTGAAGCGTGGAAACACACCGTGCTGCATCATGAACTCGACCCCGTCGCTGGTGGACTTGATGGCATCGTGAATGTTGTCGAACCCATGGGGTCGAGCTAACTCCACGCCGCAAACGAAGTTGGGCCGAGCGTTACCCTCGCCCAGGACCTCCACGGACTCGAACATCCACCGAACCCACTTGTCCCATCCGATGCGGCGGGCCTTGCCCGGGTTAATCCACTCGAACAGGCGTTTGTCCCAGACCTCCATGTTTGCGTGGTGGCAATCCACGCCCGCGGCACGGTAGCGTTTCATGGTCTCCTTGTCTTTGGCGTTGGTCTGTATGTTTATGTAGCGCCGGTGGCCACCCCATTTGAGGGCTGAGGCATACTCCAGGTAGAAGTCGTCCTCCTGTTTGCGGTGGAGAGTTTTGAGGATGGTGCCACCCGAGATTAAGAAGTCAATGGGTGGGGCATAGCCCACTTCGTCTATGGCATCCTGCTCAATGGAGCGGGCTACCTCGGCCACGTAAGCGACCGGTTTCACTGGCGTGTTAAACGTGAAATCCCGGGACTCTTTCATCTGGCGCACGTTCACGTTGATGTCACAAAAGCGGCATTCCTCGTCGGGACCCCAGTACTGGCAGTTGCGAAATACTGTGGCGAAATAGCCGAAGGCAATGATTTCGTGGTACTTGGTACCGTCCTCGAAGGACCGCGTGTAGTACTTGAGTGGTTTGGGGAAGCTGACGTCACAAAGATCATGCCCGTCCAGCAATAGGCGTACCTGTCCATCGATGACGTCGATCACGTAGGGAGAGCTTGGGTCCAGTGTGGTCTGGACGATCACGGGGCGGAGACCCAAGTGCCCGCCCCTTATGGCGAACCACTCGGGTGTTTTCCGATACTCCTTCCTCTTCATGTCCTTCATGGGGATTAGGTCGTACGAGAATAGCCGGTATGATTTTACGAGGGCGTCGGAGGCCAGCTCCAGTGCGGCGTCCGTGAACCAGTGGCCGACCCGCAGAAGGTCCATCTTGAGGATCACCTCCCGTGGCATGTCCTCGTAGTTGCGAAGGTGCCACTCGAGGTATTCTGTCTCGCTGGCCGATGCGACGTTGTCGAGTTCTGTCATGACACCACCTTTGGGGCGCTAACCCGCGTACCGCGGTACGATGTTTATCGGTGTGTACTCCGCCGGCGCTTCGGTTACGAACAGTTCCGGTTCGATGCCGTAAAGTCGCCGGGCGTTGCCGCCTAGCAGCTTCTCTTGCGCTTCTTGTGGCACGCCGTACTTGTCCATATTGTCTATGGCCTCCCAGGTATCCGACGCGTCGTGGTGCGGCATGTCGGAAGACCACAGGGCGATATCCGCGAAGATGTCCCACAACCGGAGCGTGACGTCCTCGTCGCTCTCGAAGGCGATGAAGCATTGTCGCGCGAATGTTTCCCGCGGATCCGAGACCTTTTGGGGCGGAGAGGCCTGCTCACGTACGAAGCGGTAGAGTTCGAGGTAGGTCTCGGCCTTTTCCAGGATCAGTGGTAGCCAGCTCGAGTTAGATTCGAGGATTGCCACCTTGAGCCGGGGAAACTTTTCTAACCAGCCGGTAAGCAGCACGACCATGGTCCAGGTCTGGGCTTCGCTAATGAAGCTTAGGGATTCGGATCCAGGCTGTACTGAGCCCATGCTGCGCATGATATTCTCTACGAACTGCCCCGGCGAGTACACATGTACGTTATGGGCGGTGAAGGGCGAGCGCTGGGCACTACTGTTTCCACGGATCCCAGTCGACATGCGTTCTGCTAGGGCTTCGGTCACGGCTTCGCCTCCCGAGGGAAATGTATGCATGCCCAAGGCTAGCCCTAACCCTTCGAATTCTTGCCACAAAGGGTCGAACTCAGGAAACGTGGGGTAGCGGTTGTTGCTGAGCACCGGGCGTACCACTGCGGACTTGAACCCTAACTTGGCTACGCGTCTTAGCTCCTGGATCGCGTATTCCACGTCCTGAATCGGTAGTACGGCGCACGGGTATAATCGTTTGCGGTCGGCGGCGCAATAGTCGTTCACCCAGTCGTTGTATGCGGTGGCGCAGATCCGAGCTGCGTCTGCGTTCCTAACAAGGGGCATTCGCACGAAGGTAGACGGAAACACCATGACCTGGTCTATTCCGGACGCGTCCATGTCCTTGAGGCGGACCTGGGGATCTCTTTGGCTGGCGTTGCGACCGATCTCCTTGTCCCATCGGGGATCATCGGGCCCGATAGACCCCAGGATCTTTTTGTTCATGCCCGGATGCCAGCCCTGTCCTGGATATGCATAGGTCTTGGGGTTTCCGTAGCTCACTTGCCCGTTCATGACCATGACGAGTCGATCCATATCCCGGTAGAAATGTTGCTTGGCAAACGCCCGCTGCTTTTCCGGAATGTACTCGTCCCAGACCTCTCGGGGCTCGTGGATGTGACTGTCGCAATCGAAGACCGAAAAGTCCTTGGTGCGACCTCGTGCCGCGTAAGTCATCTTTCGCTCCTGGTAGGGTAAAGCGCCCTGCACGCACAGGCTATCGGGCAGGGGAACCCGGGTCAACGGTCGAGCTTACGAGGCGCTCGGCTTGAATTTGGGCAGCGTGTACCCGTCGTGGTCGTCGAACACCACCTCAACTGTCATCCCTACCTTTACGTCTTCTGGGGGAATGTCGATGACGTTACTTACCAACCGCGGGCCTTCGTCGAGGTCTATCAAGGAGACGTTATACGGAATCTTGTCTTGGTAAGCTGGATGCCACGCCCGATGATAGGTGACGAAGGAATAGATGGTCCCCTTGCCACTCACGGCGACCCACTCATTGTCCGACGACAGGCATTTAGCGCATAGCGCTTGGGGAGGGAAGCTGAAGTAGGCCTGACACGAGTTGCACCGCTGTACCGTGAGCTTGTGCTCCCGCAGGTTTGCCCAGAAGGGCTTTGCTTCCATCTCGGCCAGAAAAGGTTCGTTGCGTGGCGCTGCGCGCCCACGTTTGTCGTGCGCTTGCTCTGACTTGCTCATTGTACCCCCAATATGAGTGATGCGTGCATGCAGAGGCTTCCGCCGTGCCCACTGATGATGCCGGCTTGCGCACCTTGAACCTGACGTTCCGGTTCCACCTCATTGCCGCGTAATTGCCTGACGCCTTCGGTTACGTGCATAATGCCTTCAAGATGCGCCTGCGAAAGCAGGCCACCGTGAGTATTTACGGGAATTTCGCCGCCGACCTCGATGCGCCCGTTTTTGACGAAGTCTTTCCCTTCCCCCTTACCGCAGAAACCATAGTCCTCGATGGTGATCATTGTTGTGATGGTGAAGCAATCATAGATTTGGGCGAAAGCCATATCCTTGGGTCCGAGGCCGGCCATACGGTATGCAGCTTCGGATGACTTCCGGCTTCCCAGGGTGGTGAGGGTGGGCGCGTCCATCACACTGGAATGTGGGTGGTGTTGTCCCATACCCCATACCCCCACTGGCTTCTTCGGTAGATCTAGGGCTCGTTCCACGCTCGTCACCAGTAAGGCAGCGCCACCGTCCGATTCCAATGAGCAGTCGAACAGGTGTAACGGCTCCACGATCATTCGTGAGGCCTGATGCTCCGATAGGGTCATGGGTTTCTGCATCGTAGCGTTCTTGTTCATACACGCATGCTTCCGTGTTGATACCGCAATCTGACCCAAGTCTTCGCTGGTGGTCCCGAACTCGTGCATGTGGCGCGTGGCTGCGAACGCGTGATTGGCTGCAGCGGAGAAATGGCCCCAGGGCTGTTCCCAGTGTTCATCGCCGCTACGGATGGGGTAACCTGGCGTGGCATCCGGTGTCGCCCGTTTACGCGCGTGCACGCACACTACGTAGTTGGCCATGCCGGCCTCGATCGCCATCACCGCGTTTTGGATCATGGCGATAGGCGTGGCGCCCCCCAATGCTAAGTCAGTGGCGTAATTCGGATCGATGCCCGCCATGTGCGCCAACCTGACTGCGTAGCTCCGGTGGGCGTCCGTGAGCGGTTGGTTAGTGAGGAAGCCGTCAACCTGGGATGCTTTTATTCCAGAATCCTCTAGACACAGGCGGATGGCTTCTAGGTGCAGCGAGTTGGTGGTGGCTTCAGGCCGTTTTCCCACCCTGGTCTCGCCTACGCCCACGATGGCGTATTTACCTGAGAGGTTCGACATAGTGTACCCCCTTGCCCCGCAGGTTCGGGTGTGTGCCGAAACCTGCAGGATTGGTCATAGATGTATAAAATTTGAACCGCGATTGTGTGGGCGGTTAATTTTTCAAACCGACAGCTTTCCGGGCGCGGCGGATCACATCCGGGGTCATCTGCAATTTCATGCTAGCGATGAGGTCTACGAGCTCCTTACTACTCTTAGGGTTGATATCCAGACGGACTCGTTTGGCATCTGCTAAGAACCCCGGGTCTTTCAGCGTAGCGTTAAAGGCTTCCCCAAGAATTGTCACCTTGTCCCCGGGGGTCTTTGGGGCCAAAGCCCAAGGCCGCAACATGGCCACGGGCAGGAGCAGGACGTTCATGAACGCGATGTCCTCGGGTTTAGTGATTCTTTCGTTGAGGAACGGTATATTCCGTGCATCCAGCTCCGGGTGACGGTCGTAGCCGATATACGCCATGAGCTTAATATCGCCGTCGTCGATCATGGACATGCCGGTGGATTTCACAGAGTCCCAGGTCCAACCGGTGAGAGCATCCACTTCCTTCTGCAGCATAGCGGCGCGGACCGCGGCTGTTCCAGCGTAGCCAGCGACGATGGTGGATGTCTTTCCAAAAATTCCGTTCATGGCTAAGGCAACGTTACAGGTTGGGCTGTTGAGTGAGGTGCAGCCGAAGATCAGTGGCTTGGTCTTGGGATCGAGCCACTGATCCATAGTCTGGATCGGGGAATCCCTCCGCACCACGGCGGTAATTGGACCAGTGTTGGCTAGTCCCAGCCATATGAAGTTGTTGACGTCGTACTTTATACCGGGAAAATTTAAGAACTGGGCCTGGGCCACCCCCCAACTCAGTTGGATCACCGATAAGCCGTCCGGTTTGAGCACGTTGTAGACGTAGTTTGTTCCAATGAGCCCGCTAGCGCCAGGCATGTTAATCACGATGACCTTGGGGCTGCCGGGGATGTGTTTGCCCATGTGACGGGCGAAAAGGCGGGCATAGGTGTCGTAACCCCCGCCCGGCGGGTGCACGGTAATAATCTTGACGGTCTTGCCTTCATAGAAGGGCTTAGCCATTGCGGTGGTCACGCATGCCAGTAGCACGGCAATGACGAGACTAATTACGAGGTTTCGTCCCAGAAAGGATCGACGCATGATGCTTCTCCTTTTTCGATACGCAGCGCGCACCCTATATACGGGGGCTACGATAGACTAGCTGGCGGGGCATTTCAAACGCTAGAAGGTGGTGCTGTTTTGGGTCAACTCCCAAAGTTCCATCCGCCCAGGCTTGATCCCGGAAAACGTATAACATCAGTTCAAACTGACCTAGGGTTTGGGGAGTTGGCCCATCGACACTTCGTTTGTTTGGCACCGAGCGATTTGTCGGCTAACCGTCTAATTTGATCCAGTGCGCTGAGTACACCTTCCACGTCTTGCCCCAGCTATGAGTTTCCCTCTGTTTTCGACTGCTTGGAACTTGTTGCGCGAAGAGGCAGAACCATGGAAGTCGACATTAGGAACCCGATCCTGTAAGGCGTCAAACTGTTGTGTCTAACCCCAATGCATTCAGACGTACATGAACGTGAGAAACGACGGTCCTGGGATCTGAGGCCCGCAAGATGGAAGCCCGGAGTGGCTTTCGGGGCCGGGGACGTAGTCGTGAGGCCATAGACTGCTGCCAAGGGGGACTTGTCAACGTTTCCTGCATGACAACAACTTTGTGGTGGAGGAGCTTGCTTCCTGTTGAACGCTGTTCCCTATTGGAGTAATTGTCCGATAGGTTTGGTTAGGCGAGCAGTTGAGGCGCGGATGGAGGAGTACCGATGTCAGAGGTAAAACCGGGTTTGGAAGGTGTTGTGGCCGGCGAAACGGCCATCTGTTCGGTTCGACCGGAGGGGGAGCTTATTTTCCGCGGTTACAACGTGCACGATCTGGCCGAGCAGGCAGCCTTCGAAGAAGTGGCATATCTGGTTCTGTACGGGAGACTCCCCAACCGTGCAGAACTAGGAGCGTTTGACGCCCAGCTTCGGTCCAACCGCCAACTACCGCCGGACGTGGTTGAGGGCCTTGAATCGCTCCCCCCAGATGCGGTGCCCATGGATAGCCTACGGACAGCGGTATCAATGCTGGCACTCTACGATCCGGACGCGGGGGAGGATTCCTATGAGGCTAATCTGAGGAAGGCTACGCGGCTGGTGGCGGGCATGCCTACGGTGGTAGCGGCGCTGTATCGGTTGTCCAAGGGCCTGACGGTGGTAGCGCCAAACCCTGACCTCAACCACGCGGCCAACTTTCTCCATATGCTACGCGGTGGACGGCCGGAAGAGTTCGAGGCTAGGGTGCTGGAGGTGACGCTTATTCTATATATGGAGCACGAATTCAACGCTTCTACATTTACCGCGCGGGTAATCGCCTCCACCTTGGCGGATCTCTACGGCGCAGTGGTGGGCGCCATTGCTGCGCTTAAAGGTCCCCTCCACGGCGGCGCTAACGAGAAAGCTATGGACGCAATACTGGAGATTGGTGACCCGGCTCGTGCGGGCGCGTGGGTGGAGGAGAATCTGCGGCAGAAGAAGCGCATCATGGGATTCGGTCACCGAATCTATAAAACCGCCGACTCGCGAGTGCAGGTGGCTAAGAAGTGGGGTGCACTGCTTGGCAAGCAGCTTGACGACACTCGTCTGAGTGACATTTGCATCGCGGTGGAGGAGGTGATGTGGCGTGAGAAGAACTTATGCCCTAACGTGGATTTCTACGCTGCGCCCATCTACCACATGATGGAGATTCCTATCGTCCTTAACACGCCAATCTTTGCCATGAGCCGTGTCGTGGGTTGGTCGGCCCACATTGTTGAGCAGATGGTTAACAACCGCCTGTTTCGGCCCAATTCTCGGTATGTGGGTGACACGGGTCTCCAGTTCGTGCCGCTTGACCACCGTGGATGATTGGAAAAAGACGTATCGTGATTTGTTGGTCCGCCGGCTTTCGATTGGCGCTTCGGGGCGCCAACGTAAAGCAGGGGGACATCGCACCTTGACCTAATTGATGGGAGACGACATGGCGGAATACGGCTCCGATATTATCGTTGACATGCTCAAGAGTTTGGGCATCAAGTACGCGGCACTGAACCCTGGCGCGAGTTTCCGCGGAATCCATGACTCGTTGGTGAATTACAATCACAACAAAGACCCGGAAATCATTGTCTGTTGCCACGAGGAAATCGCGGTAGCCGTGGCCCACGGCTACGCGAAAGCCACGGGTGAACCTATGGCTGCAATCGTTCACGATGTGGTGGGGCTGCAACATGCTTCTATGGCCATCTACAACGCCTGGTGCGACAAAGCGCCAGTTCTGGTACTCGGGGGCACGGGGCCCATGGACACCACCAAGCGCCGCCCTTGGATTGACTGGATCCACACTGCGCTTGTGCAAGGCAATTTTGTCCGCGACATCGTTAAGCTGGATGATCAGCCCATGAGTCTAGGCGCCTTGCCCAACTCTATCCTTAGGGGCTACCGGGTGGCTATGACCGAGCCTAAGGGCCCGGTCTATTTGTGCTTTGACCTTGATCTGCAGGAATCACGCCTACCGGAGGCCATGGCTAACTCAGTGCCTGCTCCGGATCGCTTTCGGCCACCGGGGTCTCTTCAGGCCGAACAGGGCGCTATCAGGGAGGCTGCAGCATGGCTGTGTGATGCCCAGCACCCTGTGATTATTGCCGACTTCATGGGGCGGAATCCGGAATCCATGTTGTCCCTGGTAGAGCTAGCGGAGGCCCTAGGGTCTCCGGTGGTTGATCGGGGTGCGCGCCACAATTTCCCCAATACCCACCCCCTCGACCTAAGTGGTAAAGAGAAGGAGCTGGTAGCTGAGGCCGATGTGATCCTGGGGCTGGACGTCATGGATCTGTACGGTGCGTTGCATCGCCACGATGCTGAGACCCAGACCTCCACGCCGGCTTTCCCATCTGGTTGCCGTATTATCAACGTGACGCTGGCCGACTTCGCTATCAAGAGTTGGTCAACTGAGTACATGGAGCTGTCTCCGGTGGATCTACCTATCTTAGCTGACAGTGCGGTGTTCGTGCCTGCTCTTACTGAAGAGGTACGACGTCAAGGGGGCCCGGGGCAGGCCGTGAAGGACGACCGCTGTCGGGAGCTAGAGCGACGCCACCGGGAGATTCGCGAGGAGAGTCAGGTGATATTGCGGAAGCGCTGGGACGAGCGACCTATCTCGCCACCGCGAATGTCCCAGGAAATCTGGGAAGTAATCAAGAATGAGGACTGGACATTGGTCGCCGGCTCTTTCCGCGGTTGGCCGCGGAGGCTTTGGGACTGGGAGAAACCTAACGCATTCCTTGGTGGTTACGGTGGTGGTGGACTGGGCTATGCCCCCGGCGCCTCGGTGGGTGCCGCACTGGGGCTCAAGGACACTGGTACAGTGTGTATCGACCTACAGCGTGACGGCGACCTGCTGTTCACGAATAGTGCTCTGTGGACCGCCGCTAGCTATAGCGTTCCGTTGCTCATGATAATGACCAACAACCGAACTTATTATAACGATGAAGCCCACCAAGAGCACGTGGCCCTGGCGCGGAGCCGCCCGGTGGAGAACAAGGGGGTCGGGATGCGAATGGAAGTGCCGCCCGTGGACTTCGCCACGTTAGCGCGGTCGTTTGGGGTATATAGCGAAGGGCCCATTGAAGACCCGGCGGATATCCAACCTGCTGTAAGACGAGCTTTGGCGGTGGTCAAAGAAGAGCGCAAACCGGCGTTGTTGGATGTGATCATACAGGCAATCTGACTGGTCAACATTGGACGGTGCCGATAGGTCTGTCACACCAGCAATCGTTCGGTGTTGCAACGCCTAGATTATAGGTCCAGACCGGAGTAAGGCTTGTAAAACGGGAATCGTGGTTAGCCTAGTCCGGAGTCGACTCCGGATCGAGAGAAGAGGGCGGGCGTTGACTTCAACCGATTAGGGAGGACTCATTATGGCGTACGATATAGTAATTCGTGGCGCAACTGTCTGTGACGGTTCCGGGCAGCCCGGATACACCGGTGATGTGGCTATCGAGGGTGGGGTTCTCCGGCAGGTAGGAGGTGACGTTGGATCCGGAATGAGGGAGATCGACGGCGACGGCCTCGTTGCGGCACCCGGCTTTATTGACGGTCACACCCACATGGACGCTCAGTTGCTGTGGGATCCGCAGGTGACTAGCTCATGTTATCACGGTGTCACTAGTATCGTCACGGGTAACTGCGGCCTCAGTTTAGCTCCGTGTAAGCCTGAGGATCGCGATATCCTACTGCAGACTTTCTCCCACGTCGAAGGAATGGACATTGAGCTTCTACGGCGCGCAGTGGAGTGGAGCTGGACCGATATGGCCGGTTACATGAAAGCGGTGGAAGCCATGCGGCCGGCGCTCAACGTTGGTATGCTGGTTGGCCACAACCCGTTACGCCAATATGTGATGGGGGAGGACGCGATTAAGCGTGCTGCTACTGCGGATGAAATCGCCGCTATGCAAGGGTTACTGCGCGAAGCATTGAATGCCGGGCTGTTAGGTTTCTCGACGAATCGTAACGAGCGCCATTTCCGTGAGGATGGGGAGCCGCTACCGAGCCGGCTGGCGGATTGGGATGAACTGGAAGCCCTGGGGCAGGTGCTCGGGGACCTGCAGCGAGGTGTAATTCAGATAAGCTCTGCATCCCAGAACGCGGCTCGGGTGGCATCCTTGGCGGATTTCTCCCAGCGCACCGGTCGCCCGGTAGTGTGGAATTCTATTCTGCACCGATGGGCAAGACCGGATGAGTGGCGCGAGCTACTGGACGCAACAGTGAAGGGCTTTGAGCGTGGTGCCCAGGCTTGGGCTAACACTAATGTTCGCCCATTTAATAATCGCTTTAATCTCATTGACGGTCAAGAATTTGACGAATTTCCTACCTGGCGCGGGCTCATGTTTAGTCCTATTGAAGAGCGCCGGGCAGCGTTCCAGGAGCCCGAGGTGCGCAAGAAGCTTCGTTGGGAGGTAGTGGAAGATACCACGCCCGCGGCTTTCCACAGGCGCTGGGAGTTAGTGTACATCGTCAAGCCGGCCACTGAGAAGAATGCCCATCTCACGGGCGTTAACGTCGCCGACTATGCCCGCTCTCAAGGCAAGGATGTCTTTGACGCGTTTCTGGACTTGTGTTTGGAGGAAGATCTTGAAACTGGCTTCCAGACTGCCCACACGAACGGTGACGCCGATGCTGTCGGGGCCATTGTGTCCAGCCCCTATACTGTCCTGGGACAATCGGACGCTGGCGCCCATGTGGCTATCGACGCGGGTTTTGGTTACTGTACACTGCTCCTGGCTAAGTATGTGAGGGAGCGTGGCGATCTCACTCTTGAGGAGGGGGTCCGCAAGCTCACGTCTATGCAGGCTGATATCTGCGGGATCTCCGACCGTGGCCGTCTCAAGCCCAACATGGCCGCTGATGTGGTTTTGTTCGACCCCACAACTGTCGCGCCTCGCGAACCCGAGCTGATGCACGATTTCCCTGGTGGCGCTGCTCGTTTGGTGCAACAGGCGGACGGGATACATACAGTTCTAGTCAACGGTCACGTGACACTGGAGGGCGGCGAGCCCACCGGAGACCGCTCAGGAAAGTTACTTCGGAATACTGGATGAAGGGGCATTGCGGCCAACGAAGACCGGTTTTGTCTATCTTGACAACGCATTGATGATGCACTTAGAATTGGTGTGTTTCGTTAACCGATAGCGGATGCTCTTGGCTCCGAGCATAAGGAAAGTTTCTATCCTATAACAACCAATCTGCAACACCGGGGTAATCACTCCGATCAAGGAGAAAAAATGGCACAAGATGTTGAGGTCATAGACGCGGACGGACACATCACTGAGACGGACGAACAGCTCAAGAAGTATATGGAGGCGCCGTGGGTCGATCGGACCTCGACCCTTTATCCTATCGACAATTGGGATCGCTCACTGGGTGGGACACTGGGTGTTAAGGCTTCTGACGCCAAGACGTGGCTGAATGCTATGGATGAGGGTGGACTCACCACCGCCTACCTCTACCCGACCGGAGGTTTGGGGATCGGCTGGATTCGTGAGCCGGATTTGGCCATATCTCTGTGTAAGGCGTGGAACGATTACGTCTCCGAGGAGTTTCAGAAGGTTAGCCCCAGGCTTAAGGGGGTGGCGCTGGTATCGTTTCAGGACGTGCCGGAGGCGGTAAAGGAGTTACGCCGGGCGGTCCAGGAGCTTAAGCTGCCGGGCCTCATGCTTCCGGCAGTGGGATTACGGCTCCCCCTTGGACACAAGGACTATTGGCCGATCTACGAGGAGGCGGAAAAGCTGAACTGTATGGTAGGTGTACACGCCACCGTGCGGGGGCCTCAGGCGTTCGCTGCAGATGGGTTCGACCAGTTCATTGAGGTCCATACACTTTCTCACGCCTTCGCACAGATGATGCAGATGACCAGTATGATCTTTCAGGGTGTGATGGATCGGTTTCCGAACCTTAGGGTGGCGTTTATGGAGGCGGGTTGCTCGTGGGCACCCTATTGGGCTGGCCGCATGGACGAAGAGTGGGAAAAGCGAGGTGCGGCGGAGGCGCCGCTTTGCAAGAAGAAGCCCAGTGAGTACGTCCGTAATGGCAACATCTACTTTCACGCAGAGGATTACGAGCCCTTTATTGGTGAGACGGCACGATTCCTGAGCCCAGATGTTCTCTACTACGCGTCCGACTATCCACATTGGGACATGGAGTTCCCTGAGAACATCGATGCCCTCGGTAAGCGCGAGGACCTCTCCGCTGAAGAAAAGAAGTGGCTGTTGGCTGACTCGGCCAAGCGGCTGTACGGCGTCATTGAGTAGGTAACGAAGTACTTTACCGTCATTCCGGCGTAAGCTGGAATGACGGTTTCCTTAAAACTCCCGTAACTCTCGAAGCCGTAGTTTCTGTTTGAGGGCCTTTTGTAGGACGTAGGTGCCGACGGTTAGGTCCTCGTCCGGAATACCATTTGACTGGAATAGGACCTTTCGAGGTTTGCCTGGGACGCCGTTGGCGACGATGGTTTCCAGTGGTATCACATCCCGCCAACGTAACTGCTTCTTGGCGCAGGCATCGATCAAGTCACCGCTGTCGTTGCGCGCAGTGGTGAGGTCGTCGGTGACCACTAAGTCCATGGATCTAATGAGCCGTCCAGATACCTCGTGCTTTGTCGGTTGATTGGCGCCGATGGTGGCCACGAGGACATCATCCTTAAGGAGTTGTCCGTCGATGACGGGCGTGGTTGAGTCGGTAGAAACTATCAGAATGTCTGATTCGCTCTCGACTTCGTCAACGGAATGGGCGATCCTGAAAGGGGTTCGGACGACTTTGCTCATAGTGTCAATGAACCCTTGACGCCGCTTCACGTTGCGGCCAAACACCAGAATTCGCTTGGGTTGGCAAGCCTTGGCTACAGCCTCTACCTGGAAAGTGCCCTGCCAACCTGGCCCGATGAGTCCCAAAACTGACGGTTTGGGTGGCGCTAGATGCTTGGCCGCCACTCCGGTGGCTGCACCCGTTCGCAGACTGCTGAGGTAGGCGGCGCTCATGACAGCCCTTAGAGTGCCGGAGCCGCCGTCGTAAAGGCTGATAGTGTTGGCTTTGGCTACATAGCTTCGTAGGGCGATGATATCTGTAGTCTGATGCCACGCCGCCATGACATTGAGTTGCTTACGGCTCCCTTTGAGTCGCCGCCGCGCGACGTGTCGAATCTTGCCGCATGCTCTGTCTCGGAACATCTTGTCGAGGAGGCGGATGCACGTCCTCATGTCAATAAGCTTGCGGGTCTGATCTGCGCTAATGATCAAAGCCATCGGATCTCGTTACTCCTTTCCGAGCCCCGGTCTCCATCCGGCCGTCCGGGTTGAAAGACTTGATTCAGGATCCGGGTATTCGACCCGCACCGTCCCTGGCGTTACTGGTTGGCAGTTGTCCGCAATGCTGCGATCATGTCCTCGGTGCGCGTTAGTTTAACACGGGGGCGTCCGCTCTCCTTGCCACGGTTGGTCTCGATTTCATCAAGACGCAGCCAGTCTTCGTAGGATACGTAGTCAGGCTGCCGCTCCCTCACCAGGCGTTCAGCGGCGGGTACGTCGGGATGTATGGGGGCCAGAGTTGTTCCACCTTGTAGGTCTTCCAGCATGCGTTCGACCGTTTCGGCAGCATCGGGCTTGTTGGTGCCAATGACACCGGTTGGTCCACGTTTAATCCATCCAGAGGCGTAGAGGCCCACGAGGGGTCGTTTGTCCCCCTCGGAAAGCACCCGACCTTTGTTGTTGAGAATTACCCCCCGGTGTTCGTCGAATGGGATCCCGAGTAGAGGCACGCCGAGATAGCCCACGGATCGGAAGACGATGTTGGCGAAGATGGTCTCTTGTGTTGCGGTGGCGCGCGGTTTCAAGGTGCCGTTGTCAGAATACAGCTCATTTTTAACTAGACGTACGGCGCATACCCGGCCTTCAGCATCGCTGATGATTTCGGTAGGGGAGAGAAGGAACCGAATATTGAGCTGACGTGCCTTGCCAGACGCGGAGCGCCCGGCATAGCCTTGGAGGATCTCGATCTTCCGGATCAGGGCCTTGTCCGGGAGAGTATCGACGTAGGCTTGACTCAGGGGATCTAATTTGGCCTCGTCGGGCAGCACTTCCACGTCTGCGTCGGCTAACTCTCCCATCTCTTTGATCTCGGGATTGGTGAAGGCCGCCTGGGCTGGACCCCGTCGCCCAATTAGATAGACATTTCGAATTTTGCTCTCCCGCAGCGCCTCTAGTGCGTAATCCGCGATGTCAGTGCTCGCTAACTCGTCGAAATTCCGGCATAGGATGCGGGCGACATCTATGGCGACATTGCCCACGCCAATTACCGCGGCGGATTCTCCGGAAAGGTCGAAGTGGCGGTCCCGGAAATCCGGGTGGCCATTGTACCACGCTACAAACTCGGTGGCTGCGTGGCTGTTCTGAAGCTCCTCCCCGGGTATTCCCAGATTGCGGTCGGTTTGGGCACCGGTGGTGAAGCACACCTGGTGGTAGTAGGCTTCGAGGTCACTCAGATGGATGTCTCGACCGTAGCGCACGTTGCCGTAGAAGCGAAAGTTGGGTTTCCGGGCGTTTCTGTCATAGACACGTACCACGGATTTGATCTTCTGGTGATCAGGAGCGACGCCCCCCCGCACCAGCCCAAACGGGGTCGGCAGTTCGTCGAACATGTCGATTTCGACGCTCAGCCCTTGCTCGTTAAACAAGCGTTCGACCACGTAGAAGCCGGCCGGCCCCGAACCGATGATGGCTATCCTGAGCGGATTGTCGTTAGTTCCTGGTTTTGGCATGGACGTCTCCCGATGTCCGTGGCGTCATAAGGCTAGCGGCTATTTCCTCTAATTGTGCCCCTTTGCAGTTTACGGCATTCGCCAGATAGTTTCCAGTGGCCCCCAGCCTTTCAATGGGCAACTGGCACAGCTCGCCTTGATGGTCGGTAGTTTGCATGTTACTGTTTTCATAATATTTTTTAGCTTGTGTCTGGGATATTAGGGCCATAGTCACCCGCGATGACAACCCCCGAAATGTCACTCATGTCCAGTTGTCAGAGTTCAAGCGTTAAGGGAAATATCCGGTGTAGGCGGCAACTGGAGGCCGCGTTCATGCGTATCATTTTGTTGGGTCCGCCTGGAGCGGGAAAGGGAACACAGGCAGAGTCGATCGTCCGGGCCTTTGGCATTCCCCAGATATCCACCGGTGACATGCTCCGGGCAGCGGTCAAGGCAGGTACGGCGTTAGGGCTGCTCGTCAAGACTGTGATGGAGTCGGGCGGACTCGTGTCGGACGAAATAATTGTGGACCTGATCAAGGAGCGGATTCAAGGTAGGGATTGTCGAAGGGGCTTTCTTTTCGACGGTTTCCCCCGGACGCTGGCTCAAGCGGAGGCATTGCGGTGTAACGGCATTTCAGTCACTCACGTGGTAGAGATCGACGTGCCCATTGACGAGGTCGTTGTGCGTCTCAGTGGGCGGCGCGTGCATCCGGCCTCGGGTCGCATCTATCATGTTCTGTTCAACCCCCCGAACACCGAGGGCAAGGACGATGTCACTGGCGAGGATCTCGTGCAGCGTGACGATGACCGGGAGGAAACCATTCACCGACGGCTGAAGGTTTACAGCGAGCAGACCGTCCCCCTAGTTAACTACTATGCCCGATGGCGTGCCCAGGAGAATTCCCAGGCTCCGCACTACATCAGGGTGTCGGGGGTAGGTCGAGTTGAGGACGTACGCGAGGCGATCTTGTCGGCTCTCGGCCAGTAAGAATCATGGCGCGATAGTGGAATACGGCCCGTGTAACGGCAAGGATTGGTGCGGAATTCACTATCCAAAACTTTGGTGTATCTTCGTCGCGGACCGTCTGTTTAGGCGAAGACCGCCGTTCGTGCATCAAGGAGGACCACTCGAGAGTTGGGTGCGTACGTCAGCTCGTCCACAAAGTCACAACTTTACCGTTGGTGAGGTGACGCTATGACTGGCAACATCATCGGAGTAGCTCCTGGTTAGGCCTTAGTCCTGAAGATCCGGCCCCACCGCGGTCCTTAGCTTCCTCAGCGCCCGTTGTTCGATCTGACGGATACGTTCTCTTGTCAGTGAGAACCGTTCCCCGAGTTCCTCAAGGGTATAGTCCCGCACTTCCCCGATGCCAAAACGGAACCGAAGCACGGCTTCTTCTCGCGGCGGTAGTGTGGCTAGATACTTCTTGACCTTGTCGCGCAGGTTAGCGTGAACGGTCTGGTCTAGGGGCTTGGAGATATGTTTGTCCTCGACGAAGTCCCCGAGCCGACTCTCCTCGTCGTCGCCCATGGGTGTTTCCAGCGAAACCGGCTCCTTAACGATTCGCATCAGCCTCCGGATCTCGTCGGTGGTGAGGCCCATCTCGGTCGCAACTTCATCTGGTTGAGGCTCCCTGCCAAGTTTGCGGTGAAGCGATCGGTTCGCACGGATAAGCTTGTTTCGGGTCTCGATCATGTGAACCGGGATGCGGATGGTTGGTGCCGAGTCGATGATTCCCCGGGTGATGCTCTGGCGAATCCACCAGCCCGCATAGGTCGAAAATCTGTAGCCCAACCGATAGTCAAACTTCTCTGCCGCCCGCATGAGGCCTACGTTGCCTTCCTGAATCAGGTCCAGGAACTGGAGACCTCTGTTTCCGTACTTCTTTGCCAAGCTTACCACTAGTCGCAAGTTGGCCTCGATGAGGACCTTCTTCGCTGATGAAGCTTTCTGTTCGGCAGCGTTGATCGCTTCCACCTGACCTGCGATGTTGGCTGTCGGGGACTCGAGCGTGTTCTCAATGATCTGTATCTCGGAGGCGATTTCCTTGGCCGTGTTACCTCGCTTGCGGGTCCGAGCCCGTTTCTGCAATTCAACAATGGCTTGGTATGATTCCTTGAGTTTTTCACTGATTTCGTCGATCCACTCTTTCGATAAACGCAACCCTTTCACCGTGTCGCTAATTCGCGTCTGCTTTTTAATGAGGTTGACACCTAGGGTCGCTCGGCGCTTTTGCGAGGTTCTTTTCCGGGTCAGTTCTTTTTGGATGCGTTTCTGATCCTCGACGAGGTTACGCAACACCGTTATTCCCTTAAGAAACCGGCGGCGTTCGGCTGTTTCGTCGAACTCATCACTTTCATCGCCGACCATGAGTACGCGGTCCAGGGGCGTTTCGTTCTTCTTGATTTGTTCAGCGAGGACCAGTACGCAAAGGACTGTATAGGGCGAGGCGATCACACTGGCAATATATTCTTCCTGCCCCTGCTCCATTTGCATTCCGAGCTGCACTTCGCGTTCCCTCGTCAATAGGGGAGTGGAACCGATGTCCCGCAGATAGAGTGACACCGGATCGGTCTTTTCGTCTGCGCGTTCGGTGTCCACCTGCACTTGGGCTTGGGGGGACTCTTCCGGAAACGACTCAGCCTGCTCTTCTTCTTCGACTTCCCCAATGGAGATGTCGTCAAGCTCGTCGATCGATTCGTCCATCGCTTCGTCGGTGTCTTCGGTGTTCAAAGCTCTCTCCGTCAATGATGGCTTGCACCATGATTCATCACGCTATTGTTCGACGGGTTTGACCCGACCGAGCAAGTAGACATTCCAGTAATTCGCAAGTTAGAAATGTCCCCCGACCTCGCGAAACCTTGATCCCCAGTTTGACCAACCGGGCGGTGCGCGACTCGTTGATACCGACACAAACGTAATATTAGACTTTGGGACAGTTGCTGTGGACCCAACAAGACTGAGAATCGATCTTTGGATAGTATCAGCAACGGCCCACGGTATCATCGAAGGTAGCCAATGTCAAGCAATTGGTTAAGGGCTTCTGGGGGTCATTTATCGGCCCGGAGGCCGTACTTTTGTAGTTTGTATCGAAGTGCCCGTTCACTAATGCCTAGGTTGTCTGCTGCCTTGGTCTGAATGCCACCAGCGGCATCTAGGGCTTCCACGATCATGCGCCGCTCCATCCCCTCCACTACGGCTGAGAGATTGGTCTGATCGCTCGAGTTGGTTCGCGTTTCCTTGATGGTGAGGGGCAATTCGCCCAGCCTGATCACGTCGTCGCGTGTGAGCACGATGGCACGTTCCACAAGGTTCTCTAGTTCGCGAACATTACCCGGATAGTCGTAGCGTAACAACGCGTCGCGGGCTTCGCGAGAGAAGCCCTGAATTACCCGGCCGTTCTTCTCGGAAAATTTTCGAAAAAAGTATTCGATGAGCGCTGGAAGATCCTGGCGGCGCTCACGTAGTGGGGGTAGAAGGATAGTTACAACGTTAAGGCGGTAGTACAGGTCTTCGCGAAAACTGCCCTCCCGCATCAGCTGCTCGAGATCTCTGTAGCTAGCGGTAATAATCCGCGAATCGGTGGTGATCGCGCGGTTTGATCCTACCCGTTCGAATTCTTTTTCCTGTAATACGCGCAACAATTTCGCCTGCAGGTGGGCCGGGAGATCGCCGATCTCGTCGAGAAAAAGGGTGCCTCCGTCGGCGATTTCGAAGCGGCCCTTGCGCATGGCGAAGGCGCCAGTGAAGGCTCCTTTCTCGTGCCCAAATAACTCTGATTCCAGCAGGGACTCCGGCAACGCTGCGCAGTTAACCTTGACTAGTGGTCCGTTTTTGCGGGCGCTGGCGTAGTGGATGGCCTTGGCGATGAGCTCTTTGCCGGTCCCGCTCTCCCCGCGAAGCAACACGGTTGCGTCACTGGGAGCAACACGCCGTACCAAATCTAGGACCTCCTGCATCTGGCCACTTTCTCCGATGATTCCCTCTATGCGGTGGCGCTCCTGAAGTGCCTCCCGGAGTTCGCTGTTCTCCCGGATCAGTTGGTGGCTACGCTTGACTCGCTCGATGCGGAGGAGGAGTTCTTCTAAGTTAAGGGGTTTGGTGAGGTAGTCGGTAGCCCCTTCCTTCATCGCAGATACGGCAGTTTCAATGCTCCCGTACGCTGTGATGATGATAATCGCCACCTCGGGATTGACTCCACGACAGTGCTTCAAGAGATCGATTCCCGATATCTCTGGCATTCGTTGATCCGTCAGGACGAGGTCGAAGGGTTCTTGGCGGAATCGTTGCAGTGCGTCGGCGGCGTTCTCCGCCAGGGCCACCTCGAAACCGGCCTTGCGAAGGAAGCCGCCGACGAGCTCAAGTTGCGTAGACTCGTCGTCTACCACCATCACGCGAAAGGGGCCGCTATCGCCGCTTGTCTGTTGGGCGGTTGTGCGCAACTCGGAGTTTTCTAGGTGTGTCTCTTCGGTCATTTTAACGCTTTTTGACGGCAGTTCTCGTCCAGGGATCGGACCAGAGATTACGTGAACGTATGGTTCAGCGGAAGGATGATATCAAATTGGCTACCGTTATCGACCCTACTAGTCACCTCAAGGGTGCCCCCGTGACCTTCGATTATACGGCGTGCGATTGCTAGGCCTAGCCCGGACCCGTTAGCCTTTGTGGTGAAGTAGGGCTCGAAGATCCGTGCCAAATCGTCCGACTTGATTCCGACTCCAGTGTCCCTGACCGAAAGTTGCATTCTATTATTCCGTACGGACGTTTCAATGGTTAGTTCGCCACCTTCCGGCATCGCCTGAAACCCGTTTAGGATGAGGTTTAACAAAACTTGCTTGAGATAGTCGGGGTCCGCCGGGACGACCGGCCTTGGGCCGTGGTTTACTACGGCGATCTCGACTCCTCCTGACGAGGCATCACTTTGGGTCAACGCGATCAACTCGCTCAGTAGCAGATCTATCTTGACGAGTTCCGTTTTCATGGTTAACGGGCGTGACAGAGTCAAGAATTCTTCGACGATCCCGTTTAGGCGGTGTACCTCCCCGCGCATCAATTCGATGAAATGGGTGTATTCACCCTCATCTTGTGTGGGCTTGAACTCGGCTCTGAGACGTTGTAGCCCCATAGAGATGGCGTTGAGTGGATTGCGCACTTCATGAGCGACGGTAGCTGCAAGATTGCCCATCATGGAGAGATGCTCCCTGCGTTCTACCTCCGCTTCTAGGGCCTTGATTTTGTGCATGTGGTACCGTTGGTTGTATAGGATGGCGGTGAATCCCAGCATACCTAGGCCCAGGATACCGAAACCGAGACCTACCATGGACCACAGACTCTGCCGCCATGCTGCATCCACTGATTCCATGGAAAGGCCTATCCTTAGAAAACCCATCGGATCGTTATCTAGCGTGATGGGTTTTACCAGTTCATAGCGCCGTTTTCCTGCGTCGTCCTGTATGATGCGGTGAGCCGAACGCTGGGTCGAACGAGCTCGGGCGGCAAGGTCGTCCACCTTCTGGGTTCCCGCCAGTGCGGGGTCGGTGTGGGCGAGGACGTTGAAGTCGTTGTCGAGTAGTGCGACGTGGTGGATTTCATCTTGTTGCCCAAGGTCTTGGATCTGGCGTTGGACCCCAATCTCGCGTTGCAGCTTCAGCATGTAGGCCCCGTCTGCATGAACAGCAATGAAGCCGGGGAAGCTCCGGGCCTCCAGAGCCACGCCAAACACGCTGTCCTCCCAGAATCTATTCTGGGGGAGTTTTGGCGGAGCTTGTTCCGGATGCTGCGACCAAAGCTTTCCCCACATGTGCACGGCTGCGTTGCGGTCGGAGAACGTATCCCGGAACTTGCTGAGAAGGCCGCTGATTTGCGGCGGGGCAGCGCCGCCGTGAGAGATCCATGGACGGCCCTGGAGGTCCAGTAGTTCCACCTTGTGGAGGTGGTTGATATCGCTGATGTGTTGCACTAGTCGTGCTGGGGGGTTGGAGGTCAGGAGACGGTCAATGAGCCGCGCGTTGTCCAGGAGGCGTTGCCTGACCAACTCCTCGATAAGTGCATTTCCTTTAATGGACTTTTTTGCGCTCGTCTCCATGGTTTCGGTCAGAGCAAGGGCCTTGACTTCCACCTGCCGTACAAGCTCATCTTCCAGCCAGCGGCTCTCGTAGAAGACGTAGAGCGAGAACAGAACGAGTAGTAGCAGGACGGAAGTGAGAAAATAGGGAACCAGAGAAGCGCGTTTCATGGCCATTCGTAGAAGGTTTTATTCGGCGGGAAGAGTAAATTGGCTTCCCGCCCTCCCATTATACAAGGGGACTCCGCGTTGGCAACAATAAGGTCTTACGAACTGAGGCCTTTCAGGCCCAGCCAAATTGTGGGAATAGAAGGGTCTTGGTACTTCACAACTCTTTTCCTTGGTAGTAGCCTGAGCAGACTTCCGTCCGGTCAGATACGGTTTCCTAAACTGAAACGCCTACAGTCAGGTCTTGGCGACGAAGAATCGCGTCATCTTGCCTCGCTTGACAAGGAATAGGGCGTTGCGGCCTTCCACGGCCAGTCGCAGTGCCTGAGTGTATGCGGTGAGTGTCCCCACGGGGGTTCGATTGACTTCTAGGATGACGTCGCCGGGTTGTAATCCGGCCTCATCCGCGGGGCTACCTGGTTTCACCGCTGTGACGAGGACCCCTGTGGCCACTTCTATTGACAGCTTCTTGGCGGTGTTGGGTGTTAGTTCCTGAACCGTGAGTCCTAGCTTGGAACCGTCTGCTGCTTTCGCCACAGTCTCTGGGCTCTCCATCTTGCCGATGGTCACTGTCAACGTTTTGTCTTCTCCGTGGCGCAACACTGTTACGCCCACCTCTTTTCCTGCCGGGGTTCGCGCGACGATCATGGGCAGGTCGCTGGCCTCCTCGACGGCATGGTTGTCGAACTCGACGATGACGTCGCCGGCCTGCAGACCGGCCTTTTCCGCTGGTGTATTGGGTAACACTTTTGACACGAGCGCGCCGTGTAACTTCTTTACTCCTAGGGATTCTGCCAATAGCGGGGTCATTTTCTGAAATGCTATGCCCAGCCAACCGCGAGTCACCCGTCCGTCATGCTGGAGTTGTGGAAGCAGTTCCTTTACAAGGTTGATGGGAATGGCAAAGCCTATGCCGACGTTACCTCCGCCCCGACTGTATATTGCGGTGTTCACTCCTACGACCTGCCCCCGATGGTTGACGAGTGGCCCACCGGAATTTCCTGGGTTGATAGACGCATCGGTCTGGATGAAGTTGTCGTAAGGACCAGCCCCGATACGGCGCCCCTTGGCGCTGACGATGCCGGATGTTACCGTGCCGTCTAGGCCGAATGGGTTGCCGATAGCCAGAACACCTTCGCCAATCTCCAACCTGTCGGAATCGCCAAGCGGGACAGTGGGTAACGAGTAGCCGGTATTGATCTGGAGGAGGGCGATGTCGGTCTTTTCATCGGTTCCGATGATTTTCCCCTCGAGTTCGTTACCGTCCGAGAGCGTTACGCGGATGGTGACGTTCTTTCGGCCCGCCACCACGTGATGGTTTGTCAGTACCAATCCCTTGGAATCGATGATGACGCCTGAGCCAAACGATTCAGTCCTTTGGGGTACGGAGGGTGTCTCGGGCATACCGAAGGGCGGTGCTTCAAAAAACTTCCTCCACGCATCCGGCCAGGGGCGGGTGTGTGGTTGCGACTGTTGCGCTGATCGCATCTGGCCCTTGGTGGCGATATTAACCACCGCTGGACTTACGGCCTTGACCAGATCTACGATGCTTCGCACCGACTGCTGGTCGGTAATGACCGACCGTGTGGAAGCGTCAAGAAGCCGTTGGCTCAAGCCCGTATTCAGGGCGAAGAGAGCGAACGACAGGGTGCAAATCCCCAATCCCTTGATGCATATTGAAGGGGATCGTTTGTAGAGCATTGAGCTACCTCCATACAATGGATGATTCACTGTAACGCACGTTTCATGCCAGGGGTCTTAAATTTTCGATAACGCCGGTTTGTCAAGCACTTCTGGGGTTCCTGAGAGCGAAAGGGCGCCCAAAGAGTCGAATGGTTTCGACGATTTGGTCGAGCCGTTAGACGTTCCAGTCTAGCGAATCCTCATGCAATCTCGAAGATCGACTCAATTTCCACAGGGATCCCGTTGGGTAGCGTTGCCATGCCCACGGCAGAGCGGGCGTGTTTGCCGATGCTCTCACCAAACACTTCTACCATGAGATCGGAAAACCCATTAATCACCTGCGGTGTCTTTTGGAAATCCGGGTCGGCATTAACCATGCCCAGCACCTTGACGATGCGGCGTACGCGGTCTAGGCTGCCGAGCTCTGTTCTTAGGGTCACCAGGGCGTTCAATGCTGTCTGGCGCGCTGCGCGGTAGCCATCTTCAATGGAAAGGTCGCGACCCAGTTTGCCACGTGAGATCGGTTTGCCATTATCGCCCAAGGGGCCGTGCCCGGCAAGATACAGTAACGAGCCCGTTCTCACGGCACTGACGTAGTTGGCCATGGGTCTGGGCAAGGGCGGTAGACTCAGGTTTAGTTCTTTCAAACGTTCTTCTGCGCTCATGTGTTCTCCCGTGTGGCTGGACTGTGGTGCTACTTACATTCCCCTAAACCATATATTGTTCGGGTCTAGACTGAGAAGCCCCGGTGTGATGCCCGCGATGGTCGCGGTACCGGTCATGATCATCACCCTTTTCAATTCGTCCGTTAGTATTGACAGCACACGCGCCACACCTTCCGGTCCGCCGGCGCCGAGGCCCCAGCAAATGGGTCGCCCTAACAGCACTGCGCGGGCGCCTAACGCGATGGCCTTCGCGATGTCACCGCCCCTGCGAGCGCCGCTGTCGAGTAATACTGGAACACGTTGATCGGCAGCATCGACAATCTCCGGCAAGACCTCAATGGCGGCGCGATTGAAGTCGAGGATACGACCGCCGTGATTGGAAACGACCAGGCAGTCCGCGCCCGAGTTGATGGCAATTCGCGCGTCGTCGGGGTTCATGATCCCTTTCACCACCACAGGGATAGACACCTCCTTTTTAAGCCACGTAACGTCGTCCGGCGATGACGGATGGATCGTACGCGCTTTTCCGTTCGAGGATAGGGGAATCCGATCCTTTAACTTCGTGGGCTGTAGCGTGTCCATAGTAAGCCCGACGGCGGCGTAGCCGATCTCTTCTGCCCTGCGCACTGCGTTCAGTACCTTATCTCGTCCCTTGCTAAGGTAGGCCATGTACACCAACGGCGACGAAATCCCTTCCGACCACTGGTCCACGGTGGATTGGGTAGCACCACTAATGAAAACCATGGTCCCGAACAGGCTACCGCCTTTAGCTACCTCGTGCTCGCCGTTCTTGCGCAGTTGCCGGAAGCTCCCCACTGGGCCGATCAGCGCAGGTGATGGTAGCCTGTGCCCGAACAGTTCGATCGAGGTGTCCGGGTCGGTGACGTCATGGAAGATCCGTTGACGGAACAGCAGCCGGTCCAAAGCGGCTCGGTTTCGCTCGAGCGTGGACTCGGTCTCGGCAGCACCCATCACGTGCTCAATCACCTCCGGTCTAACCCGCTGGCGGAACAGCGTGTGGAGCTCGTCTAGGCTCAGATTCTCGAGTGGCTTGTCGTCAAGCTGTTGTACGCTCATGGTCCTCCTCCGCGGATCAATGCAGACTCAGAACTGATGTGAACAGGTGCCGCGGGCTAATAGAACTTAGCTCTTGATTCAGGAGTCATCAATTAATTGAAACTGGAACAATAGAGTTCTTTGAAACGGCATGAAATTGTTGTCGGACACCACGTAGAGTAATGTCCGTCCCGCTCGGTCCCTCCTGAGCGCGAGACCCTCGAAATTGTCCACTGATAGTGGATGCTTTAGTTCTGCCATGACCTCTCCACTCAACGCGGTACCTTTGTGTCGGAGTATTTTATGGAGATGGCCTTCGGTCAGACGGACGATGCGCACGCAACGCCTTGCCAGTGTGAAGCGCCGTTCGAGTAAGAGCACGTCTCCGTTGGCCATGGTGGCTAGTTCCGTAGGGTGGAGGCCTTTCGCCGATCTGTAAGCGATCTCCTGTGTCGAGCCGTTTTGCATGACCCATCCCTTGACGCTTCCGTCCCCGTTGGCTTGCCGTTCGGTTACGCCGAGCACCGCACCGTTGGGCAGTGTGGTGATTCCTTCGAGCCCTCCGTTGACGGGAGCATCGCGCAAGGTGCGAGGCGTATTCATCGGTTGGGGTGGTGTAGTGAGTGTCGGATATCGCCAGATGCGGTGATGTCCCTCGAATGAGACCAAGAACGCACCGTGGGTGACTCGGGTCAAACCTTCAGCGTCGCGCTGGCGTCCCCTGACTGGTGCGCCAGTAGGCGTCAGCATGGTTGTCTCGCGCCAGGAACGAGGGGCAACGAGACGTCCCGCCGGGTCGTGCCTAAGGTCGGCAGTCATCCAACGACCCCGGTCCGAAATGGCCGTGAGCTGCCTGCCGTCTGCGCTGACGTCCAGGCCCGATAGCCCTCCGAACCGTCTATTGTCCGAGACCAACTCAAAGCCCCTCAAGAACACCAGCCTTCCGACCACTTTGACGTTAGGCTTTTCGGGGTCGAGCGCCACGGGAATCGCCTTGACTTCGATTCTGCTACCAGAACTGTCGTCGGCTATGGACAACAGCATTACTAGGGCGCAAGCTATCGCGCATATTGGGCTAATCGACCGCGCGTTTCGATGTTGACTCATCGCAGGTTCAAGTTCGGTAGCACCGCCAGGACGCTGGTTTGTAGATATTTCCGAGTGTATAGATCGGGGTCAACGATCTCACCATTCCATACGATAATGTCGAGGTCGATGGTTCGGGGTCCATTGCGGTTCGTCTCGGGTTGGCGTCCAAGCATGACCTCGATGGCCTTGAGGTCAACTTTCAGCTGCTCGCAATCCATTCGGGTCTCTACCAACAGCGCGCCGTTGGTAAAATCCGGTTGGTCGACGCAGCCGATAGGGGTTGTTTCGACCAGGGGTGACTCGGCTACGATCACGTGCCGTTTTCCGATTCGCTCGCGTGCCCTGGGTAGATTGAACTTGGGAGCGATGTTGGAGCCGACGCCGATGACAGCACGGTTCATTCCACCCCTACCCTTTCGGCCGAACATTCTACGGACACTGAATCTGTGAAGCGGAGTGCGGCCGGTTTGGCAACTTCGACCCAGGCGCGTTCAACTCGTGCATCCTCCATCACTAGTGTCAGTAGGTGGTCGCAGAGTTTCTCGACGAGAAAAAACGAGGACCTTTCCACTACAGCGATTATTCGTCTGTTGAGCTGCTTGTAGTCAACGGTCTCATCAATGGTGTCGCGGATAAAGGTCGTGCTCGGAACCAATTCCAGTTCGACGTTTATAATTACGTCCTGTTTCGTCTCGCGCTCCCACTCGTTGATGCCAATGATGGTACGGAGCCGGAGGTTTGTTATGTTGATCTTGACTGGATGTTTCTGAATCATGGGACCTTGGTGCGGTGATCGGGTTAGAGGCTTTCCCCGCCGTCGATGTGGATACATTCCCCTGTGACGAAGGAGTTGTCCAGCAGGAATAGCACCGCGGCGACCAAGTTAGCTGTGTTGCCGATTCGTTTCAAGGGTAGTGTTGTACTCCGTCGTTCAAGCACATCCACGGCCACTCCGTCTGGCGGCAGAATCATTCCGGGGCAAACTCCGTTAACCCGGATTTCGGGACCGAATTCGCGGGCGGCCATGCGGGTGAGTTCTAGGAGCGCTTTCTTGGAGAGGGTGTAGACCGCGTGCTCCGGGTCTGAACGGCCTACACGGCTGTCGAGGAGGTTAATGACCTGGCCCTGAGCGCAACCTCCCGAGAACTCTTGGGTGAGAAAGAAGGGAGCCTTAAGGTTAATGTTGAAGTGATGTTCAAACATTTCGCGACTGGTCCCCTGGAGGTTCCCAGGTTCGAATATGGACGCATTGTTGACGAGGAGGTTCAGGTCAGGGGAGTGTTCCCGCACCCTAGGGATAAGAGCGGATACCTCAGCGTGGTTATTGAGGTCGTATCGGTATAACCGGCACTTCCGGCCTAACTTCCGCACCACTGCTGCAGTGCGTTCGGCTGGTTCGGGGGAAGTGAGGTAGTGAAGCGCGATGTCGTAGCCATCTTCCGCCAACGCGCGAGCGATGGCGGCACCAATGCGCTTGGCTCCGCCGGTAATGAGCGCGGTCCCCTTTGGCTTAGACATTACGCTATCATACCCGGTTCGCTACGGACCCACCACCGGTGCCGCTCCGGAAACTTTGACAGATTACGTGGCCGGTGGTAGCGTCGTGAGCTCGAGTCGCATCTTGGAAAACGGGGAGTAGGTCGTGATATCGCTTCCTTAGGTCAAGGGGTCGGTTGGTGACTAAATTGACCCGGCAACAAGTCCGCGGAGCACGTATGCAGATCAAGACCGTCACGCTTTTGCATCCTGGTAGTATGGGCGCCACCATCGGCGCTTCGGTCAACGGAGCCCGGGTGTTGTGGGTTTCGAGTGGACGAAGCGAGGAGAGTCGGCAGCGGGCTTCAAAGGCTGGTTTGGTGGATGTGGCGACGCTGGTCGAGGCGATCGGTGAGAGCGATTCGGTCCTTTCGGTTTGCCCGCCGCACGCGGCCGAGCGGGTGGCCCAGGGTGTAGCCGATCTGGGTTTTGCTGGGTTGTACCTCGATGCCAACGCTATCTCCCGGGCCACTGCAAAACGCGTGAGGGATATAGTCGACAAGAGTGGAGCCCAGTTTGTCGACGGCGGCATCATTGGTCCTCCCGTGGCGAAGCTCGGTAGGACGCGCCTCTATCTTTCAGGGCCCGAGGCCGCAACAGTGGCAGATTTGTTTTCTGGCAGCATGCTCGATGCCAGAGTCATTGAGGGTGACGTTGGAGCTGCCTCTGCCCTTAAGATGGCCTACGCCGCTTGGACCAAGGGTAGTGACGCGTTGATTCTGGCCATTCGTGCGTTGGCGGCGAGGGAGGGGGTAGAGGAGGCGCTGTTACAGGAATGGGTAGGTTCTCAACCTAGTCTCCCTCGCAAGAGCGAGCGCGCAGCTTTGGTGGCTGCGCCGAAGGGCTGGCGTTACGTGGGTGAGATGGAGGAAATCGCTGCCAGCTTCGAGGCTGCTGGACTGCCCGGGGGTTTTCACAAGGCCGCAGCCGATCTCTACCGTCGCCTAGCACCGTTCAAGGACCGTATCGATCCGGGCCCCGAAGTCAAGGAAGTTCTCGCCGTCCTTCACCAGTGTAGTTAGTGATCCTCTTCGACGTCGCTGGCCTTGACGCGCCGAGACTTGAGCTTCTCGCCCGTCTCAAAGTAACGGCCCTCCACCGCCAGCTTGGCTTCCTCGTCAAGTTCGTCGTCCCATTGACCTAGCGAGTAGCCGTACCATGGCATCTTGGGCTTCAGTGGCGGTAGCATGAACTCCTCCCACAACTCCCGAGCGTGCTCCATGAATTCCCGCTTGGGCAGGGAGACAGGGGGAAATGGCTCCTTCAGGATGGCGTTACACAGCATTCCCGACTCATCCGCTGGTAGATGGTACGAGACCACGTCCGTTCCCTTGCTCTCGTCATTGTAGAGGAACGGTGGGGCGTGGCCCTTTTCCATGCCGCCGATGATTTGGACATCCTTGTGGGGCTTCATGCGGTAGCACATGGCCCAGAACACAGCGGCCTCATCCGCTGGATCGATATCTTCATCCACTGCTATGACGATTTTGCCGACCCCGGGGTGGAAGGATGATGCGGCATGAAGGGCTCGCCATACCTCAGCCTCCTTGGGCCGCTTCATTTGTACGATGACGAGCTTGTAGGTGTTGGTCAGGGGTTCGTGCATTTCCACCCGCGTGACACTGGTGATTCGGCAGTGGTCCCTCAGGTGAACCAGCATGAGCCGGTCGTATCCGACCTTGCGTACGACCGACGACTCGCTGGGAGTGAGTTGACTGAGCCATGATACGTATATGGCGTCATTGCGGTGGGTGATCGCAGTGACGTCCATGAACGGGTTCAATTGGCGTGGGTGCATGTAGCCGTGTGACTCACCGAACGGCCCTTCGGGCTCCACGAACTCGGTGTTGAGATGTCCTTCAATGACAATCTCGGCCTCAGCTGGCACCTGTAGGTCCACGGTTTTGCACTGCGCCATGCGGATGGGCTCGCCTACGAAGCCACCGGCGATGGCCATCTCGTCCACGCCATAGTCAAGCTTTTGCACAGAAACGTAGGACACCACGGGTGGCGCGCCGATGACTAGTGCCGCGGGAAGTGGCTCACCGCGCTTCTGGGCGTTTTTCCAGTGGAGGTAGATATCCTGGCCCAGTCCGGACGGGAAAACGCCGACCCGCGTGCGGGATTTGATCTGACCGCGGTAGTTGCCGATGTTTCCGATGCCGGTCTCTGGGTCCTTAGTGATCCAGTGGGAACAGGTGGTGTACGGGCCGTTGTCGAACCCGGGAGTCGAGATCGGAACCGGAAACTTGTCCAGGCCGTCTTGTTCCAGTGCATCACCGGTCATCACGTGTTCCTGACACACCGGGTTGTCCACCACCATTGGCGTGATGGGGTTGGAGAGAGCATCCTTCCACTTCTTGTCCATCTCTTCGGCGCTATTGCACCCCATGCCGAGAAAATAGATGGCTTTGCTTCCGGCTAGGGCACCCACAACCACGGGAAAGTCGAAGCGCCGTCCTCGGGAATCCGTGACGTTGGAGAAATACCAAGCCTTTCGTTCCTCGTCGGGAATGCCGCCACGGTATTGCCAGCGCACTAACGGGTGCAACTCGGTGTCTTTGTTAATAGTCTGATTGATGCGGCGCAGATGCCCCGCCTCCTCAAGCTGCCTCAGATGTTCATGTAGATCCGCGTAGCCCATTGTGGCCTCCTGTTTGGGTCGACTTCTTAATCGACGACTTGGTGTGTTCCAGTAGTCCCGTTGAGCCACGACGTGGCCTGGACACGCGGGCGTTGCAGAGAAATGAAACGGTTGAGAGCGAAACCGCCAAAATACCTGATCCCATTGGCCGGTGTCAAATTCACCCAGGTGCTGCTTCTGCTAATTACACCGAATCGGACAACTTGACTCGGCTCGCTCGTGTCGGCTAGCGTTGGTCGGACGGAGGGAGTTCGCATTATGCAAACGGACCAGGCGATCTTGGAAAAGGTGTTTTCCCATATCGACCGGGAGGAGTTGGCTAAGCTGGCCATGGATGTGGTCAGCATCCCAACGCCTACTGGAAGTGAGGAGGAGGCGGCCCGTTTTATCCACGACTGGCTGCAGAAGCAGGGGATAGAGACCTTCCTTCAGCACACGGAGCCCGGCCGCGCCAATGTGGTGGGTGTTATCCCGGGTACGGGGAAGGGTCCGACTCTATTGTTCAACGGACATATGGACACGGCTCTGGCGGGGACCCAGGAAGACTTGTGGATCACTGGCACCAGTCGGCCCGAGTGGCAGGCGTTGGCGCGTCGGGAGGATGACGTCATCTACGGAAGCGGCATTGTTAATGACAAGGGACCGCTCACGTGTACGTTGGCCATGGCTAAGGCGCTTAAGGAGAGCGGCGTCAAACTCAAGGGTGACGTCATTGTTACCGGTGTTGCCGGAGAAATCGGCCGCTCGCCAGTGGACCACTATCAGGGTCCTGCATACCGAGGGAAAGGCCACGGTGCGCGGTACCTCGTGACCCACGGGGTAGTGGGGGACTACTGTATTGTGGTGGAGCCTTCCCAGTTTCGCATCACTTGGGCGCAGTGTGGCGCGGTGTTCATTAAAATAACTACGTATGGCGAGCCCATGTATGCACCGTTTGTGGACCATCCGGTCGATGCGAGACAGAGCAAGAACGCGGTCGTTCGAATGGCATCCATCATTCCCGCGTTGGAGGACTGGGGCCGCCGATATGAGCAGGAGCACCGTTACGAGTTCGCAGCTGCTACGATGATTCCCAAGGTCAATATTGGCTCCATCTTCGGTGGTGCCCCATTCAAGCCTAACTTTTCTCCGGCTATCTGTAACCTATACGTGGAAGCGTTCATGACGCCAGCCCAGCGTGCCATCGACGTGCTCCGTGAGGTTAGGGGGGTCATTGCTGATACGGACATCGAGGCTAAGTGCTCGTTGTTTCTATCGGTGAACGGGTACGAATCCAAAGGCGCCGAGCCGTTGGTGGCCGCTATGGAAGAAGCTCACGAATTCGTTCGGGGTCGTAAGGTAGAACCCATCCGCAACGCTTTTACTAGCACGTATGCAGATCTGACAGTGTTTGCGGAAGTAGGAATCCCAGCCATCAAATGCGGTCCATCTCCAGAAGCCGCTGACGCCAAGCCGGCTACTGGGGAAATGCAGAAGGTGGACGACCTTCTGGCTGCAGCCCGGATGTACGCCTTTGCGGCCCTGGAGATCGCCGACTCTGACCGCGCCTGAGGTGGGGTGGCAACGACAGGCAGTTTGGCGTAAGAGTTTAAGAGAAGAGACTACATAGACGATACTACGAAAGGAGCCTTTCATGAGCATCGACACGGGCCTTTATCGCCGGACTTTCAGGGGAACTGGAGGGGTCGCAACCGACGAGTTGTTGTTTTCATCCGATTCCCACGTGATGGAGCCAGCGGATACCCTGGTGAGTCGTGTTTCCCAAGCCATGCGTGATCGCGCTCCGCGCTTCCCCGAGCTGAAGGTGGGAGAAGGATTTCAAACCCACCCCGGTGGCTCAGACCCTAAGGCCCGGCTCAAGGAAATGGCAGTGGACGGTGTCAGTGCTGAGGTGTTGTATCCTACTTACGCATTAAGTCTGTTTTCGGAGGAAGACCCCCGGCTGCAGGAGGAGTGTTGTCGTGCTTACAATGACTGGCTGATCGAATATTGTCAGGTGGATTTGGACCGGTTGGTGGGTGTGCCAATGATCGCCACCTACGATATGGACCACGCTGTGGCGGAGTTACGTCGTTGTAAGGACGCAGGTCTACGGGGCGCCCTAATCTGGCAGGTTCCACCCAAGGAGATGGCCTTTACAACCGATCACTACGAGCACTTCTGGGCGGCAGCTCAGGAGATGGAGATGCCGGTCAGCGTTCACATTCTCACGGGTTTCGGTTACGTCAAGACGCGTTATGACCGTAAGGGGCTGGAGCGGTATCGCGGTAGTGTCAACCTCAAGCTCGCAGAGATCACTGATAGCCTCCTGGACATCATCTTCTCGGGCGTGTTGGAGCGCTATCCGCGGCTTAGGGTTGTGCTTGTTGAAAATGAGATCGGCTGGCTTCCCTACGTATTAGAGCAGTGGGACTACTACTTCGACCGTCACCGACCCACGGAGCCGCTGACTATCGATAAGTTGCCCACAGAGTACTTCAATCGGCAGGTGTTCGCCACATTCTTTAATGACGCGGTGGGTGCCCGTAACCTGACTTGGTGGGGAGCTGACAACTGTATGTGGTCCAACGACTTCCCGCACGCCAACTCCACGTGGCCACACTCGAGGGACGTGGTGGCAAGGGATCTGGGTCACCTTCCGGACGACGTTCGGGCGAAGCTACTGCGGGACAACGTTGCGCGGCTCTATGATATGCCGGTTCCTGCAGCCATGTCAGTGGAAGCGTGAATGGGATAGGGTGCTCTTGTGCCCGCTTGCTAGGCCCGGTTTAACGACGATTGTTGAGCGCCGGCGCCTCTTTCTGTAGCGCAAGCGAGAAGCCGGGTTTGCGAATGTAGACTTGGGTGTATTCGGTCTGCTTGGTGAGTTCGTTGATGAGACGCACCAACGGTTGGCTCGCACTCAGGTATTCGCGTGGTCGCCCAGCTTCCATCATGGCCTTGACCTCGTCGACGCCCGCGTAGACCCGCAGCACCAGTTCCTCGTCGGATATAGAGGGTCCGCCTAGCTGGGACCGTAGTTCCGCTAACGACGGCTCCGGTTGTTCCCATTTGGTCCATGCTTTAGCACGGGGTCGGCTCAGGATCTTGTCTTTGACGTCAGGATCCATGAGCTCGGCACCTTCCTGACCCCAGATCCCCAAAGCGTACTGGATGGACTGGTCGCTGACCTGCTTGTAGCGTTCCCCAAGGATTACGTTGAAGGCTGCCTGGGTCCCTACAAACTGCGAGAGTGGTGTTACCATAATGGGATAACCCCACTCTGCACGCACTCGTGCCGCCTCTTCTAGTGCGGCGGGTAATTTATCTTCCATGCCCACGAGACGGAGTTGGTGTACGAAGTTGGAGATCATACCCCCGGGTACTTGATGCAGATACTGGGATTCGTCGTACTCAACTGGCTTGCCGATGGGTAGCCCGTCTCGTTTGGCGACGAAGTTGAAGTGGTCCCTTACGGGTTTCAGTACCTCTTCGTCGACCGACACTTCGTGTCCCATGGCGCGCACGTTTCTGGCCATATTGAAGACCGAAGGTTGGGCTGATGCGTTAGCGAGCGGCGGTACGCTTGTGTGAATAGTAGTCATGCCAAGCTTGATGGCTTCCAGGTAGTTGAGTGGCGCCAGGCCGTTGTTGCAGTGGGCATGGAACTCAACCGGGGTGTCGCCAATGTTCTCCAGTACGATGGGAACCAGCGCACGGGTACGTTCGGGAGTGAGAAGGCCGCCTACGTCCTTGAAGCAGATGCTGTACGGCTTTAGGGCAGCGGCTTCTCGAGCCTTCTGAGCATAGTACTCGTCGGTGTGCCTAGGTGACACCGAGTAGATGAGGTTGACTACGGTGTCCATGCCTAGCTGGCGCAGC
>CAYTMJ010000002.1:0-20106 GCA_964438895.1 uncultured Syntrophobacterales bacterium | reverse complement strand
CGACCGCGGTGTTACTATCACCGCTCGTAAGCGCGTTTAACGCATCTTGCCCTGTCGCGGTGTTCTCTTCACCATCACCAAGGTTATCCATGGCACCATCGCCCGACCCGGTATTGCCGCTTCCATGATCTGTGTGCGCACCTACAGGTAGCGGCAGTAGGAGTGCGAGGAAGAGTGCGAAGAGAATGTTGGGCAGACTTGCCCTCCGAAATTCGAGCATGACGTTTATCTCCGAGGGTTGGGGACATTCAACAATGTCCTAAGGGGATCCGAGGGTCCCCGAACTAGGGCCTACGTAAGAAACCTGCGCGAAGCGATACGAGCCCATCATCTACTTGGATCGTATTTGTAGCTAGATGGGCTTACGGAGGAAAGGCCGTTCTTAATGATTCGTATATCAGAGCTCAACGGCCGCGCAGGAATCCGCCCGACTCAAACGTGTTCACCGTGAACACGGGCCCATTACGTCCAGTGGTCACGGCTCTTCCGTACTAGGGAGCGCAACCTAGCCGTCGCCGAATCCTCCCGATACCGCCCCTTAGTGGCATGGCGGATTTGGCAAACCCCTGGGATGTCCAGCCCGGTACCGTCCGTACCAAGAAGCCATCGAAAGGCCCGGTCTTCATAGGCTTTGCGCCAATGCGCCGCAGGCCGCTGGTAGAGTCCGATGGAATCACAGTACCCGAATGCTCGGGCCACATCTCCGTGGGTTATCTGGTACGGCCCTTTAGCGCGGTTGTGAATTCCGCCGTAGGGGCGAAATTCCTCCAAGGGAATATCGAGCACGGCCGGAGCCGCACGGCCCTGCATCAGGAGTGGGTGCTCCTCCGAAAGCAATGACGTCCCCAGCGGCGATCTTGGATGTACGAGCGCATCAGTCCTTCCCTGCAACACAGTCGCTAATGTGTCGAGACAACCTTTGTGGAACACCACGTCCGCATCGGTGAACCAGATCCAGTCAGCGCGGGTAGCCCGAGCAGCGAGGTTTCGACCAATGCTTCGACGAAATAGCTGCTCCTTGGGTAGGGCGAGCCAACGCCACGAGACGCCCGGAACAGTAATGCCCTCAAAAAATCGCAGCACCCGCAGCACCGATTCATCGTCGGGTGCGTAGTATACGGTCATCTGGACGTCGAGCTTGTCGGTTCGATGTATGACCAGGGAGCTGAGCTGGTACGTGAGAAACTGCCCGTAGCGCCAGCAGTGGCTTACTATCTCGAGTGAAAGCCTTCCGGTGCGACTGGCCCTGGGTACGCTCACTGGGTCGAGATTCCGAAACCACGAGGCCGGCAGCGCCCCGCACGCGGCAAAGCGATAGAACAACCCCACCGTCACGTCGACGAGATCCATCATAACCGGAACTCCTGCATCCGACATCGGCCTACGTACGTGCGCAACAAAACATGAGTCAATGGATTAGCCACCCCGACACCCTCGAAACGAACTGTGGCGATGCGGTTACGGGAAGTCAAGCTCCTCAGTCCCGCTCGGCCGTCCCTCAATTGCGCTACGAGGGGCGAGAGTGAATTGGCGTGCTGAGATCGGAGATAACCAAAGGTGCCAGTCAGCGGCAAAACGGCCAAACCTGATACCAGGAATCGCAACGGAAACGGGATTCGCAATACGCGAGCTGCCTCTTGTACTGACGTGCGGTCGCGGCCACCCGTTTGGCAATGCGTTGAAGCTGGGCCTTGTTCCGCCAAGTCCCGCGCCGATACCCACCACGCCCCTCGTGATAGGCCAGATAGAGTCGTTCGGCATCATAGCGAGAAATGCCAAGTTCCCGCCAAGTCTTAAAATTGTACCAGCCGATGAAGTCCAAAGCGTCCTCCATGTCACCGCGGCTATGAAAGATGCCCCCTCTCTCCGTTTGGTACTCTCCCCACACCGGATCCAGTGCCTGGGCATAGCCTCGGGCCGATGACGCGCGCCCCAGCGGTATGAACAAGAGCCATCGCATGGGCGGCCTAGCATCGCTTCGATAGCTTGATTCATGGCGGACAAAGGCCATCAGAACATTGACCGGCGTCCCCCACTGCTCCTGGGAATCGCTGGCGTAGTCGTACCAATCAGGGTTTTGTGCGAAGAGGCGGCACAGATCCCGTTGTTGCTGCGGGGGGGGCACATAACTGCAACCGGGGATCCACGTCAGCAGAATCACTACAAGGACGATGCGTCTGAGAGTCACGTGGGCTGCGCTCCTGTGAGATTGGCAACCATGCCGGCACCCGGCCAATCCCGTCCAACCCACGGAAATTCCTTCTGCGGATCTACTCCGCACAGGCAACGGCCGTGACGTCGGGTCCCCAACCATCGTGACAGGTCTCTGAGATATCGATGTCGCCCGCATTCAACGTAACGTCGTCGTGAACTCCGGGTGACAGCGACGAAACCTAGCCCACTGAAGAAACGTACAGTCCCCGGGTGGGCGGCGTGAGTCAGATACACTTGTCGTCCTTGCCGATTATCTCGGTCCCCACCGAGACAAACATCGACGAGCCGAGGTAACAACCCATATCGAACTTGTTGATCCGGGACTGAGATCGAAACCGTCTTTGGACCTCTCCCGTTGCACAGGAAGGCCCTTTCGGGACACCGCAAGAAGCTCCCGTTTCGCTCGCGGACTGCTCAATCCTACCCCTACGCAAGTGACCTACGATGGCTACGGTCAAAGCCGAAGCGCCCACCCTCAGCGTAATGGCCCCCGGGAACATCATAACGAAACCGCCTGTCACCAGAAGTACCCGCTCCCGCAACGCGGCCGCCTTTGACATCCAACCCTAGAAGCCTGCGGCCACATGGGGCAACCGCTAGCAGCCTGGCGGCCCACACCTAACGGCCTGGTGCGATCGCTGGCTGTCCGGCTTGCGGCCACGCAATAGGTGCGCTCGACTTAGCTAGCCGCTCATCCACTGGCAAGTCCTCGTCCCAGTGATAGGCGATAAACCGCCGGCCATTAATGCCATTGGACGCTTCCGAAGCAAGCCACACCACCGGCTTTTCCATGACCGGCGGTTGAATGAGCTGTTTCCGATCGTAGTCAGCATCCTGGGGAATAAGGTTAGTGTTCGCCGGACCACCCGGCACCAGCACGTTAGCAGTTACGCCGGTACCTTCGAGTTCTTGGCAAAGGGTGGCCATGAAGGCTTCATGGCCCGCTTTAGAAGGGCCGTAGGGCGAACCGTACGCACGATACATGGTGTCCAAGCTAGTGGTGACACCTATAATCCGACCCCACCCTTTGTTGATCATATGCTCAACCGCCGCGCGGACGGTAAAAAAGGGGCCGCTGCAGTTTACGGCAAACACCCGCACCCACGCCTCGGGCGAGACTTCCCAGCACTTCTCGCGGAATTCAGACGTCAGACCCACGTTGCGCGGGTTGGTTCCGGCATTGTTAACAAGTATGTCGAGCCCTCCCAGATCAGCGATGGCAGTGTTCACCGCCCTTGCAGCACTCTCCCAACTAGCCACGCTTTCCACGACCGGAAGCACGCTATCCTTTCCGGCAACGGCTCGAACCTCATCCGCGGTCCGATTGAGCCACTCCTCGCTTATGTCAACCATGGCTACACGCGCGCCCGCCGCGGTCAGGGCAAACGTCATGCGGCGGCCAAATCCTATGGGACTGCCAGCGCCAGTCACCAATGCTACTTTTCCTTTTAGGGGTTTGTCGGCCATTAGCGGGTGCCTCCTCTTCGTCGTATGCCACGGGTGAATCGCGTACCTTGTCAGGCACACAGCACCGGACCGTACATCAGTGTCCTCCAACATACAAATTGTGGCCACTCAGATCGTACAGACCCGTGGGGTAAATTGATACTAGGTGCGGTCGGCCCTACCTATCTGACAATGCTTCGACCGACCATACCACCAGAGACGCAAGGCCCTATGGGTTTCTAACCTCGTGACTCCAACAGCGCCTCCATGAAGGCCGGAGGCGAAGCCGGGCGACTTCGCAAAGCCCGCGGACCGCCGGCGTCGAGCAGTCCCCGCAGGAAAGCATTCTGCCTCTCGCGGGCTACTCCCAGTGGAACGCCCCGGATCATTATCGCGAAAAGCGTTCGCCCGTACTTTCGCGTTTGTGCGAGGCCGGCCAAAACCGATATACGAAGCCCGCGCACCGTCCCTGACTTGGCAGCAACCATTCCGCGATAGCGAGGTACCGCTAAGCGCCCCCTCAGTGAACCCGGGTCCACTCCAGCCACTGGAAGTACGTCAGAAAACGACAGACCCCGCTTCGCTAGGAGTCTTCCTAGGGCATCGAACATGGCCACAACAGCACGTGGGCTCAATTGGTTCATCCTGCCATCCCCTGCAGCATTTTCAATGACGATCGAAGCACGAGGTACCCCGCGGACATGTGCGTGAAGGATCTCCTGGACTGTCTCTGGACCACCGATTCGGTACGAGAACTCATGAAAGATATCATTGGAGTGGCTGTTAAAATCCTTGAGATGTCGAAGCAGGGGTGGCGAGGCGTGAATTACAAGCGCACGCGCTGAAGGTCCCTTCCGGGTGCTACCGTTCCCAAATCGGAGACTAAAGTTCTCCAGCGGCAGGCGTTTGCCCGGGAACAGGAGTTGGGTCACCGTTGCCCAGCTTTCTGAGCCCAGGCGACCCATCCACGCGCGCTTTAGTCTGCGGCCTTCGGGGTCAGGAGTCCAATTAAGGAAGAAGGGCCCGGAGACCCGAATCCCACCGTTGATCTGGCGGATTCCCATTTCCCGAAGCCTCAGCAACACCAGAAATGCATTCTCAAGCAGGAAGTAGGGGTCACCCTCTGCATGTACAAGGAGATTCCCCTCTAGGGTGTCACTAACTACGGGACCCGTGGTGCGAAACGTCGTGCGAAAACGATAGTCTAGCGGAAGCTTAGAGAGGAAGGCGAGGGTGGTCGCTACCTTCGTGACAGAGGCAGGATGATACGGGCGTGTGGAGTTCAGTTTAGCCAAGATCCTGCCGCCTTCCGCCCGCACGAAGACGCCGTGGTCGCCACCTACCCGTGCTAGTGCCAGTGCTTGCAATGGGAGCTCAGCTGCATACGCCGGCGCAGCCAGGAATTGGACAACCAGAAATACCGACAGCGGTGTATTCATCATTTTGAAAACAAGCATGGAACGGCGTAAACAGCACCGACAATAGCTGCGCATCGTAAATCTCACAACACCCTGAGCTCTTGCAGCCCCAGACCGCGGGGAGTATTCAAAGATGTATGGGCGCTCTGCTCGGGGAAAAATGGCACAATGACAGTCCCGCACAAACCCCACGGGCATCGCACCCTTGGGGTCGTCCATGGACCACATGAACGAGTCCCATGGGCGAAGCGGACTATCAACAGAATGAGGAGACCAATCATGAACGAACGTGTATGGGATCGTTTTCTTACAGAACAAGACAAAGCACATATCGCGATGAAGGCACCCCGAGCCATTGGGTTCGGCAAGAAGCCTGCCTTGCTGCTCATCGATCTCTATCGTTGGGTGTTCGGTGACAAGCCGGAATCCGTACTGGAGGCCTCCAAGGAATGGCCTGGAAGCTGCGGTATGGCCGGCTGGAATGCTATCCCCCATATCCAGCAACTACTGCGAACAGCGCGCGACGTGGGGATCCCAGTCATCCATATTTCAGGCCTGCCAGACGCTGGGGTCGACGAATGGTCCTTCCGGCGTAGCGGTTCCACCCCCAACCTATCGGCCGAAGCCAGGGAACGGCAGCGCACAAAGTTCGACATTATCGAGGAGGTACAACCCCTCCCCGGTGAGGCGGTGCTACGGAAGCTCTCACCGAGTGCCTTTTGGGGGACTCCGCTGATCGCCCACCTCAACCAGCACGGGATTGATACCGTTATCGCTTGCGGCGAGAGCACCAGCGGGTGTGTTCGAGCCAGCGTGGTGGACGGTTGCACCTACCGGTTCCGCATGGTGGTAGCTGAGGAATGTGTATTTGATCGACACGAAGCGTGCCACGCCATCAACCTCTTCGACATGAACCAGAAGTACGCCGACGTACTACCACTCGACGAGATCGTGCAATACCTCCACGCGTGGAGGGCCGAGAAACCGGCGGAAGCGTAATTTCCCTAGCGATGGATGCGAAGGCGCCCGGGGCGGACTTCACCGCTCCGACGCTCGCCTTCCCTTAGCTTTTCGCCCACTCCACACCCATCGCGGGGTGACTGGAACAGACTCGAAAAACACCAAGCAGCGTCGAATGGCGGTGTAAGAGGTGATCGTTTAGCCATTCGACAGATTGCTGGGACGACTCTTGCCGGGAAGTTGAACGCCTCCCTCGCTGGAAGGCTGGCGCAGGCGATCCCATTCATCCCTAAAACCCTGGGTGTGACCGCGGAAATGCGGCATCACGTAGCGAGCAAATAGTTCCAACGATCTACGGAGCTTGTCGCTCCCGGTCCACTCGTGAGTAGTGAGCATCAGACCTCCGAAACCACCCGTCTCCTGCTGTAGGCGTTCTATGTGACGAATGGCATCGTCGGGGGTCCCGATGATCCAGTCCCGCCGGTCGGCGGCGGAGTAGGGCGTGATCTCCGACGCCGGTTGGTTGGGGTAGGATTCGTAGGGTGTCTTGAGACCAATAGCGAAGAAATACTGCATATCCCGAGCGATGCCCGCCTCCACATCGGCCCACGCTTGTTCCCGGGTCTCCGCCAAATACACGCTGGTAGCGAGCCGCCAATTGTCTCGGCTAGCTGTTTTGCCGGCGGTTGCGGCGGCCGCCTCCACGGAGTTCCACTGGTCGACGTGAGCTGGGTTGCGCCAGCGGTTCTTCCCGGCGGGCGAGAGTAGCATCATCTCGTACTTTCCTACCAAGTCGAGGCTCGACGGACTTCCCGAAGAAGCGATAGCGAGGGGCATCCGGGGTTGCTGGTAAGAACGAAGCTGCAAACGCATTCCTTCAAAACTCCAGAACTCCCCATGATGATCGATAGGATCGGGTGATTCGAGGAGCCGCACAATCACCTCCACCGACTCGTTCAGCATTGAATGAAGCCTGTCGTTGTCGATGCCAAAGAGCTTCTTGTCAGTGACCAGCGCACTTGGTCCCACACCCAATATGGCGCGCCCACGCGTTAGGTGATCGAGAAAGGCCATTCGCTCGGCTACGTGGAACGGGTGATGGAACGGTGCATTGATGACCGAAGTGCCGAGACGTATGCGCTTGGCGTGCGCTGCGGCCTTAGCCAGTGCTAACTCTGGCGCCGGCATATTCTCCCAGCCGCCTGAATGGTGTTCGCCGATAAAGAACTCATCAAAGTCCAGCTCCTCCGCGTAGTGAATGAGGGAGATGTCCCGATCGAACGCTAGCGCAGGGTTCTCTGTCGGAAGGTGTATGGGCATCATGAAAAAGGAAAACTTCATCATAGGACCTCACGTGAAAAGTACGTTCGGACACAGACGGATCGTAAACTCTCTTAAATGCCAACACCGGCGAAAGCCACTTAGATCTCTCGGGCCGAAGCGGGTGCATCCTCCTGAATGAAGCCGCAATGTCGCGGGTTCCAACCTACCCGCCTTGTACTGGGTCGGAACTTCAAACCGTTCCAAGCATCGCTATCCCTCTTCCCTCAGCGAGGGGGCCACATTGACACTGCGGGTTCCCCGCGAGCTGCTAACCCGCATTCGAAAATCGGCACGCTAGGCCCGCAATTGGTGCCGAGAAGCTACCCCCGGACAACCCCCCCCGACGCCCGGCGGGTGGCCAGGGACGGTTAGAAGCGCCTTGAGCTCGCGAACGATCTATTCGCAGGAAGCCATTGTACACAATTCGATCTGTGAAACGGACGTAGACTCCTCTCGCTTCTCTACTATAGACAATGACTGTCTGCTACAGGGTTGACATGGTTCCCCGAGGGCTGGACTTGTATCCCACCCGCACAGCCATCACGCCTTGCCTATAGCAGGAAATCCTGCGCATATTTGTTTGCTAGCCGCAGTTGGAGGGCGCCAGCATCATGTTTCGGTTCTCCCCCAATCCCAACAACGCCCATCGCATCCGTTGGACCGATTGGGGGCCAAGCGCCTTCGACCGAGCCCGCATCGAGAAAAAACCTGTGATGCTGTTTCTGGGGGCCTTCTGGTGCGGGATCTGTCAGCGCATGGATGAAACCACCTTCTCCAACACAGACACCATCGCATTGTTAAACGCCTACTTCGTCCCGATACGCGTAGAGGACGCTCAGCGGCCGGACATCGACGTGCGTTATAACCGGAACGGCTGGCCAACAATCGTATTCCTGAGCGCAGAAGGGGACTACCTGGCAGGCGTCAACTATCTTTCATCCCAGGACTTCAACGACGTGCTCGTGAGGGTTCACGTCGGTTATCAAGAACGTGAGATCCCGGTTGCAACACAAACACCCGCGGCAAACTACCAGACAAACGAGCCAGCTATCCGATCCAATGCAGTAAACGAGATCACTGAGATCATTTGGGGCTTGGCCGACACCGTGCACGGAGGCTACGAAACGGCATGGAAGTTTCCCCACCACGGGGCGAACGAACTACTGCTAAAGCATCATGAGGCCACCGGCGACACGCGTTACCTGAACCACGTAAGATTCACCCTCTACAACATGCGTTTGAGCAAGACCCATGACCCCGAAGGCGGTTTCTTCCGCTACTCGTCAAAGCAAGATTGGAGCGAACCTCACCACGAGAAGCTGTTGGCTGACCATGCGGGCCTTCTCGACAACGCCCTTCACGTGTTTGAGCTTACTAGGGAAACATTCTTTCGAGAGCTAGCAGAGGAGATCCTGGACTACATGACTTCGGATTTTCACGACACTGCCGAACCATACTTTCATGGTTGCCGCGATTACATCCGAGTCACACCCAACCGGGATACACCTCCCGGCTCTGTGTTCCATAAGAACTTGGGCATGTTCTCCATTACCGATCCTTGGATGTATACTGACGCCAACGCCCGCGCCATTTCCGCAGGTCTTCATGCTGCCCGAACACTGGGACGGAAGGACTACGAAACAGGAGCCCTCGAGACACTGCGGTTACTGTTGAGGCGTTGCTGGGACAGCTCACACGGAATGGCCCACTACTTCGACGACGAGCCTCGGTTACGGGGCCTCCTAATAGACCAGGCCCTCATGGGGCGAGCTCTAGTAGAGGGATTCGAAGCCACCGGCGACCCGATCTTTCTCCAACACGCCGAAGCACTTGCCGGATTCATCCGGACCAAATTAGAGAATCCAGCAGGCGGTTTCTTCGACATCGCAGAGAAGGGGCCCGCTTTTCTTCAGTATCCGCTGACACTTGTTCACGAGAATGGAGCTACGGCGCACTTTTTTCTAAAGCTTTACAATATGACGGCAAGAACTGAGTTGCTGGACGCCGCGCTGTGGGCACTCAAATGCTACAACGGCAACTTCACGGACCACGGAGTACACGCAGCGGCATACGCAACAGCACTGGCTGATTATTCTAAACATACAGGTTCGCAGTCAATCCAAAGCTGACTTAGGTCCAAAAGCTTTGTCATTGGCGAGGGAATGTGGAAACCTATGGCCGAAACCCTAGGATAGAGGTCACCGCATGAATCTGACACTGGCATACCACCCGGTGAGGGCCCTTCGCTTCGGTCGTTCCACCCGGCTCGACGGAACCACCCTACACATCGACCCCGAGGAGCTTCGCGCACTTCTGCTCGAAGACGAAACATTTAGCGAGGTCACCCTCGAATCCATCGATCCAAAGGAGCATTGTCGGGCCGGCCCAGTATTCGACATAATCGAGCCTAGGGCGAAGGCCGCCGGCTCCAGCCCCGACTTTCCGGGAATACTTGGGCGCCCATTAACTGCTGGTAGGGGAACAACGCACGTATTGTCAGGGGTGGCAGTCACGGTCCTTGACGAGCACGCCGCCGGAGGATCGCGTGGCTCTATAGGTCGTGTCCTAGAGATGAATGGCCCAGCGGCGGAGGGTTCCTGTTACTCAGGGTTACGCCACGTAGTGGTGATCCCCCGCATGGCCCAAGACAAAGATGGGCCAGCCGCCCGGCGGGCCAAAAAGGTCGCCGGCCTCAAGGCTGCGGTGTATCTCGCCCAGGCGGCGACCCCGCATGAACCCGCTGAAAGCTATACCCTCGAACCCGTCGACCCCGGACCCCCGGGCCGTCCGAATTTACCGCGGGTAGCATACGTGGGACAGATCTTCTCCCGCCAGAGACAGGCAGAATCGGACGAGCCAGTTCTCTACGGTCACAATACCACCGGCATGCTACCCGTAGTATTGCATCCGAACGAGTGGCTGGACGGTGGTGTGGTGACGTCCTACTACACCTCCATGGGAGGAGCGGAAACATATCTCTACCAAAACCATCCAATCATCACCGAGCTTTATCGGAGACACCATGCCGGGGAATTGAACTTCGTCGGCACGGTGGCAAGTATCGCCGGCTCAAACAACACCGACCGCGACAGAAACTGTCACACCGCCGCAGCACTGGTCAAGTGGACGCTCAATGCGGACGCCGCGGTCCTAACTAAGTATGGCGGTGGAGTTCCGCATGCCGATTTAGCGGAAACCGCGCGCTTGTTAGAGCTAGCTGGTGTCCGTACCTCGGTCATGGTCTCAGATGTGTCACGGGATCGCCGGGTGGAGTCGGCGTTGCTATTTAACTTCCCTGAGGTAAACGCTATCGTATATGGTGGCGGCAACGACACTCGGTGGTCAGTCCCGCCGGCCGACAGAGTGATTGCAGCGACCCCGGCCATAGGTGAACTTCTGGCCGGGCTTAAGGAACTAAGCGCCATGAACGTGGCAGGTGTCGCTAATCAGCAAGGCGCGTCGCGATTGAGGGCGGTGGTATACTAGGAACATATCTCGCGTATCACACGACATACCTCTCGATACATTAGGGACCCACTTTGTCGATAGCACGTAGTGACGGGGCGCAGAGAGCTTAGGTAACACACCCACCGGCACTTAATCGAACAGAGAGCCGGAGAGTGTCAACATCAAATGGGGAGGGCACACGCATGAGGGTCGTCCACTACCTCAACCAATTCTTTGGCGGGATCGGTGGTGAGGAGCAGGCAGGAACTCCCCTTCGGGAAGTCGGGAGTGCAATCGGACCTGGCCGTCTTTTGGAAGAGGCCTTAGGCGACGGCAGCACAGTAATTGCGACCATGATCTGCGGAGATAACCACGCCGTGGAACACCAGGACGAACTCATTAGTGCCATCGTGGAGAAGGTCCAAAATTACGAGGTGGACCTGTTCGTGGCCGGCCCGTGTTTCGACGCCGGTCGCTACGGCATGGCCGCGGGTGCCCTATGTAGCACCATCCAAGCTGAGCTCGGCATTCCTGCTGTTACTGCTATGCACAAGGAAAACCCGGGCGTGGACCTCTACCGGGAAGCGCTCTACATTATCGACTCCGGGATGAACGCAGCTAAAATGAAGGGGGTCATCGAGCAAATGTCCCGGTTAGGACAGAAGCTCGCAGCGAAAGAGGCCATCGGCTTGCCTGCCGAGGAAGGGTATCTACCTCGCGGCCTCATACGCGATCAGTTCGTGAACACCTCCTCCGCGGAACGACTAGTAAATATGGTTCTTGCCAAGGTTCAGGGACAGCCATTCGACTCCGAGATGCCCGTCACCTCCTTCGAGCCCGTAGCCAAACCCAACGGAGTGAGCGACATCACCGAGGCTACCGTCATGCTCATCACTGACGGGGGGCTGGTTCCCAAGGGAAATCCGGACGGTATCGAGGGAACGGCCGCTACCCGCTGGGGTGCCTACGACATCGCGGGCGTTGACAATCTTGAAGGCGACGACTACGAAATCTCTCACGGCGGTTACGACCCCCGCTTCGTCCAAGCTGACCCTAACCGGCTGGTACCCCTCGACGCCTTGAGGCAACTAGAGAAAGAGGGTGCCGTGGGAAGGATTCACCGGGAATTCCTTTCCACCTCCGGGCTGTCCAACCCCCTTTCCAACGCCCGGCGACTAGGCCGAGAGATGGCCGACAAGGTTAAGCGCGAAGGGATCGACGCCGTCATCCTTACCTCCACCTGAGGCACCAGTACACGCAGCGGTGCTGCGATCACTACCGAGCTCGAAAAGGCTGGCGTACCTGTCGTACAAATGACCTCTGCACTGCCCATAGCCAAGATGGTGGGGTCCAACCGTGTCGTACTTGGCGCAGGCATTGTCCATGTAGCTAGTGACGCGAGTCTTCCTCCAGATGAAGAAAAGGCACTACGGCGTAAGCTCGTAGAGGACGCTCTCGATCTCCTCAAGGCCGAAACAATTACAGGCTAGAGGTGCGTCGCGTCGAGTTAACCATCGAGATGTCGACCAATCTTCCCGCAGAATTCACGCTGCGGTGATGTTCAACCGCCGTCGCGGTCAACATGGATGCATGCGCTAACTGGTCTTTGTCGAGCTCCGGCGATACAACGTCGAACTTGAACCTACCGTTCGTTGCTCACGGCATGACCATGCCGCCATTGACATGCAAGGTGGCGCCGGTAACGTAATCGCTCTCTTCGCCGGCGAGAAAAAAGATGCCATCGGCGACCTCCTCCGGCATGACAGCCCGTCCCATCGGCAAAACACCCGACAACGCGGCCCACTCGTCCTTGTCGTACTTGTCGCGCACCCGTTCAGTCCCTGTGAGTCCCGGGGCGACGATATTGACACGAATGCCCGCAGGGGCCAGCTCTGTCGCGAGAGACTTAGAGAAGGCAATAATAGCGGCCTTGGAAGCGGCGTAGTGAGTGCGCTCCGCACCGCCGGTAATTCCGAAGTTCGAAGCAGTATTGACGATGGTCCCCTGGCCTGCCTGCTTCATCGGCGCGATCGCTGCCTGGGAACACAGAAATGTGGTCTTGAGGTTGAGGTCAAGGCAGTCTTTCCACTCAGCAGCAGTCACATCCTGGATCCTGTTCTTGTGGAACGTTCCCCCTGCCAAGTTAACTAGAACGTCGATACGGCCGTAGCTGGAGAGGATTTGCGCAAACGCGCCTACCACTTCCGCCTTGTTCGTGAGATCCGCCTGGATAAAGCGACCTTCCACATTCCCTAGCTCGAGTAAGGACAAGGTTGCATCAGCCGCTTCGACATTGCGGTCGAGGATAATGGGCAGAAAACCCTCTTCACTAAACCGCAGAACGGTGGCGCGCCCAATGCCACTGGCACCTCCGGTTACGACAATCACCTTGGATTCCATTGCGAGTTCCTTACTCCGATCCGGATGCACAGGCCTGCTGGCCCTACTGCATGAACGCTCCCCCGTTGACCACCAATGTCTGCCCAGTAACGAACTTGGCGCGATCGCCAGCGAGGAACACCGCCGCCTTCGCTATGTCTCGAGGCTGTCCAATGCGTCCTAACGGAATCCTCGCCGCGTTGGCAAAAAGCTCCTCTTCCGTCTGATGTCCCCTGGGCTGCGCCGTATCGGATACTCCTGGGCAAATGCAGTTCACCGTAATACCCGAGGGGGCCAACTCCAGGGCGAGGCTTTTAGTAAACCCGATGATGCCACCCTTGGAAGCCGCGTAGTGAGCACCGTTTGCGGCACCCCGAAGGCCCCGACCGGAGGTGATGCTAATGATCCGCCCGCTACGCTGCTGGATCATGTGTGGCGTCACAGCCTGACTACACAAAAACGTGCCAATCAGGTTTGTCCCGATGACCCGCTCCCATTCTTCTTCGGTCATTTTCTCCACCGTACTCGTGGGATAGATGCCCGCATTGTTCACTAAGATATCGACCTTGCCAAACCGCCCAAGGCAAGCCTGCATCATGGCACTGACAGAGGACTCCTGCGACACATCGGTAGGGCAGGCGAGAGCTGTGCCACCCATCTCTTCGATCTTCTGCCGCACGGTGTCGGCGTTGCCTTCTCCCAGCTCTGCAACAGCCACTGCAGCACCCTCTTCCGTCAACGCCAGGGCGATGGCTTCACCAATCCCCTGTCCGCTCCCGGTCACGATTGCCGTGCGCCCTTCGAGTCTACGCATAGGAATGCTATTTAGAACGTTCGCTCTAGGTTGGCAACACAGTCCCTTGAATCGCTATGCCCGAGAAAGCGACTAAGAGCGTTGATCCTGCTTCAGAATGGCGCGGGTCCTTCGGGATACCGAGTCAAAGGCAATGTCACTTCGGTAGAGATCGTAGAAGAAGCGAGGAAACATGGACACAGCAGTTCCACTCGACATCCGCAACGTCTCGTATTCAGCAGGCGGCCGAACTATTCTTAACTCTATCAACTGGACCGTGAACCGTGGTGAGCACTGGGTGATCCTGGGGCCCAACGGTTCTGGCAAGACGAGTCTGTTAAAGCTGGCATGTGGCTATCTATGGCCAAACCAAGGTGGCGTAATATACCGCAACGGCGACCGACGAGTGGACCTTCGAGAGCTGCGCAAGGGTATCGGCTGGATTACTTCATCCCTCACTTCCCAAATCCCGAACAGGGAGCCGGCGTTACGAACAGTAGTATCGGGCAAGTTCGCCCAGATCGGCCTGCTGGAAATGTCCATGGTTCATCCGGTCGAAGAAGACTTTGCCCAGGCCAAGATCCTCATGGAACGTATGGGGTGCCTACAACTGAAGAACCAGGCGTTCGGTACTCTGTCCCAAGGAGAGCAACAGAAGATTTTGATCAGCCGGGCGTTGATGGCCCGTCCCTACCTCATGTTCCTAGACGAGCCGTGCGCGGGGTTGGACCCTGGCGCCAGGGAAAGCTTACTCGCCGCGCTTCAGGAGCTGGGGCACACCAGCGGTGACACTGCGCTGATTTTCGTAACACACCACATAGAGGAAATCTTACCCGCTTTCGAACACACCCTGATACTCAAAGGAGGCCGGGTATTACGGTCGGGCGATACGGCCAGTATCATCACTGAAACCTTACTGCAGGAACTCTACGACATTCCCCTTTCCCTAAGGAACAGCGACAACCGGTACTGGACGGTAGGGGAGTAGCTGCCTGGCGTGCCCATCAAGCCCGGGCCAACGCTCGAACGTTGACAACACGACGGCCCTCGACTAATCATCGAGAAAACCTGTCTGGGAGGTACCCTTGAAGGTCGCAACTTGGAATCTAAACTCGATCCGCGCACGCCAGGAACGCTTGCTGAGTTGGCTCTCACTCCAAAGCCCAGACGTGGTCTGTCTTCAAGAAACCAAAGTCACCGACGAGCAGTTTCCATTCGAGGCGATGAACGAGCAAGGCTATCACGCTGCTGTACACGGCCAAAAGACATACAACGGCGTGGCAATCCTTTCACGCGAACCCATTGACGACGTACGGGTCGGACTCAGCGACAGCGTCGACGACCCTCAGGCACGATGCATCAGTGCACAAATTCGGGGCATCCGTTTCATATCGGTATACGTACCTAACGGGCACATCATGGAATCAGACAAGTACGCCTACAAGAGAGGCTGGCTGGAGCGCTTGTTCCCGTACCTCGAGAAGACCCGGCAACCGGACACTCCCCTCCTGATTTCCGGTGACTTTAACATCGCACCCGACATCGAGGACGTAGCAGAACCGGACGTGTGGCGCGGCAGCGTTCTCTTCAATCCCGATATGACGGAGGTCATAACGCGGTTGTCCCATTGGGGGCTGGAAGATGTAGTTCGCAAACACAATTCAGGGCCGGAACTCTATTCCTGGTGGGACTACCGTCAACTCGCGTTTCCCCGAAACAAGGGCTTACGCATCGATCACATCTTCGCCACCTCGGAACTAGCGTCACTGTCTATATCAGCTAGCGTTGACCGTGATGAACGCAAGGGCGCAAAACCTTCAGATCACGCCCCTGTGGTGGCGGAATTCAATTGGCCGTAGAGCCGGCCCCTCGCGGTGAAACCTACCGCAATATCTCGACAGGCCCCTGGGGGGATGGGTGGAATACACTCGCCCCCCAGGTAACCCAGAGCCCAGGCTGCAGTTCGCGCAACTACTTCTTACGGGGAACCGCCGCCCACGCCTCGATTTCAATCATCATGTCTTGCAAGTCAATGCCAACGCCCCGCAACAGCGTGGCAGGGCGGGGATGGGCCCGCAAATCAGGCTCATGTTCTTCGAAAAATTTGTACATTTCGTCACGCATGTCGAACACATCCTCCCTTCGAGTGAGGAAGTAACGGATCATGACGATGTGCTTGAGCTCCCCGCCCATCATCTCTAGGTTATCCTTGATGTCCTGCCAAGCTTGGCGGGTCTGCTCTTTTATGCCACCAACCACCTTCCCGCGGCCGGCCCGTTCCTCGTTGGGCTCCCGGTTAGGGGCATCCTCGAATGGGTCCCGCCCAGTGGAGCCCGAAAGGAACAAGATGTCCACGTCTCCCCGGGTTCGGAAACCCGTTGCCCAGTTCATCCTCTCTTTATGGTAGTGCGGCCATAGTGTACCCCATTCGTATTCGGTCTTCTCAGCTTCCTGTCGTTTGACCGCTTCTTCGTTCGTTGCCATTGCGAATTGCCTCCTTCTAGTTTGAGTTCATGATCTAAGATTCAAAACTCCAGATAGGATGAGACCCTACCCCAGGCCGATAAAGGGGATGGTTTTTCCTTCGGTACGCTCGAGATAGCGCACAAACCGGTACTTGTTCTCGGCTAAGTCCGTGTTCGGGCGAGGGATTTGACGATGTATGAGACTTTCCTCAACCTTGCAAACCACATAGCGGAGACCCTCTCCGTTCACCCCCGGCACTCCGTGCTCCTTGAAGCCGTCGAGATCATCCACTGTAACAGCGGCCTCGATTCCCGAGGCTCGGGCTATTGCGGCAAGATCAGTCCTGCCGGACGTTGCTGTCGGCTCGCTCATAGTGCTGCCGCTATACACTTCATTATCGAACACAAAGACCGTAAGATTTGACAAACTGAGATTACCCAGGGTCGGAAGATTGAACAGAGACAGCAAAACGCTACCATCTGATTCGAGCACAATAACGCGTCGATGAGGCAGCGCTAAAGCAAGACCCATTCCCACACCGGTAGCGCACCCCATCATCCCCACCAGAAGGTTCCCCTCGTGCTGCGACAGGTGAGACCATTCGATTCGCTGCCCGCTCTGAGAGGTGAGCACTAGTTGATCGGTCATCAGGGGCGCAATGAGCTCGAGACAGTCGCGTCGAATCATCGGGCGAACTCCCCCGAGAAGATCAAGGCGGCCGGTGCCCGCATGGCATCGCTGACCCGCTGGGCGTCCCTAAGATGACGTTCGAGGTTTTCCGCGTTCTCAACCACACGATATTCGAGACCCAACCCTTCGAGCGTGGGGATCATGCGCATTCCGATAGTGACGTAAAGAAAACTATTCCGTTGATCCGCGAAGCTACCCAGAAAGCCAATGAGTAGTAGAATTGGCACACCCATTTGTTTCCCGACCGTAAGGAGCGAGTAGGCAGAGACGTAAGGTCCCGTACTCTCCATGTAGCAGGCCACCCGCTTCCCTCCGAGCGCGGCCCCTGCAGCAATGGTGATCGCTTCCTGCTCACTGGCAGCCGCCACCATTTGCACGGTGCCATCCTCGCGCAACAGCGGTAGAATCTGACTCAGCCGACTCTCCGGTAGATAGGTTATAAAATCAATGCCCACCGCTTTCAGGCCGTGGACGATCTTTTCAGCCAGGACTGGTTCCATGTCTCGTTCCTGATCCGTTAGCTATCGGGTCCAATTACATACAGTAGCTGCCGACAGTGCATAGATTTTCGCCGCCCTAACGATCTCATCGATATCGATCTGCTCCGACCGGGTGGTCCAGCGGCCACCACCTAAGCCGAACTTGCAGGCAGGAATTCCCATCTCATTGTAAATGTTGGTGTCTGTCCAGATGCTGGAACGAAAAGTGTTAGCCGGTGTCGTCTTCTCGCCGCACACCTCTTGGTGAACCTCTTCGATGACCTCCACTACAGGTTCGATGCCCTTGGCCTCATAGCCCATCTTCGAAGTGTACATCTCGATGTCGTACTCATAGCCGGTGCCATCCATCACCGCACGCAGCTGACGCTGCACCTCGATAGGTCGAAGTTCCGGCGGGATTCGTACATCCACGTACAGGGAACAAATCCCCGGGTGATAGTTGGGTCGGTAGGGGGCGCCCCCCTGGACCGAACCGATGTTAACCTTGGGTATGATCGGACCGTTGGCCGACTGATACACATGGCGGGCCTCGAAGTCCTCGGCCCAGGCGTCCACCGCCTGTGTCACCTTCGCCATTTTTAGCACCGCGTTGTGCTCTTCGGGTGGCTCCTGCTTCCGGCTGACGCCCCACGCCGCGTGAGGGTTGCCGAAGGTATCGATCTTGAACTGAGCCACACCGGCCTGCGTCCAGACAATGGACAAGGCCGAACGGTCCGCCACGATGGCGTAGTCGGACTGCACTCCGTAAGTCAGCAGGTGTCGAGTACCGGTACCTTCTCCACGGTACAGCCCAGACTGGTAAGGTCCGATCGGGGTGCGGGAAATCTCACCCGCCACAGCCGCTAGGATCAGATCCCCCTTAATGGGTACACCGCTCTGCTTTAGCGCCTTCCCGGCCACCATAAATGCGGCCAAGCCTGATTTCATGTTGGATGCCGCTAGACCAAACACCTTTCCATCCCGGATAGCCCCACGCAGCTCGCTTTGGGGCTCAAGTTCCCGGCAAAGCATCAAATCGTCTTCTTGCCCGGTAAAGCTCGTATCCATGTGGCCATTGATCATTAACGACACACCTCCACCACTCCCCTGAAGGATGCCTACCGCGTTCACGCGATTAGGGTCGATCTCCTGCCGAACAGGCTTGAGACCGTTGTGTCGATACCAGTCGAGAATAAATTCGCCGATTTCTTTCTCAGACCCAGTGGGACTGAGGATGTCCACCAAGTCCCGGGTCAACTCGGCTAATTCCTGGCCCTCGATGTGCTGCAGGATCCGTTCCTTAAGGCTGTTGTCCATGGCGGGGTACGTGTTTTAGCTCTTTCGTTGCTTGTCGATCTTCATGACAGGCATAACGCCGGTTACGTCGACCTTGTGGAGCTCCTGAAGGAGCTGGTGTGTTTCCTCTGCCTGCTTCGCGATGGACTCAATCTCGTCTTCGGTGAGATTAAATCCGTACTCCTTGTCGATCTCTCGTATCCGATCCTTCACGGCCGCCCTCCGATTTGCGAACATCTGCTAGGAGATTGACGCAACATGCGCCCACCGCTCTTGCACGGCTCGTAACACGCAGACCCGAGCGTGTCAACGCGACTAATGCGTGGCCTGCAGTTTGACCAGCTGTTTACCGGGCCGCCGGCCAGAAAGCACACAGCATCTCTGCTCTTTGGGCTCAGGCCGCATGTCCGAGGCTACGCGAACACATGACTGCAACATACACGATAGCCGCCACGTAATGTACCAACGTCCTCACGCCCAGAAAGCCCGCAACATCCAGGTAACATTGAGATACAACTGAACATCTATTCATTATATGCGAGGAGTTCGTCCAACAACACTTGGGGTTCATTTGACATTTGAGGAACATGTCCGCACCACCGCCCTTGACAGCCCGAAAGCCGGAGCCCACAATGGATTTAGGCTCGGGGACGGAGTCGTCCCCAAGTAAGGATAAATCATCACGCGTTAGCTCATAATCAAGCTTTCGGTGAATTACTCTGCTTTCTTTTACAACAACTTGTGGCTGCCGGTGTTTCTCGAAATGGTAAGCAGAAGTCCATCTCGGCTCACGTGGGTATAAAGGGGTTGCCTAAGAGTAGTAACATGGATATCGCGCCGGCACCGCTAGCAAAAGCACGCCGAACACCGGGGCGAGTAGACACCCTAACACGAGTCGCCGCCAGGGCCGTCCTCCTGGTGGTGCTAGCGCACGGGACCGCATTCACGCAAGTTTTGCCGAGCGTCCAAGAGTCCGACACACCAACCATCCTTCGTCAGGGAGCAATTCACGAAGAAGATCTATCGACACCTGCGCCCTCACCCACCGCGAAAGTACGCGACGAGGATCTCGAGCGAAGCGTCCAGCCCGCACAAAAGTCACTAAAGGACGCGATCCCTGTGCCGGCCCCAACCTTACCCCTCCTGCCCAAGCCGGGCCGAAGAAGCCCCATGGGAGCAGCCGACGGCTACGCCC
>CAYTMJ010000001.1:0-312104 GCA_964438895.1 uncultured Syntrophobacterales bacterium | reverse complement strand
GGCACGATGTTTTCGTGGGGATCATCGGTGACGATCAGCACGTTGCCACCCCGGGCCTCAACCTCTTTCAAGTTCCCCAGGGTCTTCGGGTAGTAATGGTCCTTGGGCATCAACACCACTACCGGAAGACTCTCGTCGATGAGGGCAATGGGCCCGTGTTTCATCTCGCCCGCTGGGTATCCCTCGGCATGGATGTACGAAATCTCCTTTAGCTTAAGGGCGCCCTCGAGGGCGATGGGGTAGTTGATACCCCGGCCCAGGTACAGAACATCATTCGCATGACTTATGCCTTGAGCTAACTCTGCCACGCGTTCCTCGAGCTTCAATGCTGTCTCGATCCAAGCAGGAAGGCGGGTGATGTCTTCCAGGAGTTTGGCGGCTTTGTCGGATGTGAGTTGGCCATTCAGCCAGCCCAGTCGTACGGCTAGAAGGTAGAGGGCGGTGAGCTGAGTGGTGAAAGCTTTGGTGCTGGCAACGCTGACCTCGGGGCCGGCATGGGTGTAGAAGACGCCATCGGACTTCCGTGCCAGGGACGAGTCCACGACGTTGCAGACGGAAAGGACCCCGGCGCCCTGTTGTCTGCCCACCTCCACGGCTGCGAGGGTGTCGGCGGTTTCTCCGGACTGGCTCACCAGTAGCAGAAGCGAATCCGAGTCGAGAAGCGGGGTTCGGTGCCGGAACTCTGACCCGTAGTCGACCTCGGTGGGGATTCGGGCTAATTCCTCGATCAAGAACTTACCGACCAGCGCTGCATGCCAAGCGGTGCCGCACGCCACCAAGTGGATCTTTCGCCGGTGTGCGAGCCAGTCTGCGGTGAGGTTGAGTCCGGAAAGTTCGATGGCGCTGGATTCTAAGGATAAGCGTCCGCGCAGGGTGTCGGTGATAGCCTGGGGCTGCTCGTGAATTTCTTTTAACATGAAGTGCCGGTAGCCGCCCTTTTGAGCCGCTATCGGGTCCCATGTGATCCGCTTGGTGGGTCGAGCGATCTCACGCGAGTCGGGGCCGAGGATGCGGAAGCCGTCTGCTCGTACTTCCGCGATCTCCCCGTCTTCTAGAAAGGCCACCTCGCGGGTGTATTCAAGCAGCGCCGGGATGTCCGAGGCGATGAAGGTTTCTCCACCGCCCGCACCGATGACGATGGGTGAGGCGTTTTTTGCAACGATTAGCCGGTGAGGTTCACGCCGACTCAGGAACACTAGGGCATAGGAACCGTGGATTTCGTAGACGGTCGCACGCACCGCCTCCAGAAGGTTGCTCCCCTGAGTGACCTTCTCTTCCACCAGGTGCGCGACGAGTTCCGTATCGGTATCCGAGGTGAGCTCCGTGCCTCGTTTCAGCAACTCCCCTTTGAGCTCGAGGAAATTCTCGATGATTCCGTTGTGCACCACCACAGTGCTGCCGGCCCGGTGTGGGTGTGCGTTGGCCTCTGAAGGGCCGCCGTGGGTGGCCCAGCGAGTGTGGCCGATGCCCACGTGCCCGTGCACGGGTGACCGGTCCAACCTAGCCGCGAGCTTGGCGAGCTTTCCCTGGGAACGGCGTCTCGAAATTCGATGCCCGTTTAGAACCGCGATGCCCGCCGAGTCGTAGCCTCGGTATTCCAGCTTCCTCAGGCTGTCAAACAGTACCGTAGCGGCGTCGCGGCCGCCAATATATCCGACGATTCCACACATGAGTGGTCAAGCCCCACGTTCCAAACAGGGGCACGTCACTGACGATGCCGTGCCAACGGGCTTCCCAGATAACAATCTGGGCGGATTTGAGGCCTTCACTTATTTTTTCTTTCTTGCCCGGAAACGGGCCACCCAGTCTGGTTTGTGTTGTTGTGGTGCGCGGCTGAGTGCCAGCGAGCCAGCCGGGACAGTCTTGGTAATAGTGGATCCGGCGCCGATGTAGGCATCGTCCCCCACCGCCACTGGCGCCACGAGCTGGGTGTCGCTCCCGATCTGCACGCGGTCCCCGATGGTGGTGCGATGCTTGGTGAAGCCGTCGTAGTTGCAGGTGATGGTGCCGGCGCCGATGTTGGATTCCCGCCCGAGGTCAGTGTCGCCGATGTAGCTTAGATGGCTGGCTTTGGTAGCTTCCCCTACCGAAGAATTCTTAACCTCAACGAAATTGCCGATATGGACGTTGCGGTCCAGTACGGTCCCTGGACGTAGGTGGGCGAAGGGGCCCACGCTGCTCCCGTCCTGGATGTCGCAGTCGTCCAACACCACCGAGAAACGCAGGTGGACCTCGTCGGCTAGGCGTACGTTGGTGAGATATGCACTTCCGTCGATGCGGCAGCGCGCTCCCACCACTGTGCGCCCCAGGAGATGACTGTTGGGGCCGATGACGGTGTCTTCACCGATTGTGACCTCGGCATCGATGTATGTGCTGTTTGGATCCTTGAGGGTCACGCCCCGTTCCATCCACTTGACGTTGATATCGTTCTGTAGGGATTTTTCCATCCAGGCGAGCTCCTCTCTGCTGTTCACGCCCCGGAATTCGTGCGGGTCGTCAACGGTGACGCTGCCGATTCGAGCATGCTTTTTTGCAGCGTAGCCGGTGATGTTCGGGAGATAGTATTCACCTTGGTCGTTATCGTTGTCGAGCGCTGCTAGGGCTGCCCGAAGAAAGGCCGCCGACGCTATGTAGAGGCCGATGTTGATCTCTCGGATGCTTCTTTCTGCGTCTGTGGCGTCTCGTTCTTCTACCACACCCACGATGTCGCCCCCCGATCTGCGGAGGATACGGCCGTATCCGGAGGGATTCGCCAACGTGGCCACGGCCAGGGTGAGGTCGCGGCCGTCCGACCGGTGCCCCGCTAACATTCCGGTCAGTGTTTGGGGGGACACCAGCGGCACGTCTCCGTTGAGAACCAGCAGGTCGCCGGCGAAATCGCCAAGGGCCTGGATGGCGCAGAGGGCTGCGTGTCCGGTTCCCAATTGCTCGGCTTGAAAGACCCAGCTTGAGGGGTCCAACTGAGGATAAGCCGCCTGCACCCGGTCCATGCCGTGGCCTACCACCACCAGAACCTTTGCGGGTTTCAGTGCCGCGCAGGCCTCCAGTACGTAGGACAACAACGGCTTGCCGCCTAGAAGATGTAACACCTTCGGGGTGGCAGACCGCATTCGTTTGCCCTGACCCGCGGCCAGGACAATGACGCCGAGCCCCCTCATACGGAGGGGAACTATAGCTCAAGGCCGTGTCTCTGGCCAGAGAGCCCTAGGTTTGGTACGGCCGTTCGGTTGTTCGGAGTCCACATCAAGCACATTGACAAGCACGCGGTTTTCCAATAGTTCTTACCCGTACCTCGTTAAAGGTGGTCGAGTTTTATGGAAGAACATTCGGGCTTATATTATTTCATGGAGATCGTCAGTAAACCTGACAACATTCCCATCGTGGGGATGCTGATTCTCGTCCTGTTCTTTACCTGGATTGGCCTGCGGCAAGCCGTGAAGAATGACAGGCTGATCGACGAAGGCCGAAAGGACGAAATCCCTGATCAGATGTGGAAGTAGGGGGCGGGGACTGCGGTCTCTAGCGGTGTTGATCGCTGTTGTTTTCCTGAACATTTGGGGAGAAGCACGCTCCAATTTGGTCGATGAAGAGATGTGGGGGTTGGCCCGCAAAGACTTGGCTGTGGGTAACGTCTCGGAAGCCTGGAAGAAGCTAGAGCGGTTGCTAGGTCAATACCCGGAGGAACCACAACTCCAGCAGGTGGCAGGTTTGGCGGCTCTAAAGCGGGGCGATGGGGAGACGGCCCTGATCCACGTCAGAAAGGCAGTTGCCCTGGCTCCGGATGACGCGGAGGCGCTGACGTTGTTGGGGTGGCTCGACATGGAGGTGGCGGGGGATATCGACACGGCCATTGCGTCGTACCGCAAAGTGGCTTCGCTTAAGCCCGACGTCCCGGAAGTTCATAATAACCTAGGGGTAGCGCTCAAACGGAAGGGAGACACGGAGGCGGCCGTTGGGAGCTTCTCCCGTGCCCTGGAATTGCAGCCGAATTTCGTCCAGGCCGCTAGTAATCGGGGTTGGGCTTACGTGTGGCAGAGCGACTGGCGCGCGGCCCGGGCTGATTTCGAGAAGACGCTGGCCCTCCAGCCTGAGGATGAGGGTGCCCTCTATGGCCTAGCTCGGGTGCGCAAGGAATTGCGAGATTATTCCGGTGCCCAGGATGCGCTGGCCCAGCTAAGCGGCCGGTCGGGCAACTTTGTGTACTGGCTCGAATGGGGGATGATCGGCCTGATACGCTATTATTGGGTTTTCCTGTTGCTAGCCCTGGGTCTGTTTTTTTACTTTCGGTTTAAGGCAAGGAAAAGGGTGAACGCTGATGGCTGAAGCTGCCAAGAAAAGGAAGGGGACGGCACTCCTTGCCGTGATGAACGAGAACTGCACGAGCTGCGCTGGGTCTCCTCTCTGTGAGGTGCATTGTCCAGTCGACGATTGCATCAACCTCCTCTACGAGGAGATGCCTGGGGGCGGATTAAAGCCCTACCGGGTTTGGGTAGATAACGAAAAGTGTATCGGATGCCAAATGTGCTACAGCGACGACCTCACCAAGATCCACGAGCATAAGAACACCGGCGACATTTTCTTCGAGTACGGCAACCGCCTCTATGACAATAACAAGAAGCTTCTGGAGAAAGAGCAGGAGCCCAAAAAGAGTGATCTCCAACTCGTTGGCACCGACTCTGAGGATCGGCTCGATAAGAAGATCTGTCCCTGGGATGCAATCCGTATGGTAGAGTTCGATGACGGCCTTGAGATCTCTAAGCTCTATTACGACCCGGAACTCATCTCGTCCGAGGACGGCGTCCACTCCATCGACGACAAAGGGAAAGAAGAGCTAGAGGACCGTCAGATGGAGGGGTTCTAGCCTTCGTTTCCGGTTTCACGCACGATTTTCTTGTGACGTAGTGTGGTCGATCGCGGTCACACGACCTTGTTTAGCGGGTACTCCACGATCCCCACAGCCCCGTTGCCCGTGAGCTCAGGGATGAGTTCACGCACTACCTCTTCGGCGATAATGGTTTCGACGGAGAACCACTTCTTACCGCCAAGGGCGGGGGTTTGGTAGAGGCTCGCGACGGTTGGTGCGGTCATGCTCGGGATCAAGTCGATGATTTTATCCAGGTCGGCTTCCATCACGTTCATTTTGATCCCGACCTTGTGTTCAGCAGCCAGTGCTCCCTGAAGCAGCATGCTGATCTGCGCGATTTTGGCGTGTTTCCAGGGGTCTTGCCATGCAGCCTTATTGGCGATGAGCTGGGGAGCGGACTCCAAAAGGTCGGTCACGATGCGGAGACCGTGGGCGCGGATAGTGCTTCCCGTCTCGGTCACCTCTACGATGGCGTCAGCTAGGCCTTCGGCTGCCTTGGCTTCGGTGGCGCCCCAGGAGAATTCCACATCGACCGGGGTATTGTGAGCCTCGAAGAGCCGACGGGTGAAATTGACCATCTCCGTTGCGACCTTCTTGCCCTTGAGATCCTCGATCTTCTCTACCGGCGAGTCGTGAGGTACGGCCAGCACCCAGCGTGTGGGCCGAAAGCTCGTCTTGGCGTAGACCAACTCGGTGATGTACTCGACCTGGGAGTCGTTTTCCTGAATCCAATCTTTGCCGGTGATACCGGCGTCCAAGGTGCCGTCCTCTACGTACCGGGACATCTCCTGGGCGCGCACGACGCTACAGTGAAGGGCCTCGTCGTCGATGGAGGGGAAATAGCTTCGGTTCATCCCGGTGATTTTCCATCCCGACTTACGGAACAGCTCGATGGTGGAATTCTCTAAGCTTCCCTTGGGAAGCCCCAACTTTAGTTGCTTCACTTGCTGTAGACCTCCTCGGGGTCGAAGACCTTTTCGGCGCAAACTTCCCAGTCGGTGCCAGTGTCGTGGCGAAAGAAGCAGGTGCGGTAGCCCATATGGCAGGCACCACCACCGCGCTGGATGATCTTGAGGATGAGTGTGTCGTTGTCGCAATCCACGAGGATGTCCTTTACTTCCTGGAAGTGTCCGGACTCCTCGCCTTTGAGCCACAGCTTGTCCCGGGACCGACTATAGTAATGGGCCTTGCCGGTCTTTCGTGTAAGATCGAAGGCCTCCTGGTTCATGTATGCCAGCATCAACACGTCCAGGTTCTCGTGATCCTGCACCACCACTGGGACGATCCCTCCGCCTTTGGCAAAATCGATGGTCTCCATTCGGGTCTACACCTCTTTCTCAAGTCTGTATTTGGGAACATGCTGGTCCCAGGGCTCTACGAACCCGCACTGGCGGGAATCCGGCAGGCGGCTGGATTGACAAGCGCACACTATGCAGACACGAAATAAATCACACAAAGGTTAGGTGCGCAAACGAACCCGCAGGAAGTTGTCCTGGAGGAAATGGGGGTATGATGAGCGAATTCTTAGTTGTCTACATCACGGCGCCACCGGGAGAAGAAGCACAACGTCTGGCCCGCGCGCTAGTGAGCGAGAAGCTGGCTGCTTGTGTCAATCGTATTCCCGGAGTGGAATCCGTCTATTCTTGGGAAGGTCGAGTCGAGTGTGAGTTTGAGGATCTTCTCATCGTTAAGACTCGAGCGGAGGCCTTTGATCAGCTGAAGAAGAGGGTCCAGATGCTCCACCCCTACGAGGTTCCGGAAATCATCGCCGCCCCCATCGTCGAAGGCAATGACAGCTACCTGGAGTGGATGGGGACCACTCTGTCCAAAGGGTAGGGATGATGCCACAGGCAAACCTTGCGCTCGTGGCCGCTATTGTCTAAGTGTCCTGTAATTATAGTAACTTGCCAGCCAGGGAGCACGTACCATGAGAGACCTCCAAGAATTCATAGCGACAGAGGAGAGCCGACGTCCCAATGACGTCATCCGCGTGAAGGACCCCATTGATCCTAACAAGTGCGAGACCATTGCGTTTCTTAAACACCTGGACGACCGTGGGTTGGAGAAAATGGTGCTCTTCGAGAACGTCACCACGCTGGAGGGGAAATCATCGCCATTCCCTCTATTCTACAATCCCTGGGTCAGTCGGCAGTTTTGCGCTGATGGTATTGGCATGGGCCAACTAACGTCGAAGATGGAGCTAAGCCTAGAGGTATCACGACTGGAGAAGGAGAAGGGGGACACGAAAGTAATCCCCTCCAACAGTGCCCCATGCCAGGAGGTCATACTAAAGGGGTCCGAGGTAGATCTAGCCAGGTTCCCCATCCCCATGCACCACGACCTCGATGTGGGCCCTTATTGGACCATGGCCTGTGTCATGAAGGGGGAGTCGGCGCCGTTCTACGACATCACGTTCACTAAGAATCTGTACTACGACGGCCAGACGATGAGCTTCTCGGCTCACAAGCACCATCACCTGGAGGCTATAGTCACCGAGAACGAGGCTAAGGAACAGCGGGCACCAGTGATCATTGTTTTGGGCCACCATCCAGCCTTCTACTTTTCGTCCTGTTGCATGACCCCCTACGGCAACGATGACTATCAGAGCGCCGCAGCATTTATGCGGGAACCGTTGCGCCTGGCACCGTCGGTCACCTGGGGTGAGGACTTTCTGGTTCCTGCTGACGCCGAGATCATAATAGAGGGAGAGGTTCCGCCCAATGTACGGCGGTCTCAGAATCCGTTCGGTGAAGTGCTGGGCTACTATCAGGTGACCATGGACGTGCCTATTGTGGAGGTCACTGCCATTACCCATCGTAAGAACGCAATCCTGCAGGATATCTGGGCCGGACAGAAAGATCACTGGAATCTCGGTGGTATCACCAAGGAAGGCAGCGTTTACAACTCCATCAAGCGCAACATCCACGGCATTAAGGCCATCCACCTTCCTCCCTCGGGCTGCGGTCGGGTTATTTGCTATATCTCCATCGACAAGAAATTCCCCAACGAGCCCAAGAAGGCAGCTATGCAGGCCTTCGCCGACATGCCGAACCTTAAGCTATGCGTAGTGGTGGACGACGATGTGGATGTGTTCAACGAGCGCGAGGTCTTGTGGGCGGTGGGTACCCGGACCCACTGGAATCGCGACCTGGACGTAATCCGGGAGGTTCAGAACTTCCGTGGCTGGCTCGGCGACAGCGTTGCCGTGGTGGATGCCACCCGGCCCCTGGACGGTGAGTTTCCCATTCGCAATGAGGTACCGCTGGAGGCCATGAAGCGGGTAGATGTGAGCAAATACGTCGACTGACGTGACCGAGAGACGAGAGGAAGGGACTTTCGAGGCATGGCCAAGCTAAAATTCTATTTCAAGAACACGTGAACGACATGTCGCAAGGCAAGAAGTTTCTTGCAGTCACAGGGAGCAGAGCTGGAGGAGAGGGAATATGGCAAGCAGCCGTTGACCGAGACAGAGCTGCAAGTCATCATTGGCGACGGGCCGGTAAAGGATTTCCTCAATACGCGTACTCCGCTCTATCGCGAGCGAGGCATGAAGGATAACCCTCCCACAAAGGAGGAGGCCATCCGTTTGATGCTTGAGGACCAGAACCTTTTACGGCGCCCAGTGACCGTCAAGGGTAAACGCAAAGTTGCCGGTTTCGACGAAGCGTTGCTTAAGGAGTTGCTCTGAGTATTCGGCGTGATCACCTTCAGTGGCTTACTGACACTAGACTTTCCGGTGAGTTCTATCACTCACGTCGAGCTTTCCCCATAAACTAGGCCACGCAGGCTACAGTCCGTCCGTGGACCTCGATGCGGGGGTCGCCGGGGGTAAGATCAACATTTCCCCGAATGGGGTCTGGGTCTCGAGTTGGGGGGCCTTTGCCCTCTGTTTACGGTGCTGACTTCTCGTCTGTTGGCGCCCGGTAGATCTCGCCGCCGGTCTTCTTGAACTCCTGGGCCTTCTCCTGCATGCCCGTGTCCAAGGCCTTTTCAGCGGCGATGCCTTTGCCCGCAGCGTAGTCGCGAACGTCCTGGGTAATCTTCATTGAGCAGAAGTGAGGTCCGCACATGGAGCAGAAGTGTGCCACCTTGGCGCCCTGGGCCGGGAGGGTCTCGTCGTGGAACTCCTGAGCGGTCTCGGGATCTAGACCCAGATTAAACTGGTCTTCCCATCGAAACTCGAACCGGGCGTCGCTCAGTGCATCGTCTCGAGTCTGGGCTCCCGGATGTCCCTTGGCGAGGTCGGCGGCATGGGCAGCAATCTTGTAAGTGATGACGCCGTCCTTGACGTCTTTCTTGTTGGGCAGTCCTAGGTGCTCCTTGGGGGTGACATAGCAAAGCATGGCTGTGCCGTACCAGCCAATCATAGCAGCACCGATGCCGCTGGTGATGTGGTCGTAGCCCGGGGCAATGTCAGTAGTCAGGGGCCCTAGTGTGTAGAACGGCGCCTCGTGGCACAGTTTGAGCTGTTGTGTCATGTTCTCTTGGATCATGTGCATGGGCACGTGGCCTGGTCCCTCAATCATGACCTGAACGTCGTGCTCCCAGGCGGTTTTGGTGAGCTCGCCCAGGGTGGTCAACTCGCCCATTTGTGCTTCGTCGTTAGCATCGGAGATACTGCCTGGGCGCAGTCCGTCGCCTAAGGAGAAGGCTACGTCGTATGCTTTCATGATTTCGCAGATGTCCTCGAAGCGGGTGTAGAGGAAATTCTCCTGGTGGTGCGACAGGCACCACTTGGCAAGGATCGAGCCGCCGCGGGAGACGATGCCGGTTCGCCGTTTCGCTGTCAGCGGTACGTAGCGCAACAACACGCCGGCGTGGATTGTAAAGTAATCGACGCCTTGTTCGGCCTGTTCGATCAGGGTGTCTCGAAAGACTTCCCAGGTCAGATCCTCCGCCTTCCCGTCTACCTTCTCGAGCGCTTGATAAATGGGAACGGTGCCAATAGGCACGGGAGAGTTCCGCAGGATCCACTCACGGGTTTCGTGAATATTGTCCCCGGTGGATAAGTCCATGACAGTGTCTGCGCCCCAGCGTGTGGCCCAGATCGTCTTCTCCACCTCTTCCTCGATGGAGGATGTGACCGCCGAGTTTCCGATATTGGCGTTGATTTTCACCAGGAAGTTGCGGCCGATAATCATGGGCTCGGTCTCGGGGTGGTTAATATTGCAGGGAATGATAGCCCGCCCCCGAGCGACTTCGTCGCGCACGAACTCCGGAGTGACAAAGGGCGGAATCGACGCACCAAAACTATTACCAGCATGGTGGCCGGCACCCTCGCCGTTAAGGCTTGACTCACGGCCGATGTTCTCACGGATGGCTATGTACTCCATTTCGGGAGTGACGATACCCTGGCGGGCGTAGTGCATTTGACTTACGTTGCTGCCGGGCTTGGCGCGGAGCATGGGCCTTCGACTCATCTCCGGGAAGCGGTTGCCTTCGCTGCCGTTGCCGGTGGTGCGATAATGAGACCCGGTTCCCACCGTGTCGCCTCGCGCAGCGATCCACTCCAGGCGTAGCGGCTGGAGTCCCTGTCGTACGTCAATTTGGGCCATCGGGTCTGTGTAGGGGCCTGAAGTGTCATAGACCCGTAGGGGAGAGCGTTCAGAGTTCCCGTTGACTCCGTTACCGGCATGTCCGTTGGCAACCTCACCGTGCCTGATCTCGCGCATGGAAACCTTGATCCCTGGAGATTCCGGCCTGGAGACCTGCACCTTGCTGGAGGCAGGGAATGGATCCGTGGTGATCGTGCTGTTCTGGTTAACTTCGCCGTTCTTCATAGACATGGCTTGCCTCCCTTTCGGGGTTCGCGGAGTTCGTGCTCTCTTGTGCGACCCTCAGTGCAAAGGGGATACACATATACACATGAACACCTCACCTTTATCGCAACCGGGCTCATGGCGTCAAGGTGAACGGCTGCATGTTTCAACAGCGAGCTACTATGAAACCTCGGATTGAGTCTGCGATTACGAAACGAGCGGAGAGTTCGTGAATTTGTCCGGGCCGTTTATTCCGAGTCGTAGCGAATGAGCGAAAATAGTTCCTGGGCGAGCTTGTTGCGCGGGTTGAGGAAGCTGAGCTCTATAATGCAGGCGTGCTCGAAAACCGCGCCGCCGAGTTTTTCGACGAGGATGGTGGCGGCGACAGCTGTACCGCCGGTGGCGACGAGATCGTCTACTAAGAGCACCTGCGTGCCGGGCACCAAGGCGTCCCTGTGTACTTCCAGGGTGTCAGTGCCGTACTCGAGTTCGTAGGTTGTCTGCAGTGTTTCGTAGGGAAGTTTCCCGGGTTTGCGGATCACGCACAGACCTTTCCCTAAGCGATAGGCTAGGGCTGCACCTATGATGAAACCACGGGACTCCACTCCTACGATTGTGTCCACTGGCGCCTTCTCGTAGCGTTCAGCAAGCAGGTCGATGGTCTTGCGGAACAAAGGTCCGTTACTCAGCAGCGGAGTGATGTCTTTGAAAACGATCCCAGGTTTGGGGAAGTCGTGAATATCCCGGATTGCGGCGCGGATCTCACCGATGTGGTCGGGGCTCTCTATCGGCCTGTTCATCCGGCTTGGGCTAACACAGTCAGGGTAAATACGAAAGCGGGTCCCGAGCGATGTTGCCCCTCCGTATTTCGAAGTGAAGGTGGGGGGTGGTGACACGGCCCGTGGCGCCGACCTCGGCGATGATCTGTCTCCGCGTTACCTTCTGCCCCTTTCGCACGAGGTTTCTGCGATTATGTGCGTAGACCGAGGCATAACCACCCCGGTGGCGCAAGATGATAAGGTTGCCATAGCCACGCAGGTTGTCGCTGTATATCACGTCCCCCGGGAGCGTGGCGCGAATTGGGGTGCCCGAAGGAGCAGCGATGTCAATTCCATCGTTGAGGCTGTCATGCCGAGGGTCGAATCTTGCGGTGATCTTGCCCCTGACGGGCCACACGAAGGGCTGCCCCCTCGAGTGGGTCGGCGGCCGTATAATTCGGGACGAACGCCGAGTGGACTTAGGGGTGGTACCCCTGATGCGGGAGGTTCTCCTGGTTGCTTGTGTAGTGGTTGGGGTGTTGGCAGAGGGCACCGGACGGGATTTGCTAAGTGCGACGGTTCCAGCCGGGGCTCGGTTAGACGGTTCCTTGATGGGCGTAATGAGGTTCACGGGCAGTGGTCGGTTAGCGCCCGGAATGTAAAGCCGTCGTCCGATCCGGATGTCGTCCGTGTTTGAGACACGGTTAAAACGGGCCAGCGTCAAATGGTCGATTCCGTATGCCCTACCGATACGAAAGAGGGTCTCGCCCTTCTTGACGACGTGGTAGACGCCAGCGTTTTGGGGTGTTTTGTGCGAGGCCTTCCTGTGGGCGGAACTGCGGATGTCCCGATTAGCTACGTAACTGCAGCCGGCTAGGGCAAGCAGTGCAACGATAACGAGGATGTGGAGCAGCCCGAGGTGGCGAACGCTCACTAACCCGGCCAACCGTACCTCCCTAGTAGCTTCACGAACCGACACCCCCCGAGGTCTGTTTCTTCAAGGCCTGTGGGGCCCCTGACTATGAGCTTGAGGTTCTGGGACTGGTGGTCGCCGATAGGTATGATAAGTCTACCGCCGGGTGAGAGTTGTTGGGTCAGTGGATTTGGTACTCTCGGTGCTCCCGCGGCTACGACAATAGCGTCGTATGGCGCGTGTTCTGACCAACCTAGACTCCCATCGCCTACGTGGATTGCAACGTTGTAGTAACTTAGCTCATCAAGACGTGTTCGCGCCTGCACGGCCAGTTCCCGCAGTTTTTCCATAGAGAAGACATTGACGCACAACTCTGCGAGTAATGCCGTTTGGTAAGCTGATCCCGTGCCGATTTCGAGTATTCGTTCAGTCCCCTTGAGATTCAGGGCTTGTAACATGTACCCGACGATGTAGGGCTGCGAGATGGTCTGTTTTCCGCCAATGGGCAGGGGGTCATCGTCGTACGCACGGTTTACCAAGGCCGGCTCGACGAACAAGTGGCGCGGTACCTTGCGCATGGCGTCAACCACACGCGAGTCGCGGACTCCCCGGTCGAGCAACTGGATTCGAACCATTTGTTCCCTGGCACCTTCGAATCCTGTGGTACTACGGTTGTTGGAAGTCACGGCCATTCGATCCGGGGTAGCGACCGCCAATGAGAGGCTGCCGTGGTCCCGATTAGGATGGTCGGGGCGACTGGATTTGAACCAGCGACCACACGCACCCCAAGCGTGTGCGCTACCGGGCTGCGCTACGCCCCGACATTAACTAGGAATTCTTAACACCCAACCGATTGCGGGTCAATTCTTGAAGAGTTTGGTAGATGCGGTTGAGGTGGAGTGGCAGAGTGAGCGTGGATCAGGCGTCAAGAGATTATGTCTCGCAGTGAGATCAATTCGTTCTTGATCTTAAGGAGCATTTCCCTTTGCCTGGTGTCGGGGGATGTTTCGTTGGTGGTGGTATTGCGGTACTTGAGCTTCTTACGCGCCCCTTCAATGGTGTGTCCTTCAGCATACAAAAGCCGTTTAATGTCGAGGAGCAGCTCAACGTCTTCGCGCTTGTAAAGACGGTGGCGGGACGGTGCCTTGTTAGGCTTTAGGACATCGAACTCTGTTTCCCAGTATCGCAAGACGTACGGCTGCACCTGGAGAAGGGCGCTAACCTCACCGATCTTAAAGTACAGCTTGTCAGGAATCACCACTGCCATGAGTCAAATGGTGTCAGGAAATGGTGAGATCGTCTGCCCTCTCAAGCTTGGCGGGGCCGGTGTTCATGTTCTTCTTCAGGGTTTGGCTTGGCTTGAAGGTCAGCACCTTGCGCCCGACGATAGTGATCTCCTCGCCTGTCTGGGGGTTTCGCCCTTTGCGGGGCTGCTTGCCGTGGATGATGAAGTTCCCGAACCCTGAGATCTTAACCTTGTCGCCTTTCTCGAGGTGGGATTTGATAATCTCGAACGTGGCCTCGACGACGTCGGTGGCTTCTTTCTTGGCAAACCCTACACGGTCGTATATCCGATTGATGATGTCGGCCTTGGTCATGATGACACTCCTCCGAGGTGGTGTTTGGCACTTATTTCCGCAGCGTTGCGGCGAACTCGACACAAAGGCGACGAGTCAGGTCCTCGTGTACGGCATTAACCTCTTGATCGGTGAGCGTTCTCTCCGGTGATCGATAAAAAACCTTGTACGCGAGGCTTTTCTTTTCTGCGCTAATTGGAGGACCGGTGTATTCGTCGAAAACGTCCACTTGCTCGATAAGGGCTTGATTCAGTCCCTTCACCCAATCGATCGCCAACTGACTCGGGAAGTTCTTCGACACAATGATGGCCAAATCTCGCTCGATCGACGGGAAACGGGGCATAGGGCGTATCCTAAACCCTGGCCGAGCATATTGGACGATCGCGTCGAAGTCAAGCTCAAACAAGAAGCAGGGCGGTAGGTCTAATTGCTTGCTAACTCGGGGACTTAGCTCTCCAACGTAACCCAAGTGGGTGCTTTCGGAAAAGACTGCGGCAAACTGTTCCGGGTGCAGGGTGGGTGGGGGATCCTCGGCCACCCACCGGGCGTTAGTGAGACCGGTGCCCTCCAGTAGGTCCTCAAGGATTCCTTTAATGTCAGCAAACGCGAAGTCCCGGCTCCTGATCTTGAGGCCGTGTCGTGACCTGCGTCCATGGATGAGTCCAGCGATATTGACTCGTTCGGTGTATGTGTTGTCACCCCTCAGCGTGAATACCTTGTTGAGTTCGAAGATCATCAAGCTCTCGTCTCGGCGTTCGGTGTGGTAGTGCAAACTGTCGGTAAGTCCGGGAAGCAGGCTTAGGCGCATTTCGTCCGTGTCCTGGCGCAATGGATTGGTGATCTTGACGGGTTGGCCGTCGTTGCCCCAGAGGCCTGGGAAGGCTCGGTTCAATTTTGGGGAGCAGAATGGCAAGGTCACCACTTCGTTCAGACCTGCGGTTGTGAGAAGGGAACGGACCTTACGCATCCAGCGCAACAACGGGTCGCCCTGTCCGGCTCCCATCCTTACTGCGGGGAGGGTAGCCGGGATATTGTCGTACCCGTGGATTCGCGCTAGCTCCTCAATGATGTCTACTTCCCGGGTGAGATCGAAACGAAATGGAGGCGGAAAGAGGACCATCCCTTGCTTGGAGAAACGCTTTACCCCAATCCCCAGTGATTCGATGATGCTGCGGATCCGTTCCGCTGTAAGATCCACCCCAAGGGCACGTTTGACGCTGGCGTATCGAAGGGTAATGTCGGGCGGCTTACGCTTGCCGGGATATGCGTCAGCAAACCCCGGGGTCACCCGGGCCTCTCCCATCTCCTCCCACAGCGCCACGGCTCGATCCATGGCGTAACGGGTACCTTCTGGATCCACACCCCTTTCGAAGCGGTGAGAAGCCTCGGTGTGCATACCCATGCGTTTAGCTGTGCGTCTGATGGTCAGTGGGTCAAAGTGTGCACTCTCCAACAGTACGGACTCCGTTTCGTCGGTCACCTCCGAGCCGGCGCCGCCCATGACGCCAGCCAGCGCCGCTGGCGTGTCGCCGTCGCAGATCAGTAGGTCATCGGGATGTAGGGTTCGTTCCGAACCATCTAGAGTGGTGAGTTGTTTTGATTGGCCGGCGGTTCGGACCACGATACGTCGGCTGGTGATACTTTTTGCGTCGAAAGCATGAAGGGGCTGACCCGTCTCCAGCATGACGTAGTTGGTGACATCCACAATGTGATTGATGGAACGAATGCCGCAGGCCTCGAGCCGGAAACGGAGCCACGGTGGAGACGGTGCCGGCCGGAGTTTTTGAATTAGCCGGGCTGAATATCGCGGGCATAGAACCGGGTCCGCGATCTCCACCGCTACTGGTATTGTCGGTGGGTGTTCAAGGAGATGATTGGGGATGGCCGGCACCCGGAGCTTGCCTCCGGTCAATGCGGCGATTTCCCGTGCGAGCCCCAAGACGCTGAGGCAGTCGCCGCGGTTGGGTGTAACGCTTACCTCTAGCACCCAATCGTCTAACGACAGGTAATCGTACAGGGACTCACCCACGGAGGCGTTCGTGGGCAGGTCCAGGATGCCACGGTGGTCGTCAGAAAGTCCCAGCTCCTGCTCAGAGCAGAGCATGCCGTCCGAGGAAACTCCCCGAATGCGACGGCGTTCGATGGTTTGGCCCGAAGGGAGCACAGAGCCCACCGGCAGCAGTGCTGTCTTCATGCCTTCCCGGACGTTAGGGGCGCCGCACACGATGCGCAATGGCTCGTTGTTGTAATGGACCTCACACACAGATAGCTGGTCGGCATTGGGGTGGCGCTGAACGTCCCTAACCTCCACAACGACTGCACCAACGTCATCTGCAAGAGGTTGGACTGCCTCTACCTCGAGGCCAACGTGGGTTAGCTTCTCGGCCAATTCCACGGGCCCGAAAGGTTCCCCACGGGCTGCGTCCGGGAACTCCACTAGCTCCGCCAGCCAATTGAAAGTGAGCTTCATAAACGAATTGGGTCTAGGATGGAAACTGTTTCAGAAAACGAGCGTCGTTCTGAAAGAACAACCGGATGTCATCCATCCCGTACTTCAGCATGGCGATGCGTTCCACGCCCATTCCGAATGCGAATCCCGAAACACTCTCAGTATCGTAGTCAACGAATTCGAATACGTTGGGGTCTATCATTCCGGATCCGAGTATTTCTAGCCAACCCGACCCCCGACAGACTCGGCATTTGCCGGCCTCCTCGGCTCCGCGGCACAGGATGCAGCCGATGTCGACCTCGGCGCTGGGCTCGGTGAACGGAAAAAAGCTCGGGCGAAAACGCACGCGCACCTCTTCCTCAAAGATCAGCTCTAGGAAATGGGTCAAAACACCTTTCAGGTCCCCAAAGGTAATGCCATGGTCCACCATGAAGCCCTCTACCTGGTGGAATACGGGCGAATGGGTAGCGTCGTCGTCGTGGCGATAGACGGTGCCGGGTGCGATGATTCGGAGCGGCGGCCGGCGATGTTCCATAACCCGGATCTGCACCGGTGAGGTATGAGTGCGTAGCACGTGGTCATCCGAAACGAAAAAGGTATCCTGCATATCCCGGGCCGGATGATCCTTGGGAATGTTTAATGCCTCGAAGTTGTGGTAGTCGTCCTCCACGTCAGGTCCCCGGGCGATCTCAAAGCCCATGCCGGTGAAGACATCGATGATCTCGTCGGTGACCCGGGTGAGGGGATGCGGGCGCCCTCGTTCCACCCGGTTTCCGGGCAGGGTGACGTCGAGGCGGGAACCTCCGTCCGTTAAGTGTTCCCGGGTCTCCCGGAGATTGTTGACGCGTTCTTCAAGGAGCGTTTCGAGTTCTGTGCGGTGGCGATTGAGTTCTTCGCCGGCTCGCGGTCGCTCTTGGGCCGGCAGTTCTCTGAGTCCCCGCAGCAAGGCGTTCAGCTTTCCGCCTTTCCGGCCGAGGTAGTCAATGCGGATCTGTTCCAGTTCTTGTTCTGAAGTGCACTCCTTGAGGCGTCCGACAACCTCTTCATGGAGTTTCTCTAGGGTCTCGATCATGGGTCGGAGCAGGCCGCCTGTTAGGCCCCCGGATTAGGGCTGGGTGCAGGTCCGGATTTGGTGTCGAGGGCTAGTTTGGCGCATTGGGCGAGTTGATCGAACACTGCTGGATCACATGCCGCGAGATCCGCTAGGATCTTTCGGTCGAGTTCGACCCCGGCGGTTTTCAGGCCGTGGATTAACCGGCTGTAAGACAGTCCGTTTACCCGTGCCCCGGCACTGATGCGGACGTTCCACAAGCCTCGGAACGTTCGTTTGCGTACCCGACGGTCGCGGTAGGCGTAGACCAGTCCGCGTTCAACGGTTTCTCTGGCAACACGGTACAGTCTTCGACGGCCTCCGACGTACCCTTTGGCCAGTTTCATGATCTTTCTTCGGCGTCGGCGGGAAGCCGGTCCGCCCTTGACTCTGGGCATTAAACGTACTCCTTGAACAATTATTAACCGCCTCGCGTGTGGGTAACCCCCGTGTGTGCGCCCATTCTGAATGCGTGGCGATATCGGTGAATGTCCTGCCTACAGGTAGGGGATAAGACGCCGCATGGTTTTCGCTTCCGAGCTCGATACCAACTCCGCCTGTCTCAGGCGGCGCTTTCTCTTTCGGCTCTTGTGAGACATGATGTGGCTCGTGAAGCCGTGCCGCCTCATGACCTTTCCGCCCTTGCTGACCTTGAACCTCTTGGCCGCCCCCCTTTTCGTTTTTATCTTCGGCATCCTTCTTTTCCTTGTCCCTTTTCCAATTGGTGCATCACGCGTTGGCCTTCGGTGTCAGAAGCATGGCCATGCTACGCCCCTCCAGCTTCGGTGATACATCCAGCTTCGCCAGGTCTTGAACCACCTCGAACACCCCGTTGAGCATGGCCCTCCCGAGTTCCGGGTGCGTGATCTCGCGGCCGCGGAAGAAGACCGACACCTTAACCCGTTGCCCCTTATCGAGGAAGCGTCGGATGTTCCGAACCTTGAAATCCAAGTCATGCTGGTTGGTTCGGGCTCCCATCTTAACTTCCTTGACCGCGACGAACGTGGCACTGCGTTTCGCCTCCTGCGTCTTTTTCTTCTGCAGGTAGCGGAACTTCCCGTAGTCGAGCAAACGACACACCGGAGGTTGTGCATCCGGAGCTACCTCCACCAGGTCAAGCTCCTGTTGCTCCGCGAGGCTGAGTGCCTCATGTAACGGCATGACTCCCAGTTGCTCGCTCTCGGCGTCAATGACGCGGACTTCGCGCGCCCGGATCTGTTGGTTAATTCTTGTGGGCCGCGCTATAAAGCACCTCCTGAAGAAATACGCGCATTCGGGGTCACTGGATCGGCTCCGGTTCCTGTCGCACGTCGTCTCGTAGTTTCTCGGTGAACGACTCTACCGACATGGCTGGGAGGTTTTCTCCACCACGTTTCCTCGCCGACAGAGTCTCGTTTTGTACTTCCTTCTCCCCAATGACCAGCGCATAGGGTATCTTGGCCATTTGGGCTTCCCGGATCTTGAAGCCCAGCTTTTCGTTGCGTTCGTCTAATTCTACCCGCCATCCATCCTCTCGCAGCCTCTCCAACACGGCAGCACCGTACGGTTTCTGTTGGTCGGTGACCGTAACTATACGCGCCTGTACAGGGGCTAGCCACAACGGAAACGCCCCCCCGGTATGCTCGATCAAAAGGGCCATGAAGCGTTCGATGGAACCGAGAATGGCCCTGTGAATCATCACCGGGTGCTCCTCTGTTCCGGCGGGCGAAATATAGCCGAGGTCAAACCGTTCAGGCATGGAGAAGTCGAGCTGGACCGTGCCAAGTTGCCAGCCACGTTTCATCGCGTCCTTGACAACGAAGTCGATCTTCGGCCCGTAAAACGCGCCGTCTCCTGCACTGATCTCATAAGCAACGTTCCGTTTTTCCAGTGAAGCGGCCAGGGAAGCCTCAGCCTGCTCCCAGGTCTCTAGAGCCCCTAGGTACTGCTCTGGCCTGGTCGAGAGGAAAACCTCTAGATCCTGGAAGTTGAACCTATGATACACCTCGCGGAGCATGTCAAGCAGACAGGTGATTTCTTGCTCTATCTGTGTAGGGGCGCAGAAGATGTGGGCATCGTCCTGACAGAAACTTCGCACTCGGGTAAGTCCGGCGGTGACTCCGGATTTTTCGTAACGGTGCAGGCGTCCGAAATCCGCCAGCCGTAGTGGCAGGTCCCGATATGAGCGTTTCTTTGAAGCGTAGATGAAGGTATGACTTGGGCAGTTCATAGGCTTGACACCGAACTCGCGCTCGTCGATATGAGTGAAGTACATGTTGCCTTTGTAGTGGTCGTAATGTCCCGACCGGCGCCACAGGCTGGCGTCAAAGATCTGGGGCGTGATCACCTCTTCATAGCCGTAGCGTAGGTACAGGCCACGCATGTACTCCAACAGGGTGTTGTAGATGAAGGCACCTTTGGGATGAAAGAACGGGCTTGCAGGCGCTGCGGGGTGAAAGCTGAAGAGGTCCAGTTCTTTGCCGAGTTTGCGATGATCCCGCTTGCGGGCCTCTTCTACGAGCGCAAGGTGTTGTTTCAAGTGTTTCCGGGACGGGAACGCGGTGCCGTAAATGCGTTGGAGCATTTCGTTGTTTTCGTCCCCGCGCCAGTAGGCCCCGGCTACCGAAGTGAGTTTAAAGGCCTGGATGAATCCGGTACTTGGCAGGTGGGGGCCCCGGCATAAATCGACCCAGTCCCCTTGGCGATAAAGCGACACGGTGTCGTCAGGAATTCCAGACAGAATCTCGACTTTATAGTCTTCCCCCATCCTACGGAACAATTCGATAGCTTCGGCCTTCGGCAGCTCCTCGCGGTTGATAGACAGATCCTGTTCCACCAGTTCCCGCATACGATCCTCGACCATTTCGATCTCTTCGGGGGTGAAAGGCTTGTTGCGCTTGAAGTCGTAGTAGAAACCCTCCTGGGTCGTAGGGCCGATGGTTACCTGGACCTCGGGGAATAGGCCCTGAACTGCTTGGGCCATAAGATGGGCGGTGGAATGGCGGAGGACATCTATTCCCTCGATGCTGTCGAGGGGGATCCATTCCACTGTGCAGTCCTCTACCAGCGGGCTCGCTAGGTCCACGGCGACGCCGTTGACAGTGACTCCCACAACGCGCCTGCCGTCGGCTGGAACTGCTCCGATGTCTCCGGCCCGGGTGCCGGGGTCGGCATCTACAGTCGAGCCCCCAGGTATCGTTACGCGAATCTTCCTCATTCTATCTTGTTATAGTTGGCAAGAGTGACAGTTCTTGGCGGCAGGTAATCACGAGGCGTGGTAGGCACGGGCGGGATTGAACCGCCGACCTCTTCCGCGTCAAGGAAGCGCTCTCCCACTGAGCTACGTGCCTCGATCGATCTCCGCAAAGCTTTGATTTTATTACCAAAGCCATGGGGCTTATGTCAATGCCGCGGGCCATGTGTGATCTGCCCGAATTGTCCCACTGAGAAAGAGACAGGGAGGTGGGGCGGGCATCCGAGAAGAATAAATGAGCAATGGACTCTGTGGTTTTCGGTTTTACCAAATCGGGTTATGTGTTGCGGATTCAACAACGACGGTGTTCAGGGGAGAGAGCGACACCATTTGTTGCCGCCAGTTTCCTAAGCTGCCCCGAAACCTTTGCCGTTACCAGCGCGGTGATTCGTATTTCATGCTCACTGAATTCTTCGCTCAGCACACGCCCCCGAGCTCGTAGGAAGGGAAGAATGCCACTCTCGGATTGCGGAACGGTCAGACTGATACGTTGTTTGTTCCGGTCTAGCAGTTGCGCGATGGTTTCCAGTAACCGTTCGGTGCCCACGCCGGTTCGGGCGGAGATGGGACAAAGCCCTTCGTGCCCGTCCTTTGCGTAGAGGGGGAGGCCCTCTGCGATGTCTATCTTGTTAGGCACGACAAGGCGGGGGGTTTCTGCTGCGCCGATGTCGTTCAACACAGCTTCAACAATGCTGAGTTGCTGATCTGCCAACGGACTTGTGGGGTCCACAATGCACAGCAGCAAGTCCGCCTGGTGGACCTCTTCCAATGTGGCCTTGAACGCGTCCATGAGAGTGTGGGGGATCTTGTTAATGAACCCTACGGTATCTACCAACATCACCTGATCGCCGTTGGGTAGTCGTAGCACCCGCGTGCGTGGGTCGAGAGTGGCGAAGAGCTTGTCCTTCACCAGCACACGTGCTCCGGTAAGGCGGTTCATCAGGGTGGACTTGCCAGAGTTGGTGTAGCCTACTAGCACCACGGTGGGGTAGGGGAAGGAGTCCCTTTCTTTGCGCTGTAACCGTCGGGTTTTGGCAACGCCTTCCAGGCGACGTTTGAGCCTGCCGATGCGTTCGCGGATACGTCTTCGGTCCACCTCGAGTTGGCTCTCACCCGGGCCGCGCGTGCCGATGCCTCCAGCCAGTCGGGACAGATGGGACCAGAGTCGGCTTAGGCGGGGCATTAGGTATTCCAGTTGGGCTAGCTCTACCTGGAGCTTGCCCTCTCTGCTTTGGGCGCGTTGTGCAAAAATATCTAGAATGAGCTGGGTGCGGTCAATTACCCGAAGGTTCAGGGCTGATTCGAGGTTCCGTTGCTGCGCCGGCGTGAGGTCGTTGTCGAAGATGACCAGGTCTGGCTGGTGCTCGTCGACGAATGCGCGGACCTCTGAAATCTTGCCGGAGCCGGCGAGCGTGGCGGTTTGGAGTTTACCCGCGTGCTGGCTGAACACACCGATGACTCGCGCGCCGGCGCTGGTAGCGAGTCCTTGAAGTTCTTCGAGGCTTTCTTCTAGCGGGACCTCGCCGTCGTCGGTTGGCGACTCTACGCCCACCAGCACAGCTCGCTCGGCTTGCTCGGCCGAATGGTTCCGCTCCCCGTTGTTCAGTGCCACTAGTTACTTCTCGAAGTGATTCCAAACTTACGGTGGACGGTATCAAGCAGCGCTCGCGAAGGGTTGATGCGGAAGTCGGCAGGTCCGACAATGCTGGTTTCCCGGGCAGTGTTGGTCATGTGCAGATACACTGAGGCCTTGCCTTGCTCCTGAGCGATGAGGTCGCGGAACGCCTGCAACTCTTGTCGGTGGTCTTCTGTTAAGAAAAAGTGCACTTCCAGGGGCGTCGCGGCGCTCGCAGGAGAAGTGATGGCGAGTGCACAGGCTTGCTCTAGAGGGATGATTTCATTGGCGATTAGGGCGATACGGTCCTCGCCGATGTCAAGCCGACCTTTGATTTGGATGGGGTCGTCGCGTTCAAAGCAACCCGCCGCCTGACGGTACGTGTCCGGCCATGCGATCGTGTCAACGAACCCGGTTTTGTCCTCAAGATTGAAGTTGGCGTACCGGTCGCCCTTCTTGGTATTCTTGAGTTTCAGTGCCGTCACCACGCCCACCATGGTTACCTCGGTGTTGTTGCCGTGAGACCGAATCTGGTTGGTCGGCAATGTACGCAGGCGCGCGAGGGAGTCCTCAAAGCGGTCCAGCGGATGACCGGTGATGTAAAAGCCTAGACTCTCCTTCTCGAATGCTAGTAGCTGGCTGCTGGTCCATTCCTCCACCGCCTCGTAGGCGTCGACGGGTTCCGTGGCGGGTGCTTCGAGCAGGTCGAACATGCCAAACTGGGAGCTGTCGCGATCCCGTTGGGACGACTGGCCAGCCTTCAGAGCATCGTCCGTCGCGGCCATCAGGCGAGCACGGCATATGTTAGTGGAATCGAAGGCACCGCACTTGACGAGGCTTTCTACAACTCGCCGGTTGACCACTTTGAGGTCCACTCGTCGGCAGAAATCGAGGAGCGATTTGAACGGGCCGGTCTGCTTGCGGGTCTCCTTGATGGCTTCGACGGCCTTTCCCCCGACATTTTTGACCGCCGAAAGGCCGAACCGGATTTGCTCTCCCACGACTGTGAATTCGCCACCGCCTTCATTGACGTCGGGCGGCAACACTTCCAAGCCTTGCTCGCGACACTCTGCAAGGTTTTTAATCACCTTATCAGTGTCGCCCATTTCAGAGCTCATCAGTGCTGCCATGAATTCCACCGGGAAATGCGCCTTCAGCCACGCCGTGTGGTAGGAAACTAGGGCGTAGGCGGCAGAATGGGACTTATTGAAACCATAACGCGCGAAGGTTTCCATTTGATCGAAAATGGCCGTGGCGTGTTCTTCTCGTATGTCGTTGCTGCGGGCCCCTTCGATGAACCGTTGCCTCTGGCTGGCCATCTCCTCGGGGTCCTTTTTGCCCATGGCGCGACGCAAGATGTCGGCTTCTCCAAGGCTATAATGAGCCATGCTCTGAGCGATCTGCATTACCTGTTCTTGGTAGACGATAACACCGTAGGTATCCTCGAGAATTGGACGTAGAGCGGGATGGAGATACGTGGTTTTCTCCTTGCCACTCTTACGCTTGATGTACCCTTCCGCCATTCCGCTGTCGAGCGGGCCGGGTCGGTAGAGGGCGAGTATTGCCACGAGATCTTCGAAGCAATTAGGCTTGATGCGCACGCTCATTTCACGGATACCTGTGCTTTCAAGCTGAAAGATTCCGGTGGTGTTGCCGTTGCCTATCAGGCGGAAGGTGTCCTGGTCATCCAGGCTGAGCTTCCGGAGATCGGGTGCCGTGCCTCGGCTTTTGCCTACGAGGTCTAAGCAATCGTGAATCAGCGTTAGCGTCTTAAGTCCTAGGAAGTCGAACTTGATGAGGCCGATCTTTTCTACGCTGGACATGTCGTATTGGGTAACGACGTTTCCATCTCGGTCCTGATACAGCGGTAGATAGTCCACTAGGGGGAGGTTGGATATTACGACCCCTGCAGCGTGGGTCGACGAGTGTCGAGTGAGGCCCTCCAGGCGCAGTGCGTGATTTATGAGGTTGGCTATGCGTGGGTCGTCGTCCGCCAATTGATTCAGGCGGGGTTCTTGTTTGAGAGCCTCGGCGAGTGGGCAGTCAAAACCCTGCTTAGGAGCCGGTATGAGTTTGGCGATGGCATCCGTTTCCGTGAACGATAGCCCCAAAGCTCGTCCTACGTCACGAATAGCGGCCTTGGCCTTGAGAGTTCCGAAAGTGGTAATCTGGGCCACCTTGTCGGCGCCGTACTTATCCTTCACATATTGGATGATTTGGTCCCGGCCACGGATGCAGAAGTCTACGTCAATATCTGGCATGGAGCGCCGTTCCGGATTGAGAAAACGCTCGAACAAGAGATTGTGCCGTATTGGATCGAGATCGGTGATACGAAGGGCGTAGGCCACTAGGCTGCCGGCGGCAGAGCCGCGCCCCGGACCTACCGGGATGCCCTTGTCCTTCGCGTAGTTGATGAAGTCTGCCACTATGAGGAAATAGCCCGGAAACTGCATGCTCTTGATAACGTCTAGTTCGTAGTCGAGTCTGGCACGATAGACGTCCAGATCGACTTCGCCAGCGTTTTCGAGCCGCTCTTCGAGCCCCTTGAGCGCAGATGAGTCGAGGTAGTCGTCGAGGGTTTGGGAGTCTGGCGCTTCGTATCGGGGAAAGTGGTATTTGCCAAACTCGATTTCCAAGTCGCAACGTTCTGCGACGGCAACGGTCTGGTCAACGGCATCAGGTAGGTGCGCGAATCCGGCCAGCATCTGATCGGTAGACTTGACGAAGAGCTCCTCGGTTTCCATCTTCATCCGGTTGGGGTCGTTGTGCCCCTTGCCTGTCTGGATGCATAGTAGGATGTCGTGGGCTTCGGCGTCGTCAGAATCCAGGTAGTGGCAGTCGTTTGTGGCCACAACGGGGAGGGACAGCTCTTTGCTGAGCTCAAGTATGCCGGTGTTGACCTTTTCCTGTAGTGGCAGCTTGTTGTCCTGGGCCTCGAGGTAATAACGGTCGTCGAAGATGGCTCGGTAATTTTCGGCCACTATTCTAGCCTGGTCCATCGAGCCCATTGTCAGCGCTTTGGCCATCTCGCCACTCAGGCAACCGCTTAGGGCAATGATCCCGGCGTTATGCTCTTGCAGCAGCTCCTTGTCGATCCGAGGCTTGTAGTAGAATCCCTGGGTGAAACCCAAAGTGACAAGCTTGCAGAGGTTGCGATAACCCTCGTTGTTCATGGCAAGCAGGATTAGGTGATGGTTATGTTCTCTGTTTCCACGATCGACCCCCTGACGCTCGTAGCGGCTACCTGGAGCCACGTAGACTTCGCACCCTAAGATTGGCTTGATGCCGGCCGCCACTGCCTTTCGGTAGAAATCCACAGCGCCGAACATGTTGCCGTGGTCGGTCATGGCGATGGCCGGTTGCCCCAGGCTTTTTGCCCGCTCAATGAGGAGGTCGATCTTGTTAGCCCCGTCGAGAAGGCTATACTGGGTATGGCAGTGGAGGTGTACGAAGTTGTGGTTGCTCATATGAACTACATCCTCGATTAGGCAAGGGCCGTGCGGCCTGTTCGGATTGTCAACGGTCGGTCAGTGCTCCTTGGATACAGCGGGTTGAAGCTCCGACAGGGGTTATGTGCGGTAGAGGCCGAGGGGCCGGTACTTGAAACTCGCAGGCTATTGTTATCGAAACACTTTCTCCCCATTGTCATATTGGCACGCTGCTTGTTGAACTGCGTTGAACCGCCACCATCGTCCGTGGTGTCTTCCTCAACTACTTTGTTACCTCCTCGTTTGTTACCTCCTCGTTTGCTACCTCCCCGTTTACAATTGCCCGCACTTCTTCCATGATTGTGTCGTGCAGTTCTTGAATCTTTGTGTCCACGTAGTCCTTCTGCGCTTGCCTGCTACGTTGATAAGCATAACTAAGAAACCAGACGCCCCCTAAAATTAGAACTAATTCCACCGTTGTACTCCTTTTCTAGACTTCTTTCTGTGACCCCAGCTTTATTCGCTGACACCATTCGGAAACACAATATAAGTAACAACACCGAAAGTCACGAACTATTGGAAGGGGACGGAGTGCCTCTCTGAGGGCACATCGCTCCTACTCTGCTCGCCGTTTCTATAAGTAATTGTAATTAAGCCAGTTTTGCCACAACCTGTGGTGTGTGGAAAAATTTGTCACCAAAATAACGCGTTAGAATCTGCCAAGTAGAACTTGGTCTGTAGCATGAACACTAGATCCCATTGTACCTATTTTCGATCTCTTTGAAATCACAATACGCCTCCCAGACCCCTAAACCGTTGTGTCCTTGTTTTTGGCACGCCAAGATTTTTGATTAAAACTTGGGCAGTCTTGCTTTCCAAAAAATCGCTAAAATATTCGTCGATTCAATTTAATCACGGTTTATCGAGACGTTAGGGGATAGTCCGAAAGACGGCACGCATTTAGCTTTAATCAAAGTTGTTGATTTGATCGTCGGATTGCGGGTCGACGAGGACATGGAAATTGAGGGTCTGGATGTCAATCTTTATGGTGATTCATTGCCATAGCTAGTCCATTCGGTGTTTAGTAAAAGGAAATAACTAGCTTAAGGAGGCCAAGTATGTTGGGCGAAAAAATCGGTTCGGTTACGGCTACTGCCACAAATAAGGCGTTACCCAGTCATGACGGTTCTCTTCCTAGTTTTGAAACAACGGCTCAAGGAAGCGGAACACTGGGGGGTGTTCAAGTCCAGTTTATGGCTACTTATGGTTCGGATATGAGGGCCGGTGGCACCCTGTATGGAGAGTGTCCTAATTCGGGTGTCGTTATGGCTCAAGATGGCGTAGCTACATTCAGAGCTAACGGGCTGGGGACCTTCAATGCAGAAGGTGGAGTGCATTTTGTGGGGTCGGTGTATTTTCAAGCTTCCGCGCCATCGCTAGCAGGCTTAAACGACAAATGTGGGGTTTATGAGTGGGACGTGGATGTCAATGGCGCGGCAACCTGGGAGATTTGGGAGTGGAAATAATTCGCGCCCTCTTGTCTAGCAAGTTGTCTCGCGATTGCGCGAAGTCCTGCCGAACGGCGGCACAACGTCCCGGGTACAATACTCCAAATAATCTCCAGTCCCGGCCGCGCCCGGGCAGGAGGAACCGGCAGCCCGGGCCGCAATCGGCGGGACGAACGATTGGCGCATAAGGACCCACACGTGACAATTAGTCAGTTCTCGGAGTTCGGCCTTGCCGAGCCGATCCAACGTGCTTTGAGTTCCAGAAACCATGAGATCCCGACACCGATCCAGGCGCTGGCCATCCCGGCCTTGCTAAACGGTAAGGACATGCTCGGCATCGCTCAGACCGGCACCGGTAAGACCGCGGCCTTCGCGTTGCCCATTCTAGAAAAAATTTCACAGGTCCAGACCGGCAACGGACACCGCAGCCCGCGCGCCCTGATTCTGGCGCCCACGCGCGAGCTTGCGATCCAGATCGGCGAGGAGTTTCGCGCCTATAGCCGGCACCTGAACCTGCGCCAGACCGTGATCTATGGTGGTGTCAACCAGAAATCCCAGGTCAACACCTTGAACATCGGCGTCGACATAGTGATCGCGACCCCCGGGCGATTGCTCGACCTGATGAACCAGAAGTGGCTAAGGCTCGGCGCGGTGGAATTCTTCGTCCTGGACGAGGGCGACCGGATGCTCGACATGGGATTCATCCGCGACGTCCGCAAGATCGTCGCCGCCCTGCCGGCTGCCCGCCAATCAATGCTATTTTCCGCCACCATGCCAGACGAGATCACCCGTCTGTGCGGCGACATCCTGACCGATCCGGTGCGGATCGAGGCGACCCCGCAGGCGACCCCGGTCGAACGCATCGAACAGGCCATTTACCACGTCCCGGCCAAGGCCAAGACCGCGCTGTTGGCCACAATCCTCGATAATCCGGCGCTGTCGCGTGTGATCGTCTTCGCGCGCACCAAGCACCGGGCCAATCGGGTTGCGGAACATCTCGCCAAGTCCGGGGTTGAGGTCGAAGCCATCCATGGAAACAAGTCTCAAGGTGCGCGTCTGCGCGCTCTCAAGCGTTTTCGCGCCGGCGATGCCCGGGTGCTTGTGGCGACCGATATCGCGGCGCGTGGGATCGACGTCGACGGGGTGACTCACGTCGTCAACTATGAGCTGCCAAACGATCCAGAAAGTTACGTCCACCGCATCGGACGCACCGCGCGCGCTGGCGCATCGGGGGTGGCGTACTCGTTCTGCGATCCGGCGGAACGGCCCTACCTTCTTGGTATCGAGCGCCTCCTTCGGCGCCGGCTCACCGTCATCGGTGACGGACCGGCGGCGATCGCCGCCGCAGAGGAGTCTCCCGCGAAGAAACCGCGCAACAAGCCCCCGCGCAAGCCCGGCCGGGCCCGCGCGCCGGGCGCGACGGCCAACGATCCGTCCACTGCGCCTCGTCGCCGATAATCTCTAAAGCCTTACTAAACACAGAGCACATCACAGAACCTAAATCGGTGAATCCGCGGTATTCACCTGAGCGGTTTGAGAACCGCGGAACATCCCCTAACTGTTCCAAGTAATACGCATCAATCAGTTCAACGGCTGCCTCAAGTTCTGTTAAATCCTCAATGGAGATATCCAGCAGAAACTTCTTGTGAAACTTTCGGGGTAGCTTATTCGTCGTCGGCGAAGTGTGTGAGGCCCGTACCTTTGGCTCCGTGGCGCGAATGGAATGGGTGGTGTCGTCAATCGCGATGGCACCGCCCTTGCCATCGTGTCTGTGTCGTTCTATCGAGTTCTTCGCAGAATCTCCGACCACTCTGTCCGTAGGGCAAACCTTTCTGGAGCATTTTAGCCAACTGGTCATCCTGCTGGGGCATGTTGGTACATCCAATCCACGGTTGTTTCGACCACTTTTTGTTCGATACCCAGGAAGCCATGCGGAGATTGGGAACCGCAGGCTTTTGATGTTGCGGGAAGGCCTCCTTCAAAGAGGAGGATCTCGACCTTTTTCGCGTTCGCTAACCTCCCGGCTAAAACTTCTAAATTTTCCACCGGGCAAGTCCTACACCCGTCTTCCCTATGATGAACAATTAAGGTGGGAGCCTTTATCTCATCGAGATCTCCGTCCAGCGTAGTATATCGCTCCTTACCGGGCTTCGTACTAGAGGCGGTGAAAATTACACCGTCGATCGGCAAGGTGCCTGCGAGAAATGAGACAGATACTGTTCCATAGCTCGTACCAATCAACCACACAGGAGCCCGGGTTTTTGTTCGAACCCATTCCACAACAGCCGTTATATCGGCTTTATGTTCTTCGGTTTGCCGAAAACCATACAGCCCCTCATCCTTTCGATCGGACGGCACATCCACTGTCACCGTGAATACACCACGATCCACGAAATGTTGCCTCGATCGAGCTAGGAAATTTCTACTCCTAAGTCTTTGAGGTCGTTTCCAGAGTTTGATTTTCCCGTGCCCCCCGACGAAAAGTATCGCTGCCGCCTTCGGTGTTTGTTTTGGTGATGAAGCAACAAAAGAGATGGTTGTGCCATCTCGCGTTGGGATGGTTGTAGCAGCTTCGTGGTCGTTGATAGTTTTGAAGTGGTCCGACGCTTGAATAAAGGTGGCAAAGGTAAACAAGAATACGAATAGTCCTAAAGTGATTGTTCGCGGCAAGTGTTTCATAGTCAGTTCTTTTGGAGTCCCCTAGCCCTCGGACGCGGAGCCCCCCTTTTACAGGGGGATAGCGGTTAAACGTTTCTAGGCCGTTATCTGCGGCGTCGTTCCGTGCTTTTGCTGCTTAGGCCCCTATCCTACGTCAAACAACAACGCTTCGGTATCTGTTTTTGCCGTAAACCACACGGATGCTTCGTCCTCCAGCGCCGCACCATCGCCCGCTGTAAGGGGTTCGTAGTTACATGTGAGCATGCCCCACGCTACCTGTACCCAGGCCCGGCGACCCGGGATGAGCCTATAGCGGTTGCTTGCCTCACTGGCCAGGCGAATGAGATACAAGTCAACATCTTGGTGGATGGTGACCCCGCCCTTGGCGCCGCCTTTCGAGCCGATGCAGGTCAAACCACCCCCCTCGTCCGGATCTGGCACGTCTATTTGTTCATAGGATGGTTCAAGGCCGATAGTATCCGGGACGATCCAAATCTGGAAAAAATGGTTGCTCTGGTTGTCGGATGGGTTGGACTCGGAATGTTGAACACCGGTGCCGGCGCTCATTTTCTGAACGTCGCCGCGCCGAATGATGGAACTGTTTCCCATGCTGTCTTGATGTTCGAGTTGACCACTAAGTGGGTAGGACACAATCTCCATATCCTTGTGTGAATGTGTTGGGAAGCTCCCATGGGGGAGTACGCGATCCTCGTTGATCACCCGCACGGGCCCAAACCCGATATGGTCGGGGTCGTGATAATCGGCAAAGGAGAACGTGTGCTTGCTGTTTAACCAGTCTAGTCGCGTAGCGCCTCGCTCGTCGCTTTTACGTATTTGTATCATCGTACTTCTGCTCCTGGTCCCGTGCGTATTTCGCACGTGAGGCCTTTGCGTGAAACGTGGAGGGCTCCATGGTCGGTGTACGCGCAGTGGGATTTCCGGCGTAGTGATCGAACAATTGAGACACGTGATGAATATGGTTGAGCCCGGGAATACAGAGGGTCGGTAAGTATTCCTATCGATTAGTCACGTTCCGTTTCTGCGTGCTTCTTCGCGAGCGATATAGACCGTGGCGAGTATGATAATTGCTGCCCCTACAAGTGTCGAGAAATTAGGAGTCTCACCAAAAATTGAGTAGCCCAGAAGGCCAGCATAGACAACCCTGGTGTATTCCATCGGCCCGACAGCGTTAATTTCGCCAACCGAAAATGCTCGAATGAAGCCAGTCATTCCAATAGTCGTCATTACACCGATTCCAGCCAGCAAAAACCACTCAATTCCGACAGGCGTCTGCCATAGAATTATGATTGGCGCTGAAAAAATGATTGCCCCGCCCGTGTGGTAGTAAAAAAGAATGCGGTTAGGAGGTTCTGTGGTTGCCATTAGCCGTATCAAAACGTTCCCAACTGCGAAAATAAAAGCGCTCACGAGAGCCACTACAGCAACCGGGTCGAAGCCAGCGTGTCCAGGGCGTATCATGATGAGGACCCCAACAAAACCTACAATGGTTGCGGCCCAACGCCGGGTGGAAACAAGCTCTGAAAGTACAACTACGGCTATAATCGTTGTGAACAGGGGGCGAGAGAAGGCAATGGCCGTGGCATCAGCTAGATAAAGATGGATGACTGAGTAGAAAACGCCGAGTTGGCCGATGCAGGCGATTGCCAATCGAAACAGATGAATTCCAATGCGATCGGTTTTTAATCCTTCAACGCCCATCTTTATGAAAATCGGTGAGAATAAAAGAACTCCTATGAAATATCGGCAGAAAGCTAATTCCATTGGCCCAAATTTCGTACCTAACAACTTTACGAGGACATCATTGAGGGCAAACGCGATCGTACCCAGCGTGATCCACGCGATTCCACGTACATTCCCCGGGAGGTTCAACCATTTGGCTTGGGAGCGCGCTAACAATGAAGTTTTGCGTATCATACCGGTGTGGACCCTTTTAAAATCCCCCTGGACAGTCCGGTGCTCAATAACCGTTGGATACCAGATGGAAAGGGTAAACGACTACTCAAACTCGTTGAGATGGGAGCATTCCTACCTCGATAGTGCCTGCGTTCCTCCTCTGCCCCTGGCTTACGGTAGGGGAATGCAATGCGCGTCGTTTCTGGGTTAGACCGATGGGCGCGTTGAGGCCTTGGTAGAATAATCTCCGCACAGGTCAGTTTTGTTGGCGACGCGAACATTGAGCCACGACATCAGGCGCTTCTTCGGAATTGACAACGAGTGGGGCTGTATGAGATTGAAATCTGGCAATACGGGAAATGTACGGCTCATCGACTGTTTAGCGGAGGTCTAGCAATGACGGCTAATCGGCTACTTGGAATGTTATTTTCGGTATCGGTTATTCTCTTCCTCCAAAGTTGCGGCGGAGAGGATATCGTGACGAAGAACGTGAACACTTTGAAGTCTTCAAAAAGCTGCGTGAAGTGCGATCTCGGTGAGGCAGATTTGAGCGGTGAGGACCTTAGTGGTGCAGACCTTCGCGATGCGGATCTTAGTCGCGCTGACTTCCGTGGCACAAACCTGACCCGCGCGAACCTAACGGGCGCAAACCTGACCCGCGCGAATCTAACGCGTGCAGATTTGACTGATGCGGACTTAAGTAATGCGAAATTGACGGATTACCTCGATCAGGATGACACGGCGACCTTCTGTAGAACAAAAATGCCTGCTGGGACAACCAAAATTAAGAATTGTAAATAGGACAGGTCAAAATAGTTTGCGCGTGGTAGCTTGAATAGCGTGTTATCCAACCGTTTTGCGCAAATTAGATGCTCGCTCGCCCATGAACTGTATGCCTCACAAGCCACAAAGTATCTCACAAGTTACTACCAACGGGGCTCAGTTTTCCACTTCAGCGCGTGGTTCCTGTGCGTCTTCCACTATGGGATGAGCATGCCGGGTGGCTAGGGCAAGTGGGGTCGGGCGATGTCTGCTCCATCCCCATTCCCCCAGAGCTTTACGACGTTGTGGTCAACTATAAGCCGTGTTGCTTCCCCACCCGAAAACAGGGTATGAAAGGACTTCGCCAGTTTTTTGGAGAAACAAACAATGGATAGATTTTCAAATCCAGAGGTACAGAAAGCCAAAATCGAAGTAGCGGCCTGTACACGTCTGTTAAACTACGAAGGGATTCTCGGGTATAGCGGCCATGTGGGCTTGCGTCTTCCAGATGGAGAAACCATGCTCATCCAGTCGTTCGATGCCAGTCGGAATGATTTAGCTCCGGAGGAATTATACATCGTTGACCTGGATGGCAACGTTTTAGATGGAAAGCCGGACGCAAGACCGGTTAACGAACTTGAGATCCATTCTGAAATTCTACGGGCACGCTCCGATGTAAACGCAGTGCTCCATTGGCACCCAGAAATTGCCACGTTGTTTACGCTTGTGGAGGGCATAGACCTTGTCCCTATGAAAAATCATGCTTATCGGTGGGCAAGCGGGATTCCAGTGCATCCAGAATCATGGCACATCGACACACAAGGTCGCGGTCTCGCTATGGTTAAGAGCTTGGGCGATCACTATGCTGTTTTGTTACGGGCGCATGGAGCCGTAATCGTATCTGAGAACATCCCTTCTCTAATGGTGGACGCTGTTCATTTTGATGAAAATGCAAGGGCTTTGTACGATGCTTCACGACTAGGGACAGTGAAGCCCCTTACAAACGAGGAATCCACTGAGTTTGCAGCCAATTTCAAACGAGGAAACCACTCAGTAAAACTGTGGCGTTATTATTTGAGCCGCGGCTTGGAGGCGGGAGTAATTCCAGAGGAATGGGGAGAGTTGATTGCACCCACTGAACGAGCGTAACCAGCGTCATACGAGTACGCGGTAAATCGAAGCGCGGCCTATATCTAATCCCCTTGCTATTGCGGAAGCTCCCATACCACTGTCTCTTAGTGGCTTAACCTCCACAGTATCAATTGTACCCTTAGCCTCGCGCTCGTCCCCTTAAGGCCCCAGCCGACGTCGCGAGACATTTGGTCACCGCAGGCAGAGGGCATTCTCCTCATAGCGCATCCTTTCTTAGCCGGATGCTCTTGGGGGTGACCTCGACCATCTCGTCATCTCGAATGAACTCGAGGGAATGTTCGAGCGTTGTTGGGCTTACCGGGGTGAGTAGAATGTTATCGTCCTTACCCGAAGCTCTCATATTGGTCAGCTTCTTTTCCTTACATGGATTAACGTAAAGGTCGGTTTCCCGATTGTGCTCTCCGACGATCATCCCGCGGTACACCTTGTCCCCGGGTTTCACGAATAGGGTCCCGCGAGGCTCCAGGTGAAATAATCCGTAGGCATTAGCCGCCCCTTGCCTGTCAGAGACGATTGAGCCACTCGTTCGAGAAGGAAATTCCCCTCGATGGCGCTCGTAACCCTCCAGATAGGAGTTGAGAATGCCTGTCCCCTTGGTATCCGTGAGAAACTCACCGCGGAAGCCAATGAGCCCACGCGAGGGAACGGAGAATTCAAGCCGCACACGCCCGGAACCATGATTGACTAGATTCTTCATTCGCCCTTTCCTGAGGGACACCTTTTCGGTGACGATGCCAGTGAACTCTTCGTCGCAGTCGATGAACACGTGCTCGATGGGCTCGAGGAGAACGTTGTTCTCCTCTTTATAGATAATTTGAGGACGGCCGACGCTGAGCTCGAAACCCTCGCGGCGCATTGTTTCGATCAATATCGCCATCTGAAACTCACCCCGACCTTTGACAATAAAACTCTCGGCGATCGTACCGTCTGTAACCTTCAACGCAACGTTGTGTAACGCTTCTTTCTGCAAACGTTCCGCAATCCTACGCGATTGGACCAGGGCCCCCTCCAGCCCTGCGAACGGCGAACTGTTGATTGTGAATTTCATTGCGACCGTGGGCTCATCCACGCTTATTCGCTTGAGAGCTTCTGGAGCCATCGACGTACAAATTGTATCGCCAATCTCGACTTCATCTACCCCCGCAAGCACAACGATATCGCCCGAGTCTGCGGAATCCACCGATCGAAGTTTCAGTCCGTCGTAGACTTGTAGTTGCGAAATTTTTACAGGGCGGGCCTCTCCATGGGCACCTAAGCAGACCAGGGTATCACGCCGCTTCACTGAACCATGAAAGATCTTCCCAATGGCTAACCTCCCGAGATAATCGGAGTACGCAACGTTTGTGATGAGGAGTTGGAGGGCTTTTTGAGGGTCATAACTTGGGCCTGGGATCTCCTTCACAATCGTGCCAAAGAGTGCTTCGAGGTCGGCGCCAAGTCCGTCCAGGGATCTCTGTGCTACACCGTCGCGGCCAATCGCATAGAGAACCGGAAACTCGATCTGATCATCCGTAGCGTCGAGATCGATAAAGAGGTCGTAGATCTCGTTCAAGACTTCCTGAGGCCGCGCGTCTTGGCGGTCGATTTTGTTAACCACCACGATTATGCGGAGGCGCTGCTCCAATGCTTTTGTCAACACGAAGCGCGTTTGTGGCAATGGTCCTTCCGAGGCATCCACGAGTAGCACCGCTCCGTCCACCATTTTGAGAGCTCTTTCAACCTCACCACCGAAATCCGCGTGCCCGGGTGTATCGATGATGTTTATCTTAATGTCGTTAAAGTACACCGCACAGTTTTTTGCCGCGATGGTAATTCCCCGCTCGCGCTCAAGATCCAAGTTGTCCATGATGCGCTCATCAACAACCTGTCCGGCGCGGAAGATTCCACTCTGGCGTAGCATGTGGTCAACAAGGGTCGTCTTCCCGTGGTCAACATGGGCAATGATCGCAATATTCCTAATGCTTCCGTTTTCTTGCAAACCACTCACGTTGGCTCCTTATTTTGTTCACCGGCCCACAGAATCAAGGGTCGCGAATTGTTGGATCGTAGACCGCCAGAAGGCTCACTCGAAGGGGGCCTTCTGTGAATCCGTACCCCTCCGCCCTCACAGCGTTCCGGACTTCTCATCGGCCCCTTCCCAGGACGTTCGGGGGTTCAAGTGTGTGCGGACCTAGGTCATTTCGAACAGCGCGTCAAACAGACCGCACAAACAATGTTCTACCCCCAGGAAAATAGACCGTGGAGGCCAATCGAATCAAGAAATACAAGGACGCTCAACATGGTCGTCCTTGTGGGGTTTATCCGAGGGAACGAAGCTCCCGGCGGGCGCTCAGCGACTGGCAACGCAACTGGCCCGCCCAGCTGGGCCGTGGCGAGGATGGGCAGTCCTTTTCAGCCCTAGGGATCATGATAGTTTAATTCGTTGTGCTGTATGGAGTTGATGAACGCGAGGACCAGGCTGCGACCGGCTGCCTCCGCGCGTTGGGCTAACGGTTGTAAAAGATTGCTACGCATACAGAACGATTGGAATCCAAGCGCCTCGTAGCGATCTTGTTCGGGTAGGCTCGTACCGTAGATGACGATGGTATCGTTTGCCCGCCGGATTTCATCCAGCACCGAGGCTATAGGTAACCCCTGTCCGGCGTTGTTTCCGACGACGAAACAATCCACTGCCTTACCACCTTGCCTAAGGGCGCTGCCAATCCGTTCCAGGTTAACCTGGTCCCAATTCTTCATTTCACGCTTCGCTTGACCGGTATCGAGTACCGTCGGATAACCTTCCTGGACGCAGTAGTCATCCGACGACTGTACCATGCGGGCCCATGGCAATGGGGGCTCTGCGACAAAGTTTCCGACCGTCACCTCGTTGTCCAGAATCAGGGTAATGTACCGATCTTGCCAGTGTTGTGAGAGTTCTTTTGTTATTGTCATTTTGCCAACGTCTGCAGGCCGCTGACGGTTCATTGCGGTCTGCTAATCACTCAGGAACGAGAGTTAGATTGCAGCAACTCTAACACAGAAAATAGCGTAATAGAATCAACCACTTGTGAATAACGTGCAAGCCCCTTAGGCCCATGTTGAACTACCGTTGCCAGCAGCACAATTCAAATACGGTGGTTTCCGGAAGAGCTCTTACAGACAATACAACCATTGTATCTCGCAATCAGGCTATCCATGAAACAGCATTGCAGAATGATTCCACCTATCAAGCGACTTTTCGGCTTTTCTGATAATACGCCAGACTTCCTGCCAAGCCCGAAGCTCCGCCTGTCGTCCGGCGCCAGACGCGCTTGAAACCTTCGGCGCCGCGAATGCCGGCTGCTCCCTGATTCCAAGCTCCGTCAGTGTCTTCCGAATTCGACGATATTGAAGTTTTTGTACATGTGGATCGCTCGGCGAACCATCTACAAACACCTTTCTACGTTTGCCGTTGAATTTGATCAGGAGGGTGATGCGTGATTTGATTTCAGTCGAAGTTTCAACGCCTTCCATGGCTTGCAACTGTTTTCCGACGCGCTTCAACCATCGTTTCTGTGTTGATGTTGTATTCATGGTGACATCCAAGCAGCAACTTTCCTCATCGCACTTCCACGGACTTCGATGTAGTGTTGCGTCATCTGGCAGCTCGCGAATCTCTCCAGTGATTCGGCATCTTGCAGGATGCCACTGACGAGCAGGGGGTTTATGGTAGGCGCGTATATTCTACACGCGGTTCGGCTTTAACTTGAGTTTAAACGCGATTTTCTAAGCTCTGGGTCCCAGTGCCCCTTTCCCCCTAGGTCTCCCATATCGAAGATCCACCTATATCCGCCTTTCGGATTACTTAATATCTCCCAAGCATTTTGATCTCGATCTGAAAAATGAAAACTATATGTACCGTGCTGTTCCACAGGTATTGATATGTTGTATAGACCCCATTGTTCTTGTCCACTTGTTACCGCGTCGTAGGCTGCATCGACTTCTTCGTCGGATTCGACGTCGATGCCATTGTGATTGATTCTCGGCATTTCAGGACTATTCTTGTTTTGTACAACCGCATAAATATGGTCGCCCCCAAGCCTGATCATTAGGGACATCTTGCTTGTTTGTGTAACTTCCAAGCCCAAAAAGTCTTCATAAAAACGTCGGCTCTCAGCAAGGTCTTTTGATCCGAGTGTACCGTGAGAGAGAAACTTAGATTTAATCGCGGATTGCTTCTTTGGCATGGTTGCTCCTTTATGAAGTTAATCGTCCAAAGTCGTCTCTAACCCCACCACATTGAACAAGAGCTAATAATGGTCGCCAATGCCGTGTCGATCCTCCGGAAAGTTCTTGAACGCTGCCTCATGTTACATGCTTATTGGTGAGTGTGAATTGTGGTGGTGTTGCCCTTCGAATTCTTTAGATACGTTAGAGGGTAGTGTACGCAGTGGCGATTACCGGTTGCTGCAGAGCACTTAATTGACGGTTTGTTGAGCGTCCTATTGTTTCGATCGCCTCCAGCCAGCAGTCTTTGCTTCCATTTCACTGCAAAACCAGCGCTCGCTTTTCGAAGCTGTTATAACTGTCCCGTCGTAGTAGTGTCCACCAGGAATATGGTAGATGCGTTCGCCTTTTCTGTTGATGTTTCCCTTGATGTTACAGCCCGATTGAGGTGAGGGACCTGAACTCTGCTGAGACACCGAAGCATGTTTTCGACGTCGCCACTCCCACGGCGGGGTAAACTCCGTATTCCAGAGCCGTCGTCCCGATGCAGAGGCCGAGTTTTCTTCGTTGATGTAGTCTAGAGAGTACTGGCGGTACGCTAGAGCCCAGCCTTCTCGGACCATCCAGGCATTTAGATCCTCGCCCGTAACACTGCAAATTGCGACAACACGGCCGTAACGATCTTGGTCCGTTGGAATGCAGGTGACAGTATCGCTACCAATTTTCTTTGCGAGGGCCTGGCCTGCCAACTTCCCACAGCGGAGTCGTCTCTCGTGTACCATGCAAACCTGGCCGCTTTCGGGAGCATCAATCCCATGAAAACGAATTCGGGTGCCGTGAATTTCGATTGTGTCGCCGTCAATAACTGAGGCCTGACCGACAATCTGCTCTGCTGTTACAATGAGGATGGGAATCCACAAACAGAGCAGTCCGACCAGCGCCGTTAGTAGCTTTCTCATACAACGACCTTCCGAATCGCGTTTTGCTGACTGCGATGTGGCGTTGCGTTACCTGCAGCTCGCGTCCTCCGCCATGTGCTGACCAGCTTGCAAGCCACCACCGACTAAACGCTTTGGTCCATTCCGACGAGCGATAGCGTCGGACCTCCACCTCGAGATGAACACCTTCTACAGCGTGGGTCGTCTCTATGTGACGCAAAGATTGAAGCATGAGGTAGGCTTGCTTCTATCGGAATGGAAGACGGCAGCATTTGTCGAGATGATGGGGAGATCTTGTCGGGTAGTCCGTAGCAAGGCTTGCGGCGAAGCAAACTACAAAAAACCAAAACTTATAGAGAACCGTAGAACCTGGAGGAACGCAATTGCCCGCTTGAAGCAGGGTAATTGCGTTCCTCCTCACTATGGACGTCACCCATTGCTATTTTCCTCTCGAATTTTGTCCAATGCCTCAAGGGCCTTTTTTCGATGAGCTCTTGTGACCCAGCAATATAACAAGATGAAAAAGATGAAAATAATGCCGACGAGAGTAAGAACTTCCATTCTTGCCACTATGAGGCCGCGCCTAATGCAAAATCAAGCGGCGCGACTATCCAACCAGCTCCCGTTTAGCGGCTTTCTTTATGACATCACGGAGAACCACTGTGTCCAGCTGTGACGGTTGCCCCTTTGGTTGAAGTGGCCCAAGGAGCCAGCCCAGAAATGCATTTCACCAAACTTTTAACTCCTCCTCGGTCCGTGAGAAATTATCCCTGCGAGACACGCTTCTACAGCCTGGGTGTTCTCACGAGGGGGTTGAGCGTTCTAGTTCGCCTGAATCTCAATATCGGCAAAGTCCACAACTTCATCTCTTAACGCACCCTTGTGTTGCAAGCTTCGATAAATGCCCCACTTTGGCCTCAAGAAGTCAGCGCCGTCTTTCCACAGCGTTATGGAGTCATCTTCGTAGTGCAACAACTGGGCGCCAGTATTTATAGAAGTTATCCGTATCGCGAGTGCCCCCTTCTCGCCAAATGTTGCGTTAACAATCACCTGCAGCCACCGGCCGAGAAAGGGTAGCAAAGTTGCCTCCAGAAGCGTGCTGCTGTTGTGCTGAGTACCATATCGAAGCTCGAACCTATCGGATCGCTCGTTGCTTCGCTTCCGGGCAGTAAACGTTATCATTGGGTGGTTGGAGTAGGGGCCGCCCACAGCCTTCATTTGAAACAAATGCGTGAAGTGCCGAGAAGGCTGAAACTTATGATCTAACCTGAACTTCCATTTGTATATAAAATTACTGTTTTGGACCCCCTTCAACCAGTCGGGCGACTTGTCGTATACTTTGATCTCGGTTCTTTGGCGATCGAACTTTTTACATCTATCGGTGTCGTGATCCCGATGGATATGGAAACGAAACACATGTTTCTTAAGGGTTTCGTCAAATGCCTGCGTGATGTGCGACCCAAACTGCGGATGACTGCAATCCGAAACCTCGATCACGTTGCCATGACCCGCGAGCTTGTCGTTAATCGCGGCATAGGCGTTTCGCGAGCCGGTCCCGCTCAACAACAAAGTCTGTTGCGCCGAAACGCTGGCCGGGATCAGGGAAATGCAACAGGCTACGAGGGTGAAGATGCAAGAATGGAAGTGTTTGTACTTCATGACCGTGGTATTATTTGAGAACGTCCATATTCCTTAGAAGGGCCACCCAAGCCTTCATCGAACGGGTCGCGCCATCCATCGCCTCGTGGGTTTCGCCAGTGATGGAACAGCCGCAGGCTACCACCGACTGAACTGTATGTTCTAGTCCAGCGAGCGATGGCAATGCGTCTTTCGCTATAAGCTGGGCAGTCTCAAAAGTTTTCACTATTGCTATTGCACCCAGGGGTTACTTGAGGAAATAGGCCTGTATCTGCTTGCACGGCAGATGGGAACTTCTGTAGAGATGCTGGAGAGACTGTGCGACTATGCCGTGACGGGGCTTGCAGTAAAACAGCGTACAAATTCTGGTGTTAACGTCATATTGTAGAAACTGAGTGGAAACGGTGTCCCGTTTGAGATAACACAATCGCCCACTCCCTTAATCGTCATTTGGGATTGGATCAAGTTCAATATCATGGGGAAGTTTCCACATGTCCTCTTGGATTTGTTCCAAGTGCCTAAGGATTCTGGTTCGATGGCCAGCCTCGTGCAGACACGTCAAGATGATTCAGGATAACGAAATCTATCTGGTAGAAAGTGAGTTAGCTTATGAGAATCCAAACAGTGGGTGTGATCGGGTTGGGAAAGATGGGCGGACCACTTGCGAGACATTTGGTTAGTGGCGGATACGAGGTAATGGGTTATGATGTCGTTGCCGCGGCGACGTCAGGCCTGGAGGAGTTTGGAATTTCGAGTGCAAAATCTTGTTCCGACGTAGCAGAGCGATGCGACTTAGTGATAGTTAGCGTGGGCTTCGATTCTGAGGTTGAGGAAGTGATTTTTGGCGATACCGGTTTGTTGGCGGGCGCAACCAGCAAAAAAGTAATAGCTGTTGCTTCAACAATTGCACCTCAGACTATGAAAGACATCGCGGCTCGGTCAGGCAGCGAGAATGTAGTATTTCTTGACATTCCAATGACGCGCGGCGAACAAGCCGCAATTGACGGCAATCTACTTCTCCTAGGCGGCGGTGAACGGGACTCATTTGATGCGTGCAGACCTGCATTTGAGACATTCGCGAAGGATATCTATCACCTTGGCGATCTCGGTGCGGGCCAAGTGGGTAAAATGGTCAATAATTTAATCTTGTGGTCATGTATCTCAGCGAACGTTGAGGGAATGACTTTAGCAAAAGCCCTTGCCGTGGATACGGAAGCGCTCCGCGATGCGCTGCTGGATTCCAGTGCACAAAACTGGGCGATGGAAGTCCGTGCGGAGAAATGGGATATGCCGTGGGCGGAGAAAGATATGTCTATCGTCTTAAGGGAGGCAGACGAAGCGCGAATAAGCCTTCCACTTTGCGGGTCCGTCAAGGAAGTGATCAAAGGTATTAAGATCGACCTCGGACAGGGTATGCCGAAGGAGCGATGACACGGAGAGGTATAAGTCCCCCAAACTAATCCGGAAACCCCCAATTTGCCCCTAATTCGTGAGAGAATTTCTGTGTGGGATACATTTTACAACACCGGCGCTTGCGCACTTGCCGTTTCCTATGCACGCAGTGGGGGGAAACCAACAACCTGGCGGTAATGCGCAGGTTCTATTGCAAGAAGTCCACGGATATCCTCTGCACGGGTTGTCGTGACAGGGTTGCTTTAGAAACTTCCAGGTTGGTAGGTTAATCAAATGACGGTTTACATTCCTCCCACTACAGATTGGGTACGTGAGCAAGTAGAGTTATATGAAAGTAGTGGTGGTACCGATGGCACCACTTTGAGGGACACGGGATTGCCATGCATCATCGTCACACATGTGGGTAGTAAAACTGGCGCATTGCGAAAAACCCCACTGATGCGGGTAAAGGCGGGGGACAGTTATGTGTTGATTGGTTCTAAGGGTGGAAGTCCTAAAAATCCCGGGTGGGTGTACAATCTTAGAGTAAATCACGACGTGGAAATACGCGATAAAACTGAAGTATTAAAAATGCGAGTCCGCGAAGTTATCTGCGACCAAGAACGTGAGGGATTGTGGAATATCAGTGTAAAAATATATCGACCCTATAGTGATTATCAAGCAAAAACATCCCGTACAATCCCTGTGTTTATTGCTGAACCTATGTAACCAGTCAGCATTGCAGTACTCCGCATAGAATCTACGCCGTCTGGATTCGGTGACAGGTCAGATGAAATCACAAACACAACAAACACCTGGATGGCTCAGGTAGAGATTTGGTACGGGAAACTACAGACCGAGCTTGAGACCATGCAGGTCTAATTCGGCCGGAGCCTATACGAAATGTAATTGCAATGTTACTGGTAAATGGGGTCCCACCGCCGGGCATAAGTGTTCGTGACTTCTGTGAGGTTTGCAATCGTTGAGAAGCGTGTAAACGTTGCGCACATCATTCAGGGTATGTAGCAGTAATACTGCTCGCGTCCCGGATCGGTTTAGTTGCTAGTATCTAATTTAAAAACGTTGTCAGCAGTTTTCCACAAAATGTTGTCTTGTTCTTCCTCCGTAAGATTGGCTGCGTTTAGAACATTTTTACGAATCGTATAAAGGGGTGCCGGGTCCGAAAGCCACCGCCAAGTTGCGGACCAATCAGACCCAAACATGATACGGTCAGACCCAATAGCATCTATTGCTACTCGGAGATGTTTTGGGTTCGTTCCGACAACATCAAAATACACGTTGCTATTACGCATCGCGACAGTCAGGGAAGGTTCAAAGTAGGTTTCAAGACTGCGTCCCATTTTAGTTAAGATGATGGGGACGTCAGGGTAATGTCCGGCAACTTCGTCCACCCATATGGGGTTTCCATAAAAAAGCCCACCAGGAAATTGTGACCAAGCGGTGGGAAACTGGATAGGCGCCTTGTACCGATCGAGGGTATCCATGATCGGTCGCAAATCCTTTTCTATCTTTTCGGGGTTTACGGAAGTCGTGAAAGCTCGGACAAAAGTTTCTCCCATTCCCTTCATTCCCAAATCTTCGATACAGTAGCTTATGTGATCGGGCGCCCTCTCTCGCACGGGTGTCGGATCTTCTACGTACTCATAACTAGCTTCCTGATCATGTCCGATTCGAAGCAGGCCTGTAAACCGGTCTGGATACTTATTGACTACTTTTGCAACTTGGTCGTTGTTGACGTTGCCTGCACGTGCCTGGACTAATGCCTTGTCGATGTTATGAAGATCCATGTGCTGGATTAGGTCGTCGGAGATATCTACGGGGTCGTCAGTTAAAGTTTTAGCGTATAGGTCGGGGTGCCGTGTTCGAAACGCGATAGCGTCCTCCATTTTTTTTATTTGCGTTTCTAATTGTTGAAGCGACGGAAAACCATACACGTGGACATGGGTGTCGATAATCATTGCAATAGTCTCCTGTTAACTGAAAACTAAACCGTAGCGGGTTGCGGCAGACGTTAAACGGCAGTTACATGCCCGATTGTCTGTTTCCAAAGGTAACGCGCAACGTAATCCCCTCGGATCACGGGACGACCAACGAGAAACTCCATCGGCAACCAGGGATACATAGACGACAATTAGCGCCCACCGCGAAGGCGACCTAGAGAGCATCATGAAAAAACCAGAAAATAATACGTTCCAAGAATCCCCTCCGGCAGATATTCCATGCTGCCCGTATCGTAGGTGTTAAATGCGATTACAGCACTTACCATTGCATTGATAACCAGGGCTTGGTGTTCCATAGCGTGTGCATGAGGGCGCCGTTTCACGCATTCGTTTCATCATAACATCTTACGATTCTTCATAAGCGCCAACAGTGTATAGAAAGCTGGGCATAGAAAACCGTGCGAATCTAGATTCGAGAGCTAAAAACGTCAAGAACTACAACGAAGTGAGAAGTGAGTGAGGACATATTTCTCCAGCGCGTTTTTTTTGGTTCGAATTGAGATACCCCTAGCAGGGAGCATTTGAAGCGGGCGAGATGGGCTTCTTTGAGGTGAGGGGCTTAATCTTGCATGCCCCATGATGGACTTCGCGGTGCCATTGCGTTGTCCCTATTCAATGAGCTGGGTAGCCGTAATGTCCAAGGTGGTGTCAAACCCATCGTTCCAATCCCAAAAGGTAGCCTGCGCGTGCGGGTGATTAGCGCTATCCACTAATTTGGATTCGTGCCCACTGCAGCCAGAAGGCCCATCCATGAACAGACCCTTCAGCCATTTTTCAGCATCCTCCCCACTGCGCATATCAATAGGTGAAGTTAAATCCCCCTTATGGGTGATTGGCTCCTGCTTGATTTTATCGTCTACTGGAGAAAATGTGATTGTGAAGAAAACCTTATATGCGGGCATAGGCGCCGTTCTCCAACTCGCATTGGAAATAGACTATGTTAGAAAGGTGTAAAATGCTTACTTGCCGATAGTTCATCAGAAACTTGTACTAAATTAAAGAGTGGTCCCACGCTCCGGGATGTATGGAGCCCTTGCCTCAATAGGGTAGACATTAAACAACAGTAAGAACGTCAACTAAACCTACGGACACAGATATCATCGAGAAGCTGATCTGCAATTCGACGCGCCTTCAGCCACAGTTGTTATAAAGTGACAGCACACAGCGAATTGCCATCAACTCCGCCTCCACAACATCCATTTGCACCCGCTTCGCAATTAATTCATCGAATTCAGGTGGAAACATCCTGTGCGAGGGAGCGAGCGTGGCAACAATCCTGGCCTTGCTCTCCATTGTCCGTGCATTAGGTGTTGCTTCCGCATCAGCGTTCATAAGAGAAATGGTTAACCACATAAGGGCAGCCATTGTGTCCTGAGGCACGCCGCGCCCTTTCTCGAACAGGACGCCCAGATCGTGCTGCGCACCCGCATGTCCCCGTTCAGCCGCCTTGCGGTACCACTTCGCTGCTTTCTCATCATTCTGTGGGACAGCGCGGTCTCCCAGATCGTATGTACGACCATAGCCCCACTGTGCAATTGAGACCCTATGTCCGTACTCTAAATACACGACCTCGGTCACACCAATTGAGACAACCATCGCCAGTACTATGAGTAGATTTCTCATCCGATGATCCTTCTCGTCAGTCGCAGTGCTTTCCCGCTGGGAGATCACTGCTTAGCGAAAGAGGCGTTCAATTGCCTTTTTCCACCACGGCTTTGCCTTTACTCCGCAGTCGCTATAGTTTGACTCCATGCAGCGCCTTGTCCGCACAGGAGTATTTTCAAGCTCCTCTGCAGTTAGTTTCCTTGCCAATTTGTCCATTTGCCTGAAACCATCTGAAGCGCCATTCGCAGCCGCAATGTTCAACCACATATGCGCACTTCCAAGGTCCTGCAAAACACCCTTTCCCGTTCCAAGCAAAAGACCCAAGCGATATTGCGCTGTAGCATTTCCTAATGACGCCATTGTGTGACAACTCTGTATCGCTGCCGAGAAGCCCATTTCTGCTGCACCACAAATCCAACGAGCCGCCATGCCTTCGTCTTGTGCTACGCCTTGACCTTGTTGAAACAACTTGCCAAGTCTGAACTGCGTTTCTGCTGACCCGCGCCCAGCCAGTTTCAAGCACTGCGCTATGTGGCTCTTGGCGCCACGTTTCGCTGCTTTACAATGCCACTTCGCTGCTAGTTCAACATCCTTTCCAACGCCTTGTCCCAGCATGTACATCGCGCCAAGTTTGTGCTGCGCCTCCGCGACCCCCTGCTCAGCTGAAAGTCTGTACCACTTCACCGCTTCCTTATAATCCTGAGCGACCCCTTGTCCTTTTTCGTATGCCACACCAAGTTTGTGCTGCGCTTCCGCATCTCCTTGGTCGGCAAGCACCTTTAAAATCCTCGCGGCATTTGTGTAGTCGCCAGCGTCGTATGCCCTCGTCGCTTTCTCAAAATCCTGCGTACCCACAATGCCCGTCGCCTCAATGGGGACAACCATCACCAGTGCCATGAGTAGTGTTTTCATCCGCCGGCTCTTTTCCTCGGATCTTAACTGTCGAAATGAAAGTGCTTACCGACAGCCCCCACCCCCCAACCAGGGTCCCCTACTCCCCTGTTTCCTTCGAATCTGGTGGCCCTGAATACTCTTTTTCGATCCGTCGGGCTGTGGTGACAAACCCAGTGTGAGCTACCATTCGATGTTGTGGCCTCACGCTCATCTCCTTAAGGTGCCAATGGCGAACCAGTGTCTCTGTAGTATCAATACATGCGAAACCGCCGTGCTCTTTCAGGGAGTCAACGAATCCCTTAATTTGCAGGACGGTAGGGACGTAAGACAGAAACACACCGCCGGGTCGCAGCGCCCGCCACGCATGATCTGTCTGTCGCCAAGGCTCCGGAAGATCGAGAAAAATACGATCTGCAGTACAGTCTTGAAGGCCGTCGGAAACGTCACCTATCTCCAGGGTCCACTGGGGCGCCGCGCCATAGTAGCGAGCCACGTTCCGTTCCGCAGCCCGGGCAAACTCCTCCCGAATCTCGAAAGAAATGACCCGCCCTTCTGGTCCCACAGCCCGTAGTAGCGCGAGTGTGAGTGCGCCCGGCCCCACACCGGCCTCTATTACCGTGGCCCCCGGATAGACATCCCCCCACATCAGAATAAGCCCCAAGTCTTTGGGGTAAATGACCTGAGCTTTTCGTGGTAGGTTCGGGATCAAGCGTTCCAGAGTGGGCCGCAGTACCACGAAGCGCTCCTTGAGTGACGAACGGATACTAACACCATCCGGCTTTCCCAAAAGGTCATTCGCAGCGATGGTCCCACCCCTGATGGAGATCATTTCCCCGGCCCGGAGTGTTTTCAGGTATTCTCGGTCCTTCCGGTCAAACAATATGACCGAGTCGCCTTCCTGAAGCAGCTCTCCGGTGCTCCGGAGTCCGCTGAATGTCGTTGATAAGGTGGAAATGGCCTGCTCCCTTAAACCGGAAGTGCGACTCATCGCTGGCGGGGACCGCCAGTTACGAGGGTCGCGTCAAACTTACTAGTTTGCAACAGAGTACTGCACCAGGTTACCGCGCGCAATCCGACTGACGAATGCCCGCACAGCCCTGTCGGATCTCTTGGAGGAGTCTGGAAAACTCAACGATATGAGGGCGGAACCGAATTCGGCATTTCTGTTCAGGCCCGCCAGGAAAGCTCCGATACAATTGATACGCTGCCGCTTGCGTATCAATTAGACTTTGCCGGCCGCGACGCTCCCGTTCTCGCAAATCGATTCGAAGCGCGTCCTTCGGAACTAGGTTAGCTGGCGACCGCTGATGCACACGAATTCCACAAATTATGACCACACTGTTGTCGCCATGTCTTGGAAGCGCAGGCAGGATCAAAGGTATAGGGGTAAAGTTCGGGAGGGCTCTTAACCGGCGGCAATATATGTCACAATGCCGGGTGTCCGTGCCAATCTACGGCGAAAGGCCCGGCTCGCGGCGTATGTACGCTGTCGGCTAGGGACAATCCGGCACCCAGGCGCCGGAAGGTATGAGGGGTCGACGTATAGCCTCCCCTGTCCACACAGATAATCGTAGTGTGCTAATTGGTTTTCTAGATTTGCGTGATTGCTCGAGTGCAGGAGCGGATTCTTGAGAAGAACCATCGTTATTCCCGCCCGATATGCATCGTCACGATTTCCAGGCACCCCTGGTGACCATTAAGGGCGCCGATGGGATCCAACGGGCTCTCATTGAGCATACATGGCTTGCCGCCAAAAATGTGACAGGCATCGATGCTGTTTTTGTTGCTACTGATGACACCCGGATCGCGGAACATGCCCGAAGTTTCGGCGCACACGTGATTATGACTAGTTCGACATGCAGGAATGGTACGGAGCGTTGTGTAGAGGCTATCTCAGGACTAGATGCCTCGCCGTCGATAGTCGTAAATCTTCAAGGCGATGCGCCACTCACCCCTCCATGGTTTGTTGAGGACCTTGTCAATGCGCTGGAACAAGATCCGAGTTTTGCGGTGGCTACTCGCGTGTTGCTTTGCGACGATGCAACACGCGAGCGACTGATTGAAGATCGTCGAAGTGGTCGCGTTGGAGCGACCACTGTGGTTTTTGGTGAAAAGAAGCAGGCTCTTTATTGCTCAAAAGAAATTCTACCATTTGGCCACGCCGATATCTTCCATCATGTGGGCATATACGCATATCGCCCCGAAGCCTTAATTGCGTACGGGACATGGCCCGAAGGGCGCCTGGAGCAGGCCGAAGGACTTGAGCAAGCTCGTTTTCTCGAAAACGAGTTCCGGGTCCTCTGTGTCGAGGTAAATGCTCATGGTCGCGAATTTTGGGAAGTCAACAATCATGAGGACATTGCGAGAGTAGAAACAATCATGAAGGGCGACCAATGACACGAGGCGAGTAACCGACAGCCACCCGGATCGGTTGTCGTAAATGCCAGTAGCCTGTTGTGTTTGTGCACGGGAGTTTACTAATAATTACAAATAAAACAGCTTCCGCTTTGAGTTCGCCGAACTTCCAATTTACCTCCAGTTTGTGAGAGAATTCCCGCGTGAATCACATCTTCACAGCACTGGCGTTTATGGTTTTCTTGTTCCCCACTTTCGCAGCGAGGGGACGGTCGTGAACTACCAAGACTTGGTGAAATGGGACGGTCTCTATTATGAGAAGTCGGCCGATGTGCCCTTCACAGGGAAGGTGACGGGGAGAATTCAGGGGTCGTTCAAGGACGGGAAACAGCACGGTCCGTGGGCTCACTACTACGAAAGCGGTCAGTTATGGATGAAAGGAACCTATAAGAACGGTAAGGAAGAGGGTCCGTGGGTTTCTTACAAACCCGATGGAAAACTTGGCGCAGAGTTAGACGAAACGACGAGCGGCCCTTGGGTGGGGTACCACGGAAACGGTCAGTTATGGATGAAAGGAATCTACAAGAACGGTAAGCGAGAAGGCGCTTGGGTCGATTACTATAGAGACGGTACTGTGAATGAGAATTGGACCGGAACGTACAAGAATGGGGATAAGATTTCCGACTGATCTCAACCTAGTTGCCGAGAACTCGGTAGACGCTTGTTCTGTCGATTTCACTCCGTGATCAGTCAACGGTGCACCGATCCCCCTGTCTGTGAGTTTCTTCATCTGCTCAACATCAATCGTAGCCGTCCTTCCAGACTGGCCTATTTATTGTACGGATTGGAGTATTGCTGCCTATGCCTGCATATAGGGTTTTTTTCACCATCACATTTGAGCCGTTGGGAGATGACGGTACCCACGCGGCAATCACCCTCAAGGGCGAACAAAGCTCGCCTGATGATATGGATGGTGCGGACGATGCTGGAGAGTGGCTTGAAAAGATGTTTATGAACGGAGACGCAACAAAGCTTGTTGGCTTGTCTGGGGAACTGGAAGGCGTTGGTGGGGCAGAATTTTGGGGTTGGGAAGAAGGGTTTGAAACAATCTTGGATATTACGGATGCCAAGCTGATTGAATAGGGAGATAGCGGTGGTAGAGCAAGCGAATGAACTCGCTATATTATGTATGCGGTTCATCGAACATGCTTACGATTCTTCGTAGAGCGCAAAAGTGTGAAGAATAACAGTCTCATTATTTCAACAGGCTAGATTTGATTTGAGGTGTGAAAATGCCCCGAAATAGAGGACGATACGATCCTTCCAAAACTGAACCCTACGAGCTATCTCGAAGCAAAGTTGAAATGTATGTACGTTGTCCGGCTTGTTTTTGGTTGGACCGGGTGGCAGGGATTCAATTCCCATCAATGCCGGGCTTCAACCTAAATACCAACACCGACACCCTCCTCAAGCGCGATTTCGACAGTTGCAGAGGAGAAAAACCACACCCCCTAATGGTCCAAAACAACCTGTCCCACCTTATACCGTTTCAGCACGACAATATTGAAAAATGGATGAATGCTCTTCACTTTGGAGTGTCCGACGAGTACTTCAGCTTTGTGCATAAGAAAACAAACATTCGCTTTGGGGGCGGCGTGGATGATGTTTGGATCGATCAGCAAAAACAACTACTCCACATCGTGGACTATAAGAGCACCGCTCAATTGGGCAACAATCCTTCGCCTGTTACCCTCAATGGGGAATGGAAGGGCAGTTTCAAGCGACAAATGGATATGTATCAATGGATCATGAGACAGAAAGATTTTGTCGTTAGTGATGTTGGATATTTTGTTTATGTGGATGGGCAACATATCGGCATTGAAGGCATGATCAGTGCTGATGACCCTGGTGTTGCGTGGATGAAATTCAACACCACCATTTTACCCTATGAAGGAAATGTCGAGTGGGTGGAGAACGTTCTCTTCGATATTAAGGAAACTCTCGAAACCTCGGTTTGCCCCGACCATCCGGCAGGGTGCGAATATGGGAGGTTCTTGGGCAGTGCTACAAACTACCTGGATAAATAGGAGTTCTCTAACAACGATCTAACTAAACAGCGCGGAGTTGCTGATTATGACCGCATATAGGATTTTCTTCGAAATCACGTTTGAGCCAATGACTGATGACCGTATCCACGAAGCAGTAACCCTCAAGGGCGAACAAGCATCACCTGATGATATGGGTAGTGCGGCGGAAGCTGAGGAGTGGCTTGAGGAGATGTATGAGAACGGTGATGGAGCCAGGCTTGTTGGCTTGTCTGGGGAACTGGAGGGTGTTAGTGGGGCAGAGTTTTGGGGTTGGGAAGAAGGGTTTGAAACAATCTTGGATATTACGGATGCCAAGCTGATTGAATAGGGAGCAAGCGATGCGATAGACCGCGGGGTAGAAGTGCGGGATCAGAGAAAACGTGTATTATCAGAGGTTCCCTTGAATGCATCGTGCTTTTTCATTTTATAGACATATTCCTTTTTTAGGAATGGCCTGGCTCCGCGCCAAGCGCGCCGAGAACTTCTATTTAGCTCGGCATTTTTCCCACGCCTGCCAACTTCAGGGGGCTATTTGTAACGAAAATCCCAATTCAATTGCCAACTGGAAGCGGCTCGCGACATATGCGATCGACGCCAAGAAGCTTCATATAGCTATCGAGGCTGGAGAACGAATTGCTGGTTTACAGGGCGGGGAATCAGACGCTGCTGCTATTATCGATACTATCCAAAAGTCGCAGCAATTCAACCAGTTATTTGAAGCTGTTCCAGCTGAGCGCTTGGAAGCCGTTGTCTTTCGTCAAGGCATGACCCTCTGCTTACGCGCTGTTGCGCAGTCAATGATCGATGGGGCACGTAGGGTAGATGACGATCCTCCCAAGGCTACCGACTTGGATATCTTAGGGAACGCGTTTCTACGCAAACGAAATTTTTCCTCGGCTCTAGCCACCTATTTACTATTCAAACAAGTCGACCTCACTACAAAACGTAAGGTTAATATCGCGTTGTGCTTTCAAAATACAGGACAAATTGGGAAAGCGGCCGCTGAATATAATTCAATAATTTCTGACCAGATGGAATCGTGTAGTGGGTATTTTGTGACGGCAGTCAATAGATTGGCTGCAATTACGAAAGACTTTTCCACGCAACAGATTGTGCGTAATATCGGGAAGTTAAAACGGTTGGTGAAGAAGGGAGACTCAGAACATTTAGGCAATTGGGCTTTGGCCTTGCTTAAGCTTGGCGATAAAAGTGAGGTTGAGATACTTCTGAATAATTTGCCAACTATTTTCGCCGAACGGGGGCATCAATCATGGATAGCGCCGTTGTCGGAGGCAGCACATTATCTGGGGCACATTGCAGCAATGAGTTTCCTCCTGGAGTGTGAGAGAAACGAGAGCAAGGCAATCTTAATGCGATTACCTTACGAGCTTGCCCTCAAAAACCGAACGGGCGTGTCTTTGGCTCTGCGTCGGCTGGTCAAGAAGAATCTGATTGGCGGCGTTGACTCTGATATTCAAAATTTAGCATGGCTGGCTACCGGATGGTTCCGGGGTGGCTTATCGTTTCAGTGGCGCGCGACCTCTGTCAGTCGACGCTTTTGGCGTGAGGAATTACCAAACTTAGCCAGCCCAACTATCGCCCTAGATTCGCTGCGAGGGCGCACTCTTTTGGTGGTTGGATTTACGGAAGCGGGTGACGAGGTGCGGCTGCTCGATTTTGCGGATCGTTTAAATGATATTTCTGGTTGTAAATCTATGACACTTGCCGTTGATAAACGGATGCAACGTCTTGTGTCCCGCGGTCGGAAATATTCGGTCGTGGGCGTTGCGAAGTCAGGCAGCGACAATGGAGGCTTGGTACCACCTGTTTTAAGGCCATTCGTTGACGAAAGTCTTTATTTGCAGATGCCAAAGTTCGATATTGTTTTGTGCTTACGGGATTTGGAAAGCATTGTTACGAAATCAGAGGCGGATCTCCCTACCCGGCAAAGGGTGGTAATTCCCAGTTCCGGGTTAAGGCGCGAGATGAAGGGTCGCCTCGCCAAACTCGGGGGACAACCGAAAGTTGGACTCTTCTGGCGCACGCATCTTGGCGGCGTACGTCGACTAAAACGGATCTCGTCGCTATCGGATTGGATTAGTTGTTTGGCGGGACTCCCCGCTGTGATCGTGGACCTTCAATTTGGCAAGGAAGCTGAGTTGGACCGCTCCAACGTTCCGGGTTCACAGAACCTGTGTCGATTTGATGGCATTGACATGATGAACAATTTCGAAGCATTAGCCGCCCTACTGTTAGAGCTCGATTTTGTCATCTCAGTTCCCTCCACCACGGGTCATTTGGCGGGAGCTGTGGGCACACCGACGATTATGGCAGTCCATCCATTTCATGCGCTAGCACAATCGCGTCGTCGGGATTCAACAACCCAGATTTGGGCCCCTTCATGTCGGGTTGTGTCCGGCGCCCCGGAGGATGGTTTTTCTGGATCAGTAAAAGCATCCTCCGACTTGCTCAGGAAGTGGCTTTATAAGGAGGAAAGCATAAGGTGAGATTTAAGTTTGCTGGAGATCATGCAAATTATCATTGCGGTTCTCACGCGGTTAGTGAGGTGATCCGTAGTCGGCTTTTACGAATTGGCGAAATTGTCAACGAAGGGGATGACTATGATGCCTTGGTTGTAAATGGCGAGGGGTCTATGCATCATTCGTCTTCGGCGTTTCACGTAAAAATGAGACTACTTGCAGAAGCTCAAGCCGATGGAAAAAAAACGTTTTTGATAAATAGTTTGTGGGACAGCAATCCGAACACTTACGACTCCGTTCTTGTGAAACTCGACGGGTTTACTGTACGGGGTTATTCCAGCAAATCTGACCTGGCCAAGAACCACGGGATTGATGTTCACGCTATGCTCGACTTGTCGTATTTCGCCCCAGTAGATGAAACTGCACCGTATTCGGACTTGGGCGGCGCCGTCGTTATTACAGATATTTTCTCAGATGATTTCGGTTTTGTATGGCTTTCCGGGCCTAAGAGTGACGAGTGGGGTCATATCGACATGCGGGAAATGACATGGTCATCTCTTGTAAAAACGTTACGCACGGCCGGCCTTCTGATTAGCGGTCGTCATCACGGCATGTATGCTTCCTGCCGAGCGCGGACACCATTCATACCAGTGCGGGGCAATTCTCATAAATTTTCTGACTTGTTGGAAAGTGCCCGGACGCCCATACCAATCTGCATGAAGCTTCCAGAACTTCCACGTCTGATATCGTGGGCTGAAAGTAACCGCCCTCTTTTTGATCAGTTATTTAACTGGATGGAAGAGCAGCAAGTATGGCCCGATTTGCTTAGTAGTACCCCGCCTCCCCGCCCCACAAGTATCAAGACCCCCCCCGTTTTTGATGAGCGCACAAAGGCAATTATGGCGGTTGCAAGAGGAGACTATGAAAAGGCTGGCGGTCATTTTCAGTCGCACGCCAACCAACTTGTTGACGCGACTCAGGAGAAGGCTGAGATACTGGCTAGGGCAGGCGAGTACTTTATGCGTGCCGGAAAGGCGGAGATCGGAGCAAGCCTCTTATTTAATTCGCGCATTATGAAGCCCAAATATCAAAATGCGGTCAAGCTGGTTCGGTCACGTTTTACCCTGCCATCCCTGTGGGAACGTCCTGAAAGTTCCTCTCTAATGCAGCCGAAAGGTGATGGCTGGGGGCGGTCTGTGTTCGCTGCCGTTAAAAGTGCCAACCAGATGTCAGAAAAGGCGTTTTTCGATCTTGCGCATTCTGCAGTAGCACACGCCGACTCCCAGGGCGGATTGAGTAGTGCTGCCGCAGCGCGGCTTTTAATCGCTACGCGTCTTATAGTGTTGTCCCATTATAACCTAGCCAAGCAGTGGTGGGAGCGAAGTAAGTTGGAGCAGCTGCCGGATTCGTTGGAGGAGGAAGACTCCCTGTTCATCACATCCAGTTGTTGCCAAAATGGAACCCATGAAGCAACTTCATAGTCGGGTGACTATCTGTAATCATCCTGGCCACCCCGCAGGCTTCGCGCACGTACCGTCGTCGTTCCGCTAATCGTCGTAAATTTTCCGTAAAGAATCGATATCCTGCTGAGTGAAGTTTAGGGTTTCCAGGCTATCTAGTTCTATAATGGGTGCGTTTCTTCTGCATGGGTTAGTGCGCCTGGCGAACCTTCCGTATTAGCGGAGCGCCAGGGTCCTCTGGGGACCAGGGGAGCGATTACCCATGGCGACGTCCGTGGGACGGCCATCGTGTCGTGTTCCGGAGGCGCGGCGACGGAGCTTGGCTTGTTATGTCTTATTCCAGGTGGCTAAGCTCTGCCGCGTAATTATAGAGTTTCAGCTATGAAAACCGCTATTCCTGTACTTTTCGCTTCTCACTGCGAAGCTACTACCCAACTACTCTCCTGCAGGCATCTTCTGACACCTCAATATATTTCTGTGTCATCTGTAAGCTCGAATGACGAGCTAGAGATTGTACATCCCGCAGACTACCACCAACTGAACTGATTTTCCTGCTCCAACGTGTGATCGCTGTCCTTCGTCCCGAATGTGACGCGCATCCCGCATAACCTAAACGCTGATATAGCGCGAAGAAGACATTTGTGACGCTTTGCGCTGAAATTGCAGCTCCACCGCGCTCGCTCTTAACAATTGTTCCCGTTAGCTGAAGCGGCTTAACAGCAAAAACGTTTCCAAAGCGCCAAGCTTGCAGTTTGTGCCGCTGCTCTTGCTTGGTTTGTAATACCTGATATAGTAGATTACTTAAGTTTAATATACTTTGTCGAAGTGGGAGAAGGGAGTTTTACGGCATGACCAAATTTGCTCAAGCCTTTGCACGTAAGGTCAATAAAAACGGGTTTGTTGTCTGATCCACCATGCGGATCGAGGATTGAACTTCAGCGTTTGCCCTGAGTATAACGTTCAAATCACACTAGAGGGAGATATCAATGGCTATTCGAATCAATGATACAATACCAAACTTGGTTGTTAATACGGATGAGGGGACATTTTCACTCCATGACTGGATTGGCGAAGATTGGGCGATCCTGTTTTCTCACCCCAAGGATTTTACGCCCGTTTGTACGACCGAATTCGGCGAAGTAGCAAAATTAGCAGAAGAGTGGAAGGTGCGTCATACTAAAGTAATAGGCGTATCTGTTGACAGCGCCGAAGATCATAAGCTCTGGAAGAAGGACATTGAGAGAGTAGGGGGTAGTAGACCCGAATTCCCGATCATCGCTGACGACGATTTGATTGTGTCGAAAGCGTTCGACATGCTGCCTGCCGAGGCGTATCTCCCAGATGGGAGAACGCCAAATGACAGTGCGACCGTGCGTTCCGTGTTCATTATCGGACCAGATAAAACGCTTAAATTATCACTTACCTATCCGATGACGGTAGGAAGGAATTTTGCGGAAGTCCTTCGTGCACTCGATGCTTTACAAACTTCTACTAAACACACAGTTGCGACTCCGGTGAATTGGAAAGTAGGGGATGAAATTATCATCCCCACATCTGTAAGCGACGAGGCAGCGACAGCCAAATATGGAAAATTTGAGACAATTTTGCCTTATTTACGAAAGGCTTCACTGGAAAGGGTGAAGGAATAACAAAAGAGTTCAACAAGTTAGAGTCTATTTGTTATTCCCACTCAATAGTGGCGGGGGGTTTGGAGGAGATGTCGTAGACTACCCGGTTGATTCCGCGCACCTCGTTGATGATACGGTTAGAAATACGGCCAAGGAGCTCGGGGGGTAATGGGACCCAGTCTGCGGTCATGCCGTCCTGGCTCTCTACCGCTCTCACGGCTGCAACGTTCTCGTAGGTCCGCTCGTCGCCCATGACGCCGACAGTCCTGATAGGTAGTAGGATTGCGAAGGCCTGCCAGATGCGGTCGTATAGGCCCGCATTACGGACCTCCTCTACCACGATGGCGTCTGCGGCCCGTAGTACCTGGAGGCGCTCTTCGGTTACGTCGCCGAGGATTCGGATGGCGAGACCGGGCCCCGGGAACGGCTGTCTGTTTATCCACCGATCCGGTAGCCCCAGCTCCCGGCCCAATTCACGGACCTCGTCCTTGAAGAGCTCACGGAGGGGTTCCACCAGTTTGAATTTCATGTTTTTCGGTAACCCTCCGCCGTTGTGATGGCTCTTGATGAGTGCCGACGGGCCAGCGTGGGGGATTGACTCGATGACGTCGGGGTATAGGGTCCCTTGGCACAGGAAGGGAAATTCGCCGAGCTTACGAGTCTCGTCTTCAAAGACCTGAATGAAAAGGTTGCCGATCCGCTTGCGCTTCTCTTCAGGATCCGTCACGCCCTCCAGGACGTCCAGGAACCGCCGGGACGCGTCCACGTAGCGGAACCCTTCCCCGAAACGTTGCCCCATGACCTCGGACACCGCTTCGGCCTCCCCTTGTCGCAACAGCCCGTTATTGACGAAGACGCAGACGAGTCGATCACCGATGGCACGGTGTACCAGGGTGGCAGCCACCGATGAGTCGACCCCTCCGCTCAGCCCGCACAGCACGCGTGCTTCACCCACCTGTTGAGAAATCCGCTCTATGGCGGCGGTGGCGAAGTGTTCCATGTCCCAATCGGCGGCGCACTGGCAGACCCGGAATAGATAGTTTTCCAGTATGGTCCGTCCGTTTCGGGTATGCGCTACCTCAGGATGAAACTGGAGCCCGTAGATCCGTCGCCGATCGTCGGCGAAGCCCGCGATGGGGGAATTGGCCGTGTGCGCGATCACCGACCAGTCGTCCGGAAGGGACGTCATCTGGTCGCCGTGGCTCATCCACACGCTTTCGACGCTGTCTGAGTTGAGCCCGGCGAACAGATCCGAAGAGTCATCGATGGTGAGGTCGGCGAGCCCGAATTCACGCTCTGTAGCTTCGGCTACGCTACCCCCCATGGCCTGATTGATGATTCCCATGCCGTAGCAAATTCCCAGGAAGGGTACCGACAGCTGGAACAGTTCTCGCTCTACGGTGGGTGCGTCATTGCTGTAGACGCTTGCCGGACCACCGGACAGGATGACTCCAGTCGGCTCGAGCTGTGCCAGCCGCTCCACGGGGGTATCGAAGGGGAGTATTTCGCAGTAGACGTGCGCCTCACGTATTCGGCGAGCGATTAGCTGAGTGTACTGCGATCCGAAGTCCAGAATGACAATCATTCTCTTCGGTAGTTGGGCGCTTCATTCGTAATGAATACGTCGTGAACGTGGCCTTCAGTAAGACCAGCCGCGGTGACCTGCATGAACCGTGCCGTGGTTTGTAGCTCCTCGATGGTGGCGCAGCCAACATAGCCCATACCGGCGCGAACCCCTCCGATCAACTGAAGGACGTTTACTGCCAGGGTGCCGCGATAAGGTACCTGGCCTTCGACGCCTTCTGGTACTAGCTTCGCATCGTCTTCGACGTTCTCCTGTGCGTAGCGGTCCTTACTACCCTCCCGCATGGCGCCTAGGGAACCCATGCCGCGATACACTTTGTAGGTGCGGCCCTGGTACAGTACGGTTTCTCCAGGGCTTTCCTCGCAGCCCCCGAATAGGGTACCGATCATCACCGAATTGGCGCCCGCCGCCAACGCTTTGGTGACGTCCCCGGAATATTTGATGCCTCCGTCGGACACTAGGGGGATCCCGGACCGCGCGGCCGTCCGAGCGCAGTCGGCAATGGCACTCAGCTGAGGGACGCCGACTCCTGATATCACCCGGGTGGTGCAGATGGAACCGGGCCCAACACCCACCTTGACGCCGTTGACCCCGGCATTGATGAGAGCCTGCGCACCCTGTGCCGTGGCTACGTTGCCCCCAATGAGTTCGAGATCCGGGTGGTCGCGTCGAATCTGGGCTACTGCTTCCAGCACCTTGACAGAGTGACCGTGGGCCGTATCCACCGTAATTACATCGACCCCAGACCGTACCAACGTCGCCACCCGCTCTTCCCGGTCGAATCCCACGCCTACCGCAGCGCCCACCCGGAGATGGCCGTGGTCGTCCTTGCAGGCCATCGGATGGCGTGTCTTCTTCTCAATGTCCTTGACGGTAATCAGGCCTTTCAGTCTGTAGTCGCCGTCTACTACCAGAAGCTTTTCGATTCGGTGTAAGTGCAAGAGTTCCTGCGCCTCGTCGAGGTCGACGCCATCCCGCACCGTGATGAGATTGTCCTTGGTCATCAACTCGTCGACGCAACGATTTAGATTCTTCTCGAAGCGGAGGTCCCGGTTGGTTAAGATTCCCACCAGGCGGCCTTTTTGCGTTACGGGGAGGCCTGATATCCCGTGCTCTTCCATCAGCCCTCGGGCTTCAGCTATTTTCTGATGGGGGCTTACGGTAACCGGGTCCGAGATCATGCCGCTCTCGAATTTTTTGACTTTTTCCACCTCTTTGGCCTGCGCCTCGACAGACATGTTGCGGTGGATGAAACCCATGCCGCCTTCCTGGGCCATGGCAATGGCCGTCCGGGCCTCGGTAACGGTGTCCATGGCCGCGCTGAGTAGCGGAATATTGAGCTGAATGTGTTCAGTCAACCGCGTAGAAACATCGGCGTCAGTTGGCGAAATCGACGATTCCGCGGGCACCAGCAGTACGTCGTCGAATGTGAGCCCAATGGGCAAGACTTCCTGATCGAGCATCCTTCACCTCGAGGCGAACCCCTCTAAACGTTACAAAAAAAGCCCAGGCTTCCGCCTGGGCTTTTCAATCATACCAGCATCGTTATGCTATCCATGACCCGTCCTAGCAAGAATCGCCCGCACTGACAAGCTACCCTTGCTGTGTTCGAACCAGATTCTGGGGTTGTTCGCTACTACTCATATGAGGTCGGGTGATTATAATCCGCGTTTTGTGGAAGGATTGACCATTCGCTCCGGGAAGCCCCGCGTTCGTCGAGGGAGTCTATCTGGGATAAGGGGTGAATTTTAGGGCACAGGGCACATACTCTTCGGGACTAAACAGCTAGTGTTCCGCTGAGACGCTCATCACATGTTCTAACGCCCCAACGCATAGGAGACGAGGAGTAAGCTGGTTTTCGATGTTTAGGCGTCCTGACTTAATGTTACTTAGAAACGCATCAACATCCACATGGGCCTGGAGCAACTGCGAATTGGCAATTATTTCCATGGTTTTCGCTTTATTTTCCCGAATAAACCATGAGCTTTGCCACCGGAATCCCTGCTTCTGGCGCCGCCATTGGGTTGGCATCGGGGTCAGTTTGTCGTAGGCGAGACGCAGCTCATGTTTGTTCCATCCCGCGACAAATTTACGTTTGCTACCTGTGCCCAAAAAACGAACCAGACGGTGATCCAAAAACGGGCTTCTGTTTTCAACACCATTCATCATGGCGTTGCGATCGTTTTGCCAAAGCCATTCCCCTAATCGGCCGGAGAAAGCATCTTTGGTCAAAGCTTCAGTAAAAGAGCCAGCGTGGGTGGCGAGGGGGTCTGGTGAAGTTTCAACGAGACTGTCTGGATATAAATAGTCGCGGGCAAGCCGCGGCGGCGGGGCCGGGGTCGGGTCACCATGTGCTGTCGCTTTTGCGAATGCGCGATCTAAAAATTTAATAACTTCAGGAGTGTCTCGATTGGCTTCGTATAGAGCACTCAAGGTGGAAAGGTCATTTTGCCTGACAGCATCACGCACCAAGAAATTGGTATACCGATCCCAGTAACCGCCAAATACTTCGTCCCCACCACTACCGTCTAGGACCACAGGCACGTTATTTTGACTAATCGCTTCGTACATCTCAGGCATGGCAATGGCATTGCCGTTTAGAGAGAATGGCTTTTCTTGATGAGAGCAGATGTCAAGGAAGCGAGAAAAGGACGTTTGTCCATAGTCCAGGTGAATTGTACGAGCTGTGATCCCGAATAGGGTAACGCATTCACGCGCATAAATGGCATCATCGGAAACTCCCGTCTCTCCGATGAAACATTGAACGCGGTCTTGCAGGCCGCTGGAAACGAGCACTGAGAGTATGAGCGTACTGTCAATACCACCGGATAAAAGTAAACTGACTGGGCGATCGGAAAGCAATCGGGACAACACAGCCTCTTCCAATGCAGTAGCTAAGTCGTCTGTGGTGACGTCCGCGTCGTCCACGATTTCACTCCCCGCGTCGAAGTACGAGGTTTCGTTGATTGACCATTCGCGCGGATTAAATACCAGGTAATGGGATGGGCGAACCTGGCGAATACCAGGAACGTGGGTGGATCCATCGGCGGGAGGAAAAGCGATACCGTGGCAAAGGTAAGAGGTAATAGCGTCTCGGGAGAAACGAGCCGGTCGGCTTAGGTAGTGGAGGATAGGTTTGATTTCGGAAGACAGGCAAACCACCGTGTCATCAACGAAATAGAATATTGGCTTTTCTCCATAACGGTCCCGGCCGGCCAAAAGGTGCTTGCCTTTGGCATTCCAGAATGCAAAAGCCCACATCCCATTGAGTTCTTTCAGGCTTTCCCCTCCAGTGGAACGTAGGGAGTGGAACAGTAGTTCTGTATCTCCTTGAGTTGAAAAATCCGTGTGTGGGCGCATCCTTCTTTTGACTTCGCGAAAATTATAGATCTCGCCATTATATACTAAGCTAGAACCATCTTCCCCGAGGTAGGGCTGATTCGACCTGGCATCTATGTCAATGATCGAGAGGCGCGTATGTGCCATGCCGATATGTAGTTTCATCGGCCCGGCCGGTGTAGCAACTTCCTCCTCGCTTATCGAAATATTCTGAAAGTCTGGCCCGCGGTGATTGAGGAGTTCGACGCATGCCGTCAGCCTTTCTCGGCAAATAGGCGTCGACTTCTGGATTACCGCAAATATTCCACACATATCTAATCTCGAATCCCCAATTAGATCTTTCCGTTCTTTACTGCAAAAAACAACCAATATTTATGTGGCAGCGCTGTTTGCGATCGCTTAACCTGCCGCCACGTGCTGTGAAAGGCAATCTTGTCGTTTTGCCGGTATTGTACGATCTACATTGCGGCGATTCGACCGGTAGGAAGGCTCCACGACCCAGTAGAAATCATACCAGCTTATGTTCTGAGTGGTTACTCTAGATTATTTGCTCAAAGACAAAACCTGTTTTTGGTGTCGCTGTGCTTATGTCCTTGCGGCAGAGGAGCGTAGGAGAGTCAATTCCAGCTGAATGGTAGTGCTGAGACAAAAGCAGCCGACTACCTTGACGAACGCATCGCCAGCATCGAAATCCGGATCAAAGGTCTGGACCGTCAGAGCGCTGCCTGCCGCGGCCTTCTGACGCTCCCTCATCTTCGATAGGGGGGCGGAATTCGCCAAGCACACCCTGATCTGAGCCGCCTAACCCACCCGGGTAATCGCAGGCCCAATGATGGATCGCTAAGGTAAATGTGACCGGCTATGACACCGTTTTTCGAACCGGCTCCTCGAGGTTCTTGATGTGTTAGGCGCGACTGGGCCACGGCTACCCCAATATGGCTAGGTTAGACCAAAAGACCACAAACAGGCCGGATGGCAGCAGACTGGGTGTATTGCGCGGGGATAAACAATAAACAAGCCCTCTTTACGATTCCAGGAGCATGGTGTTAATGAGTTGACATACGCGATCGGTTGAAGAGTTGTCGATCCTTAGATGTTGGCTCAACACATAATTTTGAAATATCATCTTTTCAGCGGGAGCCGATAATAATTCAGAAATCACTTTGGAGGCTTGGTCTGTTGAGCTTATGGTCCACGGCGTATGAAAATACTGGGTCATATTTTCTGGGTTGATTATCGCTGTGGGGCGATGGCATGCCATCGCCTCGAGGGCGACAGTACTCATAGTCGTAAGTACTGCACTCGATCTACCTAAATCCTCTCTGAGGGATCTCCTATCAGACGAATCTGAGTATGATTCTTTTGGAATTCTATATTCGAGAAGTTCATATACCGACTTAGGTAGGCGGGCTACATAGTCTATGTGACGAGTTTCAAATTCATTAATCAAATGCATCATAAACTGCTTAAAGTGCATTTTGGTATCGTCATCATAAAAAGGGGTATTTGCACATGTCAAAAGCAAACTATCTCCAAAAGGAGCAGGTATTTCGGGCAAATAATCCATTCTTGGCAAGCCGGTGATTGCAATAGAATTAGGTTCTGCACCCCACGCAATTAGAATATCCCGGGAAAACGATCCCATAACAGCAATCTTATCTGTGAGGATTGGTCGATAGAAGTTGCGTGAACGGGGCTTCAGCCAAGCGTGACAATGTTCAATAATTCCATCTTGGATAGTAAGAGATAGGATCCCCGAATTCCTTGCCATATTTAGAAACTCAGAAAGCCCATCACCTATTGAATGCACCGTTACAATGAGGTCTGTATTTAGAGAAAAACGATCCAAAGATTCGTTGAGGTCGCTTTGCGGTATAAACTCGACCTGGTGACGATAATCTGACCGTAGCAGTGAAATAACAGGCTCCAACTGATAAGAAAAAGCCCCTAAAGCCAAAAAACTTACCGTTTTCATGGAAAAACCGTCAGCTTCCTAATGGCTACCATTGTTGAAAAGATCTTGTTCTATATGTTGATCGATCTCGAAAGCATGCCAGTAGTTCCACTTATAACTGTAGAGTATCTACCGTAGCAACTCTGATTCACAATCACCCTTTTGGACCTTCTATTGATTCTGAATAGTTATCAATGCGGTTGGTGCATACAGAAGGAATCGCACCTCACCTTCGCGCAGGAAAAAGGGGGCCTGCCGACCCTTGTTAGCCCGCTTCGTCCAGTTTCTGTTGGGGCAGTGTGGTTTGAAACCCAACAACGACGGCCTGCCGATCCGCATTCGGGCGACAGTCGACCTTGCAACCAGCGAGGTCGCCGTTTAGTTTGACCTTCCCGCTGTTGATGAGGTGGGCCACAACGACCTTTAGTTCATTGGAAGTCTCCGCGTGTTCGCCTACCGCTTTGATAACATCGAGAAGCACGAGTGATTTCATTGATGGTTCCTTGTCCAAATGAGATTTACTACTTAAGTTAAGCAAAACTCATGCCAGACACTCCACAAATCTAAGGTACTGAAATAACGTGTTTTCTCAGGAGGCTCTGGATGGCGCGTCGACGGAAACGTCGATCAGCGCCGTTCTCGTCGACGATTTGTGCCGTGTTATTAGGCACGTAACGAGGGTAGTCCTATTTTGAAGGGTACGGATGGACGAACCCCCCGGTCGTTTACGACTCAATCCCAAGGGGAGATTTGTCCTCTAGCGGAACAGGGAACTTTGCAGGAACTTGGGGTTTTGTTTGCGGCGCTTCACCTGCGTGATTTAATCTCTTCGATTAACTGAGGGATGACCTTGAACACGTCGCCCACGATTCCTAAGTCGCACATTTGGAAGATCGGGGCGTCGGCATCCTTGTTGACGGCAACGATCAGCTTTGAGTCTTTCATGCCAGCCAGGTGCTGCACGGCTCCAGAGATGCCACAGGCAATGTAGAGGTCGGGTTTCACAGTCTTTCCAGTCTGTCCGATCTGGAGTGAGTAGGGCACCCAGCCCGAGTCGACGACGGCGCGAGTGGCCCCCACGGCACCTCCTAACAATTCGGACAACTCCCGAAGCATGTCGAAGTGTTCGGGTCCGGCCAAGCCGCGTCCGCCGGCTACAATGACTTTGGCGCCCTCCAACTGGGGCCCTTCGGCCTTGGCTGCGACCCTTTCCTTGACCCGAATCTTGCGAAGGTCAGCGTCATCGGCGGGTGTTATCTCCTCCACTTCCGGGTTCTTGGGACTCTCAGTAGCCTCGAACGCCTTGGGTCTTACCAGCAGCAATTTGACGTCGTCGTGCACCAGGGTGGATGTGTTCCAGTAGCTTGCTCCCAGGGCCGGAATCTTGGCCTCTAGCGTACCGTTCGTAAGGGTGAAGTCCGCTACGTCGGTAATGGCACCGCAGTCGAGGCTAGCGCTTAGGGCCGCTGCCACGTCGCGGCCGTTGTAGCTGGATGCGAAGAGGACTACCGAAGGTTCGTGTTTACGGATGAGAGATTCCACTACCACCACTGCCGGTAGCGTCAGGTACTCGCGGAAGACCGGGTCCATTGAACGGTAGACTTTGCTAGCGCCGTACCGACCCAACAACTCCACGGAGTCATCGGGTGCCGGACCTAACAGGATCACCTCGGCGGTACCTACTTCGGTGGCCTTGGTCACCATCTCCAGTGTGGTGGAGGTGACGGAATCATCCACCACCTCGCCGTAGACCCAAATGATATCAGACATCATATGACCTTGGCCTCAGTTAGGAATTCGGCGATTCGTTTACCCCCGTCTCCGTCGTCCTCTACCACGTCACCGATATCTCGCGTGGGTGGTCGGCCGATCTCCAGAACCTTCTCTCTAGCACCCGGCTCACCCACGTCGTCCGGCGTCAGCCCGAGATCCTCGACGGACAATTGCAGGATCTCCTTCTTCTTGGCTGACATTATGCCCTTGAGCTGTGGGTAGCGGGGTTCGTTGATTCCGCTGGTGACCGTTACTAGCGCAGGCAGGTCCGCCTCCACCACGTCATAGCCTGCCTCGCTTTGGCGTTTGATGGTAAGCGTCGTTCCCTCAATGATCATCTCGTTGGCGAAAGTGACCGGCGGGACCCCCAGTAGTCGCGCGAGCTGGCCGGGGACGATGCCGGAATAGCTGTCGCTACTCTCCGTACCGCAGATGATGAGGTCGAAGGGTTTCTTTCGGATTGCTGCGGCCAGGGCCTTGGCGGTAGATAAGGCGTCGGACCCCGCCAGGGCGTCGTCAAAGATGTGAATTGCGGAAGTTGCTCCCATGGCCAGCGCTGTCCTGATGCCGATGGTGATTTCGTTGAAACCCATGGTTACTAGAGTGACCGACCCATCCACCTTTTCCATCAGGCGCAAACCCTCTTCTACGGCGCTGGCCGCAGCCGGATCTAGCTCGTGGGCGACGCCCTTGCGGATCATTCGCTTGGTGGCGGGGTCAATCTCGGTGGTAACGGTGCTGGCAGGTATGATCTTGCCGCAGACGACAATGTCCAACGTTACAAACCTCCGGTGCGGTAGTGGGAACTCGATGTGCGGGCTAGGCCGCGAACTCGAAAATGGTGGTGAGAGAGGGATGGGATTCCGAGCTGGTCACTTCAGCCACTCGGAAACTTTTCCCTCCATCACCATGTCCATGACCTCCTGGCAGTCTTGGAGGGCCTGTTCTACGGTCTCTTCGTCCTTTATGTTCACAATACCTTGATTGGCAGCCCCTTTGAGCGCAGTGATGCACTCCTTTAGGTGCTCATCTAGTTCTACGTGTTTTGGTGTCTGTGGCATTTCGATGGATTCTCAGGTGTAGAGTCGACCTACGCTGGGATCGGGGATTTCAAGATCCATGCTCTCGATCAAGGCGTTAATTTCGTTGGTGTACTCCTCGCGCTGCTGAGCGTTGGTTCGTCTCTTGAGCCCCCAGTAGCGGTACCGCTCGGAGCGCTTCGACTCGTTCCGACCAAACATATCCAGGCCCTTGACGTACCAATAGTCGATGGACTTCTGGACCCGTTGTTTTGATTCGCCTCCCTTGTCCGCCATCTCACGAGTCAGATTGGTACCATAGGAGATGTGTCCGATCTCCTCCTGCTCCATGGACGGAAGGATCTCTGCAAGCGGGAGATAGCTGCAGTCCTCAAACTCGTGGAGCTGGAACTGGCCCACCCGGTCGATCAAAAAACCAAAGACGGCGAAGTCTTCCCAGGTGGTGATCTTGCCGCGGAAGGCCTCTACATACCGCTTCTGGTTCGGTGAACTCAAAACATGGGACACGTCTTCTCCGATGTCCCCGGCTAGGCGCGCCATTTTTCGGTAGTGGTCCATCTCTTCGGCTGCAGTACGGGCTACAACGAGTCGGTCCAACTTTGACGGGGCGTTGGGAAGCATATCTTCTATGTAAAGATGTGGGCCCCCGATCTCGCAGTCACACTGAATCTCGAGGACCCGCTTCAGCAGCTCCTGGTACTCCGGGTCCATCTTTTCGAAGTCTTTGAGTTCGACTTTGTCGGTAAACATGATGATGCTCCTTGTTGAGATTCCGAACCATTTGGGGTTAGCAAAAGTGTTTGTTTTGCGCAAGCTCATCCGGGATAGGCCTTTACTCGGGGATGGTCGCGCCATAAACTGAAAGGCGTACGAATTCACGGATAGAGTAGGTGGAGACATGGCAGACAATGTGCTCAGCAGTGTGGTGGTGCCTAAGAACACGGGCCGCGCAGTTTCTGTAGAGAAGGGGCAGTATATTCGGGTGGCCGGCCGATCAGTTGTGGATTTCGTTGCCTTCAACCTACACGAACTCACCGAGCGGTTCGATCAGGCTAGGACCAAGACCAATCAGGCGAAGGTCTTTATGAGCACCGGGGACCAGCTCCTGTCGAAGCTCAATAATCCGTTGCTGACTATTGTGGCGGATAGCTTTCGCGAAGGGCGGCACGACCTGCAGAAGGGCATGTGTAGCCGGAAACGATTCGAGCTGGTGGCTGCGGGACTAGCTCAGCGGAACTTTATAGAGGGTATCGACCCCAATCCCAAAAAGTTGGAGGACATCCCCACCCACGGGTGCTACGAGAACCTGTCGGAGGCCCTACGCCCGTGGAGTATTTCGCCGGTGGACATTCCGAGCCCATTTAACATCTTTCAAACCATGCGAATTGACTCGGAAACCGGCGCAATGTTCGATACATTCGTCCGTCCTCGGGAAGAGGCTCGTGTCGACTTTCACGCCGAGATGGCGTGCCTGGTGGCTGTTAGTGCGTGTCCGGAGTCTGGCCGGGGGCGGGAGATCCGGGTTGAGTTGTTCGAGCGGGAGGAATCGTGACGATGGATGCTAGGGAAGCCGTTCAGATCGCAGACCTTCACGTCTCCGATCCGGAGCTGGACGCGCTGTTCACGGAGTTGCTGCGGGTCCCGTCCGTCCACACGGAGCTCATGGAAGCCGATCCGGCCCTTAAGGCCTTCGTGGCGGAGGTGGTGGCGGCGAGAATCGAAGATCTCACTGGGGTGGCACCTGTCGCCGACGGAATGGGAAATCTGCTCTGGCAGTTCGGGGGCGTGGGAGCGGCATTGGCGCAAGGCCTGCTCTTCATGGGCTACGCGATGACGTTCCCGGCGGCTTCGATGCCGGAGCCGTTCTCGGGAAGGATTGTGCCCGGGGAGCCCTACGGGCTTCAGGGGCCGTGCGCGTGGGGCCGGGGAGGTTGTGAGCAAAAGGCTGCGCTGGCCGCCATGCTGGAGGCAGCGGCCGTCGTGCGACGGTCGGGGCGAGAGTTGGCGCGGCCGCTGTTGCTGGCCGTGAGCACGGCCGGTGAGACCGGGCGGCACGATGCGGCTCGATATATGCTGGAGGAAGGCGGGCTTTTGGCCCGTTACGGTATTGTCGGCCTGGGCACTACTAATCACGTCTGCCTGGGCAATAAGGGTAGGATCGATGTGGACGTTGTGGTGCGGGGTAAGTCATGCCACAGCAGCACGCCATGGGCTGGGGTTAATGCGGTGGACGGGGCGCGAGCGGTGTTAGAGCGCCTCGACGGCCTGGTAGGTGGCTTTGTCCACCCGGGACTCGGTGAGGCGAGCCTGGTGGCCACTCATATCGAGAGCGGCCCTGACATTCTGCACACCATTCAGGACCATTGTCGGTTAATGCTGGACCGCCGTCTCTTGCCGGGTGAGGAGCCTCAGGAGGCGTTGGCCGCTATTTCCCGGGCATTGGCGGACATCACGCCCTGGCAGGTGGAAGTTAGTCAGGGCAATTTCATGTATCCGTCTGAGGTGTCAGAAGGCAGCCAGGTGGCCGCGGCTCTGGGTGCGGCGCGTGAAATCGCCGGGGAGAAGGGATCGCCGATCTGGTTCCCGGCAGCGCTTGATGCGGGGTACTTGAACGAGAAGGCTATCGAAACCGTTATGTTCGGTCCGGGAGATCTCGCCTTCGCGCACACCGATGCCGAAATAGTCCCGCTGGAACAGGTACGCCAGGCAGCTAGGATCTATGCTGCGGCTGCCCTTCAACTGTTGGTGGAATAAAAAGGGACCCTCCGGCGCACGTAACGTCGGAAAGGTCCCTTTTCTACACTTCAACTCCTGGAATCTCTGTCCTACTTCTTCCACCCCTTGTTGTTAAACCAGGCCAAGGCCTTGTTGTAGAACTTGGGGAGCATGATGTCGTCCGTCGATGCGTTCGCGTACTTTGCGTCCAGGGATTTGCTCCAGATAGCGGAATCGATGTACGACTTGATTCCCGCCTTCGTTACCTGACACCGGTTCGGTATGGCGCCTTGCTCAATGACCTCGGTCTCGTACATTTCTTTACCGATGTTCGGCTTGTTGCGCATGACTTTGGTAATGACATGCAGTACCTCGTCGCGGTTCTTGGGGTCGTTCACGAAAGCACAAGCGCGAATGAGAGTGCCAAGCATGGCTGTGGCTTTTTCCGGCTTGTTCTTTATGTAGTTCTTGTTCATGGCCAGTTGAAGGAACGCGTATTCCTTGACGAACTGGTTTGCGGCGCCAAGGATCGACAGGTTCGCTTCCTTGGCTCGAAGCATCACGCCGAAAGTGAGTGAGCCTACATCGACCTTACCCGCTTTGACGGCCGCAAGCCGTCCCGACGATCCGCCGACTTTGATCAAGCGTGTGTCTTTCTGCGGGATGCCGGCAGTTTCGAGCAGCTTGAGGGACACGTAGACGTTGCCCGAGGTAGGAGAGCTTATTCCGACCTTAACGGGCCGCGGCAAGTCCTTGTAGGACTTGAAGTTTTTTCCACCCACTAACCAGTATGGCAGGGTGTTCATCTCGCTACCGACGACTCGGATATTGCTGCCAGGTCGGAGCGCGAGAGGGATGTTGTCATCTGTGCCAAAGAAAGGGAGTTGGCCCCGTTCCAAAGCGAGGACGGCGGCCTGCTCGCCACCCGATACCGAGTAGACCTTGGCGTTGTAGCCGATCTCCTTAAAGAAGCCCTTATAGATGGCCGTCTGCTCCACCAAGGCTGTGGTGGTGCTGGTCATCGCAACCGGGATACGGAGATCATCCAGTGCGAGCGACTGGCCACCCCAGAGCAAGCCAACGCCCAGGACGATTGCGGCGATTCCTTTTGAAATGCGCTTAAGTTCCATTTCTACCCTCCTTCTTTTTGGAATGAATTCCTAGTTCCCTTTTGCTTTCGGTCAGTTGAGCGCCGGCCTTCCGGCATTTGACTCCATTTGACGTTTCTCTATGAGAATCTGTGGCCTAGTCTTCCCGCCCTACTCCTCCATGGCCTTACGGGCTTCATCCGACAGCAACTCCCATATATCGTGCTTGATCTGCAAAAATTCGGGCTCCTCTTTGACCCGCAACGTCCGCGGGGTGGGGAAGGGTACCGAAATCTGCTTCATGATTGTTCCTGGCCTGAAACTGAAGCAGAACACGACGTCCGAAAGAAAGACGGCCTCTTCGATGTCGTGGGTGACGAAGATAACGATCTTGCCGGAGTTCTTCCAGTCCACCATGCGCTGGAGTTCCTCCTGCATGAGCAGGCGAGTCTGGGCGTCAAGCGATGCAAAGGGCTCGTCCATCAAGAGGATTTCAGGATCCACTGCTAGCGCTCGGGCGAGGTTCACTCTTTGCTGCATACCGCCCGAAAGCTCGTGAGGATAATGCCCTTCGAAGCCGCGCAGCCCGACAATTTGAGTATATTTATCGCAGATCTCCTGCTTGTCAGCGGCGGTCTTGTCGCGGTCGTTCTCAATCCCGAACTTGATGTTTTCCGTCACGGTACGCCAAGGCAGCAGCAACGCCTGTTGGAACACTACGGCCTTGTTGGGTGTCGGGCCTGTCACCTCTTCCCCATCGAGAAGCACCCGGCCCGTGGTGGGGGGCAGCAGCCCGTGGATCATATGCAGCAAGGTGGTCTTGCCACATCCGCTGGGTCCGACGAACGAATAGAACGTCCCCGGCTGCAGATCCATGGTAATACCACCCACTGCATGTACGGTTTCTCCGGTGGGTTTGATGAAGGTCTTGTGGATTTGGTCTACTTGTATGGATGATGCCACGAACTACTCCTGCAATGTGGAATCACGCCACGGCGCCATACGTCGTTCTATGACGAGGATAACGTGATTGAAAAGGACGCCGGTGCCGGCCAGCATGGCGGCACAGGACATCATCAGCGGCATGTTGTACGTGTCTAGCCCATAAAACAATTGGTAGCCCAGTCCCGCATAGGCGCCGAAATATTCTCCCACCACGACCCCCACGATCCCCCGGGAGATCCCCAGGCGCAGACCCGTAACAATGTATGGGAGTGAACCCGGAATGAGGATCTTGTAGAGGACCTGATTCTTGGGGGTGCAGAAGGATGCGGCCAGCATCTGAAATTCCTTACCGACGCTTAGCACGCCTGTGTAGGTGTTCAGGATGATGGGTACTACGGCACTGATAAGGACGACGACGATCTTGGCGGTGAGATCTATGCCAAACCAAACGATGATTAAGGGTGCCAGAGCCACGGAAGGCGTGGCATAGAGTGCGCTGAGCCAAGGATCGAAGAACTCCCGAAAGACCCGGCTGATGCCGAAGATCATTCCCAAGCTGACGCCCACCACCGCAGCGGTACCGTAACCCCAGAAAAATTCGATGCCACTGATTTGGAGATCATCAAGGATCGCCCCGCTGGCAAAGAGCTCGTACGTGTAGGTGGCGACCCGCCACGGCCCAACGAAGAACAGTTCGCTCCCTACCTGCTGGTCGGCAACCCCCCAGACAATGAACACAACGGCGAAACCTAGGATCGCATTCAGTAGTTTGCGCTGTGTCTGATATATGTTTCTCAGGGCGTCCATGAGTTTCCCATCGACCTAGACCAGAGTCTCCTTATAGGGGGTGGCCCAGCGTTCGAGAAATTTCAGGAGCTCATTTCCTACGACTCCCAGCATGGTTAACAGTGTAATACCCACCATCATCTCCGCCACATGGAATGTCTGAGCGGCGTGGTCTATCATATAGCCGATGCCCGCCTCGGCTCCGAAAAGCTCAGCCACCATTATGGTGACCACGGACCGCGAGTATCCTAGTCTCAGGCCTGCGATCAGGAACGGCACGGACCCCGGAATGATGATTTTCACCAACATCGACCACCACGAGATGTTGAAAGCCCTTCCCAGCATGCGGTACTCACCCTGTACATTTTTGATGCCGGCTTGGGTGTTGATGATCACAGGAAAAACCGAGGCGAGGGTTATCACCCCAACCTTGGAAGCGATGCCAAGTCCCAACCATATGATAAATAGGGGGGCTGCCACCGAGCGCGGTGTCGCGTAGAGGCCCACGAGAATGGGTGAGAACATCTCATCCAGAGTCCGGCTGAACGCCACTCCCGCTCCAATGATGACCCCCAGGGATACGGCTAAGGCAAATCCGTAGACGAGCTCGGTGCCGCTGTAACTCACGTGCTCCCAGAAGCGGGGCTCCTGGAGAAGCACGCCATATTCGATAAACACGAGGATGGGGCCGGCAAAGAAATCTGGGTCGTTGAGGATGCGGTCGGCAAGTTCCCAGAGTGCCAGCATCAGCAACATGGAAACAAGGAAATTTGAACCCATTCGGTGACGGTTGTAGAAGCCTTTCAGGGACGACTTGAACGACGGGTCCTGCGGCGGATCTGTAGGCAATTGTTGGTTCTTACTCATGAACTTAGATGGGCGTAAATTTAGGGTCCGTGTGCGCCAAGGACTGCCACATAGCCCTTATCAACCCACGTTGTCAAGCGGTTTGTCGTTAGTACGCTACGACCTCGTCTACCTTATCGATTTCCGTGAGCCTGACGTGCACGTTTGTGCCGTTAGGTACTTCGAGCTGCTTGCCGATGAAACGGGCCTCTATGGGAAGCTCTCGCCCGCCGCGATCTACCAGAACGGCGAGGAAAACGGCCTTGGGTCTACCGAGGGCCATCAGATGGTCCACGGCAGCTCGCACTGTGCGGCCCGTGTGGAGCACGTCATCGAACAGGATTAGGGTCTTGTCTGTGATTTGGAAAGTTATGTGGGTGGTGTCGATGCACCCCTCCGGCAGTAGGGCGTTGAGGTCGTCTCGGTAAAGCGTGGGGTCGATTTCGCCGACGGGAACTGACAGGTCGTGTTTCTCCCTCAAAACCTTCGCCACTCGTCGGGCTAAGGTTGGTCCCCGGGTGTGGACACCGATGAACGCCAACGAGTTGGAGGTGTGGTGTTCACGAGAAATCAGGCGGGCAAAGCCAGCGAGGGTCCTCGCTATCTGGCTTGCGCTAAGCAATGGGGTCGTTTTGTTTGTCTTAGATCTTTGCATAAGCGGCTCGGAGGAGGGTTTCCACTAGAAGTTGCGTCCCGAGGCAGATGTCCTTGGGGTCGGTCCATTCCGTGGGGTTGTGGCTGACTCCCTTAACGCTGGGGATGAAGATCATGCCGGTGGGTGTTATCTTGGCCATTTGCATAGCGTCGTGACCTGCACCTGATGGCATGACTTCGAAGGCAAGTTGTCTTTCCTGACAAGCGGTGCGGATGAGCGAGATCACTCGTGGGTGTAGGGTAACTGGCTCCTCATCTCTGATGGTAAGAATGTCGGCCTCCACCCTCCGCTCTCGCGCGATCTCCCGAGTCCGTTTCTTGATGAGCGCAGCCACCTTCCGTTTGGACCCGAGCGTGATGCTGCGCACATCGACCTGGAGTTCGGTTCGCCCCGGGATGGCGTTGATGACCCCCGGCTCGACCTTTATGGCACCCACCGTACCTACTACCCGGCCCCTCTTGGCGGAAGAGTGTTCTCGGCACACCTCATCGATATAGGTTATTAGGTGCCCGGCGGCGACAAGGGCGTCCCGGCGCATTTCCATGGGTGTGGTGCCACTGTGATCCGCCTGCCCACGGAAAACTACCCTGAATCGGCTTGGGGCGGCGATGGCGGTGACCACGCCGACTTTCTTTTTCTTGGATTCAAGTATCGGCCCCTGTTCAATGTGGAGTTCAAGGTAAGCTTTGATAGTTTTTGGATCGCGTTTGAGGGAAACAAGATTGTCCTGATGGATTCCCATGCTTGAAAGTACGTCCTCGAGTCGGATGCCGCTGGCGTCTACCGCGTTGGCGAAGTCATCCATGGTAACGTCTCCCGCTACCAGGCTACTGCCCAGGGTCGCGAACCCGAACCGGCTCGATTCTTCGCCTACGAAACAGACGCTCTCCAGCGGAGCCGGCAGGTTCATGCCGCTTTCCTTGATAGTCCGAACCGCTTCGAGGGCCCCGATCACCCCTACCGGGCCGTCATACCGACCTCCTTGGATGACGGAATCGAGGTGCGATCCAGCAAGCACTGCGGGTCCTTTCGGTGGTGTTGGTAACCGTCCGAAGATGTTGCCGACAGGGTCTACGCGTACGTCGAGTCCGCTTTGGTTCATTAGATGAACCAGCAGCTGACGAGCGCGAAGCTCGGGCACCGAAAACACAAGTCGAGTGACCGAGCCTCCCTCACCCAACCCGATTCGCGAGACAGTGTTGAGATCGCGTAACAGTCTTTCTTGATTGATTTTCGGGACTTCCATCCGACAACTCGATGAGATCAGAAAGACTTGAATGGTAACAAAAAAGTGCGGTCGGTCAAACGGGTGGCACAATACGCTCGGTCGTGTTAGAGGACACCACCGCCGCGAGCTATTTGGCTGCCTGGCTGCCGCCGGATGGTAGTCCTAAAAACGTGAGGGACCAGCCCATGTCCGATATTGGAAAAAGAATTGCCGAGTTGTTGTTGAGCACGCAATCGATTCAGGTGTACCGCGAGCGACCGTTCGTATTCGTCTCAGGCAGAGTCTCACCGGTCTATATTGACTGCCGACGGGTGCTGTCTTTTCCAGATGCCCGGGACGAGATCCTCGAGGCGTTGGCCCAAATCGCCCGTCGTGACATCGGCCTCGACAAAATCGACGTGGTGGCCGGTGGTGAGACTGCGGGGATTCCCTATGCTGCCTTCGTGTCGCACTACCTCCGGAAACCCATGATTTATATCCGCAAGAACCCAAAGGGTTACGGACAGACCAACCAGATCGAGGGCGTTCTTGGGGAAGGACAACGCGTTATGCTGGTTGAGGATTTGGTGACTGATGGTTTCAGTAAACTCCGCTTCAACATTGGTGTTCGAGCGCAGAAGGCGCGGATTTCCCACTGTCTCTGCGTTTTTGAGTATAGCTCCGACGAGCTTGACCAGCATGAGGGAAGCAAGAACCTGGCAGATCATGAGATCAGCCTCCACACCTTGTCTAACTGGGACGACGTTCTGAATGTCGGCGAGGAGATGCAATTTTTTTCGGAGGATGGCAGGAACCAGCTCGTCGATTTCCTCAAAGATCCCTCCAACTGGGGCCGTCGCATGGGGTTTGAATAACACTAGTACCCATTGTGCCGTCCCAAATTGGAATAATTTGTAGGGAGGGGTGTTGGTAGAACCTTCCTAATCCTCCTCAAGAATCTCCACGTCCACTGGCTTGCCGCCTACTGGCATGTCCGGGCACGCACTGAAGGCAGCCAAGAGGTCCCGCTCGGCGAGCATATCGACATGGGTGGGCGTCTTGGGCCGTACGGTAGTGTGCTGCATGAGGCCGGTGTTCCCGTCGATGATCATGTGCTGGAAGATGTTGAACGGGCTCGGGATGTCCTCGGGAGCAATCCCGTGGGGTTCTAGTGCCCCGGAGAGGTTCTCCCAGCAGCCGTGGTCTGGGATCTCATCGTCCCTGTAGTCCCGGTGGTAATATTCCTGCAAGCGCCCCTCTTCCTTGGCTAGTTGGAAGCGGCGACCGCTACACATGCCCTTTTGTAGATCGTGGGTCCCTTGCTCGAAGGAGTCGGCTACGATCGTCATGAAATGCTGGTTGTCCCGTGACATTAGCTTGTCGCCGGTACTGAGGAAGATCTTCCCGTTGTAGACTTTGGTGCGGGCCTGATCGAACCGTTCCCGAAGGTTGTGTCGGTCCAGTACCAGGAAGTCCACTGTGGACATTGCGATGATGCGAATGACTTGGCCTTTCTTGAGGTCTCCGGACCAACCGCTGTTGGCAGCTACGTGTTCGCTGAATATCTTTTTCATGGGCGCCTCCTTGGTGGCGAAATTGTGAGCTGCTGCGTGCGAGACTCCAAGCCCGTTACGACTTCTGTTGGGTGGCTCTGCAGTAGGGCCTATTGTCCCTTACCGAATGGCAGTGATCAGCACGACACCTAGCACGATTAAGGCGGCTGCCACTACCCGCCGAGTGGTGATGACCTCGACCTCGCGTAGGAAGATCGCGGAGAGCACGAGACTGTAGAGGGGGCTAAGGCTCGCCAACGGCGCAACGATGACCACGTCCGACAGGTACAGGGACATGTATACGCTGGCAACGCCTAGGGTCATAACGCAGCCGGCGACGATGAAGTAGCCCAAGGACTTCCGGTTGAAGTCGAGGGCCGACCATTTTCGGGAGACGGCCAACGAGAGGGCCACGACGAGGCAGGAGGTGCCAGTGGTGACCCCAGCTCCCAGGATTGGCATGTGAATCTGTCCTAGGCCGATCTTACGGATGACCTGGGTGGAACCGGCCAAGAACGCACTCAACAACGGCAATGCAACCAGGACATTTAGCCACTTGCCGCCTTGCTTCTCATGTGCGCTGAGCAGGATGATACCCATGACCACCAACAGCGTACCCGCACCTACCGCAGGTGTGAAGTGTTCCCCTAGAACCATGATGGCAAGTAGTGATGAAAACAACGGCGTGGTGGCGCGGATGGGTGCCGTCACAGTTACCCCGACCTTTTCGACGCTCACGTAGGCGAGGAAGCGGGTACCACCGGGCTGGATCAACCCTACCAATACGAAGATCAACAGCTCCGGACGCAGAATCTGGTCCCACGGAAGCGCGACCAGGATGAAGCTCCAAAACGACAGAACGTTAATGGCCAGGGAGATAAGAGTAGCGGTGATGGCGTTGCCGTACGCCATCCCTTTCCTAAGAAGGAGCAGGTTAATGGCGGTGAAGAACCCGCATGCGAGGGCAAAAGCTTCAGCCGGGATCACGTGAAAGCCACGATTTGGTGAGAAGAAGCGTCAGAATCGGATGACCGAAGCGCCCCAGGCAAAGCCAGCGCCAAAGGCGTTCAGAAGAACAATATCGCCCGCTGCGATACGCCCTTCCCTCCGAACCTCGTCCAGCGCCACGGGTATGGACGCGGCCGAGGTGTTGCCGTACTTGTGTACGGTAACGACGACCTTCTCCATCGGGATGTTGAGTCGCGAAGCCAGGGCGTCGATGATCCTCTTGTTGGCCTGATGGGGAACGACGAGGGAAACGTCATCCACGCAAAGGTTGGCTTCGTCCAGGACCTGGCGGCTGATCTCCTCCATCGATCGTACCGCTACCTTGAAGACTTCTTTGCCGTTCATGAAGAGCGTGTGCTCACGATTCTCCACAGTTTCCTGTGTTGCGGGTTTCTTGGAACCGCCGGCCCGGATGTAGAGCGTCTCAGCGTAGGAACCGTCGGTCTGAAGTCGAGAGGATAGGATGCCTCGGTCCTCGTCATCGCTAGCGCCGACGACTGCAGCGCCGGCACCGTCGCCGAACAGAATACAGGTGCCGCGGTCCTGCCAGTCAAGGAAGCGGCTCAAGACATCGGTGCCAACTACTAAGGCGTTACGGATCTGCCCCGACCGAATAAACATGTCGGTCACGGAAAGGGCGTTTAGGAATCCTGAGCAGGCAGCGTTGACGTCGAACGAGAACACGCCCTTCGCCCCCAACTTGGCTTCCAGGACGCAGGCTAGGCTGGGGATCTGGTAATCGGCGGTGCAGGTGCCAACGATGATGGCATTCAGGTCTTCGGCTGCCAGGCCAGCGTCCTCCAAAGCCTGTTCCGAAGCGCGTAGGGCCAGGTCCGAGGCGGCCTGAGTTTTTTCTAGCACCCGCCGTTCCTTTATGCCTGTGCGGGTGGTTATCCACTCGTCGTTGGTGTCGACGAACTTGGCGAGTTCGTCGTTAGTGACCACTGTGGAGGGGACGGCGGAGCCCGTTCCCAGAATGACGGTTCGGGGCGTCGTTTGTGTCATATTGCCTTTCTGAGCAGGATGCATGCATTAGTGCCACCGAAACCGAAGGAATTGGAAAGAGCGACTTCGATGTCCGCCTGCCGCGGTTCGTTGGGCACGTAGTCAAGATCGCAGTCAGGGTCCGGGATCTGGTAGTTGATGGTCGGCGGCAATATGCCCTGGTGGAGTGCCAGTGTGCCGAAGATGGCCTCTACTGCGCCGGCTGCGCCAAGGAGATGGCCTGTCATGGATTTAGTGGAGCTCACCGCGATATTACGGGCGTGGTCACCGAAGACCGCCTTAATGGCTGCGGTCTCGTTCGCATCGTTGTACGGTGTTGAGGTCCCGTGGGCGTTGATGTAGTCGACTTCCGCCGCTTTGATTCCAGCATCTTCGAGGGTCAACGCCATGCAGCGAGCGGCCCCTTCGCCGCCTGGCGAAGGGGAGGTGATGTGATAGGCATCGCCGTTGGTCGCGTACCCAATCAACTCACCGTAGACCGTGGCGCCGCGGCGAATTGCGCGCTCGCGTTCCTCCAGTACAAGCATGCCCGAGCCCTCCGACATGACGAATCCGTCCCGTTCTTTATCGAATGGCCGGCTTGCCCTCTTTGGATCGTCGTTACGCGTGGACAACGCCTTCATGGCAGCGAACCCGCCCAGTCCAAGCGGGGTCGTGGCTGCTTCGGCCCCGCCCGCGATGACAGCGTCCTGCCGGCCCTCTCGAATCAAGTGAAATGCTTCTCCAATTGCGTTGTTTCCGGACGCACATGCAGAGGTGGGGGTCCAGTTGACCCCCTTGAGGCCGTAACGGATTGCGATCTGGGCCGGCGCCAGGTTGGAGATGACCTTGGGGATGAAGAAGGGGGAGATCTTGCGCGGACCCTGTTTCATGTACACTTCATGGTATTGCTCGATTGTAGCGATGCCACAGAAGCCCACGCCCACAATAGCTCCGGCCCGAAAGGCCTCGTCGCTGTCAACCGAAAATCCGCTATCCTCGACGGCCAGTTGGGCCGCTGCAAGGGCATATTGGATGAACAGGTCCATCTTTTTGACTTCGCGTGCGTCGATGAAGTCCTGGGGATTGAAGTTGTCGATCTGCCCGGCGATGCGGCTGGGGAACAATTCGATGTCTTCGAATCCGGTGATGGGGCCGATGCCCGAGCGCCCAGCCTGAATTGCTTCCCAGTTGGCGTCTACTCCGATGCCCAGGGGAGTTACCATCCCCATCCCAGTAATAACAACTCTACGCCCGTCAGTATTTTCCATGATCGTGTGTGTTAGAATGAGCCGTTGTTTTTTGTTTCAAGGGGCTTTACCAATACTTCTCCTGGATTTGTAGAACTTCCCGAATACGCGCATTGATACGTTCTCCACCGAGAGTTGGGGGAGCAGGTTCCTCGGATTGCATGCGATCTAGCACGGTTGCTACGGAGTTGCGTAATGCGGGCAGGTTGTAGCCGCCCTCCAGCAGGAACACGATTTTGCCGCCGCAAAATGTGCGCGCTAACTCCAGCATCATATCGGCCATGATTCCAAAGCCCTTCTCGGAAACATTCATTGCCGCCAGGGGATCGTCGCGGTGCGAATCGAAGCCCGCCGATACGAGTAGCCAGTCAGGCTGGTAGCGCTCGATGGTCGGCGCGATGATCTCCCTGAAGACCGCCAGATAATCGGCATCGCCGCAGCCTGCTGGTAGCGGGACGTTTACTGTGTAGCCTACACCCTTGCCATGTCCAACCTCGTCTGCCGCGCCGGTTCCAGGATAGTAGGGATATTGGTGTGCGGAGAGGAAGAGCACCGAGGGGTCCTCGTAGAAGCTGTCCTGCGAGCCGTTTCCGTGATGAACATCCCAGTCTATGATGGCGACCCGTTGAGCGCCGTGTTCCTGTTGAAGATACCGGGCGCCGATGGCTACGGTGTTAAACAGGCAGAAGCCCATGCCTCGATCTCTCAGTGCGTGATGGCCTGGTGGTCGTACCATGGTGAAGCCGTTGGCGAATTCAGACGCTGCTACGGCATCCAACAGTTCTAGAAATCCGCCTACCGCCATTAGGGCTACGCCAAAGGAATCCCGGCAGGTGATGGTGTCTCCATCTAACGCGAACTGGTTGTGCTCGGAGGAGGAGCGGACCAGGTCGATGTAACCTGAATCGTGGCACATCTCCAACTCCGCCTGGACTGCCGCGCGAAGTGGGAGAAGCTCGTAGTTGGCGTTGTCACGTATGATCTCGTCAGTGAGAGCGAGGAGGACCTCGAGGCGCTGGGGGCTCTCGGGGTGGTTAGGCCCGGTTTGGTGCTTCAGAAACACCGAGTCAGTTACGATGGCGGAACGGAGCATACTTGATCTAGGATATCACCATCCAGGACAGGCAGTCAAAGATCGACCATCTCGATGAATTTGGATTAGGTCACCAACAAAGGTCAGGTTTGGTAGATCGCCAGCACTCTTTGACTCGCTCTCGCAAATGCCTTAGCCTGTTTGTTAGGAGTTTAAATGTTTGGAATAGGTATGCCAGAGTTGCTCCTGATCTTGGCTGTAGCCCTCATAGTGCTCGGGCCCAAGAAACTGCCGGAGATGGCGCGTACCCTAGGGCGGGGGTTGGCCGAGTTTCGTCGCACCACGGACGACGTAAAGCGTGAAATGCAGGCCGCAGCGGATGAAGTCGACGCGCCCCCGAGCAGCGATGAAACAAACACCGACCCGTCCGGAGAAGGCGAATCCGCCAATACCGAATCTCCAATGGACACCCCTGCCAAGAAAGAGTGAACGCGGACGAAGACGTGCGTGAGGAGAAAGGGGTGCCGCTGTCAGATGAGGCCAGTATGCCGCTGACAGCGCATCTCGAGGAGCTTAGGTCGCGATTGATCAGGTGTTCCTTGGCTGTCCTGCTAGCCTTCTTCGTATGTTACTTAGTTGCAAATTTCCTGGTCGCTTTCATGACGGCGCCTCTGCTCCGGCTCGAGGTCTTCGGTCTCTCCGTTATTGGCACTGGTGTGGCCGAGGCTTTCTTCGCGAAGTTGAAGGTAGCGTTCGTGGCGGCGATCTTTCTGTCGTTGCCGGTCTTGCTGTGGCACGCGTGGAAGTTTGTTGCACCGGGTCTCTACCGCAATGAGCGACGCTATACCAAGGGTTTCGTGTTTTTTGGCACGGTATTCTTTCTTCTGGGAGCGACCTTCTGTTATTTGGTGATCTTTGACATAGGGTATCGTTTCTTCCTGGAACAGTACCGACATCTCGACATCCGTCCCGCTATTCGCGTCAGCGAGTACCTATCGTTCTCAGCCAAACTCATGCTAGCCTTCGGTGTCGTTTTTGAATTGCCAGTGGTGGGTGTCTTCCTAGCCCGGGTGGGGCTCATTGATCACCGTATGATGATGAGCCAATTCCCTTACGCCTTTTTGGGCATGGTCGTGCTGGGCGCCATCCTTACCCCACCTGATGTTATCTCGCAGGTCCTGCTAGCGTTGCCGTTGACGGCACTCTATGGTCTGACCATTGTATTAGTGTACTTTATTCGAGGAAGGGAAGGGAAGGACGACGATTAGCGGGGACCTGCTGGGGCATCTAACCCGCGGTCCTGCGCAGCAGCGATGCCTATTCGACGATCGCGAGCACTTGCCCGGATTCTACCGACTCTCCTGCCTTGACACGAATCTCCTTGACCTCACCGTCCCCGGAGGCCCGAACTTCGTTCTCCATCTTCATGGCTTCGACGATCACCAGGCCTTGTCCCTTGGCTACAGTGTCGCCCTCGTTTACCAGCACGGTCACCACCTTCCCTGGCATGGGGATCTTGACCTCCTGCCTGCCGGATATCTCAATCCCGGACTGGCGACCGCCGACTCGGTTTTGCCGCTCGTCGGACATGTTGATGTGATAGGTCCTGCCGTCCAGCAGTACGTGGTATTCATCCTCGGTGGTGTCCACGTCCACCTCGAAGGAGCGGTTGTCTATCAAAAGCGAGTAGTTGTTGAGGCCGGTTCTTCTGCCGTCCACAGTGAATTCGTGCCCATCCACCACCACTGTATAGAGGGATTTTTCGGTCTCTGTGATCCGAACTACGGAGGTCTGGCCGCCGAGTTTTGCGATGAACGCCATGGTTTCACCACCCGCGCGTCGGGCTCGCGTGCGGCTGAAGGGCCTCCCTTCGCCCGGCGTCGCGCCACTCGGACGTTTCTGTTGCTTCCTTCTCTACCATCTGGAGCGCCCGTTCCTGCTCTCTGTGGAGTGCAACGATAGCCGCTGAGGCCAGTGCCACGTGCCGATCCGGATAGACCTGATCCATGGTCATGTAGCCCCGCTGGTCATCTACGAACCCGGTGTAGAGGTCGCCCTCGATGAACTGGGGGTGGCGTAGTATCCATTGGTGAAAAGGGATGTTGGTTTTGACGCCACGCACCTGGTATTCGCGCAGGGCCCGCTTGAGGCGTCGTATGGCTTCGGGGCGATCCTCGCCCCAAACGATGAGCTTGGCGATTAGAGGGTCGTAATGAATAGGGATCTCCGCACCCTCATAGACGCCGCAGTCATTCCGGATACCGAACCCCTCAGGCAGTCGCAATCCTTCAATCTTGCCAGGACACGGCATGAAGTCGGTTTCCGGATCCTCGGCATAGATGCGGCATTCGATGGCGTGGCCGGTGGTGCGGATCTGGCGCTGCGACCAGGGTAGCGGCGTCCCTGCGGCCACGCTGATCTGAGCTTTAACCAGGTCTATCCCCACCACCCTTTCGGTAATGGCGTGTTCCACCTGCAGGCGAGTGTTCATCTCGAGAAAGTAGAAGTTCTTGTGGCGATCAACCAGAAACTCCATGGTACCGACGCCTGTGTAGTTGAGCGCGCGGGCGCCTTGAGCCGCAGTTTTGCCCATGGTTCGCTGCATCCGAGTTTCGATGGTCGGGGCGGGACATTCCTCTATGATCTTCTGGTGGCGGCGCTGAATGGAGCATTCCCGAGTAAACAGGTGCAGAACCTTCCCGTAGATGTCCGCCAAAAGTTGGACTTCGATGTGGCGGCAACGTTCCAGGTATTTCTCGACGTAGAGTCGGGAGTCACCGAAGGATGAGGCCGCCTCGGAACGAGCCGCGCGATAGGCCGAACTCACTTCGTTGCTTGATTCTACCCGCCGCAGCCCCTTGCCACCGCCACCTGCTACCGCCTTTAGGACGCAGGGATAGCCGATGGCCTCAGCAGTCTCCAGTACCTCCTCCTCGGAGTTGAGGATGTCCTCGGAGCCTGGGATGACCGGTAGCCCCGCTTTCTTCATCAGCGCCCTGGCATTGACCTTGTCCCCCATCTGCTTGATGATCTCCGGGGAGGGCCCTAGAAAGACCACGCCGGCTTCTTCGGAGGCCTGGGCAAACGCCGGGTTCTCGGCGAGAAAACCGTAGCCGGGGTGTATAGCGTCGGCACGGCTCTTCTGGGCAACGTCGATGATTCGGTCGATACGGAGGTAACTCTCTGTGGACGGGGGTGGCCCTACGAGGTAGGAGTAGTCGGCGTACTTGACATGAAGGGCTTCTCGGTCTGCCTCGGAGTAGACGGCAACACTCTCGATATCCAGTTCACGGCACGCCCGAATAATGCGGACGGCGATTTCGCCACGGTTGGCTACTAGGATCCGTTTGAACATCTTCGGAGGTCCCGCTCCTAAAGCGGGATGTTGCCGTGCTTTTTGGGGTGATGATTGTCGCGCTTCTTCTTAAGCATTTCTAGCGTGCGAATGAGTGTGGGACGTGTGTCCTCCGGCACGATGATGGCATCGAGGTTGCCCAGCTCTGCCGACCGAAAGGGGTTGGCGAATTTTCGCCGGTAGTCGTCGACCAGCTTCTGTCGGGTCTTCTTCTCGTCTTTCGCCTCCTTGAGCTCGTTGCGGAAAACGATGTTGATGGCTCCCTCTGGACCCATTACCGCGATCTCGGAAGCCGGATACGCCAGGTTGACGTCGCCACGTAGAAATTTACTGGCCATGACGATGTAACCGCCGCCGTACGCTTTTCGGGTAATGACCGTGATCTTCGGTACAGTAGCCTCGGCGTACGCGAACAGTAACTTCGCGCCGTGGCGGATGATGCCGTCGTACTCCTGATCGGTTCCAGGAAGGAAGCCCGGAACGTCCACGAAGGTAATCACCGGGATGTTGAAGCAATCGCAGAATCGCACGAACCGTGCGGCCTTCACCGAGGCGTTGATGTCCAGACATCCCGCTAGATGGGCCGGTTGGTTGGCGACAATTCCAACCGTTTTGCCTCCCAGGCGTCCGAACGCCACGACCATGTTGGGAGCGAACTCTTTATGGACTTCATATAAGTAGCCCTCGTCCACTACCGCCCCAATCAAGTCCCGCATGTCGTAGGGAAGGTTGGGATTCTCCGGTACTACATGTTGCAAACGTTGGTCGCGCCGATTGGGGTCGTCCTCCGTGGGATGGAACGGGGGCTCTTCCAGATTGTTGCTCGGGAGAAAGCCCATGAGTTCACGCATCATGAGCAGGCAATCCTTGTCGTTATCCGCGGAGAAGTGCGCGACACCGCTCTTACGGGTGTGGGTCTCAGCGCCGCCCAACTCCTCCTTGGTGACCTCTTCGTGGGTAACGGTTTTGATCACGTCTGGCCCGGTGATGAACATGTACCCAGTGTTTCGGGTCATGAAGATGAAGTCAGTAATCGCAGGCGAGTAGACGGCCCCGCCCGCGCACGGTCCCATGATGGCAGAAATCTGCGGGACAACGCCCGAAGCCATGACGTTGTTGGCGAAGATTCGGGCGTAACCGTCTAGGCTGACGACTCCCTCCTGGATGCGTGCTCCCCCGGAGTCGTTTATCCCCAATATAGGAGCACCGTTCTGCATGGCCATCTCCTGGACCTTGCAGATCTTGTCCGCTACCACTCCGCTCAGGCTGCCTCCGAATACGGTGAAATCCTGAGCGTATACGAAAACGTTGCGCCCATCGATGACCCCGGACCCTGTGACCACAGCATCGCCTGGGATCTTCTGATCCTGCATGTCGAAGTCGTTGCACTCGTGGGTCCGCAGGCGGTCCAGCTCAACGAAGCTACCCGGGTCTAGGAGTATCTCAATGCGCTCGCGCGCCAGCAGCTTACCTTCTTTGTGCTGGCGACGTATGCGTGTCTCACCACCGCCGAGGTTTGCGCGGCGGTTCAATTCCTTCAGTCTAAGAAGTCGATCCTCTACAGCCATCAACGCCCCCTACCTGCCGCCTTTCGGTGCCGCGATATAATCCGCAGGCTGCCTGAACGGTTTCTCTCTTGACCCGGGACGATCGCCGCGGTTATTCAATGTTGATGAATCCTGGACTATAAAAGAACCTTTCGGATTATACGTCCCAAAGACCAAAAACTCAAGGATTCCCTCGGACACAGCTCTTTTTTCTAGTCATGTAAGCTATGAGCAGGATCCTCCCACACTCATTCTTCGCAGAACCACCACCTAGAATCGGCGGGCATCGAGGTGCTGCTGGGACTATGCCCGAGAACACCCTAGTTTCCTTCCGTCGCGCCCTGGAGGAAGGCGCCACTTACATCGAGCTTGACGTGCACGCAACCCGCGACGGTGAGATCGTGATCATCCACGACGATACCGTCCAGCGAACGACCAACGGCGCCGGAGCAGTGCGGGAAATGGACCTGGTCAGCCTGACCAGGCTCGACGCGGGCTTCCAGTTCACGGCCGACGCAGGCGCTACCTACCCATTCCGGGGGCAGGGTATTCGAGTTCCGACCCTGCGTGAGTTCTTTTCCGAGTTTGCCGAGGCCAAGACGACGGTAGAGATCAAAGAGTTGTCAGTGTTGGCCATCGAAACGTTGTTCGATCTCGTCGAAGAGTTCGAAAGAGCGCCGCAGTTACTAGTGGCAGCTCAGGACGACGCAACCATGGCAACAGTGCGCATGATGATTCGTGACCGGGGCCTTCCCGTCGCTACGGGATTTTCTATGGACGAGATCCATGCTTTCATGACCGCCCTGTGGTCTGGAAGGCGGGTTTCGCGGGAGCACACCGGTCAAGTGGTCCAGATTCCACCCTTCTACCAAGGTATGACGCTCGTGACACCGGTGTCGGTAGCGGCTGCTCATAACCTCGGCGTCGAGGTTCACGTCTGGACTGTCAACGAGGTGGACGAAATGAAGAAGCTGTTGGCGCTGGGCGTAGACGGCATCACTACGGATCACCCGGGGCGTCTACGGGACGTGATACGTGAAACGGTAACACGTTAGTGTAAACAGTTCTCATGGCTCAGAACGTAACACTTCACGGGCGCATGACACCATTGTTGGATGCGTTACAGGGAGCCGACAAGGCTAAAGTCCGACGTGCAGTAGAAGGCCTGGTGGCTCTGGCTGTTGAGGAGCCGGGCGTTGAACGGGTGCTTGATGCTCAGTTCCTCATTTCGCCACTTTGGACCATCGCCTACACGCTTGGCCAGATAGCCCGCCCATCCGCACCTTGCCTCGAAGTGCTCGTTCAGGGGCTCGGGAGTGGCGATCAAGATATCCGATGGGCGACGCAATTGTTGCTGGCGGACCTCGGTGCTTCCTACCCGGAGGTAATGCTACGTCTTAAGTTGCTGGTCCGCGATGGATCGCCCACCCAACGTCGAATGGCGGTCTACTGCCTGCGGGATATTGGGGCGGCTGGACTTTCCGGCTTGTTGCTCGGGTCTATGGAGGACTCTGAGCCATTGGTCCGAGTGGCGGCGGTAACAAGCCTAACCAAATTTCTCGCGGTTGGTATAGAAGAGCTGGCCGCTCTCAGGAAAGCTGCCACCGAAGATCCCGATGTGCGGGTACGTAATGCCGCTACGTTCGCTGTGAAGCGCCTCGCGGACGCTTAAATACGACCATGATAGGGGCACATTTCGATCCCACCTGTGCGTCGTTGGCCCCTCAAGATCGAGTAAAAGTTTGACAAACACCCCCTTGCTCCCCTAAGATCCGGTCAGCACGGAAAGGAGGTGGTCAAAATATGAATGACTTATGTAGCTGCGAGGTGACTGAGACCTAGGCTCTCTAGCCTTTCGGGATTGAGGGTCTTGGTCAATTCCGACAGTGCACCGAGCCCTGGCTGTCCACTGCGTCAGCCAGGGCTTTGTTTTTGGTCAGACCATTTCTGTCCAGCCGATGAAACTAGCCTGTCGGCCTGTGACAATATTACCCTTCTGAGATTCCCGCCGGTAAGAAAAGAACTCCGTTGGATTGCACGCGGTGCAGGGGCCGGTCGAAGCGATTTGTGTCACTGGTACGCCCGCTTCCGCCAGAAGTGCCACGTTTAACATTCTTAAGTCGAGGTAGGTTCTACCGCGTTGAACCTTGAGAGAAGGCTCGGCCTTCTCTCCCCACTTTTGCAACAGCGGGTCGGAGACGTCTGTGCCGATCTCGTAACAGCAGGGCCCGATGGCCGGTCCGAGGGCGCAATGCAGATCCTGGGCTTTGGTGCCATGGCCGCTATGGATGCGCTGGACCGTCTTTATGGCTACGCCGTTTAGGGTGCCGCGCCAGCCTGCGTGTATTACCGCCGCTAGGTTCCCGCGAGGGGTGCGCGCCCAGCAAATGATTGGCAGACAATCCGCCGTAAGTACGGCAAGGAACACCCCGGGTGTGGAGGTGATCATGGCGTCCCCCTCGCCGGCATTCTTACACGATTCGGTAACATCGATGATATTGTCGCCGTGTTTTTGTTGCATGGTGACCATCCGGGTGCCGGCCATGCCCATGGCCCGTTTCATGTCGCAGTAGTTGTCGTTGACGGCCCGGGTCTCATCCCCCACCGCGAAGGAAGCGTTGAGTCCTGCGTAGGCTCCTTGGCTGTTACCGCCAACTCGGCCCAGAAATCCATGTTTCAGTTCGGACTCCGTTTCCCAGGCGGGAACGCGATAAGCTTTTAGATTCATAGGTTATCCCTCGGAAATTGTTCTGTCGCTGGTTTCCTGGTGTAGGTGTTAAAATTGCGACAGCAAAGCGCCGTAACCATCGCGCCTGTCCGACAACCCGTTCTGCCGCAATGCGTACCAGTAGATGGCCGTGTTGATGGCGATGACGGGCTTCTGCAGTTGGCGTTCCGCGCCACCTGCCAAGCGCGCCATCGCCAAGTTTGTGCCCACCTGGACCACCGCATCTATGTCGTTGCCGTCTACCTCCCGAATCGCAGCTTTCAGCGCGTCCGGTTGCACGTGTGCAATCAATACCGGACTCTGGCACTTGAGCCCCTTGAGGCGCGCTACCTCATACCCGCAGTCGGTGAAGAACTGCACTACCTGGGCGTCGCCAACGGGCATGTACGGCGTGATCACCCCGATGCGCCTGATGCCGCCGTAGGCCTCAAGTGCTGCCTTGCAGGCATAGGAGCCCATAGCGACTCGCACCCCCGCCCGCTGCTCCACTGCCTCCAGCAGCCGTCGGCTCCCTTCGGCACCGTCCCAGAAGGTCTCGGAAGACATGCCCATTATGAGATAGTCCGGTCGACACGTCATCACTCGGTCGATGGCGTTGTCCACTTCGGAGCGAATGTTTGCCATCAACTGCTCGAAATCCGCGTCATTTTGGATAGGATCATCAGGAATCCATATCCGCGCGAAGTGGTTGGTGACGCCGCGCGGTCTCATGTCGTCGAACTCGGGCTGCACGGAGGTGTTCGTGGAAGGGGCTATGACCGCGAACTTTTGTCGCCAGCCGAGTGCGTCAACCATGAACAGTTCTCCTTATGTGGTCCTGCCTTGACCCAGGAAGGGGGGGTTAGGTTTCCCAAACCGCTGTATTTATCCGGCCTTGGCGGAACGACCTTCCTGCACCTGCGTAGCATTTGTTTGGTATAGGCCGATAACACGCGGTATAACATCGGAGTGTCGTGGAACTAAAGGGGTAAAGGACCACGGAAGGAACGATATGGCGATACCGGAGCGGTATAACACGGGCTATAATCTCGGTGTTGGCGGGGCGGTAATTCGGGATGGACGCCTACTGTTCGTCCGCCGCGCGTCGCGCCGTGGACGGGGTAACTGGCAGGTACCCGGTGGGTTTGTCGAGCCAGACGAAACCATCGAGGATGCGGTGGTCCGAGAAGTGGCTGAGGAGGCTGGGGTGGAGGCGGAGGTTGAGGGAGTGTTGGGAGTCCGCAATCGGTACGAGGAGGATTCGGGCAACAGCCTGTATGTTATACTGCTACTCCGAGGCCTTACTGCTGAACCCAAGCCAGACCAGCGGGAAGTGGATCGGGCCGTGTACCTATCGCTGAGCGAGATTCAAGCGCTAGACTCCCTTCAGCAGACTAACTGGGAAGTTGCCCAACGCGCATTGGCGCCAGCACCTTGTTTGTTGATGCCCAAATCAGTGACGAACCAAAGGGGTGCTAGATTTAATCTGTTCATTGGATAATGAGGCCGCCGCACGTGGGCTGTTAGTTGCAGGATAGGACCCCTCATGTTAAACGGAAGCCCCATGAGTAAAGTGGAACCGAGCTACTCCGAACTTGCGGAAAAATCCCTCGCCGGCGAACTCCTGTCGCTCGCGGAAATGAAGTCCATCATTGACGGTGCCGACGAGAGGCTGCCGGAACTACTTGAAGCTGCGTTTCGTGTCCGATACCACTACTTCGGCAAGAAAGTGCAGATCCATGTACTGATGAACGCTAAAAGCGGGCTCTGCCCCGAGGATTGTGGCTATTGCTCCCAGTCGTCGGTCTCCGGGGCGGAGATAGATAAGTACCCATTCCTCGCTAAGGAGGATTTGGTGGACGCTGCAGTCAAGGCCAAGCAGGCGGGTGCCATGCGGTTTTGTTTGGTCAACAGTGGCCGGGGTCCTACGCTCAAGGAAACCGAGAAGATGGCCGAGGCCGTAGCCGAGATCAAGAGCAAGGTGCCCATTAATATCTGCGCGTGCATGGGGCTGCTCACGGAGTCTAAGGCGCGGATTTTGAAGGACGCCGGTGTCGAGCGGATCAACCACAACCTAAACACCAGCAGCCGGTATCACCCGGAGGTTGTTTCCACTCATACATATGATGACCGAGTCGCCACCCTGGAGAGTGTAAAAGCTGCCGGACTGTCCACGTGCTGCGGTGGGATTATCGGGCTCGGGGAAGAGAGCGACGATGTTATGGAACTGGCGGTGTCGCTGCGGGAACTGGACGTAGACTCAATCCCGGTCAATTTTCTGCACGCGATCCCGGGAACGCCGATGGAGGAGCGTTCGAATCTTACGCCGCAGTACTGTCTCAAGGTGCTGTGTATGTTCCGCTTCGTTAACCCGAGCAAGGAAATTCGCGTTGCCGGTGGTCGGGAAGTCAATCTTCGCTCACTGCAACCGCTGAGCCTGTATCCGGCCAACTCCATTTTCGTCAACGGTTACCTGACTACATCGGGTCAGGCCCACACAGACGCCCACCGTATGATAGAAGACCTGGGCTTTGAGATCGACACCGTGGGGCAGGGCGAGCTTCTGGAGCAGCAGAGTATCGCGTAACGACACGCTGGGTGTGGCGTTTGGGATTTTGCCGTCGGCCGAACGGGACGCTTGTCGGAACCGTTTCAGGCTGGTGTTACCCTGACCTAAAGGAGAATATACCGTGGCACGAATAACCGTCGAAGACTGCCTCAGCGAAGTCTCCAACCGATTTAAGTTGGTGATGCTCGGTTCGCAGCGCACCAAACAACTCCTCAAGGGTGCCAAACCCCTGGTAGAGTCGGACAATCGAGAGATAGTCGTCGCTCTGCGTGAAATTGCTGCAGGGAAGGTCAGAGAGGCTAGCCCTGAAGTGCCGGAGATTGAGTAAACTACCGGCCTGGGCGATGTTCTAGTGCCGTTGTTTCAAGTCTGACGCTGAGGCTCGATGATGACCTTTAACGAATCTTGGGCGTTGGCTACTAGCTGAAACCCCCTTCCTGTTTCAGCTAGGGAAAGGCGGTGGGTGACGAGCGCATCCACGTCGACCGCACCACTGACCAGCAGTTCCACCGCATCCGTCAGGTTCTGCGGACTCGCTCCATAAGAGGTGACGAGGCCGATCTCGTCCCGCCACATCTCGTGTAACGGTATGGGCACTTCATGCCCTTCGGGGGGGGAGGCGAAAAAGAGCAACTTGCCACCCCGCTCGATGCTTTGGAACGCCTGTTCGATTGCTGGTGCCGCTCCAGTACACACAATTGCGAGGTCCGCTAGCCGTCCATCGCATTTGTCCCGCACGTTCGCGGGCACGTCATCTGATGCTTGGAAGGTGTGGTCCGCTCCCATGGACTGTGCCAGACGCAGACGCTCGGTGTTGACGTCGGTAGCTATCAGGGTCTTTGCGCCGCGGCTGCGGGCTAGTTGCACGTGTAGTAGGCCAGCGACTCCAGCGCCGACGACCAGTACGTTTTCCTGCACTGGTGCGCGTGCGTGGTTTTGTGCGCGGACGACGCACCCCAGTGGCTCGACAAAGGAGCCTTGCACGAAGGACAGCGAGTCGGGAAGAAGGAATGTTCCGGAGTCCACGTTGACCTTAGGTAGCCGCAGGTACTCGGCAAATCCGCCGGGATCGAAGTGCGTGTCGCGCATGAGCTGACAGACCGAAGCGTGCCCCGAACGACAGTGGTGACAGTCGTTACAGGGTACGTGGTGGGTGGTGATGATTCGGTTTCCAGGTGCAAACCTGTCCACTCCAGGCCCCACCTCGAGTACTTCCCCGGTGACCTCGTGTCCCAGGACCTTTGGAGCTTGCTTGCGACGATACCATTCCAGTACATCACTGCCACAGATGCCGCTGGCCTGCACCCGCATGAGCAGCTCTCCTGGACCTGCCTTGGGAATCGGCAGTTCCTCCAACCTAACATCATCGTTGTTGTAGTACATTGCTACACGCATGGCTGGTTCCTGAAGGCTGGCGGGTAGCGTTGGAGGTGGAACGAGTACCGGGCGGTGCGTGCCACCTACGCTGGGGTGCCTAGCCTGCCACCCGTTCCGTCGCCGACGGCTTCGCTGCTTCGTAGATTTGGTAGGCTTCCTCGGTCGAGGCGCCATCGTGGACGATGGCCCGAACCGCCCGCATCATTCCCGTGGGGCTGTCGGACTGGAAGATGTTTCGGCCCATGTCCACGCCTACTGCCCCGCGATCAACGGCGTTGCGGGTGAGTTCTAGGGCCTCCATCTCCGGGGTCTTCTTGCCACCCGCTACGATAATAGGAATAGGGCAGCTGTTAACTATGTTCTCGAAATTCTCGCAGTAGTACGTTTTAACGATGTGGGCGCCGAGCTCGGCTGCGATGCGACAGGCCAGCCCGAGGTACCGCTCGTCGCGGGCCATGTTCGTGCCGACTGCGGTGACTGCCAAAACGGGAATTCCATACCTTTCGCCCTCGTCCACTAGCTTGGTCAGGCTTACTAGGGTTTCCTTCTCGAACTTGGAACCAACAAAGATCGATAACGCCATGGCCGACACGTTGAGGCGTATGGCATCTTCAGTAGACACGGTTATATCCTCGTTCGAGAGTTCTGGATCCGGTACCGCCATGCTCGTGCCCCCAGACACACGCAGCACCACAGGTGCCTGCATTCCAGCGTCCACCGCGTTTCGTAGCACGCCGCGGGTGAGCATGATGGCGTCGGCGTGGGGTAGTAGCGGTTCGATGGTTGCTCGAGGTTGCTCTAGCCCGGTCGTTGGGCCCATGAAGTAGCCATGATCCACGGCTAGCATAACGCAACGTCCATCTCCCGGTTGGACAATGCGTGCCATTCTGTTCTCCATACCCCAGTGCATAAAGGCCTCCGTGCGTTTTAAGGCTGTGTTTCGTCTGCCTTTGGACAGGACATTGACCGTAACACATACTTGGTCGGCCTGCGAGTGTGAGTTTCGGTACTTTTCAGTTGTTTTGGCCGAGATTGAGTCTGGGGGGCGAAGGAAGGGGGAGGCTGCTCTGGATCCGACCCATATCTTCCCATTTTTAACGAACTTAAGTTGACAGATTTGAGCCATTCGGTTACGCAGGGGTCCGTGAGCGATCTTCCGCGAGGCGTGCGCCGACGCTATGTCCAGGTGGGCCAGACACGGACACATTATATCGAAGCAGGTGCGGGCCGTGGTCCCACCGTCGTGCTGATTCACAGTGGCGAGTTCGGTGGTCGGGCGGAGTTCAGTTGGCGTTATAACATCGCGAAGCTCGGCGAGCACTTCCACGTCTACGCACCAGACCTGGCAGGCTTTGGCCGCACGGATCTCCTGTACAGCTTCAGTGACCCGCTGGGGTTTCGACTCAAGCATGTCGACGGGTTTTTGAAAACCTTGTGCATCGGGCCGGCGCACCTGATCGGCAATTCCTTCGGCGGCGGAGTCTGTCTACAGATGGCGGTGGACCCCCGCTTTGATGTCGCGTCGGTGATCACCGTGAGTGGTGGCGGGAAGGCACCGGATAACGACGAACGTAAGGTGCTCACGGAGTACGCCGGTGACCGAGAGCAGATGCGCGAAATTCTACGTGTCTGTTTCTACGACGAGCGGTGGTGGGCCGACGATGTTGTGGAGGAGCGTTGGAAGGCCAGCATGGAGCCGGGGGTGTGGGAAGCCTGCGCAGCTCCGCGGCTGGCCCCCCCGGGGCAGGCTCGGGGGTTTCGTCCGGTACGACCCGACTACAGCAAGATCCGTTGCCCGGTTCTAATTGTAGCGGGTGCTCAGGACCCGCTACGGTTCCCAACCTATGCCGCCGACCTTCAGGCGGAGATACCCGGATCCGAGGTGAAGGTGTTCGACCAATCGCGGCACTGTTCCCATGCGGAACACCCAGAGGAGTTCAATGCATCGGCCATCGAATTCATTAAGCGGCATGTAGGGGAAGGTTCATGACCTGGATCTCGGAGACCATGGCGGTTGATGGCGTGGAGCTGCGAGTTCGTCGGGACGGGGACGGCGCTCCGCGGGTGATTTTTTACGGCGACCAACTTGACACCCAGATCCCGCCCTTTGATGATGCCCTGGCAAAGCGTTGCCAGGTCCTGGTGCCGTCTTTACCGGGGGTGAATCAGTCGGAACTGCCCGATTGGATCGACACCATGGAAGATTTGGCCTTCTTAGGGCTCGACTTCCTTGAGGGTCTGGAGGCAGGTCCCGTGGACATCATCGGTCACGGATTTGGTGGCTGGGTAGCAGCGGAGATGGGGGTGCGCTCGCAGCAGCACATCCGGCGCCTGGTGCTGATTGATTCCGTGGGCGTAAAGATTTCGGCTCCCACCGTGCGCGACGTACAGGACGTTTATGTATACACAGCCGAGGAGATTGCCGGGCTGGCGTGGCACGACCCGGCAACGGCCCGGGTGCTCAAATGGCCGGGGCGAGAGGATGTAGAGGGTGATGAACTAATCGCCCTTCTTCGCAATCGTCAGTCAGTGCTTAAGTTTGCGTGGCGTCCTTTTATGCACAACCCTAAGCTTTTGCGACGGCTAGCACGGGTCAGGGTGCCCACCCACCTGTTCTGGGGCGAAAGTGACCGGGTCGCGACTCCAGATTACGGCCGCGCTCTCCAGCGGGCTATTCCGGGCGCGGGATTTACTGCCATACCGGGTTCGGGGCACTACCCGCAATGGGAGCAACCGGAGGCACTGGCACAGGCAGTCATTGAGTTTTTGGAGAGCTAGAGAGCCAAGGGAGGACGGGACGTTGTTAGCGTATCATTTTACCGAAATGCCTTACCCCTTTATACCGGATGACGTAGAGGAGCGGCACGGGGCCATGCGCGTGACGTTGCCCAACCGATATTGTGATCCTAAGGTCGCTCATGATCTCTATCACCGGTACCTCGATGAGTACGAGTACGCCGACGAGCTCGGCCTCGAGATCATGCTCAACGAACATCACGCTACCGCTACGTGCATGGCGGCCAACGTTTCGATTACGGCGGCTACCTTGGTTCGTCGCACGAAGCGCGCCAAACTCCTGGTTCTGGGCTTCCCGTTGGCACACCGAAGCCCCATCCAGGTGGCGGAGGACGCCGCCATGTTGGATGTTATGTCGGGGGGACGGCTCTTAGCCGGCTTCGTCCGGGGTGTGGGAACTGAGGTGCATCCGGCCAACACCAACCCGTCGGACACTCGGGAACGTATGCAGGAGGCTCATGATCTAATCATTAAGGCGTGGAAGACTCAGGATGTGTTCAACTGGGAGGGCAAGCACTTTCACTATCGCTATGTGAACCCGTGGCCACGGCCATACCAGCAGCCGCATCCACCTATCTGGATCACTGGTACCAACCCGGCGTCGGTGCCCTGGGTGGCCGACCACCACTACACCTTGGCTACTGTGTTGTCTTCCTACGAACAGACCGATGCAATTTTCGGTGCTTACCGGCAACGTTGTGAGGAGATGAACTACCCCGAGCCTGGAACCGACAAGTTCGCGTACTGCGCGCTCACCTTCACCGGCGAGACCGACAAGAAGGCAGAGGAGGGCGGTCGAAAGCTTCTGTGGTATTTGAACAAGCGTCGGCCCGTGGGATTCTTCGCCCCGCCGGGTTTCATGCCACCTCAGGGACTCACCCGGTTCTTTGATCCCAAGGGTAGCGCGCGCTACAACCGGGTCTATGAGGATTTGATCGATCAGGGGGTTATCATTGCCGGCACTCCGAAGAAGGTGTTGGAAAAGGTCAAGTATTTGCATGATCGCTGCGGCGTCGGTCACTTGCTCATGATGAACCAGGCGGGCTTCCTTTCCCATGAGGAGACCCGGCGGAGTATGGAGTTGTTCGCGACAGAGGTTTATCCGGAGTTGCGGACGATGCAGTAAGTGCGTAGATGTTTCTGGGACGACAACGAAGACTACTAACGGCCTCGCTTGTCGGCGAGCACGCACGGCTCGTCAGTCGGCACGGTCGCAATGTCAAACCTGAATACAAACTGTCGGAGGCTAAGGATAATGTCTACCGATGTGCGGTGGACAGCAGGTGCTCTGACCCAAGGCTGTGTCAAGGCTTGATTGGCCGTTTGGTAGCCGTCCTGAGTAGCCTCGTTGCGTTGAGTGCAGGGTGTGACCCAGTGATCAACCAGGTCGGGGAAGTTAGCACCAGTAGCGTAACCGTACACTCTGCGTGTTTGGCTACCGCGACTCAGCTCTATCAGCTTCCGGTGTAGACTCTCTCGATCTCGCTGACCGCATCGTTAACCGGAACATCGGCACCGTCTTCCTTCAGAATTCGCCCCAACGCCTCGACGACTGCGAACACGTTCTCTTTACGGCTCGACTCCCCCATGAGCCCGATACGCCACGTCTTGCCAGCTAGGGCACCTAGTCCGCCGCCGATCTCGATGTTGAAATCTAGGAGCAGCCGCTTGCGGATGGCACCATCGTTGACGCCCTCGGGAATCTTTACGCTGTTGAGCATCCACAGGCGGTGGCCTTCCTGGGAGGCGAGAGGAACACCGAGGACCTCCAGACCCGCAACCAACGCCCGATGGTTTAACTCGTGGCGTGAGAATCGCGCTTCGAGGCCTTCTCGCTCGATCTCGCTCAGAGCTGCGTGTAGGCCGTAGTTCATGGAGATGGGAGCGGTGTGGTGATAGGCTCGGTCCTCGCCCCAGTAGCGCTCGATCATGGTCAGGTCTAGGTACCAGCTCTTAACCTTGCTTTTGCGCTGACCCAACTTGTCCCGTGCCGCCTGGTTAAATGACACTGGCGACAATCCGGGAGGACAGCTCAAGCACTTCTGGGTGCCACTGTAACAGGCATCTACGTGCCAGGCGTCGATGGTGACCGGACAACCACCCAGCGAGGTCACGGTATCCAGGACGAGCAGGGCACCGGCTTCATGGGCAAGCTGGGAGATTTCCTCCACCGGCTGCCACACGCCGGTGGAGGTCTCCGCGTGCACTAGTGTTACCAAATCGACGTTGTGGTCCGCGAGCGCCTTCTTCACCTGTTCCGGCCGGATGATCTCGCCCCAAGGCGCCTCGACCTTGACAAGTTTCCCGCCCAGGCGCTCGACGATATCCGCCATACGGGTTCCAAAGACCCCGTTCACGCACACGAGGACCGTGTCGCCCTCCTCAATGAGGTTCACGAGGCAGGTTTCCATGCCGGCGCTACCAGTCCCTGACACCGGGAAGGTCAGTTCGTTGTTGGTGTGGAAGAGCGAGCGCAGCATTTCTTTGTTCTCTTCCATGACCTTGAAGAATTCTGGGTCGAGATGACCGACGACGGGCGCGGACAACGCTTCCAGGACCCGTGGGTGCGGGTTGCTAGGGCCGGGTCCGAGGAGAATCCTTCGGGGCGGGTTCAACGGTGAGGCCATGCAGTTGCTCCTGTGGCTTGTTTGGGCTTTCTTTGACTCTCGTTGTTTGTGACCGACTCGAGAGCAGTGTATTCTAACCTTTTTGAAGGTAATAGCACCCGTTAAGCGGGGCCACAAACCTTCCTGCCCTCATGAGTCTCGACATAAACTTAGCAAATAACCTTGTACGGGACAGGGTGCTGGCGACCGGAGACGCAGTACTAGTGGGCGTGTCGGGTGGCCCGGATTCCGTAGCATTGCTGCAGTTTCTTCACGAGATTGGCCCAGCCCTCGGACTGCGTCTGGAGGTGGCCCATGTAGACCATGGTACTCGGGGGCACGAGAGCCGGGAAGACGGGGAATTCGTTCGACGCATCGCCGCTAAACTGTCACTGCCGTTTCATTTTACGAGTCTGGAACTTGCCCGGTCCGACCGGGACCGAGGTTCAGGGAATCTCGAAGCGTTGGCTCGTGAGCGACGGTACCAGTTCTTCGCCCAGGTGGCCGCTAAGCAGCGGATTGGTAAGGTTGCGGTCGCTCATCACCGCGGCGATCAGGTGGAGACGATGTTGATGTGGCTGCTGCGTGGTTGTGGCCCGGAAGGGCTGGCCGGCATGCCAGCGGTGCGGCTCCTGGCGCGGGATGTTCCTGGCGCTGAGGAAACGCTCTTGGTTCGCCCGCTGCTGGAGGTTTCCCGGGAAGACATCCTCGAGTACCTGGAGAGGGAGGGGCTTGATTTCCGGGAGGATCACACAAACTATGACACTCGTTATCTAAGGAACTGGATCCGCCAAGTTGTATTACCCGGATTCCGGCGCCGGGTTGGCCACGGCTTGGAACGCCGTCTTGCTCGGTTGACCGGCATGCTGCGATCCGATCACGCCCTGCTGGAACGGCAAGTGGTCGGAGCCTACCCGAGGGTGGTCCGAGATGATGCACTGGGTCGGGCTGCCTTTCTCGGGCTCGAACCCGAACTGCAGGCCCGGATGGTTCGATTTTGGTTGAATCGCAGACTGGGGACCCTTCGTCGTATAGGTGTCGTTCACGTGGATGCCGTACTTCACGCGATCGGTGGGACCCGCCCCCATGCTAGCGTGTCACTCCCCGGCGCCTGGAAGGTGGTACGGGAATACGAGTCGGTGCGACTAATCCGTTCGGCTTCGGAACTTCAGGCAGAAGGTTCGCCGCTGCGAGACTATTCGTACCGCTTACCGCTGGAAGGTGAGTTGGTGGTCCCCGAAGCTGGTGTTCAGGTCACGGCGTGGTGCTCAACGACCCGACAAGTACCGGAAAGTAATTTCGAGGCTGGCTTCGACCTCGACCGCCTGAAACGTGACGGTGGGCAACTCCGGCTACGAAATCTTAGGCCTGGTGACCGCCTTCGGCCTTTAGGGATGACCGGGCACAAAAAGCTCAAGGATCTCTTCATCGAGAAGAAGACTCCTCGCTCCTGGCGGCGCACCGTCCCACTGTTGTTGGTTGGAGAGGAGATCGTGTGGGTCCCGGGTTACGCCCGGAGTGAATTTGCCAAAGTGGAGTCCGGCACGCGGGCTGTATGGCGGATCAAGGTCTCCGAAGGGTGCGGGATGTCCCTTGACGGGTATCAGGGCCCCGTCGGTTGACTTGAGGTGTCTCGGTTCTTATTGAAGTACATATACCCGTGTGTTAACTCTTTCTCTTTTAGGGCAGTTGAGCTTGGAGATGACTTTTTGAACCCGGCAACGAAAAACCTTGCCCTGTGGCTAGTGCTCGGGCTGATGTTCCTGTTGTTGTTTAACGTGTTTACCCGGCAGCAGGGTAGAGAGCCCGAGATTATCTTCAGCGACTTCTGGTCTGCAGTGGAGCGGGGCGACGTCCAAGAGGTAACGATTCAGGGCCAACACGTTCACGGCAAGTACCAGAGCGGGGAGCGGTTCCGTACGTTTTCGCCGAGCGACCCAGAGATGGTAAAGACGTTACGGGAAAACAACATTCGTATTGCCGCCAAACCGGAGAATGACTCCCCCTGGTACTTCGTGCTGCTGGTTAACTGGCTCCCGATGCTTTTGCTGGTAGGTGTGTGGATATTTTTTATGCGGCAGATGCAGGCGGGGGGCGGTAAGGCCATGTCCTTCGGTAAGAGCCGGGCACGTCTACTGAACGAGAACCAGGCACAAGTTACATTCAGCGATGTGGCCGGCGTGGACGAGGCTAAGGACGAATTAGAGGAAGTCATTGCATTTCTCAAGGATCCTACAAAGTTCACCCGCTTAGGCGGCCGAATTCCCAAGGGCTGTCTGCTAGTGGGTCCTCCGGGCACGGGCAAAACCCTACTCGCGCGGGCTATTGCAGGTGAGGCTGGGGTACCTTTTTATAGCATCAGCGGCTCGGATTTTGTCGAGATGTTCGTGGGCGTAGGCGCCTCGCGTGTGAGGGATCTGTTCGCGCAGGCCAAGAAACAGGCACCGTGCATTGTTTTTGTGGATGAAATTGACGCCGTTGGTCGGCAGCGTGGCGCCGGACTTGGCGGTGGGCACGACGAGCGGGAGCAAACACTCAATCAATTGTTAGTGGAGATGGATGGGTTCGAGGCCAACGACGGGGTGATCCTAGTCGCTGCTACCAACCGCCCCGACGTCCTAGATCCGGCGTTGTTGCGCCCGGGTCGGTTCGATCGCCGGGTGGTGGTACCGCGACCCGACATCAAAGGGCGCGAAGGTATCCTAGCGGTACACAGCCGTCGGGTGCCGTTGGAGAACGATGTCGATATCCGGGTGCTGGCTCGGGGGACCCCTGGATTTGCTGGCGCCGATCTTGAGAATCTGGTCAACGAAGCGGCTCTGCTTGCGGCGCGGAACGATAAGCTAAAGGTCAATATGAATGACTTCGAGTTGGCTAAGGACAAAGTCATGATGGGGACCGAGCGCAAGAGCATGATTATCAGTGACGAGGAGAAGCGGAACACTGCCTATCACGAGTCAGGCCACGCGTTGGTAGCGAAGCTATTGCCGGGAGCAGACCCTGTGCACAAGGTTACCATCATCCCGCGGGGGATGGCCCTGGGACTTACACAGCAGCTTCCCACGGATGATCGGCACAGCCAGGACAGGCAGTATCTCCTGAACAATGTGACCATATTGTTTGGTGGGCGAGTCGCGGAAGAGCTGATCCTTGACCACATGACCACTGGTGCTGGCAACGACATCGAGCGCGCGACCGAAATCGCTCACCGGATGGTCTGCGAATGGGGTATGAGCGACAAACTGGGGCCTATGACCTTCGGCAAGAAGGAAGAGCAAATCTTTCTCGGACGGGACTTCACTCAGCAGCAGGACTACTCAGAGAGTACCGCGGTGGAGATCGATAGAGAGGTTCGGCACATCATCCAGGAGTGTTACAATAAGGCCAAGGAGATCCTGACCACCCACATCGAGCTCTTGCACCGATGCGCCAAAGAATTGCTGGATAAGGAAGTGCTAGACGGCGGGGAGATTGACGTCATCGTCAAGGATTATATGGGGGATAGCGGCCCCGACCTGCCTACGACACCCTTCCCCGCCAGCGTCTGAAGACGCGGTTTCCACTTCGCACGCGGCTTCCTAGCCGCCGGTTTCCACTAATGCGTACGAAAAACAAACGGACCGAGCGGTCACTGTTGGGCGACCTCGGTCCGGAGTCAGACGCGATTTTGATGACGCGCCACGGTCGAGTTGATATGCGCGGTCGCACGGCGGTGATGGGGATCCTCAACGTAACCCCCGATTCCTTTTCTGACGGTGGCCGGTATGCGGATGTCGAGTCTGCGGTGAACAGGGGCGCGGAGATGGCATGCCAAGGTGCGAACATTGTGGATGTGGGCGGGGAGTCAACCCGCCCGGGGGCTGCTGCGGTTTCACTGGCCGAGGAGCTCGAGAGAGTACTACCGGTCATTCGTGGACTGCGGCAACGGACGACGGTACCCATCAGCATCGACACCTATAAGGCGGCTGTGGCGCGAAAGGCCCTGGATGAAGGTGCAGATATGGTTAATGACATCAGCGCCTTACAACTCGACCCCGCTATGGTCGAACTTGTCGCGCGCGAGCAGGTTCCGGTGGTGCTCATGCATATGCAGGGCCGGCCCCGTACCATGCAACTTGCGCCGCGCTACGGTGACGTCGTCCACGATGTCGCCAATTTTCTGGAGGAGCGCGTCGCCTATGCCGTAAACAGCGGGATCTCTTTGGACCGAATCGTTGTGGACCCGGGCATCGGCTTCGGCAAGGGCTTGGAGCACAATCTGACGTTGTTGCGACATCTGTGTGTACTCCGAGAGTTGGGGCGGCCGGTGTTGGTGGGCCTGTCTCGGAAGTCATTTCTTGGGCTACTTGAAGAATCCGAGGCGTCGGGAAAGCTCGCTGCGGGACCGACGAACCGCCTTGAGGGGAGCCTTGCCGCGGCAGTTTCGGCAGTGTTGGCAGGAGCCCACCTGGTGCGGGTTCACGATGTTGCGGAGACTTGCAGGGCGGTGCGAGTGGCAGATGCGATTCGCCGGGCTGGTGCGGTAAGTTAGGAAACAGCGTGCTCCGCGGGTGCGAATTAATGACAGTACGAGAGGAACCATGAACTCCGAAGGACCACAAGACGATCCGGTGCCAATTCCGTTGTTCGGCACTGACGGAATCCGCGGCGTCGCCAACCGAGAGCCCATGACCGCGGAGACGTCACTGAGCTTGGGCCGAGCCATTGCCCATGTGGTCGAGGGCGATCGCTGGGACAAGGCCGCGCACCCTGCTCTGGGGAAAAAGGGGAACCATCGGCGGCGTATTCTCATTGGCAAGGATACCCGTTTGTCGGGCTATCTTTTCGAGACCGCGTTGGCGTCTGGGATCTGTTCCATGGGCGTGGACGTGCTGCTGGTGGGGCCGTTGCCAACCCCAGCGGTGGCATTCCTGACCCGCAGCATGCGAGCGGACGCTGGGGTAGTGATCTCGGCATCCCATAATCCCTACCAGGACAATGGTATTAAGTTTTTTTCTGGTGATGGTTTTAAGCTCCCGGATGCGTGGGAGCAGCGCATAGAGGGCCTGATTCGGAACGGGGGCTACGATACCAATCGGCCAGTGGCTACGGATATCGGCAAGGCATACCGTATCGACGACGCCCAAGGGAGGACCATTAATTTCCTCAAGAGTACATTCCCCGGGCACCTAACACTGGAGGGTCTGAAGATCGTCGTCGACTGTGCTAACGGTGCGGCCTACCGAGTAGCGCCGAACGTTTTGAGGGAGCTCGGGGCAGAAGTCATTCCCGTTGCGGTAGAGCCCGACGGTACGAACATTAACTTGGATTGTGGCTCGATGTACCCGGAAAAGGCCCGGGCGGTGCTTCGGGAGCACAGCGCAGACCTAGCGGTGTGTCTAGATGGCGACGCCGACCGAGTGTTGCTCGTTGACGAGAAGGGTGACCTAGTGCATGGCGACGACCTTCTGGCTATCTGTGCTATCGCGATGAAACGCGCTGGTCGGTTACCGACTGACAACGTGGTGACAACGGTAATGAGTAACATGGGGCTCGACGTTGCCCTACGGGAGTACGGTATCGATGTCCTGAGGACGGCCGTCGGTGACCGTTACGTAGTGGAGAGTATGCGCCAGGGTGGACACAATCTCGGTGGCGAACAATCGGGACACGTTGTGTTCCTAGACTACAATACCACGGGTGACGGCTGTCTTACGGCCCTTCAGGTGTTGGCCCTGATGATTGAGCAGGAGAAGTCCCTGAGCGAGCTGAGCCGCGTCGTGAGCATGTTGCCACAGGTGGTGGTGAATGTGCCGGTTCGCGAGAAGCGCCCTCTCGCGGAGTTGGCCCAAGTGCAGGCATGCGTCACCGAAAGTGAACATCTACTGAACGGCCGGGGGCGGGTTCTGGTGCGTTACTCCGGCACTGAACCCTTGGCCCGTGTGATGCTCGAGGGAGAGTCGGAAGACGAGATACGACGACTGGCGCAAGGGATTGCCGACGCGATCCAATCGAATCTGGGGGTCCTGGAGTGACGCGTCTCGGAGTGAACGTCGATCATGTGGCCACTGTGCGGCAGGCCCGGATGATCGATGTCCCGGACCCGGTCGAGGCCGCGCTCCTGGCGGAGCAGGCGGGCGCGGAGGTGATTACCGTTCACCTTCGCGAGGACCGCCGTCATATTCAGGAACGGGATGTTTCCCGACTGCGGCGTCAGCTGACTGCCGCACTTAACCTCGAGATGGCCGGTACTCTGCAAATGGCCCAGCAGGCACTGATGTTCAAGCCGGATGAGGCTTGTCTAGTCCCCGAGCGGCGAGAGGAACTGACTACTGAGGGTGGGCTTGATGTGGTCACTCACGGGAAACAGCTACAGGACGTGGTGTCCTGTCTGCGGGAAGCGGGGATTAGGGTGAGTCTATTCGTGGATCCGGACCCTAAGCAACTTGAAGTTGGCCGGAAACTCGGTGCCGATGCCGTGGAGATACACACGGGCCCCTACGCTAACGCTGGCGGACCGCAACTGGGGCAGGAGCTTGAATCTGTACGGCGGGCGGCCATGACGGCGGCTAAACTCGGGATGGAGGTTCACGGTGGCCACGGTCTCAATCTCGGCAACGTCGCTCCAATTGCGGCCATCGAGGAGATCGTTGAGCTGAACATTGGGCATAGCATAGTCGCCCGCTCTATCATGGTGGGAATGGTCCAGGCGGTCACTGAGATGAAGGCACTCATCACCGAGGCTGAGCGGTTCGGTCATTGACTTATGTATGTGTTGACTGCACAGGAGATGCGCCAGCTGGACCATCTCACCATAAACGCCCACAAGGTTTCGAGTCTAACGCTGATGGAGCGCGCTGGGCAGGCCGTCGTGGATGTAATTCTCAAGCGTTGGACCCAATTAGCGAAACGCGGTGTGTTGGTGGTAGCAGGCAAGGGCAACAATGGTGGTGACGGGTTGGTCATCGCTCGGCTGCTGAAGGATCGGGAGTTTCCGTGCGAAGTTGTGTGTGTAGCCCAGGAGCGAGAGCTGTCACCGGATGCCGCAATCAACCTGGAACGCTATCGTACAGTGGGGGGCTTGTACACGGAAATTCCAGTCGGGGACTTCGACAGTCTGAGCCAGCGCATCCGGGAGAAGGGCCTGCTGGTTGACGCGCTACTGGGAACCGGATTGTCCAGGCCCCTGGATGGTTTTCTGGTGGGGGTTGTGGAGCTCATGAACACGTCGGGTGTCCCTGTCGTCGCGGTAGATACGCCGTCAGGGCTGGATTCTGACCGGGGGGTTCCCCAGGGAGCGACGATCCAGGCTGAGGTTACGGTGACTTTCGGCTATCCCAAGATCGGGCAGGTGATCCACCCTGGGGCGATTTATAGTGGTGAGTTGGTGGTGGCCGACATCGGTATCCGACAGGAGGCAGTGGCTGAGGTGGCTCCCTCGACGGAGTTGTTGGATCCAGCCGATATGGTGTGGCTGCTGCCGACCCGGGCGGAAGACTCTCACAAGGGCAGCTATGGGCATCTATTGGTAATGGCTGGGTCTCGAGGAAAGACGGGCGCTGCGGTGCTTTCCTGCCGCGGGGCCATGCGGGTAGGCACTGGCCTGGTGACTTTGGCGGCGCCGCGCGCGCTCAACGACCTTCTGGCGGGCGCTTTGGTCGAGCCTATGACCGAGATGGTTGGGGATCCGGGTGAGGAGCAGTGGCCGGCGTTGAGTAGCGCTGATTGGCAGGGTTTGGCGGAACGCAAGAGCGCGGTGCTGTTCGGACCAGGTGTGGGCGTCCATGCGTCTACCCAGAAAACTCTAGATACACTGCTGGAGCATTGCGGCGTGCCGTGGCTTATCGACGCCGACGGACTCAACAACCTATCGGTGGACGTGGGCCGGCTTCGGAAGGCACGGGTCGCACCGGTGTTGACTCCACATCCGGGGGAAATGAGTCGTCTTACCGGGATAGATACGGTGGAGATCAACGGCGACCGTGTCAGGGTTGCTCGGACCTTCGCTGTAGAGAACCGGTGTTATTTGGTTCTCAAGGGCGCGAGGACTGTGATGGCCACCCCGGACGGGCAAGTGTCCATCAATCCTACTGGCAATGCCGGCATGGCAAGCGGGGGAATGGGTGACGTCCTCGCTGGCATCGTTGCGGGGTTCTTGGCTCAAGGGTTGATGCCGGCGGATTCTGTTCGCCTAGGCGTATATCTCCATGGGCGCACAGGTGACCGGCTGGCGGACGGCCGTGGCGGCGTTGGGCTTATCGCGTCGGATGTAGTGGAAGAATTACCGCTAACCATCAGGGAGCTGATGCAGATCAAGGAGATGATTAGGGATTGATGGCTAACGAATTCCATATCATCACCGGCTCTCCGGAAGGGACCCGCACGCTGGGGCGCGCGTTCGGGAGACTCCTTCGTGGCGGAGAGATTCTGGGGCTCTCGGGTGATTTGGGCAGCGGCAAGACCTGCTTCGTGCACGGTCTAGCCGAAGGGCTTGAGGTAGGCGGAAACAGCTGGGTCCGGAGTCCGACATTCACGCTAATCAACGAGTATGAAGGTCGGTTGCCGATGGTTCACGTAGACCTCTTTCGCGTGGCTCCGGGCCCTGAGATGGAGGACTTGCATCTGGAGGAATATTTCGCATCCGACGATGTGTGCGTGGTCGAGTGGTTCGAGCATTTGAATGGTGCTGGGCTCACCGAGTTTGTGGGCGTGACATTCAGCTATGTGGACGAGGACTGTCGGGAACTGCGTTTTGTGCCTCACGGCCAGCGTTATGAGAAGATGCTTACTGAACTGAAGGGCACGGACATAGGCGTCACGTTGGCGACAGGAAAGGATGCTTATTAGGGGCAGCTTATCCAATTGCGTGGTTTTCAGTTGACACACTAGGTATGGCACTGATCGTACAGAAATACGGCGGCACCTCTGTGGGCATGGTGGAGCAGATCCGCAACGTTGCTCAGCGGGTGGTGGGCGCTCGTGAGCAGGGAAATGACGTGGTGGTTGTGGTGTCGGCCATGTCAGGCGAGACCAACCGGCTCGTGGCCCTAGCCAAACAGATTTCACCACGTTTGGACGACCGGGAAATCGATGTGCTGCTAGCATCGGGGGAGCAGGTCTCCTGTGCTCTATTGGCTCTTGCACTAAAGGAAAAGGGACAGTTGGCACATTCGCTTCTCGGCTATCAGGTGCGTATTATCACCGACAGCGTGCACGGCCGGGCGCGGATCAAAACGGTCGAGTCCAGCCGAGTTCTGGAGTCACTCAAACGAAATGAGGTGGTGGTAGTAGCAGGGTTCCAGGGGGTCGATGAGGACAACAACATTACCACCCTGGGCCGTGGTGGATCGGACACTAGTGCCGTGGCTATGGCTGCCGCCTTGGGCGCCTCGGTGTGCGAAATCTATTCAGATGTGGATGGGATTTATACAGCTGATCCCTTCGTGTGTTCCAGGGCGCGGAAGTTGGATTGGGTCACTTACGATGAAATGCTTGAGATGGCTAGTCTTGGGGCGCGGGTGCTACAGACACGCTCGGTGGAGATGGCGAAGAAGTTCGGGGTCAAGGTGCACCTACGTTCCAGCTTTGAGGACACTACGGGTACCTGGCTGGTCAAGGAGGGAGAACAAATGGACTCGGCTCTGGTCTCGGCAGTGACCTGTGACAATGACGAAGCCAAGATTACCATCCGGAGCGTACCGGATCGTGTTGGACTAGCCGCCCAAATCTTCGGTCCCATTGCGGATGCCAACATCGTGGTGGACATGATAATTCAAAACGCCGGCGAGGATGGTACCACTGACGTCACCTTTACGGTTCCCAAGAAGGATTACTCGAAGGCCATGGAATTGATTGAAAAAACCGCGCCCTTGATTCAAGCTAAGGGATTGACCTCCGATACCCACATCGCCAAGGTATCCGTGGTGGGCGTCGGCGTGCGAACGCATGCGGACGTGGCGGCCAGAATGTTCCAGGCCTTGGCGGAGCAGTCGATCAATATCGAGATGATCTCCACGTCCGAGATCAAAGTGTCGGTTGTAGTTGATGAAAAGGATAGCCACAGGGCGGTAGAATCGCTACACGCTTCGCTGATCGAAAGCAGGTGAATGCATGAGTGACTTGTTGCTCTACGATACGACCTTGCGGGATGGGTGCCAGGGTGAAGATGTCTCCTTCAGCTTGAAGGACAAGTTACGGATCGCGGAGAAGCTGGCAGAGTTGGGAATTCACTACATTGAAGGTGGTTATCCCGGATCCAACCCTCGCGACGCTGAATTTTTTAAGGAAGCTCAGAAGCTCGACCTCAAAAAGGCCCGTGTTGCAGCCTTCGGAACTACACGCCGTCCGTCAGCGAAGCCGGCCCAGGATGTCAGCCTGAGGTTGCTTTTGGCGGCCGATACCCCTGTAGTGACGCTAGTAGGTAAGGCCTGGGACCTCCATGTGCGGGACGACTTGCGCATCAGCAAGAAGGCCAACCTGGAAGTAATCGCCGATTCCATTGCGTACATAAAACGCCGAGTCGACGAAGTGATGTTTGATGCCGAACATTTCTTCGATGGCTACCGCAACAACCCGGAGTTCGCGTTGGAGTGTTTGAAGGCGGCGGAGGCCGGTGGCGCTGACTGGATTGTGCTTTGCGATACCAACGGCGGCAACATGCCAACCGATATCGGTGTCGCGGTGGCGCGAGTCAAGGAGGAAGTGAAGGCACCCCTGGGGATCCATTGCCACAACGACTGTGAGCTGGCCGTGGCTAACACCTTGGTGGCGGTGGAGAACGGAGTTCGCCAAATACAGGGTACGATTAACGGTTTTGGCGAGCGCTGTGGAAACTTGAACCTGTGCTCAGTGCTACCCAATCTGCAGTTGAAGCAGGGCTACAAGTGCGTGCGGCCGGCGCAGTTGCGCCGGCTTAGAGAGATGTCACATCTCGTGTATGAACTGGCCAATGTCGCCCCTAACAAGCGACAAGCCTTCGTGGGGGACAGCGCCTTCGCACACAAGGGCGGGCTCCACGTCTCTGGCATCATAAAGAACCGCAAGACCTATGAGCACATCGTTCCGGAATCGGTGGGCAGTCGCCAGCGCGTTCTGGTGTCGGACCTCTCTGGACGCAGCAATATCGTATACAAGGCACGTGAATACGATATAGATCTGAGCGGTCACGACAAGGCCGTGCATAAGATCCTCAATAGGATTAAGGAGCTGGAGAACCAGGGCTACGAGTTTGAGGTTGCCGAGGCGTCCTTTGAGCTGTTGATTCAGGAAGCGCTGGGACGGAAAAAGCGGAATTTTCGCCTTGATGGCTTTCGGGTAATCGACGAGAAGAGGGTTGAGAACGAGCCGCCGCTCTCGGAGGCTACGGTTAGGGTAGAGGTAAACGGAGTGATGGAGCACGCTGCGGCCTTGGGTGGCGGACCGGTCCATGCGCTGGACCAGGCGTTGCGTAAGGCCCTCAGGGAGTTCTATCCGTCCCTGGACGAGGGGGAGCTGTTGGACTACAAGGTTCGAGTGCTGTCGTCCGGGTCAGGCACTGGCGCCACCGTTCGGGTGTTGATCGAATCGGGAGATAACGAGGGCCGATGGGGTACGGTGGGTGTGTCCCAAAATGTCATCGACGCGAGCTGGCAGGCGCTTGTCGACAGTATCGACTTCAAGCTCTATAAGGATACAAAGAAAAAGGGCCGCGTGAACAAGGGGCGGGTCGGCAAAGACGAGATCGCCGCCGAGACTGCGTCTTGATCGGAGGGTTTGGAGGTTTTCCCCTGCCCTAGCCTCGGAGTTCTTTGCCTACTATGTGGAGCCTTTTGAAAGAGGACATTCGGGTGCCGTTTGCGCGGGACCCCGCGGCACGGAACCTTTTCGAGGTGATGGTCAGCTACCCCGGGGTGCACGCGCTGCTGTTCCACCGGTTTGCGCACCGGCTGTGGTACGGTGGGTGGAAAAACCTTGCGCGCAGCATTAGTCACATAAGCCGCTTTCTCACCGGTGTCGAAATCCACCCCGGCGCTATTGTGGGACGGCGGTTCTTTATTGATCACGGAATGGGGGTGGTCATTGGCGAGACGTCGCAGATCGGAGATGACGTCACGCTTTATCAGGGTGTGACCCTCGGTGGCATTAGCCTGCGTAGGGACAAACGTCATCCTACAGTGGAGGACTGTGTCATCATAGGTGCTGGCGCCACCGTGCTAGGTCCGGTGGTTGTAGGGCGGAATAGCAAGATCGGGTCGGGATCGGTGGTGGTGAACAATGTGCCAGAAGATTCTACGGTGGTAGGTGTACCGGGGAAGGTTGTGGAAGGCGGTGGTGTGTATCGAGACCCAGTCGAGCACCAGATTGCTCTGGACCATGACCGCCTGCCGGACCCCATGGCCAAGTCCTTGAACAACTTGGTGGAATATGTTCAAGGACTCGAAAAACGGATGAATCAACTCGACGCGAGGCAAAACGGCGTGGAGGAACAACAGCGGGGTAAGGTGGAAGAGGCTAGTCGCTACAAGAACAACTAGTGGCGTGTGCCTTAACCCGATGGACGACTGTGTTTCGGGACACCGAAATGAACAACAGGGAGTGCGGTGAAAGTATCGGCGGACAGAAGAGTGGCGGTTGCGATGAGCGGAGGCGTGGACAGCTCGGTTGCGGCCGGTATCCTGGTGGAGCAGGGATATCAGGTTGTGGGGGTGTCCTTGCGCCTTTGGGAGGGTCCGAACCTGGGTCCTCGCAACTGTTCGGATCACCGTGGAGCGAAGGAGGTGGCAGCTTTACTTGGAATTCCGCATACGGTGTTGGACCAGCGAGACAATTTTCGTAAAGCGGTGGTAGCCCCCTTCGCTTGGAGTTACCTGGACGGTGCCACGCCCAATCCCTGTATCGCGTGCAATCGAAATTTCAAGATCGAGAAGCTGCTGGCGTGGGCCGAGGCTAAGGGCATCCCCCGGGTGGCTACGGGTCATTACGCCCGCATAAGGAAAGATACCGGTAATACCTCCCTCCTGCGTGGCTCCGATCGCAACAAGGACCAATCGTACTTTCTCTTTGCACTGTCGCCGAGTCAACTCGAGCGTACCGGGTTTCCTCTGGGTGAGCTTCACAAGGATGCCGTACGCGCCAAGGCCCGAGAGCTAGGGCTTCCAGTGGCCGAGCGACCGGAGAGCCAGGATGTCTGCCTTGGGGACTATCGCGCGGTGGTGGAGTCCTTCGCTAGACCTGGGCAGTTAGATTCTGGGGAAATTGTGGATAGCACGGGGAATATCTTGGGCCACCATGACGGGCTCCACAGATTTACGGTGGGACAACGAAGGGGCCTCGGGGTCATAGCGCCGCGACCGTTGTACGTGCTCCGCATCGACGCGAAGCGGAGACGCTTGGTAGTCGGCCCGCGCGAAGAACTGAGCACGCCGATTTTTACAGCTAGCGGGTTGAATTGGCTTGAGCGTCCCTCTGGTGACGAGTGTGTTGCCGAGGTGCAGATCCGTCATCGCTCGCAACCAGTATCCTGTACCTTGAAGGCGCTGGACAACCATGGGGTCGAGGTTCGCTTGGATGAACCGCTTCTGGCTGTAACTCCGGGGCAGGCTGCAGTTTTCTATCGTGGTGAGCAGGTGCTGGGCGGCGGGTGGATTGACAAGGCACCGGGTGCTCGACCGTTGTCGTAGTGTTACTATTCGTGAAATGTCTATGCGTGTTGCCATAAAGACACTGGGTTGCAAGATTAACCACTACGACTCCGCAGTGATCCAGGAACGTCTGGCTGGGGCGTCTTGCTCCTTCGTCCCTTTCGAGGAGCCTGCTGATGTGTATGTCGTCAATACCTGCACGGTGACGGATCGGGCGGACTGGGAGGCGCGTCAGCTTGTGCGTAAGGCCCGGCGATGTAGCCCCGCGGCACGGGTTGTGGTCACGGGCTGTTACGCTCAGGTGAACCCCGAAGAGGTATCTAGGGTCCCGGGTGTTGACTTTGTGGTCGGTCTCAACCGTATGGATGATTTGGTCCGCTATGTTCGTGAAGGGGAGCCGTCAGTAGCCCCAGTGGTCTCAGTTGGCAATCCACGGGAGGAGCGCGGCGTAGGCGTACTGGGGGCGCGACGTTTTCTGGGGCGCACCCGAGCATTTCTCAAGGTTCAGGAGGGGTGCAACTTCGCCTGTAGCTACTGCATTATTCCAACTGCTCGGGGACGCAGCCGGAGCGTGCCGCTGGAGCGGGTTCTCGAGCAGGTACGCGGACTCGCAGATGCGGGTTTTGCGGAGATCGTTCTGACCGGTATCCATCTCGGAGGGTACGGTTATGATCTATCACCCCGCGTGTCTTTGTGTGAGTTGGTGCGGCACATTGTCGGGTCGGGATTGATTAGCCGCCTCCGTTTGAGTTCCCTGGATCCCCGGGAGGTGACGGATGAGTTACTGGAGGTGATGGCAGGCTCGGAGGTGATCTGCCCGCACTTGCACGTGTGCGTCCAGGCAGGCGAGGACGGGATCCTTAAAAAGATGCGCCGAAACTATAGCACTTCGTACTTCGCTCGGTTGATAACGCGGGCGCGAGCGAAGCTGCCCCGAGCCGCCCTTGGGACAGACATCATCGTGGGCTTTCCGGGAGAGACTGAAGCTGCATTCGGGGACTCTTTGGATTTTCTTGCGGGTCTGCCGCTTACTTATTTCCACGTGTTTCCGTATTCCGTCCGTCGAGGGACCCGCGCTGCGGCTATGCCTGAGCAAGTACCGCAGTTTGAGAAGAAGGCGCGTTCACGCCGGGCCCGCGAGCTCGGTGTCCAGAAGAAGCACGACTTCTATCGGAAGCAGGTGGGTCGGCAGGTATCCGTTCTGGTAGAGGGGCCGGTGGTAGGTGAGCCGAACCTGCTCAAGGGCTACAGTCGCAACTATCTGCCCGTGCTTTTCCGAGGCAACTCTGATTTCGTACACCGCGAAATCAGAGTTCGACTTCGGCGGTGGAACGACGGAAATCTGTGGGGGGAAGCCGAGTGCTGACGGCGGATTCCTCTGAACTCGATCGGCTCCAGAACGCTCTTGGCTACCGCTTTCGGGATTTGGCGCTTCTCGACCGCTGTTTGACGCATGTGTCTTGCGGCGGCGGAATGGAGGCCCATAACGAATCGCTCGAGTTTTTGGGCGACGCAGTCCTGAGTCTCGCTATCAGTGATCTGCTCATGCGTCGGTTTCCAGAACGCAGCGAGGGGGATCTCTCGCGCATGCGGGCATCGCTGGTAAACCGCCGGATTTTAGCGGAAAAGGCGCGCATGCTGCGTATAGGTGATGTGTTGCGCGTGGGAAAGGGCGAGGAACGGACTGGCGGTCGGCACAAGGAGTCCATTCTGGGGGCGTCGCTGGAGGCGCTCTTGGGGGGTATCTATTGGGAGGCTGGATATCAAGCGGTACGCCGGGTGGTGGAGACCCACTTCACCACGGATCTTGATCACACCGGATTAGGCCTCGACGATTTTAAGACTCGCCTTCAGGAAGTGACACAGCGTCTCTACCGCGTTCCACCCACCTACCAGTTAGTGCGGGAATCCGGACCGAGCCATGATAAGTATTTCGAGACGGAGATCCGCTTGGAGGGCAATTTGATGGGTCAGGGGGAGGGTCGAAGCAAAAAGCAGTCCGAGCAGGAAGCAGCCCGGCAGGCCCTAGAGATGCTCGGGGGACGGGGTCAGCAATAACGCTTCGGTGGCCCGGCTCTATTCATCCATGGTGAAGCTCACATACAAAGACGCCGGTGTAGACGTGGAAGGAGCCAACCAACTGCTTGGATCGGTGATGTCCATTGTTCGCAAGACCTCCCGCCCTGGTCTCATGGGAAACATTGGAGGATTTGGCGGTCTCTTCGATCTCTCGCGAACGCGTGTCCAGCGACCCGTGTTGGTGTCGTCCACTGATGGGGTGGGCACTAAGCTCAAGATCGCATTTCTAGCCAACCGCCATGACACCGTGGGTATTGATCTTGTGGCCATGAGTGTCAACGACATCGTTACCCAGGCTGCGGAGCCTTTGTTCTTTCTTGACTATTTCGCAACCGACAAGCTGGAACCCGCCACGTTCCGGGATGTGGTAGGCGGTGTTGTGGAGGGCTGTCGACAGGCGGGTTGTGCGCTCTTGGGTGGAGAGACGGCGGAAATGCCATCCTTTTACCGGGACGGCGAGTACGATCTAGCGGGCTTCTGTGTTGGTGTTGTCGAAAAGAACCGCATTCCCGATCCCCGCACAGTGCGGGCTGGAGACGCTATCATAGGTCTGTTGTCCAGCGGACTCCACAGTAATGGCTTCTCGTTGGCCCGAAAGGTTCTTTTGGACGACGCAAAGCTCAAGTTGAAGTCCCGTGTATCAGACTTGGGATGCCCCCTGGTAGATGAGTTGTTGAAACCCACTCAGATCTATGTCGACGTGATCCGTAGCTTGACCACGCGGTACCGGATCAAGGTTATTGCCCACATTACTGGTGGTGGGATTGTGGGGAATCTGCCGCGCGTACTGCCGGTTGGGCTACGAGCATGGATTCGTCGGGGAAGTTGGTCGGTGCCCCCAATTTTTGACCTCGTTGCGCGGTTGGGAGGAGTTTCGCAGAGGGAAATGGACCGCACCTTCAACAACGGCCTCGGTATGGTCTTCATAGTAGACCCGTCGGATGTGCCGAGGGTAGAGCGCGCACTACGCCGCCGCCGTGAACCCTTCGCCGTTGTCGGCGAAGTCCGGAAGGGTCGGCGTGGTGTCTCCTTCATCCGTTAGGGTTTTCTCATGAACCGCAAAGTCCCGATTGGGGTGCTGCTCTCGGGCAGTGGCACGAATTTACAGGCGATTATCGATGCAATAGAACAGGATCGGTTGGACGCAGAAATCCGAACGGTCTTTAGTAACCGCGAGAACGCCTACGGTCTCACCCGTGCCCGAAGTCACGGAATTTCTGCCACCGTCATCGACCATCGTGGCTTTACTTCCCGCGAGGACTACGACCGGGTGTTGGTGAAGCATCTCGAGGGGCAGGGCGTGGAGCTTGTGGTTTTGGCTGGCTTCATGCGGCTATTGTCGCCCTTCTTCATCCACAGCTTCACCAACCGCATCATTAACATTCACCCCGCGTTATCCCCTGCCTTCCCTGGCCTCCACGGTCAACGCCAGGCTTTCGAATACGGTGCACGCTTTGCCGGCTGCACCGTTCATTTCGTGAGCGAAGGGTGCGACGAAGGACCCATTATCATTCAGGCTGTGGTGCCCGTCCTACCCGACGACACTGAAGAGACACTCGCCCAACGAATTCTTGTACAAGAGCACCGTATCTATCCCCGCGCCATCCAGCTCTATAGCGAAGGAAGGCTCGTGATCGAAGGTAGAAAGGTGAGCGTTGTACGGGCTGATGGCGATGATGTTGACGGTGGTAACGCACTGGTTAATCCACCTATCCCGGGAAGGTCTGAAACACGGTGATTTTGTCTACGTTGTTGAGGCCGCGTCATCTGGGCAAGGCCACGGCGGTGCGTTGAACGGCCAATTGCCGGCAAGCCGAGCATTTTGATTTCGAGGCTGCCTCCGATGTACCACCTCGGGTAGCCACCAAGCTGATGGCACGACGAAAACTTGGCCGTGTTGTCCTGGAGAGGTTCACTTGTGCGTGAATCTCCTGCGCTCAATTTGCATCTGCCAGACCGACAAGCGCTTTTCGCCAAGGTGCTGCCCCTCAACGATCGCGGTAGGGGCGGTCTCTGTAGTTGTACTTAGGTGTTCGTACCCATCACGACGGTGTACAGTGAGAAACGGGAGTATTTGTAGGCCTTGCACCCGGTAAACGTTGTCTCTTCTAGAAACGGTTTGAGCTTGAGGTTTGTGCTCCAGCCCAGCCGGCGGGTGAGAGGGTCGAGGGATCTTGTTAGGGCACCCCAGATGCGAGACTCGCTGGTGAAGTGGTTGACGATGACGATGCTTCCGCCGGGCCGGCAGACGCGCCGCATCTCGGCCATCATGCGGATGGGGTCCGGCACCACCGACACCACATGAAATGCCATCACGTAGTCGAAGGTGTTGTCAGGAAAGGTGAGGTTTAGGGCATCCATTTCCATCACCTCAACATGGCGCCAATTATTTTTCGTTATTTTTTCTTGGGCGCGAGCTAACATAGGGGGCGCCTGGTCGATGCCGATGACCTGGCAATTTGGCGGATATGCGGGCAATGAGGTGCCGGTTCCGATTCCGACTTCCAGGATTTCCGCACCGGCTGGAAGATTTAGACCCTGTAAGACCGTCCGTTCGCGAGAGTAGAAGAACTTCGCAAATGTCTTGTCGTACAGGGGCGCTAAATCCGAGTACAACCTGCTCTCGTGCGCTCCCAACTCGGCCAAGTTCTTACGTGAGACCGTTCGTGACATGCAGACCCGTCAGGCGACCGATTGTAAACCCATTTATAGAAGCCCAGTAACGACGGTTGTTTCAAGAAAAACAACGACAAACGAGCACAAACTAGTATCAATTCACTTTCTTGTTGTCAAGGCGCGGACGGTGGCCCGAGGGCTTTCGTGGTTGGAAATCGACGAAATTGTTAGCTAGATTGAACACAGAGTGCATCCCCGTGGTTTCGTTCCAGTGGGGCTTTTAACTACCCAAGATTGTAAGGGTGCCGTTTGTTTCCGTCATGCCCGGTATCGCTCGGTTAACTGAATATCTTTGGCAGTATTGGTGGAGTTATCTGCTAGGCGGCTTGAGCCTGGTGGGTACTACTAGTCTGCTCATGCTTGTCCCGTGGTGGATCCGGGCCGCTATCGAAGCCATTGAGCAGGGCGATCCCCAATCCGAACTAGGCCGCTATGTACTGTGGATTGTGTTGGCCGCGGTGGGCGGCGGCTTGCTGCGAGGTGTCTCTCGGTCCATCATCTTTAACGCTGGCCGAAACGTGGAGTACGATCTCCGGAATGATTTCTTCGCCCACCTCGAGAAGCTTCACTTAGGCTACTATCAGTCCCAGCGCACTGGTGACCTTATGTCGCGGGCCGTCAACGACATCAACGCCGTACGCTTGTTGTTGGGCCCCGGCTTTCTTAACCTGGTAAACACACCCCTCTACTTCGTTTACGCGGTGGTTTTTATGCTCGCCATGAACCCGCGGTTGACCGTGGCCGTGGTCGCATGTCTAACGGTTTTAGTGTGGGTGTTCGGGCGGTTTCGCGGCCGGATCCAGCGGGCATCGCTGCGGGTGCAGCGGCAAATGTCCCGCATGAGCGCTCACGTTCAAGAGAACCTTAGTGGGATGCACGTGGTTAAGGCATACGTGCAGGCCGAGGTCCAGACCGCGCGGTTTACCGAACTCAACGACGAGTACCAGCTGCGTAGTATGGAGTTGGCTCGTTGCAGGGGGATGATCAATCCCTTGATGGTCGCGTTGCACGGACTCACGATGCTGGTAGTGCTATTGTACGGCGGTTGGCTGACGATCCGGGAGGATACTGGGGTCGCTGATCTGGTTGCGTTCATCTTATATCTGAACGTGCTCGCATGGCCCATGGCAGCTTTCGGTTGGATGATCTCACTGATCGAACGTGGGCGCGCTGCTATGGAGCGTCTGGAAGAGATATTCCAGGTGGAACCGTCCATAGCTGATCCGAAACACCCGGTGTCGTTGAAGGACAGGGAGCGGGGCATTGAGTTCAGAAACGTGTCGTTCGCATACAACGGCACTGAAGACACCGAGGTGGTCCTCCGGGACGTCAGCTTCGAAGTACTACCAGGCCATACGGTGGCCATCGTCGGACGAACGGGGTCGGGTAAGAGCACGCTGACCCACTTGATTTCGCGGCTCTACGACGCCACCTCTGGCACTATCTATTTGGGCGGTGTCGATGTGCGGTCGCTGTCCCTGGAAGATCTACGGGGTGCCATTGGTTACGTGCCTCAGAGTCCCTTCTTGTTCTCTACCTCAATCCAGGACAACCTAAAGTTTGGCGATGCTGGTGCTAGTGAGCAGGAGATTCGTCGCGTTTTGGATGTCGCTGATCTCGAGAGCGAGGTAGAGGTGTTCCCAGACGGGATTGACACGAGGGTGGGAGAGAGGGGAATTGCCCTCTCGGGTGGCCAAAAACAGCGGACGACGCTGGCTCGGGCGATTCTAGCGGACCCCGATTATTTAATTCTGGATGATTGTCTTTCGAGTGTGGACTCGCATACCGAGCAGCGAATTATCCGCAGCTTCGATAGCATTCTAAAGGACAAGACCTGCATCCTCGTCTCTCACCGGATGGCCGTTGTTAAGGAAGCTGACGAGATTCTGGTGTTGGAGGAGGGCCGCATCGTCGAGCGGGGGAATCATGAGTCATTGCTCCGCGCAGGCGGGGCGTATGCGCAGATGTATCGCCGTCAGCAGATGTCGGATGAGCTTGAGGAGCTGTAAGGGCAGCGCGGGGATCAGGCGTTTGCGAAGTTCGTTGCAATGAACACACAGGATGAACAGGAGAGCGTTTCCGGCAAGGCCTACGACGTGGTCCTGGCCAGGCGTCTTTGGCGTTTTATTCGGCCGCACCGAAAGATCTTTCTGCTGTCGTTACTCCTACTACCGGTGCACCAGTGCTTTAATCTTGCGCAGCCGCTGCTCCTGAAGGCCGGCATCGATGCGGTTGGTGCGGGTAATGGCTTTACGCTGCTTACTACGGGCATGCTCTTCGGCGTAGCCCTACTGGTTGAGGCCGCGGCGTTCTTCTTCCAGTACTACTTGTCTATGTTGGTGGCCCAACGGTGTCTTGCCGACCTACGCGTTGCGCTGTTCGCTCACGTAGAACGCCTTCCAATGAGCTATTTCGATCGCAATCCCGTGGGACGACTCATGACCCGTATGACTACGGACGTGGAGGTCCTCCAGGAGATGTTCGCTGCTGGCGCCATGAACTTGGTGGCCGACCTAGTCCTCATTGTCGCTATCGTTGCAATCATGTTGTCGCTCAACTTGGAGCTGGCGCTGATGTCCTTGGCGTTGATCCCGATACTACTTCTGGCTATCAACGTTTTTCGCCTCAAGGCGCGTCAGACGTACCGCCTGATCCGTACCTGCATTGCCCGGGTCAACGCTTATCTCGGAGAAGCTATTCCAGGCATGGCCGTGATCCAGCTCTTCAATCGGCAGGCGAGAAGCTTTGGGGAGTTCGACGATCTCAATCGGTCTCATCGCGACGCCATCCAGCGATCCAATATATATGAGGCGTCGCTGTTCTCCATGGTGGAAGCTGCGGGTTCTTTGAGCCTCGCACTATTGTTGTGGTACGGCGGTGGCGAGGTGCTCCAGGGGGTCGTGGGAATCGGTACGTTTGTGGCGTTTAGTGAATACATTCGCCGGATGTTTGTGCCGTTGCGCGATTTTAGTAACAAGTACGCTGTGATCCAGGCAGCCATGACCGCTGCCGAGCGCATTTTCGAACTTCTGGACACGCCTCCGGAGATGTCGGGCCGGGTGCCTTCCCCAGTCAACGCTCCCGCGGTGGTCCAATCCTCTCGCGGCGGCGTGGAATTCGACAATGTGTGGTTCAGTTATCGTCCGGGCGACCCCGTGCTGAAGGGCGTATCCTTCAGGATCGAGCCAGGTGAACGAGTGGCGGTAATTGGTGCTACCGGCTCGGGTAAGACCACCACCATCAAGCTCATGAGCCGGTTCTACGATGTGGATAGCGGGGTTGTGCGTGTAGGCGACCGGGACGTGCGCGAATGGGACCTCGACGCCTTACGGAGGCACATGGGGGTGGTGCTCCAGGACGTGTTTTTGTTTTCTGGAGACATCCTCGCGAACCTCAGATTGGATAATGAGTCGATTTCGGAGGAACGCGTCAAGGCGGCGTTGCGTAGCGCCAATGCCGAGGGTTTCGTCCAGCGCCTGCCCGGGGGGTTGCGTGCCACGGTACGGGAGCGTGGTGACAACTTATCGGCGGGACAGCGGCAACTCCTAGCGTTGGCGCGAATGTTCGTTGTTGACCCGGAGATCCTGGTATTGGACGAGGCTACTTCCAGCGTCGATACAGAGACCGAGCTCCTGGTACAGAACGCCTTCGAGAAGATCATGGCTAACCGCACTTGTCTGATAGTCGCGCACCGCCTTTCGACCGTCCAGAACGCAGACCGCATCATCGTGTTTCACCGGGGTGTCATACGTGAGATGGGCTCCCACGCGGAGCTTATGGAGAAGCGCGGTGTGTACTACCGACTCCATCAACTGCAATTCCAGGGGGGTGGTGGTGAGGCCGCAATGGAGTCCCGGGGCAGGCCTGCGGTCGACTAGTTACGTGGTGGGGTTCGGAGGCCTTTGCCATCATGAATACATGGTGGTGTCGAAGAGGAATTACTTTGACCAGAACGTTCAGGGGAATTCTTGGGGGGTTCGTCCTGTTGGTTCTAGCCGGCTGTTCGGCTGAATACTACATTCGAGCGGCCTATGAAGAGGGACGGATACTCTGGCGCCGCAAACCTATCAGGACCCTATTGGCCGAAGAGGGGCTTGCGCCAGACATCCGAAGCAAACTCGAGATGGTGCTGAAGCTCCGCAACTTTGCTGCGGCCGATCTCCGACTGGACGTTGCGGGCAACTATGCTGCCTACTCCTACGTGGATCGCCCAGTTCTTTTGCATGTACTCACCGCAGTCCCCAAGACCTCCCTCGAGCCACACACTTGGTGGTTTCCGGTCGTGGGGCGCGTTCCCTACAAGGGCTACTTTGACTTGAGTGGTGCGCGGGAGGAAGCAGATTCATTAGCGGCCCAAGGATATGATACTCACATCCGCTCCGCTGGCGCCTTCAGTACCTTGGGTTGGTTTAATGACCCCCTGTTAGAGCGCCTGCTGAAGCTTGACCGAGTGAGTTTGGCGGACGTTGTGCTTCACGAGTTGTTTCATAGCACCCTGTTTGTAAGAGACTCGGTTCGATTCAACGAGAGCGTCGCTAACTTTGTCGGAAAGCGGGGGGCCATCGACTTCTTTGTGAGGCACTACGGCGCCCAAAGCGATGAAGCCAAGATGGCTAGGCGGGCGTGGCAGGAAGAGCTTGAGTTCTCCGCGCTTATGATGGAACTGACGCGTTGCCTGCGAGTGTTATACGAGAGGCCAGGTTTGGAGACCGACAAGCTACGGGGGCGTGAGCAAGTGTTCGCTCGAACCCGTCGGCAGTGGGGAGAGGTGCTAGCCGGACGGCCGGATCACCGATACGCTTCTTTTGGTCGGGGGTCTCTTGACAACGCTGTGATCTTGCAGAGCTTGCTTTACGTTACTGACCTGGGGAGGTTTGAGGAGGTCTATCGGCGTGAAAGGGAAGATCTACTTCGTGCGATCGGAACCGTTCGCATCGTTTCTCGTGGCGCCGGAGATCTATTCGAGGGCCTGCCCAGATTAGCCGTCGGCCGGCCGAATGGTAAAGACTTGGATTTCGAGCTCTGTGGGGTCCCCTTGTGAAGATGTCCAACTGACTACGAACAACACGTTGAACACTCCACGAGTAGAACCTTGACCCGAACGCTTGATCAACTGGATAGGGCTGACCGGAGGTTTTATTGGGCAGCATCCGGTAACGTTGTCCGCGGTGCGGGGAGCCCCCTATGCTTAAGCGCTGTTATAAACTGAACCGCGAGTGCTCTGCCTGTGACCTTGAGTTCGAGTGCAAGCAGGGTTACCTTGTTCGCGCGAAGTACTTTAGTAACACTTTCGTATCTGTGGCGGCACTCTCCTCCATGGTAGCGATGACGCTACTTGGCTGTGGGCTCGCCTCTATCTATATCGTGTCATGTATGGTGATTGTTGCATTCGTACCGTTCCTATTCCGCCACTCCTGGGGCCTCTGGATCTATCTCGACCAGGGGCTCGCACCGAGGTAGAAGAAGGAGAGGATCTTGACAACGTTCAACCACGCGAACGCAGAAATGAGATTCGCCGCCGACAAGATGTTGGGGCGCCTAGCCAAGTGGTTACGCATTATTGGTCAGGATGTCATCCACGGCCATCACTTGTCGGGGCAGGGCCTGGTGCGTGCGGCAACACGAGAGCGACGGGTCATGCTGACCCGAGATCGCAAGGTGTATCGCCGCAACATGGATCAGTGCATATTCGTTCGAGAGGACCAATTCCGAGGTCAATTGAAGCAGGTGGTAGAAGCGTGCGGGCTCGATCCCTTCGCGGGACTCCTGACCCGGTGCGTCGAATGTAACGAGCCGCTTCGACCTATAGCTAAAGACGAGGCTCGGCACACTGTACCCGCCTACGTTGCTGAGACACAGGATATCTTCTCGGTTTGTCCGGGGTGCAGTCGGGTCTTCTGGTCCGCTACCCACCAACGGCTCATGATGGAGGAACTCAAGCGCCTGGGATTCCAGACTTCTGGAAATTGATAGGGCCGTGTGATAGGTGTGTTTGGTTGTTCCCGGGTAGCTCAGTCGGTAGAGCAGGTGGCTGTTAACCACTTTGTCGGGGGTTCGAATCCCTCCCCGGGAGCCACATAAGCGACAGCCGATCCAGACACAAGTTGAGACAAGACCCCGAGGGGAAGCCTTTCGGGGTCTTGTTGTCTGTGGCGTCCCGCCCCTTTGTCGGGTGAGGGCGGGATTTGACTTCAAAGCAAGGGGTTCACGCTAGCTTAAGTGCGAATTGTTCAACGACCGTACGCGTCGAGGATGATGCAGCGTCCTGAGGCGACCCCAGATCAGCCCGAACAACCGGAGGTTTCAGTATGCGTTTTGGCATAGCGTTCGGCAGTTATCCGTCGGACTTGGATCCAGCAAGCGTTTGCCGCGACTATACGGACAGGGCCCGCGTAGCCCACGCCAGCAACTACGAAGCCCTGTTTGTGGCTCAACACTACTCCGCGGGACCGGATGCGGCCATGTTGCAATCCCTGCCTCTTTTGTCCTACTTCGCGGCCGTGACCCCGGGCATGTACCTGGGCACTGCAATATTTCTACTGCCCATGCACGAACCTTTGATGGTGGCCGAATATACGGCCACGCTTGACAACTTGTGTGATGGTAGGTTCCTCTTCGGAATTGGCCAGGGTTATCGCGATATTGAGTTCAAGTCCATGGGCGTACCCAAACACGAGAAGCGATTACGTCTAGAGGAGGGGATCGAAGTAGTTAAGCGTCTGTGGACCGAGAACGGAGTCTACCATCAGGGCCGTTTCTACCGGGTCGACGGTGTCACCATTGAACCGAAGCCAATGCAGAAGCCCCGACCACCGATCCTGTTGGGGGCCGATACGGTGTCCACTGTGATGCGTGTACCGGCGGTGGCGGAGCACTGGATCGCCAGTCGACGTCACACCAAGATGTTTTTGCGCGAAGCTGTGCCGGCGTACAAGCGCGCTCTGGAAGAACAGGGCAGACCTTTCGACGGGCTGTTCATCTTTCGCGACCTGTGCATTGCGGATAGTCGCAAAGAGGCAGAAGGCCGCATCCGCGAGGGATACGAACGCCGTTACGAACGTTACCAGCGCTGGGGTCAACCTGGCGAACGGTATGACTTGCCTTTCGAGCAGTTGCAGCAGGACCGCCTTATCCTCGGGAACCCGGCCGAAGTGGCGGCGCAGGTTCTTTCTTACCATGAAGAGTTTGGTGCCGAGATCATGTGGTTCATGGTCGACTGGCCGGGAATGGATTCGAGCCTCACGCTCGAAACAATCCAACGCTTTGGGGAGGAGGTGATTCCCATGTTGAAACAGGCTACGCCGGAACACCCGTTCCCTTTGGTAGGGTGACTGAACTATGCTTTTGTCCCAGAATGGTTTGCCAAGACCGAAACTAAATGAATCGATGATGCGCACGGAGCGTAACGTGGGCCTGACGAGTGAGGGAACGATCTATCTTCCAAGATAACACCAGGTACGCCAGTTCGATCGGTGGTGCTCGGAGATCGCTCCGCGGGTCGATGTTTTTAGTACGGGGAGCCGGATGACTAGCTTCACATCGGCGATACCTTTCGCTATGGTCGGATGGCCGGAAGGAGTCAGTACGATGTAGGGTGCTGACAGTTGTCTGCCCGGTATCTAGAACGGCGAAAGTTCCACACAATGGAGGAGAACATCATGAAAACGCCATCGTCTCTAATCACCCTTGGTACCGCGGGCGGCCCTTCGTTGACGCCGGGTCGGGCGCAGACGTCCCATCTACTTACTGTCAATGGCACGTACTACGTCGTGGACGCTGGGGACGGAGTGGCGCGGCGCATGGCGAGGGCCAGCGCGGACGTGCGTAAGGTGGGAATCATTTTTCTCACCCACCATCACGATGACCACACTGCAGGCCTCGGGACACTAATGTCTCTGGCGTGGGACGGCCAACGTACTGAGCCCATCAACGTCTACGGCCCGCCCCGGACAAAGGAGCTTGTTGATGCCACCGTGCGATATTGCCAAATCAGCGCCGACATCCGCATCGCTGACGGTGGCCGCAGTGTCCCGCTGGGCGACGTGTTCTTTGGCCACGATGTGGGAATTGGGGAGGTTTATCAGGATGAAAACATCCGTGTTTCTGCGACAGAGAACACCCACTTCAGCTTCCACCGGGGAGGTGCTGCCGGCCGCTACAAGTCGTACTCTTATCGTTTCGAGACCCCCGACCGCGTGATTATGTTCACGGGCGATACCGGCTTCAGCGCTGCCGTCACGGCGTTGGCCAGGGACGCTGACGTTTTGGTTACCGAAACCTCGTCCTGCGATGAGCGGAAGAATTCGATGATTAAAGACGGCCGCTGGCAGGCAATGAGCGTCGCCGAGCAGGAAGGCATCATGCGTCAAGCGACACAGGGGCACATGGGCCTAGACAACATTGGTATGCTGGCAACGCAGGCTGGCGTCAAAAAGGTGGTGCTGTCCCATCTCACGCGGCGTGTTGAAACCACGGACTACGAACCCTGGGCCGAAGAAGTTAGGAAGCACTTCTCCGGCGAGGTGGTCGTTGCCGAGGACCTGATGGAATTTTAGGAAACGAAGTTCGGGCTGCCATCATCGCCCCCCTGGCAGTGGAGGCGCTAGAATTGCCAATTTTTCAAGACGAGTAAGCACGTCCCGGATGGTTCGTCACGGGATATGCCCGCCAGCAGATTTCGACACCGCTAAGTCTGTACGCGCACGCCCAACCGGCCCCATGATTCCCCGAATCGCTGAATGGGTTTGTGCCGCTCTCGATCCCAATCTGCTATTAGCCCTTCCGGTGATGAAGCAACGCTTCTTACAGCCCGTAGAACGTTCGGGAGTTGGTGTTTAGGATCTTCTCGGCTTGTGCGTTGTCGATGCGACCCTCTTCCGCCCAGGTACGTACCTCATTGAGACCGCTAAGGTTGGCGGAGATGTCTGTATGGCTATAGTCCGTTCCGATCATCAGGTTGTCTTCGGTGTGGAATTTCAGGATCGACTCGACATCGTCTATGGGGTCGATGGTGATGAAGGCGCGGTTCTTACGAAATAGCTCGGGGTCCAGGTCGAACAGATGTGGAAGCGTGACCCCCTCTCCGCGCAACTCAGCGCGCTTCGTTGCTCCAATCTGCGATAACACGTAGGGAATCCAGGATGCCCCGGACTCAATGAAGCCAAATCGGAGGTCGGGAAACATCTCCGGCACCTTGGAAGTCACCAGCTCTGCGAAGGCATACATGATGGGAAAGCCCCGGTCCCATTCACGGGATGGTAGCGGATGTCCGGTGTGGATGCATAGCGGCATGTCCAGACGGCTGGCTTCTTCGTAGACCGGAAAGAAGTGTGAATCGGTAACCTTTCGGTCGATATCGAAACCGCGCTTAAAAATGCCGCAGGCGCCATGTTCCTTGGCCCAGCGCAACTCTTCTACGGCCAGTTCCGGCCGTAGCCACGGCAACACCGCAGCCCACTGTAGCCGTCCGTTGGTGGACTCGCATTTTTCGGCGAGCCAGCGGTTGTAGGTGGTGGCCAGTGCCCATTCCGCTTCGGAGTTCTTTGTGTTGTGCCGAATGAAAAACGTCGGGAAGATGACCTGGACGTCTACGCCCATTTCGTCCATGTGGGCGAGGCGACCCTCCACGTCGTCGAGCTCCCTTCGAACTCGTGGCGGATGGTTGATTTCGTCCCGCACCGCGCGGTTCTGGAGCCTGCCCTCGACCACCCAACTGCGTTGGGTGGTCGTGTTGAAGCCGGCGCGTGCTGCTTCTTCGGCCGGGATCGTAACGGTCACGGGAATGTATTTGTCGTAAGGCGTACCCTCCAACGCAGCCCAAGTGGATTCAGACTCGTCGACATGGGTATCAGCATCAATTACGGGCATAATAAACCTCCTAAGCTGGACGCGACTAGAGCGCGTAGGAACGACCTTCTTCGCGTTGTTATGATTTTGCCCGTATCCTAACAACAATCGTGAGTCTCGGCAATTTCCGTGCACTCCCCTAAACGATCGGTTAGTTACTTGGAGCACTTAGGCTAACGCGAACTCAGGAAGACCGAAGCGACAGGTTGCGGGCGGGTGCCTGACGTTGTATAAGGCGCGTTGGTTCCTTCAGTATAATTACTAGCCAACGAACAGCATTGCCGACCTTGTAATGATCACGGTTAAACAGGCAATCCCGCCCCTTCTTGTCTTGGTGTTTGCTCTAACGTTGTTTCACTCGGCCACGGATGCGTGCCAAGACAACATTGGTCTAGGCTCGAGAGTTCTGTGTAGCGATTCGGACGATGCTCAGGACCACGACGATGCTGCACGTATGGTCCATATCCAGCGGATAGTGTGTGACGATGGCGCTGTAGCACGCTGGCAACTCGTGGACCGCGAGGTGGTGACATTTAAGGTCAATAACTGGGCCGCTGTCCCCCTCGAATTGGAGCTTGCTGTGCGCCGTGGAGTGTTGCAGTGGAACCAGGTCCAGCCCTTCTATGCCGTGTGGGAAACAGAGCAGGAAGAAGCGGATATTACCATCGAGCTGTTCGACGATGTGTTGCCCGGGGTTGTGGGCGCCACCAAGGTAAAATGCCGAAATGGGCGGGAAGGAATCCGAAAGGCGTATGTTTTCCTTGGGCTCAGTGGGGTGGGTGCCGTGGAAACACAGAACATGGCCGCTCATGAAATCGGGCACGCCATGGGGCTAGGCCATTCGGATCGTAGCCGCGACCTCATGGACGCGCGACTCGCGGAAAAGAATATCCGCGAACACGTGATCTGTCCCAGCAATTTAGATCAGGCGGGATTGATCGCTGGAGTACGCTCGTACGCCATTCGCGAAGCGGAGTGGGTCGAGGTGGACTGCTGGGGACGGAAACGCGGATAAGGATGTTAACCCGGAAGAGAAGTTTGTAGAGTTGTCGAGGCGAAGCTCGGTAGGGAGGTGGTGAGTTTAGGGCGGGCGATACCGTTCCCCTTGACGAACTTTCCTGTAACCGCATGGGCTTTAGAAGCCAAGGCGCCCATCGTGTTCCTCCACTACGATGGCACCGTGGCTCTCATCGCAGACGCTCCGGCACAGGTTGCGCTTTCCGAGGATATACGGGACGCGCTACGTCCCACGGAATGGCCCTGTTGCGAGGACTAATGAAGGACCGACGCGAGCAGTTATGGAGCCGGCTACGGTCTGCAGGCATTCCGGGCGTTCCGGATGAGTTTTCCGTGACGTTTTCTCACCAGTCGATTCCAGCTAATGTCCTTGCCGAAATCGACGACTTTATTCGGGTGTTCGAAGACGTCACTACACGGTCGACGTGGCAACAGAGTGTCATCGGCTCTTCTGGGCAGAGCATCCCGGCAAGTCGTCCGGAGGTGTGTTTTTTCAGCGCCTGGGATTTTCATGTGCCTCCCGAAGGACCGTGGCAAGTAATCGAGTTCAATGATAACGGTTCCGGGCTTCTCTACGCCGGCCTCATCAACGAAGTCTTCTACGCCCTGCTCGACCCCGCCCAACAGGTGGCCCTTGAAGCCCCATTGCCTGTGGTCGATCTCGGACGGCGCGTCAAGCAGATGGTTCGCCGGGAGGCGAAAGCGTTCTTCGGCGAAGTCCCTGATGGTCTGTTTCTTATCCTCGACGAGGCTGAAGCCCTAGAACGGGGCAAGTTCGGCGGAGAGATGGGGATGCTGCGGGCGTTGTTTCGCGAGGAGGGGTGGGTGTCGGAAGTAGGGTCGACGGCCGATCTTTGCTGGGACGGGGAGCGACTTCAATATGATGGCAAGTCGGTCTCCTTCGTTGTAAACCGCTCCACTGATTTCTTTCTCGAAAAAGAAAACTCACGCCCGCTGCTGGAGGCCTTCCTCTGCGGGGGTGTTTACGTGGCACCCAACCCCTTCACGTATGCCACCCGAAGCGACAAGCGGCTACTAGAGTTTCTTTCGCTTCCTTCATGGGATAGGGAGTTAGGGATTGAATCCCGTGAGCGGGAAATCTTAAGCCGGCACATCCCCGAAACCTGCCTATTGAGGCCCGAAAACATTGACGCTCTTGTCGAGAATCGGGCTCAGTTTGTGTTCAAGCCAACCCGGAGCCATGCTAGTCGCGGCTTTCTCCCTAGCGCACGCGTTGGACGCTCGCGATTGCAACGGCTGTTGCGGAAGGGTGAGAGCTACGTAGCTCAACGAAAAGTAGGGCGCCCCCGCGTCTATCTTGACGGTGACTCCCACGTCTGGGCAGACCTGCGCGTGTGGGCATACCGGGGGCAGCGGGTTCTTTTGTCGGGCCGGAGCTCTGTCGACGTCGACTCCCTGAACCTGAGGCCTCCCGCGGGATGGTTACCCACCTTTGCCGCTAGGGCCGTTTAGGAACCGCATTCCCAGGAGAGTTGACCGCCCCTGCGGTGTGCTCTAGTGTGTCTGCTAATGGAGGAACAAGATATGATCGAAGTCAATGGACTCACCGGCGGGGAGGCATTTTTGCGCGTGTTGTCGGGAATGGGTGTCGAGCGGATATTTGCGTCGCCGGGTTCGGAGTGGTCACCGGTCTGGGAGGCCTTAGCAAAGCCGGACGAGAGTATGCCGGTCTACTTGAGTTCCAGGCATGAAGAGATCGCACTGGCCATGGCCAGCGGTTACGCAAAGGCAACTGGAAAGCTGCCCGGGGTCATGATCCATACGACAGTGGGTGCGCTTCATGGTTCCATGGCCCTTCGTGGGGCACTTCACGAGCAGGTGCCCATGGTGGTCTTCACTGGTGAGTCGATCGCTTTCGGCGAGGACGACGGCCCCGATCCCGGCGGTCAGTGGATGCGCTTTCTGTCGGACGTGGGTGGGCCCGCTCGACTGGTGGACCGATGCGTAAAGTGGAGTTTTGGGGTGAATGACAAAAATATTCTAGTTTCCACTATCCAGCGGGCCTGCCAGATGGCTATGGGTTCACCCCGCGGACCGGTGTTTGTATCGCTGCCGATTGAATACCTGTTCGACAAGGTTACACGGGAGGCACCTCTCAAGGTGACCATGCCCACTATGCCGAACCCTGATCCAAAGGGAATCGACGAGTTGGCTGGTCTGCTAGCCGCAGCTCAGAACCCGGTCATCGTGAGCGAGAACGCCGGTGCGAACGCAAGCATCGTGGAGCGCATGGTTGAGCTGGCGGAGTTCCTCAATGCCCCGGTTGTGGAGACCCGTAGCAGCGGCTATGTCAACTTCCCTCGAGATCATGAACTGCATGGCGGCTTTGACCCTGGCGAACACATGACAGGCGCCGACGTGGTTTGTCTCATTGCTGCGACCCAGCCCTGGCATCCCGCCTCGTCGGCCATTGCTCAAGGCGCCAAAGTGGTCGCGTTAGACGAGGAACCACTGCACATGAACCTACCCTACTGGGGGGTCCAAGTGGACCTGAGTATCACCGGAGAGTTGGAGGTGTCGTTGGGCGCATTGCTGGAGCGTCTTCGCAAAATTGGCGTGAAGGGTGACGACGCAGGGTTGGAACGGCGGAAGAAGCTGCGTGAGCAGGGCGTGGCGCGACGGGCAGCTTGGGCTGACCAGGCCCAGAGCCTCGAGTCGCAAGAGCCCATGGACACTAGCTGGGTCATGTACCAGCTCAACCAGGTATTGCCTGAAGACGTTTACTTGGTGGAGGAAACCATTACCCACCGCTTGGCTTTGCATCAGTACTTGGATCGGGTGAAGCCTGGCCATTTCTTCAGCGGTGCTATCGGCGGTCTAGGCACCGGATTGGGAACCGCCCTTGGTGTCAAGGCGGCGTATCCGGAGAAACCAGTGGTCTTGGTCATCGGTGACGGGTCGTTTAACTACAACCCTGGCATTGCGGGTTTCGGCTTTACCCAGGAGTTTCGCATGCCGATCCTTGTCGTCCTTATGAACAACCACGGCTACAAATCCATGAAGAGGGGCGTCCCGGAGTACTATCCTAAAGGCTGGGCGGTACGTACTAACCAATTCGTAGGTACGTCCATCGCGCCGGCACCGGACTACCCCGCTATCGCACGAGCCTTCGACGGCTTCGGCGAGCGGGTTCAAAGTCCGGACGATGTCAAGCCGGCGCTCGAACGAGGTTTGCAGGCCGCGCGGGACGGACGAATCGCGTTGGTGGATATCTGGTTGGAACCGGTGAACGACTAAGAATTGTGCGCTAGCACTAAGGAGTACCTCCCGTGAAGATTCTTCGCTTCAACGACGACCGCATCGGTGTTCTCAAGAACGACGACAAGGTTGTGGATGTGAGCGGCATCATCCAGTATAGGGCTGAGAAGGGTCCCCAGCGGGTGATGGAAGAGGTGATTTCGAACTTTAAAGACTATCGCCAAGAGTTCGAGCGGCTGTGCCAGGCGGGCTCTGGCTTTCCGTTGAGCGTGGTCAAATTACTCGTGCCTATACCCCGTCCGAGCAAGTGCTTGGCCGCATTTGTCAACTACTTGGATTCGCCGGAACGGACACCCGAGACCTTGCCCGTTGAGTTTTTCTACAAGGCGCCAGACCTACTGGGACCGGAGGGGACCGTGGAATTGCCTGACCTTCCGGCGGTGGTGGTGACGCAGCCCGAAGCGGAACTAGCATTCGTCGTGGGTTTATGTGGCCGGGACGTTCCGGAGGCCGACGCGATGGATGCCGTGTTTGGCTACGTACCGTTCTTCGATGTTTCATCGAGGGGTATGGTTCGCAGGACCCAATTCCTTCCCAAGGGGCAGGGTACCCATAGCCCCTGTGGCCCCTGGATTACCACTGCTGACGAAGTTCCGGACCCCCACGGCCTCACCGTAAAGTCCTGGGTGGGCGGCGAAGCGCGACAGGACTACAATACTCGCGACATGGCTCACAAGATCCCGGAGTTGGTGGCTTGGTTGTCACGGTTTGTGCAACTTCAGCCCGGTGATGTCATTGCTACCGGCACCTATCATGTGGGTCTCGGTCCAATGAACAACGGTGATACCCTGGAGATCGACATCGAGAAACTCGGAAAAGCCCGCTTCACGGTCAAGGCTACCGGCCCCCGCAAGGACGTAGAGTGGATCCCAGGCAAGTCACAACCCCCGTCTGGGGGCGGCATCTCGAAGGTGTGACGACGACGAGACGTACAGCGGACAAATGAGCTTTTGGAACGTCAAACGGTCACCCTATCTCTGATTAAGCCCTGGTACTCCTTCTCGCGTTCCCGACCCTAAGATCAACCGTGCACGATCTCAGATCCGGGTCTGCAGGCGAAATGCAAAACTCTAAAGTGTGACTTGAAAAAGGTTACCTCGCCAAGTTCATGGGTGAATGTCGTGCTGGGTTAGGGGACTTCGATCGGGCTTTTTCAGCCCTGTTTAGACACGTTTCAGTTCCGCTAACTCAGTCCTTAATGCACGAATCTCGACCTGTAGGTCCGTTAGGGTAGGTTCAGGACTGGATGGGTTGAATGTTCCGGCGTTAGGCTCGTCACGCCCGTGTGTTTGCATGGCATCGACGATGATACCGATGAACAAATTCAAAACGGCGAATGACGTGATAAGAATGAATGGCACGAAGAAGAGCCATGCGTGCGGAAACACCTCCATCACTGGTCGGACGATACCCATGGACCAACTTTCTAGGGTCATAATCTGGAATAATGTGTACGCTGAGCCGCCGATGCTACCGAACCAATTCGGAAATTGGTCCGCAAACAGGTTGGTGGCCATCACTGAAAACACGAAATAGATCACTGACAGTAGCATTACCACCGACCCCATGCCGGGGACCGCGTGGAGTAGGGCGGTAACAACCCGACGCATGGAGGGTACGGCTGAAATCAATCGAAACACTCGGAGGATGCGCAGCGCGCGCATTACCGAGAGAAACTCCGTGGCGGGGACTAGGGCGATGGCGACCACCACAGAGTCGAAGTGGTTCCAGCCATCGTTGAAGAAGTTACGGCGCTGTGCGATGAGCTTAAGCAGAAGCTCAACTACGAAGACCGCGAGGATCAGGCGATCGGCAAGGTTTAGAATGACCCCGGCTTTGGCCATGGCCGCTGGGCTAGTTTCCAGCGCTAGCACTAGGGCGTTAAGTACGATCAAGATCGTGATGGAGCCTTGTGTGGCCGGGTGTTCGGTGAAAACGCGGATACACTCTACCCTTTTCTTTCTGTAAGTATTTTTAGTTTCAACCATGTCGTTTCGTCTTTGGTTTACGCAGGACGGTTCGGTTGGTGGGGCATTTGGACGGGTTCATTAAAGTTTTAGAGGATTTGCATCTCAAGAAAGTTCTTATTGCGTGATGCTAATTGTTTGTTGGCCGAAAGGGAAACGTGTGCCGTGCCCGCGGGGAGGGATGAGGTTCTTCGCGCATCGTTAGGTGCCTTCGCGGACGCTGAGTACGAGCAGCCCGAAAGCGGTGAATGCCAGTACCGATCCCAGTAGCATGGCTAGTGACATGTTGCCCATCCACGTGATGACCTGGCCCATGGCTACCGGAGTAGTGAGGGCTGCTAGATAATGCATCGACATGATGAGGCCACTCGCCGCACCGACCCGGCCTTTGGCGGCAGAATCCTGTGCCAATGCTACAACCAGAGCGGGTACCGGAGATTTACACAGGCCCAAAAGACAGATACCTGCAGCCAGTGTCAGCGGATGGGCAAGCCAGCCGTAAACGGCTAACACCACGAACACGCCCGGCAAGGCGCCCATCAGAATGATGCGTTTTCGTCCCAGGCGATCCGATAACATCCCGAGCACCATGGCACCGAGGATGGGGGTAGCACCCCAAGCTGCCATGACTAAACCGGCTTGGTCGAGTGTCAGGTTCACGTCTGTACGCAGGAACGTGGGTGTCCAGGAGGAAGTGATCCAAAACACTGACCCTCCGAAGAACTGAGCGACCGCTAGGATCACGACGTTACGGTTCATTACCCCGGGCTTTGTGGCCCCTTTCACGGCGGCGCCACTCAGCGCCCGAGTGGGCTCGCGGATGCGGAACCACTGGATCAATGCGATAGCGGCGGCAATGCATCCTACGGTAGCCGTGGCGCCGCGCCATCCGAAACGTTGGATGATGGCGGCGGCAACAATGGGACCGCTGACGCTGCCTAGCCCATAGGTGGCAGAAAGTAGGCCCATTCCGAGCCCGCGGCGTGAGGGAAGGAGATCAGATACCAGAGACAAAACGGACGCGGTAATAAAACCATACCCTAGCCCCCCCAAGGCTAGAAATGCCACTGCGGTACCGTAGCTCTGGGTGGTTGATACGAGACCAAACCCGGTGCCTAGGGAGAGGCCGCCAAATACCAGGACCCTGCGCCTCCCCAGATTGTCAGAGAGTCGTCCGGCCGACCAACTCGCGCATGCTGCTACTACGAAAATCGCGGTAAAAAGGGTGCCTGCCCAAACTTCCGAGAGTTCCAGGCTTGATCGGATCTCCGGCAGGCCGATCCCCAAAACCGCAACTACCATGGCAGGTCCTACGGCAGAGAGGGCAGCAACTGCGACGGACCCCCAGTCGGTCCGGGGCGACTCGGGAGGTATGGCTGTCACGATTCAATCGTTCCGATGGTTCAAGGTACCGGGTCCTGCCATTAGCGGGGCCAGGTTGTGAATCAAACGGGCAGAAAAGCGCTTATGAGCCGATGGCGATCTCGTTGATGCACGGTAGCCCGCTGGCAATCGTGTGGCAACTTTTCTCATCGATGATCATGACCTCGCCCTCGGAGGTGGCCGCGATGATGCCAGGGCCGTCGGGATCGGGCGCAGTGTCCATAATGCCGCCGCGGAAACCCTCGGCCAGTAGTTTCCAACCGGTAGCCTCGTGCTCGCTCCGCAGGATGGCTGCACTGGCTCCTACCTTGCGCACCCAGGTGTTGGGTCGTCCCAGCGTGATTCCGAGATATAGGCTGCCATCATCCGTCTCGGTGACCGTGGTGCCGTAGGTGCGGGTGTCGGAGGGGGTGATCTCCTCCCAATGGGATGCTCGGTCGCGACTACGGAAGATCCCTTCGCCACAGGCCGCTACAACCAAGTCGGGTTCGTGTTTACAGTGGTGCAGTTGATGAATGTCGTGGTCCCATAAACCTTCGTTGGCCGTGTGCCAGTCGCTGCCGTTGTCATCACTTAAGAGTAACCCGCCCACCTCGATGCCGGCGTAAAGTCTTGAGGGCGACGAAGGATCTCCTGTTAGGTAACGAGTTCGCGGTGCTTGGGCCGGGTTCGGCGGAAAGGTTCCGCCTGTGCCACCCTCGCGTACACCGGGGAGTTCCTGCCACTCTTTCCCGGGTGCGCCGTGGAAGAGCGCTGCAGGCCGCGTGCCGACGAACAGCGATCCCGGCAGGGCCCACAGCGAGAAAATGTCAAGATTCGGGACGTTGGGTGTGGAGCGACTCCAGGTCTCCCCGCCGTCATTTGTGAAAAACAGCCCCGAGTGTTCGGTTCCTGCGTACACGGTCTGTGGGTCTTCCGGATCGACCGCAACGCAGCTTAGGTTCCAGAACGTCAGGTCGCGGTCCACCTGATTCCACGAATCGGCGTTTTTCTCGAAGCGGTACCACCCGGAGTGTGTCATTACATGAAGTGCTTTCGTGTGACCGTTCGTATCGCTCATGGGTCTCCTCCCGCGGGGTTGGGGTATGAAGTGGACAAAGAGTGAGTCGAAAACTAGCCGACGTCTATCAGCCTTGCTGCGGGGGTGTCAAGCGAGCCCTATGCCGTCAGGCATCGTTCAGAAGGGGGCTGACCTTGCGGAAGAATTCACCGATCTCGCCCTCAAAGCTGTAGTCGGCTAGTGATTCCAAGGGGGTCGCCTCTCGGTTGACGATCGCTAGTAATGCACCGGCCTGTTTGGCAATGACGGGGAAAGTCGCGGCGGGTTGCACCGCCAGCGACGAGCCAACCACGATGAAGATCTCTGCAGCTTCGCTCCAGATCTGGGCTTGCTGCATGGCCGCCTGTGGCATGGGTTGCCCAAAGGAGATGGTCCCGGATTTGAGGAGACCGTCGCAGGCGTCGCAGCGCGGCGACGCGAATGTCTCCCCTAGGTTTGCTAGTATCTTGTCTGGATCGAAGATTTTACTGCAGCCAAGACATATGACTGTACGGTCCGAGCCGTGAAGCTCAACGATTTTCTCGTCCGAAACGCCGCCCCGGCTGTGGAGGCCGTCAATGTTCTGGGTGATTAGTCCGAGGAGATTACCGCGCTTTTCGAAGGCGCTGATGGATGTGTGGCCAATGTTGGGCAGCACCTCTTTGTAGAGTTGGTAGCTCTCCTTTTTCCGTTGCCAGGCCTGGACTCTGGCCTCCTCACTGTTGATGAACTCGTCGAAATAGACGGGCTTCATTCGTGTCCATTTGCCGCCCGGGCTTCTGAAGTCAGGGATGCCCGACTCGGTGCTGATGCCGGCACCGGTGAAAAAGACTATGTCGGAAGAACGCCGAATTCTTGCTGCGAGGTCGTCGAGGTCCATGTGCTCATTTCGACAAATTAGTCGCTCCTCCTTCGGCTTCGTCTCTTTGGACTCCAGTTAGTTGCCTTCAGAGAAAATGAAAGTTGTTACCGAACGCCAAGTCTTCCGAATGTCGTCCGGGAAGTCAAACCGTAGTGCGCTACAGCAGTTGGGCCATTGACTCAATACACCTGGGGCGATATGCCATCCATGGCGCAGGGATTGCGGGCTGAAAACGTAGAATTCACTACACGACTGAGGTACGCGATGGCTACAGGTAAAATTGTCGGAATTGCCACCCCCAGGGCTGAGGGCGAGGGCAAGGTGATGGGCGAGGCGATTTACGCGGTGGACGTGACACTTCCGGACATGCTGTGGGGTAAGACGTTGCGCAGTCCTATCCCTTACGGGAAGATCAAGAGTATCGACACGAGTAAAGCGAGGCGAGTTCCCGGGGTCCGGGCTGTCATCACTGGTACCGATGTGGCCGGATTGAAGATCGGTCGACGCCTGTGTGATATGCCAATTTTGGCGGAGGACGTGGTCCGCTTTGTGGGTGAGAAAGTGGGGGCAGTGGCGGCCGACAGTGAGGAGGCAGCGGAACGCGCAGTGGAGCTCATCGAAGTGGAATATGAGGATCTTGATCCAGTGCTAGACCCGCTGGAGGCGGTCAAGCCCTCAGCGCCGGCGATCCATCCTGATGTCATGAACTACGAGGGTCTCCTGGCGCCCCTCGAATCGTCTACCAACACTTTCGCCTACCTGTCCTGGGGGAAGGGGGACCTTAAGACGGGTTTCGCCGAGTCCGATATCATCGTAGAGAACACCTTCTACACTCAGCCTGTACACCAGGGCTACATTGAGCCCCATTCCTGCTTGGTGACCGTGAATGAATCAGGGACCGCGGAGATTTGGTGCTGTAGCAAGACTCCCTTTGCCCTACGTCAACAGCTCGCTAGGGCCCTCAGGGTGCCGTTCGAGAGCCTGATGGTGCATCACTGCTATATCGGCGGAGATTTCGGCGGCAAGGGCGACTTCATGGATGTGGCGGTGGCGTACTTTCTGTCCCAGAAGAGCGGACGTCCGGTCAAGATGGTGATGGACTACGACGAAGAGCTAATAGCGGGGAATCCGCGTCACGCTTGTACCATTAAGGTGCGCACCGGGGTCAAACGAGATGGGCACATCATGGCGCATCATCTCGACTTCATTTTCGATAGCGGCGCCTACGGCGCCTTTAAGCCCATCGGGTTTCTTTTCGGCGCCCAAGAGGCTGGGGGTCCCTATAATATGCCTCATCACCTGAGTGAGGAACGCGTGGTGTACACGAACAAGACTCCGTGTGGACACATGCGGGCGCCGGGTGATCCGCAGGGATTCTTTGCCACTGAGAGCCAGATGGATGCGGTAGCTAAAGAGTTGGATATGGATCCGGTCGAGTTTCGTAGAGTCAATCTGATGCATGACGGTGATGAATCCCCCACAGGCCACGTGCTCCAGCACATCAAGGCCGAGGAGACCCTTGACAAGGCCATTACGGAGTCGGGCTATTGGACTCCCAAGGACGCCAACATTGGGCGTGGGTTGGCCGTGGCGCAGTGGTTGCCGTTGGGGGGCGAGTGCTATGCGTTTGTGACTATTGATGAGGATGGGACTATTACGGTCTCGGCGGCGGCTATGGATCAGGGAAGCGGTACCTACACGGTGCTTCGCCAACTGGTAGCGGAGGAGCTCCAGGTGTCACTTGAGTCCGTCCACCTTGAGACCCTTGACTCCACCCAGGTGGAGAAGGACGCAGGCTTAGGCGGTAGTCGTGGCACCCGAATCTATGGGAATGCCGCTTACCTGGCGGTAACCGCGCTGAAGGAGGAATTGTCGAGTATCGCAGCCGAGGCCATGGGTACGGAGGTGAACAAGGTGGCCGTGGCTGAAGGTGGCGCGATCCGGTTGGACACGGAACAAAGCATGACCTTCGCGGAGTTGGCGCGGGCCAAGGGGTCGTCTATCAGGAGCGAAGGCCACTACAACGATACCACCATGGGGCCGGAAGCCTCCATGTGTGCGGAGGTGGTCGAGGTGGAAGTCGATCCAGAAACTGGTCAGGTGGAGCTGCGTAAGGTTACCGCGGCCCTAAACACGGGCACCATCATCAATCCACTGATGCACCAAGGTCAGATCGAAGGCGCTATCATCATGGGTGTGGGCTATGCTCTGATGGAGGATGTACAGTTTGATGACGGCAAGGTAACTACAGCTAACCTCGGCGACTACAAACTTCCCAGCATCTGCGACATACCCGAGTTACGGACGGTGCTGAGCCAGTCGGACACCGGTAGCGGACCTTACAACAGCATGAGCATCGGCGAGACACCTATCATCCCGTTTGCCGCCGCAGTGGCCAACGCCGTGGCCGATGCCATCGGATCGCGGGTTCGGTCGTTGCCTATCACGGCCGAGAAGGTCCTGTCGAGAATGTCCAAGTAAGGCGCTTTGGCCACTCTAAACTCCCGCAAAGTCCCGGCCGGATTCATGTCCACCTGGTGGATCGTGTTTGCTGCCTGTTTCGCTCATGCCGTCAGCACCGGCTTGGCCTATTTTGGTCTCAGCGCATATTTCCCTTCCTTTGAGCGAGAATTCGGCTGGAGCCGCACGGCCATTTCGGGTGCCTTCTCTATGGCGCGGGTGGAAGCAGGATTACTGGGACCGGCAGAAGGCTACATGACAGATCGGTTGGGTCCCAAGCGGGTCATGTACCTTGGCATCGTGATCTGCGCGCTGGGCTTTCTTGGCATGAGTCTGGTGAATTCCCTGTTGATGCTCTACGTCACCATTGTCGTGGGGATCGTGCTGGGGTCCAGCGTCGGTTTTTACATTCCCGTTAGCGTGGTTGTCGCTACGTTGTTTCGCGCACGCCGGAGCCTCGCTTTTGGTATCTTCCGGATGGGCCCGGGGCTGTCCGGATTGTTGGTGCCGGTGGTAGGTTTTATGATCGTTTGGTGGGGATGGCGCGCGGCGTCAGTGGCCTCGGCGGTGATCATCGTGGCTATGGGCTGGCCGCTGGCACGGGCTATCGGCAACGCCTACGAGCGGGGTGCTGGATTACCAGACACGTCCGTTCCCCGTCCTGGGGTACCGGATACGGCTGCAGAGGTTTCACTGACCCTAATGCAGCCCCTCCACACTCGTTCGTTTTGGTTTCTCGCTGCAGTCATGGGGCTACGGCAGATGGTAACAGAGGGGATCTCGGTCCATCTCGTCATTCTCCTGGTGGATCGTGGTTGGGGGCAAGAATTGGCCAGTGGGTTGCTTGGTATCTCCGCTCTCGTCGGTGTCCCGACACGCCTGGCCTTCGGCTGGATGGGGGACTTCATCGACAAGCGCCGGATGATGATCGGCTTACTTGGGGCTCTCAGTGTCTCGGTTCTGATCATGGGTGCGACCTCCTCCTCTGCCTGGTTTCTCGCGGCATTGTTGTTGTATTCTCTTTGCTACGGCGGTCTTGCTTCGCTACAAGAACCCATCCGCGCGGACTACTTCGGTATTCGTCACTTTGCCAGTATCCAGGGTTTCAGTCGTATGTTCGTCACCGTCGGTAGTGTCATGGGTCCCATCAGTGCTGGGTTCTTCTACGACCTTACCCACAGTTATACGGTGCCCCTGAAACTTTTCGCGGGTGCGGCCTTCATCTCGACAGCGCTTATGTTCTGGACCAAACCCCCAAAACCCGAATTAGGGAGGTAGGGAAACGATCGCTTTCGTTCAGGGCCGTGGTCTCGCTTTTACGGACGCGGGGGTGAAGGATGTAATAAATGGCATTTAGATGGATGTTGCAGCGTCCTTCGGTTCATTGTACTCGTGAAGGGCATGAAGCGATCCGAATTTGCCACTCCCAGAGAGGCACGATACCTCGAAGACTATATTGCAGGCTCAGTTCATGAGTTCGGTCCGGTGAGTCTAGATGAAGACGAGATCATGAATTTCGGTAAACGATTCGTGCCGCAGCCTTATCATACGGACCCGGAACTCGCGAGGAAAACAATATACAAAGGTCTTATCGCCAGCGGCTGGCACACTGCGGCAGCGATGATGCGGGTCTATTCCGACAACTACCTCTCGGCGGTGGCGAATCTTGGCTCGCCGGGTGTGGATGAGCTTCGTTGGAACAAGCCCGTGCGGCCGGGTGACCGGTTGACCGTGAGGGTTACGGTTCTGGAGACTCGGCGATCAAAGTCTAAGCCTGACCGTGGCATCGTCAATTCGTTTCTAGAAACCTTGAATCAGGACGGCGAAGTGGTCATGAGCATGAAGATGATCAACTTTGTGATGTCCCGACAGGAAAGCATATGATTTACGATATCGAAATCAATTCAGCGGCGCACTATCCTGCAGTAGAAGTTGTAGGCTTGGTGGAGCGCGCGGAACAGGCTGGGTTCGACGCTTTTTGGAAGGGTGAATCCAATAGCACCGATCCTATGGTGTTGATCTCGGCTGCGGCGGGTCGCACCAGCACAATCAAACTAGGGACGGCCATCTACCATATCTACGGCCGTAGTCCGGTAACGCTGGGGTTGCAGGCGGCGACGCTGCAGGACCTTTCGGGCGGGCGAGTGTTACTGGGCCTTGGGGTTGCCAACAAGGCGATCGCCGCATGGCACGGCGGTGTCTTCGATCGGCCGCTAAGACGCGTGCGAGAGTATATGGAAATCGTGCGCAAAGTGGTGGCTGGCGAGCGTGTTGAGTACGAGGGGGAGATTTACGGAACGGGCAAGCGCTTCCAGCTTTCTTGGAAACCGCAGTACACGGAGTTACCTATCTATATGGCCGGCCTGGGGCCGCAGATGTCGCGACTCGCCGGAAGAATTTCGGACGGCGTCTTTATCAATATGGCGACGCCGGAAAAAATACGCGAGATTGCTGATCGCGCCCAGGCCGGGGCTACGGCTGCTGGACGCGGGCCGGTGGAGGTGATCGGTAAGGTGCGCGTCTCTCTCAATCCAGACCGTGAGGTAGCCCGCTCCAAGCTCAGGCAGGCTCTCACGTTCTACAACATCGCGGATCATTATAGCGATATGCTGCGGGAGCAGGGCTTCGTTGCAGAAGTGGATGCGATTCAGGCGGCGTTCCGGGACGGTGGCTTTAAGGCCGCCATGGGAGCCCTCACCGACGACTACATGGACCGGTTACCGGTTATTCCTGCGACCTCGGTTCGGGAAATCAAGGACCGGTTAGCACCTTATGTTGAAGCCGGTGTGACGCGTATGGTGGTGCCGTACGTCCCTGTCAGCGTGCCGGCCTCTGCGGACGCCGAACAGTTCATAACCGCCTGGGGAAAGGAATCCGGCGCCTGAGGCCGAGCCGGGGGTTCGAGGCACCCAGCCGGAAAGCGAGGACACGATGTGTGATTTTGCAGCAGATGCAGAAGCCGCAGGCATTCTGGTAGGTCGGACGCTCACTCTGGAACGCGTCCGCCAACTCAATGCCAAGGACTATTTCTATCAGATGCTCAAAGACAACCCCGAGATGCTCAAGATTTATCCGGGCATCGAGGACGAGTTACTTGAGGACGCCATCGACTGCCACATTCATGCCTATCCTGACTTTGTCCACCGATCTCAGGACATGATTGAGATAGCGGTGGATGCCGCCAATGCGGGCATGCGGGCGCTAGCGTTCAAGGACCATTGGAACGTCAGTGCCAACGCCTGCTACCTGGTGCAGCGTCACATCGACTACCTGGTGGAGAAAGGGGAGCTGGAGCGTCGGGTAGAAGTCTATGGTGGTGCGGGCACGTGCCATGGCATGAATCCGGAATACGTGCGAATAGCGTTGCAGTACCCAAACGCCAAGATGATCTGGTTTCCAACCTTCACCTCTCTGGGGTTCTGGCGCAGTGCGGGTCATCCCGACAAGGGGGGCGTACGGTTGGTGAGCGAGGAGGGTGAGGTGTTACCAGAGGTGGTGGAGATCATGAAGCTCGCGGTGGACAATAAAGTAGGTATCGGTTTCGGCCACACGGACTTTCTGGAACTGCTGCCCCTTGCGAAGAAGGCGAAGGAACTGGGTGTGCGCGCAACCCTCGACCACCCGCTACTGGAACTTAACAAGCTCCTGCTGGACGAGATGAAGGAATTGGCGGATCTTGGCGTGTTCGTGGGTACTTACTGCCAGCCGATGATCCCGAGCCTGTACCAGCCGATTGCGGACCCAATGGAGACCGTCAAGACTATAGCCGAGATTGGCCCCGAGCGCTGCATTATTGGTAGTGACTTCGGTCAGGTACTGCACCTGAACGCCGTCGACGGTATGCGGGTGTTCATCCGCGCGTTGCTGGGGTTTGGCATAACCAAGGATCAGATTTCCATCATGCTTAAAGAGAATCCGGCCAAGCTAATGTGGCTGGACAATTGAGAGCGATGAGGTAAGGAGTCGACGGAAATGGCCGAACCACTGAACCGTTACAGCCGAACCATCACGCAGGGACCAGACCGGGCGCCGTCCCGGGCCATGTTCAAGGCGGTGGGATTGACGGACGAGGACCTTAACAGGCCACTGGTAGGCGTCGCTAACACTTGGATTGAAGTCATGCCGTGCAATTTTCACCTGCGGCGGCTCTCGGCCAAGGTGAAGGAGGGGATTCGCGCAGCGGGTGGGACGCCCATTGAGTTTAACACTGTGGCGGTCTCTGATGGCATCTCCATGGGCACCGAGGGAATGAAGGCTTCGCTCGTCAGTCGTGAGGTCATTGCCGATTCAATCGAGCTGGTGACTAGAGGGCACATGTTCGACGCCGTGGTGGCGTTGTCGGGGTGCGACAAGACCATTCCAGGAACGGTCATGGCCCTTGCACGGCTGGACCTGCCGTCGTTGATGCTCTACGGCGGTTCCATTATGCCGGGACGGTTCCAGGGGCGCGATGTTACCATCCAGGATGTGTTTGAGGGAGTGGGCGCCCACGCCGCCAAGAAGATGACTGATGCCGAGCTACTCGACCTTGAAAGCCACGCCTGCCCGGGCCCGGGCGCGTGTGGGGGGCAATTTACTGCGAACACCATGGCCACTGCATTCGAGATTCTAGGAATCTCCCCGATCGGTACCGCCAGTGTGCCAGCTATGGACGAGCGAAAGGATGACGTTGCGTACCGTGCCGGTGAGATGGTCATGGAGCTCCTACGTAAAAACCTGACCGCGCGGCAGATTATCAGTCGGGGGGCGCTTGAGAACGCCGTTGCTGCGGTCGCGGCGACGGGCGGCTCCACCAATAGTGTCCTGCATTTGCTCGGCGTGGCACGAGAGGCGAACGTAGATCTGCGCATCGACGACTTCGATCACATCAGCTCCCGGACGCCGTTGATTGCCGACCTCAAGCCGGGTGGTCGGTTTGTGGCCAACGACCTCTACCGGGCCGGCGGTGTTCCTCTGGTTGCCCGCCGGCTTCTGGATGCGGGTAAACTGAACGGTGATTGCATGACCGTTACTGGGAAGGCTCTCAGTGAGGAACTCCGGGAGGTGGAGGAAACGCCGGGTCAGGAGGTTGTGCGGCTGGTGTCTGAGCCGCTGAAACCCACTGGTGGCCTCGTTATCCTTAGGGGCAATTTGGCGCCGGAGGGTTGCGTGGTCAAGGTGGCTGGCCATGAGCGCAAGCGACACAGCGGTCCGGCGCGAGTGTTCGACCGCGAGGAAGATTCCTTCAAGGCAGTACAAAATGGCGAAATCAAAGAGGGCGATGTGGTGGTGATCCGTTACGAGGGTCCTGTGGGAGGTCCGGGCATGCGCGAGATGCTAGGTGTCACGGCAGCCTTGGTGGGGGCTGGTCTTGGCGAATCCGTAGCGCTTTTGACCGACGGTCGGTTCTCCGGCGCTACTCACGGTTTAATGGCGGGCCATGTGGCCCCTGAAGCCGCTAAGGGCGGCCCTATTGCTGCTGTTCAGGATGGTGATACCATTGTCTTTGACATTGACTCTCGACGGCTGGATGTGGAGTTGTCCGAGGACGAGGTCGACAAGCGTTTGCGCCAGTGGAAGGCACCGGAGCCCCGCTATGCCAGCGGAGTCATGGCTAAGTATGCCCGGTTGGTGTCGTCGGCTGCGGAAGGTGCAGTAACAGGGTGATCTAAAGCTTTTATCATATAATACAGGGAGGTTACTGTGGCCAAATACAACAAGTTGTCCATGCCCATAAAGGATGTGAAAGACAAGGAATTTCTGGCTCGCCGGCTGAACTGTGAAGGTGTCGGTTTCGGTATTGTTCGCATCAAACCTGGCAAGGGTGCGGAGTATGTTCACCAGCATAAGGTGCAAGAGGAAGTGTTTATCACTTTGAAGGGGGACGGCACTCTCATTATGGACGGTCGTCGCATCGCGATGCCTGAGGGAACCGTTGTCCGGGTGAGTCCAGAGGTCAATCGAGCCATTGGCAACGACTCCAAGCGAGACGTGGTGTTTCTGATCATGGGGGGCATTCCTCCGAAGAACTTCCCGTTGGGGGGTCGGACGCTGTTCGGGGACGGTATCCCGCACCGCGACAAAGTGCCGCGCTGGAAAAAGGCGTAAGAATACATTGAACCCTAGGTTCGGCCGTTCCAGATTGAACGGCGCGGGTGAGTTCCAGGGAGGCTCTCGATGAGCAAGCGCGAACAGGATTTGGATCGCGACGTTGTCGTTGAAACGGAGAAGAGGCTCAAGCGCCCTTCTCTATTTAAGGTACTGCTGCACAACGACGACTACACTACTAAGGAGTTCGTCGTCCAAATCCTGGAGGCGGTCTTTAATAAGGACAACACCGAGGCCGTGCAAATTATGTTACATGTACACCGGAATGGTGTCGGTGTGGCCGGAGTTTATCCCTTTGAGGTGGCCGAGACTAAAGTAAAGACCGTAGAGGGGTTGGCGCAGCAGTACGAGTACCCGCTGAAATGCAGCGTAGAAGAGGAATGACGTGATCACCAAGCACCTGGAGGCCGTGCTCAAGGCGGCATTCGACGAGGCCAGGAAACGGCGACATGAGTTCGTTTGCGTGGAGCACCTTCTCTGGGTGCTGTTCGAGGACAAGAGCGCCAGCGACGCTATCACAAATTGTGGTGGCGATCTTGACCGCTTAAGACACGAACTTGAGGAGTTCCTTGAGACGCGCCTGGAGAAGGTTCCAGAGGGCGCGGATAAGGAGCCGGAACAGACTCTAGGGTTTCACCGCATTGTCCAGCGGGCCTTCATTCACGCCCAGTCCTCGGAAAAGGCGGAGATCCAGGGCATCGATCTGCTGGTGGCGATGTACCGCGAGCAGCAGTGCTACGCTCGGTACCTGTTGGAATCACAGGACATTAGTCGCTTCGATCTCATCAACTACATCTCTCACGGGGTCTCCAAGTTGCCGACGGAAGAACCCCAGCATGCGGAAGGGGGGGAGGAGGATGAGGAAGGCGGGCGGGGCTCTAAACGCAATCCGCTGGAAGCGTTTACTGTTGAACTGGTGGAGAAGGCAGCGAAGGGGTTGTTGGATCCGCTCATCGGCCGTAGCAGCGAGATTGCTCGTACCATCCACGTTCTCTGCCGACGCCGTAAGAATAACCCCATCTACGTTGGTGATCCGGGCGTTGGGAAGACGGCCATTGCTGAGGGACTCGCCTTGCGGATCCATGAGAAGGCGGTTCCGGAAGTGTTACACGATACCCGTATATTTGCTCTCGACATGGGTGCGGTGTTAGCCGGTACGAAGTTTCGTGGCGAATTCGAGGCACGGCTCAAAGGTATCATCACGGCCCTCCAGGGTAACCCGGATGCAATCCTGTTCATTGACGAGATACATACGGTCGTGGGCGCCGGGGCTACCAGTGGTGGCTCCCTGGACGCCTCGAATATTTTGAAACCAGTGCTTGCCTCCGGTGAGCTCAAGTGCATCGGTTCCACTACGTATCATGATTATCGAAGCTACTTCGAGCGCGACCGGGCGCTGTCGCGACGGTTTCAGCGCATCGAAGTTTTCGAGCCAAGCATCGACGAAACCTACAAGATTTTGCAAGGGTTGAAGCCCCACTATGAGAAGCACCACGGGGTCGCGTACAGTCAGGCGGCCCTGCGGACTGCGGCCAAGCTCGCGGCCAAGCACATCAACGACCGTTTTCTGCCTGATAAGGCCATCGATGTTATCGACGAAGTAGGCGCTTCGGTGCGGGTTCTTCCGCCGGAGAAGCGAAAAAAAATCATCAGTCCCAAGGACGTGGAACAAATCGTAGCCACTATGGCGAAGATTCCACCACGTAGCGTATCCACATCAGATAAGGAGCAGCTCGTTAACCTACCTCGGGACTTGAAGCTCGTAGTTTTTGGCCAGGACGAGGCCATCGACGCGCTTGCCAGTACCATCAAGCTGTCCCGCTCCGGTCTCGCGCAGCCCGAGAAACCAACTGGCTGCTTCCTGTTCTTTGGACCCACCGGGGTGGGTAAGACTGAGGCGGCCAAGCAATTGGCTCAAATCATGGGCATTGAGTTTCTACGCTTCGACATGAGCGAATACATGGAGAAACACACGGTGTCACGCCTTCTAGGTGCGCCGCCAGGGTATGTGGGCTTCGACCAAGGTGGGCTACTGACGGACGCCATCCGGAAGACACCTTATGCTGTACTCTTGCTGGACGAGATCGAGAAGGCACATCCCGACCTGTTCAATGTGTTACTTCAGGTCATGGACCACGCGACACTTACCGACAACAACGGCAAGAAGGCCGACTTTCGCAACATAATATTGATCATGACCACTAATGCTGGTGGTCGGGAGATGGGCGGTACCGCGCTGGGTTTCGCTCACAACTCTAACGTTGGTAAAGGCAAGGAAGCCATCGAGAGGATGTTCAGTCCAGAGTTCCGTAACCGGCTGGACGCCACCATGTTCTTCAACACCTTGAGCCCGGTGGTGATAGAGAAGATTGTCGACAAGTTTATCACGCAACTCGATGCCCAGTTGAACGAACGAAAGGTTACCATCCAACTAGAGCCTGCCGCTCGAGCCTGGCTTGCCGAACGTGGTTATGATCCCCAGTTCGGCGCCCGCCCCATGGCTCGTCTGATCGACAACGAAATCAAGAAACGTCTGGCTGACGATATCCTTTTCGGCCAGCTTCAGAACGGTGGAAACGTTCACATCGATGAGAAGGACGGCGAATTGGTGTTCGAGTACGATAGATAAGGCAGACGTCACGCCTTGGGTAAGCTAGTTCGTGGGACGGTTCCAGCTTAATTTTCCGGTGGTCCGGAAAGTTTTGTTCGGCCGATCTAAGGTAGGCTCAGAAATGTCGCGAAATTATCATCCGCTCTAATGCGGCAACCCCCCACCGCATGCACGTTCTACCCAACCATTTATTCCTTCCATATCTGAAACGTCTGGGCGAGTTGTGTCCCTACGTGACGAAGTGATTGGCTGCAGACCAGGCCAATGTTTGTTTATGGCAACCGGAGTTTATAGAGGTTCTAGTTATCTCCCTTCCCCTGTTCCTTCTTCAGGGGGCTCCCTTCCAGCAGATTCTCCTGTCTAGCCAGCGTCTCCGACCGTTCCTCCTGTAAGTAGCGCGAGAGGGCGTCCCGGAAGCGCTTGTCACGGATGTAATGAGCGCTGTATGTCTTGGCGGCCTCTAGACCGCGGAGGTTCTTGAAGCTACCACCTGCACCGGCTTCGAAACGGAATAGAGACTCGTTGATGCAGTGCTCGATGGCCGCGTAGTAGCAGACGTTGAAGTGCAGGTAGCGGTGATCTTCAAAAGCGCCCCAATAGCGGCCGTAGAGGGCGTTGGGACCACGGATGTTGAAAGTACCGGCGATGATACGGCCGTCGCGTTGGGCGACGATGGGACAGATAAGCGGGTAGGGGCGTTTCAGTAGTTCATCGAAGAAGCGGCGGTTTAGGTATTGTCGACCGTAGTAAAGCCTATCGATGTGGTGCTTGTAAAGCTCGAATAGGGTGCTCTGAATGTCCGGTGTGATTTCATCGTAGGGTAGTGCCCGTATGCGAATGCCCTGCTTGTGGAGTTCTCGACGTTCGCGTTTGATTTTGTTCCGTCGCTCGCTTCGAAACGCGCCTAGATAATCGTCGAAGGTTTTGTATTTACGGTTCTCCCAATGGAACTGGAGCCCTATCTTCGGGATGAAGTCAAGATCTTTCAGCGCGTCCATCTCCTCCTGGTCGCAGAAATTGATGTGGATGGACGAGAGCTTGTTACTGCGGCAAATTTCGATCAATGCTCGGCCCAGGACGGCGATGATGTTTCGGCGCTCGATGCCTGGAACGGTGAGGAACCGGGAGCCCGCCACCGGCGTGAAAGGTACTCCCACGAGGATCTTAGGGTAGTATTCAATGCCGGTTTGCGCCGCGTAACCAGCCCACTGTTGGTCAAAGACGAACTCCCCCATGCTGTGGGACTTGAGATACATGGGGCAGGCGCCGAGTATCTGTTTCCCTCGCTCGACGATAAGGTGGTGGGGAGCCCATCCCGTCTTGTCGCAGACACAGTTCGACTCTTCCAGGCAGTCCAGCCAGTCCCATCGCATGAACGGCGAACCGTCCCGAAGGAGGGAATCCCACGTATCTTGGGGCACTTCGTTAATCCGGCGGACGATCCGAACCGAGAGCTGTTCCTCCTCCATGGCCTCACCTTCTTGCCAGAAGGACCTGATCAGGTCTAGTGAAGCGAAACAGCGCCTCCCTTCCTTCTTCCTGGGTTGTTTTGCCAAGCCGCTGGAATTCACCGCCCATATTAACGAATGTATTGGTGCTCCGGTTGATGTGTACGCCAGAAGTTCGTAGCTGTCCGTTGGTAGAGAGGGTCCGGGTAAACATTCAGGGAGGCCGTTTGGTAGACTATCCTCGCCGGTGCGTCCGAAATCTGGGGCAATTCCCCCTTTCAACAAAAGATGGGTTTCCTCGGGGTGTTAGGTTGGAAATTGTCGACAGACGGTTGGGTTTATCATGAGCACCTTCTACAGTAGCGTCACTTTGTGTGGGTGATGTAGAAGGTGCTCATGATCAAAGGGTTACGTTTCGTCCGCTAGTTGTCGCAGCACATATTCCAGGATGCCGCCGTGGCGGTAGTACGCCAACTCCGCGGGGGTGTCGATTCGGCACGTTACGTGAAATGTGGTCACTTCTCCCTCTGTGCTCGTAGCGTCTACCTGCAGTTGTTTTCGCACGGTCAAACCATCGGCCACGCCGATGATGTCGTAAGTCTCGAAGCCGGTGAGTCCTAGTGATTCCGCGCTCTCACTTGGAATGAACTCTAGCGGCAGGATGCCCATGCCGATTAGATTGCTCCGGTGGATACGTTCGAAGCTTTGAGCAATGGCGGCTTTGACGCCTAGGAGGCGCGGCCCCTTTGCCGCCCAGTCCCGAGAAGATCCGGTGCCGTATTCCTTGCCAGCGACGATGATAAGTGGCGTCCCTTCTCCCTGGTACTTCATGGCTGCGTCGAAGATAGACATCTGCTCGTTTTCCGGCTGGTGTACGGTCCATCCGCCCTCTGTGCCGGGAGCAATTTGGTTTGTCAGCCGCACGTTAGCGAAGGTCCCGCGCATCATCACTTCGTGGTTGCCTCGGCGGGCTCCGTACTGGTTGAAGTCTTTGGCGTCCACGCCGTGCTCGGTGAGATACCGTGCAGCTGGGCCGTCCCTTTCGATAGAACCAACTGGGGAGATGTGATCTGTGGTCACTGAGTCCCCGAGCAGAGCCAGCACCCGCGCACCCCTGATGTCGCTGGGCGTGGTCGGTTCCGCGGGCATGTCGGAGAAAAAGGGAAGCTCTCGGACGTAGGTGGAATTCGCATCCCAGGCGAATAGCTCCCCCTCGGGCACCGGCATGCTCTGCCACATGTCGTCTCCCTGGAAGACGTTGCTATACTCCTTGCGAAAGGCCTCGGTGGTTACGCCCCTGGCTACTGCCGCACGCACTTCTTCGGGAGTGGGCCAGATTTCCCGGAGCAGCACAGGATTCCCGTCGGAATCTTCACCGATAGGGTCATTGTACAAGTCTACACCCATATTACCGGCGATGGCATAGGCTACCACGAGCGGCGGCGAGGCTAGGTAGTTGGCCCGGATGCTGGGGTGGATCCGTCCCTCAAAGTTGCGGTTGCCCGAGAGAACGGCCGAGGTAACGAGGTTGCCTTCCTCGATGGCGTTGTTGATGTTCTCCGGTAAAGGCCCCCCGTTACCCAGGCAGGTAGTGCAACCGTAGCCCACCAAATGGAATCCAAGCTTTTCTAGGGGCTCTATCAGCCCTGTCCGGCTGAGGTACGCGGTGACCACCTTAGAGCCCGGCGCCAGGCTCGTCTTGACCCAGGGTTTGGCCTTGAGCCCCCGTTCGGTAGCCTTCTTGGCCAGCAAGCCCGCCCCCACCATCACCGACGGATTGGAAGTGTTGGTGCAACTGGTGATGGCGGAGATTACTACCGACCCGTGGGTAAGCTCAAAGGAGTCGCCGTTCTGCTGGACCGGGACAGTGCTAGGAGTGTCACCACCCTTCATGCTAGGCAGGGCCTCGGCGAAGGCTTGTTTAACGCTTCGCAGAGGCACCCGATCTTGGGGTCGGCGGGGGCCCGCTAGACTGGGTTCTACGTCGTTCAGGTCAAGCTCCAGCATATCGGTGAAGTCTGGGTCGGGCGTGTCGTCGGTGCGGAACAGGCCCTGCTCCTTGCTGTAGGCCTCCACTAGGTTGATAAGCTCAGGGTTCCGATTTGACAGTTTCAGGTACGCCAGGGTTTCGTCGTCCACGGGGAAGAACCCTACGGTCGCACCGTATTCGGGCGCCATGTTGCCGATGGTCGCGCGGTCCGCTAACGCTAGGCTGGATAGCCCTGGGCCGTAGAACTCCACGAACTTCTCCACCACCCCTTTCTTGCGCAGCATCTGTACGATCCTCAGGACGAGGTCGGTGGCAGTGGCTCCCTCAGGCAACCGCCCGTGCAGCTTGAAACCGATGACCTCGGGGATAAGCATGATGAGTGGCTGCCCCAACATGGCCGCTTCGGCTTCGATGCCGCCTACACCCCAGCCGACCACCCCCAGGCCGTTGATCATTGGGGTGTGGGAATCGGCACCCACTAGAGTGTCGGGATAAGCTAGGTTGTTGCCGTTTAACGACTTGGTGAAGACGACTTTGCCGAGGAACTCCAGGTTGATCTGGTGGACGATGCCGGTGTCGGGGGGTACTACACTGAAGTTGTCGAAGGCTTTCTGCCCCCAACGTAGGAAAGCATAACGTTCCCGATTGCGTTCGTATTCGAGCTTCGAATTCGAAGCAAAAGCATTAAGCGAGCCAAAATGGTCCACTTGCACGGAGTGGTCGATGACCAGGTCCACCGGCTGGAGGGGATTGATGCGCTTTGGATCGCCACCTAACCGGCGGATTCCTTCGCGCATGGCCGCAAGATCCACGATGGCAGGAACGCCGGTGAGATCCTGCAGTAGGATGCGTGCTGGCATGAAGGCGATCTCCTTGTCCGGCTTCGCCCCCGGGTCCCAACCCGCAAGTGCCTGAATGTCTGTAGCTGACACGTGTCGGTTATCTTCGCACCGGAGCAAGTTCTCCAGAAGAATCTTGAGCGAAAACGGCAGGCGGTCCACCGGCAGAGAGGTCTCTTTAGCTAATGCTTCAAGGCGGTAGATTTGATAACGGTTTCCCCCGACTTCGAGGGGGGAGGCGGTGTGAAAGGTGTCAATGCTCTGTGATGCCATGTCGGACTCCTTGGTATGGAAGTTTGCTTCCAGGGGATTCGGAAGGACACAGGCGGATAGATGCCGCAGGGCCTCGAAAACCTTATTTCTAGCGCAACCTATCCGGCTTTCCAAGTTGGGGGCGATGGGTTCAGATGATCTTATCCTGGTGTAGTTGGGCGATGGCGTTTGTGTCGTATCCGAGTTCTTCTAGGATCGAGTCGGTGGCGTCGCCGAGGTCTGGGATGGGATCGTAGCGTGCCGGGCTGTTGGACAAGTTAAGTGGACTCCCGATTACCGGGACCTTGCCTACGGGCGAGTCCACCTCCCGGATCATACGCCGGGCGGCTGCCTGGGGATGGGCCAGCACCTGGGCGATCCCGCGGACCTTGCCGTTGGGAAGCTCCGCTGCCTGCAGGCGCTTAAGCCATGTCTCGTGCCCGTGCTCCAGGAAGAGCCGCTCAATGGTGCCCTCCAGTATGCCGCGGTTCTCCCTACGTGCTTCAACCGTTGCGAAGCGGGGGTCTTCCATCAGGGCGGGGCTCTCCATTACTTTGAGGCAAAAGGATTCCCAGTCTTTGGGCGTGGCTACGGCGAGGTTCACGTACTCTCCGTCGCCTGCCATGTAGGGACCGTAAGGGGTGACGTAGTGATGCCGCATACCCACTCGGCTTGGCTCTTCACCGCGGTGCCAGTAGTGGTGCGGGAAGTATCCGAGCCACGAAAGGATGCTCTCGAACATGGAAATGTCGATTACCTGTCCGGTACCAGTCTTTTCCCGCTGGAAGAGTGCCAGGGCAATGCCCAGGGCTGCGTACATGCCGGAAGCGATGTCAGAGACGGACACGCCAGCGCGAGCGGGCTTGTCCGGGTAGCCGGTGGTGGCAATGATACCGGCCTCTCCTTGGATGAGAAGATCGTAGGCCTTGACGTCCCGGTATGGACCATCTTGGCCGTACCCTGAGAGCGAGCAGTAGACGAGCCGTGGGTTGATCTCGTTGAGGGTCTCCCAGCCCAGTCCCAACCGCTCTGCTACACCCGGTGCGTAATTTTCAAAGAACACGTCCGTGGTTTGTGCCAGTTTGTGGAGAATCTCCACGCCTTGAGGTTTCTTGACGTCTACCGTGAGGCTCCTCTTATTACGGTTGAGCCAGACATAGCCGGAGGAAAGCCCCTTCACGGCAGTGTCCCAGTGGCGAATCAAGTCACCAACTCCCGGTCGCTCGATTTTGATGACCTCGGCCCCCATTTCAGCGAGAAGGCCGGTCCCGAAGGGGCCAGCGAGGACTTGCTCGAAGGCCATGACCCGCACTCCGCTAAGCGCCAAACCGCTACTCACCGTTGACGATCTCCGGGAAGATGTCGTGCTGGGGGGCAAACTTCTTGCGCCAGACCATGACGCTGCGAGCATAGTCGATGACTACCTTACCTTCCTGCTGGATACCTCTGGTCCGCACCTTGATGATGCCCCACTGCGGCTTGGACTTGGAGTCCCGTTTCTCCAGCACCTCGGATTCGGAGTAGAGGGTGTCTCCGGCGAACAGTGGATTAGGTAACCGTATCTGGTCCCACCCCAATGCGAAGCCGTTCTCGCTCACGTCGGTCACCCCCATGCCCGCTACGATGGCGAGCGTCAGGGCGCTGTTAATCAAGCACTTCCCGAACTCGGTGCGCTTGCCATATTCGTTGTTGAAGTGAATCTGGTTGGTGTTGTTGGTTAGTAGCGTAAACCAAATGTTATCGTTCTCCGTCACTGTGCGGCCGATCCGGCACCGGTACACGTCTTTGACGTTGAAGTCTTCGAAATAACGTCCTTCCCAGCCCTTTACGACTGCCATGGGGAATCTCCTTCCGGGTAAGATGCAAGCAATATACCACAGGGTTACACGGGCGCCCGGCGAAGCGCAATTCTTGTAGCTACACTGGCTGCCCTTCCTTGGTGCTGGGGCCGTCAATCATCAAGGCCACGGCAAAGGCTGGAATGGGATCATTGCAAATCGTCCCCAGTGGTGTTCGGGCAGAGCTCGGGGGTATCCGTTCTCGCCAAGTTGCACGATGCCCTTGCCCTGTGAGGCTATAGTAATTTCGAAGTTGGCGTAGGGACCGGGGACCGGAGTCCTAGCAGGGTTCTCTTTTGCCTCATGTATGATGAGGTTCGGGGGTGGGTTGGCCCTTCCTGGTAGCCATCCGTAACTCTCCAAAGTAGATGATTTCCGCGGGGCTTCTGAGGTTCTGCAGCCTAAAAATTCCCCAAGCGCCCCTACCTTGTATTCTCCCCTAACCCTGAGCGCTCAGAGAGAGGGTCGATCGAGGGTGCAGAGGGGAAGTGGTGGAGGCAAAACTGAGACTGAGGTTGCAGAACTGGCTACCCGATAGCAGTTTCGGAACCGAGATAGCAAAATAACCGTAGAAGGAATCACCAGAAGACGGCGTGATGGTGACGTTGCCGTCCGAGAAACATCAATGCCATTTATTTACAGTAATCGACGTAGTTCGAAACTTTGTAGGTCTTGCTAACGATCGCTACGGCAGAGGGGTTCGAAAGCGCTTGTGTTACAGCATCGAGTGGAGAAGGTCTCCTTAGACAGAAAGAAGCGACATCTTCTTGGAGGGAGAATTTGAAGTTGTAACCCCCTGTGTTCTGAGTGGGGGATTTGAGAATGTAAATGTTTCCATCGGAAGCTAGAATTTCTTCTACGAGATTCTTCGGGAGTCTAATTTGGTGACATGCGGGGTCGTATTGTTTTAATTCCAGTGTCTCTGGGGACTCGTTTGCTGAGCCATTAAAATTCCAAATGGCCAGGTCCCTGTTGCCAGCCGCAAATACGACATTTCCCAGCATTACTAGGGAACATATAGCTCCAACGAAGGGTATTAGAAGCGCTTGGGGCCTCATTTTAAAATACGCGCTCAAAGTACATTCCAGTGCCTGTACTGTTCTTGTCAGACGGCTTCGATTCATATGTCAATCCAACGCGAAGACGCTGTTTTGGTGAGAACCTGTGGTGCAAGTCGAAACTCACTACGTCACTTTCGATGACCGAACCAAGTCCGATGGCATAGTTCTGGTAAGAAATATCTCCGTCAGCATCAATCGAGCTCGGAAGTTTAATCCCTAGCGTTCCCGTAATTGCCCGTTCTCGCCTAAGCCCCAGGGCGAGCACGGTCGCTGCGCTAATAAAGTGATGTGCATCCACCCGCAAAACCGAATAAGTGCCATGATCAAGGCTGAAAAAGCCTGATGAATTTAGAGAAAATGACGAATGTTCAACGGATGCCTTAATTTCTGATCGATCCTCCGAAAAGGTCCTCTTGAAAAATACGCCAACTGCATCGGCTTTTGTGTTGTTGATTTTGAAGGCATCACCCGTTGCTGTTATTCCAAGTGGTTGGTTGAAGTCCGTTGCACGCGTATAGTTTCCACCTACGGACCAGACACCCCGGTCGACCTGCGTAACAACGCTGTAGGCATTACGACCATCCATCATCTGATTGATGGTCGTCGGGCCTATCATTCTGTAGTTTCCCTGGGTGTGTGGAACACTTCCGATAATCCCCATCTTGAAACCGCCGATGCGAATTGAAGTTCCGATGTTGTTTGTGGCGATGGCAGAGTTATTTAAGTGTGGCGAGTACGCAAAGCCGAGTAGCCGCATCATGGGCTGTTGAGCGTTGAACCCACTGGAGAAGGACGACCGGTAGGCGCCATATTCAAGGCCTACGCTGTTTTGAATGCCGCTGATTGAGCTGAGGGAAAATCCTTTCTTTAGCGCAATGTTGTCTTCCAACGGCGTACTTAGCCGGGCCAAGTTACGTAGACTGGAATTGAATTGGGCGGTGTTTTTCTTAATCAATTTCGAAGCCGAAATGTAAAACGGCGCTTTCTGATAATTATCCAGGACCAGCACCCTCTGCTGGCGTATCTTTGAGGCAACGTTGGATGGAAGGGTAATCTGAGAACTCGACAATTCTACGGAACCTCCTGAGGCATTTCTGGACGTTGGCAAGGATAGTCCGCCAACCGGAGACGATGCAGCGTCGAGATCCATCAGTCCTTGACCAAAAATGTCTTCGTTTGCATACTGCCCACTGTCATTCGCTGTTGTAAGCAGCCGCTCTCGGATGTCGTGATACGACAAATTGGGGAACATGCTCTTTAACCCTGCAATCGCTCCACTGACCATCGGAGCCGCCATGGATGTCCCTGATAATCTTGCGTAGTCCCCATCGTTGTACATTGAATAAATGCCATCTGAGCCTTGATCGTCACCGCCGCCGGGTGCCGCTAGGCACCAAGCTTTTGCAACACCGCACCGGTTTGTGTACCAGGGTTCATCCCCGTCGAGATCAACGGACATGACCGCAAGCCATCCTGATTCCAGACCAGAAATCCGATACGGAAGACCCGATCGCCAAGATGGCTGGGTGCGGTAATTGTTGCCGGCAGAAAAAACAACGACGCCGCCATCGGCCACGTAGGCTTGATACGCAGTGACTGCCAGCGGAAAAGAGGCCCTGATTGTAGCCTCAGAAACCGAGGTAATCGCCGTACTGGAGCCCCATGAGTTATTACTAATCCATGCATCTGCAGCGGCAGCTTTCGTTGACAAGTCAGCTTCTTGGCTGTCAGTTAGGTAAATTACGCCGGAAGAGTTTGCAATTTTAAAATTGACCACCGATGCGTTGTATGAGACACCGTGCATGCCGGAGTCATTTTTAGGAGCAGCGATAATCCCTGACACATGCGTCCCGTGGCCGTTGTCATCACTCGTAGAGCCAGTAAGCTCGTTTACAAAGTCGTAACTCCCGGGCGAATCGATGCTTATCTGAGAACCCGTTGACGCCTCTGTCGGGCTGACCCCTGTATCGTTTACGGCAACTTTCACGCCATGTCCGGTTCCTGCCCGAGAATCAGTCGGATTACCTCCCGAGCCCCCGTCTTGGTCAAAGTACCGACTATATCCCTCGTAATACATCGATGAGGCTTTGACTAAGCCCAAACCAGATTGGGCACTGTATTCAGATGTCTCGAAATCCGCAGAACTGGCGTAGAGGGGCGTTCTTGAGGATCCACCACCCCCACATCCCACCAGGAGAACTGTCAAACAAGCAGCGAGGGAGATAGCTAGAAACCCCGAGGTAAAGTTAACAAACATAGCGATAGCCTCACATCAAGGAGAATTCTGTCTATCATGAAGAAGCTTCAGGCGTATAGCAATTATCTAGGGACGTGGGGATCCGTAGCCGAGAAGTTGCTGGCGTTCAGGGTTGCCGGCGGATTTACTACGAAGCCAGTCGCCCATGGTGTGAACGTAAGTGCCATCATCGCCAGTCAAATTGGCATCGTCGTTTCTTCTTTGTATAGTACCGCACACCCATGATGGATTTCACTTTGACTGAGGCCCAGGTGCAGCTCCGGGAAGAGATTCGCAAGGTCTGTCGGGGTTATTCCGATTCCTACTGGCGGGAAGTGGACGCCAAGGGCGAATATCCAGAGGCGTTTGTTCGAAAGCTGACAGAACTGGGCTGGTTGGCGGCGCTGATCCCTGAAGAGTACGGAGGCATCGGACTCGGGATCACCGAGGCGAGTGTCATCTTGGAAGAGATCAATCGCTGGGGTGGAAATGCTACGGCGTGCCACGCGCAGATGTATACCATGGGGACGGTGTTGCGGCACGGCAATGAGGAGCAGAAGCGCCGCTATTTACCCGGGGTTGCCAGCGGTGAAATTTGGCTCCAGGCGTTCGGTGTCACCGAACCCGACGCCGGTAGCGAGACCACGCGCATCCGCACGACCGCGGTTCGCAAGGGCGACCGCTACGTAGTGAATGGGCAAAAGATCTTCATCTCCCGAGTCCTTCAATCGGACCTGATGCTCCTGCTGGCGCGGACCACTCCTTACGGCGAGCTTTCGGATAAGACCCGAGGGTTGTCGGCCTTTCTGGTGGACCTCCGGGAAGTCGGAGCCGCGTTGGAAGTGAAGCCACTGGACATGATGATCAACCATCACACCAACGCGCTCTTCTTCTCCGACCTGGAAGTACCGGTGGAGAACCTTGTTGGCGAGGAGGGCATGGGTTTCCGCTACATCATCGACGGCTGGAACGCAGAGCGCATCTTGGTCGCTGCTGAGGCGGTGGGGGATGGCCGCTGGTTCGTGGACCGGGCGTCTCGTTACGCTGGGGAGAGGGAGGTTTTCGGTCGGCCTATAGGCGCTAATCAGGGTATCCAGTTTCCTATTGCCCAGGCTTATGCGCATATTGAGGCGGCGGATCTAGTGCGCTACCACGCCGCCTCAAAGTTCGACACCGGAGAACGTTGTGGTGCCGAAGCTAATATGGCCAAGCTCCGTGCCTCTGAAGCCTCATGGGAGGCGGCCAACGCCTGCATGACTACGTACGGCGGTTATGGACTGTCGGTTGACTACGACGTTGAGCGAAAGTTCCGCGAAACCCGGTTGCTCACAGTAGCACCGGTGAGCAACAACCTCGTGCTAGCCTACTTGGGGCAGCACGTATTGGGCATGCCGCGGTCTTATTGATTGGGAGTGCCCGTGCGCTTTCGGAGACAGGACTATGGAGCTGCAGCGTTCCTGGATGTTCGTGCCGGGCCACCGGCAGCGTATGATTGACAAGGCTCTGGGCCTGGACGTCGACGCCCTGATGTTGGATATCGAAGACGGTGTGGCATCAGCAGAGAAGGATCAGGCTCGCCGGCTCATCGGAGAAGCCCTGGGTCGGGAGCGGGAATCTTGGGAGCCGTTTAGGTTTGTGCGAATCAACGCCATCGGGCACCAGCGTATGGCGGACGATCTAGCAGCTGTGCTGCGCCCGGGTCTCGACGGGCTGGTACTACCCAAGGTCGAGTCGCCCGAAGAGGTTGTGACGGTGGAGTCTCTGGTCGCGGAGCACGAGGCGGCCTGCGGTGCGACGGTGAAACTCCTGGTGGCCATTGAGAGCCCCAGGGGACTACTGATGGCACCGGCAATTGCGGCGTGCTCACCGCGCGTAGTTGGGCTGATGTTCGGTGCAGAAGACTTCGGCCGGGAACTCGGGCTACCTACCTCCCGCGAGGGGGAGGCGCAAGAGCTCCTCTACGGGCGCTCTGCGATGGTGGTAGCGGCTGCCTCGGCCCATGTCCAGGCGGTGGACGGTGTTTGGGTTGATCTTAAGGACCCAGAGGGACTGGAGGGGTTTGCGCGGCAATCGCGGCGCCTGGGTTTTACTGGAATGTCGTCGATCCATCCATCTCAGATAGCATCCATCAACGCTGCCTTTAGTCCCAGCCCCGAGGAGATTGACTACGCTCGTAGGGTCATTGAAGCATACGAGGAGGCTGCTACTCGCGGTGACGGGTCGGTTGCGTTCGGCGGTCAGCTCATCGACCGACCCATCATCGAACGGGCCCGGCGGACTCTGGAGCTAGCTCAGACGCTTGATCAGAAAGCCCGATGACGAGGAGTTCTATTTCATGCCCAAGGTAGAAAGTATTGAAAATGTCCGCTGCCTCACTGCCACTAACCCTGGTTATATGACCCTCCGGGGCACCAACCAGTATCTCTTGGGTGGACGGGATATTACGGTCATCGATGTCGCCCTTGGTTCGGACGTGAATATCGATGGTCTGATAGCTGAGATGGAAGCGCTGGGCGGGAACCGTATCACCCGCATACTATTGACTCACATCCATTTGGACCACTGTGGCGGCGCGTTGGCACTAAAGCAGCGAACGGGGGCCGAGGTCGGGATTTGTCGAGTCCGCGCCGGACATCTTGGTGGCGAAGACTTCACTTATGATGAGGGCGATCGGATTCCTTATGATGGCGGAGAGTTAGAGGTTGTTTTCACCCCAGGGCACGAGGCTGGGCATTGCTGTTTCTACGAGCGCGAGCGGAAGATTCTCTTTTCTGGAGACCACATTCTCGGCAAGGGCACAACGGTAGTGCCTGCCGGGGAGGGGAACATGGCCCACTATATGGCATCCCTGGAGAAGCTCGTGTCGCTAGATATTCACCTAATGCTACCGGGGCACGGTCCGTTCGTGACGGAGCCTGCGGCCAAGATTCGAGAGTATATTGACCACCGCTTGATGCGCGAGGAGCAGATCCTGCAGGGCTTGCGCGAAGGGCCGCAATCTATCGAGGATCTGGTTGCTGTAATATACGTAGACTACCCCCCCACGCTAATTCGCGTGGCTCACTCATCGGTTGAGGCGCACCTGTTAAAGCTAATCGCAGAAGATCGGGTGTACCTAGAGGGTGGCCGGTATCATCTAAGCTAATTGAGAACGGCTTCGACTTCCCTGGATCTTGGACTAAGTCTGGACGCTCCGGCTGTCGGTGGGTTGTTCCCTGGGCCTGATGGGTTCAGGGCACGCAATACATCTACCGCGCCAGTGGTGGCCACTTCTCCACGAGCACAGCGGCCAGTCCTTCCCGAGACAGGTGAGCTCCGTATTCCCTAGCTTTATCAACGTCGGTGAAGGCGCCCATGCGAACCCGGTAGTAATTTTCGTGGCGCTCGATGACCACGTGCCTGTCGAAGCGGCCCTCCAGTTGAGCTTTCAGCTCTTGGGCCTTGTTTGGGTCCGAGAACGCCCCAACTTGCAAGGTGTAGGTGAGTTGGTCAGGAATGGCCGTGAGTTTGTACCCCCCGGTGTCCAGAACGTCCATCTGAACCGGTGTCGTTCCCGGGCCGATCATGTCCACCGCCCGAGCTGCAGCGTACGAAAGGTCAATGATCCTCCCTTTGGCGAAGGGCCCCCGGTCGTTGATTAGTACCGTGACCGACTTTCCGTTCGCCAAGTTGGTGACTCGCACGTTGGAGCCTAACGGTAGGGTCTGGTGCGCGGCGGTCATGGCGTACTGGTCGTAAACGCTCCCGCTGGTTGTCTTCTTCCCATGAAAGCCGGGGCCGTACCAGGATGCGATGCCCTGTTGCGAAAGAGGAACCACAACGGGAGTGCTCACCGGTGCTGCCGGCTTCAAGGGCGCGCATGCAGAAAGTAGAAGAATAGTGGCGACGGCGCACGGTGCAAGGCCTGTAGTTTGCCACCAAAGATGTGAGAGAATCATCGAAGATAAAGTATAACGTAATGTTGACTGCATGGAAGTGGGGATCCCGGTGGTTTTGTTTTCGGGTCGTTGCGTATTGTGGTACTTTTTACCATGTAGTAACTGCGCCTTGGCTCCGCTCAGGGGGTGTGGCGCGCGAACGGTTCCGTTAGTGGAACCGGGTCTAGTTGAGGAGAATGCCGCGTCATGTCCGGACATTCGAAATGGAGTTCCATAAAACATAAGAAGGCAGCCAAGGATGCCAAGAGAGGCAAGCTGTTTACTAAGTTCATCAAGGAAATTACGGTAGCCGCTCGCATGGGTGGGGGAGATCCTGCAGCCAACCCGCGTCTGCGCACGGCAGTTCAGACCGCCCGCGATAATAGTATGCCCAATGATAATATAGAGCGCGCCATTAAGAAGGGGACCGGCGAGCTCGAGGGTGTGGCCTACGAAGAGATCAGCTACGAGGGTTATGGTCCGGGAGGGGCGGCCTTTCTAGTGCAGACGCTCACTGACAACCGGAACCGAACGGTGTCAGATATCCGACGCCTGTTTAACAAGCATGGCGGGAGGCTAGGGGAGACAGGCTGCGTAGCTTGGATGTTTGACAGCAAGGGATTCATCGTCGTGTCTCGGGAGGCGGTCGAGGAGGAGGTGCTGCTGGGGCTGGTTTTGGAGGCCGGCGCTGAGGACGTGACCGAGAGCGACGATGTGTTCGAGATCATCACCCAGCCTGAAGACTTCATCGCCGTTCGGGAGAGCCTTGACGATGGGAAGATCCCCGTGACTTCGGCGGAGGTGACCATGATCCCTAAGAGCACTACGAAGCTCGCTGAGAAGGAAGCCGAGCAAATTCTCACTCTTACCGAGGAACTCGAAGACCATGACGACGTTCAAAGCGTCGCAGCTAACTTCGATATCCCAGATGAGATCCTGGAGAAAGCCGTTTGATCCCGTCGGAGAAGGAAAGATCGAAACCATTCTGGGTATAGACCCCGGAACCCTCAAGACCGGCTGGGGTGTAATTCGGGCGGACGGAGCCCGCCTGGAGCATATTGCCCACGGCACGGTTCGAGTCCCCCCTAGCCAATCTCAGGGCCAGCGCCTATATCGGATCTTTACGGTATTGGACGAGGTCATCCAGGAGCACGAGCCCGAACATGTTAGCCTGGAGAAGGTATTCTTGGCGCGCAACGTCCAGAGCGCGTTGAAGCTGGGTCAGGTGCGAGGCGTTGCCCTGCTGGCGGCAACGAAAGGCAATATCGTTGTATCTGAGTATAACGCTGTCCAGGTCAAGAAGGCATTGACGGGGTATGGCCACGCGGGCAAGGGCCAAATGCAGCAGATGGTAACGGCTATTCTAGGGCTAACGGACGAGCCTGAGGAGGATGCGGCCGACGCCCTAGCGGCTGCCATTTGTCACGGCCACTTGTGTGCCTTTCGAACGAGCGTCCCTGCGGCAACGGGACGACGGGGGAGAGGGTTGAATTGGCCAGCCAACCTCCTCCCGGGTGGCAAGAACTGAAGTCATGGATCCCTCAAGTGCTACGTTGGCTGCCGGATAAGGCGGAGCCCTATCGTGATTGCTAAGGTTCGCGGAATTCTCGACTACAAGGCACCCGGCGAAGTCGTCCTAGATGTGGGTGGCGTGGGTTACCAGATCTTTACGGCCCTCAGCGTGTTCTACCGGCTACCCGAGATGGGGCAATCAGTGACCTTGTTGGTCTACACCCATGTTCGAGAAGATGCCCTCCAGTTGTTCGGGTTCTTTGATTTGGTGGAGAAGCAGACCTTCGTGTTGTTGACTGGGGTGTCGGGGATCGGCCCTCGGCTGGCCCTCAACATCCTATCAGGGATGGTGGCTGGGGAGCTGTTGGATGCTTTGAGGGAAGGTGACGTCGCCCGTCTGGTGTCGATCCCGGGGGTGGGCAAGCGCCTAGCTGATCGCATGATCGTGGAACTGCGTGATAAGATAGAAATGCTGCCGGAAGCTGCGCCGGAGATGGCGGTCGCTCCGGGGATAAGGGGAGACGCGTTGTCGGCACTGGTAAATCTCGGTTACCGGCGCTCGGATGCAGAGAGAGCTGTGCGTCAGGTGTTGAGCGACGGCGCCTCCGAGCTCGAGACGGTGCTTAAGGAAGCCCTGCGTTTGCTCAGTTTGTAACGGAAGTGCTGGGATCAGCGGGACCGCCTTTATGGAGAATAGGACCATATCGCCCGGGGGTAGCGAAGAGGACGTTCTCTACGACTCCAGTCTCCGGCCTCGGCGTTTCAGTGAATACTTCGGACAGGAGAAGGTGAAGGCGAACCTTGCCGTCGCCATCACGGCCGCCAAACAGCGCGGTGATGTGCTAGATCATTTTCTGTTCCACGGTCCTCCGGGTCTCGGAAAGACTTCCCTTGCACATCTTATCTCCAGGGAGATGGAGGTAGGGATCCGGCCGACGTCTGGCCCCGTCGTCGAACGTCCCGGAGACTTGGCGGCGCTACTAACCAACCTCGATGTGGGAGACATTCTCTTCATCGACGAAATTCATCGACTAAATCACGTAGTAGAGGAAGTCTTGTACCCGGCAATGGAGGACTTCCAGGTGGACGTCATGATTGGGCAGGGTCCTGGCGCCAAGTCCGTGAAGCTGGATCTAAAGCGATTTACCCTCATCGGGGCCACTACCCGTGCAGGTCTTTTGACGCCGGCCTTACGCAACCGGTTCGGTGCCGTGTTCCGGTTAGATTTCTACGAGCCCGAGGTGCTGGTGGGTTTGCTTTCCAGATCGGCGTCACTTCTGGGCGTGTCCGGCGACAACGCAGGTTTCATGGAGATGGCTCGTCGCTCTCGTGGCACGCCGCGCATAGCTAACCGTTTGCTTCGGCGTGTCCGGGACTTCGCGGAAGTGCACGGCGAGGGAAGGATTACCCAGCCCGTAGCTTGCCAGGCCCTGGAGATGCTGGAGGTGGATGAACAGGGTTGTGACAAGATGGACACGCTCATTCTCTCCACTATCATCGACAAGTTCGATGGTGGGCCAGTTGGATTGGATACCCTAGCGGCTGCAATCGGGGAGGAGAGGGGCACCATTGAAGATGCCTACGAGCCGTACCTTATTCAAGTTGGTTTTCTGGAGCGGCGACCCCAAGGCAGGGTCGCTACGCCGTTGGCATATCGACATCTAGGCCGATTGCAGTCGGCGTCGCGAGTAGATAGGGAGAAACGCCAAAAACGTTTGTTGTGAGGGGTTTAGACGTTGTTCCCAGTGGCGATCTCCTCGGTGTAGGGTGTCTTGATTTTCTTTGTGCTTTTTAGGTGGAAGCGATAGAAGGGTGTGACGCGGGTTGCTCCGATGAGCACGATCAATAAAGACGAAGGGACGCTTCGAGCGGACGAACGCAAACGGCGTAGCCGTGAGCGGTGGGTAATCCTCATCGCCGCCTTGATGTTCCTTCTGTTCGCGTTCTTTGAGGATCTCCTCCCATACGTTGCAGCGGATCATGCGCTGACTAGCAATATCGCGTTTTTTCTCCTGGTCAATATTAATATCATCCTATTAGTGCTGTTGGTTTTCCTGGTTTCTCGGAACCTTCTGAAACTAGTGCTGGATCGCCGAAGGCGGATTCTCGGGTCCCGCCTTCAGGGCAGGTTGGTGTTCGCCTTTGTGGGTATCTCGCTGGTGCCCACGGTAATGTTGTTCTTGATTGCCGAGAGCTTAGTGACGCGCTCCGTGGACAAGTGGTTCGACTCGCAAATCGTGAACGCGCTTAGGGGCTCCCTCGACATCAGTGCCACCTACTATCAAAACTCCGCCGACAACGCGCTTTACTTCGCCCGGCAGCTCAGTCAGCGGGTGGGCGATGGTCACCTTCTTGAGCCGAAGAATCTCGATGGCTTGAAGCGTCTCGTGGAAGACAAGCAGCGGGAATATAATCTTGGCACTGTAGAGATCTACAAGCCGGACGGAAGCGCGCTGGTGAAGGCCTTCAACGATCAGGTGCCCACCGGCGTCACGGTGAACCCACAGCTGGACTTTCTCAATAGTGCGTTGCGCGGTCTCGAGGTGACGCGAACTCAGCCTCTGGGAAAAGGTGACGTGCTCCGGGGGGCGGTACCGGTGTACGGGGGAGGTAAGAGGATCATTGGAGCCGTGGTGGTGGACTACTTCGTCCCAACGAGCGTTAGCAAGAAGGCACAGCAGATCTCGCGATCGTACGAAGAACACAAACACCTTGCGGTTCTGAAGGAACCAGTGAAGAAGACTTATATTCTAACACTACTACTCATCACCCTTGTCATGATCTTTGCCGCTACTTGGTTTGGTCTCGCGCTGGCTAAGGGCATTACCGTGCCAATCCAGCAGTTTGCAGAAGGCACGCATGAGGTCGCCCACGGCAACCTGGATTACCGGATAGACGCAGGTGGTGACGATGAGATCGGTGCGCTGGTAGCATCTTTTAATCAAATGACCGCGGACCTCAAACGTACCAATTCCGAATTGGAGCAAAGGCGACAATACATGGAGACGCTTTTGGCCAATATCACCGCGGGGGTGATTTCGGTGGACCGTTCGGGGAAGATGACTAGCGTTAATAAGGCGGCCGAATTGATGTTGGACATCCGGGCTGTGGATGTACTCCAACGGGATTACGAAGAGGCGCTGCAAGCCGCGGAACTTGAGCCGTTGCTCGACGTTGTAAGACAGGTGAAGGACAGTGGCGGCGTGGAACGCGACGTACGAATCGTTGGTAGTGACAAGCCTCTAACCCTCATGACCGTGGCCACAAGCCTTCGGGATGACGACGGCAACACACTTGGAATCATGGTTTTTATGGAGGACATCACCGAAATACAGAAGGTTCAGCGTGTGGAGGCGTGGCGTGAAGTAGCGCGGCGTATCGCTCATGAGATCAAGAACCCGCTGACACCGATTCAGCTCTCGGCGCAGCGACTACGGAAGCGTTACGAGAACGTTTTAGATGGAGACGGATCGGTATTCGACAAGTGCACATCCACCATAATTCGGCAAGTCGAAGAGCTTAAGACTCTAGTGAATGAGTTTTCCAATTTCGCACGGTTACCCACGGCGCAGCTTGTTACGTGCGATCTCAATGAGGTGGTTCGGGAAGTGCTGTTTCTTTTCAGGGAAGGGCACCGAAATGTTGAATTTGATTTCTTGGAGGATACCACGATCCCACTCGTCGAACTGGATCGCGAACAGATCAAGCGTGCCCTGTTCAATCTGCTAGACAATGCTGTGGCTGCTTTGACCGGTAAGGGGCGTGTCGAGATCGTTACGCGCTTCGACGAGGCTTTCGGCATGGTGCGACTGGAGGTGGCGGATGAAGGCGAGGGGATCGCCCGGGAAGACCGAGGCCGAATTTTCGAACCCTACTATTCCACTAAAGAGGACGGCACTGGGCTCGGTTTGTCCATCGTTGGAACTATCGTTGCCGACCACCGTGGATACATTCGCGTGCGCCAAAATCAACCTCATGGGACACGCTTCATGATTGAGTTGCCCTCCGTTTCTCAAGCAGACACGATGGACGCCCGGACTAGTGAGGCGTCTTAAGGCGGAATTTGTCCGGGTGTGGTAGGTCAAATGAAAACATTTTGAAGGATCGCGAAATTATGGAGTCAGTGCAGAAAACGGTCCTGGTAGTGGACGACGAAGATGTAATCCGCGAAACCGTACGCGAGATTCTTACGGACGAAGGGTATCGTGTGATCACCGTCTCCAATGGGCTGGAAGTACTGAGCCTGGTGGCAAATGAAACGCCCGACGTCGTTCTCCTGGACATCTGGATGCCCGAGATGGACGGAATTGTGCTGCTCAGGCAGCTTGGGCGAGAACACCCGAACACCCGTGTCGTTATGATCTCTGGTCATGGGAGCATTCATACGGCCGTGACGGCCACCAAGCTGGGAGCTTTCGATTTCATCGAGAAGCCGCTTTCATTAGATGGGTTGCTGGCCACTGTCGAGCGCGCCTGCGGCGATGTAGCGCGTAAGGTGTCCGTGACCGAAGAGGAATTAGGCGTGCCGCGGACTGGTGTCCCGTTCTCCCGCATGGGTTTCTACGCAAAAGGCGGTAGCGGCGTCCCCCAGAAGACACTCAAGAAAAGCGTAGTGGCGTGCGGTTTGGGTCTACACTCGGGTGTTAGTACGGGGGTCATCCTGCATCCGCTACCGGAGGACAGTGGCATACACTTCGGTGGAATCTCCGCTGACACTACTGTGCCGGCACGTCTGAGCTTTGTGCGCTCCACTGAATTCGCCACATCTCTCCAGCGCAAAGGCGTAGTGGTGGGCACAGTGGAACACTTGTTGGCGGCGCTCCACTCGTACGGTATCTCCAACCTGCTGATTAAAACGTATGGTGAGATTCCGATTATGGACGGTTCTGCGAGCGAGTTTTGCCGCCTGATTGAGGAGGCCGGCGTAGTGGAGCAGTCGGGGCGATGCCCCGAGATCGTCATCGATCGCACCCTTCGCTTTAACGGGGACGGGCTGGAGGAGATCATCATTGAGCCGGCAGAACGCTTTACTGTTCACTACCGGCTGCGATATCCGCCTCCGGTTGGCACGCAAGAGTACACATATGTCCATGAGGGTGCGGATTCGTTCCGCGAAGAGATCGCCCCTGCCCGTACGTTTGGTTTCCTGCGCGATTTCGAGAAGCTTGAGCGCATGGGACTGATCAAGGGCGGCCGCCTCGGCAACTGTATCCTTATCGATGAAGAGAAGGTGATTAACACTGCTTTGCGGTTCCACGACGAGCTTGTGCGCCATAAAATACTAGATATTGTGGGGGACTTCGCACTAATTGGCCGTCCCGTGCGTGGCCGGGTGACGGCCAACATGACCGGCCATACCGAGAACATTGGACTGTTGCGACAAGTTGCAAACGTCTTTTGTGCTTCGGAGTACGGCATCGATCAAGAGGCTCGCGCTCCTTCGGATCCGCTGTCTCCCTGATGGCGTTCAGCTTCGGATGAGTTTCAGCCGATCGGCATAGGCTTCGGGAAGCCTGATCAGCCTCCGGGCACGGTTGAGGCAACCATGTTTTGTCCAGCCTGAGGCCAGGGCCACGCGGTCCCCTTCCAGAACGATCCGATAGTTGAATCTCAACGCTACCGCGTTCGGGGATTCGACGTTGGTCTCAATTCGTAAAAGGTTGTCGTAAACGGCCGGCTTTCGGTAACGACACTGTACCTCGGTGACCGGGAAAAACACCCCATCCCGTTCTGCTTGTCCGTATGGAACTCCCGCTTCTCTCATGAGCTCGGTTCTGCCGATTTCGAACCAGCGGAGATAGTTTCCGTAGTAGGCGACCCCCATCTGATCAGTATCCCCGTAGATGACTCGATAAGTAGTGATGTTCTTCACGGTGTGGAGGATGTGCACAGGGGTGTTACTAGATTCCCTGGATCAATTGCTGGGTTTCCCACCTGCTGGCATGAGTTGATTGAAATCCCAGCGATCACGACTGGCTATCTGAATGTTCAACGAGTTGTCTCCCCGGATCACGTGGAAGGTGATGAGATCCCCTGCCTTTTTTTTCCAGACTTCGCGGTAGAGTTGGGGCCGCGTTTGCACCTCCCGTTCTTCCACTGTCAGAATGATGTCGCCCTGCTTAAGGCCTGCGGCCTCTGCGGGGCCTAGCGGTGTCACTCCGGTGATTACGACATGATTTTCGAGAGACTGGGAATACAAGCCAAGCCAGGGACGTGGTGGCCGGGACTGGACCCGCCCGAACCGTCTCAATTCCTCCACGTCACGGAGGTAATATTCCACTGGAATGGCGAGCGTGAATTTGCCGATCTCGTTTAGGTTCAGCGACACCACGCCCAGGAGTCGGCCACGGGAGTCGGCCAGTGTTCCTCCGCCGAACCCTGGATTGAATGCGCTCACCCGGATGGATCGCTCCAGCAGGTATTCCCACTGTCCATCGTAGCTTTCAAGAGAGGTAACGTTACCGTCGCTGACTCGGCGGTTGTTTTGTCCACTGCTGGCAATCATGAAAGCGGGCTGGCCCAAGCTCACGGATTCCGCTGGCCGGAGGAAAGGGAGGTTGGTGGCGTCGATGTTGACCAGTGCGAGCCCGGTGTCGAAATCCTGTGCTGTCAAGCGTCCGGGGTATTGTTTTCCGTCCGACAACGTGACGGTGATGGCCTCCGCACCGTTGACGACATAGTTTACGGTAAGGATGGTTCCTGTGGACTCGACAATCGTCCCGGAGCCCATCCGTTCAGTCCCTAGGTTGCGGGCAGAAGGATGGCTTGACGGCACCCTCGCGGTGAGGTCCACCGAGGCTAGGAGTACTGCGTGCACCAAACCCAACCGTGCGTTCACGCGCCACCTCCAACGGGCCTCTTTGTTCCGAGAACAGACCCTCAAGCCCTTGTGCGATAGCAGAAACGCAACGTGTTCACAAGGTGTCGGCTTTTTGCGCTGCATTGACAAGTGTGATGTTGGCCGGGTATCAATTCGTTTTGTACTGGAGTAGCCTTGAGAATTCCAATTGACTGGATTGACACAGTTCCCAAGCAAAGCCGCTTCTCCGAGATCCTCGATATTGCTCGGGAGGGAATTTTGGTGGCGGTACGCTTCCCCTCTCCGATCTGCATCGTCGTTGACTGCTATCGGTCCGGCCGAGATATTTTTTTTCAAGGGGAACTCAAGGGGGAGGTTGTAGGCGACTGCGGTCGTTGCCTGGAAAGCTTCCCGTTTGCCATTGAAAAAAAGTTCGACTTCGTATTGACCCCGGATCCCCTTCCTACTAAAAAAAACAGAGAACTCGCTGAGGATGAAATGGGCTTGAGTTTGTACTGCGGGGACGATATCGATCTCTCACCCTATGTCCGTGAGCAGGCGTTGCTGGCCCTTCCCCTCCAGCCACTGTGCAGTGAAGACTGTCGTGGTCTGTGTGCTAGTTGCGGTACTGAGTTGAATCAAACTGATTGTGGATGTGCATCGCCGGGGGATCCGCGCATGGCCGTTTTCCGAAATCTCCAGGTGGAGCGTTAGTGTTATCGAGAGCGACAAGGTAGGACTAAAACAGACATGCCCGTACCCAAGAGACGAACATCTAATAGCAAGCGAAATAAGCGCCGATCTCACGATGCCATAGTGGCTCCGCAGTGGACAACGTGTCCGCGCTGTGGCGAGGCGGCCCTTAGGCACAGGGCCTGTGCCGGTTGCGGCTACTACAAGACTCGATCCGTGATCCCACGTGAAGAGACCTAAGCACCTGCCCGTTGCTTATCCGTGATGCGGCGGATCATCGTTGACGCTATGGGCGGCGATCACGGCCCGGGTGTTGTCGTCGAGGGTGCGCTTCAGGCTGTACGTGAGCACGGGGTGGAGGTCGCCCTTGTAAGCGTTTCGGGTGCGGTTGAGGCCGAATTATCGCGGCGCAAATACACCTCATCTGCGGTACGCGTTCTGCCTGCCGCAACTACTATCGATATGTGCGATTCTCCCACTCGTGCACTGAGACAAAAGCATTCTTCCATGAGGATTGCTTTTGATCAATTGAAGGCGGGCAAGGGAGACGCGGTGGTGAGTGCGGGGAATTCCGGTGCCATGATGGCGATTGGCATGTTCGTGTTGGGCCGCCTACCCGAAGTCGATCGACCGGCTATTCTTGCCGTCAGCCCATCGTTATCCGGGGGAACAGTCCTCTTGGATGGCGGCGCTAACACCGATTGCAAGCCCCGGCAGCTTACGCAGTTTGCGCATATGGGGGCGATATACGCAGAGAAGATTCTTGGTATCTCCCGACCTCGGGTTGGCATTCTGAGCAACGGGGAAGAGGACGAGAAAGGGAACGACTTGACGCGAGAGGCAGTCCGCGAATTGCGTTCCGCTGAGCTCAACTTCGTGGGCCATGTGGAAGGCCGGGACATTACCAATGGCCGGGTGGATGTCGTGGTCTGTGACGGCTTCACTGGCAACGTGGCATTGAAGGCCATAGAGGGCCTTGGACAGTTCGTTTCCACGACGCTAAAGGGGGCGTTCCGGAGCAGTTTGCTGAGCCGCGTGGGCTATATGTTGTGTCAAAGGGCAATGACACGCGCCTTTGATCGTTTCGATTATGAGCACTACGGCGGCGCTCCGTTGGTGGGCCTGAATGGCGTCGCAATTGTGGCCCACGGAGGATCTTCGGCCAGGGCCATTGAGAATGCGATACGGGTGGCGGCGGAAGCGGTGTCTCAGAACATCAACGGGAATATTATCAACGCCCTGGATCGGCGGGGGTGCTGATGCTGGGGAACGGAGATATTGCTTTTGTTTTCCCTGGACAAGGTTCACAGTTCGTTGGCATGGGGAAGGCCCTGTACGAACAGTTTCCGGAGGCCAGGGTCGTTTTTGAGGAAGCCGAGGACGAATTGGGACAGAGTCTGCGCGAGCTGTGTTTTCGTGGCCCAGAAGCCGAACTCAACCGCACGGAGAATACTCAGCCTGCTGTTCTCACGGTCTCTATAGCTGCGCTTCGGGTTCTTCAACAGCAAGGCGGGCTCAAGGCCACCTGGGTAGCTGGCCACAGTCTCGGTGAGTACAGCGCCCTGGTCTGTGCGGGGGCGTTGGGATTGGCAAATGCAGTTAGGGTGGTTCGGGAGCGGGGTCGTTTGATGCAGGAAGCCGTACCTCAGGGTGAGGGAAGCATGGCGGCGATACTCGGGCTGGACGTAGCTGCGGTTCACCAGGTCTGCAAGGAGGTAGCGGATGGTGAAGTGGTGGCGCCGGCCAATCTGAATGGTGGTGGGCAGGTGGTGATCTCGGGTGCACGTGGCGCGGTGCAGCGGGCGTTGCGATTGGCCCAGGATCGTGGTGCGAAGAGAGTGGTGGAACTGACGGTGAGCGCCCCATTCCACTCAATGCTTATGCAGCCTGCGGCAGAAGGTCTCCGGGAGGTGCTGGAGGGCATTGAAGTCCGGCCGCTGTCAGTAGGTGTCGTCACCAACGTAGAGGCATCCCTGAATGACGATGCCGAGCGGGTCAAGGCGCTTTTGGTGGAGCAGGTGGTTGAGCCGGTCCGGTGGGAGGAATCGGTGAAGGCGTTGAAGGAGCTAGGTTGCCGATGCACCATCGAATTGGGCCCTGGAAAAGTCTTATCCGGTCTCATCAGGCGCATCGATAGAGAGATAAAAAATTTAAACTTGGAACAGCCTGGGGATCTGCAAGGGGTACTCGCAGAACTCGGAAGTTGACTATGCCGACAGGGCCGTTGACAGATAGGGTTGCCCTCGTTACGGGTGGCAGCAGGGGTATCGGGAGGGAAATCGTCCTATGCCTGGCCGGGCTTGGAGCGCAGGTGGTCATTAATTACAGGGAAAACCGTGAGGCGGCTGAGGGGGTGTTGGCCAAGGTCTTAAGCGAGAAGGGCAGCGCCGAATTGGCACCTTTCGACGTCGCATGTCAGGACGAGGTCGAGAATGGCCTCAAGGGTGTCATTGACCGACATGAAAAACTTGATATTTTAGTCAACAATGCTGGGTTGACGGTTGACGGTCTGCTGTTGCGCCAATCGTCCTCCGATTGGGAACGGATTATCGACGTCAATCTGAGAGGTGTCTTCCATTGTACCAGGGCCGCTGGCAGAAAGATGATTCGGCAACGGTACGGCCGCATTGTCAATCTTACCTCTGTGGCGGGTCAGATGGGAAACGTTGGGCAGTCTGTATACTCTGCCTCCAAGGCTGGTATTGTGGGGTTTACAAAGTCGATGGCCAGAGAGTTGGCGCCGCGGGGAATCACCGTCAACGCCGTGGCTCCGGGTTTCATCGAAACGGAAATGACGGCGATCTTAGATGAGAAAACACGGAGCAGGTATCTCGGCACAATTCCCTTGGGCCGATTTGGTAACGGGGATGACGTGGCCCAGGCCGTTGCGTTCTTGGTGGGTCCGGGGGGTGGGTACATCACCGGAGAAACCATCAGCGTCAACGGCGGTCTGTACATGTAGCCCCGCGAGGCGAAGCAATTGATCTGCGGGTAGGTGGGCCGCCGGATGCGTGCCCGCACACGAAACTCTCGTGGGCTTCGTATCGAGGGATTTTGGACGCGGAGAGGGGCCCCCACGGCGGCGAAAGGTGAATACCGGTGACGCGATACGGAACAGGAGGTACAACATGGCGACAGACGTTGAGGTGAGGGTAAGAGAAATCATCTGCGAACAATTGGGAGTCAGCGACGGGGAGATCAGTCCTGAAGCCTCGTTTATTGAGGATCTTGGAGCCGACTCGTTGGACATCGTGGAACTGGTGATGGCGTTGGAGGAGGAATACGAGATGGAAATCTCCGACGAGGACGCTGAAAATATCAAGTTGGTTCAGGACGTCATCGAATACATCGAGAGTCATCGCTAACCCCAGAAGTATTCTTGTTGTAGGCGGCGTCGTTGGCGTTCACGGGGTAGGAACGCTTGTTCCTCGGTAAACGCCCAACTAGAGCAAGGGATGTTCAGGGGCCGATAAAGGCCTGAATACGTTCAAAGACGAGGGTATAAGATTGATTACCGCTAGCCTGGAGCAAGTCGATCCGGAAGTTTTTGGGGCGATCTACAACGAGGCCGAAAGACTGGAGGCCAACTTGGAGCTCATCGCTTCCGAGAACGTTGTTAGCGAGGCAGTCCTGGAGGCCCAAGGCTGTCTCATGACCAATAAGTACGCTGAGGGTTATCCCGGCAAGCGGTACTATGGTGGGTGTGAGTATGTTGATGTTGTGGAACGTCTTGCCATAGAACGCGCCAAGGATCTCTTCGGGGCAGAGCACGTCAACGTTCAACCTCACTCGGGGACCCAAGCCAACATGGCGGTCTACTTTGCCGCGCTGAAGCCCGGCGACACATATCTTGGAATGGACCTCTCTCATGGTGGCCATCTGTCCATGGGGAGTCCGGTGAACTTCTCTGGCCGCCTGTACAATGTAGTGTCCTACGGTGTGTCGGCGGCAACGGAAACCATCGACTACGAAACCTTAGCCATGTTGGCCCGGGAGCATCGGCCAAGGCTCATCGTGGCGGGGGCGAGTGCCTATCCCCGAACCTTGGACTATGAACGGTTTCGCGCCATTGCTGACGAAGTAGGAGCTTTACTAATGGTGGACATGGCGCACATCGCGGGTTTGGTTGCTACCGGGTGTCACCCGAGCCCAGTTCCCCATGCGGATTTCGTGACTACGACAACACACAAGACACTGCGCGGACCTCGTGGAGGGATGATTCTCTGTCGGGAAGAACATGCCAAAAACCTCAACAGCCGAGTCTTCCCAGGTATGCAAGGAGGCCCTCTGATGCACATAATCGCCGCTAAGGCCGTGGCCCTAAAGGAAGCGTCCACTCCGGAGTTCGCGGCCTATCAACGGCAGATCGCTGCCAACGCGAAGGCCCTGGCGGCGGCATTGATGGCGCGAGGATTCCGCCTCGTCTCGGGCGGTACGGACAATCACCTGATGCTGATGGATCTGCGGGACTCGGAACTCACCGGCAAGCTGGCGCAGGAAACGCTTGAGCGAGCGGGGATTACTGCGAACCGGAACACTGTGCCTTTCGAAACCCGCTCTCCGTTTGTGACGAGTGGGGTTCGTATTGGCACTCCGGCTGTCACCACTCGTGGCATGAAGGAGCAGGAAATGGAGGCCATCGCGGAATTGATCCAACGGGGCCTCGACCGTGTCGGGGACGACGATGGCTTGGTCGCTATCGCCGCTGAGGTAAGGACTTTATGTGAACGCTTTCCTGTCTATCGAAAGAACTCCACTTCACCGGAGCAGCATCCCTGATCGCAAGGCGCCGCCGGGCTCTTGCTTGGCGGAATTGTTAGGCACGTCATGAAATGCCCTTTCTGCCGCCAGGCCAATAACCACGTCATCGACTCCCGTCTCGGGAGGGACGAGGAGATGATCCGACGGCGCCGGGAATGTATAGCGTGTTCGCGGCGCTTTACCACCTATGAGCGTGTGGAGGAGGCTATGCCCATGGTGGTGAAGAAGGACGGACGCCGGGAGGGTTTTGATCGGCTCAAGATTATCAACGGCCTAAGGCGCGCCTGCCAAAAACGCCCTGTCAGTATGAATGCCATTGAGGCTATTGCTGACCGCATCGAACGCGGAATTCAGGAACGGGGAGAGAAGGAGATACTAGGTTCGATCATCGGCGAGGCAGCGATGCGTGAGCTCCACGATACCGACCCGGTCGCCTATGTGCGATTTGCCTCAGTCTATCGTTCTTTCAAGGACCTCAATGAGTTCATGGTGGAATTGGAAGATTTGCTCAATGAGCGTAAACATCGGGCTTCTACCAAACTTCCCCGGAAACAAGCTAGCGTCCGTCGGACGCGCCGGAAAACCTTGCCCGCCGACGGGATATAGGCTAGCCCTCCGCTACGCCATGCCTAAGGAAACGGACGAGCGTTACATCCAGGTAGCCCTTAGGTTGGCTCGCAGGGGCGCCGGAAGGACTAGTCCGAACCCCATGGTGGGGGCGGTTGTGGTACGTGGTGACCGGATTGTGGGGCGCGGGTATCATGTTCGGGCCGGTGCCGACCATGCGGAGGCCGTGGCGATCCGCCAGGCGGCAGACGCGGCCCGCGGGGCTACGCTTTACGTCAATCTGGAACCTTGCAACCACTTTGGCCGTACTCCCCCGTGCACTAAGGCCGTCATCGAGGCGCGCGTTGGGCGAGTCGTAGTGGGCATGGTGGACCCTAATCCTGTGGTGGCCGGCCGCGGTGTGGAGGCCCTAAGGAACGCGGGCATCCCGGTTGAGATACCAGTGAAGGAGGAGGACTGCCGCCGGCTTAACGAAGTCTTCGTTAAACACGTCACCCAGAAGCTCCCTTTTGTCACCCTCAAACTGGCGGCGTCTCTGGACGGTAGGATCGCCACGGCTACTGGAAACTCCCGGTGGGTGACGGGGTCGGTTGCACGGAAGTATGTCCATCGACTGCGCAACGAGGTTGATGCTGTGTTGGTAGGTTCGGGGACAGTGTTGGCGGACGACCCGCAGCTCACCTGCCGGATACCGCGGGGGCGAGATCCCTGGCGGGTCGTACTGGATGGCCGCTTGCGGACGCCGGTCGCCGCAAGGCTCGTCCGGCATCCACAGCCGGAAAAAACTGTAGTTGTGACTAGGGACGACGCTCCGGTAGGTCGTCGCAAACGACTCGAAGACTTAGGCGTTTGCGTGTGGAAATTTCCGGTACGGAATGGCTATATATCGTTAAAGCGAGTGCTTCGGAAGTTAGCCCGGGCGGACGTGACGAGCGTTATGATCGAGGGGGGTTCTGTTACCGCAAGTCGAGCGATCACGGAAAAAGTGGTGGACAAGGTTCTGTGCTTCTACGGCCCGAAGCTCATCGGCGCCGAGGGATTTCCGATGGTGGGGGATCTCGGTCTGTTACGGATGCGTCAGTGTCCGCAGCTTTTGAGGCCGGCGGTTAAGCGGCTCGGCGATGACATTCTGGTATCCGGGTACTTGTGATCGTGGGGGTGCATACGGCGGCCGGGATGGCTTATTCGGGGTGAGGAGCAGGCTATGTTTACCGGACTTATCGAAGATGTCGGCAGGGTTTCCCGGCGGCGGTTCGGCACGGATGGCGGTGATCTCACCTTCGAAACTGCGCTGTCGGCGCGGGAGGTCTTGTTAGGGGACAGCATCGCGCTGAACGGATGCTGTCTAACTGTCGTCAAGAAAACCGGACGGCGGCTCACGGTGGAGGTTTCGCCCGAGACCTTGCGGCGAACTAATGTTGCCGACCTAAATGAAGGCTCTGCCGTGAACCTGGAGCGGCCCCTGAGGCTCAAAGATCGGCTTGGCGGCCACTTGGTAACCGGACACGTTGATGCTGTGGGTCAGATTACACGCGTCCAAAAGAGCGGCGATTTCACCCTGTTTCGTTTTCGTGCTGCGGGACCTGTGGGCAGGCTTTTGGTGCCCAAAGGCTCTATTACGGTGGACGGCATTAGCCTGACCGTCAATGTTTGCACCTCGCGCTCGTTTTCTGTGGCGATTATTCCGTTCACGCTGGCACATACGAATTTGCGGACCCGCGGTGTTGGTGATAGAGTCAACCTCGAAGCGGATCTCATCGGAAAGTACGTCCTTCAATTTGTAAAGGCCTATCGTACACTTAGGTCTGAGTGACCATCAGGGCTGCACAGGACGCTTGATTCGTACTATGTCACTGACGCCCATCCACACCATTCGGGAAGAGCTCCTGCAGGGACGTTCGATCCTGCTCCTTGACGACGCGGGCGATGGTGGTGTGGGCTATGTCCACATACCGGCGGCTAACGTGACTCCCGAGCAGATCAATTTCATGCTTCGTCATGCCAGAGGAGTTCCATATTTGGTTTTGGAATCCTCTCGTGTGCGGGAGCTTGGCTTTGATATGAACGTCGGCGCTAATCTGCTGCCGGGGCGAGCTCCCGTTGGGGCTCCCATAGGTGCGAACTCAGCGCTAGGACTTGAAGTCTCCGCCGCAGGCAGGACTCGTACTATCCGGACCGCCGCCCGGGCCGATGCGGAGTCTCGGGATTTTGTGAGCCCCGGGAACATGTTGCCGATCCAGGCGAGCGATGGTGGCGTATTGGTCAAAGCAGGCCCTGCTGAGGCAGCAGTGGATCTTGCTGGGCTGTGTGAATTGCCGTCCGTTGCGGTGATTTGTCAAGTTCTGAACGATGACGGCTCTATCGCTATAGGGGAGGAGCTTAGGGCATTCGGGGACAAACACGGACTTCGAATGCTATCCATCGCAGATCTCATCGCCCACCGCCTTCGTAACGAAGCCACTATACGGGAGGTTTGGGAGGAGGATTTCCCGAGTATTCACGGAAAGTCCTTTAAGGCAATTCTCTACCGGACCAACCTTGACCCTTTCGAACATATGGCCCTAGTGAAGGGCGACGTGCGTGATCGGAACGACGTGGCTGTGCGGGTGCATTCGGAGTGCCTAACCGGAGATGTGTTTTCGTCGGAACGGTGTGACTGTGGCGACCAGTTGCGTGCAGCTATACGCATCATTGATCGGGAAGAGTGTGGCGTCATTGTGTATATGCATCAAGAGGGCCGCGGAATCGGCCTGACAAACAAGATCAAGGCGTACGCACTGCAGGACCAGGGGCGCGACACGGTCGAGGCAAATCTGGAACTGGGGTTTGATGTGGATTTGAGAGACTATGGGGTAGCGGCGGAGATACTGCGCCATCTTGGTATTCAGCAGCTTCGCCTAATGACCAACAATCCGCGCAAGATCGTCAGTCTGGAGGCTTACGGTTTGTCAGTGAGCCAAAGGATTCCTTTGGAGATCAGGCCCCACGGGGGTAACGCTGGCTACCTCCAGACGAAGCGCGACAAGCTCGGGCATCTCTTGACTAACGTCGACGAGGAACCAGCCCGCTGAAGGTGTTAGCCATGAGTGTGATCGAAGGTAAGCTGGACGCTACGGGGATGAAGTTTTGCATCATCGCTAGCCGGTTTAATAGCTTCATTACGGATCGGTTGCTCGGCGGTGCTATGGGTGCCTTGGGGCGGCACGGTGCGAACACGGTCGAGGATGTTGATGTAGTATGGGTCCCAGGTGCCTTTGAGATATCTCTATGTGCTCACAAAGTGGCGGCTACGGGCAATTACGATGCATTGATTTGTATCGGGGCAGTCATTCGTGGTGAAACACCTCATTTTGACTACATTTGCAGCGAGGCATCAAGGGGCGTGGGCAGCGCTATGAACCAATACGGTGTTCCTATCGCCTTCGGTTTGTTGACTACCAATACGGTAGAGCAGGCAGTGGACAGAGCCGGCGCGAAGATGGGCAATAAGGGTTCCGAGGCTGCTGTGACGGCCATTGAAATGGCGAGCTTGAGCAAGCAGCTCTCTTGATTCTACGCTCGGTTTCTACGGTTTCAAGCCAATGGTGAGCGTCCGTCGGAGGGCTAGAGAGCTTGCGTTGCAGGTGCTCTATCAGATGGAGATCACCGGTGACCCCTCTCCCACCGGTCCGGATAGCTTCTGGGGCCATTTTCCGTCGCGGCCCGGCGCTAGGGATTTTGCCCAGCGCCTAGTGGCCGGTATCATGGAGCATCAGGTCGAGATAGACGAGCGGTTAAAGGACGCGGTTGAAAACTGGAAGCTCGGCCGCATGTCGAAAGTTGACCTCATTATTCTTCGGCTTGCCACCTACGAGTTGCTCTTTTGTCCGGACATCCCTTTGAATGTTAGCATCGACGAAGCCATCGAGATCGGAAACCGCTACGGGTCCGACGATTCTCCCACCTTCATCAACGGGGTGCTTGACCAGGTAGCTCATGCCAACGGACTCAAGGAGAGTGAGCATTTGGAGCCATGATCGATAAATACGATTTCAAGAATATCGAAGAGAGATGGCAGGGCGAGTGGGACAGGCTTGAGAGTTTCCGAGTCAGTGAGAACTCTGGAGTTCCCAAGTTTTATCTGTTGGAGATGTTTCCCTATCCGTCTGGCCGAATTCACATGGGGCACGTACGGAACTACTCTATCGGCGATGTGATCGCGCGTTATAAACGCATGCGAGGGTTCAATGTGCTTCACCCAATGGGTTGGGATGCCTTCGGGCTCCCGGCTGAGAATGCAGCCATCGCTAACAAGGTTCATCCGGCGCGCTGGACCGTGGAAAACATTGACTATATGCGGACTCAGCTCAAACAGATGGGTTTTAGCTATGACTGGAATCGTGAGCTGGCGACGTCGGATTCCAGTTATTATCGCTGGGAACAAGTGTTCTTTTTGGAGATGCTCGAGCGGGGCCTGGCGTATAAGAAGAACGCGGCTGTCAACTGGTGCGATGGATGTCAGACTGTTCTGGCCAACGAGCAGGTGGTGGATGGCTGCTGCTGGCGCTGTGAGCAAGGGGTCATAATGCGCGAGCTGCCACAGTGGTTTTTCCGCATTACGGCCTATGCCGAGGATCTGTTGGCGGGTTGTGATGAACTCCAGGGGTGGCCCGACAAAGTGCTTACCATGCAGCGCAACTGGATAGGGAAGTCCATCGGTGCGGAGATTCACTTTCCGCTGGTGGACCGGGAGGGGAGCCTGGCTGTCTTCACCACCCGTCAAGATTCAATCTATGGCGCGACCTTTGTTTCCCTGGCTGCGGAACATCCCATGGCATTAGATCTCGCGAAGGGCACACCACAGCAAAGCAAGGTCGAAGAGTTCGCCCAGAGAGTGAAGCACATGAACCATTCGCAGCGCGGGGCTGTGGATATGGAAAAGGAGGGGGTTTTCACCGGGTCGTATTGCATCAATCCGTTCACCGAGGAAAGGATACCAATCTACGTTGCTAACTTTGTGCTCATGGAGTATGGCACGGGTGCGATCATGGCAGTTCCTGCCCACGATCAGCGGGATTTCGAGTTTGCAACGAAATATGACCTTCCAATCCGCCCAGTGATCCATCCGCGTGGCACGACTCTGTTGGCTGGGGAGATGGGGGAGGCGTATATCGCCGACGGAGTAATGGTCGACAGCGGCGCCTTCAGCGGTTTGAGCAGCGAGGACGGACGAACTCGGATCGCGGAATTCCTGGAGAAACAGGACTGGGGAAAGGGGACGGTCCGCTACAGGCTACGGGATTGGGGGGTCTCGCGCCAGCGTTATTGGGGCACACCTATCCCCGTGGTCTACTGCGACGGTTGCGGCATGGTTCCGGTGCCGCGAGAAGAGTTGCCGGTAGAGTTGCCTACAAACGTGGAGTTTACTGGTGCAGGGGGCTCACCCTTGGCCAATTTCCCGGAGTTCTACGAGACCCAATGCCCGACGTGCCGAGGGAGGGCGCGACGCGAGACGGACACAATGGACACGTTCGTGGAGTCATCGTGGTACTTTGCGCGCTATGCCTGCCCGGACGAGGACAGTCAACCGCTGGACCGGGAGCGGACCGCTTACTGGATGGCGGTGGATCAGTATGTGGGCGGCGTCGAGCACGCAGTACTGCATCTGCTGTACGCCCGTTTCTTCACTCGGGTTCTTCGTGACCTAGGCTGGCTGTTCGTAGCCGAACCGTTCACGAATCTTTTGACGCAGGGCATGGTGATCAAGGACGGGGCCAAGATGTCTAAGTCGAAGATGAACGTTGTAGACCCGGACGAACTGATCCGCCGCTACGGTGCCGACACGGCACGTCTGTTTTCTTTGTTCGCCGCTCCACCAGAGAAAGACCTGGACTGGAGTGACAAGGGAGTGGAGGGAGCGCACCGATTTCTGAACCGCGTTTGGCGCTTCACGGCTCGCCACCATGAGCGTTTGGTCGGAATCTCTGCTGACTCGACTCGCGTACCGTCTTCTGAGACGCTCAAGGATCTCCGTCGCCGGATCCACTGGACCATAAAGAAGGTTACGGATGATATCGAAAAACGGTTTCACTTTAATACCGCAATCGCCGCCATTATGGAGCTTCACAACGCGCTGAGCTCGGTGAGCCCTGACGATCTCGATGAAGACGGAGGGGCAGAATTGGTGAAAGCAGCTCTGGAGACCGAAATTGTCCTCCTGGCTCCGTTTGTGCCGCACATCGCAAGCGAGCTGTGGGAGCAGTTAGGGGATGGGAAAGACCTCGCTACCGTAATGTGGCCTGATTACTCCGCGGAGGCCTTGGTTCAGGAGAGCCGTCTTATCGTTGTTCAGGTCAATGGTAAACTGCGCGCAAAAATCTCGGTCCCGACAGACGCAGGAGCGGAGCAGATCGAAGCCGCAGCCTTAGCCGACCCAGGGGTGGCCAGCTACGTCAATGCACGCTCGATTCAGCGCATTGTGCAGGTGCCTGGCCGGTTGGTAAACGTTGTGTTGGGGGGGTAAGTGTTGAGTCACCCATGCGGTTTTCCTTTGGGCTTGGCACTGATCCTGGCACTATCGGCGGGTGCATGCGGCTATCGGTTTGTCGGCGCCGGTGGTGGGTTGCCAGACGACGTCCATACCGTGTATGTCGAGCGCTTCCTCAATCGGACCCGTTCGATAGGGCTAGAGGATAGTCTGGCTGCAGCGTTGGAACAGGTGTTAGCACATCAGAAATCGCCGCGGGGTGTGAAACGGTTTAATGGCGCCGACGCGGTGCTCTCGGGGGTAATCCGCGAATACGGGATCGCGGACGTAGCTGTCAATCGGTATGATGAAGTTCTGCAGTTCGAGGCTCGGCTTGTTGTGGAGGTAGTCTTGAGGCACCGACAATCACGAAAAGCCCTTTGGCCGCGGCAGGTGTTGAGCCTTCGGGAGGTGTACCCTGCCGCGAGAGGGGCTGTGGTTCCCACTTCTTCCGGGTTTCTTCGAAACACGTTAAACGTTGAGGATGTTCGTGAGATGACGGATGTGCGACTGGCAGCAGATTCCCACGCAGGAGCAAGGCAGAGGCTGATCGAAAAGTTTACTCGGACGATACAGGAGTGGATGGCAGAAGGGTTTTGAGGTACGCCGCTCGAACGGGACCGTAGACTGTGCCTCAGTGGTGGTTGACACCCCTAAACAGTAGCGTTGGGTTCAACTGTGCGATGGGCGGCTTGGGCTAGACGGGATAACTTCCTCGATGCGGTATTGCGCTTGATGACCCCTTTGACGACGGCCTTGTCCAGCAGCCCGTTGACTTCCCGGATCTTCTCGGCGAGGATTGCGCGGTCTCCGGTCTCGATGGCAGCCCGTACTTTCTTAACTAGAGTTTTAACTCTAGATTCGAGGGACTGGTTGCGCTGATGGCGCCGGATGCTTTGATGGTGCCGCTTGATGGCCGATTTGTGGTTCGCCAAGGTCTGCCTCCTGAAACTCTCGCTTTGTAGCACCACATGAACGACGAGTCAACGGTTAGTGAGCTTAGTAGGGTCGCCAGGGCCACGAGTGTCGTCGGCTCTCTGACTTTTCTGAGCCGCGTCACAGGCCTTGCCCGGGATATCACAATTGGATATCTTCTGGGGGCGCAAAGTGCGGCCGATGCGTTCTTCGTTGCCTTCCGGATCCCGAATCTACTCCGGCGGCTCACGGCAGAAGGGGCGCTTTCTGCGGGTTTCGTGCCGGTCCTTTCCGATTGTCTGGTCAATAGGGGTCGTCGGGATGTGATCGAGGCCAGTCGGGTGATCGGTACCTTTGCGGTTTTGTTTCTCGTCCTGCTCACTGTTTCGGGCTTGCTCTTGTCCGGTCCCTTGACTCGTTTGTTTGCACCAGGCTTCACGGCAACCTCGGAGAAGTTCGCCCTTACGATCTGGTTGGTCCAGATAATGTTCCCTGGAATCTTCTTCGTGAGCCTCGTGGCCTTCGCCATGGGTTATCTGAACACCTTTCGGCACTTTCTGGCCCCGGCCGTGGCACCGGTTCTGCTCAATATTTCTATCATCACATCGGCATTCCTTCTCATCCCCCTTCTGGCTCAACCGGTCGTAGCACTGGCCTACGGCGTACTATTCGGTAGCATAGCGCAGTTCTTGTTTCAGATCCCTTTCCTTCGCCGACACGGTTTCTCGTGGCGCCCCAGCCTGGATTTCCGAAATGCGGCTTTGATGAAATTCCTTCGGCTCATGGGGCCCGCAGTTGTTGGCGCAGCCGTTTACCAGTTGAACGTGCTTGTGAGTACAATTCTGGCTTCGTTACTGGAGGCGGGCAGCGTTTCCTATCTTTACTATGCCGATCGCTTGTTGCAGTTTCCCCTGGGGGTCTTTGCGGTTGCGGTGGGCACCGCCGCACTCCCCAGCTTCTCGTCGTTGGCAGCTCGTAACGATTTACCTGGGTTGAAGGCAACGCTATGTCACTCGCTTCGGATGGTGAACTTCATTTCGATTCCGGCCTCCCTCGGCTTGATGGTCATTGCTGTGCCAGCGTTCTCTTTGTTTTTTCACCGGGGTGCCTTTGAAGCAGTTGATGTGTTCGCCAGCGCTCGCGCGCTCGTCTTCCTCGCCATAGGTCTGTGGGCCGTCTCAGCTACACGTGTGCTCGTTCCCTTCTTTCACGCTATGCAAGACACCAGGACACCGGTTCGGGTAGCGTTTTGGACGTTTGTGCTGAATCTGTGCCTGAGCTTGGCGTTGATGGGACCAGTCGATGTGTCTGTGGGCGAGAATACCTTTGCACGTTTGATTGCAGCTCTGGCGCAGGGCGTTGGGATAATTAACCTGTCATACGCAGGGTTGGCGTTGGCAAATTCTGTGTCCGCTACATTTCAATTTGCGGCACTCATGTGGCTGGTGACACGTCGCGTCGGAGGATTTCAGTGGGGTGACTACCTTTCCTCGCTGTGGCGAAATCTCGTTGCTGCAGTAGTGATGGCGGGTCCCCTATTACTACTGGCGGGACGAATGAACTGGAACGCCGGGTCGTTGTTTACTCAGGCTCTTGGATTTGTTGTTCTGGTTCTAGGCGGGGTAGTGCTCTACATCACGGCAACAAGGTTGTTGGGAAGCCCCGATTGGTTCATGGTCCGAAAGACGGGAACGGTCCTTGTACGGCAGTTCGGCCTCCGAACAAAGACATGACCCAGTGTCACGTCACGTCTTTGTTCGGAACAGGGGTTACTTCTTCATGGACTTTTCAAAAACAGCTTCGGACTTAGCAGCGGCGCGTTCTGCTCGTTTTGCTGCGGATTCAGCCCGCGCGGCCGCATCAGCCGCTTTGCCCGCTGCAGCTTCGGCCCGGTCGGCTGCCCTATTTGCCCGGTCGGCTGCCCTATTTGCCCGGCCGGCGGCGGCATTTGCTCCCTCGGCGGCCGCCTCCGCTTTTCCAGTGGCGTTGCCGATGACTGAGGTGTCGACCTTTAATCGGGCGTGTTCGTGCTCAACGGTTGCACAACCGCTACCGAGCAGGGTGATGACTCCCAGGCAGATGGCCGATCGTCCGAGTATTTTCTTGTAGTTGGCTGAAAATCTCACGGTTGCCCCCTTCCTTGGTGTTGAGGTGTCCGGTTTTGTATAATGCTGGCTGTTTCCAAAGTTTAATCAACCCATTTTATTACTCCTATTCGTTGCGCAGATCAAACGATATGACCCCCACCCCTGCAACGTCAAAGCTCATTTCGGGATTAGAAAGTACACGTCGGCTCCTGGTCCAGGGTTTTGTCGCGGTGTTGACGTTGTTTGCTGTGGCTTACCTCCGCGCTCCACAACTCTTCGAGTTCGTAGTGGAGCCTCTTAGAAGGCGCCTACAACCGGGACAGAGTCTCATTGGTACTGGTGTGGCCGAAGTGTTTTTCGTGGAGATCAAGGTAGCGCTCCTCGTCGCACTGCTAGCGGGAAGCCCATTAATCTTCTGTCAGATATGGCGTTTGGTGGCACCGTTGTTTGATGCAAATCGCAGGAAGAGCTATTTGGTGGGTTTTGTTGTGACGGCTTCGCTGTTTTTCCTTTCGGGTGCATACTTCTGCTATCGGACCGTGCTGCCCGTAGCGTTCCTATATTTCCTGGACCAGTATGATGAAATCGGAGTCAGTCCGGAAATCCGCGTAACAGAGTATTTTTCCTTTTTCTTTCGGATCATTATTGCCTTCGGGGTTACGTTCCAGCTGCCCGTGTTTACTTTCTTCATGGCGCGTATGGGGGTTTGGAACCACCACTTCCTCTGGCACCATTTCCGCTATGCGTTGTTAGTGATGTTCGTAGTGGCTGCTGTCTTGACCCCTCCCGATGTGGTTTCGCAACTTCTGCTGGCGGGACCACTCATCGCCCTCTACGTGCTAAGTATCGGGATTGCATATCTTTTTGGACGCAGGCCGCGTGACTGAAAACATCTCAGTGGGTTGCTGCAGTTGCCCTGCCCGGCCTTTTCTCGCCAGGCCTTGTGGTATAGAGGCGGCATCAGCTTTATCCGCTGGGTAGCCCCGTCGTCCTCAGGCGGCAGGAACGTCCGTCAGGTGGTGTAATTAGGCTCTTCGCGGTCCAGGCATCGTTTCAAGGCTGCGAAGTGATGATCTGCTGCGGGGTTTTCGACGCCTGCCCGCTGCCAGCGGAGCCGGTTGGTGATTTTCTGGGAGAGCCGTCGGAGTTGATGTCCTCCGGCATCTGCCAAGATCTGGACCTGGCAGGCTCGTTCAAGGAAGTATAGACGGTCAAAGGCGTCAGCCACTGTTCTCCCGGCTGCGATGACGCCGTGATTAGCCATGAATAGCACGTTCTTGCCCGCCATCACCTCGGCGATTCGTTCGCCTTCCGTTCGGTCTAGCACTAGGCCGTTGTAGTCCTCGAGATAGGCGACATCGTCATCGAACCTGGTGCTTCCCTGGTGTACCATCTCGAGGCGACCTCCTTGGCGGCAGGCGATGGCCGTGGCATAGGGCATGTGGGTGTGCAGGAGGCAGCGGAAGGCTTCGGGGTTTGCCTGGTGGAGGGGGCCGTGGATGTGGAGTGCGGTGGATTCCACTTCATGCGACCCCTCGAGTCGGTTCCCCTGGAGGTCCGTGAGGAGGAGGTTGCTAGCTGTTATCTCGGACCAGTGGAGGGGGTATGGGTTCAACAGCATGAGGTCGTCCTGTCCGGGCAGGAGAAGGCTAAAGTGGTTATCGATTCCTTCATGAAAACCGAAACGGACTGCGAGTCGATAGGCGGCAGCGAGATCCACTCGCGCCTTCCCTGCCGCTTCTCGGTCGTACCAAAGTGTATCTCGCGTCTTGGCCAAGAACTCCCTCCTTTTTTCAGTTGCAAGTCGATCTGTAGGCTCGCACTAGCCACGACGACTCCAATGTCTGAAAATGTGCACGCGATTCTGAAGCAATTGGGCGGGGAGTGCAAGGACGTTGTGAAGTTAGTCGGTGTGTACAACTCCCAACCTAGAGTCACTTGATTACCGGAGGACCAGCACCTAAACTGACCGTGAACACCGGAACAGTTCAAGTATTAGAATGAGTACTCTCGAACAACTCTACAACACTTCCCTCGCGCTGCTGACGGACCTTTACCAACTTACTATGGCGTATGCCTACTGGAAGTCCGGCACCGCTCGAAAGGAAGCGGTCTTCCACCTTTCCTTCCGTGAGAACCCTTATAACGGTGGGTTTGCCGTTGGGTGTGGGCTTGGGCACGTGGTAGGGATTCTAGCGCGTTTTGGGTTCGAGACCTCTGATCTCGATTATTTGTCGAAGCTACGGGGCAACGATGGGGAGCGTCTGTTCGAGGACGCCTTTCTCGACTATCTGAGGGATTGTCGATTCGCTTGTGACGTAGATGCTGTTCCCGAGGGAACGGTGGTGTTTCCCCACGAGCCCCTGGTGCGGGTTCGCGGGCCTATCTTGCAGGGCCAGATCCTGGAGACGGTTCTGCTTAACATTGTCTGCTTTCAGACTCTAATTGCCACCAAGGCGGCCCGGGTGTGTCAGTCCGCCCGCGGCGAACCAGTGCTGGAGTTCGGATTGAGACGGGCTCAGGGGTTCGACGGTGCGTTGGCGGCAAGTCGCGCGGCTTACGTGGGTGGATGCACAGGAACATCTAACGTCCTTGCGGGCAAACTTTTCGACATCCCCGTAATGGGCACCCACGCCCACAGTTGGGTATTGTCTTTTGATGATGAGATGGAGGCCTTCGATACCTATGCTGATGCCATGCCCAACAACTGCCTTCTGTTGGTAGACACGTTCGATAGCCTTAGCGGCGTTCGCAGGGCGGTGGAGATTGGCCGTAAGCTTCGGGAGCGTGGGCACGAGATGGTAGGCGTTAGGCTGGACTCAGGAGACCTCGCCTTCCTCAGCATCGAAGCACGCCAGATTCTGGATGAGGCCGGTTTCCCGGACGCGGTCATTGTCGGTAGCAACGACCTTGATGAGAACGTCATTGCGTCACTCAAGGAGGAGGGCGCTCGAATCAACGTTTGGGGTGTTGGTACGAAGCTTGCCACTGGCTACGATCAGCCCGCCTTGGGCGGTGTCTACAAGCTATCGTGCATCCGGTCCGAGGGTGATGAGTGGATCAACAAGGTAAAGCTCTCGGAGCAGGCCATCAAGGTATCGACGCCCGGAATCCTTCAGGCGCGCCGTTTTCGTCAAGGTGATCGGTTCCTGGCGGATGCGGTGTACGATGAAACCATAGGCATCGCCGACGGCTGCACCATTGTCGATCCCATGAACATGACCCGCAGGAAGCATATTTCCGCTGGCAAAGAGTTTGAGGACCTGTTGGTCCCTGTGTTTCGCGAAGGTGAGTTGGTTTATGATGTACCTTCCGTACATGTGGCTAGGGAGCGGGCTCAGGGCGAGCTGTCGAGTTTCCACAACAGCATCAAGCGTCGGGTGAACCCCCACGAATATCCGGTCGGCCTTGAATCGCGGCTTCACGAAATGAAGACCCAGCTGGTACTTCGGACTCGTGGGGTCAACGGGGTAAGTTAGCGATGATTGTGAGACGGACGTGACGCGTTGCGCCTGCAATTTTCTAATCTAGGATACTCCGATGAAACCACTTGAACCGTTGCGTACGCTGGCCGCCCATGTGGGCCGGGAACGCCTCAGGTTCCTGGGTTTCATGACCCTGGCTCATCTCGTCATCCACTGGTTCATGCAGATCTTCCCTGTGATCGTCCCGACCCTCAAGTCGAGTATGAACCTCAACGATTTGCAGGTGGGTGGTCTTGCTTCGATGCGAATGTTCGGGCAGGCGGCGTTGGACATTCCGTCGGGAGTACTCGCGGATTATCGAGTTCACCTACGCGCTCCCATCGTTACCGTGTCGCTAGTGTGCATGGGGCTCTGTTATTGGGTTTTCGGGTCGTTGCCCGGATACGGCTGGGCGCTGTTTGCCATTACTTTGTTGGCCACGGGCACCACGCTTTTTCATCCGGCGTCAGTTGCCTCGCTGTCCAACCGATTCCCGGAGCGCCGTGGCACCGCCGTCGCGATCTACGGCATGGGCGCTACGCTAGGTAATACCGTGACTCCGTTTACCATGGGGTTCTTGTTGGCTAGCTTTCCTTGGCAGCGTGTCTTGGAGAGTCAGTTCCTGGTGGGAATCGCGGCTGCCGGCCTAGTCTGGGTTTGCGCTTCGCGTATGTTCGAGGCGGACGAAATTCCGGAGAAGAAACCTAGACCGTTTCAGGAGATCAAGGGGCTAGTGCGGAATCCCGTCATTCTGGCGGTAGCGTTGGTGCGAAGCTTCAATCAGATTGCGCGACAGGTAACCATGACGTTTCTACCCATTTATCTAGTTGAACATTTAGGGTACGCCGATGTTGGAATGGGTGTCTATCTTACTTTAATGAGTGTTTCGGGTCTGGTGGCGCAGCCTGTGATGGGGGTGCTGTCGGATCGGCTGGGACGGAAGGCGGTGTTGACGCCGTCGTTACTGGCTCTTGGGGTCGTTTATTTCTTGTTACAGTGGGCGCCGCCGGGTCCTGCGCTGGCGCTTGTGGTTGTCGCCATAGGGTTCCTCTTCTATACAGTGGCTAACGTGACTACGACGGTGGCTCTTGACGTGGCGACGAAGGAGAGCCAGGCATCTTCTTTCGGTGTCGTGTCCATGGGCACCCACATCCTGGTGGTTCCCGCGCCCACGTTGGCAGGATATCTCAGTGAGCGCTTTGGGATCATGGCGGCCTTTTTCTTCCCCGGGTTCTGCCTGCTGGCGGGCGCGTGCGTCATTTTCCCACTGAGATTGCGCAGGGACTGAGGGTCGGCAACGGGGAGGACGGTGATCCCACGAGAAGCGCAAACTCGGCCGGGGGGTTGCAGGTGTGAGCCCGGGTCGGTTGACCTCTACGGTGTTCGGGTGGTAGTGGCATTTTTAAACCCTGATTACACGGGAGGTTGAAATGAGTGAAATATCCGTTGTGGACGCCGATGGTCATCTGATCGAGTCCATACCCGAAATGGCTGAGTATATGGTTCCGGACACCAAGGACTACGCCTTGAATCCGCCCCGGAACCGGGCAGGTGTGTTCCCATCTATAGATGGCATGCACTATCCCGAAACCGAGGAGATGACCGCGGAAGGCCGAATCAACCCGGTCAGAGCTAGCGACGACCGTCCGGGCTCTGGTGAGGACATATTCGAGTTCGTAAAAAAGGCGGAGATCACAGACTCTGTTCTCTACGCCACCGAGGGCTTGTCCATGGGCTTCATCCAGCAGCCCAGTTACTCGGTCAAAGTGTGCCGCGCATACAACGACTACGTCACCGAACGGTATCGCGGCATTAGCGGCCGGTTGCACCCTATCGCGCTGCTGCCGATGCAGGACCCTAAGGCGGCGGCGGCCGAGTTACGCCGGTGCGTGAAGGAGCTGCATCTGCTGGGCGGGATGCTCCCCTCCACTGGCCTGGAGTTGAACCTCGGTCACGAATTCTTTGCTCCCGTCTATGAGGAAGCCGCGGAGCTCGGATGTGTGCTGGGCATTCACGGTGGCTCCAACCGCGGCGTTGGAATGGACTCGTTCAGCAGCCGGTTAGGTTCCCGGTTGTTGCACCACCCGTTACCGTTGATGATTGCCTTGGTGTCGTTCATTTACCACGGTTGGTTCGACCGTTACCCGACCCTCAAGGTTGCGTTCTTGGAAGGTGGGTGCGCGTGGCTGACTTGCATTGCTGACCGTATGGAACGAGACGCTGAGCTAGAAGGACTCTCGTGTCGCCCGTTGCCGGAGTACATTGCCAGTGGTCAGATTCTTATTGGCTGCGAGGGCAACGATGTGAGCCTGCCATATCTGGCCGGACGCGTGGGCATCGAGCCGTTCGCCTACTCCTCGGACTATCCCCATGAGGTGGATCTGCCGGCGGCTCGGAAGATGATTGAGGAGACGCGGAACCATATGGAGCTTTCCGAGGAGCACAAGGCAGCCGTGCTGGGAGATAATGCGCGCCGCTTCTACGGCCTCAACTGATTTGTCGCTCTCGCTCCAGGGTCACCGCGCGTGATCGTTGAAGTCTCCGGTGTTACTAAGTGCTTCGGCCAGAGGATGGCCGTAGACGGTCTCACCCTTAACGTTCCGGGGGGTGTTTGTTTCGGTTTGCTAGGCCCCAACGGCGCCGGCAAGACCACGACACTCCGCATGATCTACGGTGTCACCAGGCCCACCAGTGGCTTCGTTCGCGTGTTCGGTATGGAGGTCTCCAGCAACGTGCGCGCCGTACGCCGCCGACTGGGCGTCACCCTACAGCAGAACGTGCTGATCGAGACCCTGTCCCCACGGGCCAACCTCACCACTTTCGGGCGCTATCACCTCATGGAAGGGCTGGGTCTGGAGCATCGGGTGGAAGAGATCATCGACTCCATGGAGTTGCGCTCTCACGCAGATGTGCCGGTAAACCAACTATCCGGGGGCTATCAGCGCCGGCTCGCTATGGCCCTCTCTTTGTTGAACCGCCCTGAGCTCCTGATTCTTGACGAACCCACTACCGGCCTGGATCCGGCGGTGAGGTTAGCCCTATGGTCACGAGTACGCGAGTTGCGTCGCGATGGGGCTACGGTACTTCTGACCACCCATTACATGGATGAGGCCCAGCGCCTGTGCGACATCGTTGCGATCATGTCCGCCGGTAACATCATCGCCCAGGGTACCCCCGATGAACTCATCGAGCGCTACCTGGCCCCGCAGGCGGTAGAGTTTGACGCGACCCCGGTGCAGGAGCATGTTCTATTGCGGGGTTTCGGCGAAAGCTTTCCACGCTATCGCGCAGGGAGTCGTACCATGATCTACTTGGAGGACGCTGATCCGCTGGTAAGCAGGATCAGAGAGACGCCTGAGCTTGATATGCGTGCAGTGGCGGTGCGGTCCACCAATCTGGAGGACGTGTTCCTCACTCTGACCGGCGCTAGGCTCGAGGACAACGGTTGAGCCTATCTTGGCGGCACGCGCTAGCGGTGTGGCGGCGCAACGGTAGCATGTACCGTCGCACTTGGCGATGGAATATTCTACCAAACTTCTTCGAACCGGTTCTCTATCTGGTATCCCTCGGCATCGGCCTTGGCGCGTACATATCCACTATGGGTGGTACCTCCTATGTCCAGTTCCTGGCGCCTGGGCTCATCTGTGTTGCCGCCATGAACGGGGCCAGCTTTGAGGTGACCTACAATATCTTTGTGCGCATGAATATCGAGAAGGCCTATGACGCCATGTTGACCACTCCGATACAGCCCGTTGACGTGGTGGTCGGTGAGTTGGCTTGGGCCATAACGCGAGCCTGCATGTACGGGCTGTGCTTCGCTCTCGTAGTAGGTGCAGCTGGACTCGCGCAATTACCACAGGCTCTGTGGGTGGTGCCGGTGGTGCCCCTCACGGGGCTCCTCTTTTCTGCTATCGGACTTGTTTTCACCCTTCGCATAGGTCAGATCGAGCTTTACAGTTTCTACTTTACGCTATTCCTCACGCCCCTGTTCTTGTTCTCTTCGGTGTTCTTTCCGTTGGAGGAGCGGCTGTCGGGCCATTGGTTGTGGGTGGCCGAGATTCTGCCGTTGCTTCACCCTGTCCGATTGGCGCGGGCTGCATTCTTCGGCCCGTTGTCGACTACGCTTCTCTGGGACGTGGTTTACATCCTGGGTCTCTCCGCGGTTCTGTTGGCATATGCCACACGTCTTATGACGCGTAAATTGACCCAGTAAACGGGCTGCCTGCAGCCTTGTGAGGTTTGCGGCTAGGAACCGTCTGTTCCTTTATATAATGGAGAGTTTTTGTAGCGTCGGATGAAAAAGCGAACGAGAACGCCAACGGTGGCCGTAGCGGGAATCGATAGCAGCACGCCGAGGAAGCCGAAAAGGGCGCCTCCAGAGAACAGACCGAAGATTAGCCAAAACGGATGAACGCCCAGGCGGCTGCCCATGACCCGAGGTGTCAGGACATAGTCGGCCAGCAACTGGCCGGCAAGGAAGACCCCTAGGATCACCGCGATCCGGGTCCATTCCGGCCAGAACTGAAGGAAAGCGACACCGACTGATGATGCTAACCCGAAGGTTGCCCCCACGTAAGGAATGAAAGAAAGCGCACCGGTCGTCAGTCCGATGGTTAGGCCGTAGTCGAGTCCCGTCAGCGACAGGGCGATGCCGTAGAAGGTCGCCAGTGTAGCGCAGATAATGAGCGAGCCATGGAAGAACCCCTTAAGCACCACGTCGATGTCAACTATGATCCCGCGCACCGTTGCGGCGTGATCACGTGGCAGCCAGCCGTCCACCGTGGTGATCACACTGGGCCACTGCCGTAGCGCATAAAGGGTGGTGAGGGGGGTGATGGTCAGAAGAGAAGCGAGGTTGATGATAGTAGCCCCGCCGCTCAGTACGCTACTTAGTAGGTTGATTCCTATGACGGCCATTTGCTGTAGATTCCCGGCTAGTGTCTGGTGTAGCCCCTCGGATTGATCGGCACCGATGGCATGCAGTGTATGGGCGAGCACAGGCCCGATTGATTGAAGGAGCCGGGACATAAGCTCGGGAAGCTGTTGGAGTAGGAGCGTGGCCTGCCCCGTGACCGGTGGTATGAGCAGCAGTAAGAGCAGCAACCCGGCACCGAAGAAACCGATGCCGATTAGCAGGGTGGCTGCCGTACGTGAGCAGCCTTTTCGTTGTAGCCACGTCGCGGCCGGGTCCAGAGAATAGGCAAGGGTGATTCCCAGTGCGAATGGGAGCAGGATCGAACTTAGGAGCCAGATGAGCAGCAACAATACTGCCAGAATGAGAAGCCAGACGATTGCCTGTGAGCGTACGTTCATGAACCACCGCCACCGTTTGGAGGTAGAGCCATCTCAACCCCGCTTCGTGTAGGACCCTCGGATCGTTAAGTCCTTCGTGGCACAGTACCGCTCTACCTCATGCTCTAGTGCCTCGACGTTGTAACACGTAACGATCACCGACGAACCCCGATGGTCCAGTGTGTCAAGTGCAAGCCTATCGGACCATCCCCCCGATCCCTCCAGCACATAGATCGCCCGCCCGTGAACCCATCCGAAACACAGTTCAGAAAGGGTACCGGCACCACCACCTATGGCAACGATGAAGTCGCTGGCTAGCGCTGTCAGGACGTTGCGGGCGTGGCCTAGACCGGTGGGGATGACGATGTTGCACCAGGGGTTGGCTGATGTCATATCCGTTCCTGGAGTTATCCCCAGGGTGAGTCCGCCGGCTTGGCGTGCTCCTCGGGTGGCGGCCTCCATGACTCCACCCCCACCACCGGTGACCAGTGTTATCCCGCGGCGCGCCAGCATCTCGCCAGTCTGTTCGGCCAACGCCAGGGAGTGATCGGAAGCTTCCGAGTCCCCCACCACGGCGGCTTGGGGGAAACGTGTAGCACCGGAGATCACGTACGCGTCCCCGTGGCCTGTGCCATATAAGGAAGTAATAGTCTATTGGTGAATTTTACCACCACCGGCGTTACTGTCTCTTGTGTGTTCTCGTTTACTGCTTGTCGTCGTGCTTTGTCGACAACAAAATGCCCGCGCATCTTGCTGCATGTGGGTGAACGGGCCGCTACGCCTTAATCTAACAGATAACCGAATTTCTCATGGGCCTTGCGAACTACTTCCGGGCTAGGCGCGTTGACCTTGGGGTATTTGTCAAACCATTCGAACGGCCGACAGGCATCGACGATCACTCGGGAGTTAGTGATGTCGTGGGTCTTCCGTTGCTCGGGCGTTACCCGTGGGTCAGCCGGAGAGGTGCGCATTTTACGCAGGATCTCGATGGAACTTTCAGGATCACATCGGGTGAGCATGGCCCAGATCAATTGGTCAAGGTTGGACACATCGATGTCATCGTCTACTACGATGACAAATTTGCAGCCGTACACCGCCGAGCCACAGGTCGATGCGAGTGTACCTGCCTGCCGCGCGTGACCGGGATAGCGCTGCTTGATACCGATGCCGTGCAATAAGCGGGAAGCGCCAACCTCGTGACACCAAACCTGCGTGACGTCTGGAACTCCGGCGTTGACTAGCTCGTGCTTGAGCATGGCCGAGCGCATGATGGCCCGGTAGCGGGCCATCTCGTCCGAACCCGCGCCTAGCGGCGGGACTCCCAGGATGATGGGATCGTTGCGGTGATAGACTGCCTGAATGTCTAGAGTGGGTTGCTCGCTTGCGCCACCGGCGTAGTATCCGGTCCATTCCCCGAATGGACCTTCCACGGCACGTTTGTCAGAGGTCAGGAATCCTTCCAGGACGATCTCAGCATTTGCGGGAAAGGGCAGTCCTGTGACCTTCCCCTGCACCACCTCAACGGGCGAACCACGTAGCCCTCCGACCACGTCAAACTCGCAAACGCCGTAGGGAAACTCTGTGCCACCCACGAAGAAGGACATGGGGTCGCTACCCACTACCAGGGCCACGGGCATGGCCTGACCTTTGTCGAAGTACTTCTTCCGATGCATGTAGGCGTGTTTGCCGGGGACAAACAGCAGGCTCACTGAGTGTTTGTCCTGCACCATGGCCCGATAGGTACCGACGTTGATCCACCGCTCCTCTGGATCGATAGTCACGCAAAAACAGCCGGTGCCAATATAGCGGCCGCCGTCGTCCGCGTGCCACTTGGGGGTGGGGAATCGCGTCACGTCAATTTCATCACCAGTGAGGATGTTCTCGAACACTGGTCCGTTGTCCACCACCACGTGAGGCAACCGTCGCTGCACCTTGATGTAATGGTCGAAGAACGCCTGACTTAGCTCCTGCTTGGTGAGGTGGTCAGGGAACCCCAGTGTCATATTTCTCCGCTTGCCAGCAAAGGTGTTGATTAGCACGCGGAACCCCTTAGGGCAGCCTGGGACCTCGTCAAAGAGCACCGCGGGCCCGTTATCGGCACGGATCACCGCATCGGCAGCTAGCCCGATGTCCTCTTCCCAACTTGCGCCAGTCACCGTACGTAACTCGCCCAGGGCGTCGGCTTGGGCCATCCATTCGCGGAGGTCGTGGTATGGTAGCTTTGCATCCATAGCGTTGGGGGTGGGCATGTGCTCGTTTCTGTTCAGGCGGCCATGGATTTGATGCGTTCCACCGCCTCTTCCACTAGATCGTCGATGGTCTCGTTAGCACCGACAATGCCGACACGCGATTTGCCCGTGAACCAGGACCGTTCTAGGTCCTCGATCTTCTCGATGCGGTAGACGTTTTTGTTGAAGGCCCGAGCTACCTCCTCCATGCGATTGGTCATGCCCTCGGTCCAGCCAAAGATGACAACGGCCTCCACATCGCGCGCCAACTCCTCGACCTTCGGCAGCCGCTGTAGCGAATCGATGCAGGCGGTGTTCCGGATACGCACGTTCGCGAAACGCTCTAAAATCCGGGTCATGATCTTCGTGTAGCTCTCCATCCAGAATGTGGTCTGGACGATAACTCCTACGGGCTCGAACCGGGTCAGCCGGATATCCTTTACGTCATCTTCCTTCTCGACGATGAATACCTCCCGCTCCTTTTCCGCGGCGATGCCCATGAGTCGTGGGATGCCATGGTGTGTGCTGCTGCTCAGGATAACCAGATGGCATCCCTGTTCTAGCAACTCCAACTCTGCTTCCTCTTGCTGTACGACGAACGGACAGGTTGCGTCGGCCAGTAGTTCCAAGCCCTGATCCCGGGCCTGCCGACGAACCTCGGGTGGTGCGCCGCGGACGCCGTAGATGAGCTTTTCGTCCGTGATGGAGTCCATGTCGTTCGTGGAGCGGATGCCCTCGTCGCCTTCCAGTGACTTGAAAGCGATGAAGTCGTTTTCGGGCCTCAGGGACCACACCGCGAGCCCGTTGCCGTGTTTCTCCACCATCTTCTGGTGCACTGCGCCGGCGCGATGCACTCCCACGCATAAACCGGATGGCGGGATTCCTTTGGTGTTTTTGAAGTCGACTTTGACCACTTCCATGAGACCCTCCTTGCTGAGAATGGCACCGGGGTGAAATGTTTGCAGATCGGGGGCGGTTTTTCAATGCGGAACGTGCCGGCCCGTCCCCTCTATAGATGTAGGGAACAGTAACACCGGGCGTCAGTCACAAAGACCCCCGTCCGGGCTTGCGCCCCATCTAGCGGCTCGTCAAATTCAGTTGCCGCTACTTTCCCAGGGGTGATGTGGCGTGTTACCCGTGCGCCGTTCGGGCCTTCTCGGCCTCGATGGCAACGTCAGTGAGGTAGTCCTCCTGCTCCACGATGGTATAGAGCGCCAGCGAGCCATCGTCCTTGACAGGCCTACCGCCGAAGAAGTGAAAGGCGTGGCCGTCCCAGTCGTAGAACTCGTCACCACGATCGAACATTGCTTTCCACTGGTAACCGACCGGGCTTCGGTGCAATCCAGTCCGTGCTGGAAGCGCGTCTTCTTGCTCAAGGGAGAGATTGTCCTCTTCTTTGGCCCTCTCTTCCTCCGGAAGTGTTTTCCACATGTGGCGGTAGTTGGGCATAAATTCTTCCGCTCGCACTGTTAGCGCCGTGTGCATGTCCCACCAGGGTCCATGGCCAGCGACGCGCTCGTCCACCTGGTCCACCAGGTTGTAGATGAGCCGTCCTCCGGCATGGAGGCGTAGTACCAACTTACCCTCGGGGACGTTGGGACTTACTTCGGGTTTCAGTGCGCAGTAGGTCTCGAAGAATTCGGCGGTCCTGGCCAGGTCTCGGGATCCGTATACCGCGTGACTGATGCGGCCGACACCTTCGGTGGTACAAACATCCATGGCGCCTTCGGGCATCTGTTCTGGGGCCCAGAATTCGAACTGGTTGCCGTCGGGATCGGCGAAGTAGATCACCGTGCCCTCGTCCCCGTCGTCGGCTGTTTGGACTGGGTCAGTGTGAGGGATCCGGTGGCGGTCCAAACGCCCGAGGTGCTTGTCGATGTCCTCAGGGCGAATGTAGAATCCACACCGCGGAGTGTCCTCGCCCAAGGGTTTGCTGGGCGGATAGATCTCGGGCTGGAGGAACGCGCCAATACGGCAGGACTCGCCGTCCCACCACAGAAAGGACATTATCGGGACATCCTTCTTTCGCGCGGCCGTAGTGATGCCGCAGATCGGCCGCCGGGTGATGCCAGTGGCGTTCACCGCCCAGTCGATCCAAGTCACCAAGTCGTTACTGCCTACGATGAAATGGTCAATCCAGTGCACGACACCGCGCGGTTCATGTCTGCCCATCGGGAACCTCCTCGGGCTTGTTGATAAGGTTAAAACTCGCCCACGGACCCGTTCCAATCCATGCTAGGCCGATACCAGAACAGGTTGACCGTGTCAACGCGGTCCGGTACCTCAACAGCTTGAACCTGATCGACAAGGACGCGCCGGCAGGCCTACGACCCTTGGGCCTTCCCGGGGCATCGCGTCTTTGCTTAAGTGAAGCGATTTTAGGCGTTTGTTTCAGTGTTCATTGGCTGAGGTGTTCCCTGGGTAGATAATGGGATTGGGCTGACGCCGCCGTTGCAGTGGCGCCTTACCGGAGAATGTCATGCGTATTGTGATCCACGGCCAGCAGGCGTTTGGCAAAGCCGTGTTGGAACGGCTGGATGCGGGATCTGATGAGGTGGTCGGGATCTTTTGTCCGCCTGAAAGCGACGGCCGTCCGCCGGATCCGCTTAAGGAGGTGGCGCTGGAGCGGGAGTTGCCAGTGCATCAGCCCAAGAGCTGGAAGACGGACGAGGCGCTGGAGCTTCTACGGTCCTTCCGTGCCGACTTATGTGTGATGGCGTATGTGACGCTTCTGGTGCCTCAAAGGGTTCTGGACGCGCCAGGCGCCGGCACCATCCAGTACCACCCTTCGTTGTTACCGTTACATCGGGGACCCAGCTCCATAAACTGGGCACGGATTCAAGGGGACGAGAAAACGGGTCTTACTATATTTTGGCCAAATGAAGGGCTGGACGAGGGTCCGATCCTGCTGCAGAAGGAGATTGAGATTGGCGGGGGGGATACTGTGGGCAGCCTCTACTTCGGCAAACTGTTTCCCATGGGCATCGACGCGATTGCCGAAGCGGTGGAATTGGTGCGGAACGGGGCCGCACCGCGCATCGAACAGGACCATGACCGCGCTACCTATGAGAGTTGGTGTCGGGAGGCGGACGCGGAGGTTAAATGGTACAAGCCGGCGGAGGAGGTGCATCGTCTCATCTGTGGTACGGATCCGCAGCCAGGGGCTTGGACTACAGTGGGGGGCAAAAGGTTGAAGCTCTACGGTAGCCAGTTAGGGGCGGGGACGGCCGAGGACGCGCCCGGAAGGATTTTGACCCTGTCAGACGCCGGAATGTCTGTGGCTGCCGGGGGTGGAAGCGTGGTGGTTCAACGGGTGAGAGCCCATGACTCCAGGACCAAGGTTGCAGCTGGCGAGTACGCTGCCCATGCCGGTCTCCGTTCTGGGCTGCGCCTGGGTTGACCGGGGGCGGGCAGAGGAGCCGAATGAAAGCTTGAGCCCTGTCGAGGTTCCGTGTCAAAGTTGGAAGACTATGGAAGGGGCCCGATTGGACAGGCTCAACGGCATGCTCGTTGAGGTACTTGGGACGAACGAGTTCTATCGCCGTAAGTTTGAGGGTCGCGTCGCAGGGCCTCTGGAGGCGTTGGAGCGGTTCTCGGAGCTGCCGTTTACCACCAAGCAGGAACTGGTGGAGGATCAACTTCGGCATCCGCCATTCGGTAGTGACCTAACGTATCCGTTGGAACGGTACGTACGCATACACCAGACTTCTGGTACTACCGGAACGCCCATGTATTGGCTTGACACCGACGTGTCGTGGGATTGGTGGGGGGAATGTTGGAGAACCGTGCTGGAAGCGGCTGAAGTGGGGCCTGAAGATCGGGTGTTCTTCCCGTTCTCGTTCGGGCCGTTTGTGGGTTTTTGGAGTGGTTGGGAGGGTGTCCGGAAAGTTGGCGCACTAGCCATCTCCGGCGGTGGACAGACAACTCAGCAGCGGCTTAAGAGTCTCGTGGAGCACGGAGCTACGGTTTTAGTATGTACGCCGACCTACGCCCTCCATATGGCGGCGGAGGCGGATCGTGCAGGAATGGATCTGGCACGGGACTCCGCAATCCGAGTCACCATTCACGCGGGCGAACCCGGGGCAAGTGTCGCATCGACGAAACAGCGCATTGAAAATGCATGGGGTGCCCGCTGTTTTGACCATACGGGGGCTACCGAAGTAGGGGCGTTTGGGTTCGGTTGTGACGCCCTGTCGGAAGGCGTTCATGTCAACGAGGACGAGTTCATTGCCGAAGTGGTAGACGCGGACGGCGCGTTGCTACCGGATGGGTGTCGGGGCGAACTGGTGTTGACGAACCTGGGTCGTGTGGGGAGCCCGGTAATTCGGTACCGAACCGGTGATCTAGTCGAGTCCAGTCGTGAGCTCTGTGCCTGCGGGCGCACTTCCTTGTTCTTAGTTGGGGGTGTTCTTGGGCGCGTGGATGACATGGTGGTGGTACGGGGAGTTAATATCTTCCCGAGTGCGGTGGAGGGCATCATTCGGGAGTTCCCTGAGGTTGAGGAGTTTCGCGTTGACGTGTTGCAGGCTGACGGGCTGGCGGAACTCAAGATCACTTTGGAGCCAGGCATCCCGGCTAGCATTGTGGATCTTAAGCAACGCGTTGTTGAGGCCATCCGGGACAATCTGCATATTCGGCCGACGGTGGAGACGGTAGAGCCGGGGACCTTGCCGCGTTTCGAGCTCAAGGCTAGGAGGTTTTTTCGGAATTGAACAGCATGATGCCAAGTGGCGAAACTATTACCGGCAAGCGCCTATTGCGTCTGCGAGTCAACGGCGAACTACACGAGGTAGCGGGCCGCGTCACCCACAGCCTTTTGGAGGTGCTTCGGGAGGAATTGGGACTCACCGGCACCAAGCATGGCTGTGAACTGGGCGAATGCGGTACTTGTACGGTGCTTGTGAATGGCGAGCCTATTTATTCGTGTCTGATGCTCGCCGTAGAGGCTGAGGAAGTGGACATCACCACCATCGAGGGGCTTGCTCTGCAAGGTCGGCCGCATCCCTTGCAGAGGGCGTTTTCGGACCTCGGTGCGGCCCAGTGTGGCTATTGTATTCCCGGAATCCTATTGGCAGCCAAGTCGCTTCTGGACAAACGGTCTGATCCTCAACGCCTTGAAATCGAGGAGGCGTTGTCGGGCAATCTTTGCCGCTGTACTGGATATTCGAAGATCATAGAGGCAGTGGAGCAAGCTGCGGGAGAACTGAATCGATGATACGTGAAGTGGCGGAAGCGGCATGAAACAGAACGGCTTTTCGGTCATCGGTAAGCGATTGCCGCGAATCGACGGTCCAGCCAAGTGTGCGGGTGACACGCGTTATGCTGACGACATTGCCATGCCTCGCATGTTGTTCTGCCGGCTACTGCGGAGCCCTCACCCGCATGCCTTTATACAAGACGTTTCCGTCCGGCGGGCACTGGAGCTGCCAGGTGTCCACGCAGTCATAACCGGGGAGGATGTGCCGGCTAAGTTCGGCATCATGCCATCCACTCAGGACGAGGAGGCGCTGGCGGTGGAAAAGGTTCGCTACGTTGGCGATCCAGTGGCGGCAGTAGCGGCTTCTAGTGAGGAGGTGGCAGAGGCGGCGCTTCATCTCATCGAAGTAAATTACGAAGTGGTCGACCCCATCTTGTCTATTGAAGGTGCTCTGAAATCCGAGGATCATCGCATCCATTCCTGGAGCCGGCGTGCCAACGTCCAGAAGGCGGTCTCCTTCGAGTTCGGCGACGTTGACACAGGCTTCGGGGAGGCGGACGAGGTCTTCGAGGGGACATACTTCTTCCAGGGTAACACGCACCTGCCGATGGAGCAGTACTGCGCCTTGGCAAGTTACACCCCCGACAGCAAGCTCACGCTCTGGTCTTCAACCCAAACCCCACACTATGTGCATCGGGCGCTTTCTAGCGTCCTAGGTTTACCCATGGGGCACATCCGTGTCATCGCCACCCCTGTTGGCGGGGGTTTCGGAGGTAAAAGCGATCCGTTTTCCCACGAGATTGCGGTGGCTAAACTGGCCATGATCACTGGTCGGCCAGTGAAACTCACGCTCAACCGAGAAGAGTCGTTCTATGTCCATCGGGGACGCCACCCGGTGAAGATGTGGGTGCGCACGGGGGTCAAGCGCGACGGCACGCTGACGGCGATGTGGTTTCGGTCGTTCCTCGACGGAGGTGGCTATAGCAGCTACGGTTTGGCTACCGTTTACTACACCGGTGCGCTGCAAACGGTGACGTACAAGTTGCCGTCCTACAAGTTCGAAGGTGTCCGAGTGTTCACCAATAAGCCGCCCTGCGGCCCGAAACGTGGTCACGGTACCCCACAACCGCGGTTCGCCGTAGAGGTCCAGCTCGATGAGATCGCGGAAAAGCTAGGGCTGGATCCACTCGAGATGCGGCTCAAGCAGGTGATAGAGCCGGACACCGTGACGGTGAATGGCCTTCGGGTCAGCACTATTGGGCTTCGGGAATGTATCGAAAAGGTCGCCGTTAGTTCAGGCTGGAAGGACAAGCATCGTTCGCTACCGTGGGGTCATGGAGTCGGCTTTGCTGCCAGTTCCTACATCAGTGGTGCCGGCCTGCCGATTTATTGGAACGATATGCCTCACTCGGGGGTTCAAATACGTGCCGATAGGGGCGGTGGTGTTACCGTTTTCTGCGGCTCTACGGACATCGGACAGGGTTCAGACTCAATCCTAGCCTTTGCGGTGGCCGAGGAGTTGGGACTTCAGCCGGATGATGTGCGGGTGTTTACCGCGGACACCGACCTGACACCGGTGGATCTAGGAAGTTACTCGAGTCGGGTGACGGTGATGACCGGCAATGCGGCGATCCAGGCCTGCAGCAAGCTCAAGGAACGCCTTTTCGAGGTAGCTGCAGAGATCCTGGAGGTTCCCGCCGACGATCTGGAGATGGAGAATCACAAAATTTGTAGCACCAGTCTTCCGGACCGTGTGCTGACCTTCGCCGAATGCGTCGAGAGGGCGGAAGCCCGATTCGGTACGCTCGGGGCTACCGGGAGCTATCGCCCCCCTAGCCATCCAGGTGATTACAAGGGCGCTGGGGTCGGACCGACCCCAGCGTACAGCTATTCAGCTAGCGTGGTGGAGCTCCACTGTGACAGTGAAACTGGCGACATCCATATCGATAAGGTGTGGATCGCCCATGACTGCGGTCGTGCGTTTAATCCGCTGTGGGTCCAGGGGCAAGTGGAGGGGAGCGTATACATGGCCCTGGGCGAAGCTCTGATGGAGGAACAAATTTTCCGAAAGTCAGGTGTGCACAAGATTCCGTCCATCCTCGAATACAAGAGCCCCACGACGTTGGAAATCCCCCCTATCGAGACTATCCTGGTGGAAACTAATGATCCCGAAGGGCCCTACGGTGCTAAAGAGGCTGGCCAGGGCCCGCTGTTGCCAGTGATTCCCGCGGTATCCAATGCTGTGTACGATGCTATAGGCGTGCGCATTCATGAGGTTCCCGTGACTCCCGACAAGATCCTGCGGGCACTGGACCAGCGCCTTAAGGAACCCACGGTCCCGGACTTTGAATTCCCCGCACCGATTTGCTGGGCACCGGGGCAGGGGGTTGAGGTGCCGCAGAAGAGTTGAGCTAATGTTGCGACTCCCGGACTTTACCTATATCAGGCCTCGGACCCTAGCGGAGGCTTCTGGTTTGCTTAAGGAATTGGGGCCTGAGGCCATGGCAGTGGCTGGTGGCACTGACGTTTATCCCAAGATGAAACGGGGACAGTTTACGCCGCGTTATTTGGTCTCGCTTGGTCATGTCGAGGAAAATCGGGGCATACGCCGAGAGGAGGGTCGTGGGCTGTGGATCGGTGCTGGCGAGACCCTAAGTGCGGTTGCCGGCCATGACATGGTGCGCGGTGTCTTTCCCGCGCTGGCCGATGCTGCCGGCTTGGTGTCTACGCTCCAACTTCGAAATTCCGGTACCATTGGTGGCAACTTGTTCGTGGACACTCGCTGTAATTATTATGATCAGTCGTTTTTTTGGAGACAGGCTGTGGGTTTTTGCCTCAAGAAGGATGGAGACATCTGCCTGGTGGCGCCCAAGAGCCGCGTCTGCCTCGCCATTAGCTCTTCGGATACTGCGCCGGTGTTGAGTAGTCTGGGCGCAGAGGTTGTTCTGGTAAGTGCGAGTGGTAGCCGTAAGTTACCGTTGGATGAACTGTACCGCGACGATGGTATAGACTATCTCGCTAAACGACCTGAGGAACTGATGAGTGGGCTTTGGATCCCAGAGGAATCGTTCGGGTGGCGTAATGTGTACCTCAAGCTACGTCGGCGAGGTTCCTTCGACTTTCCTGTGTTGGGGGTGGCTGCAGCCTTACGCATCGCATCGTCTGACGCTTGTGAGGGTGCAAAGGTTGTTCTTACTGCGGTGGCGTCGGCTCCGAAGGTGGTAGAGGGTGCGCCCCAGGTGTTGTGCGGGACATCCGTGGACATGACCGCTATTGAGAAGGTTGCGGACCTGGCAATGCGGGTGTCTCATCCGCTGGATAACGCGGACATGGATTATTGGTACCGGAAGCGCATGACCCGCGTGTACGTGAGGCGGGCGTTGCAAGAACTGGTAGCCGGCGAGACGTCCGGTGGCCCCGGCACGCCCACCGCGTGAAGGGGCTGGAAAGGGAAACCATGGCGGTGTCCGCTGAACTAGAAGCCAGATTGGCGAGCCTGGAAAACCACCTCCGTACGGAGAACCCCATTCTACTGAGCGCGGTACAGAGCTTTCGGCGACTCGATGAAATCTCGCGTCGATTGGGATTCTTGGGTTCCGATGAGTCCCATGCCACGCGCATTCCATGGTGGCCTCTTGTGGCTGTTCTGGGCACTTATTCGTCGGGCAAATCCACGTTCATTAACGATTTCCTTGGACAGGCAGTCCAAGCTACGGGGAATCAGGCAGTGGACGATCGGTTCACTGTATTATGTTTCGGCAAAGAACAGGACGTTCGCGTTTTGCCAGGTGTAGCCCTGGACGCTGATCCCCGCTTTCCGTTCTACAAAATGAGCCGGGCTATCGAAGCGATTAGTTCGGGAGAAGGAAGCCGCATCGACGCATACCTTCAACTCAAGACCTGCTCCAGCGAGACCCTACGCGGTATGATTTTCATCGACTCGCCAGGCTTTGACGCGGATCAACAGCGGACCGCGACATTACGGGTGTCAGATCGAATAATCGGCTTGTCAGATCTCGTTCTGGTGTTTTTCGACGCGAGACACCCCGAGCCCGGCACCATGCAAGATACCTTGCAGCACCTGGTCACTGAGACCATCCATCGGACAGATTCGAGCAAGTTTGTTTACGTGCTCAATCAGATGGACCATACGGCTCGTGAGAACAATCCAGAGGACGCTGTGGGGTCATGGCAACGGGCGTTAGCACAGAAAGGGCTTACTGCCGGGCGATTCTATTGCGTCTACAGTCCCCTCGCTGCCGTTCCTATCGAAGACGAGGGTATGCGCGTTCGGTTCGAAGAGAAACGCGATTTCGACCTTTCCGAACTTCATGGGCGCATTCGGCAGGTTGGAGTGGATCGCGCCTACCGGGTCATGGGGAATCTAGAACATGCTGCCCGTGATATTGAGACACGGCTGGTGCCGCGCGTGCAGGCGATGATTTCGGAGTGGCGCGGTTGGGTCCGAAAACTGGACTGCCTCGTTTTCGGAACGCTCCTCGTAGGGGCATTGGCGTGGATCATTTGGAGCGGGTTGACGTTCACTCATCCCTTCTGGTCCGGTCTATTTAGTGATCCGTTGTGGCTGTACACCGTACTCGCAGCGGTTTCGCTCGTGGTAGGTTATGTGCACTTCTCGGTACGACGGTTTGCCGCTACCCGTGTACTTGCGGCGCTCCGATACCGGACGGGGGACGGGCGTGACACTGAGGTGCTCGACGGTCTGATCGCCGCCTTTGGTAGGAACACACGCCCCTGGCGGGCGGTGTTCGGGTCCCGTCCGTCGGGATGGACCCAGGCGACCCGACAGCAGCTCTCCCAAGTGATTATTGAGGCTAACGGCTATGTGCAGGCGCTTAACGATCAGTACGCCGACCCGAGCGGTACCGAGCATGCCTCATCCTTACCGGTAGAGCCGTCGACGTGAACCGGTTCTCCTGCACACTTTTGGCGCCTTCTCTGGCGGCTTATGTGGGAATGCTTCGAACGTCCTTAGGCTTGGTTTTATGCGAGCACGGAAGCTTCTAACGCACGGCGGTGTATTCGCCACTGCACTCCTTGTCCTGTTGCTGGCCAGTCCCTACGCGCCCTCGCCGTTGGTGGGGAAGGGTGAGGGCGCCGGTTTGTCGTTGGCGGCTTCCTACTGGAGTCGGGGGGAGACCCGGCAGTTTCTGTTGTCCCTAGGTCCCTACTCTGCGGCTACGCTGGTGTTGTTCCAGGCTAGCCAGGTCGTACTCCCTCCTGTCCCAGGCGAACTGGTTGGGGTCCTGGCCGGTTACCTCTACGGTACATGGGTTGGATTTGTGTTTTCTACTCTCGGGCTGACGCTGGGCTCATGGGTGGTATTCGACTTGGCCCGCGTTTTAGGGCGACCTTTTGTGGAACGCGTTGTGAGCCGGCGAGTGTTAACGAGGTTGGGAGGTCTGTCTTTCAATGGGGGTGCTATCGTTTGTTTCCTTCTATTTGCCTTGCCGGGTTTCCCGAAGGATTACCTTTGCGGCTTGCTAGGGATAAGCCGTATGAGCTTCGCTACGTTTATGGTGTTGTCTACGCTCGGTCGGATGCCTGCGACCTACGTACTCGCGTTGCAGGGAGCGAAGTTCCATGGCCAAGGGTATCTTGCAGCCGGACTGGTGATGGCGGCGTTCTGCGTGGTGCTGGTTGCTACGTATCTCTGTCGTGACCGACTCTTCATGTGGGTGCATGCTCAGACGGGACGCTAGCTCCTTGTCTGACCTGGGGCTCAGCGCTGAGTGTGTTGGTCGGGTGGATTAAAGTCCCTGCCTACAATGCCGGAGGAGATGATGAATTTGAAGGCTTCCTCGACAGTGTAGTCTGTTTCAATTACATCGTCCTCGGGTACGAGGACGAGGAATCCAGATGTTGGGTTCGGCGTAGTGGGAACGAAGACAGACAGCAAGGTACTGGAAGAGGAGAGGTTGAAGGGGTCGGTTCTTGGGGTGGCTACGAGCCCCATCATCCAAACACCCTGCTTGGGGTACTCGAGCAGTACTACTCTTTGAAAACTGCGATGAGGGCCTTGAAGCGTCTCAACAGCCTGCTTGACGGCGCCGTAGACAGTTCTCACGAGTGGCAGCCTCATGACCAGTTGGTTCATGGTTGCAAGGATGCGCCGTCCGACGATGTTGGTTCCGAACACACCGATTAAGAAGATTACTATTAAGGCGAGGAGCAGGTTGATTAACGGAACTAGGGGCGTGAGCCAACGGAGTTCGTCCAGGTCCATGAAGGATAACACGCCCAGGAGGATCGGCCTGCCTGCGTCGTTGAGAAGGTTGAATAGGAAAGCAATCAGGACGTAGGTGACGAACACGGGTATCAGGATGAGTAACCCCGTGATCATTGTGTTCCGAAAGAAATGAGATTTCTTGGATTGCATGGGAGGTGTCAGCTAGAGCAATTCACCAGAGAATACGTCAACCCTCCGCCTCTGGCAAGGACTGTTTCTCCTAGCGATCCTTCCATAGTGACATCGGTACGTAACTCGTTGTGGCGTCATGAATTTCATTGCTTGCAGTTATAGCAGATGGGGGGCTCAAAGTTCGGTGCCTTTGAATTGGCCCATTGATGTGGTGGTGTGTGCAGCCGCTGTCCGAAATTCTAAACGGAATCGGTTGACGCTGTTTTGAAAGAGTGGCGGTTCAAGGGACACCGTGCTCGGTGTACTACGAGGCGGTAATTGACGGGCGCGCGTGGACGAAATTAAGTGCTCGGCAGTGCTGTTAATAGACCGGGGATGGAGTAACAACAATTGCACTGTCGCAGTTGGTGGCCTGGTCGAGATGCTTCGTACCGTCATTTCACCCGCCCGATTGATGATGCGGTTGCTGTTTGCCCTTTACAATTTCTAGAAACTTCCTTATTCTTGTTTTAAATCATTGCTTTGGCGCCCCTTGTTACGAGGGGTGCGGAAGGGAGAGGTATGGCAGCAACGAAGATGACTCAGGCGCAAATCGTGACCGATCTTGCAGCCAAGTGCGAACTCAATAAACGGGTCGCAAAAGAGTTTTTGGACAACTTGGCCGCCCTCGCTGTCAAGGAGGTGAAGAAGAACGGAGTCTTCATCGTACCCGGCATCGGTCGGCTGGTGAAGACAAGCCGAAAGGCCCGTATGGGACGGAACCCGGCTACGGGGCAGGCGATCAAGATCCCTGCAACGAGAGTTGTAAAGTTCCGTGTCGCGAAGGCCTGCAAGGACGCGATCGTCCCGCCGAAGAAATAACCCCGCATCTGATAGGCAACGAGCCGGAGGCCGTAGGAGAAATGGCCTCCGGCCGACCTGGTAGGTGTTGGGCTTGGCGGGCGTTCCAAGAAGGGTGGCAAGGTCTAGTGTGTGTTGATGTGCACTGAGGCCTGGGTGTGTTTGCCTCCTCGGTGTAGCGGTCGTAGGTATGTTCACTACGTCTCGTCGACAGTACTGATACTTTCGCGTTCCTGTTAGCACCTGTGCCGGGAACCAGGGTAACGTTTCGGAAAAAGGCGTACAGATCATCACGCGCAGCGCCTCCAATTCGGCTTGGCTATGACGAGAAACGCCGTGGCTCGTCGGGGATCGCTATGTTCGGAGCCCGCTGGACGCGAGAGCCTTTAATACAGCCCGGAAATGCACGACCTGCAGGTTCCCGCCGTTGAAGTTGGCTTCGGAGTTCCGTGACCGCCTCGATGATGGCGATTGGCATTATCGGTTGAGGCGTAGCTGTCTGCAGGCTTTCCGTCGCCATTAAATTCCATCCCCATGATTTTGTGTGTGCCACATCAGCCCTTCGTTACGTACGCTTTTCCTTTAGGGCGTTGGTAGGCCGATAGTGTCCAATTATACTCGGGATCCAGCCATTGGCTGTGATCTTGGATTCGCTGAACCTGTTTTGGATGTTTGTTCGCGATCGGAGTCTCGAGCAAGCTTTGGCAGGAATGAGAGGAAACTCGAGCTGCCTTCGGTGCGGGGGTAGTGTTCTGGCGCTGCTCCGAAAAAGGAATCGGTGCGGAGCGGCCTGAGGACCATCGATTGAGGCCACTAGTTGTCCTAGTGTTGCTCGGCTGAAGCGGATCTGTATAGCGACGCTTAATTCTGCGTTGTGCGGGGCGAGTGGGGAACGGAGTGTCGTGAACTCCAGGGGAGTCAAGACACCGACTCCCCTGGAGTTCTTTGTGGGCTAGATATCGTAGTAGAGGGCGAACTCGTAGGGGTGTGGCCTCAGCTTCATGGGTTCAACCTCAGCGCTCCGCTTGTAATTGAGCCACGCCGTGATGACATCTTTGGTAAAGACGTCGCCCTTTAGGAGGAAGGAATGGTCTTTCTCGAGGGCGTCCAGGGACTCCTCAAGGCTGCCCGGTAGCGATTCCACCTTTGCCGCTTCCGCGGGTGCGAGGTCATAGAGGTTTTTGTCCAGCGGTTTGGGTGGCTCGATCTTGTTGGCGACCCCGTCTAATCCCGCCATCAGCATGGCCGGGAAAGCTAAGTAGGGATTACAGCTCGGGTCCGGGCTACGGAATTCGAGGCGTCGGGCTTTTTCGCTCGTGGAGTACGTTGGGATACGTATGGCCGCGCTCCTGTTACGTTGAGAATACATGAGATTTATAGGCGCCTCATAGCCCGGTACCAGGCGGCGGTAGGAATTGGTGGTGGGTGCGATGAAAGCGCACAGCGCCGCCGCGTGCTTCAAGAGGCCGCCAATATAGTGCCGCGCCGTGTTGCTCAGCAACGCGTAGTTTTTCGCGTTGTAAAACACATTCTTCTTGTTCTTCCACAGGCTCTGATGGGTATGCATGCCTGAACCGTTGTCCTGGAAGATGGGTTTTGGCATCATGGTGACACTCTTGCCGTTACGCAACCCCACGTTCTTGACGATGTATTTGTACTTCAGTACCTGGTCTGCCATGGCAGTGAGGGTGGTGAAGCGCATATCGATCTCGGACTGCCCGGCTGTTCCCACCTCGTGGTGATGGACCTCGCACACAATGTCGCAGGCTTCTAACGTTTTGACCATTTCCGAACGGATGTCCTGTAAGCTATCCATTGGAGGGACCGGAAAGTAGCCCTCCTTATACCGGGGCTTGTAGCCCAGGTTCTGCTTGTCGCCGTTTCCAGAATTCCAGAATCCTTCGTCCGAGTCGATGTAGTAGAAGCCGTAGTTGTAGCTCTGGTCGAAACGGATGTTGTCAAGTATGTAGAACTCGATTTCTGGACCCCAGTAGCTCGTGTCCGCGATCCCCGTGGACTTGAGGTATAATTCCGCCTTCTGTGCCACGTAGCGTGGATCTCTAGTGTATGCCCGGCCGGTCAAGGGATCCTTAATATTGCAGACTAGGTTCAGGGTGGGCAGTGACGTGAAGGGATCCATGAACGCTGTATTGGGATCCGGGAATAGAAGCATGTCGGATTCGTCGATTGTCTGGAATCCGCGGATACTTGAGCCGTCGAAGCCAATTCCATTCCGGAACAGGTCGGTGTTGAATTCGTTGGTCGATATGGAGAAATGCTGCCACAGTCCCGGAAGATCGGTGAATCGTAAGTCGACGATCTCCGTCTTGTTCTTCTTTGCAAAGTCAATGACTTGTCTCGGTGTCATGGGCTGTTTCCTTTCAAGTCGGAATTTTGGCAATGTCCAGTCCGCTCCAAGGTCCGGATGGCGCAAACGTGTTGTTAATTACGCAACGTTCGTGCCAAGTTCCCTTGCGGGCTTAAATGTGCCTTTTCAGAATAGTTGTGGGCTATTGTGCAATAATTCATTGCTGTGATCTGGCCTCCGTGCACAAGTTTCGGTCAAGAATAGCTCAAAGATTGGGCATAGGCTAGTGTTCGGGCGATTGAGAAGACGCCCCCGAGCCCTTGAAACTCAGGCTGAGAAAGATCACGGGGGCCAGGCCTGCGACCACGATGGCGATTGCAGCCAGCGCGGCCTCCTCAAAGGCCTCGTAGGAAGCGTATTCGTACACGTGAGTCGCTAGCGTGTCGAAGTTGAAGGGCCGCAGAATCAATGTCATGGGTAGTTCTTTCATGGCGTCTACGAAGACTAGCGTAGTCCCCGTAAGAAGGCTGCTCCGTAGCAGGGGAAGATGGATGCGCGCGAGTACCCCTGCTGGACGGTGGCCCAACGCACGGGCGGCGGCGTCCATATTGGGGTTAATCTTAGTGAGGCCAGCCTCTATGGACCCGAAGGATAGAGCTAGGAAGCGCACCGTGCAGGCAAAAATCAGTGCATAAAGCGTTCCGCTCAACAGCAATCCTGTCGATGTTTGGAAATAAAAGCTCATGTACTCGTTGATGATGTTGTCTAGGGCGGCGGCTGGAATCAAGACCCCAACTGCGAGCACGACCCCCGGAATGGTGTAGCCGATGCTTGCCACGCGGGTAGCGACCTTTACCAGGGGGGTGCCGGACAAACGTGACCCGTATGCCAGGAAAAGGCCACTGCACACGCAAACCAATGCGGCCATTCCCGCTACGGCGACACTGTTCACCGATAGCCTCAGAGTACTGATACCCATCGTGGTTTCAGTGTTTCCAACCGCCGAAGCGACCATGAGCACGGCGGGGATGCCAAAACCTAGCACCACGGGCGTGGCACAGCCCAGCAGCGCCAGCGTGCCCGGGATGGGGGAGAGTCTTGCCAGGGGATGGTGTCTCGGCGTGCTGTGCCCGAATTGATACCGTCGTCGACCTCGGGCGACTCCCTCCAGTGCCGCCATGATGAGCACGAGCGCCAGTACCATGGATGCGAGTTGAGCCGCTGCCGGTGCGTTGTTCATTCCAAACCAGACGCGGTATACACCGACGGTCAGTGTCTGGACGGCAAAATAATCTACGGTGCCAAAATCGTTCAGAGTCTCCATCAACGCCAATAGCACACCCACCGCGATGGCTGGTCGCGCTAAGGGCAGACCTATTGTCGCGAAACAGCCCCAGGTCCCGAACCCGAGCCCGCGCGCAGCTTCCCACAGGTTCTGGGATTGCTCGACGAACGCTGATCGGGCCAGTAGGTAGACATACGGGTAGAGGACCAATGACATGAAGGTCACAGCCCCGCCAAGAGAGCGAATTTCAGGAAACCAATAATCATGAGGACTGTGCCAGTCGAATAATTGTCTCAGAGTCGTTTGTACCGGACCGGCGAACTCGAGCACATCGGTGTAGGTGTATGCTGCGATATAGGCGGGCATGGCCAATGGCAGCAACAGTGCCCATTGAAGGATGCGCCTTCCGGGGAACTCATACATGGTAATCAACCAGGCGGTGCTGACTCCGATGACCAGGACACCCACGCCAACGCCGGTGATCAGATACAGGGTTTGGCTGATATAGGTGCTTAGTACAGTTGAGGCAAGGTGGGCCCACATGTCGCTGCTGTTTTCTAGAGCGACGCCCAATACCGCAAGGATCGGGCTGGTGAACAATGCCGCTAGCCCGATTATCCCGACGGCCCAGCTATCAATACGGGGTAGTCGCGATAAGACTGGGACTGCGGAACTCCGGGGCACCGCAATTGCGGGGCTGGTCGGCATGACGCACGACCGTAACACATGAAGTCCTGTTACTCAAACCGTAAAGATTTGGTTATCAAAACTTTTTAGGAACCACTTGCCAAAAATGCCCGTTTTGCATTGGTCGCGGCCGTCGTACGGGTATCGTGCGGTTTCTCCAGGGTCGGCTCGGCTTCTACAGGGACAGCCTGCGCTGCCTCCGTGGAAGGCCGCTCCAGATAAGTGCCACTAGTGAGGACTCGGGCTAGAGTCTTTTCCAAACGAGCGGAAGGCGAGCTGATAGTTGTTCCATGCGGGAGGGAATGGAGATCCTCTTTGAAGCGCCCTCCTATGAGATCGTCGAAACCCCACCGTGTTAGCATTTCGGCGCACGTGTCGGGTTCGCGCGTATTGAGAATCTGCACGGTGCCGTCGTCGGTGGTTTCTACCGTTGCCTCGGCTGGTCTGCCAAAGAGATTGTGGTCGCTACTAAGGGCTTCTTGGTAAGCTCCGAGGAACAGAATCGCTAAAGTATAATTGTCGTCCCAAGGTAGAGAGTGTAATTCAAAGGTGGAGCGAGGTTCTTGGGGGTGTGAGAATTTGTCGATCACCCCGTCCGAGTCGCATGTCAGGTCCGCTAGGATCGCCTTGACGGCAGGTTTGTCCCTGAGCCGGCAGGTGGGCATGATGGGAAACAGCATGTCGAGGATCCAACTGTCCGGTAGAGACTTAAAAATTGAGAAGTTGAACGCATGGAGCCGGGCAGCAATGCGATCAAGGGCCGCTTTGTCCTCACCGTCAAATCGTCCGTGGTGCGAGAACCCGCTTGCTAGCTCGATAATTCGCGAAAAAGCCAATTCCGCCTGTGCCCTCTGTTTCAAGGAAAGGAATCCCAGGGAGAAGGCCGAGAGCATTTCATCCTTTTTTTGGTAGGCATCGTGTAGGTATTCGCGCCAGTTCTTGCTGTTGATTTCCACCACCATGTCGTCAAGTTCGTTCACCGCGTCCACGTTGGAAACCGGACCCCGGGGTCTATCGGACTTGGGGGCAGTCTGTGGCTGCTCGAGGGGATCTACAAGCAAGGCCGCGTGGTGGGTCACTAGGAACCGGCCGGCTTCGGTGATGATGGCGGGTTCGGTGATGCGAGCCCGACCGAGTACCTCCTTGGTCGTGTAGATGACGTCATTGGCGTATTCCTGGACGTTGTAGTTAACACTGGAGTCCGCCGAGCTATTGCTGCCGTCGTAATCGACGCCGAGCCCGCCCCCAACGTCCAGGGTGTTCAGGGGAACGCCCAGTTCCTTGAGTTCAACGTAGAACCGGAGTGCCTCCTGCAGCGCCTGCTTGAAGTTCCGGATGTTTGTGATTTGGGAGCCGAGATGGAAATGAAGCAACTGAAGTCGGTCCAGAAGCTTACATTCCTTCAGTAGTTGGGCGGCATCTAAAAGTGCGGAAGCCGTGAGACCAAATTTGGATAAGTCGCCGGACGATTGCTCCCAGCGGCCCATTCCACTAGCGTTGAGTTTCACCCGCGCGCCGAGCCTGGGGCACGGAAGCCCTCTAGCTCGGAGTTCGGCGATGAGTTCATACTCTCGGGGCCGCTCGAATACCACCAGAATGTTGTAGCCGGCCTCGCTGGCGACTGCAGCTAGCTCTATGTAGGCGGTGTCCTTGTATCCGTTGCAGATGATTGGGCTACGACTGTTTCCGAGCATGGATAAAGCGATGCAGAGCTCGGCCTTGGTCCCGACTTCGAGCCCAACCCCGTACCGGCGTCCAGTTTCGCAGATCCGTGCCACTGTTGCCCTACGACTATTAACCTTTAGGGGATAGACGGAGGTATAGGGCGCACGATAGTCGAACGTTTCGGCGGCTGTCCCGAACGCACGGTGAAGGATCTCAAGTTGGCGATCGATGAGCTGTGGAAAACGAACCAACACCGGTGGCCGTACGCCTCTTTGCTGCAATAGAGTCACGAGCTCGTGCAGGTCAACTTTGTTCTGCTTGGCGGGATTGGTGATGATTTCGAGATGGCCGGCATCGTTAACGTCGACGAACCCTTCGCCCCAGGACCTCCATGCAAACGGTTCTCCGGCTTCCAATGGCCGCTTCTTCATCTTTCTAAGTTTCCTCCCTATCCTTGTTTGCCCTGTGCGTCATCGTGCGCAAACCATTAGAAACCCCGTCATTCGGGACACAGCCCCTCCGCATCTTAGCATAGTTCTCAACCACTTGCGGAACCTAGGAATGTGTCGGCTCACCGCGTCCGGTCAGGTGTATCCGCCGCGCTTGACTGTGGTGTGTGAAGTTGGGTCATTGTGATCCATGAAATTCGTGGGAGGCGAAGAGTCTCAGCTCGCGCCCGATGACGACGCCGGGGTTTTCTCCGAAAGTGATGAGACGCATATTATCGGACGGCCTCCTCGCCACGTTCGTTAGTACGAATGCGGATTACCTCGTCTACGGTGGTCACGAATATCTTGCCATCGCCGATCTTCCCAGTTCGGGCTGATTCGAGGATTGCATCCACTGCGCCGGGGAGCATCTCTTCGGGTAGCAGCACCTCGATCTTCACTTTTGGCAGAAAATCGACAGTGTACTCGGCTCCACGGTAGAGCTCGGTGTGCCCCTTCTGCCGCCCGAACCCTTTAACCTCGCTTACTGTCATGCCCGTCACCCCAATCACGGTCAGTGCTTGCTTTACCTCATCCAACCGGAATGGCTTGATGATCGCTTCTATCTTCTTCATGAGGCTCCTCCTTGCTTTGGCGCGCTGTGTTGACGTGCCTGTGCCGCAGTACATAGGAGCGGAAGGTGCACCTGCGAGCCATAGCGCACTCCTCGTGTCGACGTGAATTCAGGCCCGTCTACTGCTTGTCGGTGGACACTCAAGGCCTATGGCTACGTTTAGAATTCTGAGAAAGATCATTGTCCCCAAAAAGTAAAGGCGATGGTGGCTGTCGCACGGGCGAACCGAACGCGCAACATGGTTGACAACAGATACCCCCGGAAACGCCCAGGCGGGCCGTGCTTTGGCTGTTCCGCCGCCCGACGGTGTGCTGGGAGAAGACCTGACCAGAAAGCAGGAAATCCGTTGCCGTTACCCAACCCTGTGTCTTTGCTTTAGGCCCGTAATGGTGTGCAACCGCAGCATATCGGAGTTGGTGGGAGTTACCCTCCCCAACTTCGGAAGTCAAGGAGTATCTGGCCTCGAAGGGAGTACCTATTTCGCACGTTTCTTTTTGGACCCAACTCGGCCTGATGCCTTCTTGGGCGCCGACTTTGCAGGGGTAGCCTTGCGGGGCTTAGCTTTTGCGCTACTCCGAGTTTCAGATTTGACGCGCTTAGGTGGTTTACTGGTGGGGTCGTTGGTGATGAAATGCCCGCAGTTAATGCAGTAAACGGTATACGCCGGCTCGCGTGCATTATGGACGGTGTGGAAATGGCCCTGGGAGCTGTTGATGCTGATATCGACCTGATAGAGCTTGACTACGACGTCGTGGTTACAGTTCGGGCAAACTACCGTCTCGGGTACTTCCGTTGTGGCCATCCAAACTCCCGGAAAGTGGGTGTTTTGTCAACTTCCATGGACCTCTCGCGTTTTCTTTATAGCGAGGTATTTTGCTCATGTCCAGTAGTCTTCCCGACCGCCTTGAACCCACCAGTTCTCTCGCGGTCGGATATCAAGATCAAACCCTTTGCCGTGTTCCCGAGCCAAATCGTAGAGCTTCTTGGCCAACGCCAGGTCAACGATGCCCTGACCGCCCTGGTTCTTGTATAGAATGATCTGTTCGTCACTTGTCCGTCCTGGGGCCTTTCCGGTTAAGATGTCCGAAACGCTAATAACTTTGTCCCAAGAAATGACGCCGTCCTGGACGGGCCAGTAGATGTCGCCCTGTTGCGAATCCACTGCTTGCTCACGGGACAGTGCAACAATGAAATCGCATCGTCTGAGCGTGGCGTCGTCTATCTCCCGTCGGGGCTTGTCGAGGTTTCCGCTCTTCACCAGCTCTATGTTGCTTCCGATGACCGAGATGATGTATTGCCCCCGTTCAAGCCATGAACCGTCAATGACGGGAACGTTGGTGTTGGTCATACACAGGATGATGTCTACGTCCTGTGCGGCTCGTGGCGCTTCCTCGACGGGCTGCACCGGCACTCCGGTGATCTCCGTCATTTTCGCAGCGAAAGCCTCTCGGTGTGCCCGGGTCGGGCTGAATACTTTGGCGCTATCGATTTCACGCAATTCTGTTAGGCCAACGAAGGTGGAATAGGCCTGGTTCCCCGATCCATAGATGCCAACTCTGCGGGCGCCGGCTTTGGCTAGTTGATCGAGACCCACCAGGCTCGTGGCCGGTGTGCGCAGGTCGGCGACACCCGCCGCGTGTTTGGGGCGATGGGCCATGATTCCCAACAGCGAACCCGTGTCGGCGTCGTAAATGACTGCTAGTTCGGTCTGATCCGGATTATATGGCGGACGCCTCTGCTGATTGCCCACGATTGCCTTACGATGTAGCGCTACCTGAGCACCTACGGCGCCGTAGCTGGCTGCCCCACCGGCGTAGATGTTAAGTACGGTGTCAAATGGGGCCTCCCCCACATTCCGGTGTAAATTCAAACGTTTGCGAGGAGCATTTACGCCTTCGGGGGTTGCGATCTTCCTCAGTGCGGCCTCGGTAATCGAGACAGCTTCCGGAAACGAAACTAACTCGTCCACATCTTGTGAATGGAAAAATAGAGCCATGGTACCTCCAAGCGTGGTCGACTGTGTAATCGGCCGGGGAAAGTAAGTTTGGATACACGTTGCGGGGCGGTCAACCCCCACTCTCCCAGTTTATCGGGTCGAGGCTATCTGATAGCTCGACCAATCCCGAAACGCAAGATAGCGGAAAGAGAAGGGAGTGAATGCTTAGTGGGCGTGAGAAGTATATCAACGGCAGGATCCGTGTCGTGTTTCGGACGCAAGAATGTGCGCGCAAGGGGCGTTCCTGTGGTTCCGTGATGTGATGAGAGTTGGTCTGAACCCCCTGTGATTCCTACGACTTCAACCACGCTTGTTGTGAGGTTCTTTTAAGGTAGTCCCGTTTGAATTGTTGCCGCTTCGACAAACCGTAGTGGCCCGCATTTCGTGATCGTGCTACGAGAAATGTTGAACGCAAGGAAGGACTCCCGTCATGGATGCCGTGCAGATGGAAGTGGTCTACCGGGCCACCGCTCAGATTGCCAAGGAACTGGCGCTCAACATGCTCCGGACAGGCTATTCGAGCGTCATCAAGGAGAGCCAGGACTTTACGTTTGCAATCTTCGATGGCACTGGATGCATGGTAACTCAGGGATTGCCGCAACCGCTCCACATCGGCGGCATCTCAGCCCAGGTAGGCGAAGTGATTAGGGTGTTCGAGGATGACATGGTGGAAGGTGACGTTTTTATCCTCAACCACCCGTACTTTGCTTGCCAGAACCACGCGACTGATGTGACCGTGGTTTCGCCAGTGTTTGACCGTGGGGAGCGAGTGGCTTTTATTGCGAACACGGCGCACAAGCCGGACCTGGGCGGAAAGGTGCCCGGAACCAACTCACCAGATGCCACCGATGTAATCCAGGAGGGGCTTCTCCTTCCCGCCCTTCGGCTTTACCGTGGCGGTGAGGTTAATGAAGACTTAAAGACTGTTGTGATGGCCAACACCCGGACGCCGGAGATCACCTGGGGGGACATTCAAGCCCAGGCCCAGACCAACTTCTATGGATTGAGCAAACTCGCGGACCTCATGCAACAGTACGGCTCGGATGGGGTGACTGCGTGCTGGCAGGAGTGGATGGATATCTGCGAAGGGGAAGTTCGCAAGGCCATTGAGAAGATCCCAGACGGGGACTACGGTCCTTGTGTGGATTTTCTCGATGATGACGGCTTGGACTTAGACCGCCGATATCGTATCGCCGCTTCCCTGCGGGTGGAGGGCGACGAGTTGCATTTTTCCCTGGAGTCTTCGGAGCAGGCTCGCGGTCCTATAAACCTTCGGCCCTGTGTCATCCGAAGCTTCATTGACTGTCTCGCTGTGGCGGTTTTGTGCCCGGATCTGCCAGTGAACCAGGGCATCTCACGGCCCATCCACGTTTACTTTCCCCCCGAGGGCTCGATCCTGAACCCGCGCTATCCTGCTCCGGTGAACATGTATGTCCGTCCGGCCCAAATGGTCACGTCGGTTGTCCAGATGTTGTTGGCCGAAGCATTGCCCGACGTGGTACCCGCACCGGACAGCGGGGCTGGTGGATCGGTTTCTATCTCAGGGCAGGATGTCGACCGAGGGCGATGGTTCTCACTCTATGATCTCAACTGCGGCGGTGGGGGGGCGCGTGCCGACGCCGATGGTCCGGCCGTTTTGAACTCGCTGGTGATCAACGTGATGAATACACCGGTGGAGCCCCTGGAGACCGAGTTCCCCATCTGCATTGAGCGCTACGAGTTATTAGAGGAGTCGGGTGGGGCTGGCTGCTATCGGGGCGGTCTGGGAATGGTTCGGGACTGGAAGATGCTGGCGGATGAGGCCTATGTCAATTTACGTAGCGACCGCTTTAAGCATTCCGCTCCGGGGCTTCATGGCGCGCACTACGCCTTGCCATCGTCGGCATTCCTCAACCCCGGAACGGAGCGTGAGCAAATGCTACCTTCCAAGGTTAGTCGGCTCCGGCTGGAACAGGGTGATGTTTTCCGTATTCAATATGCTGGCGGCGGTGGACGTGGAAGTCCCCTCGAAAGAGAGCCTTCCAGGGTATTAGATGATGTTCGAGACGGCTACATTTGTGCGGAGACTGCGAGGGACGTCTACGGTGTGTCGTTAAGGGGTCAGCCGCTCGAGATCGATGAGGCCGAGACTAGCCGACTCAGAAGGGCGCTTCTGAATGAGGACGCCGGATCGGAGCGGGGGTAATAACCCCGTGGAACAGCAATCCGCTTCTGCGCAAGGTTGGCTTCGAGATTTCCTTCTCACCTGCGGTGCCCGCTTCGGGCTCTTCTTCGCTATGTTTCAGATCGAGCCAGTGTTCCCTGTGTTTCTGAAGGGAATGGGGGCGAGTTCGTTCATGATCGGGCTTGTCATGGCCTCTTTCCCCTTCGGTGCGACGGTGGTGCGGCCGCTCGTGGGGGCGTACATCGACCGGTTGGGCAGCAAAATCTTTCTGGTCGTTGGTTTGATTATCTTTATCACTGCTGCCACTGGTTACATTTGGACTGGATCGGTGCTTGTGGCGCTACTACTACGAACCTACCACGGTTTCGGGTGGTCGGGATGTACCACGTCAGTGGGTACCCTGGTGGCAGATATTTCTCCGGATCACCTTCGCGGCACCCTCATCAGCTATTCCGGTGCGATAAGCACCGTTGCCGGTACTGTGGGGCCGGCGGTTGCTTTTTGGATTGTAGGCGGTTGGGGTTTCCCAGCGCTGTTTCTCACCGCGGCGGTGGCATCGGCGTTGGGGCTCCTGGCGGCGGTGTTCATTCCCGAGCCGTCGCGAGGTGGGGCCATCGCCCGGCGACGACGTTGGTTTGAGACCTTCATCCTCCCCGAATCCCTCATGCCCGCGGTCAGTATGTGTTTTTTAGGGATCTCCCGCGGCAGTGTCCTTGCCTTTCTGTCACTGTATGCCCTGAGTATGGGAGGGGACCCGGGCATCTGGTTTGGCGTCTTCGCGTTGACGGTGGTGGCTGGAAGGCCCATCTTTGGCCCGCTTTCTGACCGAAAGGGACGTCCTTTCGTGATTATACCCTGCTACATAATAGCCCTTGTGGGCAATCTGGTTCTGGTGGTGGCTCGCTCGCCGATGATGTTGTTGGTTTCCGCGGCTATAATAGGATTCGGCTATGGTTCCGCCCATGCAGCGCTTATGACTATGGCCGTTGACTTAGCACCACGTGCGCTGTGGGGCCTCAGCATGGCTCAGTACCACCTGTTCTATGACGTCGCTATCGGCCTGGGTGGGGCATTGGCGGGAGTCATGCTTCACTTTTCCGGCAACGACTATCCCTCTATGTTCCTTGCTACTACGATTGTGGGGGTCGGGGGTTTCGTGTTGTTTATGATGAAGTATCGCAAGGTGGCGGCGCGTTGAGGGTCTGATGGGCAAAATCACGCATTAGCTTGCTGTTTCTGCCACGCTCCCGAGCGGCCCTGATTGCTTCGGAGTCTCCGGAAACTTTTGTTTTTGTGAAGAAGAAACTGAGATTGAACTACGTTGAATACAACTGTTCGCGAACTTATGTACGAGATAGATTTCTGGGAGCTTTCTGGGAGCGTGAAATGGGGCGATTCATAGGATTTGTAATGGGTTCGGATGCGGTTGATCACCGAACAACAACGCCGTTACAGCCGTCGGTGTATTGTGGCAGGATTTGTTGATAGGGAATCGGTAGTGACAAGCCTAAGAGTTGGTATTGATGTCGGCGGCACTTTTACGGACGTCACGGTGTTGGACGAGAACGCAGGGCTAATCCGGGAAGTTCGGAAGGTGCCATCCAATCCCATGGCGCCTCTGGAGGTACTTGACGGTGTACTGGCCGACATGCGCGCCCGGTGGGGCACGGAAGCGATCTCCTATCTCCTACACGGCTCCACTCACGCACTGAACACCGTCCTTGAGGAAAAGGGTAGCCGTGCGGGCCTTCTCACGACCCGTGGTTTTCGAGATGTTTACGAGATCGGGCGTCAGTGGAAGGGCGACGAGGTCTTCAACATCTTCTACCCTGGGGGGAAACGGTTTATACCCCGTCGCCGCGTCGCCGAAATCTCTGAGCGTGTGGACAAGTCCGGCAAGGCGGTGGTGCCGCTCGACCTGGGTGCCGTCGACGAAGCTATAGCGGCACTCATGGAGCACGACATTGATGCCTTGGCTATTTCGTTTCTCTTCGCTTATGTGAACCCAGTGCATGAACGGTTGGCCGCGGAGCGCATCCGTTCATGTTATCCGGATCTGTTTGTGACGCTATCGTCGGAGGTGAATCCGGTGTGGCGCGAGTACGAGCGAACTGCCACTACGGCGTTAAACGCCTATCTCGGCCCGCGCATGGAGCGGTACTTCTCTGGAATGGAGGAGACCGTACTGCGGCATTTTCCGCGCGCCCATCCGTTTTTGATGAAGTCCAATGGCGGTATTGGGGCACCCAGGGCTATGGCTAAGTTCCCGGTTCAGACGTTGATGTCCGGCCCGGTGGCCGGCGTGGTAGCGGCCCACGATCTGGGGGTGCGTGCTGGGGCCTCTAATCTCATCTCCCTGGACATCGGTGGCACTAGTAGTGACATGTCATTGATTCCAGGAAAGCCCCTATTCCGTACCGAATGGCAGATCGGTCGCCATCCTGTGCGGGTCGATTCTGTAGAGGTGGAGAGCCTAGGAGCAGGAGGTGGTAGCCTGGCCCGAGTACGCTATGGCAAGGTGCTCCAGGTGGGCCCGCAGAGCGCTGGAGCAGCGCCGGGGCCGGCTTGATACAAGCGCGGGGGCGGCCCACCCACGTTGACCGACGCTTTGGTGCAGCTCCGCCATTTGAATCCCACGACGCTGCTCCAGGGCGAGATGCCCAGCGACTCAGAGTTGTCGGCCGCGGCTATCCGGCGGGAGGTGGCCGAACCCCTGGGCATGTCGGAGGACGAAGCGGGCTTAGGGATCCTGCGTGTGCTGGTAGCCAATATTGTTTCTTCCATGCGTACCATCACCATTGAGCGGGGGTTTAATCCTGCGGACTTTGTACTTGCCCCCTTCGGCGGAATGGGGCCAACGCTCGCCACTACGGTTGCTTCATCCCTGGGTATTGGGCGGGTTTTGATCCCAGTCAGTCCGGGTAATTTCAGTGCATTCGGTATGTTGCTGTCCGACCTCCGTTCGGACGCGGTCGCCACTCGAGTGGTAACCCTTACCCCGGCTTCCCTTAAGGGTGTGGTGGCGGACTTGCACGACCTCGAGGAGACGGTACGGTACGAACTCGCATCCCAGGGACCGTCCCTGGAACAGATACGTGTTGATTGGCTGCTGGACATGCGTTACCGTGAGCAGGCTTACGAGTTGACGGTCCCTATCGCTAAGGATCCCGCGACGCTTAACGTCGACGAGATTTGTGAACGGTTCGGCCAAACCCATGAGCAGCGCTATGGCCATCGGGCGGACGATGAAGTCGTCGAGGTAGTCAATCTGCGAGCATCCGCTTGCGCCTCGTTGGGCAAGCCGGAGTTGGTGCAGCCTGCGGGCGCCCAGGGTCAGCCCGTTTCCGAGTGGCGTAGGGCGGTCATGCTCGATGGGCCGCACGAGGTACCCGTGTACTGTCGAGAGAATCTAGCGCCGGGGATGCAATTGAGTGGGCCCGTCATCGTTGAGGAGAAGACTTCCACGACGGTAGTGGAGCCGGGTTGGACGATGCGGGTCGACCTAGAGGGGAATCTGGATTTGACGCACGCAAGGTGAGATACGGGCGAATAAATTGGCCTGAAGAAAAAGGGCGCTACGGAGGCAAGGAATGAAGATTCTGATCACGGGCGGAATGGGCGTGAACGGTGCGGTCACTGCGAGACACCTGATCCGGGCGGGTGAGCGGCCGGTACTACTAGACAACCGGATGGATCTCTCTCTGATCTCGGACATCGAGAAGAGTGTCGATTTGGTGGTGGGGGACATCCTGGACCCCGAGAGCCTAGATAAGGTTGTAACCGACCATGGGATCACGCACGTGGCCCACCTGGCAGCATTGATGCCCGGTCCGGCGGAAGCGGATCCAGCCCTCGGAATCAAAGTCGGGGTAGATGGGACCCTCAATATTCTCGAGATAGCGCGACACCGCGGACTGGAAAGGGTGGTGTTCACCAGTTCCAAGGCGGTGTACGGCGAAATCGGCGGCCGTAACGCGTATCCGGACTACGTGCCGGTTAACGAGGAACATCCTCAGAACCCCGCGGACCTCTACGGGACCATCAAGGTGTGTTGCGAGACGTTGGGCACTTACTACCGAAAGAAGCACGGCGTGGACTTCGTGTCGTTGCGCTTCGGATCTATCTACGGTCCGGGCAAGGAAGTACGTCACGGCGCATTATCGCTCTATGGCCAGATGATCGAGAACGTTATGTCGGGTAAGGGCTTTTCGGCGGAAAGCGGTGGGGATCAGTCCAACGAGGCGCTGTACGTCGGGGACGTGGCGCGCTCCATTGTCCTTGCCCTGCAGGTTAAGGATCCGACCGAGCGCGCGTTCAATATCGGTACCGGCGTGGGCGTGACGCTACATGACTTCGAGCGCATCCTCGGGGGGCTCTATCCAGAAAGCAAGATCGAGATTGGCTCAGGGCTGGACTTCCGTATGAGCGAGAAGAAGAGCTATTGCATATTCGACATTACTAAGGCGAAAGAGCATCTGGGCTTCACCCCAGCTTACGACCTCGAAGCGGGCATCAAAGACTACATCGAGACTATTGAGCGGCTCAGGCCACAGTAATAATTCCTATACCGCGCAAGCACGGTGTCTAGGTAGAGCGCTTCCTATCGCGCTAGGATGTGGGCCATGTCTACCTGGGCGCCAGAGTCACCGCAGGCATTCACGAAGAGCTGAATGACGTCTTCGTCCTCGTCTTCATGCTCGATTTGCCAGCCACCCTCGTTTAGGGGTACGTCGGATTGGATCGGGCCGGGAGCTAGCTTAAACATACGGCTCAGCATCTTGAGGGCGAGATAACGGGCCGGTTGGGGCCCGGAGTTGAAATGCTGGTGGAACCAGCCCTCAGGGGGCACCACTAGGGAGCCGGGCTTCCAGATGAACTGTTGCTTTTCCTCGCCCTCTGGCCACATCAGAGAATAGCCTTCACCGGAAAGGATCATTACGTGGGCCCCGGGACCGTGGCGGTGGGCTTTCTTATAGCGTCCCACCGGGAATTCCGAGACGTGGGCCCCCATGTGGCTCGCCACCAACTCGAAGAACACCGTTCGGCTACCCTTGCCTCGTGCCTCCCACGCGATGGGCTCAATGTTGGCGACGTCTGGAATGAAGTTGGTCTCCAGCACACGGTCGTTGTATAGGCGCGCGTGACCGCGAAAATCCTGATCGTCATCGAACCGGTCCCTGAAGGCGTAGGGATTGTTCATGACGAAGTCTTCGTTGTGGAAAATGTTGTAGACCAATGGGGCGTTAGTAACCCCCAGGAGCTTGGCTTCCGAGTCGCCCGAACCGTTGAAGTGCTGGTAGGTGGCGTTTACCGGGATAGCAAACAGGCTCCCCTCCTGCCACTCGAAGCTCTGTCCTTTGCCGTCACTCTGCCATAGGGTGGTTGCTCCGCGGCCTGACAGGACGTAGACAAGCTCGTCATAAATATGTTTCTCTGGGTTGAGGCTCTTGCCTGGCGGAATAGAGACGACGAAGGCGTCGTCCAGATAACCGGCGCCCTCCAGGTTGATGTAGACTCCGTAGCCGCCTTTGCGGTCCCACCATTTCATCGGCACTTCCTTGAGGTCCTCTACGAAGTAGCCCCGGATCACCTCCATCCCCTGGGATTGCACCCAGCGATCATAGGGCGTGTCCATCACTTCGGCGTTACGATCCACCCGCTCGAAGTTGCTAAGACTCTCGATCTTCATCTCTCCTCCGGGCCCTTCAAAGTTCGCTTGCCATGCCTGGGAAGGCCTGTTCGGCGCTTGTCGAAGGGTTCAAGGTCATGGTTTTGCTTCGGTGGCGCTCAAGCTCGGCGCCGTTGACTCTCCCATGGAGTTCACCTGGGATCCACCTAGATGTCGAAACAGCTTCGATTCTTCCGACAGAATGGCGGTGGTTTTCTCCGGCAGGAACTTCTCGTACGCCTGGAGGCTTCGGATGAAACTGTAGAACTCTGGGTCCTGTCCGTAGGAGGCGGCATAGATGGCTGTCGCCTCGCCGTCACCTTGGCCACGTAGCTTCTGGCTTTGGCGGTACGCTTCTGCCAGGAGGATAGTCTTTTCCTTGTTGGTTCGGGCACGGATCTTCTTCGATTCCTCCTCGCCCTCTGAGCGGTAGCGTTTGGCGATTCGCTCGCGTTCTGCGCGCATGCGTTCGAAAACGCTCATCTGCACCTCGGAAGGAAGATCTGCACGCTTGACCCGGACGTCGACAACAGTCACCCCGTATTCGCTCTTTGCTTTCTCAGCGGAACGTTTTGCAACGGCCTCCATGGCCGATTCCCGCTGGCCTGCGATAATGTCGGCGAAGTTTCGCGACGCTAATTCTTGGCGCAGCTCGGAAAACACGATGTCGTCTAGTAGTAGTCGCCCACGTTGCTGTGTTAGCGCCGTTTTGAAGAATTGGAAGGGATCGCTGATCCTCCATCTGGTTACATGGTCCACGACTACGCGCTTCTTATCCAAGGTCAGGTAATCTCTGGGTTGCGCATCGCTGGCAAGAATTCGTCGCTCATACATCGTGACGTCTTCCACGAAAGGCGTTTTCCAGTGAAGCCCGGGTTCGCGTACGGCTCGTTTGAACTTGCCAAATTGGGTGACGATGGACTGTTGCCATTCGCCCACTACGAAGTAGGGCCGCACGGGCGGGAATAGTAGTACCACGACAACGGCTCCGACGATGACCCAGAGGATGTAGGACCGGTTCATTGTTTTCCTCCCACTCCCGGAAATCCCGCCATGGCCTTTAGTGGTAGCAGCGGAACTACATTCTTAGCACCCTTCGAATCGACAATGATTTTATCCACTTTCGGCAGCACCTTCTCGATGGTCTCGAGGTGAATACGCTCCCGTGTCACACCGGGCGCCTTGCGGTATTCGGTCAGAACCGCATTGAAGCGGGAACCGTCGCCCTTGGCCCTGAGTGTCCGCTCCTCCTTGTAGGCCTCCGCTGCCTGAACGATTTCCTGGACCTCGCCCCGGGCCTTAGGGATGACGTCTTCGCGGTAGCCCCGGGCCTGGTTGATGAGCTTCTCCCGATCCTCGCGTGCACGCACCACTTCGTCAAAGGCATCCTTGACCTGACTGGGGGCTTCCACGGTCTGTAGCTTGACTTCGGTGACCTGAATTCCTGACTGGTAGGTGTCCATGAGCTGCTGTAGGAATTCCTGGGTCTCGTTCTGGACCCGGTCCCGCCCCACCGTGAGGACCTCCTCGATGGTGGTGTTACCCACTCGACTGCGCAATGCTACTTCGGTGGCTGCCTGTAGGGTAGTCACGGGATCCCGCAGTTTGAACAGGAACTTTTCTGGCTGCTTGATCCGGTACTGTACGGTGAGCTGAGCGCTGACGATATTTTCGTCGCCGGTGAGCATTAGGGACTCTGCGGGGATAAGGCGTACTAGGTTGGGCCGTAACGGGTTGCTGCGGAACCCCACTTCCAGTCGACGAATCTCTGCCACATTAACCTTCCGTAGCTCCTCGATGGGCCAGGGAGCGCGGTAGTTAAGGCCGGCGGTCCCAATACGTGACACTTTGCCGAATTGCGTGACCACCCCTTCTTCGCCGGGCTGAATGGTATAAAAGCCGCTGGCCAGCCATAGCACAGCGATGACCCCAGCCACCAGGAAGGGGACCCCGGATTTCAGAAAACCGGGCAATTGGGGCAACCTGGACAGCAGGTCGTCCCAATCTGGTCCGCCCTGTCGACGACGCCCCCAGGGGCCCTCGGATCCACCTTGCATAAACAACTCCTTTACTTGCGGCCGAAGCCGCGTGCGGAGATTCGCGTCAGAACAGGTGCCGCGTAGCGATCGGTGCGTTGTACGGTCTACGTCACGTGCCGCACGAACGACCACCGTCGGCATACCAACGGGGAAGAAATCTGATAGTCACCCCTGTCTGGACTCTACCATCGCCCACCGGGGTGTCAAGCAACCTCTTTCGTAGACAGCTCGTCATCCTTCAGCGGGATCTTTGCGGTGAGCCAGTACCATTGGTCTGGATAGCGGCGGATAAGAGATTCCAGACGCCCCATGATACGATCGGTGTTGACTTGCAGGTCCGCTTGTAAGTTGCCAGAGCGGATCAGTTCCAGTTCATCCTCGATTACGAGCTCCAAGCCGCCGACGTCGTTTCGTATTAGGTACATTGGTAGTATCGTCGCGCTGGAACGGAGGGCTAGGCTCGCGGGGCCTCGAGCGGAGCGGACCGGTCGGTCGAAGAGGCGGGTTTCCACTTCGCCGCGCTTAAGGTTGTCACCTAGGATTAGTACAGTGTGGTTTTGCCTGAGTGCGGTGAGGATCTTCTTGACGGCAACACGGCGAGGCATGGATGGGATCAGAGTGGAAAAGAATGAGCGGCTGTGACGCAGTATCAGCTCCATGAACTTGACGTCGTCGAGGAATCGAAACAGGCAATGAATAGAATAGCCGCGGGGCATCAGAGCCCCGCCGACGAGCAGGAAATTACCAAGGTGGAATCCTAGCGCGATTACCCCATGGCCCCTAGCCAGAGCCCTGTCTAGATGTTCGAGGCCTTGTATGTGAAGGATGTCCCGAAGCCGTTCTGGATAGCCGATATGGAGCAGGCTGTCGACGGCTGCGTCCGCGCATTGTCGTTTTACCTTTTTGGCCAAGTCTAACTTGGCCGAAGTGTCCAGGGAGTCCCCGAATGCCGCACCTATGAGGCCCGTCAACCGCCGGCTAGGGATCGCCACCTTAAGGAACAGCCGGATCACGGGACGTGCGATTCGTTCGAATCGTACGGGTGAGGTCGTTCGCAAGAACCAGAGCAGGAGGTGCGCGAGACTACCGCAGACACGAAACAACCATCGTCTCGTAGTGTGTGGAGGTCGGTCTATGGGTTTCGGCATGCGAATTGCCCTGTATTATTGATAACTTGACGAGTCTTTAGGTGCTACTAAAAGTTAACGATTGTGACATGGACGCGAATAAAGTGACACACGGAAGAGGAGATGGCAATGCCCCAGTCGTTGATTCCCGCGGGGGTTTTGTGATCCTCGCGAGCAAACGAATCTCACACAGCAAAAGAAGAATGAAAACCCGGGGAACGGCGAGGCTCAGTACCATAGGATGTAGGGCAAGGGCAGGTCGCACGATGAGGAGGAGCCGGCGGGTGATAGTGCCACGTTGACATACGACGAGGCCGTGTGGTAATTCGTGCCCTTTGTTGTGCGGAGTCGTATTCCCTTTTAAAGTATTTTCAGGAGGTTACCATGATGCGTCGATATTTATTCGTGGTGTTTGCTGGGTTCTTTCTGGTTTTGGTGGCAGCCCACGGCTCTCTGGCCGCGAAGGACGACAAGTATCCCAACAAGACCATTACATGGCTGATCAATGCCGCTCCGGGTGGCGGGTTTGATTTGCACAGCCGGGCGGTGGCCAAGGTAATGAGAAAAAAGCTTGGTGTCAACATCATCATCAGGAACGTACCCGGTGCCGGCGGGGTGATTTCATGGAACCTGCTTTCGGCTGCCAAGCCTGATGGCTACACCATCGGTATCGTCAATCTCCCTGGCGCTATCGTTAGCCAGTTGTTCAAAGAGACGCAATACAAACTTAATGACTTCAGTTGGATCGGTCGTATCTCTGCCGGGCGGTATATATACGCCGCCGGAAAGCAGCATGGTCTCCGTAGCCTCGCGGACTTTCAGAAGGCGAAGCAGGTGTTCATTCCCGAATCTGGTTACGGTACTACTGGCTGGGTCACTTCTGCGCTCACGGCCGCGACCATGAAGTTTAACCCCAAGTTCATCATGGGCTTCGTTGGTGCGCCGGCGTCGAACATGGCCATTGTGCGCGGTGAAGGGCATGCCCGCGCTCTAGGGTTGGATTCTCCGGGCCAGATGGCATACGTCAAGGATGGGTCTCTGATTCCGCTTTGGGTTTATCTCAAGAAACGTGATCCTAGATACCCGGATGTCCCCACCGTGGGTGAGCTTGGGTTTCCGGAGTTAACGGCCTTGGCAGCTAGTCGTGTAGTTGCAGCGCCTCCGAAGATGCCTAAGGACCGGATGGCGGTCCTCATCAAGGCCTTCCGCGCGGCTATTGAGGACCCGGAAACACAGGCGACCTTCAAGGCCATGAGGGCCATGACCTTGCCTGTCTACGGTGACGACTGGCTGCCCGTTATGGACACTCAGTTCCAGTTGATAAAGAGAAACGCCGACGTGTTTGTCAAGGCTCTTAAGTAGCGCGTTGGTTGCGAGGCGCGTATCGTAAGTCTTAAACGTTAGGGGGCAAGTCCGAACTGGACTTGCCCCCTTTTCTGTAGTGATCAAAATGCTGCTAACATTCTGCTCGTCCCAGTAGTTCCATAGGAGGAGTTTATGAAGATCGAAGGAAGCTATCAGTTCAATGCCTCGCGCGAACGGGTCTGGGAGATCCTGCAAGATCCAAAGGTCATGGCCAAGTGCATGCCGGGTTGTGAAAGCATGGAGGAGATTGGGCCCGATCAGTATGAGGCTACTGTCAAAGTCGGAATTGCTGCGGTTAAGGGCAGCTACAAGGCCAAGGTCGCTATTAAAGAGAAGGAAGCCCCCAGTCATTATGTGCTGAGTGGCTCGGGTTCGGGCGGTCCGGGTTTTATGCACGGGGATCTGATCATCGATTTGGAGGAGAATGGGGAGTCGGGCACCACGCTCCGGTATATTACGGATGCCAAGATTGGTGGCCTCATCGCGGGCGTGGGGCAACGCATGCTGGGGGGTGTGGGTAAAATGATGGTTGATCAGTTCTTCAAGAAGATGGAGAGTTTCATATAGTTCGGATACGCTGAAGGCGGATCCCAAACAGGGTAGTATATGTCGGGTCGATCTCTCAGCTCGGGGTACGGGGTTTTGGTTTCCGCTGTTCGGTTTGTATCCCCGTTGTGAGATATTGTGTGGGCGTTCTTGACCTCTTCCTCACCCTTGTTCAAGTACGAAGTGACCTCCTGGTAAAACGCCTCCCTAAGAACCGTGCGCGCAGCTTAGCCTGAGAGCATTTTCCTACAGGGCTGACAATTTACGATGAGTGTCGCACGGCGTGGTTGACGTACCTCTTGTTCTGAACAGAGGGTGCCCTGATTCCGAAAATTGCAACTCGCAACCATTATCGCTATTCTGATCTTATGCTCGGCAACTTCGTCAAGAAGATCTTCGGCACCCAGAATGACCGGCAGATAAAGCGATTCACGCCCCTGGTGCGACGAATCAATGAGCTGGAACCGGAGTTTGAGAAGCTGACGGACACAGAGCTCCGGGACAAGACTGACGAGTTCCGACAGCGGCTAGGTGATGATCAGACCGTGGACAGCCTTCTCCCGGAGGCATTCGCTGCCACCCGGGAGGCGTCCCGGCGAACCATCGGTCTACGCCATTTCGACGCCCAGCTCATCGGTGGGATGGTGCTCCACGAGGGCAAGATCGCCGAGATGAAAACCGGTGAGGGGAAGACCTTGGTGGCTACGCTACCCTTCTACCTCAATGCGCTGACCGGCAAGGGTGTTCACTTAATTACGGTCAATGACTACCTGGCGAGGCGAGATGTCCAGTGGATGGGGCCAATTTACCAGGCCCTAGGACTATCCGTGGCCTCTATCGTGCACGATGTCAGCTACCAGTTCGACCCTACTTACATCACCAAGGACTATCGCTACCTCAACCTGCGGCCGATCTCGCGCCAGGAGGCCTATCGAGCGGACATTACCTACGGCACTAATAACGAGTTTGGTTTTGATTACCTGCGGGACAATATGAAGTTCGCGTTGGAAGAGTACGTCCAGCGGGAGCTCCACTTTGCCGTGGTAGACGAAGTGGACAACATCCTCATCGACGAGGCTCGGACTCCGCTCATTATCTCCGGGCCAGCAGAGGAGTCCACCGACAAGTATTTTAAGCTCAATCGAATCATCCCCAAGCTCCAGCGTGGTGCGGTGACGCAGGGTGATCCGTCTAAGGAGGACAGGGACGCCATTGAGGCGCAGGGCGACTATACCATTGACGAAAAGGCTAAAACCGTCTCCTTCACCGAGGGGGGGGTAGCCAAAGTGGAGCGGCTACTGGGCGTGCATAATCTATATGACCCTCGGCACATTGATACGCTGCATCACGTAAACCAGGCGCTTAAGGCTCACAACATCTTCAAGCGTAATGTGGATTACGTGATCAAGGACGGTGAGATCGTCATCGTGGATGAGTTTACCGGTCGGCTCATGCCGGGCCGGCGTTGGTCCGACGGGTTACACCAGGCGGTGGAGGCCAAGGAAGGGGTCCATATCCGAGAGGAGAACCAGACCCTCGCCACTATTACGATCCAGAACTACTTCCGAATGTATACAAAGCTCGCGGGTATGACGGGCACTGCTGACACAGAGGCTCCCGAATTCAAGAAGATCTACGATCTTGATGTGGTGGTGGTACCTACCCATCGGCCAATGGTCCGACTGGACCGTGCCGACGTGGTGTACCGCACCGAGCGAGAAAAGTATGATGCGGTGGCGGAGGAAATCGCCGATTCTCATGCCAAGGGGCAGCCGGTGCTTGTCGGGACCGTGACCGTCGAGAAGTCGGAGCTCCTCTCCCAAATGCTCAAGAAGAAGAAAGTTCAGCACAACGTGCTCAATGCTGTGAATCATGAGGCGGAGGCATCGATTATCGCACAAGCAGGCCGGCTCGGCGCCGTCACCATCGCTACCAACATGGCCGGCCGGGGCACTGACATCCTGTTGGGCGGGAATCCGGAGTTCCTGGCTCGCTCCGATATGGAGAACGAGTGGATTACACGCGCCGCTAAGCTGCCACTTCAAGGGGCGGAGCGATATGAGGACGCGTTGCGGGGGCTTAAAGAGAAGTATGACGACGAGATGGAGCGTGTTACGGATCGCTACAAGTCGGCCTCGAAGGTGTACGAGCAGCAGCGGAGCGAATCCCTACATAGCTTCACTGAGATCCAGGACCGGCTGATGGGGTTGTCCCCGTTCCGAGATCTACGGCAGGAGTACGAGCGAGTGTCGTCAGCAGATCTCATCGACGCGCTCCACGGTTTCCGTGCGATTCCGGAATCATATATCGACGTCAAGGAAAGTCTTGATGAGGCCATGCTCGTCCATGAGGGGTTGGAGAGGTCTCCGATCCGGCGCGAGTTTCACGAAGCGTGTGAGACCTTTGGTGCTTCCATCGAGCACTGGCAGGGGGCTGACGGAAGCCGTCAGCAACTGCTCGAGGCGATTGACGACAACCGCAGGTTGTACGAGCAACGCCTGGAGGAGTACGAATTTGTAGTCACCCAATCTGTGGTTTCCCGTGGTGAGGATGCCACGCTGGTGAAGGAGTTTGAAGACAACCGCGCAGCCTTTGAGGAAGCAGAAGCCCATTGTGAAGCCCTTCGGATTCCCTACGAAAAGGATATCCAGGGGGCGCAGGAGGCCTATGAGTCCAAGCGTCAGGAGTATGTGCAGGCTGTGGAGGAAGTGCGGGAAGAGCTAGAGAAAGCGCCAGAAGCGTACAGCCATCGCTACGACGAGATCCTCGAGGGGTATCAGGGTAATTCTGCCGCGGAGCGCGAGCAGGTAGTGGAGGCTGGTGGACTCCATATCATCGGTACGGAACGGCACGAGAGCCGGCGCATTGACAACCAGTTACGCGGCCGCGCTGGGCGCCAAGGCGACCCGGGCGCTTCCCGGTTCTTCCTGTCGCTGGAGGATGACCTGATGCGGATCTTTGGTGCTGATCGCATGCAGGGGATCATGAATCGGTTGGGAATGGAGGAGGGGATCCCCATCGAGCACGGGATGGTGAGTCGGGCAATCGAGAATGCCCAGAAAAAGGTAGAGGCCCACAACTTCGACATGCGTAAACACCTGCTCGAATACGACGACGTCATGAACAAGCAACGTGAGGTAGTTTACTCTCAGCGTCGGGATGCGCTCGGAGGTGGCGGTCTCAAGGGCGATTTGATGGAGATGGCCACCCAGCTCGCTGAGGACGCGGTGGACCGCTTTGTGGACAAGCAGGCTATGGCTTCCGAGTGGGATCTTGGGGGCCTTGCCGAGCACCTCCGTGGGCGGTTCAATCTGCGGCTAGAGTTTACTCCTGAGGAGTTGGAAGCCATCAGCGCAGAGGAAATCGAAGAGAAGGTCGTTGCTTTAGTGAAAAATGGCTACGAGGACAAGCAGGGGCGGTTGGGTGAGGAGCTCATGCGGCAGCTCGAGAAACTTATTATGCTCCAAACTATCGACGTGCTGTGGAAGGACCACCTCTTGAACATGGACCACCTTAAGGAGGGTATCGGTCTTCGCGGCTACGGTCAGAAGAATCCCCTTCACGAGTACCAGCGGGAAGGTTATGACATGTTTCAAGACATGTCCGATCGGATGCAGGAAGACGTCGTCGGGAAACTCTTCACTGTGGAGGTGGATGATGAGCAAGCCATCACCGAGCTGGAGGAGATGGAAACACGACAGCAGCCCCAGGGGATGATCCTGAGCCGCGGTGATGGCGAGGGGCTCGAGCCAGTGGTCACCGTGCGGCGGGATGGGGACAAGGTGGGTCGCAATGCTGCTTGCCCCTGCGGTAGTGGCAAGAAGTACAAGCGATGTCACGGCAAATGAAACAGCCGTTAGGCGTCCCTGGTTTTCGCTTCGCCGGGGTGGCGTCTGGTATCAAGGAAAGCGGCCGTAAGGACATGGCTCTGATCGTTTCAGAGCGACCCGCGTCAGCTGCCGCTGTGTTCACTAAGAACCGAATTAAGAGCCCCAGCGTGTTGGTGGGCATGCGGCATGTAAGCCAGGGGACCCTTCAGGCAGTGGTGGTTAACAGCGGTAACGCTAACGCCTGTACTGGCCCGGGTGGGCTTCGGGACGCCGAGGCCATTTGCGGCGAAGTTGCTCGGTCCCTAGGTGTCAACCATAGCTGGGTGCTTCCTTCCTCTACCGGCATTATTGGTGTCCCGCTTCCTATGGATAAGATCGTGCAAGGTATTGCGGATGCAGCGGCGAAGTTGTCGTCAGCCAGCCTTCGGGACGCCGCTGAAGCGATCGTTACCACCGACAACGGTCCCAAGGAGGCGTCGTCGTCGTGTCGTATTGACGGTCGTACTGTTCACGTCGTCGGCATTGCGAAGGGGGCGGGCATGATCGCGCCTAATATGGCTACGATGCTGTGCTATGTCCTCACCGACGCGTCCGTCACCTCAGCCTCGTTACGGTCGATGATGGGCCGGGCTGCGGAGGGTACGTTTCAGGCCATTACTGTAGATGGCGACACCAGCACCAACGACACGCTTCTGTGCATGGCCAACGGCATTGCCGGTAACCGGCGTATCACTCGCGGCGGCTTGGGCGAAGGGGTGCTGGAACGGGCCCTGACGCGCGTCATGCGGGAGCTGGCCCTGAAGATAGTCGCTGATAGTGAGGGTGCAAAAAAACTCGTGGAGATCCGAGTGGACGGTGCCCGGACCATTGGCGAAGCCCGCAAGGTGGCCTTCACCGTGGCCAACTCGAAGCTGGTCAAAACCGCGTTCTTTGGTGAAGACCCCAATGTTGGCCGTTTTATGATGGCCGTGGGCAACGCCGGTGTGCCAGTTGTGGAGAAAACTATAGACATTGCCCTGGGACGGGTTAGGGTGGTGCGCCGGGGTGTGGCTGTCGGGACGCGGGAAGCAGCAGCCGCCAAGGTCATGCAACGCTCGTCTTTCACCGTTCGAATCAGTCTGGGCATGGGCGACGCTCGAACCTCGGTGTGGACTTCTGATCTAGGTTTCGAGTACGTCCGGATCAACTCGGACTACCGCACGTGAAGCTTATTACGAAGCATCTCGTTGACCATCTGTGGATTGGCCTTCCCGTGGGTGGCCTTCATCACCTGACCCACCAGGAATCCGAAGACCTTCTCCTTGCCGGCTTGGAACTCTTCGACTTGCGTGTTGTGTGTCAACAATACGTCATCCACTGCGGCGTCTAGGGCGTTGGTATCAGACACCTGCTCCAGGCCCTTCTTTTTCACGATGGCGTCCGGGTCATTTCCCGTCTCCAGCATTTCGGTGAGGACGGTCTTGGCTAACTTTCCGCTGATGGTTCCCTCGTCTACCAACTGCACCATGCGGGCCAAGTCATCAGCTGCCACCGGCCAGCGCTGAATGCGAAGCGCTGTGTCGAGCTTGCGCTCCTTGAGCACCCGGAACAGGTCGCCCATGAGCCAGTTGGCGATAGCCTTGGGATTGGCGTGGGCTTTGACCGCAGCCTCGAAATAATCGGCTACATCGCGCCTCTGGGTAAGGATGCCCGCATCGTGGGCGGGTAGCCCGTAGTCTTCCGTGAAACGGGTTCGGCGGCCTTGTGCGAGTTCGGGTAAGGTGGCGCGGATCTTCGAGACCCAAGCATCGTCAATCTCCAGCGGCAATAGATCCGGATCCGGGAAATAGCGATAGTCGTGTGCGTTTTCTTTTGAGCGCATGGACCGGGTAACTCCGGCGTCGGGGTCCCACAGGCGCGTCTCTTGCGAAACCGCTTCCCCTTCCGACAGGACTTGTCCTTGGCGTTGGATCTCGTGCTCCAGTGCCTTCTCCACTGCTTTGAACGAGTTTAGGTTCTTGATCTCCACCTTGATACCCAGCTTCCTGGCCCCCGCAGTCCTCAGCGAGATGTTGGCATCGCAGCGAAAGCTTCCCTCCTCCATGTTGCCGTTACACACTTCGAGGTATTCTAAGATTGAGCGTAGGGTCCGTAGGTAATCGCCGGCTTCGTTTGGGCTGCGCAAATCGGGCTCGCTCACGATCTCCATTAGAGGTACGCCTGCCCGGTTCAGATCCACCAGGCTGTGGTCGCTACGTACGTCGTGGATGTTTTTACCGGCGTCCTCTTCCATGTGGATGCGGTTGAGCCGTACCCGTGTCGAGCCGCTGGCCCCGCTCACGTCGATGTGGCCGCCAGTGCACAGCGGTAACTCGTACTGACTGATTTGATAGCCTTTCGGCAGGTCGGGATAGAAGTAATTCTTGCGCGCCCAACGGCTGCGTTGGGCGATGGTACATTGTGTGGCTAGCCCGGTGCGAATTGTGTGCTCTACCACCTGGCGGTTCAGGACCGGTAGAACTCCCGGAAAGCCCATGCATACCGGGCAGGTGTTGTGGTTCGGCGGGTCACCGAATCGCGTGGAACAGCCGCAGAAGATCTTAGACTCAGTCAAGATCTGCGCGTGTACCTCCAGACCAATGACCGGTTCATAACTCATGCCTCCGCTGAGGTAACAGAAAGGCCGAACTACCGCAATGAGCCGCTGCCGGTCAATGTGCTTGGCTATCTTGACGCCCTCCGGCGTTTGCTGGTACGGATTTGCAGTTACTGCAGTTACTTTACGATATTGTGACCTGCGGGGCATTGTCCCCATAAGGAGGAGTCATGGCCAATCTCGGAGGAAAATACGCCATTGTTGGCATCGGCGAGACGCTAGTGGGCAAGCGCCCGGATAGCACGACGCACTCGCTGCATCTCGAGGCGATCCGGGAGTGCCTTGATGACGCGGGCGTGCGCGGTGACGCTGTGGACGGGTTTGTTACCAACCAGCCCCTGAACGATGCTCACCGCAGCTACGCGGTACGGTTGGCGCACATGGCGGGCATCACGCCGGCGTATGCCACCGACCTGGCTCTTGGTGGCGCCACCCCTATCGCCATGGTGCAGCACGCGGTTATGGCCATTGATGCCGGTATGTGCAGTTCGGTGCTGTGTGTCCACGCGCGTAAGCGCTCTACCGGGGATACTACCCCCGGATACCCCATCCGCCGAGGTGACGAGCATTGGGAGCGTCCCTGGGGGCATTTCGCTGCGGCCGCTGGCCATGCGCTGGCGGCTCAGCGCCACATGTATGAATTTGGCACTCGTAGCGAGGACTTAGCGGAGATTGCCGTTACCACCCGGCGGCACGCATCGCTGAATGCTAACGCTACCATGAAGAAGCCCATTACAGTGGAGGACCATCAGCAGTCGCGCATGATCGTCGATCCGCTGCGCCTTCTTGACTGCTCGCTGGAATCCGACGGTGGTGGCGCCGTGCTGGTAACCAGTATGGAACGTGCAAAAGACTTTCCTAAGGCGCCAGTTGTGATCCTGGGAATGGGTCAGCACCATCCCCACTTCAGTTTGCTGGATGCGCCTACTCTGACCACCCTGGGGGGACGCAAGTCCTCACGAATGGCGTATGATATGGCGGGTGTAGAGCCTAGAGATATGGACTTTGCGGAGCTCTATGATTGCTTTACTATTACCGCCATGATCACTTTGGAGGACTACGGCTTCTGCGAGAAGGGTGAAGGGAAGGATTTCGTCAAAGACGGGCGCATTGGTATCGGTGGGGAGATTCCTCTCAACACCCACGGGGGTCTTCTGTCTCAAGCCCACCTGGAAGGAATGCTTCACCTGACGGAAGGTGCTCGGCAGCTCCGTGGCAACGAGGTGGAGGCTGAGCGCCAAGTGTCCGACGCCAAAGTTGGTATTATTAGCGGCCACGGGGGTAGCCTAGCCATGCATGCGACACTAATCCTCGGTACCGCATGAGGTTGGGTTGCTACTGCCGTGTGAATGACGTTTGGAGCAGGAGCGCCCCCTGCCGTACCGTGATCTTTGCTAAGGGGTCCGGCTAGACTGGAGTGCTGGCCTCCGCATATTCCATTCAGTAGCCTTCTCGTACGCGTACCCTAAGCGTAGGAGGGTCGTTTCGTCGAAGTGCCTTCCGATGATTTGCATGCCCACGGGGAGGCCGGCTTGGTCAAACCCGCACGGGAGAGAAAGCGCAGGGAGGCCAGCGAGATTCACCGAGATGGTGAGGATGTCCGACAAGTACATCTGCAGGGGATCGTGGGTCATCTCGTCAATTTTGAAGGCGGTGGTGGGACAGGTGGGGGCAACGATTGCGTCACAGCCGCGTAGGGCTAACTCCATGTCCTGCTTGAGGAGCGCTCTCACTTTTTGTGCCTTGAGGTAGTAGGCGTCGTAATAGCCTGCGGACAGTACGTAGGTACCCAGCATGATTCGCCGCTTTACCTCCTGCCCGAAGCCTTGGGCACGACTCTTCATGTAGGTAGTTGTCAGGTCGTCAGCTCGGACGCGGGGGCCGTACCGCATGCCGTCATAGCGGGCTAGGTTCGAACTGGCCTCGGCGGCTGCGATGATGTAGTAGGCGGCCACCGCGTAGTCATTTCGTGGCAGTGATACCTCTGAAACCACGGCGCCGGCGTTTACCAGTTCACTGATGCCCTGCTGCACGGCCTGCTCCACCTCGGGCTGTAAACCGGACGAGAAGAATTCTCTAGGTACACCGATGCGCAATCCTGCGACGTCGCCTGTTAACATGGCAGTGTAGTCTGGCACCGGCACGTCTACCGAGGTGGAGTCTGCTGAGTCGTGACCGGCAATGGCTTGGAGCACTAGTGCACAGTCGGTGATGTCCTTGGTAATCGGTCCCACCTGGTCCAGAGACGAGGCATAGGCCACCACACCGTATCGGCTGACTCGCCCGTAGGTAGGCTTGAGGCCTACCACTCCGCAGAACGACGCTGGTTGGCGTATTGACCCACCGGTGTCGGTACCCAGTGCGGCGATACACAGGCCGGCCGCTACCGCGGCCGCGGAGCCCCCTGAGGAGCCCCCCGGAACACGGTCCAGGTTCCAGGGGTTGCGGGTGATGTAAACCCCTGAATTCTCGGTAGAGGAACCCATGGCGAACTCATCCATGTTGGTCTTTCCGAGAAGCACGGCCCCCATCTCCTTGAGACGTCGCACTGCGGTGCCGTCATATGGCGGTGAGAAATCTTGAAGGATTTTTGATGCGCAGGTGGTGGTTACACCCTCGGTGATTAGCGCGTCCTTGAGTGCTACAGGAATTCCCAGGAGCTTTGAGGACACGTCCCCTTCGGCAAGGCGCACATCGGCTTGGCGCGCGGCTTCCATGCCCTTGTCGCGGCACACCTCAAGATAAGCGCCGATGGTTCCGTCTGTTGCCTCAATGCGGTCGAAGAGCGCTTCGGCCAGCTCGACCGAGCTGAGCTCGCGACGACGCAACCGATCGTGTAGTTCGTGGAGCGTCAGGTCGTGTACTGCCATTCAATTATTCGATGATTTTCGGAACGCTCAAAAAGTCCCCATCCCGCGCAGGAGCATTCTGCAGCATGCCCTCGGTTTGCGGTTGGTTGACCGCTTTGTCTGGGCGCAGAACGTTCACTACGTCTACTGCGTGGGACAAGGGCTCGACGGTGTCGGTGTCGAGCTCATTGAGCTTGTCCATGTATTCGAGGATGTGGTTGAGCTGACCGACAAGTTGTTTTTGCTCGTCCGCGGCGAGGTCCAAGCGGGCAAGGACGGCTATATGCTGAACCTCTTCTCTGGTGATTTTCACGAGAATTTCTTATCATATGCTTCGAATGCCCGGCAAACGACCTCCCCCCGATCCGCCCAGAAGCAGCGCCTTGCTCGCTCGCGACGCGCTCAGACCGAGTGGCACGGCTTATGAAGCGGATGCCCTCTCGCGTGGGTTTCGGCGAATCGCGGGAGTTGACGAAGCGGGGCGGGGGCCCCTGGCGGGCCCCGTAGTGGCTGGGGCGGTGGTGTTCGATTTAGGGACTTTCAACCCGGACATCCGGGATTCCAAGTTGTTGAGTCCAAAGAAGCGCGAGCGGCTCGCCGCCTGGGTCAAGGATCAGGCGTTATCGTGGGCGGTGGGAGTTGCGGATTCGTGCGAGATTGACACATTCAACATTCTGCGGGCTAGCCTGTTGGCGATGGCTCGTGCCGTTGGCGAACTAAGTGTTAGGCCTGACTTTCTGATTATCGATGGCCCATACGAAATTCCGTCGGCAATATTGCTGGAGAACGGCGCATGGCCCACCGCGCCTGTTCAGCGGACTGTTAAGGGCGGGGACCGGTTATGTTTCTCTATCGCAGCAGCGTCTATTGTCGCTAAGGTGGCGCGGGACCGCATGATGGTGGAGTTGGACGCCTTGTATCCGGAGTACGGCTTCGTCAGTCACAAGGGTTACCTGAGCCGCCGCCACGCCGTCGCCTTGGACCGTTACGGTCCCTGTCCAGTCCATCGCCGTAGCTTTAAACCGGTAAGAGAAGCCTTGAACAAAATGGACCCGACTGATGTCACAGCCCGGAGCGGAGGTTAACCGGCCCCGCTCTCTGGTGCCAAAATTGGGAATGCCCGATGAGCGGAAGTCCTTGGGGGAGGTCCAAGAGCGCCGCCCCCGGTGGGAGGCCATGCCCTCGTCGAATGCAATTACTGATACTTTCTTGGCGGATTCGCTCCGAGTACCCTAGACTGCTGCGACTTAGTACTCGCGGCGGGGATGCTCGCGAGGTGGACACGTGCGGTGGGCCACTGGGATCGGTCAACACCACTATGCAGAGCCGGTTGAAGTGAGTGGCCCTGTGCTACCTTCATAGTTGTATTTTCTGTAATCGGAATGTTCAGTTCGATGTCGTCGGGATTGCTTTGGTGTTTGAGTTTACTGCGGACTCTCCGTTCCCGGTGTAGGTTCGGTATTGCGGAATTGTTGGGTGCTGTCGACAGGGTGGCTGCGCACGGACGATTGAGCAAAGTTTCAGACACAGAATGAGTTCACACGTTGCCGAAAGGGAAGAGTAATGATTGACGTTAGGATGTTGCGCGAGGACCCGGAAGGCCTGCGGAATCGCATGGCCGCGAGAGGAGGGGACATCGATTGGGAGGCGGTTCTGGCTGCGGACCGAGAGCGTCGCGAGACCCTGGCTCACTGGGAGCGCCTCAGGGAACAGAAGAACAAGCTCTCGGGTGAAATCGGCCGGCTCAAGAAAGCGGGCGGCGACACTGCGGCGTTAATGGAGCAGATTGGTGTTTATAGCACGGAGTTGGATGCGTTGAACCAGCCGTTGAACGAGACTGAGCAACGGATTGACGAGTTAATGCTCAATCTCCCAAACGTTCCCGACCCGAGTGTGCCCGTAGGCGAGAGCGGGAGCGACAATCCGGTGGTGCGGCAGTGGGGTAAGGCCCCGGCATTTGGCTTTACTCCGAAGAATCACTGGGAGATCGGTGAACAGCTCGGGGTCCTTGACTTTGCCCGAGGTGCTAAGCTTGCGGGTGCCCGCTTCACTCTCTACCGGGGACAGGGGGCACTGTTGGAGCGATCCCTGATAGCATTCATGCTAGATATTCAGACCCGGGAACATGGCTACGAGGAGATCTTGCCGCCGTTTCTGGTAAATCGCGATACCATGACTGGTACCGGCCAACTCCCAAAGTTCGAATCAGACATGTTCCACACTGTAGACCCCGATTTTTTCCTTATCCCTACTGCTGAGGTGCCGCTTACCAATATCCACCGGGAAGAGGTCCTGGATCAAAGCGATCTGCCCCGGAACTATTGCGCTTACACACCTTGTTTCCGTAGGGAGGCGGGTTCGTACGGAAAGGACATGCGTGGCCTGATCCGGCAACACCAATTCAACAAAGTGGAGCTAGTAAAGATCGTTGAGCCTGACCGTTCCGTTGAGGAGCTAGAGAAGCTCACCCGTGATGCTGAGGTCGTACTCCAACGTCTGGGGTTGCACTATCGTGTCGTGGAGTTGTGCACCGCGGACCTGGGATTTTCTGCAGCCAAGACCTACGATATTGAGGTCTGGTTGCCTGGGCAAGATGCCTATCGGGAGATCAGTTCTTGCTCCAACTGTACCGACTTCCAAGCCCGCCGCGCGGTTATTCGGTATCGTCCGGCTCCCAAGCAGCGCCCCCAGCTTGTACATACACTCAATGGCTCGGGGTTGGCCGTTGGTCGAACCGTCGTGGCCATAATGGAGAACTGCCAGCAAGAAGATGGCAGTATCGTTATCCCCGAGGCATTGCGGTCATACATGGGTGGTGTGGAGAAGATTGGATAGGAGCTGTGGTCTTTGGTGAGCTGCTGTTCAATGAAGGGCAGCGCTGGCTCGCATGAATACGTTTTCTAAGAAGTTTCCTTAAGCGATCAGCTGGGATTGCTGAAACTTGTGCTAGCGGAATTGTGACCGTGTTTCCGCCCGCTGATGATAACGGGTGAAACATCAGGCTTGGGAAGGAGAGTTGCTGATTCCACCAAGAACCGAAGGGGAGAGCTCCCCAGGCATACGTTCGTTGGACAGCTTTCTCCTCTACGATGGCGAATGCGTTTACTGCCGGACGTTTGCGCGGAAGTCTAGGATCAGAACGCCCGCAGGAAAACGTTTGCGGTTCATCGACGGTAGGGAGGCCCCTGGTCTTGTCAAGGAGTTAAGACAGAACGCATGTGACCTTGAAGACGGTATGATTCTCGTGTTGGAGGGTCGGCGTTATCAGGGAGCGGAGGCTATGGCTGTGCTCGGTTCTATGGCTACGGAACCTGGGTGGGTTAACGCCCTTACGAGATGGGTGGGTTCTAGTTCCGGGCGGGCGCGTTTCTTTTATCCGTGGTTTCGCCGCTTACGTTACCTGGGTCTGTGGCTCTCCGGCAAATCCAGTTTCCGGGACTGATGGCCGACGACACATCGGGATTGTACGGTTTCGGTTTCCCGTGATCATTGCAATCAAGATGTAACGGCGTTTTGGTGATTGTCTACGTTGCCGGTGGGGCAGTAGGCTCGTTGACTCCCCTAGTTTGTAAAAAGGCTACCAGTGCTACCAAGCCCAAGTAGATGAATCCCACAATGATGAAAAGCTGATGGTAGGCGAGGGTGACACTTTCGTTCAAGAGCCTGTACCCGAACAGCGACAGGACCCGTTCATTTAACGCAATGCCGTATTGCCCTGCGTGCTGTAGTATGGTGCCGAGTTGGACCATCACATCGTCTCGCAGGGTTTCAGTCAAGCGGGCATCCAGCGGGGGCGTCATAGCTTCAACCTTGACGAAGACGTAGCGTTCTAGGAGGAGGCTAAGGGTGGCAATACCGAACCCCTCGCCCAGGCCGCGGCTAAGGCCTAGGAGACCACTGCCCATTCGCGATTCGCCCTCGGGTAGGGCGCCGAGGGCGATGGAGTTGAGTGGTGCATTGATGGTCGACTGCCCGATGCTCTTGAGTACTATCAGGAAGTAGATGAGGCCCATGCTGGTCCACATGGTAACGGTGGAGAGCCCGAAGAGGGTGACGGTGAGGAGGGCGAGCCCCCCTGCGATTAGGATCTTTGGCCCGAACCGGTCTGACAGCATGCCCGCGAAGGGGGACACTACACCTACGGCGATGGCGGCGGGAAGCATGAAGATGCCGGACTGTAGTGGGGTGTAGTGAAGTGCCCTCTGCAGAAACAGGTTCAGGATGAAGCTCGTTCCCCGGAAGCCCATGACCCGGATCAACACGATAACGTTGGAGATGCTGAAGTTGAGGTTCTTGAAGTAGCGAATCTGGACATAGGGGTGTTCGGCGCGCAGCTCGGTGATGATGAAGATGCCAATGAGCAGGGCAGCAGTGCCGAACAGGGACACGATTCTTTGGCTTGCCCAGCCAGTTTCCTGCCCCTGAGTTAGCCCGAGCAGCATGGTCACTAGGCCACCGGTCAAAGTGAGAAACCCGAGCAGGTCAAATGTTGGCAGCGTGTGGTCGGCGGGACGTCGGGGAAGGATGAAGGCGGCGGCGAGAATGGCGAGAGTCAAGGTAGGGAGCGGTAGGTAAAAAATGGCGCGCCAGCTTATGGCCTGAGCCAGATAGCCGCCGGCCGGCGGGCCGAAGAAGGGCCCTAGGGACCACCCAGTCATAAATAGGCCCATGGCGAGACCACGCTCGTTGCGCGGAAAGGCCTCGTACATGATGGACATAGACACGCCGATGAGTGGTCCTACCCCGATGCCCTGGATTACGCGGAAGGCCACTAGGGAGTTGACGTCCCAGGCGACGGAGCAGAGGAGCGAGCCCGCGGCGAAAGTGGCGGCGCTGAAGATGAAGAGGTTGCGATCCCCGATACGTTGTCCCATCCACCCCACGCCGGGAATTAACACTGTGCGGGTGATCATGAAGGCGATTAACACCCACTGGATCCGGTCTAACGACGTCCCTAAAGAGGACATCATGGCAGGTATGGCTATGTCAATTCCGGTGATACCGAGCCCGACGCTGATCATCCCTAGGGACAGGGTGATGGTGATAGGCCACTTATGGGCGGGATCGTAAACTTGGCTCGGCGGGGCTGGGGTCATGGGGCTGCCGGCTTCTCAATGCGTACCACTGCCAGCATGCCTACCCGGAGGATCCCCTTGGTGTTCTCGACGGCGATCTTGACCGGCAACTTTTGCGTAGACTTGATAAATACCCCGGTGAGCTTCTGCGGCGAAAATAGGGAGAACTCGGACGTAGTAGCAGCGCCCACGTCCACCACTGTGCCATCGAAGTGGAGCCCAGGATACGAGTCCAGCTTTACAGAGGCGTCGCTCCCCCGTTGGATGTAGCGGATCTGGGTCTCGTCCACGTTGGCTTCCACCCAGTAGTGACTAGAGTCCACTACCATGAATACGGGTTGGCCTGCCTGGACGAACTCACCGCGATGGGAGTTTTTCCGAACCACTACACCGCTAACTGGGCTGCGCAGCGTCATGAGGCTCAACTGAAACGTCAATTCTCGTAGGACTGCCTCGCTATCCCGTACCCGCGCCTTCTTCGCCAGTAGGTCGGCATGCTTGATCTCCCGCTGCTGTACGCTTTCTGCGTGGCTTAGTTCCCGTTCCGCTTTCAGTTGTTCACTGCGGCGGTAATCCACGATGGCCTTGTGCTGGTCTATTCGGATCAGAATCTCGTGGGTATCGAGCTCCACCATGATCTCACCGAACTCCACGGCATCGCCTTCGCGTTTGAGCAGGGCGGTGATCCTGCCGTCCACCTCGGCACTGATAGTGACGATGTCAGCTTTGACCCGGGCGTCATCAGTGGTGATATAGCCCAGGGACGACCATATCCAGACCCCAAAGGTTGCCGCAGCCAACAGGACGACGACACCTCCTGCGAGCCATTTCTTCTTCGTTGATTCACTTATAGCCATAGATGTTGGCGCCTCGCGTGCGGTGAAGACGGGTGCCTGGGCCGCTACGAAAGATTACGGTGGCTTCAGGTGTCCGCCGTCGCTCCGACTCGAATTTGTATCCTGCAGCGAGATGGACGCCTAACATGCCCAGTGTGGATCCACAATGGGTTTGGCTGACGGGGGGCCTGGGCGCTGCTGTCCAGAACCTTTCGAATTTTATATGCTGCCCATAATGGGGAAGGTATATTTCGTCGACACCACGCTACGGGACGGTCCTTCGAGTCTCTGGGCCATGGGAATCCGGACGGACATGATGTTGCCTGTGGCCGCCACGATGGACGAGGCCGGCTTCCTAGCCATGGAGATCATAGCCTCGGCATTCTTCAAGAAGTGCGTACGGGAACTTAAGGACGATCCCTGGGCCCGCGTGCGGCGGGTGAAGGAGCTGGCACCCAAGACTCCGCTTCGGTTGATCCGCAACCGTTACATGGCTGCATTCCAACACACTTCGCCGGCCGTACAGCAGCTCTGGCTTGAACGCCTCTCAGCCAATGGCATCACCGAAGCCCGGACATCGGACCCTTCCAATACGCCTGCGGTGTGGGCTGAGCAGGTCCGAACAGCAACAGCTGCTGGCCTCGACACTATCGTTAACCTGATCTTCTCCATCTCGCCTAAACACACCGACGAATACTACGGAGCACGGACGCGCGAGGCCGCAAAACTCCCGGTGAAACGAATCTGTCTCAAGGACCCGGGGGGCCTGCTTACGCCGGAGCGTACGCGTTCGTTGGCCCCGGTGGTACTGGAGAACGCGGTTGGCGTCCCAGTGGAGTTCCACACGCATTGTAATAGTGGGCTCGGGCCGTTGTGTACCTTGGACGCCATCGCTGCGGGGATCTCCATAATTAATACAGCGCTGCCGCCTCTGTCAGACGGATCGTCTAATCCTTCACTTTTCAATATTATCCGAAATGCTCGTGCCCTGGGATACGACCCTGTCATCGACGATGAGAGCCTCCGACCGGTGTCGGAGCATTTCTCTCGGGTTGCCAAAGAGGAAGGTTTTCCTGTTGGAGTGCCACTTCACTACGAAACGTACCATTTTGTGCACCAAGTGCCTGGCGGGATGATCTCAAACCTGCGGCACCAACTCGCCGGTATCGGTATGGGCGACCGGATCGGTGCGGTGTTGGAAGAAACATGTCGGATTCGGGAGGAGTTCGGCTATCCCATTATGGTCACGCCGTATTCCCAGTTTGTAGGTAGCCAGTCTGCAATCAACGTCATCGTGGGGCGCCGCTACGAGCAAGTCACCGACGAGGTGATACAGTACGCGTTGGGCTATTGGGGGGAGGAGGAGGCCTCGTCCATGGACCCGGACGTGCGGGATCGGATTCTGGACCGACCACGGGCGAAAGAGTTGCGGAAATGGCGTCCACCTGACACTTCATTGCGGGAGTTGAGGGCAAAGCTTGGTGGTCCAGGCGTATCTTCTGACGAGTTACTGCTGCGCTACTTCACGTCCGAGGAGGATGTTCGAGCGATGAAGCAGGCGCCGCCCCGTCCTCGGAACGGTAACGGTTTGGTGAAGTTGATTCAGTTCCTGACGGAACGCTCCGAGGCTCGGCAGATCTTTGTGCGTCGGCCAGGTCTCTCTGTACGTCTTGGCCAGGCGCCGAAGGCCTAGGGGGCGAGCTTCAAGAATAGTTTCACGTGGGCGTTAGATTCCGTAGAACCGCCTCGCGTTATCGCAGAGTATTTTTCTCTTTAGCCCCTCGGACAAGTCGGGGCGTTTCAGGAACTCGGGGATGTCGGTGCCGAACTCCGATGCCGCCTTCTCGTGGGGGAAGTCTGACGGGTACATGAGCGTATCCTCACCAAGTTCCCGGGCCACCACGTCAAGGATTTTTTCGTCCAGCTCGCAGGTGACGAAGATGTTGCCCTCCTTTATGATTTCGCTGGGCAGCTTCTTTAGTGGGAAGTGTTTGCGCTTACGGTCTACGTGGAACTTGTCGTCCATGCGGTCCATCATGTAGGGAAGCCAGCCAGCGCCGGCCTCAAGATAGCCCACCCGCAATTTCGGAAACAGCTCGAATACACCATCGAGCACCATGCTGGCGAGTTGGATCATCTGAGCGATGGGGTGTTCTAGGGTATGGATCATGGACATAGTCTTTAGGTAGTCGAATCCTAACCCCTGACTGGGCGCGCCGTGGATGGCCAACGGACAATCCAGCTCCTGTGCTTCCTCGTAGAGTGGGTGAAAGTCAGTGTGGCCGAATCCCTTGTTGAGGATGTTGACCGCCGGTAGGAGCCCCGCTACCATCCCCTGCTGTTTTACCGCGTGTCGCAGCTCCAGGACGGCCTCCGGTACATCGTGTACTGGTAGCAGTGCGACGCCCTTCAGGCGCGGGCTCGTTCGAGTGTACTTGTCGTGGAACCAGTTGTTATACGCCCGTGATAGTGCACAGGCCCAGTCGGCATCCTGAATAAGGCCGACACTCAAGCCTGCGGTGGGATAGAGAACCGCCGCGTCAATGTTCGACCCGTCGATGAACTGCATCCAGCCGTCGGGAGAGGTCTGACTTGCCTTCCTGAGCCCCTTGACCGCGCCCCTTGGCCAGCCATCTAGTGACGGGAACAGCCCGAACACTTTATGTCTCCGATGTCCTTCAAACGGGCCCTCGAAGTAGTTTTCGAGTTCATCATTGTCTTCGAGGATGTGCCCGTCGGCGTCTATGATCGGAACTTTTTCCATGGATTGTTCCTCCTCCCTTGCACCGAATGCCTACTCCACTTGCGGAGATGTGTCAAAGCGCCCCTGGACACTCGCCTTGACTTTGAGGGCGAGTCTTTCTAACTCTTCGCAATTAACCCGCGTCGAGCCGCAGAAGGAGTGCACGTGAGTCTCAAGCTTGGAATTACAATCCCTACCTACGCCTGGCCGGACATGGATTACGCGATGGCGCATACCGTCGTGCAGGATTACGCTAGACGAGCAGAGCATCTTGGGTTCGAGTCGTTGACTGTGTGGGATCATCTGACGGACGCACCGGGCCTTTACGGCGGTTCGTGGATGGATCCTCTCATCTGCCTCTCTGCCGCTGCAGCTTGTACACAGCGAATTAAGCTAGGGACCCACATCCTGGTGTTGCCGTTGCGGCACCCTGTGCTACTCGCAAAAGAAATCGCCACCCTTGACTATATCTCCGGAGGGCGGTTCTTTTTTGGGGTGGGACCAGGCTGGAGCAAGCCCGAGTTCGATGCTATGGGCATCGAACTGCGAGAGCGGGGACGCCGTACTGACGAGATCTTGGATGCTGTGAAGCTCCTCTTGACGGAGAAGCGCGTTTCCTTTAAGGGCGAGTTCTTCCAGTTTGACGACGTTACAATAGACCCTATGCCGCCGAAGTATCCGGAAGTCTGGGTCGCCGGGGGCTCACGAATTCCCGACAAGCTGTCGCCGGATAAGCCCTACATGGTGAAGACCGTGCTGCGACGCATCGCTAGACACGCTGACGTGTTCACTTGCCGTGCCTCGGGAAAGTTGGAGTGGGTCAAGCGGGATTTTGAGGCTGTGAGTGAGTTCCTGCAATCCACTGGCCGTGATCCTGCCACTCTGGGATTCGCCCACGTTCAAGCCATTTACGTGGTGGACACTCAAGATTCAGCGGAAGCGCTGCGGATCCAGCGGCCCCACATCGAGCGTATGATGGGAAGCAACCGAAGCTGGGATCACCTCCAGGAGTGTTACATGGTCGGAAGCGTGGACCAGATCGTGTCAAAACTAAAGGTGCTGGAGGCTGCTGGAATGGGACAGGTCACCTTGCAACCGGCAGCTCCGGAAATTGAGCAAGTCGAATTAATCGCAGACAAGATCGCACCGCATTTTACGTAGCGGAATAGCCGCCTGACTCGATAGGAGAAAGACTCTTGCGCACCCTGAATTTGACAGTGATTGAGGCCGATGGAACCTCATCGGACCTGGAGTTTCCTGTAGCGCGCATCTTGGAGGGGGGTTTCACGGGTCGGAACCAGGAAGGTGCCATGAGGCACGTGGAGGAGCTTAGGGCCCACGGCGTAGCTGCGCCAGACCGCATCCCTGCATATTACGCCGTGCCCCGGGAGTTGGTGACTACCGACGATGACATCGAAGTGCTGGGCGATGTTACTTCCGGCGAGGTGGAAGTAGTATTCCTGTTCAAAGGGGATCAGGTCTACATTGCCGTGGGCAGTGATCATACGGACCGCGAGCTGGAGAAGGATAGCATAGCCAAATCCAAGGTCATGTGTATAAAGGTTTTGTCGCAGCAGGTGTGGATGCTCGCGGACGTGGAGTCTCACTGGGAGCGGCTGATGCTCCAGAGCTGGGTGGGGTCGGATGGTGATCGGACGCCGTATCAGGAGGGATCCCTGGCTGATTTCTTGACCGTGGACGACTTTCTCGATGGCGTTAGATCCGTGGTCGCAGACGGATCGTTGGACGGCATGGTTTTGTTCATGGGAACGATACCCACCCTGCGTGGGGAGCTCTTGTTCTGCCCCGCCTTTGAGGGACGCCTTGTAGATGGTGTACTTGGGCGGGAGCTTTCATTGCACTACGTCGCCCGCCCCATGGATTGGCTCGTGTAATCGGTCACCGAGATCCGAGGCGTATAGTGAGCGATCAACAAAACCGGCGAATTCGCGTCGCATCGATTCAGATGAGTATGGACGACGGGGGCAAGGCGGCCAACCTCCAGCGTGCCGCCGCTCTTATCGACGAGGTGGATGGGGCCGACCTCATTCTGTTGCCGGAGATTTGGAACGTTGGCTACTTTGCTTTCGAGGACTACCGAACTGAAAGCGAAAGCCTGTCCGGCACTACCGTCTCTATGCTGCGGGAGAAGGCTGCAGCCAAGGGCTGCTTTCTCTTTGGGGGCAGTATCGTCGAGGAAGAAGATGGGGACTATTACAACACGAGTGTCCTTATCGACCGGAATGGGGGTATTGCAGGGACCTACCGCAAGATCCACCTCTTTGGATATCAGTCCGAGGAGGCACGCTTGTTGACGCGGGGCACGACGCCGACAGTTGTAGACACCGAGTTGGGAAGGTTCGGACTGTCCACCTGCTACGATCTGCGTTTTCCGGAGCTGTACCGCCAGATGGCCGTTATGGGAGCTGAAGTTTTCCTGGTGGCTTCGGCTTGGCCGTACCCTCGGCTTGAGGCTTGGCTAATGTTCAATCGGATCCGTGCGTTGGAGAACCAGATTTTCTTGGTTTCCAGTAACTGTACTGGTAGCAACAGGGGTAAGGCTTTCGCGGGGCACAGCACGGTGGCCGACCCCTGGGGCACGCCGTTGGCGGCTGGTGGCGACGGCGAATGCATTGTGCGCGCGGAGTTGGATGTAGGTAAGATCCCTGACATCCGCACCGTGTTTTCAGCGTTCAACGACCGGGTCCTGATCGATTAGCGCCGCGTATTACTCGTCAGTATACAATGAACGGAGGAGACTTATGCCGAAGGAAGAAAGAGAATTTTTCGATACTGAGACCATCGATTGGGTTCCTGCGGGCGCCGGATCGGGAGCGACCGCTGAGGGGGTGATGGAGAAGATCTTGAGCCAAGATCCAGAAACAGGGAATTACGCCCGCATGGTCAACTTCCCGGCTGGTGTGGAGACTGACGAGACCATCGCTCACGATTTTTGGGAAGAGGTCATCATTATCGAGGGTAGCCTTATAGACACTCGCCTCAACCAGGAGTTCCCCAAGGGATTCTACGGTTGTCGCCCGCCGGGAATGCCTCATGGGCCCTACAAGAGTCCCAACGGATGCATCACATTCGAGTTGCGCTATTACGATAAAAAGTGACGAAGCCGAGGGTATTCACGGTATGCCGCAGTTCACCACCGTCGGCCGATCGATCCGCCGTGCGGAAGGCTCAGAGAAGGTCACGGGTAAGGCCCGGTTTACGGCCGACCTAGACTTTCCCGGATTGTTGGAGGGAAGGGCGTTGCGCAGCCCCTTCCCGCACGCCCTGATCGAGAACATCGAGGTGGGAGAGGCCGAGGCTCTTTCTGGTGTGCACGGCGTCCTGACCCGCGAGTCCGTCAAAGATATCGACCCATACTACGGCCATTGCCTACGTGATCGACCACTCGTCGCTACGGACCGGGTTCGTTATGTGGGAGAGCCCGTGGTAGCGGTGGCAGCCGAGCGAGCCGAGATTGCAGAGGAGGCGCTTTCTTTGGTGCGCGTGGAGTACCGGGAGCTTCCGGTAGTGGCGACCGTGGAACAGGCTTTAGCACCGGCCGCGCCTGTGCTGCACGGCAGCAATGCTCCGGCCGGGGAATATCATGAGCTGGCAGCTTTGGAAGAAGAAGCGCCGGTTAACGTCTGCCACCACGAACGGCTCGAGTCTGGCGACGTCGGCGAGGCCTTCGAGCAGGCCGACGCGGTTTTCGAAGATACTTTTGAGTTCCCGATGGTTTGTCACTACTCCCTCGAGCCCCACACTGCGGTGGCCCTGTTTGAAGGGGATGAGATCTCTCTCTGGACCTCCTCTGCCCATCCATTTCTCATTCGCGCGGAAATCGCCCAGATGTTTGGTGTGCCGATGTCAAACGTGCGTGTGACGGTGCCGTATGTCGGCGGTGCTTTCGGCGGAAAATCCTACTTTAAAATCGAGCCGTTGGCTGTGGCTCTTGCTCGCACTGCTGGTGGGCGTCCCGTTCGTCTAGCACAGAGTGTCTCCGAATCTATGTTGACTATCCGACGCCACTCGGCCCGGTGTCGCGTCAAGACCGGTGTCAGGCGGGACGGCACTGTGATAGCCCGTGAGGCTCAGGTGCATATGGACACCGGTGCCTACGCAGACAACGGTCCGCGAGTGGCCAAGCGGGTGGCTACACGGATCCACGGGCCTTACCGAATTCCCAACTACCGAATCGATGTTTACGCTGTCTACACCAACACAGCACCCGCGGGCTCCATGCGCTCCATCGGAGGCCCCCAATCGATCTTTCCGCTAGAGTGTCACATGGATGATGTTGCCCAGGGGGTGGGCCTCGATCCATTGCAGTTTCGACTCAAGAATCTGCTGCGCCGAGGCGAATCTTTGAAGCCTGGTGCCAAGCCCATGGATGCTGACCTGCACATGGACCTGCGTAAGTTGGCCTCCATGGTGGGTTGGGACGAGCAGCAGGGCGCACCGAGGGACAACTTGGGCATCGCTGTGGGTGTTACCGATTCTGAGGCCATGCCGGTGTCAACTGCTATCCTACGCCTCTTGAGCGACGGTAGCGTGGTGCTCATGGCTGGTAGTACCGAGGTGGGACAGGGGGCTCGGACGGTTCTGGCTCAGGTTGCGGCTGAGGAGCTTCATCTTTCCACGGAACGGATCGTCATGCGTGCCACCAACACCGATGTGACGCCGTTCGACCGCTCCACTGGAGCCAGCCGTTCCACCACCGTGATGGGCACCGCAGTCAAGTTTGCGGCCGCGGATGTGCGGGAGCAGCTACGGAGAGCAGCTGCGGAAACGATGAACTGTGAGCCGGACGACGTAACCTTGAAGGATGGATGGGCCGAGGCTTTCGGGAAGCGGATGGACTATGGCGATGTGGTAAGGAAGTACTTCGCCATGCCTGGGGGTGAGTTCATCGGTCGCGGATATGTGCGTGCCGGCGATGGCATTCCGGCGGAATTTCCGGTGTTCTGGGAAACAGGCATGGGTGCCGCGGTGGTGGACGTGGACGGGGAGACCGGGGAGGTGAAGGTCCCGTGCTACGCCAGCGTCGCCGACGTGGGAAGGGCTATCAATCGGCTCCAGGCCGAGGCCCAGGACGAGGGCGCGGCTATGATGGGCATGGGCCATACGTTGTGTGAGAATCTTTTGTACTCCGACGGCCAACCCCTGAATCCCAATCTTGTCGACTACAAGGTGCCGGCTTTCACGGACATGCCGCGCCGGTTCGAGGTGGCACTGACGGAGAATGCAGACGGCCCGGGCCCCTGGGGCGCTAAGGGCATGGGTGAATCCGGGATCGTGGCAGTGGCACCGGCGGTGGCAAACGCCGTCGCCCGGGCTACGGGGGTGCGGATTCGTGAGTTGCCCCTTACGCCCGAGCGAGTTTGGAGGGCTCTCAACGGAAACAAGCTGTAGGGGCTGGTTTCAAAAACGCTCGTGCCCAAAACACCTAAAAGACAGACATAGGAGCCAGACATGAAAATAGGTATCCAACTCAATCCCCAGGTGTCTATTGATAAACCCCCCGAGACCCTTTTGCCCGCGCTGGTGGAACAGACCAGGGTGGCTGACGACGCCGGTTTTGAGGCTATCACAATGGGTCAGCACTACAACATCTCCGGTTTCCAGCGGCTCCACCAAGTGCCGTTGCTAGGGCGGCTCTGTGCCGAGGCCAAGAGAGCCGGGGTCGGTACTGCTACCACGCTTCTTGGTCTCCACGATCCGGTGGTCATCGCTAAGGAGCTAGCTACCATTGATGTCATGAACGAAGGGCGCTCTTTCTTCTCGTTCGGCCTCGGCTATCGCCAGCAGGAACTGGACGCCTTCAATCTTACCAAGGAACAACGTTTTCACCGCTTCGTCGAAGGCGTGGAGGTGGTCCAACGGCTGTGGACCGAGGAGCACGTTTCATTTTCGGGCAAGATGTTCCAGTTGAAGGATGTGACCATCGCGCCGCGTCCAATACAAAAGCCACGGCCGCCAGTCTGGGTGGCTGCCAACGGTGACAAGGGGGTGCGGCGTGCCGCCTATATCAGTGATGGCTGGCTAGTGGGACCTCATTCGGCTATCGAGGAGTTAAAGGACCAGACAGCGCTGTTCCGCCAGGCCTGGAAGGACACCGGGAAGCCCGGTACGGGGGCCCTCGTCATGGTCCGGGAATGTTTTGTCGCCCCTACGCGGGAAGAGGCAGTCGCTAAGGCGCGTCCCTGCCTCGACAAACTCTACCGCGATGTATACGTTAAGTGGGGCCAGGACGAAGCCATGACCAATCCGGACGAACTCACCTGGGACTTCGATCGCCTGGCACGCCACCGCTTCATTCTCGGCTCCCCCGACGATTGCATTGAGGAGATCCGTTCCTACGAGGATTTCCTCGAGCCTGATCTGCTGCTGTTGCGATTTGACTGGACCCCGGGGTTGAAACAGAAGGACATTCTGGATGCCATGGAATTGTTCGGAGCCGCCGTACTGCCAAGTGTCTGAGGGCGGTGTAGGCTCGGGAAGTGCGCAGCACTCGCGCATTGGGGAAAATTGAATCCCGCCGGGTCGGATTGGGGTTGGTTGGTAGTTTGCTCAACGTTCAGGGTTTCAAATCCCCTTCGTCGAACGGAATCGGCTTGATCACCGGTGTTACCTGGTCGCCATTCTTCTGTACCGTGATCCAGTTGAGGCAGTTTTTATCGTCCTTTTCGGGATAGTCTTCACGGGCGTGTTGTCCGCGGGATTCCCTGCGTTCTAGTGCGCAGGCGGCGACCATCTCACCAACCCAAGACAGATTGGAACACTCGAGGGAGCTAATGAGGTCACGGAGGTTGTTGGCCTTGATCCGGGGGACCATATCGCGACGGATCTCGCGGAAGCGCTCCAGTCCGTTGACCAACCCGCGCTCGTTTCGGACCACGCCGGTGCTCTCCCACGCGACTTCTTTGATTTCTTGTGCCACTTCGCCGGGATCCAATCCGGAATCGCCCTTGAAGGCTTCGATTCTGGAGACTTCAAGGGCGATTCCGTCCGCGTCCAATTCGCCCAACTCGGCGTCTGCTCCGAAGATGGCTGCGTACTTGCCGGACCGGGCGCCCAGCGCGAAGCAGCTCGCGATGGCATTGCCGGACAGTCGGTTCGAACCGTGGGTACCCGTGGCCGACTCGCCTGATGCGTACAATCCGTCTACCCCGGGGACCTCGCAACGTTCGTTGATATCGAGTCCGCCCAGGAAGGTGTGCAAGGCCGGAACCCACTCGAAACGATCGTAGCGGCAGTTGACGCCTGCCTTGCCGAGCTTGGGACTGTATTCGAAGCTGATTTCGTCATCCCATTTCTCGTCCGGGATGAAGGATGGGTCCATGTACACGGGCCCGCGCCCTTCGAGCATTTCCTTGTATGTGGCGCCAACGAGTATGGCACGGGTGGTGCCCTCTAGCCGGTCCGGGTCGTATTTCTCTAGGAACCGCTCGCCTAATGAATTGAAGAAGCGGCCGCCCTTGCTGGTAAATGGGGACAGGCCAGCCATGGAGATGGCCTCGCCTCCAGGCGCCGGAATCAGCGTGAATTCCAGGAACTCCAGGTTGGCTAAAGGCGCCCCGATGTCGAACGCTGCCACGTAGGCATCACCTGTGGTCAGAAAGTTGGCGCTGGTATACTTCTGGATGGAGATGGCGCTACCCGCAGCAAGTACTACGGCGCGGGCGCGGAACGCGTGGTAAGTACCCTTCTGTACGTTGATGCCAAAGGCTCCGGTGATTCGGCCGTTTTCCTGTAGGAGCTTGGTGACCATGGTCCATTGGTGTACCTGGACTTCACGGTTGAAGACCTCCTTGCGAAGCGAACCCAGCATCCCTACGCTACCGCCGACCGGTGGACAGCTGCGTGCGTAGGAGCTACCAAGACGCTTTTCCTGGTAGAACTGTGCACCGTCCGGGGTCTTCTTGAACAGTAACCCCATCTCTTCTAATTCGATGACCCGGTCGGTGACCTCGTCGACAATGGCTCGGACTATTTTTTGATTGGGAATGAAATCGCCGCCGACAACGGTGTCTCGGAAGTGCATGTCCTTACTGTCCCGGGGGTCGGCGTGGGCGAAGGCTGCCTGAGGCACTCCGCCGGAGGTAGGACTGGAACCGCTGCGGCCGAGTCGCCCCTTGTCAACTAGGATCACGTTCATGTTTCGCTTCGACGCCTCCAGTGCAGCCATGCACGCAGCCAGTCCTCCGCCAATGATCAGAACGTCGCAGTCGGTGGTTTGGATGGGTTCACTCATGTCCTACTCAGGAACTCGCATCCGGTTTGACAGTGGCGGGGGCCCGCTTCTTTTTGGGCCGCAGTACCACCTCGATGGCGTCTTCCGGGCAGACGAGCTCGCATAGGAAACAGTTCACGCAATATTTGTTCCCGAACGGAAAGACCTTATCCTTCTTGTTGGTAAAGCGGAATACGTCGGCACCGCAGTCGTAGACACAGATGCCGCAACCGTCGCATTTATGGGGGTCTACTCGTATCACGCGTAAATCCTCGTTGCCCAGAGCTGGGGCGTGTGTTGGGCGATTTGGAACCTAGGAGTGAGGGAGGCCGTTGACATTCTTATACCGCCTTTGATAACTCTCCGTTTAATCAGGTTCAGGAACTGGAATCCAGCATAGCAAATCAGAGCACAGTGAACCTATAGCGGAAAACAAAACGCGGCGCTAGATTGACACTAGCTCCAGAGCTGGACAGATACTAACAAGGGAAGGACGGACGGATCATGAGAGAATTTGATCGGCGGATGTTTCTTAAGGGCGTGGGGGTCATTGGTGGCACAGCTATCGGCTTGAGTGCGCTGAGCCCGTTTGCCATGAGCGCGGACGGAGATGTCATTGAGTATGGGTTGGGCGCGGCTGATATCCGGCGTCTCGACCCCATGGGTGGTCCCAACTCCACGGACAAGACCATTCTGGAGCACGTGTACCGGGGACTCGTGCGGCCGGTGCCTGGAGAGGTTAACGCGGAAAGGTTCGAGCCTGATCTGGCGGAGAGCTGGGAGCCTTCCAGCGATCTCAAGGCCTGGACCTTCAAGCTGAGAGAGGGAGTGGAGTTCCACGGTGGCTACGGTGAGTTCACGGCCGACGATGTGGTGTTCTCGCTGAACCGTGCCAGGAGCAAGAAGACTAGTATCTATGCCAAGTTCTACAAGCAATTCGACGACGTGAAAGCGCTTGACAAGAATACGGTTCGAATCACCCTCAAGACACCTCAAAGCAAACTGTTGTTGCTTCCTAATCTGCTCGGGTGGCAGGCGGGTATGATCATGAGCCGAAAGGCCGCGGAGAAGCTCGGTGACAAGATCAAGACCCATCCCATCGGCACCGGCCCGTTTGCCTTCAAGGAGCACGTACCCCAGGAACGGCTGGTGCTGGTTCGAAACGATAACTACTACCGGGGGAAGCCTAATATCCGGCAGATCAATTTCCGTTTTCTGCCAGACTCCAGTAGCCGGAGTCTTGCTTTCAAAGCTGGAGAACTTCACATCATCGAGGTGGTGAGGGAACAGCGGGCCGTTGACCAGGTGAAGGGCCCGGGCGTTGTCGTAGAGTCTTTCGGGCCGTCTACGACCTTTAAGCTCCACATGAATCGGAACCGCAAACCCCTGAACGACCTCAGGGTGCGCAAAGCCATCGCTCATGCCATCAACCGCGAGGCGCTTGTTCGTTTCATTGGCCCCGACTTGTCGGCACCTCTCCTCACGGTGATTCCGCCCACTTTTGTTGGCGCGTTGAAGAACATACCCGCGGAACTTCGGTACGACCACAATCCAGAAAAGGCAAAGCAGTTGTTAGCGGATGCCGGTCTTCCCAAGGGGTTCACGCTAGACCCAGTCTTCATCAGTGAAAAGCCTATGTTCCGACGCGCCTTCGAGGTGCTTCAGAACCAGCTGCGGCAGGTGGGTATTAATGTCAACCTGAACGTGATCGCCCATCCCGCCTGGCACAAGAAGAACGATGAGGGGAGTAACCCACTGGTTCTGCGTGCAGCCACCCGCTTCCCGACTGCGAATTTCATCCTTGAGGAGTTCTTCGCTAAAGGGGCAAAAAGGAACTTCTCCCATTTCGATGGGGCGGACCCGTATATTCAAAAGGCTAAGTCCGAGATGGATCCGGGCGCACAGATAAAACTTTGGGAGGACGCCCAGGTCAAGATTCTGGAAGATTTGGCGGCTTTGCCGACCCACGAGATTAAGAACGTTTATGCCCGGAAGTCCAATGTCGACATTGGCTTCAAGATGAAGGACGATCTATGTATCTGCGTTCCGGTGAAGTGGAATGCCAAGTTGACTTAGTGGTCTGGCTCCATGGATAACGATGCGTATGTTACCTACAGCGGCAACGCGGAGGCTGATAGGGAGATCTCGAAGCGCACTGTGCTCTTCATCGACAACGTAACCGCGGCCCAGGTACTCACCATGGAGGACACCATCGGTGCTGTCGAGGAGTCCTACAAAGAGTACGGACTGGGGCGGGCTACCGCCACACGGGCGACACATTCAGTACCGAGGCCGAGCGGTGACGGCTGGTACACTTGGGACCCCATGGCGTCCGCACTTCCGAAGATGGGCGCGCTGGCTGTCCGGATGAAGTCTGACATCCTTCCGTCGGGTGGGGCGCAGGTGAAGAAGTATTGTGTTGCGCCCGGCAAGTTCTGCGGTCTCATCGTTCTCTTCAGCACAGATGATGGCGCGCCTTTGGCTATAATGAACGATGGCCATATTCAGCACATGAGGGTGGGGGCTGCTGGAGCAATAAGCGTCAAGCACATGGCGCGTGAGGACGCCACTGTTTTGGGACTCTACGGTACCGCAGGGATGGCGACGGCGCACGCGCTGGCTATTACCAAGGTGAGGCCCATCCGAAAGATTCTCGTGTACAGCCCTAACCCGGAACATCGGGCCGCTTTCGCGGGCCGTACGAGCGCCAACCTGGGGATTCCAGTAGTTCCGGTGGACGACCCGCGTCAGGTAATGAAAGGTGCGGACATCGTGGCTGCTTGCACTAACTCGCTGGAGCCGGTGGTCAAAGGAGACTGGCTTGAACCTGGCATGCATGTCCTGTCGGTGTTGCCCAACGAGTTCGACGATGACGTTTTTCGCCGGTGCCATCGATATGTCTATTCGCGAACCTCTCGAACTGACTATCATGTTGCCGATCCGGACCGGCGTCCGGCGGTGGGCTATGAGCCCATAGACATGGAGTGGTTAAGGCGGGAGGAATGGTTACTCGGAAGAGAGAAGAGGGTCTTCTTGTCCGATGTGATTCTTGGTGATTATCAGGGCAGGGCAACGCCGGAGGAGATCACCTGTTTTGTGACTCAAGGAATACCGATCCAGTTCGCGGCTTCGGCGTACAAGACCTACGAAGGGGCGCGGGCGCGGGGTCTAGGGCACGAGTTGCCGTTGAGCTGGTTTTTGCAGGACATCAGTGACTGATTTCAAGAAATGACTAGTTACATTTTGCGCAGGAGCCTCTGGGCGATTCCCACCATGCTGGGGGTTATGATCTTCATATTCGTGGTGATGAGGATCCTCCCGGGAGATCCAGCGTATGCCATTTTAGGCGATGAGGCGCCAGCCGAAGCCTTGGAACAGTTCCGGCGAAGTTGGGGTTTGCACCAATCCCTGTGGGTCCAGTTCGGGGACTACTTCTGGGGTCTGCTGCAGGGTGACCTTGGTCTCTCCATGGCCAATCGGCGGCCCATCCTGCCGCAGATATTAAGGGCTCTCCCCTATACTCTGGACCTTGCTATCTCGGGCTTGGCGGTTGGTCTGTTACTGGGAATTCCCTTAGGGATCCTGACCGCTCGTCGCCGCAACACCATGACCGACTATTGCGCTAGGATACTGTCGCTTGCGGGGATCTCCACCCCGTCGTTCTATCTCGGTATTCTTTTGATCTTTTTCTTCGCCTACCAGGTGCGCCTCTTCCCGATCATTGGCGCGGGCGACCTGAGCGATCCCTGGGATCGCTTGCACCACTTGGTGCTACCAGCCTTGAGCGTGGGCTTGGCGATGATGTCCTACATCACCCGTGTGACACGATCCGCCTTGCTTGAGGTGATCAATATGGAATATGTCCGCACGGCTCGGGCCAAGGGATTGATGGAGCGTTGGGTGATGTATAAGCACGCGCTCAGAAATGCGCTGATGCCGGTGGTCTCCGTCGTAGGCATTTACACCGGTATACTCATTGGGAGCTCCATACTTGTCACCATTGTCTTCAACCGGCCGGGTCTTGGTAAGCTCATGGTGGGCGGGATCAATACCCATGACTACATGATGCTCCAAGCGGTGATGACGTTTTATGCTGGGATCATTGTTCTAGTGAATTTGTTGACCGATCTGATGTACGCGTTCATCGATCCGCGAATAAGGTACAAGTGAAAACATGATTGCTGAGACCTCACCCAGCAGACGCCGCCGCGGGAGGCGGTGGCACGCCATGAGGCGCAACAAGACTACGTTGCTTGGTCTTGTTTTGACCTCGCTGATCCTGTTGGTGGCGTTGTTCGCGCCGTGGCTCGTTCCCTTCGATCCCATTCAGCAAAACGTGGTTCACGGGGACCTGCCGCCCGGCCCGGTGTACGCGCTGGGAACCGATAGCTACGGCCGTGACGTTTTGTCGCGAATCATCATGGGAGCGCGCGTGTCCCTGGGGATCGCGCTGGCGGCGGTGGGCATAGCGCTGGTGTTCGGTAGTACTCTTGGCGTTGTTGCGGGTTATAAGGGCGGCGTGATCGATACCCTGACGGTCCGTCTGACAGACCTGTTGATGACTTTCCCTACGACAATTCTGGGGTTGATGGTGTTGGCCGTACTAGGCTCTGGGATGTTTAATCTCATCGTCGCCATCTCAATTGCTATCACTCCTAGATTTGCCCGGATCGCTCGCGGCTCTGCCATCTCAATGCGAGAGCGGGACTTCATTCAGGCGGCTCGGGCTCTTGGTATGAGTGATCTGAGAATTATCTGCAAGCATATGTTGCCGAACATCTCCAACGAGATCCTAGTTGTCGCGAGTCTCTGGACCGCTACGGCTATTCTCCAGGAGGCCAACTTGAGTTTCCTTGGCCTCGGTGTGAAGCCCCCGATGCCTAGTTGGGGTAGCATGATCCGGGACGGGGTCAATCAACTCTTGACTCAACCCTGGCTGTCCATCGGTCCCGGCGCTGCCATCTTCATCGTTGTCCTCGCCCTCAACATGATCGGCGACGGTTTGAGGGATATCTTGGACCCACGGACCACGGACTAACCGCGATTCGTTGAGACGCCGCCTAGCGCCCGAAGAGCTTCGACAACTGCTTCGGTGATGGGTGGTGCAGTTCGCTACCGAATAACGCGCGCTTTCCACTTAGAAAGTCTATTGCGTCCATCCATGACCTTGCTTCTGCGGGTGTGATGTCGTCCTGCACGTGGTGGTCGTGTTTCTCGAGGAATTGTTCGAGGGTTTCGTGGAGGTGATGTGCTTTGCGGATCTGGAGTGCGCGGAGTAGTTCGAATTGGACGTGGCGTAGCTGGGTTTCCTCGGCCTGGAGGAAATGGGGGAGGCAGATGCCTGAGGATTCCTGAAATTTGTTGGCGAAATCCTCGTCATCTAGGAGGTTCAACAGTTGCTGCAGGTGGACGGATTCAGAGCGTGCAGCGTGTATGCAGGCGGGGCAACGAGTACGTTTCAACGCGGCGCGCAGGCGAGAGCGCACACGGACGAGCCACTTAGTTAAGGATCTTCGCTGATTAGCAGCAAGCTTGTCGGCCGTGTGCTGGAAGCGGCTCAATAGGTCCTTCGCGATGATGGCGAAGCCTAGGTCTGCAGCGCTGGTTGCCGGCAAGTCGCGCAGTTGCCAGGTGTGCAGGTTACAGAGGCCAAAAGACTCTCTCAGGCTCAGCCGTGTGGGGATGTCCGTGATGCGTTCGTAGATGACGCTATCCAGATAGCTGCGGCTGTCTTCAATGACGATTCTGCAGATCGCGCAGCCGAATGCATCGAGCCGGTCGAAGAGCTTGTAGTAGAAACGGTTTCTGCGCGCCTGTTCGTTCACGTTACCTCGACGAGTGCGACGTTGGGTTCCTTCGGAAACGTAGTTACTTGTTCAGCGCGTGCCAGATCTTTTCGCCGGTCAACGGTAGGTTGGTGATGCGTACGCCGACAGCATGGGCCACCGCGTTGGCGACGGCCGATGGGACAGTGAGGATGCCGCTCTCTCCGAGCCCCTTTGCACCGTAGGGTCCGGCGCCGTTTCCGTTCTCGAAGATGATGTTTACAAGCTTGTCAGGTAGGTCGGAGATCTTTGGTAGCCGGTAGGTGAGGGCATCCGGAGTCAGCATTAGGCCGTTCTCGTACACGGTTTCCTCGAACAGCGCTTGCCCAAGTCCCTGCAGGAACGCACCCTGTTCTTGAGTGTGACATTGTTGAGGATTGATGGCCTTTCCCGCATCAGCGATCGCGACATATTTGAGCACGCGAACTTCACCCGTGTCCCGGTCCACGTGGACCTTGACGGCTCCCCACCCCACTTCCCAAAATGGCGCCCGGGCTCCAAGGGGCGCGTTCGGGTCGAGTTCGCTCTCCTGTCGGCCCTCACCCGTCAGAATTCCCCCCTTCCCTTTGACGTGCCGCACCAGTTCCGGGAAGGGGAATGCAATCTCTCCGAGGTGTACCTCGCCGTTCGCGAGTGTGGCGGTGGAGTCGGGGTTCTTGCCTAGTGAACGCGCTGCGTCGATCAGTTGATCCCGTACGCGTTGCGCCGCCTTCTGTACCGCCAGCCCCATGATGGTGGTGGCGCTACTGGCATATGTCCCCATGTCGAAGGGCGTCGAGTCCGTGTCTAGAGGTGCTACGTGGATCGTTGTGGGGGGTACGCCGAGTTCCTGCGCCGCGATACGTGCAAGGGCGGTGTTTGAGCCCTGTCCGATCTCTACCGTACCTTCGTGTAGGGTAATTGCGCCACCATCATCTATCTCCACCCGCGCACACGAAATCTTATAGTTGCCGCCGCCGTCCTTGCAGCCGCAACTGAAACCGATACCGCAGTCCGGCTCAAGCTGCTCCTCACCCCAACCGATCTCCTTCGCGGCGCGTAGAAGGCCTTCCTTGAGGTCGCAGTCCAAGGGCGTCTCTCCAGGGGCGAACTCTTCGCCCTTGTCGAGGAGGTTTTTGAGCCGGAATTCCACTGGGTCCCAATTCATCTCCAGGGCGATCATGTCCATCTGTGACTCGTAAGCCCATACCACCTGCGGTGTTCCCATGCCGCGGAATGCTCCGGCTGGCACGGTGTTGGTGTACACGGTGTAGGCATGGGAACGTAGGTGCGGGATCCGGTAGGGCCCGGGCGCCCGGTAACCTATTTTCTGGGTGACGCGAGGACCCGAATCCGAGTAGGCGCCACCATCTACGTGCACAAGGCAGTCCCGCGCCGTAAGTCGGCCGTCCGAGTCTACTCCGGTGCGCAGGCGAATGCGGACGGCTGGCTTGCTCACCGTCCGGGCCTCCTCTTCCATCGATAAGTGTAGAAACACCCGCCGTCCGGCTTTTCGGGCCAGCGCCACCGCTAGTGGTTCGAGTTTGGTGTGGTTTTTGTTGCCATAGGTGCCGCCCACCAAGGGTACAATCACTCGCACTCGTTCCGGTGGTACCTCGAACATCTCCGCCAATTCCTGACGGATGATGAAGGGGTGCTGAGTGGAGGACCAAACCGTGAATTGATCCGCTTGCCAGTCAGCCACAGCGAGTTGTGGCTCCATAGAAAAGTGCGCGATTTTGGGAAACTCGAAAGTGTGCTCGAAAACCCACTTCGAAGCGGCAAAACCATCGTCAACGTCGCCCTTGCTGCGCTCGTAGTGAAAACTCACATTGGCGTACTTTTTGGCCTCATCGTCGACATCGGGATATCCGGGGAAGTTTGTGCCGTGCTCACTCACGAACTCGTGAAGGGGTGCGGCATCCGGATGTAATGCCGAGTTGATGTCCGGTAGAGTGGGCAAAGGCTCGTAGTCCACGTGGATCAGGGCAAGGGCTGCGGTGGCCGCTTCCAACGTTTCGGCAGCTACCGCCGCCACGGGGTCGCCCTCGTAACGTACTTTGTCTACAGCCAGCACAGGAATATCCTTTACCAGCGGACCGTAGTAGGCTGAGATGTCCAGAAGGTCCGCGGCAGTGAGCACCGTGATTACGCCGTCATGAGCTTCGGCTGCCGTGGTGTCGATGCTGAGAATGCGGGCGTGGGCGTGGGGACTGCGCAAGACACGCCCATAGAGCATTCCCGGATGCGTTAGATCGGCAGTATACACGGGTTCTCCTCGGACCTTGGCCATGCCATCGAGGCGGCGCGCATCCAGCGGTCGCGAGTCTGGGGTGTTCGGACTTCGCAGCAGGCTTGTCGCTCTTTTCACCGACCGGATGATGGAAAGGTAGCCAGTGCAACGGCAGATGTTGCCGTCGAGGGCGACTTTGATTTCTTCTTCTGTGGGATCCGGGTTCTCGTCAAGCAGAGCGCAAGCTGTGAGGATCATGCCTGGGGTACAGAAGCCACATTCGAACCCGCCCTCCTCCCAAAATGCTTCCTGCACGGCGTGTAGCGTGGTTTCGTCGCCCAGGCCTTCGATAGTAACCAGGGAGCGGCCGTTAATTTCATGGGTGAGGGTTGCGCAGGCACTCACCGGGCGGCCGTCCAGAAGTACGGTGCAAGCTCCACAAACCTCGACTTCGCAGCTTGTTTTTGTGCCCTTGAGGTCCAGGGAGTGCCGTAGAAAATCGGCCAGCAGTAACTCAGGTGCCACGCTGGCGTGGTGTGGCTGTCCGTTCAGCTCGAATCGAATCTCAATTTCGTTCATCGGTTCCTCGGTCGTGTGATTGAAAAGTTAGGGAGCGTCGCCTGTCCGGAGCGATTCAGGACCAGTAAGTGGTGCGGTCCACCGGAATGTGTTGCAACACCTCGCCGGGGATGTAGTCGTCCACCTTGATACGGGCCATGGCCTCGTCTGGGACCTTGGACACTGGTGAAAAGGGCCGGTCCAGCGGCCGGGTGGCGTCTACGATCATTACAGAGGTCTTGGTTTCATCCACTACCGTGGGGTCCAGGTAGTTGCCGGTGAAGGTGGGCTGCATTATTGACACCTGTCGGTGGGGTTGTACACGAGTGGCGACGGCCCACAGGATCTCCGTGGGGTTGTAGACGTCGATATCGTCATCGAAGACGAAGATATGCTTTGCGTGGAGTTCAGTGAGTGCGGCGGCAGCAGCTCGTCCGGGGTCTCCCTCAGACATCTTCTTCATGGCGATGAAGATGTTGTAGTGCGCGTGACGCCCGGCTTTGCATACTGCGGTGACTCCGGGGACGGCTTCACGGATGCGTCGTAGGTAGGCACCTTCCCTGGGCAGATCTAGCCAAGGTTTGTCCCCTTCGGGGGTTATTACCGACTGATACATAGCATTGTGGCGGTAGTTAATGGCCCGTACCTCGTAGCGACAGGCGGAGAAGAAACGCTGAGGGCCGAGATAACCGGGGGCCTCTCCAAATGGTCCGTCGACCATGCGCTTGTTGGGGATTAATGCACCCTCGATGACAATCTCCGCATCCGCTGGAATCAGCAGTTCATTACCCCAGGTTGTGGAGGGCGTTACCCGCAACGGTTCTTGAAGGTACGCGCCCATGACGTCGTATTCGCTTACCTCAAACGGACCGGTGTAACAGGCTCCCATGTAGAACGCTGGGTGATGCCCCAGCACGGTGGCCACGGGGCACTCGAGCCCCTGGTCCTCGTAGTCTCGGAAGATGAGCCATTGGTGGTGTTGTGAGTGGTAGTGAGTGGTAGTATTTTTCGACTTGATCTCCATGCGATGATAGGAGGCGTTGTAGATCCCCTGTCGGCGATCCTTGGCAATAGTACACAGGGTGATGTAGGGGCCGCCGTCCATGTAGTGGTGCCGCATGATGGGCAACTCGTAGAGGTCTACGGCATCGCCACTCTTTACGTTCTCCATTACCGGCGCCTCATGGTTCTCGACCACCACCGGTGCAACGTGGTTCCGCTCGATGTCTACGCAGGCTTCCGCCATTTGTGCCCGGCCCATTTCCTTCGGGAGACCCAGGGCGATTTGGGACTTTCGCTGGGAAATGGCGAAGTTCATCACTAGCTTGAAATCGCTGATACGGCCATGAAGATTGCGTGGTCGGTCGAAGACGAGTAGCGGAAACTTTCGGGCGGCTCCCAGATGCTTGATTATAGCGCTGACGTCGTAGTGCGCTGGATCGACCTCTGGCTCTACATGTACTACCTCCGCGGGAATCTCACGCTGGCAGTCTTCCAAAAAGCTACTTAAAGATTTAGGCATGGGTTCAGCATACTGTTACGACGAGGGATAGGCAACGGCCCGACGGGTAAGGGCACGACACCGGCGATCACGACCTAGTTGCGGCTTGGGCCCTGTCCACGGGGTCGTGATGAGAGTTCGCGCTGTACACGCGGCCCTGCAGTTGCTAGAGTGCCCCTTTCGTATGGTAGCTAGTGCCGAACGGACCGTTTGGTGTGTTGGCATTCAAACGGTTTCGGGAGGGAAGTCTCAAGTGTACATTCCTTTGAATTATAAAGTGTCTCTGGGCGCTTTCCCCATGGAGGGTTGATATGGCTGTTCCCAAAGTTGCTCTGATCTTTACCGGCGGTACCATCGACTCCGTTGGGGCCGATCGTCTTGATCTCGCCTGGTACATTGAGACCGGCAAGCGGCTCGAGGAGGGACAGCTCGTGGGCTCTCTCCCTGAACTCGGTGAGATCGCGGCTGTGGAGGAAGTTCCATTTCGTCGGCTACCGAGCCACGCCTTAGTGGATCAGGACTGGCTGGACATGGTGGAGTTGATACACGGAATTGTCGAGACTGACGGCGCGGACGGCGTGGTGATTACTCATGGGACAAACACGCTCGAGGAGACGGCTTATTTCCTAAATTTGGTTCTCAAGACGGACAAGCCAGTGGTGTTGGTAGGCTCCATGCGCCCGGCTTCGGCGCTTAGCGCGGACGGTTACCTCAATCTGGTTAATGCTGTGCGTGTGGCGGCGGACCCGGAGTCCCGAGGACAGGGCGTGCTTGTGGTCATGAATGATCGGATATATGGCGCTCGCGATTTGACCAAGACAGCGACGTATCGGGTGGAGGCGTTTCAGGGGCGGGATCTGGGCCCCTTGGGTTTTGCGGACGCGGACAGCCGCGTGTGCTACTACCACCGTTCCACAAAGAAACATACCACAGAGACGGAGTTTGACGTCGCGGGAGTGAAGTCGTTACCACGGGTAGACGTGGTTCTTTCTCACGCGGGAGCCGACGGTGCGATGATTGAAGCCAGCGTGGCGGCGGGGGCAAAAGGTGTCGTTTGCGCTGCTACTGGAGCGGGCCGGCCGACTCCGGCGCAGGATGAGGCCTTTGACCGTGCTGGGGAAAAGGGCGTGATGATGTGTCTCTGTAGCAGAGTTGGTTCCGGTCGGGTGGTGCGAAGCCCATCACTTCTCCGGAGGGGGTTTGTAGCCGGCGACAACCTCCAGCCCTGGAAGGCTCGCGTTTTGTTGGCCTTGGCCCTGGGTGTGACTGATGATCCGGATACGATTCAACGGATGTTCGATACATATTGAGTCGGTAGTTCTCCGTACCCAGGACTCCGGCTGTGGTCGGCTCAGGCCGGACCGTTTCGTCCCTCTTCTTCCCTGACCCCGATGACGTTGGTGGTGTAGTACGAGTGAGGATCCTATGGCATTGGAGGTCGAGCGTAAATTCCTGGTCATCGGAGACGAATGGCGCAGTGGCGGGGGGGTTGTCCTTCGCCAGGGCTATCTCAGCACGCACCCGGAAAGAACCGTGCGCGTGCGCATCGAGGGAGACAAGGCTACCCTCACCATCAAGGGTATCACTCGCGGTGCTGCTCGCGCTGAGTACGAGTATGAAATTCCACCTGAGGACGCTGCCGAGCTATTGAGGCTTTGCGAACTGCCCCTTATCGAGAAGATGCGCCGTCGCCTGGAGCACAACCACCTCGTTTGGGAAGTGGACGAGTTCCTAGGTGACAACCAGGGTCTCGTGATTGCTGAGGTCGAGCTTGATCGCGAGGACCGCCCGTTGGCTAAGCCTGCGTGGGTGGGTGAAGAGGTTACCCACGACCGTCGTTTCTTCAACGCTAATCTTGTGGCAAATCCCTTCTCCAGCTGGCACAATTCCAGCAAGCGCGCTTGATGCTGGGGTGCGCCGGTTCTTATCGTACACGGAGGGGTGGCCGAGTGGTTTAAGGCACCGGTCTTGAAAATCGGCGTCCACCTAACACGTGGACCGCGAGTTCGAATCTCGCCCCCTCCGCCAACCGAAGAGAGTTTCTTCACGTATATCAGTCCCAAGTTGGCTTCTACGAAATCCATCATTTCCGTACCAACAAATCGTTTGGTTGCTACCGCGAAAGTCGTCTTTTCCAACTAGAGGTGCGTTGTGATCGTTCCAGGCTTCGAAAGAAATGCTAGGTTTACGTTGCTCCTTTAACGTGCCGGCCCAGCAGACGAACCTGCGAGCCACCCAGTATGTTCCGAAGCTTTTTGCGGATGGCCCAGAGGCATATTAGGGAAGGGATCACCATTAGCGTTGTGAGTACGAAGAAAGTGGCCCAATCACCCTCGAGCCAGTCCACGAGGGCACCGGAGGAAGCGGCGAAGAGGGTTCGTCCCGCCGTGCCGATGGAGGCTAGAAGTGCGTACTGGGTGGCAGTGTATGTGCGGTCTACGAGCATGGAGATGAAGGCAACGAAGGTGACGGTGGCGAAGGCGCTGGTGAGGTCGTCTACGACTACCGCGGTGGCGAACAGAGCTTCGGACTTGCCTACCCACGAAAGGACGGCAAACAGGAGGTTGGTTGCAGCCATGGCGATGCCGGACAGGAACATGGCCCACACGAGTCCCATCCGGATGGCGAAGAACCCTCCCAACAAGGTGAAGGCGACGGTTGTGACCCACCCGAGCCCTTTGGAGTAGAGGGCGATCTCTGATTTCGAAAAGCCAATCTCCCTGTAGAAGAGTAACGACATGCGTCCCATGAAGGCCTCCCCGATCTTAAACAGGAAAATGAAGCCGAGCACGGTTAGGGCAATGGCAAAACCATTTCGCCGGAAGAAGCTCATTAAGGGGCTCACCACAGTGCCGCCAAACCACGCGATAGCGTGGTTCAATCGTCCGGGATTCCCGAGATGGGAGGCGAGCCGTCTCTCCTCTGCAGCCTGAGAAGCGATGCGTTCCGCAGTCCCCTGTTCATGCACGAACAACAGGCAGACGTTGGTGAGGATGACGACGACCCCGAGGACGAGAAAGGTAGCCTGCCAATAGTTCTCAATGCCGGCGTCTTGAAAGGCGGTGGCGGTTTCCAACGCAATGACGCCGCCGAGCTTATATCCTGTCCACCAACCGACCACTGCGGTAGCCGCACCCGCTGCCATGGACTCATCTTCGGTCGGACCTATTTGCTCGATCCGGAGTGCGTCAACAGCGATGTCTTGGGTGGCGGAGGCGATGGCGATCGCCAAGCCGACGCCCACTACCGCAGCGAGATTGGCGACAGGGTCCACAATGCTCCACAGCCCGAGGCATGTGACGATTACCGCTTGCATCACCATGATCCAGGCGCGCCGGTGCCCGAGGCGGTTGGTTAGCCACGGAATCTGGATACGGTCGATAAGTGGCGCCCATAGGAAGTTAAAAGCGTAGACCGCGAAGATCAGGCCAGCCCAGCCGATGGTGGTTCGGCTGAGACCGTCCTCTTTAAGCCAGAGGTTGAGACTGCTTCCGATTAGCACCCAGGGTAAGCCGCTGATCGCTCCGAGGAGGAGGATACGGGCCATGCGCCGCTCCCAATACACCGACAATGACTCGGAAAACTTCGGCATGGACCCTTTCGATAGACAGCGAGCCGCTTGTGTCGTTCCTGATTTGCGTAGTCCCTACCTTGTTTATACAGGACACAACACAAGAACAGAATCTGACCCAGGAAAACAGCCTGCCGTAGTCGGTGACACACGTGCCATTGCATCGCCGGTCAAGGGGTGCCCCTCTATTCCCCCTCGACTGGTTTCGGCGTTTTGTCTACGGTGTCGATGCACCCGCACTGTTCAAGCTCGGCTACTTCACGCCTCCAAGTACCTTGCGAAAGGGCTGGCGAGGTACCTTTTCTGGGAAGGCGGTGGTGAAGCGCATCAATTTTCGTTGACCGCCCGGTTGCCGCAGTGGTGAGTTGGACAAGAGCCCCAAGGCTCAATGCAGGGGGGTGTTGGGGGGCATTGGTGCCGTCACGTCGTGACTATAGGGGCACCAACTGGTGTCTTTCTTTCTCACACATTGAACCGGATGTGTATGACATCGCCATCCTGTATCTGGTAGTCCTTGCCTTCGAGGCGTAGTCTACCGGCGGAGCGGCAACCGGGTTCGCCACGGTGCTCGATGTAGTCATCGTAGGAGATGACCTCGGCGCGGATGAAGCCGCGTGCGATGTCGGAGTGGATCTTGCCAGCGGCGTTGGCTGCTGCGGTGTCTCGGGGTATTGTCCAGGCGCGTACCTCCGTAGGGCCGGCTGTAAAGAAGCTCATGAGACGGAGGTGGCTGTAAGCGAGTCGGATGAAGCGGTCCCGGGCAGTTTCGGAAAGTCCCAATTCCAGCAGAAACTCGGCGCGCTCTTCTGCGTCGAGCTGCGCGATCTCCATTTCAAGCTTGCCAGACACGGGGATTACGGTGAAGTTTTCCGCCTGCGCATAGTCGGCGACGGCCACAGGTAGCGGCTTCTGTAACGCTGTCTCGTCAGCATTGTACACTACCAGCAGGGGTTTGGCGCTCAGGAAGGTGAAGCCCGAAAGCAGGACCCGTTCCTCTGGTAGGAACTCGAGGCTCCGGAGAGGGCGTTCCTCCTCCAGGGATGCCTGACAACGGGCTAGAAGGTCGATTTCCCGTTCTCGTCCGGCTTCTTTGCGAATCCGCTCCAGGCGTTTTTCGATGATCGTGAGGTCGGCGAGCATCAACTCTACTTGAAAAGCATTGAGATCTCGTAAGGGTGAGGGAGGCTCGTTGGCTAGCGGGTCGTCGAATGCCCGCACTACTTGGGCTAGGGCATCTACCTCCCGCATCTGCGTCAAGGACTTGGACTCGAGAGCTGCCTCCCGCTCCTGTGACGGCGGGAAATCCAGGAAGGTAATCTCCGCGTATTTCCGTTCCTTGGGATGGACAATCTCGCTCAGCGCATCCACGCGTGGGTCTGGGACCTTAACTACCGCTAGCGCCGCCTCTTGGCGACTTTCGAAGCCGCCCACGGTGGCGCTGAGGCCGGTAACGGCGTTGTATAGAGTGGTCTTTCCTGCTCTGGAAAATCCCGTGAGTCCGACTTTCATGGGCTCCAATCTACCATCGGGGCGGTTGATTCATAGGGGCAGTATTCTTGCGTGTCGGTGTTGGATCAGCCGGTGCGTGTCTCATAGGCCTCATCACGCCCTAGGTTTGTGTCGTGGGCGGCTGTCACTGCGAGCTCATCACAGCGCTCGTTCTCCGGATCTCCCGCGTGGCCCTTGATCCAGCGGTATTCTATCTGGTGGCGGGCGGACAGCTCCAACATTTCAGCCCAAAGATCAGGGTTTAGGGCGTGCGCCTTGTTGCTTCGTTTCCATCCCTTTGCGCGCCAACGCTCGGCCCATCCCTTTGACATTGCATCCACCACGTACCGCGAATCGCTGTACAGAATGACGCGACATGGCTCCTTCAGGCACCGTAGGCCCGCTAGTGCGGCCATGATTTCCATGCGGTTGTTTGTGGTCTTGCGGTACCCGCCGCTCAGTTCTTTGCGGGTGTTGTTGTAGAGGAGGACGGCGCCGTAACCTCCCGGTCCAGGATTCCCGGTGCACGCCCCGTCTGTATATATAGTAATGTGTTTCATGGCTGCTCGGTCAAGGTAGTATAGAGGTCACTGGTCCGGTATCGCAACATCCTACAAACGCTTGACACGGAACCGTATGTCTTTTTTAATCCGACACACCCGTAACACTAGGGCAAGGAGAAGCGAATGCAAACTGGTTCATATATCAACGGTGAGTGGTATCAGCCCACCTCCGAAAGACAGCTGCGTAACATCAACCCCGCGGATACCCGCGATGTCATCGCCGAGTTTCCCATGGCAACGGCCGCGGATACTGAGCGGGCCATCGACGCAGCGGTAGCGGCGTTCCGGGATTGGAGAAAGACCCCGGGTCCGGAGCGTGGGCGGGTGATCTGGCGCGCGGCGGACATCGCCCGCCGACGCGTGGATGAGATTGCTGAGACCATGACGCGCGAGGAAGGAAAAATCTTCAAGGAATCCCGGGGTGAGGTCCTCAAGGGGATTTCGTTGCTGGAATACAATGCCGGTGCAGGCTACCGGCTTGGTGGAAAGACACTCCCGTCCGAGGCCCGAGATACGTTCACGTACACTATAAGGCAGCCCATGGGTGTGGTTGGGTTGATCGCGCCGTGGAACTTCCCTTGGGCGATCCCGGTCTGGAAATCTGCACCCGCTCTAGTGGCCGGAAACGCGGTGCTACTAAAACCGGCGTCCCTGACCCCCGCTACGGCGGGCTTGCTGGCGGAGGTCTACGAGGAAGCTGGACTTCCTAAGGGCGTGTTCAATGTCATCGTTGGATCGGGGTCGGAGGTAGGCGAGACAATCGTTAACTCCGGGCGCATACCGGTGGTGTCGTTCACCGGGTCCAACGAGATCGGAAGTGATCTTTACGTCAAGGCCGCCTCTCGGGGTGCTAAGGTGACATGTGAGATGGGCGGAAAAAATGCGGTTATTGTGATGCCCGACTGTGATCTCGAGAAGGCCGCGGTCGCCATTCGGGACGGCGCTTTCGGCTCCACCGGCCAGCGCTGTACTGCCACCTCTCGGGTCATTGCCATTGGTTCCACCAAGGATGAGCTAGTGGCTAGGCTCGAGGACCATGCTCGCAAGATTCGCGTAGGCTCGGGCCTAGATCGGGACGTTGACATGGGGCCAGCGGTAGATGAGGGTCAGTGGAAAACCAACCTCGAGTACATAGAAGTCGGCAAACAGGAAGGCGCACGCCTCGTCGTAGGTGGAAAACAGCCCGCGGGTCTAGATCACGGATACTATGTGGAGCCCACGGTGTTTGACGACGTCACTCCCGACATGCGCATCTTTCGGGAGGAAATCTTCGGTCCGGTGCTGTCGGTGGCTGCGGCCGCGGATTTGGACGAGGCCATCCAGTTCGCCAACTCGGTGGACTTTGGCCTCACCACCTCTATTTTCACCCGGGATGTGGATAAGGTCATGCACTTTGTGGAGGAGGTGGAGACGGGCATGGTCCACGTTAACGAGCCTACTATTGGTGGCGAGGCTCAGCTTCCTTTCGGCGGAATCAAAGCCACTGGTGTCGGCGAGCGGGAAATGTCCGAGGAGGGTGTCAATTTCTTTACTGAGCTCAAGACAGTATTCATCAACTACTCCGGCGAATCCGGGCGCTTGATGATACGCTGATGCAGGACGTTCTGGTGCGCCCTGATTCCGACAGTGGAGGCAATCATGGAATGTGAACACGAGATTATCGACGCTGATGGCCACGTAGTGGACCAGGACAAAGACTTGCGCCGGTTTTTACCTGCGCCTTGGTCCAATAAAGACTGGACCCGGGAATATTATCTCTTTCCCCTCACCGATGGTTGGATGCGGGGAATGTCGTCCCGTCACAAGGCTGAAGTCCCGGACGCGGCAAACTGGCTGAGCTTCCTCGATGAGTCTCAGATCAATCAGACTATCCTCTATCCTAGCAATGCGCTGTTCCATGGTCAGATCAGGAACAAAGGCTGGGCAGTGGCTGTGGCCAGGGCCTATAATGACTGGTTGTACGAGAGTTTCGGGCGCCAATCGGGTCGGCTCAAGGGCGTTGCGCTGCTTCCAGTGCAGGATATCGACGCCGCAGTGGAGGAGTTACGCCGGTGCGTAGAGGATCTTGGTATGGTAGCGGGCGTGATCCCGTCGGTGATGGCGCCGTTGGTGGGTCTAGGTGGAAGCCAGTTCGATGCGATTTACGCGGAAGCGGAACGTTTGGACTGTGCGTTAGCAATCCACGGCGGGCCGGTGGCCGGCTTGGGCCTGGATATCTTCGAGAGTCTAGCGGAGGCGCGGCCATTAGAGCATGCCATGCCGCAGATGGTGCAGATGATGAGCATGATCAACAGTGGCGTGTTCGACCGCTTCCCCAAACTCAGGGTTGCATATCTGGAGTGTGGAACAGGTTGGGTGCCGTTCATGATGGACGCGCTGGACGAAAACTGGGAGAGGCGCGGTCAGGGACTGGCGGTGAAGCAGCGCCCCAGCGACATCATCCGCGGTGGCAACATCTTTTTTACCTGCGAGGTGGACGAGAAGTGCTTACCCTACGTGCTGGAGCGTCTAGGTGGGGATCAAGTGTTGTGGGCTTCCGACTACCCCCACGAGCGAGCTCGCTCGGAATTCTTCCAGGATTTGCCGGATTTCTTTGCCCGTGAGGATGTGAGTCCCACCTTGCGCAGGAAGATCCTATGCGACAATCCTAAACGCTATTACGGGTTGTGAAACTATGGGCATTAGACCGCCGAGGCTAAAAACCGGATCCCCTGTCGCCGATTTCCGCTGGGACGGACGATGAAACCCCAGGAATCCGTCGATCTTGAACGCGCTGCGGCCATGAGTCGGGCCGACCGGGATCATCTCGTCCATGGTTTCGTGCCATTGTCGAGACACCAGTCAGAGGGAGTTCCAGTGTTTGTTCGGGGGGAGGGGCTCTACCTTTGGGACTCGCTGGGTAAGCGCTATATTGACGGGTTGTCAAGCCTATGGAACGTACATGTGGGGCACGGCCGAAAGGAAATTACACGGGCAGTGGCGGACCAGATGGATCGTCTTGCCTTCGCACCTACGCTTATTGGCCCTACTGCAGAGCCTACCGTTCGGTTGGCATCCCGGTTGGTGGGGATGGCACCGGAAGGGCTCACCCGTGTGGTGTTCACCTCCGGGGGTTCCGAGGCCAACGAGAGCATGATTCGCCTGGTGCGCGCCTACTGGAAAGCTAAGGACCAGCCTGGGCGGACGCGTTTCGTTACCCTGAACCAGGGCTATCACGGTTCTTCGAGTGGTGCCGCCATGCTGACTGGGATGCCGCTGTTCAACCACCAGATGGAGCCGGGTTTACCGGATGTGCATCACGTGGCACGGCCTCACTGTTATCGCTGTGAGCTGGGGAAAACTTGGCCGGATTGCAACACCGCATGTGCTGACGAGTTGGAGAAGCTAGCGGAGCGAGAGGGACCGGAAACCATCGCCGCCTTTGTGACCGAGCCCGTACAGGGTGTGGGTGGGGTCATCGTACCGCCCGAGGGATGGCTGGCTAGGATTCGAGATATTTGCACGCGGTATGAAATTCTGATGGTTTGTGACGAGGTAATAACGGGGTTCGGCCGTACTGGCAGCCTGTTCGCGTGCGCCGGGGAGGGCGTAACGCCGGATGTGCTGATCACCGCTAAGGGGATAACAAGCGGCTATTTACCGCTGGGCGCGATGCTGTTCCAGGAGGAAATGTTCCAGACGCTGTTAACCAAAGCTGACGACGCTTTCTACCACGGCTACACCTACACTGGACATCCGGTAGTTTGTGCTGCTGCGTTGGTCAACCTAGACATACTCGAGCGGGAGCGGTTGGTGGAACAGGCGGCAGAGGTGGGCGCTTACATGCAGGAGCAGTTGGCAACGTTGTCGGACCTGCCTATGGTGGGCCAGGTACGCGGTCGGGGACTCATCGCCGCCGTAGAGCTGGTGGAGGACAAGGAGGCCCGTGAATCCTTTGCCGTAGAGAAACAAGTGCCCCGCCGTGTTTATGATGAGTGCCTCGCGCGCGGGCTGTTGCTGAGGGTGTGCGGCACCCACGCCGTGGCTGTGTGTCCCCCTCTGGTGGTTACGAAACAACAGATTGGCGACATCGTTACGATCTTGCGACAGGCTATTTGCAAGGTTGCGCAAGACCTTCCGTTGTAACCATGTCCCGCACGAGTGAGCCTTTCTGTCATTTGCGTGTCAGATTGTGCAGGGGTTTATTACCGTTGGAAGGGCGTCGGTTTAAACCCTCCCATGCTTCACGCATGCTGCGCATATAGCTAACGATTTATGCACATACTCCTAGGGAGGTACACTTGGATGGTTGAATGTCCGGTTTGCGGAGCAGAGCTGGAGCTTGAGGATGACGCGGTGGAAGGTGAATTGATCACCTGCGCTGACTGCGGCATCGAGCTGGAGGTAACGAGCCTGGATCCTCCTGGGGTAGCCGAGGCACCCCAGGAGGAGGAAGACTGGGGAGAATGACCCTTAAGATTGGCCTGTTACATTCGCTAGTCCGGCCCGAGGAGAAACTTCTTATTCAGGAGTTTCGGCGGCATCCGGAGGTGGATCTTCAAATGATCGATGATCGTCGGCTCTCTTTCAACCTTGGCACTGATCACTTTGATCTGGATGTGCTGTTGGAACGGTGCATCAATCACTCACGAGCTCTGCATGGTCTTCGGTTGTTCGAGAACGCGGGTGTGCGCTGTGTCAATTCTTCATCTGTTGCCAGCGTGTGTGGCGACAAAATCCTTACCTCGGTGCATCTACAGGAGCACGGCGTTCCTCAACCCGAAGTACGCATCGCGTTCACCGAGGAGTCTACCCTGGAGGCCATCGAGGAGATGGGTTATCCAGTGGTATTGAAGCCGGCGGTAGGTTCGTGGGGTAGGCTCCTAGCCAAGGTGAACGACCGGGATGCGGCGGAGTCAATTCTCGAGCACAAGACAGTACTGGGCAGCTATCATCATTCCATCTTTTACGTTCAGCGATACATCGAGAAGGCCGATCGCGACATTCGGAGCTTTGTTGTTGGAGACGACTGCGTAGCCGCTATCTATCGTTATTCTGACCACTGGATCACAAACACGGCGCGCGGGGGGCGTGCCGAGAACTGCCCGGTGACGGATGAGCTGCGGGATCTTTCTCTCCGTGCGGCCCGTGCGGTGGGGGGCGGTATCGTCGCTGCGGATATCTTTGAGACGTCGGATGGACTCTTGGTCAACGAAGTGAACTACACCATGGAGTTTCGCAATAGCATCGATACCACCGGGGTGAATATTCCTGAGCGTATTGTTGAACACGTGTTGCAGTTGGCGCGGGTGGAGCAGGAACGCAAGGGCGCCACCTCAGCGAAAGGCGAACGGTAGCCGGGGCGGTAGATATGAATTGGAAAGGTGGCTGCGAGCCGTGGCGGAGAAGCTGAAGGTTTCTATCGTAGGGGCGTCTGGGTATACAGGCGGCGAGCTTTTACGCTTGCTTCTTTGGCATCCTAATGTAGAGGTGTGCGAGGTTACCTCGGAGCGCCACGCTGGAAAGTTCGTGTACAGTGTTCATCCTAATTTACGCAAGCGGACCCAACTCCGATTTCGCCGGGCAGATGACGTGAAGCCGTGCGACCTGCTTTTCCTTTGCCTACCTCATGGCCAGGCAATGGGGGAGATCGAGTCGTTTCGCGCACTGGCGCCGAAGCTGATCGATCTCAGTGCGGACTTCAGGCTGAACGATGTAAGCGAGTACCAGCACTGGTACGGAATGCCGCACCAGTGCTCAAATCTTATGAGAGAGTTCGTGTACGGTATCCCCGAGTTGCACCGCGAGGAGATTCGAAACGCGAACTTGGTGACGGGTGCGGGATGCAATGCAACCGCGACAATACTGGCCCTCTTTCCCCTTTTTAGGAGGGGTCTCGTTGATCTCGACCGAACGGTAGTGGAGGTCAAGGTGGGTTCTAGCGAGGGGGGTAACGCTGCCACTGAGGCTTCCCATCACCCAGAACGGAGTGGCGCTGTTCGCTCCTTCATGCCGACCATGCACCGTCATGGAGCGGAGATCGTTCAGGAATTGAGCTTTGAGCGGCGGATCCGTATTTATTTCTCAGCCACCTCCATCGAGATGGTGCGTGGGGTGCTGGCTACTTGTCACGTTTTCCTACGAGAGTCGCTGGAAGACAGGGACATTTGGAAAATCTACCGGGAAAACTACGGGAACGAACCTTTTATTCGAATCGTTAAGGAGGCCAACGGCATTTATCGGTACCCGGAGCCTAAGCTGCTTAGCGGTACGAACTACTGTGACATCGGTTTCCAAAAGGAGAAGGGTTCGGATCGCCTGGTAGTTCTCAGCGCGCTGGACAATCTTATGAAGGGGGCTTCTGGGCAGGCAGTTCAGTCATTCAACCTCATGAACGGCTTCGAGGAGACCCTGGGCTTGGAGTTTCCGGGGTTGCATCCGGGCGCGTAACGCGGTTTGGTCTATCGATCATGTGCCGTCTGTTGTGCGTCAAGAATCAGGAGCCATTCGACATAGCTGCACGTCTGTCACACCTCGCATACATCGCACAGAACAGTCTCGAATACCAAGGCCACGGCTGGGGCTGCGCGTATATCGTCGATGGCGAGTGGAAGTTTTATCACAACATAAAACCCATCTGGGAAGATGACCTGAATCAGTTTGGGTCTACCACTCTTCTGGTAGGCCATGCACGTAGCGCGTTCCGGGATGAGAACATTGTGGTGGAGAACAACATGCCGTTCTTCGACGGTAGTTATGTCTTTGTGTTTAACGGTGAACTGCGCGGTGTTCGAATCCCCGCGGACGGACGCATCGGCGCGGAGAAGGTGTTCAACTACATCAAGCGTTTCGATAAAGGCGACATGGTCACGGCCATAAGGAAAGGGATGGACGTGATTGTCCGCAGAACTCGTTACGTTCGGGCCATGAACATGATCATAGCCGACAGCGAGAATGTTTTCTTGGGGACTGTGTACAATGAGAATCCCGGGTATTTCAGACTGCGAACTTGCCAGACTGCTGCCGGCTTCATCGTCAGCTCCGAGACTGTAGTGGAGGGCCGTGAGTGGCGGGTGGTTCCCAATAATACGGTGGAGCAACTACGATGATCTTGGTGAAGATTGGCGGTGGAAACGATATCAACCTTTCGGGTATCGCCGGAGACTTAGCCGCGGTGTCGGACCGTTTCATAGTGGTCCACGGCGCTAATGCGGTTCGCGATGCGATCGCTGCCAAGCTCGGCAATCCGACCCAGGTTGTTACGTCGATTTCAGGATATACCAGCGTGTTGTCCGACAAGGCTGCGCTGGACGCCATTCTTATGGGTTACGCGGGGCTCCAGAACAAACGCATCGTGGAGTTGCTCCAACAGAACGGGATCGATGCTGTTGGCCTGTCGGGCATTGACGGCCGAGCGATCCAGGGGCAGCGCAACAAAGGGATTCGGGTCAGGAAAAACGACAAGACCCTCATTGTTCGGGATTTCTCTGGTAAGCCCAAAAGCGTCAATAGGGAGTTGTTTCAGTTGCTGTTTGACGGTGGCTACGCTCCGGTTCTGTCCATCCCGATTATTGATGAACACCACACGGCTATCAACTCGGAGAACGATGACATTATCAATGTTCTTCAGGCCGCCTTTCGCGCAGAGTTGGTGCTACAACTCATCGAAGCGCCCGGTTTTCTCGCCGACAAGAACGACGAGAACACCCTGGTACCGGTAATTCGTGTGACCGAGCTAGAGCAGAGGGAGGCGGAGGTGGAGGGGCGCATGAAACGGAAAATGCTAGCGCTCCGGAGGCTGTTCGAGGAGGGTGCAAAGAAGGTGATCATGAGCGACGGCCGTGTGGAGCATCCGGTCCGTGACGCCCTAGCGGGGAAAGGAACGGTGATTCAGTGACGGACTTGAAGGAGTTGCAGCAGCAGTACGAGTTCGACGTGTATCCGAAGCGCGATGTGGTGTTGGTTCGTGGTGAAGGTGCCAAGGTGTGGGATGACGCCGGACGGGAGTATATCGACTGCGTCGCTGGCCATGGTGTCGCGAACCTGGGGCACTGCCACCCGAAGGTTGTGAAGGCTGTGGCTGAACAGTCGCAACGGTTGCTGAGCTGTTCCGGGGTCTTCTATAACGACGCTAAAGCCCGTCTTCTAGAGCGGCTAGCTGGTATTACCCCGGCCAATCTCGACCGCTCCTTTCTGTGTAATTCGGGCACGGAGACCATCGAGGCGGCCATCAAGTTCGCCCGCTTCGCCACCGGGAAACAGGAGTTCGTCTGCGCCATGCGTGGCTTTCATGGCCGTACGATGGGGGCATTGAGTGCCACCTTTACGCGCGAGTACCGTGAACCGTTTGTACCGGTGGTGGAAGGCTTCCAGTTTGCCCCGTTCAATAACTTCGCCAAGCTGGCGGAGAAGGTGAACGAGAATACGGCGGCGGTGATGTTGGAGGTCGTTCAAGGCGAAGGCGGTGTGAATCTCGGAAACGCCGAGTACTTCTCGAAGGTGAGCGAACTATGCCGGGACAAGGGGACACTTCTCATCATTGACGAGGTCCAAACCGGTTTCTGCCGCACTGGCAAGATGTTCGCCTGCGAACACTTCGGCCTGGAGCCCGATATCCTGTGCCTGGCAAAGGCGATGGCTGGAGGGCTCCCCATGGGTGCGGTAGTGTGTTCTGACAAGATAGGGATACCGGTGGGTCGGCATGGTAGTACCTTTGGTGGAAACCCATTGGCATGCGCGGCGTCGTTGGCGGCAATCGATGCAATGATCGAAGAACGCCTGGCCGACGCGGCCGTGGAGAAGGGCGCCTACCTGTTGGAGCGACTTAAGGCCGCCGACCTGCCTAAGGTTCGCGAGATTCGGCATCTCGGGCTGATGATGGGCATCGAGCTCAGAGAGAAATCTCAGCCCTATCTCTTACGTCTTTTGGAGGCAGGTGTCCTAGCGTTGCCCGCGGGAGCTACTGTCGTTAGGCTGCTACCGCCTTTGGTCATCAGTCACGCGGAGCTAGACATTGTGGCAGACACCCTCATTGAAGTCCTGTCCGGTGGAAGTTGATGCTCCCACATTGATTCAAATTCCGGATCCTCGCGTGGCGTGGCGGATCAAATCCTGCCAGGCGCCGATCTCCCTTTCGGGACTTATCAGAGGCGCAACCCGGGCGCAGTGTCGTAGCAGGCTTTGGTAGAATGGCGGGTCGTTCTCGGCCCGGGACAGGAGTCCCTGGAGCTCAGCTGTGTGGCCAAGTTCGTAGTAGCCGGGATAGTCGTCGCCTAGGGTGCCCATAAGTCCTGAGATCCTCGAGGCTGCGACGGGAACTCCGGAAGCCAGTGCTTCGCAGAGGACGTTGGAACTGCCTTCCATTCGAGAGGTGATGGATAGGATGTGGCTGCGGGCTATGAACTGGCGAGTCTTCCAGTGCGGTATTTCGCCCATCCAACGGTAGCGCGAATTGCGCTCGTTCTCGCGCTCGGCCCGCCGGACGAAACTATCGCCAAGGGCGGCGCCGATGTGCACCACCTGAATCCGCGATGAGGATGGTAATGAGCGCACCGCCATGGCAGTGCGAAATGGGTCTTTCTCGGGGCGCATGTGGCCCACTACTGCCACGGTAAATTGCCTGTTTGGGTCTCCGGCCTGGTACGGGCGGGTGGATGCGGATTGATAGATTACTCGGGTCTTCTTGTGTAGTGCGGGAGCTAGCTCGTTGAGACCCTTGCGTTGCAGTACTACTAGATGAGTGGCCAATTGGAGGGACTCCCGTGAGTCCGCGTCAACGTGAATGTCGCGGTACAGATCGGTGCCGGTCAACACCACCACTACCGGCTTTTCAGGATGCAAGTCGTGGAAACGCCGGATGGAGTCATGGCTTCGCCGCGCGTGGAGTGCGATCAGTAGATCGCAGCGCTCACCCTTGTAGTGATCGAGTGCTATGGGCCGATGGCCGGAGGCACGAAGGATTCGTGCCCACCTGTCGCCCGAGATTCGATTCCCGGTGCGCCGGGTAGGCCCAGCAGGAGTTACGAGTGCTATTCTGGCCGTTCGCGAATCGTTTTGTGTCAAGGTTTCTTCCAGTCTTCGGCTAATCTCGTGCACAGGTGCGCAAACCGGCCAGAACGTCTCGCCGCTCCGGTGTGAAGAAGTTTCGCCATGTGTTGCGGATCAGATGGGAGCGTGTTGCCCAACAGCCACCACGCAGTACTTTTCGGTCGCCGAACCATGGTTCCGAGTACTCCTTGTAGGGGTCCCGGGTAAAGCCGGGGTAAGGGTGGAAGGCTTCAGCGGTCCACTCCCATACGTTACCGATCATTTGGCGGCAGCCTATCGCGCTGTCACCGGTCGAAAGTGCGTCCACAGGTATGCGCCCGCCGCCGGCCCAGTCGAGATTGCCGTTGGACTGATTGGGCGGCGTGTCCCCCCATGGGAAGCTGCGCTTGGCGGCCGCCGGGTCCTCATTGGGAACGGGATCGATGGAGGCGGCCATTTCCCACTCGGCTTCAGTCGGCAGCCGACGCCCGGCCCAGCGGCAATACGCCTCGGCCTCATACCAGTTGACGTGGATCACCGGAAGGTAGGGCTCAAGGGGAAGCCACTCGTCGAAAATTCTTTCTAGCCATTGTCCCGGAGCCTCTCGCTTCCAGTAGACGGGGTTCGACCCGCCCTCGGTCTGCCGCCAACTCCAGCCGTCACTACTCCACCATCGCGGGTTTTCGTAGCCTTTGTCGTCCACAAACAAGGCAAACTCCGCGTTGGTTACTGGTGCGCGCGCTATCCGATACGGCGCTACCGTTACCGAATGGCCCCACTTTTCGTTGTCGAAAATGAAGGGGAAGTCTGAGTTGGCACCGAGGATGAACTTGCCCCCCACAACTTCGATGTCGCCCGGCCACGGACCGTTGGGTAGGGTGTTTCGCTTGCTCACGAACGGAGGAGGCGGGTACCCTAGCGTCTGGCGTGTGTAGGTCATGGCCTCCGCGTGCATGTCCTCGTGAAAAATGGTCAACTTGTGGAAGTAGGTTTCCTCCGGACTCAGCCGTTCACTGGGTAGCTCGTCCGCCATTTGTTGCAGCACCAGTTCCTTGTAGGCCAAGGTGTCTTCCAGCGACGGTAACGACAGGACCCAACGGGAGTTATGGTGCACGGCCGCTGAATCGTAGAACGTGTCACCGTTGGGCATGATGGGAGCGTGGCTGTGTAGATGCCGCAATACCCATCGTTCGTGGAACCAGGACACATGCCCTATCTCCCAGAGCGGGGGATTGACGATGTTTAGCATGGGCACTGTGAGCTGTTCGTCGGAAAGATTTTCCACGAACGCCAGAGTCCTGGCCCGCACCTCGCCGAGTGTGTCCAATACTTCGCGGGTGGATACAGTCTTATCGTCCATTGTTCTCTTCGAGAGCTCGCTTCATTTTTTTTCGCCAGGGTTCGAACTCCCGGGACCATTGCTCGCTTTTGTGGGCTAGCAGATAGTCGTAGGCGCCTTCGAGCATGTCGTAATCCGATTCCGACAGCGTGGTCCGCGCGGAGTTGTTTGGGTCTCTCTCGCAAAATCGCCTGAGGGCCCGCCAGTGTTCTAGCGAAGTTGCTCCGAAGCGCTGTATCACGATCTCTTCCCAGCTTTTTTCCGGAACGTACGCCCAAGGATCTCGTGCGTAATCGAAACAGGTTGCAAGGGGAATGAAGCTGAGCCCCTCCTGGAGCAGTGGGTTGGCTAGGTGAGCATGGACCCGTTCCGGCAGCCGCGGGTCCCGGCCAATGAGGGGACCAATGTGCATTTCTTCTTGCATGGTGAGGTCATTGACCGGGTAGTTGTCCCACAGGAGCAAGCGGTGCCCTATCCTTTCCCTGACTTCCTCCATGTGGCTTAGGCTGATATTCTCGGGCACCACTTTGGGCCCTGTCCAGAAGCAGGCCACGGGCGCTGGCAGATACCGTCCCACAGTTTCAGGAAACGCGGGCTCGAACTCGCCAAAAACTTCGGCTAGGAGCGGGTCATCAGTGTAGTACGAGGGGCAGAACCACCACTCCACATCCCATCCCGTGGGCTGTTGTTCCAGTAGGGTTTCTAGCCAGAGAGCCTCGGCTTTGGCTAGGCTACCATCGAACTTTTGGATGTCCTGGGTGTCCGAAAGGTGCGATGGGATGTCGTCGAACAACACCGCGAAGGTTCGTACCCCCTGATCGTAAAGTTGCGAAGCTTTGTCGAACAGGCTGCGAATTGGCTCCGCGGCGCAAAAGCATAGATCTTTGCCCGGGTGAAAGCCGTAGACGAAGTCAATGCCGTGTGCCTGGGCGGCATGGATAAGGACGCACAGTTCACGCCACTCCGACTCGGGGTAGGGCAGCTGCCAGCGCGCCCGATGGTAGGGATCGTCCTTGGGTGCGTATAGGTACGTGTTCATGCCGCGTGTGGCACCGAATGAGAACATCGCTGTCCGGTGCGCCATGCTCCACGGGGGACCGAAGAAGCCTTCAACGATCCCCCGTCGCTTGAACGTCGTTATTGGACCTGGGATGTTACTAACCCAAGTTATACAGCCGGGCGCAGTTGTCCCAGAGGTACTTCCGCTTGGACTCGTCGGCGAAGGGCATTTCCAGAAAAGCGTCCAGGGAGTGGGGATACTTAACGTCCAGATGCGGATAGTCGGTGGAGAAGACCAGGTTGTCTTCCAGGCCGTACTCGGGCATGTGCTTGGCGGTTATCTCGTCGCATTCCACGGCGCCGAAACACTGCCGCTGGAAGTATTCCAGTGGCTCAAGTTTGAGATCTGGGTACTCTGCCTTGCCAACCGACTCCATGTAGTCTCCCATCCTCCACAGGAGCCACGGGAGCCACGAGCAGTTGCCCTCTAGGAAGGCTACTCTGAGTTTGGGAAAACGCTCCATGACACCGCCGTAAATCATGTCCGAGCAGGCGAGCATGTTGGCCAGTGGAAAGCTCAGCGTGTTGAACATGGAGAAGGTTGGGATAAATTGAGAGATGGCTGGTTGCGGCTGATGAACCCTTCCAGCTTCATGAAAACCCACCGGAATGTTCAAGCTCTGACACACGTCCCACAGGGGATCATAGTAGGGGTCACTCCAACACAGTCCGTTGGTTTGATTAGGGCGCATGAAGACGCCCTTGAACCCCTTCTCAGTAACTGTGCGTTTAGTCTCTGCCACAGCCGCGTCGACGTTTTGGGGCGGCACCATGCCGACGCAAATCATGCGGTCGGGGGCTGCCTGAGCAAAGTCGTAGAGCCAGTTGTTGTAGGCGCGCGAAATAGCCGCGGCAAGCTCAGGGTCGAGCCCGTCGATGCCGAGCACGAACAGCCCCCGCGTGGGGAACAGGAACGCGAGGTCGAGGCCCTCTTTGTCCATGGCCATGACCTGACTCACGCCGTCGAAGTCACGCTCGGCCACGTCGCTGTATTTTTCTTTCAAAGTAGCCAGGCGGTAGTTTCTTAAATTTGGGTCCTCCGGCCGCCTTGGGACGGGTAGGACCTTGCCCTCGACTTCGACGCCGAGGTCTCGGAAGTCGCGTCGCAAACCCTTAGGAGCACGGTCTTTGAATTCCGGTTCGATGTAGCGATCCCAGAGGTCGTGGGGCTCGAACACATGCATATCGGAGTCCATCGCCTTGAAACCTTGTTTCGCCATGTTTTTCTCCTCCGCGAAGGTGATTGGCTCCAGAAGCCGCGGCGGCCCATGGAGCAAGAATGCTCGAATCCTAGGCGCTCCCCGGGAGCCTGTCAAGGGAGTATTGCCGTGTACGTTGTTTCTTGAGCCGCACAATCGTTGCCCTTCGCGGGAGAAATACGCTTCGCAGATATTGGTTCTTCGTGTTTCATTGGGTTGCACGATAATGGCGGATCGTTGGTTAATGGAGAGTCTGTTTGACTGAAGCCCGGTCGTCTGGGCAGAATAGCATGCGCTCTTTGTATCGCTCGCTGTCGCGGCTAGTAAACGTTTTGTCGTAGTTCTTCTGGCTATGGGACAGGTCTGGGGTAACGGCGCGATGCCCATACGGTAGGAGCGGTCTTGGCTTCGTTAGAAGCGAAGTAGTACGTAGTGGGAGTTCAGCCCCTGCTTGTGTACGTGGTCGAGTGGGTTTATTGCCGACCATTTCCCGAGTAACCGTTGCTAAGTCATATAAGGTTCTGGCACGAAGATCACTAACAAATAGATTGAAATAGGAGCCCATCGTGCCAAACGCCGAAATCGTTGCTATCGGATCCGAACTTTTACTGGGCCAGATCGTAGATACTAACTCTGCGTGGATGGCCCAACGCCTATCCGATCTCGGGATTAATCTCTTTTTCAAGACTATTGTGGGGGACAACCCCGGTCGGATGAAGGACGTCCTCGCTCAAGCACTAGACCGGGCAGATTTTGTCATTACGAGTGGAGGGCTCGGACCAACACAGGATGATCTCACCCGTGAGATCATCGCCGAGGTGTGTGGTCGTAGATTAGTCCGGGATGCGGGCTTACTGCAGCAGATCGACCGCAGGTTTCGTCGCCGCAATATGATAATGACCCCCAACAACGAGCGGCAAGCCGATATTCCTGAGGGCGCTATTCCAGTCGAAAACCCCAATGGTACTGCGCCGTCGTTCATTGTCGAACACGAGAAGGGTGTCATCTTTGCTTTGCCTGGGGTTCCCCATGAGTTGAAGTGGCTCTTTGAGAACGAGGTTACCCCCTACGCCCGGCGAAAGTTCGAGCTTTCGGAGACCATCATCTATCGCGTGCTTAAAGTTACCGATATGGGAGAGAGTTCGGTGGATCACGAGATTGGACACCTCATTGCCAACTCCACAAACCCCACTGTAGGGGTTCTCGCGCACCCTGGCCAGGTGGACGTGCGAATCACTGCCAAGGCATCAAACCGGGAGGAAGCTGCGAAGCTTATTGCGCCGGTGGAAGCGCAGGTTCGGGAGCTCCTCACCACCCATATTTTTGCCGTAGACGATGAGACCATGGAGGACGCGGTGGGTCGCCTGCTGAAAGAACGGGAACGAACTGCCGCCGTCTTTGAGGACATGACCGCCGGTCTCGTGGCAGATCGCCTCCAGCGGGCCAGTAGGAAGCATTTTCTAGAGGGCATGGTGGCTCCGGAGGAGCGCGGCATGAGACGGCTGTTGGCGAGGTCGCGGCGGCCAGATGAGGTCGACGCCCTCCTTGAGCAGCCCGAACGGCTTACCGAAGAGCTGGCTTGGACCATTCGGGAGCTGTCCGGGAGCGACCTGGGTCTAGCGTTGCACGCGGTGGAGGCGCCTGGAGACACTGCGGTCAACCTGGCCAGGGGGCAGACCTATATCTCAGTCACCGACGGAACCCGTTTCAACACCCGTACGTACAATCTCGGAGGCCGCGGTGGTCCTGATCGTACCCGAATGAGCCTTAATGCTATCTCTATGATACGCACGGTGCTGTTAGAGGGGATCCAGTGACCCGAGTGCGCGACGCCCGACAAAGGGGTAGAACGGGCCACTCAAGCAGTCGATCCATGGCAAGGCTCAGTGGTCTTCCTCGCCACATATGTAGATTCCCGGTTGTGTTCGTGTTTGGCACGGCGCAGTAGTTGTTGGGAATAGAGCCATGAATTCGTCTTTCGAGGTGTTCCATGCCTTATGCTAATTCTGATGGGGTCGGTATCTACTACGAGGTTTCAGGGGAGGGTCCACCTTTTGTCTGGGTGCACGCCAACCCGTTCGATCATAACCTGTTGTTGTATCAGGTGGCACACTTCTCAACCTACTTCAGGGTAATCACGTTGGACATTCGGGGTTATGGTAGGTCGGATAAACCGGAGGCGCCCTTTTCGCTAGGGGATATGGCAGAAGACGTGTTGGCTGTGTGTGCGGCCGAAGGGGTCCGCGAGGCCATAATCGGGGGCGTAAGCGTGGGTTCAGGTATCGCGCTTCTCCTAGGGTTAGATCTTCCGGAGATGTTTCGTGCTGTGATCCTGGTCGGCGGTAGTAGCGGCGGTGGAACTCGCGTTGACGACCGTATCCGGGGCTATACGGATGACGTTACGACGTACCACGAAACGCACATCAAGGAGCTGGTGGCACCCGGTTTCGAGAGTAGCCGTGTTGGAAAGTACTTGCTGAGTATTTTCCTCGAGCGTAACCCGTGGTTGTCGGGAAAGTCCATTGCGCAGATCTTCCGCGCTCGCAGCGGCACCGATATGACACCACGCCTCTCAGAGATGAAGGTACCGACGCTGGTCATTAACGGTGAACACGACATGTCCCTGGAAGGTGGCCGACGGACCGCAAAACTGATTCCTGGAGCGGTGCACAGGGTGTTACCGGGAACAGGCCACGCTTGCTGTATCGAGGACCCGGCGGGATTCGATGCACTGGTAATTCAATTCCTTCGAGACAATGGTTTGATGGAGTAGTCTTCCACGTTGGTATTGCGTTATCTATTTGCTTTTCGGCGCCGACTCCACTTGTGTATCCCAGCGTTTGCCGGCCGTTACGACGCAGCGTTCTACATCTTCGGTTAACAAAAGACGCTCCCTCTGGAGGTCGAATGCTGCTACGCGGACCGCATCGAGGTACGCCTCCCTGGAAGGGTACCTCGATGCGGTGGACGGGCGTGGGTCGGCTTGTGTGATACGCATTTGTTCCGTGTTGGCAAAGTTGAGCGTGCTACCGACGATACCCGCAATAATTTCTGAGTCCTCCCGTAGGTTCCAGCCTAGGTAGGTTCCCAGGGGCACGGTAATTTCCGGTACACGAACGCCAGCGCGCTCATTGCCGTCGGCGTCCACTGAGGGTACCAAAACCGGATATTCGCGGGTCCGGTCCTCGACAGGCGGTTCACGAGAGATAATGCCGTTTGCGAAACCCGATCCGCGGTCTAGGTAGTATAGAACGTGTGGGCTAGGGGAGGCGCCCAACGATAGTGAACGAAACGCTGTTCGGAACGCATCGCCTGTAGTGAGTCCACCGTCTGCCCGCTTTGGGACACGGCTTGCAGGGGGCAGGATGCCATCGGTCACCCATTGGTCTAATACGCTTAGCAGGGCGCGGAGGATGGGATTGGCGGGGAGTGGGTTTTGTGGGTACCGCGGGTTGCCGCCTTCGAGGGCCGCGGCAGCGTCGTTATGCTGTAGGGATGAGAGCAGGTAGACGCGGACGTTGACATGCTCGGGGAGATCGTTGCCACACGGGGCGGTGTGTACCAGGGAGCCGCGCCGCTGCCAATACTCGGTGGCAGTCTGGGTGTGGATGACGAGGGGGTCGGTTTTCGGCCGTTTCAGAACCGAATCTTTCCTTCCTGTGAATGGGTCCTCAGTGGGCCCATATGCGAACGGGAACTCTTCCGACGGGTAAAGGTGGTCCTCGTGCTGACGCGGATACCGATCAGGTTGTGCGAAACGGTAATTCAGTTGTAGTCGCCCCCCTCCAGCTACGTGGGAGAACGCCCCGTCGAAGATTCGCTGGCCGCTATCAGAGGCATTGAAACCCCCATATACGAACTGACGTACGAAGCGTCCGCTCTGGGACCGGCCCCAGGCATGTGCGATGTCAATACACGCCGACTCAGCACGGAGTGGGTTGGCTTGTCCCGCGGAATCGTGATCGAAATAGCGCAGGAAGTCGATCAACTCGCGCACGCCGGCGAAACCGAGCCCTAGCACCAGCGGGTCTCTGGCGGTGTACACGAGCTCGTAGATCCAGCCAGGCTGAAAGCCCTTGGGGAGGTAGCAGTTAGTGGCCGACGGTAGGACGTTGCCGTGCCCGTCCACAACCGCGAACTGCCAGTCGCTAGGGGGTATCAGCTGCCGAGTGTCCTGTTCCATTTGGCGGCAGGTGAGGGAGGCTGACTCGGTGCTTAGGTCAACGGTGGGGTGGGGTCTGATATAGTCGTGTCCGCTTAGAGTTACGGTCTGTACGCCAGGCTGCTCGATGATAAACTCAGCGCGAAAGGGTCCCGTGACAGGCCAATTGGCCCCGGTCGCGACAGGAAGCTTCATAGTCAGGCGCCCGTCTCCTGGAAGCAGGTCGCCTTGCCACCCGCTCCACACTACCGTGTATCCCTGGCGCATTAGAAAGCCATGGCCGGCATCCCTGGCAGTGCGCGGATCGTTATTAGGTGGGGCGTCATTGAAAAACTGAAGCGCCCGCTTATTACCACGGTTGTTGACGTCGTAGAGAAGGCGCTTATTACCACGGTTCATATCTACGGGCTTGAGGATGAAAAACTCCGTTGAGTACTCCACCAAGCTGCGCAGGTTCACAGGGGCTAACGACAGGTCCACGATATCCCGGTTGGTGGGGAGGTGGGGATCAATGGCGAACCGGACCCGACCTTTAATCCGTTCGTAGGCGCCGACAACGCCGAAGTCAGCCCCTTCGGCGAAGGGGCTGACTTCTTCAATGAGAAGGTTGGTGTTCATGGGTGTCGTTACGGATTCAATTGGTCAACCGAGCGGGATGAGCGTGGGCACCCGTGACGTTCACATCTGCAAGTTGTCTGGCCCCGCCGGCAGCAGCAGGATCGGTATGCCGAGACAAGGCTCATCGAAACTGAGAACTGCGGAAATATCTTCCACCAGCATCTTGTGACGGGGGCGTGGGTTGATCTGTGATCTGCCCAGTGGGCTGTCCTCGACACATCAATCGACGAACCCTCAATCCTTAACGCAAACCTCAAACGGCAGACTAAAAGTCGAGACGGGATACATCCAGGTTTCCGTATTGGAATTTAAGAAGCCCAATCATTTTCCCCACGATAGCTCTTCGCAAGGATCTGGAGCGGGTTCAGTGGATGCTTGCCGGTCGCCTGCTCGATCTGGATGGCCGCTAGGGGACAGTCGGAGCAGGTCACTGTGGCCTCGGCGGCCTCGACACCTCTAAACGCTTGTCGTCCCCACCGCATGGAGGACTCGAAATTCTCTTGCTTCATTGCCCAGGTGCCGTCATGCCCCGAACAGGCCTGTATGGTCGTGACCGCGGTATTGGGCAGCAGTGACAGCAGCGCGCTGGTGCTGTTGCGGAGTCGCTGTGCCCGTAGGTGGCACGGCATGTGGTATGCAATTGTGCCAGGACTGGTTTTAAAGTCCCTATTAAACCTTCCTTCGGCGTGAAGCGACACTAAGAAGGCGGTAGGGTCTGTGGTGTGTTCGGCTATATTCCGGGCTGCTTGCGTACCCAACAAACGGGGGTATTCGTCCCGCAACATCATTGAGCAAGTGGGATTGGTGGCGATGATGGTGCGCCCCTCCTCCACGAATGGCGTTAGAAAGTCAACGTTGCGCTGCGCCTGAGCGCTCACCTTGTCGACCTCACCGTTGTGCAGTGACGGCATGCCGCAGCACTCCTGGTATGCAAGGGCCACATCCACACCGTTTCGGGCCATGACCTCCAACGTGTCCAATCCGATGCCTGGTTCATTGTAGTTGACAAAACAGGTGCTATAGTAGGCCACTTTCGCCACCGGATCACCATGGGCCGCCCGATGCACAGATCGAAATTGTGAAGCAAAGGTTTTCCATGCGAACGGTGGCAGTTTCTTATCTCTGTGAATGCCTAGAGCCCCCTGCATGAAAAGCCGGTGTAGCCGGTTTTCATTGCTCCAGTTGGTCAAAGGCGCAGTAGCGGAGCCGAGCTTGCCCACCAGGTCGGAACTTCCCAGCACCCGGTCCGTTAGAGGAGCGCCATGTTTCTTAACTCGCTGGGCCTTGGCACGGGTCATTAGGCGCGGGAAGTTGATTGCCCAGTCGTGATCTTCGGGTGTGTACGGGCAATTGATCTCGCATAGTTTGCACTGGAAGCAAAGATCTACCACCTCGTCAATGTCTTCTTGTTTCAGCTTAGTGGTATCGACTTCTGCGAATTCCTCTTCGGTGCAGTAGTTATCTATGGCATCGAAGAGTTTAGGGAAGCTGCCGCAGAACTTCACGCATAGTCGGCATTCGGAACAGAGATGAAAGACCCGATCGACCTCGGAACGCAAATCCCTTTCGTCCCAGAACCGGGAATCCGTCAGATTGTATGCAGGTGTTTTGCTGGGGATTTTGTTCACATCGACTCCAGGGTGTTGGGGCGCGTGTCCCGACGAAACAGCAGTAGCGAGAACCAACGGTTTGCATCGGTCCAGTGCCCTAGAGTCTCAAGTCCGAAGCACTGAAGTTGCACTTGTAGATCGTCGGGATCAAACTTCCGACTGGTTTCAACCAGGATTCCTTCATCCTTTTCCCAGGTGAACGATGCAGATTGCCGAGGAAAGTTCACTCGGTGGGTTGCTGTTGCGACCCCGTACATTTCGACCTGTGCTCGCGCTGGGTTGTAGTTGCTGCGATAGGTCATTTTGTCTAGCTGGAAGTTGGCCCCGGTTACCCGGTTTACGTTGCTGAAAGCGTTGAGGATGAAGGCAGCAGTCGCCCCCCGGGAGTCGTCGTAAGCCGGCGAAATGATTGCGGGATCCTTGATCCGATCCACTCCGAGTAGTAGGTAGTCGTCCGGGCCCATGTGGTTGCATAGGTGGGTGAAGAAATGCAGCATGTCGGTAGGGGCAAAGTTACCGATGGTGCTACCGAGAAAGACCACGAGCTTTGGGATATCCGGGGTGATGCTGGTGATTGCGTCCTCGAAGCGGGCTTCGAGTCCGGCGAACATGAGTTCCGGGAACAACTCCTCGACCATCTTTTTGGAAGCCATGAGGGCAGTGGCGCTGACGTCTACCGCTGCGAAGCTCCCGCGGCTGCGGGCCTGGGTCAGCGCCTTGAGCAGGTGGACGGTTTTCTTCGAGAACCCGGCGCCCAATTCCATGATCAATTCTACGGGCGCTAAGCCCATCAGGGCCCCGGCCTCTTTTTCGAGAAGGGCCGCCTCAGTGGGGGTCGGGTAATACTCGGGTGACTCACAGATCTCCTCGAAAAGAAGGGAGCCCTTCTCGTCGTAGAGGTGGCAGGGTTCGAGCCATCGGGGACGGTCGAACAGAGTCCGGACCATGCCCTCTCCGAGTTTGCCGGCGGCGCGCCCTCGGGGTGTAAGGATCGATGGTGCCGTTTCTTCCCACGCTGCACGATCGCTAGCGGAGAGGAACTTTATGAGCTGACGGCTCATCTGGTCAATATAGAGAATAGAAAGAATTTGTCCACCGAAGCGCCCTTCGCCGGGAAGATAACTGGCTTACGAGGCAGATTGGAGGCACTCGGAAAGGCTCGCGGCCTACGGTTCTTCAGTTGGGAGTTTGCCGTATAACGTTAGATAGTTGTGATAGTTCCGCAGAACCGCCTTGACGTATTGCCGCGTCTCCCTATAGGGAATTCGCTCGATGAACTCTATGTCATCGGGGGATCCGAACTCCCGGGTCCAACGTTCGACTGCTTCCTTCCCCGCGTTGTAGGCTGCTAGCGCCTTGGGCTGACTGTGGGAATAGTGTTCTAAGAGACCTTTAAGGTGATGGGCGCCAAGCCTAATGTTCAGGTTGGGATCGAAGAGGTCCGAGGCATTGGGCTCGGGTAGGCCCATGCGTGACGCTTCGTTGCGTGCGGTATCGTGAAGTAGTTGCATGAGCCCCAGCGCATTCGCGGGGGATACAGCCCCGGTCCTGAACAGGCTCTCTTGCCGGATTAGCGATAAGACAAGGTAGGGATCCAAACTGTTGTCCGCGGCATGACGCTGTACGGCGTCCCAGAAGGCTAGCGGATATCGGAGTCTTTGCGTTTCGGTAGACGGCGGTAATTGCAATGCTAGGGAGAGGCTACGGTGATGCGAATGGGCCCGCGCGTACTCCCGCATTAGCAGCAGCTTGAGGTCTGGAGTGTGGTTGGCGTGCCTTCGGACCTGTTCCAACTCGAGATGCGCGAGTTGGTTGAGGTCGAGCTGTGCTAGCGCACGCGCGCGGGTAAGATGAAGGCTAGCGCGCAAACTCAGGTGTAACGGCACGGCGATTTGCTCGCGGTGCGTAGGAGGGGGGGAGTAGGGGGGAGCCGCACCGAGCCCTTTGAGTCTCCGGGAGGCCAGGAGTGCGTAATAGGACTTCGGGTCCTTCTTGATCAACCTCCGATAGAGGCGCTCAGTGATGAATGGACTTTTCCGCCTTTCGGCGATGCGGGCCTCCCAGAAGGCGGCGGCTAGCCCGAAGTTCCCGGGCCGGCGAGCGATATCTTGGAAGATAGTTTCGGCGTGGTGAAACTCGGACTTTCCGTAGTAAATCCATGCCAGTCGCCATGCCGCTTTGTTGCGGTACGGGCTGAAACGATGCTTTTTGGCGAGAAGCTGTCGAAAGGTTCGAATAGCTTCATTACTATCGCCGATAGACTCGTGGATCCGGCCGATGACATAAGCAGCATAGCGTCGACGGATATGGCTAGGATACTGTCTTCTGAACTGACGCAGGGTCTTCAATGCTTCGGTATTTTCGTTACGGTTCCATTGGATGGTGGCGATCCGCGTGAGCGCTGTACCAGCCCTGTCACGTTGTGGGTAATGCTGGACGTACCGGCGGAGAATTTGTTCTTCCTCGTTTCGCAGTCGTAGCTTTCGGTAAACGTCAATAAGTCCCTCGAGGGACAGTCGACGGAAGTTGGTTTCGCGCAGAATGCGGCGGTAGAGGTCGGCGGCTCCGGTGTAGTCCCGCTCCCGCCGAAGCTGTTTGGCTTCACGAAGCATCGCACTGCCGCTCCTGAGCCCGAGTGTTCCTGGGTGCTTCCGGCGAAGCTCTAGAATCTTGTCCTTGGCATGACTCGCCCAGCGGGAGCGAGGCGCCCGCCGCCGTGCTTCTTGGTGAAAGGAGTACGCTTCCCGGTTGTTGTGTATTGCTGCGTAGGCCTGTCCTAGGTAGTATGCGGCTCGAGCTCTATCGTGCCTTCCCCGCGCCGCCTTCTTCAATCCGATAGCGCGACGGATTGCTGCCTGATATCGCCTTCGCGCTAAATCGATCTCCACAAACGCAAAGGAGGCTTCGGTGCCCCAGATGCTTTGGGGGAACAAGCGTCTCAGGCGCGAGTAATAGCCCTGGGCATGTTGGTATCGTTCTGTCTCTATGGCAATTCGTCCGAGATAGTGAAGAGCATAGTCTGCTAAGACTAGAGCGGTGTCGGTCAAAGCGCTTTGGAAGCGTGCTTCTGCTCGGGAGTGGTCACCCTCGGAATAGTGGTGGTAAGCCTGGGCGAACTCCACCTCGCTCTGGGTTGACGCGTGGACCGAACCCGGGAGCGAGGTGACCAGTACAAACCAGATGGGAACGTAGAGACGTGCTTGCATCCACATGTCGGATCGTTTCCAGGATCGTAACAGGCATGGGGGTAAGGAGAAAAATGCTATAGTATAACTAAATCTGTCCGGTGGCCAGAGGAGCCTGCTGGCTTCATGGCGAGGACGGAGCGGATCTATGGTAAACATCGCAGAGAACTGGAAACGGGTTCTTGAGACCGTGCGTCGTGCGGCAGAGCGAAGCGGCAGGGATCCGCGGCAGATTAAGCTCCTTGCCGCAACTAAGACGCAGCCTGTGGCCGCGGTGCGCGCGGCGTTGGAAGCTGGTGTGTGTCTGCTAGGAGAGAACTACGTTCAGGAAGCGCAGGCCAAAAAGGAGCTCATCGGTGATGTCCCTGAGTGGCATCTGATCGGGCATCTCCAGCGAAACAAGGTACGTGCTGCGGTCGGGCTGTTCTCGATCATTCAATCACTGGACAATGTTCGCTTGGCTCAACTATTGGCCCGGGAAGGTCGGGAGCGGGATCGGGACGTTGGCGTGCTGGTGGAGGTCAACCTTGCTGGCGAGCGGTCTAAGACAGGGGTGCACGAGGAAGGGCTCGTGCCGCTATTGCGGGAGGTGTCCCGGCTGGAGCGAATCAGGGTCAGAGGGCTAATGATCGTTCCACCTTTTACTGAAGATCCGGAAACCAATCGGCCCTATTTTCGAAGGCTCCAGGAATTGCGGGATTCGTTGAACCAACTCAACCTTCCTAACGTAGCCTTGGATGAGCTTTCAATGGGTATGTCTCATGACTATGAGGTGGCCGTGACCGAAGGCTCGACGCTTGTTCGAATCGGTACTGCCCTCTTCGGTCCCAGAACCGCTTAGGGGTAGGCTAAACTCAGCCAGAGGTGGGGGAAATGTTCGTGGCAGCGAATTTTTTACAGGCGGTTGCCGGGCTTCTCGACATGGTTCTGACTCTCTATGTGTGGTTGATTGTGGCACGCGCCGTGATTTCCTGGGTCAACGCTGACCCCTACAATCCCATCGTGCGCACGCTTTGCAATCTCACCGATCCCGCTTTGAACCGACTGAGGCAGATGTTACCGATGACCTTCGGCGGCATCGATGTGTCTCCCATCGTCGCCATCTTCATCGTTTGGTTCCTGCGCGCCTTTTTGGTGATGTCGCTCTATGACCTTGCTCGGAACGTTTACTAACGGACGCAACTTCGCAAAACGGAAGAATTGTGGTGCGAGGAGGGGGACTTGAACCCCCACGCCATTGCTGGCACTAGCCCCTCAAGCTAGCGCGTCTGCCTATTCCGCCATCCTCGCACGTTGCCGTTGTGTCTTACGGTTAGGTAAACAACACTGCGATCGTTTTCGTCGGCGACTGGGTCGTTCCTTTCCCGTGGTGCTTGGCTACTACTCACATTTGGTCCTAACAACAAACAAATCGCGAATCCTCGTTCTCCTGTTTGTGAGATATGACGCTAGGTGGGTAGCTCTCAGGGAGCAGCCGGTGGTTGCGAAGGTATTGTGGTACCCCCTGTGACGGGCACGGCCCCTGTCTGGGCCTGAGGGGTAACGCTTTCGAAGACACTGGAACCCGGCTTTTGTTCGGCAAAGTAGCCGAGCGTTAGACAAGTCAGCATGAACACAACCGCCATCCCGGTAGTCAGGCGGGTAAGAAAATTGCCTGCGCCGCCGCTGCCGAACACCGTTGTGCTCGCGCCGCCACCGAAAGCAGCGCCCATGTCGGTCCCCTTGCCAGATTGGAGTAACACCACGACGATGAGCCCGAGGCACATCAGAACGTGAACGGTTGTGACTAGATTGATCATGGTCCCTCTGTTCGTGAGGCGTGTTTCACCGAAATGCGCTGACGATGGCGACAAAGCTCTCCGGATCCAGACTGGCGCCCCCCACGAGGACTCCATCAACCTCCGGGATCGTAGCTAGGTCGGATGCATTCTGCGGGTTTACGCTTCCCCCATATAGAATTGGGATGCTCTGTGCCTGCACTTTCCCAAGCCTACGTGTAAGCCCTTGCCTGATCCAACCATGCGCCTCTCTCACCTGCGCTGGATGGGCGTTTTTTCCCGTACCGATGGCCCACACCGGTTCGTATGCCACCGTGAGAGATTCATTAACACCTTTCGAGGTACCCTTCAACGCGCCCGACAGTTGTCCGGACAGGACTCGGCGCGTTTGCTCGGCGCGGCGTTCCCCGAGGGTTTCGCCAATGCACAGGACTGGTTTCAGATCCGACGCCAGTGCTGCGGCCAGCTTTTGTCTAATGTCATTATTGGTCTCGCCGAAGAGGCGACGTCGCTCGGAGTGGCCCACAATTACGTGACTACAGCCTGCGTCCCTCAGCATGTTCGCACTAATTTCTCCAGTGAAGGCCCCCTCGGGTTGCGAGTGGAGGTTTTGCCCAGACAGTAGCAGGTGACTCCCCTTGATGGTGTGGCGTACGGTTTCGAGGGAGGTGAGGGGTGGTGCTAGGACAACGTCTATACCTGGAAAATGGTCGCCTAAACGACGTCGTACGTCGTGGGCCAAGGCTACGGCCTGGGCCTGGCTCCCGTGCATCTTCCAATTGGCTATGATCGTGCGGCGTGCCATACGTAGAAAGGCTAGATGGGACATCCCGTCTCTAGTGCTTGAACTCCTGGCAATGTTTTACCCTCTAAAAACTCTAGGGTGGCCCCACCGCCGGTCGATAGATGGGTCATATTTTCGGCGACCCCAGCTAACCGCACTGCCGCTACGGTGTCTCCGCCCGCGATGACGCTGATTGTGTCGGAAGTTGCTAACGCTCGTGCGACCGCAACGGTCCCGTGTCTGAACGGTTCTCGTTCGAACAGCCCCAGCGGGCCATTCCACAGGACGATTGCGGCATCCTTTAACTGGTTTGCGAATAGGGCTGCTGTCTTTGGCCCGATGTCCAGCCCCATCTGGTCAGAAAGAATGCGCGGGCCGTGGGTCACGGAACCTTCATTGATGTCGACGTTCGGAGCGGTGACGTGATCGATGGGCAGGATGAAGGGGATGCCCGCGTCTTCGGCTTCATCCATGATTTTTCTGGCGATGGCCACGAAGTCCCTCTCCAGTAGTGATTCACCAATGGGTATACCCTGTGCACCGAGGAACGTATACGCCATAGCGCCGCCGACCATGATCAAATCCACACGGGGTACAAGATTCTTGAGGATTCCGATCTTGTCCGAGACCTTTGCGCCTCCCAGGATGGCGGCCACCGGGTGTTTCGGCGCGCTTAGAATTCGCGACAGGTGACCCAGTTCCTCATGGAATAGTAGACCGACTCCCTTCTCTTGAAAATGTTGGACCATTCCGGCAGTCGACGCGTGGGCTCGGTGCGCTGCGCCAAAAGCGTCATTAACGTAGACATCGGCAAGACGGGCCAGCGATGCGGCGAAACTTGGGTCATTAGCCTCCTCGCCGGAATGAAATCGGAGGTTTTCCAAAAGCAGGATTCTATCCCCTTCCGTGTCCGCGAGTAGCTGCTGGACTTCGGGGCCCACGCAGTCGGATGCGAGTCGTACTGGGCGGGACAGCGCCTGCTCTAGGTAACGTTGCACCGGCGCTAAGCTCCAATGAGGGTCGCGCACCCCGCTGGGCCGACCTAGGTGGGAGGCAATCACGATCCGTGAGGCCTTTTCGAGAAGGAACCTGATAGTAGGTACTGCGCTGTCGATGCGGTGGGGTTCGGTGACCGCGCCCCCTGCCAGTGGAACGTTGAAGTCCACCCGAAGAAAAACTGTTTTTCCCTCCAGATTCAGTTCTGAAACGCGGCGGAGCATGAATTTGTCAGTCCTTGTCGAGCCGTACGACCAGCAGTATGGATCAATGCTGGTCCGCGGGGTCGTGGCGAGGCCAATTGACTAGGTACAGCGATTATAATAACTTTTCAAGGCGGTAGTGTTCTGATGCCATACTTCTCTATTTACCAGTTGGTAGTCCAGCCCACACACCTGAGTATACGGCAGCAGGGCATCCTGGACTTGGTCCTGGGGGCGGGTCCAGTGGTTCAGATGGTGCTCTACCTGCTGATCCTCTTCTCGGTGGTCAGTTGGGGTGTCATTCTATACAAGTTCAGGCATGTGCGGGAAGCAAAGGCCCAGTCGGCGCGATTTATCGAGATTTTTTGGGAAAGCCGTAATTTGGCCGAGATACGCGATGCCAGTCACGAGTTGCAGGCGAGTCCAGTAGCGCATGTCTTTGTCGCTGGGTACGAGGAGCTGCTTCGAGTATCCCGCCACAACGCGGCAGAATCGGAGGGTGTCACTACTGACCTCAGCGGTGTGGACAATGTGGCGCGAGCCATGAAGCGCGCCACCAATGTCGAGTTGACAAAGCTGGAACAGACGCTGACATTTCTGGCAACGACCTCCGGCTCGACGCCGTTCATCGGTCTCTTTGGCACCGTCTGGGGTATCATGAACGCATTTCTCGGTCTCAGTGCGACTCGGACCTCCACGATCCAGGCTGTTGCACCCGGAATCGCCGAGGCTTTAATTGCCACGGCTGCGGGCCTAGTAGCGGCCATTCCTGCGTTGATCGCCTATAATCATTTCCTTCAAGAGATACGGGTTTTGACTGCAGACATGGAAAACTTCACACAGGAGTTCCTCAATATCGCGGAGCGTCACTTCACCACGAAGTCATAATGGCTTGGATGGAGGAAGGCTGAGGCATGGCAGGCGACGTGGGCCAGGACCGAGGCAAGTTGCCGTTGTCAAACATCAACGTCACCCCCTTCGTGGACGTCATGTTGGTGTTGCTGGTTATCTTTATGGTGACGGCGCCAATTATTCAACAGGGTGTGGAGGTGAATCTGCCGCAAGCTAGGGCCAGGTCGGTAGCGGGTGAGACGGAGCCCTTGATTGTCACCATTGCGAGAGACGGTAAAGTCTATCTGAACGACAATGAGGTCACGTCGGTAGAACTCGGCACGAAGCTGCAAGCTATCCGGAGGCTCGATGCCACAAAGGCCGTGTACCTACGGGCGGACCGTGATGTTCCCTACGGATCAGTCATGACTACAATCGGCGAGATTAAGGAGGCTGGCATTGAAAAGCTTGGAATGATGGCCTTGCCTCTGGTCGATCACTGAAGTGTGTTCCCGAGAAAATACATACTAACGATGTTTCAGGACTTTTTTGAAAGAGTTCTTCGGGGATCAGATCCCGCTCGTCTGAGGTGGTGGATTTGTTTTTCGGGTGCTCTCCATTTGGTGCTGATCGCGACGTTGCTACTGGTACCCAAGAGCGCGGCGCGCCGTGAACAGGCTATTCCCGTATATACGGTTGACCTCGTGGGACCCGCGTCTGGGGTTCGGCCGCAATCCCTCAAGTCTAGGCCGCGGGCAGGGAAGGCGGCCCCCGGCAAGACGTCAACGTCACCGAAAAACGACAAGTTGGAGGAGGCGTTCGCCGATTCGGTTGTTCCGCAGCTAACCAAGGCTACCAAGACTCCGAAGAAGAAGGTTAAGAAACCGCGGAAACGACGGTTGAAGAAGATTACTAAGCCCAAGAAGATTACTAAGCCCAAGAAGAGGGTGCAGAAGAAGCGTGCCGTGAAGGCCGTCAAGAAGACGCCCATCAAGGGGAAGCGAAGCTCCGGAAAGAGTTCGCAGGTGATCGAGAGGTTGAAGCGGACGCGCATGGAAGATGCCGTAGCCACCGCTAGGGAACGAGCCAAGCTGCGCCGCAAAAGTAGTGAGGGGCAGGACGCTGGTGCTGGCGGCATAGGTATCGGAAGTGGGGGGCTCGTGAAGGGGCCAGAGTTCCATAGCTATTTCAACGAGATGCACGTCATCCTCAAGGAGCGTTGGACCTGGATTGGCAAGCATCGTGACCTCCAGGCGACTGTGAGTTTTGGCATACGCGCCGACGGGGAAATCCTAGGGCTCAAGCTGCTTAAGTCTTCGGGGGATGGGGCATTCGATGAATCGGCGGTGAGGGCGGTAAGGCGTGCCAACCCGCTACCATGGCCGCCACGGAGTCATTTGCGCGAATTTTCCAGTGTTGAATTCACTTTCAAGCCGGACAACTCCGGCGGCTAGTTGGGAAGGACCGTTTATGGAAGTACAAAGCATTTCGCTGGTGGTACGGAGAGCCTGTCAATTTATATGGGACCTCGGACTCGGGACAAGTTGGATGCGTTGGTGGCTTCTGGTCAGTTTGATTCTCTGTTTGGGGGCTCCGATGACCGCACATGCACAGGTCAAGGGCCTTATCATGGGTCCGGGGGCCGAACGATTTCGCCTAGCAGTCTCGTCGCTTAAGAACTTAGGCAACAGGCGTGATGTTGGGGGTCTTTCGGAGCGGGTGGCCGACGTTATTTCGGACGATCTCGACCGCTCCGGCTGGTTCAGGATCATCGATCGATCCGCTTACATCGAGAATCCTCAAGCGAGCGGGATCCGATTGCGCCGCTTTGATTTCCGCGACTGGGGCACCATTGGAGCCGAAGGACTTATAAAAGGCGGGTTTCATGTCCGTGGCGATCGGATCACGTTCGACTTTTGGCTTTATGACGTATTTCAGCAGGACTCGATTCTCGGGAAACGGTACTCGGGAAAGATGCAGAATTGGCGGCGCATGGCGCACAAGTTTGCTGATGAGATCATACTGGAGCTCACGGGCAAACGGGGTGTTTTTGATACCAAGATTGCATATGTCTCGACCGGTGGGGATCGATTCAAGGAAATCTACGTTTCACAACTCGACGGGACCGAGAAAAGCAAGGTCACGAACAACCGTACCATTAATCTGTTCCCGTCTTGGGCACCTGATGGCGAGGGGATCGTTTACACGTCCTACAAGAAGGGTGTACCTCAATTCTTGAGTTTCGATCTCGAGTCAAAGCAAGAGAAGGCAATCTCGACGCGCCATGGACTTAACCTGGGTGGCCGCTGGTCCCCAGACGGGAAGTCCCTCGTTATTCCGTTAGAGCAACGGCGGAATGTAGATCTTTTTCTGCTGAACCCCAGGGGTGGTATTGAGCAGCGCCTTACTAGAAACGCCGGCATCGACGTTTCACCTACTTGGTCACCTGGCGGGGACCGAATCGCGTTCGTGTCCGACCGGCATGGCTCACCCCAGATCTACATTCTGACGCTCGCCTCCGGCGGCATCAGGAGGCTGACCTTCAAGGGGTCATACAATCAGTCGCCGGATTGGTCGCCCACGGGAGAGTTGATCGTGTTTACAGGGAGGGCTAACGGCGTGCTGAACATCTTTACCATTCGGCCTGATGGTCGCGCGCATCGAATGATTACCGACAATCGCCACAATGACGAAGACCCGTCGTGGGCCCCAGACGGAAGATTTGTGGCCTTTGCATCAGACAGGGCCGGTTCCCGTCGAATTTACACAATGCGGAAGGACGGCCAGAGCCAGCGGAGATTGACAGGTTCTTTGGGAGATGATACAGATCCGTCATGGTCACCCTGGCTTCCATAAGCCAGGTACAGAGTCACTCCTAAATTTTGAACCAATCCAGCTTTGGGGAAGGCGGAAAGTAAACGGATGAAACGAAACACATTTGTATTGCTGTTTTGTTCCCTCTGTCTCGGCACGTTTGTTGCTTCCTGTGCTCCACCGGTTGTGGAGCCAGATGAGCAGCTTTCGAAGACCCCGAAAATGACGGATGCCGTATCCCAAAGTGGGACCAGCTCCATCACTGAGGGGGATCTGGCGCAGACGAAGCAGAGAGAGAGAGGGATGGGCCAGGATAGTCTGAGCGCACACCAGGCAGGGGCTCTGCCCGACCCCGGTGTCCTGGCGGATGTTTTATTTGATTTCGATCGTTCTGAGCTTAAGCCGATGGCTCGTGACGTGCTGCAACGTAACTCGGATTGGATTAAGCAGAATCTTGGAGTCGGGATTGAGATCGAAGGACATGCGGACAGCAGGGGCACCAACGAGTACAATCTTGCCTTAGGCTCCAGGAGGGCACAGGCGGTCAAGGACTATCTCGTGACGTTAGGAAACGCCCCGGGCCGTCTTTCCACCATCAGCTACGGTGAGGAGCTCCCCGTGTGTGGTGTGGACTCCGAGAAGTGTTGGGAAAAGAACCGGCGCGCGCATTTCGTCGTTCGGGCGCAGAAGCCGGCCTCATAGAGTGTTCCGCCTGCCAGGGGCCCCCTACTATACTCGTTCATTGGTTCTCAACATACGTGAGGGCTCCATGTCGATGCGAACCGTTACGCCGGCCGTATTGGCTGTGTTCTCCCTCGTAGCAATGTGGGGGTGCCAGGTTGACTATCATGCGGCGTCTGTGCCTTACGATCGCGCGGCCCTAACCAAAACCGAACGGGCGGAATTGAACAACTTGAAGGTCGAACTCGACCAGACCCGTACTCTGTTGGCGAATACTCGTGCCGAGTTGACGGGAACGGGGATGCGCCTTAACGCTGTCGAGGGGGCGGTCCAGGAGATCAAAAGCGGAGCGTTGGTAGGTTCCCAGAGTTGGGGAGAGCTCGTCCAGCGGTTGGCGGATCTAGAGACGGAGGTTCGGACCCAAAGAGAACTTCTAAGAATTCGCGAGAATGAGCTTCGTTTATTGCAGGATGCAGCACTCCCCTCTGGCAAGACGCCGGACGGTGCTGGTGGCGAAATACTGAAGACGCCTGATCCCGGAGCACTCAAGCCGGACGTTGTGGCGAAGACTGGTAGTCAAAGGCAGGTAGCCGCTGTTACTCCGATAGCCGCACAGGATTATGAGAATGCATGGAAGCGGCTGAAGGAAAAGGATTATCGCCGCGCAATCCAGCAGTTCAAGAAATTCGTTGAGAACCATTCTAACAGCAGCTTGACGGACAACGCCCAATATTGGATCGGCGAAAGCTACTATGCGCTTAAGGACTTCGACCAAGCTATTTCGGAATTCGATAAGGTCCGTGAGCGGTATCCTGACGGCGACAAGGTCCCCGCGGCTTGGCTTAAGATGGGGTTTGCCTTTAGTGAGTTGGGAGAACACGCCACCGCCAGGCTCATTCTTCAGGAAGTCATCAGAAAGTACCCGCAATCTGAAACAGCCAAAAAGGCTCGAGACAAAATTCAAGCCCTGGACACCTGATTCGGATTCCATGGGTCTCCGGCGACGGTTGGAATCGGAGTTCTGGGCGCGGCTCCGGAAATGTTTGCATAGGCGCCCTGCGGATCCCTGCAGCCCTCGGAATGCTGAGTTGTGGGGTTGAGGGCACGATGCAGATTCTGCGACACGGCGAATGCAAGATCGTCCGTCCCGTTGTGACCATCGGGAACTTTGACGGCGTTCACATGGGACACCAGGATCTCCTGGGTCGGGTAATGGAAGATGCGCGGTCAAGGGGTGGGTCGTCTGTGGTGCTGACTTTCGAGCCCCATCCGCTGAAGATCCTCGCTCCCAGGTTTGCGCCACGATTAATTCTCACGCGTAAGGACAAGCTCGCCCTCCTGTGCGGCGTCGGCATTGACTACGTGGTGATTCAGCGGTTCACGCCAAGCTTCTGCGCGCTGTCCGCTCATGAGTTCGTGAATAGTTATCTGGCGGGGCTTGGGGTAGAGGTATTATGGGTAGGGGAGGATTTTCGTTTCGGTAAGGATCGGGTCGGAACGGTCGACGAGCTCAATGAATGGGGACCTGCGGCCGGGATAGAGATCAAGGTGATCTCCGCGGTGGTGGATTCGAATCAGGCCATCAGCAGCAGCCGGATCCGCCGGCTTTTGGAAGAAGGACGGGTTGATGCAGCGCGGCAACATCTCGGCCGTAGCCATTTTATCGCCGGTACTGTTGTCAAGGGTCATCAGCGCGGTCGAGAGCTTGGCTTTCCAACCGCTAATGTGCGGACCTGGACGGAGGTGGTCCCTGTCAACGGAATCTACGCGACCCTGGTCCAGGTGGGAGGACGGTATCTCAAGAGCGTGACCAGCATAGGTGTCAATCCTACGTTTGGGGCGGGACCGAGAACCATCGAGTCACATATGTTGGATTTCGAAGAGGATCTTTACGGTCGCCGGTTGCAGGTGTTCTTTGTGCAACGGCTTAGGGACGAGCGGAAGTTTGCTTCTGCGAAGGAACTCGTACTACAAATTGAAGCGGACATCGGCGATGCCCGCCTTGTACTGGACGGCGTCGGTCCGGAGAGTCTGACCTTACCGTACTTGACAAAACCTTCCGTTTCGCCTAGTATCTGAGCCAACGTCCCGCGAGACTAGGCCCAATCGTTTCCGATCCAGTCCGCATTTAATCAAATCATTACTACATCAGGTCCGTTTGAATCGACCCGTTTCACCGGTTTTGAAACCGCTTCTTGTTCCGTTCAAGAAACCACCTGCAGTGTGACTGAAAGGAAGTTTATGGCTAACGTACGAACGCGTTCCGCAGGAGAAGGTGAACCTAGGGGTGAAACGCCCCAGAACCACCGCAGGAATCAAGCGACTGCCGCAGGAGAACCGGTTAACCCGAACGGCTTGAATCTGAGTTCGCTCAAGTCCAAGAAGATCGCTGAGTTGGCCAATATCGGTAAAGGTTTCAGTATTGAAAGCGCTGCAAACATGCGGCGGCAGGACTTGATCTTTGCCATTTTGCAGGCTCAGACCGAAAAGAACGGCTATGTGTACGGCGAAGGCGTCTTGGAAACTCTGCCTGACGGGTTCGGTTTCTTGCGGGCACCGGACTACAACTATCTTCCCGGGCCCGACGACATTTACGTCTCGCCCAGTCAGATCAGGCGTTTCGGCCTGCGTACTGGGGACATTATCTCTGGGCAGATCCGTCCTCCAAAGGACGGTGAGCGTTACTTCGCGCTGCTCAAGGTAGAGAACATCAACAACGGCGAACCCGACAAAGTGCGGGACATGATCCTCTTCGACAATCTCACTCCTCTCTATCCTGAACAGCGCATCTCCCTGGAGCACCAGCCGGACGAATACACCACGCGCTTCATCGACCTCCTAACGCCTATCGGCATGGGGCAGCGGGGGTTGGTAGTGGCAGCGCCTCGAACGGGTAAGACCATGATGCTGCAGAATATCGCCAAGGCCATTGCCCATAATCATCCGGATGCGGTTCTCATCGTTCTCCTGATCGATGAGCGTCCGGAAGAGGTGACCGATATGCAGCGGTCGGTGATAGGGGAGGTGGTCAGCTCCACCTTTGACGAACCAGCCACGCGCCATGTGCAGGTGGCCGAGATGGTCATCGAGAAGGCCAAACGGCTGGTTGAGCACGGCAAGGATGTCATTATCCTGCTCGACAGTATTACCCGGTTGGCCCGAGCGTACAACACGGTGGTCCCGCCAAGCGGAAAGATCCTCTCTGGTGGCGTCGATTCCAACGCGTTGCATAAGCCAAAGAAGTTTTTTGGTGCTGCACGTAACATCGAGGACGGCGGCAGCCTTACAATTATCGCGACGGCGTTGGTCGACACGGGAAGCCGAATGGATGAGGTCATTTTTGAGGAGTTCAAGGGAACCGGAAATATGGAAATCAACTTGGACCGCAGGCTGATGGACAAGCGCGTGTTCCCGGCGGTCGACATCAACAAGTCCGGTACCCGAAAGGAAGAGTTGCTGATCCCCAAGGAGGATCTCAACCGCATCTGGATTCTTCGGAAGGTGCTGTCGCAACTAAACGTGGTAGAGTCCATGGAGTTTCTCATCGACAAACTTCATGGTACCAAGAGCAACAAAGAATTCCTGGAGTCGATGAACACCTGACTTGTCAGGAACTCCCTTGCACAGCGGCACCGATTTTGCTAATAGCCTTCCTTGCTTTCTCCCCATTCCGGTAGTGTGCAACGAGCAGGATCCTATGGTTTTGTGGTATGGGAAAATAGGATGTTGAGTTACGTAAATTTGAGGTTCTGACGTTATGACGGATGTTACTATGAAACAGCTTCTGGAGGCCGGCGTTCACTTCGGTCACCAAACCAGTCGCTGGAATCCCAAGATGAAACCTTACATCTTCGGAGCAAGAAATAAGATTCATATCATCGACCTGCAACAGACTGTAAGGATGGTGAAGGATGTCTGTGCCCAGGTTCGTGACCTGATAGTGGCCGGGGGCCACGTTCTCTTCGTCGGGACCAAGAAACAGGCCCAGGATTCGGTTCGGGAAGAGGCGGAACGTTGTGGCATGTCCTATGTTCATCACCGGTGGCTGGGTGGTACGTTGACCAACTTCCAGACCGTTCGGCAGAGCATAGAACGTCTCAAGAAGCTTGAAGAAATGGCTAACGACCCTAAGATTGTTGAGGCGTTGACGAAGAAGGAAATGCTTGCGCACAGTCGTGAACGGGCCAAACTGGAACGCGCTCTCGGAGGGATCAAGGATATCAAGAAGCTGCCGGATGCGGTGTTTATTGTCGATCCCGGACAGGAGGCCATCGCGGTGAAAGAGGCGCGTAAGCTGGGCATCAAGGTGATCGCGATCGTCGACACTGACTGCGACCCAGACCTAGTGGATTATAAGATCCCGGGCAATGATGACGCGATTCGCGCCATTCGCCTTTTTTGCAGCCTTATGGCCGAGGCCGTGAATGAAGGCAAGGCCCTCTGCGACGAGGCGCGGATGGAGGCCGAAGCCATTCAAGCTGAGGCGGCATTGGAAGGGGAGCAGGTCAGCGAGCAACGGCCGGCAGAGAATACGGTGGCGGAGCCTGGGTTGGTTCAGCCGGATGCGTTACCGGTGGAGCCCGCGGCACCGGTAGCGACAACGGAATCCACACCGACGGCAGTTCCCGTTCAGGAAGAGCCCGAGACCGATAAGCCCGCCAATACGACGACCGTGCCGGAAGGTTGAGTAGAATGGTTATCGACGCGAGTCTAGTCAAACAGTTGCGAGACAAGACGGGTGCGGGGTTCATGGACTGTAAGAAGGCCCTGATGGAGTGCGAAGGTGACTTCGAGAAGTCTGTGGATCACCTGAGAGCGAAGGGACTGGCGTTGGCGGCACGCAAGGCCGAGCGTGAGGCCAGCGAAGGTCTGGTGGGTGCCTACATCCACGCCGGGAACCAGATTGGCGTCCTGCTGGAACTGAACTGCGAAACGGATTTTGTGGCCCGAACCGAGGAATTCCAAGCTTTGGTTAAGGATCTTTCTATGCAGATTGCGGCAGCGAACCCGCAGTATGTGCGGCGCGAGGATGTCGGGGAGGAGGAGTTGGAGCGGGAGAGGGCCATTTACCGGCAGCAGGCAACGGAGTTGAAGAAACCCGAAGCCGTACTGGCTAAGATCGTCGACGGTAAGATGGAGCGCTTCTATGAGGACGCGTGTCTTATGGAGCAGGCTTTCATCAAGGAACCTACCCGTCGGGTCAATGATCTGATCCAGGACGCCGTCGCGCGTCTGGGGGAGAACATCCGAGTCAGGCGTTTTGTGCGCTACTCCGTAGGCGACGGGACCAAAGGGTAGCAGTAGCCGTCAAGGTCCCAGCGAATGACCGGTGTGGAGCTGAGATACAGACGAGTCATTCTGAAGATCACGGGGGAGGTGCTCGCCGGAGAACGTCAGTATGGCATTGACCCGGCGACCGTCGCACGGTTCGTGGAAGAGATCCGGGAGGTTCACGACCTCGGCTGTGAGATTGCCCTGGTTATCGGCGGCGGTAATATCCTACGGGGTGCCGAGGCAAGTGACCACGGCATCGACCGGGCCAGCGCCGATTACATGGGTATGCTTGCCACGGTTATTAACAGCATCGCGCTTCAAGACGCACTGGAAAAGATCGGGGTTTCCACCCGGGTGATGTCGGCTATAGAGATGCGGCAGGTGGCTGAGTTATACATTCGGCGGCGTGCGGTGCGGCATCTTGAGAAAGGCCGTGTGGTGATCTTTGCAGGGGGGACCGGAAACCCTTATTTTACTACGGACACCACAGCGAGCTTGCGGGCCATGGAAGTGGGGGCAGAAGTGATTCTGAAGGCCACCAAGGTTGGCGGGGTCTACGACATGGACCCCATGAAACACGAAGGCGCAAAGCTCTTTCGAAAGTTGACCCACAGGGAGGTTCTCAGGCGAGAGCTCAAGGTGATGGACTCTACCGCAATCTCGCTTAGCATGGACAACAAACTCCCTATCGTCGTTTTTAACGTATTGCAACGGGGCAACATACGTGAGGTGGTGAGAGGCCGCCCCATAGGGACCTTGGTAGACGTCGACGATCGATAATGGCGACGTCCCGTAAACGTAAGGTGACAAATGGACGAGGTCTTCTACGGCGCTTTTCAGGAAGAGTTGGAGGGAGCCATTACCGCCATGCGCCGGGAGCTTGCCCGGGTACGGACGGGACGAGCGTCGTCGTCGCTTTTCGAAGGGGTGACTGTGGACTACTACGGTACCGTTACCCCCCTGAATCAAATCGCGACCATAGCGGTCCCGGAGCCCCGTTTGGTTACGATCCAGGCATACGACCCGAGTGCCATTGCTGGAATCGAGAAGGCTATCCTCAAGGCTGATCTCGGCCTGACTCCTGCAAATGACGGCAAGCTTATTCGGGTGCCGATCCCGGAGCTCAGTGGCGAACGGCGCAACGAACTGGTGAAGCAGATCCGAAAGACCGCAGAAGAGTTCCGTGTTTCGGTGCGGAACCATCGACGCGCTGCCATCGATGGTCTGAAGGTGATGCAGAAGGGCAAGGAGATCACGGAAGACGACGTGAAACATGCCCAAGACCGAGTACAGAAGCTCACTGCTGATTTCATTGCAAAGGTGGACGGCTTTCTCAAGGCTAAGGAAGAGGAGATCATGGAGGTCTAGGAGCCGCCTTTCGATCTGTCCGCAATGGAGCTCTATGGGCTAGAAAAGAGTCGATTGCCAACTCATGTTGCGATCATCATGGATGGCAATGGACGCTGGGCGAGGTTGCGGGGTAAGGGCCGCCTTGAAGGTCACCGTGAGGGGACGGAATCAGTCAGGACTACGGTGGAAGTGAGTCGTAACCTCGGAATTCGCTACCTTTCCCTCTACGCTTTCTCATACGAAAACTGGAACCGACCGCATGACGAGGTCGAGGGGCTGATGGGACTCCTCGAGGACTACCTGCAGGGCGAGCAGGAACGCATGATGCGTGAAGGTATCCGTCTGATGGCCATCGGTGAACGTAAGCGTCTGCCCGCCTCTGTACGCCGGGTGTTGGACCGCAACATACGCCTCACACGCAACAATACCGCCATTACGGTAATATTGGCCCTCAGTTATAGTGGTCGCCGCGATATCGTGAAGACGGTACGGGAGATTGCCCGAAAGGTGAAGGCCGGACGCTACCAGCTCGCGGAGATCGACGAGTCCATGCTCGCGGCCAACACGGAGACCGGGCCGCTTCCAGCCCCGGATCTGTTGATCCGTACTAGCGGGGAGATGCGCATCAGTAATTTCTTTTTATGGCAGATTCCCTATACCGAACTGTACATCACCCCTACGCTCTGGCCTGACTTTTCCGAGGAGCAGTACATTCAGGCGCTGACAGAATTCCAGCGGCGAAAACGCCGATTCGGTAAGACAGACGAACAGCTTCTGTAGGGTTGAAGCCAGCGTCTTGTCTCTGACATGGGGTAACATAGATGCTCATCCGGGTGCTGACCGCGCTGGCCGGGATTCCTGTCCTGCTCGGTGTTGTTTTGTTGAACAGTGTCTGGCTGTTTACTTCGTTGATTGAGGTTCTCGCCCTCATCGCCCTCAACGAATACTTTCGGATGACCTTCCCGCACGATGGGTGGGTACGTCTGGTGGGGGTGGTGGCTGGTATGTTGTTGTCCGTCACCCTCGTGCTTCCCGGGTTTTCACTTCCCTTGCCGGTGATTATTGTGGGCCTGTTCGTTGTGTTTATCTTTATGGGTGGTACGGTGGAGCACCGTTTCCGGGACCTGGGATTGGCGTTGACGGGGGCATTGTACCTCGGTTTTTTGTTTCCCCACTTCGCGGTTCTTTACTGTAGCGGGTACCAATGGGTGTTGTGGGTACTGATCGTCGTTTTTACGGCCGACAGCGCCGGTTACTTCGTTGGGATGGCCTGGGGTCGAAGAAAGTTGTATCCTTCAGTTAGCCCAGGGAAAACCATAGAAGGGTCCCTGGGGGCGACCGTGGCGGGTGTCGCCGCAGGATGCGTGTCGGCATGGTGGCTTCTGGCGTTGTCGCCCGGTCAAGCCTTATGGATTTCCCTAGTTGTTACCCTTATTGCTCAACTCGGTGATCTGTTTGAATCGTTGATTAAGCGAGGCTTTGCCGTCAAGGATTCAGGAGCTATTCTCCCGGGGCACGGCGGTCTGATGGATCGGCTCGATAGCCTAATTTTTCCGGGAGTCTTTTGCACTTATTGTTTGAAGTTGTTGTCATCATGAAGTCCATTGTCATACTGGGATCTACTGGCACGATCGGGGTCAACGCGCTTGACGTCATCCGCACCTTTAAACGCCGATTTAAAGTGGTTGGGCTCGTAGCTGGTCGCAACCTCGAGTTGCTGGCGGAGCAGATTGCTGAGTTCTCCCCGCGTATCGTGGGTGTCAGAAATCGGGACGATGTTGACGCCCTACGTAAGCTCACCGGCCGGCGCAGGGTCACGTTGGTTTCTGGGGAGGATGGCTCGGTTGCTGTAGCCACCGAGCCATCGGCGGATTTTGTCTTGGCAGCCATAGTAGGGGGTGCAGGTCTCGTACCAACCTTCGCTGCAGTTCAGGCGGGTAAGGATGTGGGCTTGGCCAATAAGGAAGCTTTGGTCATGTCTGGTGATCTCTTCGTCCGGGAGGCTCGGAAGCGGGGTGTGGCGCTTCTGCCCGTAGATAGCGAACACAGCGCGGTGTTCCAGTGTCTGGAGGGTAATCGGCGGGAAGATGTGGACAAGATCATCCTGACGGCCTCCGGAGGGCCTTTCCTACGCACTCCTCTGCGGGAGCTGCGCCGCGTCACTATCAATCAGGCGCTTCGGCATCCCACCTGGAAGATGGGACCGAAAATCACCGTTGATTCGGCCACTATGATGAACAAGGGGCTGGAGGTGATCGAAGCTCACTGGCTGTTTGGCGTACCCTCCGCGCGAGTGGAAGTGATAATTCATCCTCAGAGCATTGTCCACTCAATGGTGCGCTTTCGAGACGGTGCGGTCATGGCTCAACTCGGGATTCCGGACATGCGAATTCCCATCGCCTACGCCCTTTCGTATCCCGAACGGCTGGAAATCGGGCTTGCGCCGTTGGATCTAAAAAAACAAGGGGAGCTCACCTTCAAGGAGGTAGACGGCCGGCGTTATCCAGCCCTGGATATCGCTTATGCGGCCTTAGCGGAGGGCGGTACGGCCCCGTCCGTTCTCAACGCTGCCAACGAGGTAGCGGTTGCTGCCTTTTTGGACGGACGCATCGGTTTCCGTCAGATCCATGAGATCAGCGCGCAGGCCGTTGAATCCCACCATTCCACCAAGCCGAGAACCTTGCAGCAGATCCTTGAGGTCGATCGATGGGCCCGGGCGTTTGCCAAGGAGATCGTAGAGCGCGATGGGCTGATGAGGTGATTGACATCATTTACATGATCGGCGCTGCTATTGTGGCCTTCGGCGTGTTGGTGCTTCTGCATGAACTGGGCCACTTTCTAGTGGCTAAGAAAGTTGGCGTGGGTGTTGTAACCTTTTCAATCGGTTTCGGTCCGAAAGTTCTGGTCCGCCGTTTCGGCGAAACCGAATATTGCGTGAGTGCGTTCCCTCTTGGGGGCTATGTCAAGATGGTAGGCGAGGACCCGCAGGAGGACGTTAGTTCAACGGAACTGGACCAATCCTTTTCACATAAGAGCCTGGTCAGTCGTGTTGCCATTGTGGTCGCGGGGCCGGGTGCAAACTTCTTGTTAGCTATGGCGGTGTTCTTCTTCGTCTTCATGTGGTTTGGCGTGCCATACCGTACAGCGGAGATTGGTGGTGTGCAGGCTGGGTCGCCTGCGGCCGACGCCCGTTTGCAGGCTGGCGACCGTGTGATCATGGCAGGCGGCCAGCCGATTCGTTCCTGGGATCAGTTGTCTCGCGAAGTTAGAGCGAGTCAAGGTCGGTCCGTAGAATTGGGAGTGGCCCGCGGCGATCGGGAGTTCGTGGTAACACTAAGGCCGACCAAGGGACGAACGCAGAATTTACTGGGTGAGTTGGAGGAAGCGTGGCTCATCGGCATTCAAAGTGCCGGAACCGTGGAGATGGAGGGGGGCGTGCTCTTCGCCGCTTCGTGGCTCTCGGTGTCCCGCACTGTGGAGATCGAGCTACTGACGGAGGAAGTTCTGATAATAATGGTGGCGGGGCGTGTCGACACGTCAAATCTCGGCGGCCCGTTGATGATCGCGCAGTTAGCGGG